>NZ_JBIVHU010000001.1:0-902332 GCF_044749345.1 Streptomyces sp. NPDC089424
CGGCGCGGAATCGGTCACTCACCAACTCACCCGTGTTGACGCGCCAACCGCTGCGGGCGGACACCCCCCGACCCACCCCCTTCCCGCCGCGGGCGACCGCGGCTCCGTGTGACTGACGCCGGAGCGAGCGGGCCTCTTGCCGCCGTACGCGGCTGCGGCGCAATACGACTGACGCCGAAGCGGCGGGCCTCTTCCCGCCGTACGCGGCTGCGGCGCCGTACGACTGACGCCGGAGCGAGCGGCCTCTTCCCGCCGCGGGCGGGGCTGCGGGTTCATGCGCCCGCGGCGGGGTGAGCCCGTTCCCGTCCGTCGGGCGGCTGCCCGTGCCCGACGACCGGACAGGCCACAGGCGGTGCGCCTGCGTGTGTCCGCCACCCGGCGAGCCCGTCTCCTTCCGCCGTGGGCGGCTGCGGCGCCATGCGCCCAACGCCGCGCTGAGCGGGCCTCTTCCCGCCGCGGGCGGCTGCCGGTCCATGCGCCTACGGCGGGGGTGAGCCGGTCCCCATCCGTCGGCGGTTGCCGCGCCGCGTGCCCGACGTCCGGTCAGGCCACAGGCGGTGCGCCTGGGTGTGTCCGCCACCCGGCGAGCCCGTCTCCTTCCGCCGTGGGCGGCTGCGGCGCCATGCGCCCAACGCCGCGTTGAGCGGGCCTCTTCCCGTCGTGGGCGGTTGCGGGTTCATGCGCCCGCGGCGGGGTGAGCCGGTTCCCGTCCGTCGGGCGGCTGCCCGTGCCCGACGTCCGGACAGGCCACAGGCGGTGCGCCTGCGTGTGTCCGCCACCCGGCGAGCCCGTCTCCTGCCGCCGTACGCCGGCGCGGCGCCATGCGCCCACCGCGGAGCGAGCCGGCCCCCAACGCCCGGACAGGTCACACCGGTGCGCCTGCGTGTGTCTGGTGCCGCTGCCGTCGTACGGGGGTGCGGTGTCGTGCGGCCGACGCCCGGCAGGGCGCACGTGGTGCCCCTCCGGCGGCCCGGGCGCGGCCGGGCCTTGTCGCTGTTTGTTTGTGTCGGGGTGGGGGTCAGGCTGTTGCGGCGTCCGGGGTGGGTGGGGTGAGGTGGGCTGCCAGCCAGGTGGGGACGCCGCCCAGGAGGCGGTAGAGGCGGCGGGCCTCCTCGCGGAGGCGGGAGGCCTCCGGTTCGGGTTCCGTGTCGGCCAGGGAGGCCAGTGCGGGGGCCGTGCCGACGAGGTAGCCCAGTTCCTCGCGGATCCGCAGGGACTCGGCGAAGCCGTGGCGGGCCTCGGCCAGGTCGCCCTCCCGGAGGGCCAGTCCGGCGAGGTGGCGCCAGGTGAAGGAGAGCAAAAGGGTGTTGGCGTGGGCCGTGGCGCCCGCGTGGGCGCGGCGGTAGGCGGCCTGGGCGGACTGGGGGGAGTGGGCGAGGTTCTCGGCGAGCAGGCCGCGCCGGAAGTCCAGCAGGGGGCGTCCGGGGGTGCCCGGAGGGATCAGGGCGGCCGCGCGGCCGAGAGCCGCGCGGGCCTCGTCGGCGCGGTCCCGGACCGTGTGCAGGGTGGCCGCGTAGGCGAGCTGCCCCCGCTCGCAGGCCGCCGCGCCCCGTTCCTCGTCGGTGAGGGCGAGGGCCTCGGCCGTGCGCAGGGCGTCTTCCGCCTCCTCCCAGCCCCGTTCGGTGTACAGACACCGTTCGACCAGCAGCGCGGCGCGCTGCAGCGCGGTCGCCGGCGTGGCCGGGGTCAGCAGGGCGGCCGCGTCGGCCCAGCAGGCCCGTGAGCGCAGCCTCCATACCGCGGTCTGGAGGGGATCGTCGTCAGAGGTCGTTCCAGAACCAGACATGGCGGTATGCGCCACGTTGCCCTCCCCGAGCACGCCATCGAGCTGTTGAGTGGTGGCCGCATTTCAACACCAATTCAGCTGCCCGGCCAAGAGGGTGGGTGAAGGATTTCACAAAGTCGTGGGAGTCCTCGGCCCTTCAGGTTTCAGCTCATGCGCAGCGCGAGGAAGAAGTCCAGCTTGTCCTCCAGGCGGGAAAGGTCGCGACTCGTCAACTGCTCGATGCGGCCGACCCGGTAGCGCAGCGTGTTGACGTGCAGGTGGAGCCGGGAGGCGCAGCGGGTCCAGGAGCCGTCGCTCTCCAGGAACGCCTCCAGGGTCGGGATCAGCTCGGCGCGGTGGCGGCGGTCGTAGTCGCGCAAGGGGTCCAGGAGCCGGGCCGTGAAGGCGCGGCGCACGTCGTCGGGGACGAAGGGCAGCAGCAGGACGTGCGACGCCAGCTCCTGGTGCCCCGCCGCGCAGACCCGCCCGGTGCGTGCCGCGGCCACCCGGCGGGCGTGCCGGGCCTCCTCCAGGGCGCCGCGCAGGCCCTCCGCCGAGTGGACGGCCGCGCTGACACCGAGGGTCACCCGCCCGTCGCCGTCCAGGCCGGCCGAGAGGGGGTCCCGTACGGAGGCGAGCAGGGCGTCCGCGAGCACGCCGGTCTCGGAGCCGTCGTGCTCCGCGGAGACCGCCGGAAGGGGGACCAGGGCGATCGCCTCGTCGCCCGTGTGGGCGACGGCGATGCGGTCGGACGGCTCGGGGCCGGTGGCCGCCGGGTCGACGAGGATCTCCTCCAGCAGGGACTGGGCCACCGGTCCCGCCTCGATCTCGGAGCCCTCCCACTCGACGCGGGCCACGACCACCTGCCAGTGCGGGGCGGCGCCGAGGCCCGGCAGCAGGACCGGCGCGGCCACGCGCAGGCGGGCCGCGATCTCGGCGGGCGCGGCGCCCGTCTGGACGAGCTCCAGGACCTCCTGGGCCAGCCGGCGGCGGACCGTTCGGGCGGCGTCGCGGCGGTCGCGTTCGACCGCGATCAGCTGGGTGACGCCGTGCAGCAGGTCCAGGCGCTCCTCCGCCCAGTCGCCGGCGTCCGCCTCCACGGCGAGCAGCCAGTCCGACAGGACCGTCTCGCGGACGTCCCGGGAGGCCTGCGGGGCGCGGCCGCTGCTGCGGACGGGGAAGACGGAGTACGTGGTGGTGCCGAGGATCAGGCGGTGCGGGCCGCGGCGGCCGGTGCGGGCGGCCGCCAGGTGCTCGGCGGCCAGCTTCGCGCAGGCCTCGGGGGGCCGTGTGGGCCCGCCGACCTTGGAGCCCGCGATGAGGCGGCCGGTGGGCGACAGCACCCAGGCGCGCAGGTCCAGGTCAGAGCCGAGGAGGTCGAGCACGACGTCGGGGCCGCCGCCCGCCGGGCCGGAGGTCATCATCCGGCGGTGCCGGTCGACCACCGCGGCGAGGTCCCCGGCGCGCTCGCCCGAGACCTGCCGTACGACGTGCTCGGTGATCGTGGCGAAGGCCACCGACTCGTGCACGGCGAACAGCGGGAGGCGGTGCCGGGCGCACGCGGCGACCAGGTCGTCGGGCACGTCGCCGAGCTCCGCCTCACCGGCCGCGAGGGCCGCGACGCCCGCCTGCGCCAGGAGCCGTACGAAGGGCTCGGAGTCGGCCGCGTCCCGGCGCCAGGCGAGGCCCGTCAGCACCAGTTCACCGCCGGAGAGGTAGCGGCTGGGGTCGCGCAGGTCCGTGGTCATCACGCCCCGCACGGTGCGGTCCAGCTCGTCCTCGCCGCCGAGCAGCCTGAGGCCCAGCGCGTCGGTGTCCAGCAGTGCGCGCAGCCGCATTCTCGTCGCCGCCGTTCTTTGTCTCGAAAACTACGATGGATCTTGACGGGCCTCGGATGGGCGGCCCGCGCGGTGGGCGGTTGAGCGGTGCTCGCCGTCTCCCGTGCTGTGCCCCAGGTCACGACGGCTGTGCCGGACGTTTCCCCAGGAAATCCAGGAGGTTGCTGATGACCTCTGTTCATACGAATCTACAAGATGCCCGCACTGGCCAGCCAACTCCTTCATGGTTTCGGTGACTGACCCCGTTGGAGCAAGGGGCTGTGTACTGACGTCAATCCGCGTTAACAGCACATGAACGAGCCGGGCCCGCCGCACACGGATTGGCTCAATCTGTACGACTCACGAGACGAAGAAGAGAGCCGGTCATGGACTTCCTTCGCCCCGCCAGCTGGGAGGAGGCGCTCGCCGCGAAGGCCGAGCACCCCACCGCTGTGCCGATTGCGGGTGGCACCGATGTGATGGTCGAGATCAACTTCGACCACCGTCGGCCCGAGTACCTCATGGACCTCAACCGCATCGGCGACCTCTGCGAGTGGGAGGTCGGCGAGGACTCCGTGCGACTGGGTGCCTCCGTCCCGTACTCCCGGATCATGGAGCACCTGCGCGCCGAGCTGCCCGGTCTGGCCCTTGCCTCGCACACCGTGGCCTCGCCGCAGATCCGCAACCGCGGCGGCGTCGGCGGCAACCTCGGCACCGCCTCCCCGGCCGGTGACGCCCACCCCGCCCTCCTCGCCGCCGGCGCCGAGGTCGAGGTGGAGTCCGTCCGGGGCTCCCGGCGCATCCCGATCGACGAGTTCTACACCGGAGTGAAGCGCAACGCGCTCGCCGCCGACGAGCTGATCCGCGCCGTACACGTGAAGAAGGCGGACGGCCCCCAGCAGTACTCGAAGGTGGGCACCCGCAACGCCATGGTCATCGCCGTGTGCGCCTTCGGGCTCGCGCTGCACCCCCGGACGCGGACGGTGCGCACCGGCATCGGCTCCGCCGCCCCCACCCCGGTCCGGGCCAAGGCCGCGGAGGAGTTCCTGAACGCGGCGCTCGAAGAGGGCGGCTTCTGGGACAACGGAAAGATCATCACCCCGTCGGTCGCCAAGCAGTTCGCGGAGCTGTGCTCCGGCGCCTGCAACCCGATCGACGACGTGCGGGGCACGGCCGGCTACCGCCGGCACGCGGTGGGCGTCATGGCCCGCCGGACCCTGACCTGGACCTGGGAGTCGTACCGCGGCACCGCCGCACGCACGGAGGGAGCCGCGTAATGCGCGTCAATTTCACGGTCAACGGCCGTCCGCAGGAAGCCGACGACGTGTGGGAGGGCGAGTCCCTGCTGTACGTGCTGCGCGAGCGGCTCGGCCTGCCGGGGTCCAAGAACGCCTGCGAGCAGGGCGAGTGCGGCTCCTGCACGGTCCGCCTGGACGGTGTGCCGGTGTGTTCCTGCCTGGTCGCCGCCGGACAGGCCGAGGGCCGCGAGGTCGTCACCGTCGAGGGCCTCGCCGACTTCGCCAAGCAGCGGGCCGCGGGCGGCTGCGCCACCGGCGCGTGCGGCACCTCGCTTGACGAGGCGAAGGGCTGGCAGGCCAAGGGCACCGACTCGCAGACCGGCGAGGGCGGCGAACTCTCCCCGGTCCAGCAGGCGTTCATCGACGCCGGCGCGGTCCAGTGCGGTTTCTGCACGCCCGGCCTGCTGGTCGCCGCCGACGAGATGCTGGAGAGCAACCCGAACCCGTCCGACGCGGACATCCGCGAGGCGCTCTCGGGCAACCTGTGCCGCTGCACCGGCTACGAGAAGATCATGGACGCGGTCCGCCTGGCGGCCGCCCGTCAGTCCGAGGGGGTCTGAGATGCCGGCCAACGGCGCTCCTACGAAGATCACGCAGGGCTCGCAGACCAAGGGCGGCATCGGCGAGTCCACACTGCGCCCGGACGGCACCCTGAAGGTCACCGGCGAGTTCGCGTACTCGTCCGACATGTGGCACGAGGACATGCTGTGGGGCCAGATCCTGCGCTCCACGGTCGCGCACGCCGAGATCGTGTCGATCGACACCTCCGAGGCGCTCGCGACGGCGGGCGTGTACGCCGTGCTCACCTACGACGACCTGCCCACCGAGGTGAAGAACTACGGCCTGGAGATCCAGGACACCCCGGTCCTCGCGCACGGCAGGGTGCGCCACCACGGTGAGCCGGTCGCGATCGTCGCCGCCGACCACCCCGAGACGGCCCGCCGCGCCGCCGCCAAGATCAAGGTCGAGTACCGCGAGCTGCCCGTCATCACCGACGAGGCCTCCGCGACCGCGCCCGACGCGATCCTCCTCCACGAGGGCCGCGACGACCACCACGCAGGCCATGTCCCGCACCCCAACATCGTGCACCGCCAGCCCATCGTGCGCGGCGACGCGGACGCGGCCGCCCGCAGGGCGGACGTGATCGTCCGGGGCGAGTACACCTTCGGCATGCAGGACCAGGCCTTCCTCGGCCCCGAGTCCGGCCTCGCCGTCCCCGAGGAGGACGGCGGCGTCCACCTCTACATCGCCACCCAGTGGCTCCACTCCGACCTGCGCCAGATCGCGCCCGTGCTCGGCCTGCCCGAGGACAAGGTGCGGATGACCCTGGCGGGCGTAGGCGGCGCGTTCGGCGGCCGCGAGGACCTGTCGATGCAGATCCACGCCTGTCTGCTGGCGCTGCGCACGGGCAAGCCGGTGAAGATCGTCTACAACCGGTTCGAGTCCTTCTTCGGGCATGTGCACCGCCACCCGGCCAAGCTGTACTACGAGCACGGCGCCACCAAGGACGGCAAGCTCACCCACATGAAGTGCCGCATCGTCCTGGACGGCGGCGCCTACGCGTCCGCCTCCCCGGCGGTCGTGGGCAACGCCTCGTCCCTGTCGGTCGGACCGTACGTCGTCGAGGACGTCGACATCGAGGCCGTCGCCCTCTACACCAACAACCCGCCCTGCGGCGCCATGCGCGGCTTCGGCGCCGTCCAGGCGTGCTTCGCCTACGAGGCGCAGATGGACAAGCTCGCCGCGAAGCTCGGTATGGACCCGGTGGAGTTCCGGCAGCTCAACGCCATGGAACAGGGCACCCTCCTGCCGACCGGCCAGCCGGTCGACTCGCCGGCACCCGTCGCCGAACTCCTGCGCCGGGTACGGAAGATGCCGATGCCGCCGGAGCGCCAGTGGGAGTCCAGCGAGGGCGCCGACGTGCGCCAGCTGCCCGGCGGCCTGTCCAACACCACGCACGGCGAGGGCGTCGTCCGCGGTGTCGGCTACGCGGTCGGCATCAAGAACGTCGGCTTCTCCGAGGGATTCGACGACTACTCCACCGCCAAGGTGCGCATGGAGGTCGTCGGCGGCGAGCCCGTCGCGACCGTGCACACCGCCATGGCGGAGGTCGGCCAGGGCGGCGTCACCGTCCACGCGCAGATCGCCCGCACCGAGCTGGGCGTGGCGCAGGTGACCATCCACCCGGCCGACACCCAGGTGGGCAGCGCCGGCTCGACGTCCGCCTCGCGGCAGACGTACGTCACCGGGGGCGCCGTCAAGAACTCCTGCGAGCTGGTGCGCGAGAAGGTGCTGGAGATCGGGCGCCGCAAGTTCGGCTCCTACCACCCGGCCTGGGCCACCGCCGAGTTGCTGCTGGAGGGCGGCAAGGTCGTCACCGACGGCGGTGAGGTGCTGGCCGACCTGGTCGACGTGCTGGAGGACGAGTCCGTCGAGGTCGAGGAGGAGTGGCGGCACCGGCCGACCGAGGCCTTCGACCTGCGCACCGGCCAGGGCAACGGCCACGTCCAGTACTCCTTCGCCGCGCACCGCGCCGTCGTCGAGGTCGACACCGAGCTCGGCCTGGTCAAGGTGATCGAACTGGCCTGCGCCCAGGACGTCGGCAAGGCGCTGAACCCGCTGTCCGTCATCGGCCAGATCCAGGGCGGTACGACCCAGGGACTGGGTGTGGCGGTCATGGAGGAGATCGTCGTCGACCCGAAGACCGCGAAGGTGCGAAACCCCTCCTTCACGGACTACCTGATCCCGACCATCCTCGACACGCCGACCATTCCGGTCGACGTCCTCGAACTCGCCGACGACCACGCCCCGTACGGGCTGCGCGGTATCGGCGAGGCCCCGACCCTGTCCTCCACCCCGGCGGTCCTCGCGGCGATCCGCGCGGCGACGGGCCTGGAGCTGAACAGGACGCCGGTCCGCCCCGAGCACCTGACCGGCACCGCGTAAGACTCTCCGGGCGGCGCACGGAACGTCACACACTCCGCGTCGCCCGGAGCCCCGGACACCGCTCCGCTCGCGGTGCCCGGAACCGATCCGAATCGTTCGTCCCGGCCGTCCTCCGGGTCGTGCGGCCGAAGCACCTTCCCAAATCCCGCAGCCGCCACGGCGGTCGCATGCGGGTGCCCCTTTGAACCTTGGGAGTAGGCCCACATGACCCAGCAGTCACTGGAGCCCAAGACCGTCTCGCAGGACGCGGGTGGAGGAACCCGCGTCCCGGCCGGACGCTCTTGGCTCGACCGGTACTTCCACATATCCCACCGGGGATCCACGGTCGCGCGTGAGGTGCGCGGCGGCGTCACCACCTTCATGGCGATGGCGTACATCCTCCTCCTCAACCCCCTGATCCTGTCCGGCAAGGACACGGCGGGGGACACGCTCGGCCAGAAGGCCCTGATCACCGCGACCGCGTTCGCGGCGGCACTCACCACGCTGCTGATGGGTTTCGTCGGCAAGGTTCCCCTCGCGCTCGCCGCGGGCCTCTCCGTCTCCGGAGTCCTCGCCTCCCAGGTCGCACCCCAGATGACCTGGGGCCAGGCGATGGGCATGTGCGTGATGTACGGCGTGGTCATCATGCTGCTGGTCGTCACCGGCCTGCGTGAGATGATCATGAACGCGATCCCGCTGCCCCTGAAGCACGCGATCACCATGGGCATCGGGCTCTTCGTCGCACTGATCGGCTTCTACAAGGCCGGCTTCGTGCACCAGGGCGAGAGCACCCCCGTCGTCCTCGGCCCCACGGGCGAGCTGGCCGGCTGGCCGGTGCTGCTCTTCGCGGTGACCCTGCTGGCGATCTTCATGCTCCAGGCGCGCGGCGTCCCGGGCGCCATCCTGATCGGCATCGTGGCCGGCACCGTGATCGCCGTGGCCCTCAACGCGGCCGAGGTGATCGACCCCGGGCAGTGGGCCGGCGGCGCGCCCGAACTGAGCGGCGGCGCGGTCTCCATGCCCGACTTCTCCGCCTTCGGCGACGTCGAGTTCGGCGGCTGGGGCGAGGTCGGCGCGATGACCGTCGGCATGATCGTCTTCACCCTGGTGCTGGCCGGCTTCTTCGACGCGATGGCCACCATCATCGGCGTCGGTACCGAGGCCAAGCTCGCCGACGACAAGGGCCGGATGCCGGGCCTGTCCAAGGCGCTGTTCATCGACGGCGCGGGCGGCGCGATCGGCGGTGTCTCCGGCGCCTCCGGGCAGACCGTGTTCGTGGAGTCGGCGACCGGGGTCGGCGAAGGGGCCAGAACGGGCCTGTCGTCCGTCGTCACCGGCCTGTTCTTCGCGGCGTGCCTGTTCTTCACGCCGTTGACGGCGATCGTGCCGGGCGAGGTCGCGGCCGCCGCCCTGGTGGTGATCGGCGCCATGATGATGATGAACGCCCGGCACGTCGACTGGTCCGACCGGGCCACCGCGATCCCGGTCTTCCTGACCGTCGTGATCATGCCGTTCACGTACTCGATCACCGCGGGTGTCGCCGCGGGCGTCGTCTCGTACGTCGCCATCAAGACCGCGCAGGGCAAGGCGCGCGAGATCGGGGCCTTCATGTGGGCCCTGACGGTGATCTTCGTGGTGTTCTTCGCGCTCCACCCCATCGAGAGCTGGATGGGCGTCCACTAGGTGCGGCCGAGGCGCCCGCCCTTCACCCGACCGTTTGAGGAGAACGACAGATGCTGGACATCGCCGACGAGCTGCACAGGTGGGTCGAGCAGGGACGCGACTTCGCCGTGGCCACCGTGGTGGCCGTGGGGGGCAGCGCCCCGCGCCGGCCCGGCGCCGCCCTCGCGGTGGACGCCGACGGCACGGCGATCGGATCGGTCTCCGGCGGCTGTGTGGAGGGCGCCGTCTACGAACTGTGCCAACAGGCGCTGCGGGACGGGGAGCCGGTCCTGGAGCGCTTCGGCTACAGCGACGACGACGCCTTCGCGGTCGGCCTGACCTGCGGCGGCGTCATCGACATCCTGGTCACCCCGGTCCGGGCGGCCGATCCCGTCCGGCCGGTGGTCGCGGCCGCGGTGGCCACGGCGGCCCGGCGCGAGCCGGCCGCGGTGGCCCGGATCGTCTCCGGCCCCGGCGAGCTGACGGGCGGCCGCGCGCTGCTGGTCCGCCCCGACGGGTCCTACGACGGTGGCTTCGGCGCCCATCCCGAGCTGGACCGCACCGTCGCGGCCGAGGCGGGCGCCTTCCTGGACGCGGGCCGCACCGGCACCCTGGAGATCGGTGAGCAGGGCTCCCGGTGCGGTACGCCGCTCACGGTCCTGGTCGAGTCCTCGGTCCCCGCCCCCCGCATGATCGTCTTCGGTGCCATCGACTTCGCCTCGGCACTGGTCCGCGTCGGCAAGTTCCTCGGCTACCACGTCACGGTGTGCGACGCCCGGCCCGTGTTCGCGACGCCGACCCGCTTCCCCGACGCCGACGACATCGTCGTCGAGTGGCCCCACACCTACCTGGAGCGCACCGGCGTCGACGCCCGCACGGTCCTGTGCGTGCTCACCCACGACGCCAAGTTCGACGTACCCCTGCTCCGGCTCGCGCTGCGGCTGCCGGTGGCCTACGTCGGCGCCATGGGCTCCCGCCGTACCCACCTCGACCGCGACAGGCGGCTGCGCGAGGTCGGTGTCACCGACCTGGAGCTGGCCCGTCTGCGCTCGCCGATCGGCCTCGACCTCGGCGCGCGGACGCCGGAGGAGACGGCGCTGTCCATCGCCGCCGAGATCGTCGCGGGCCGGCGGGGCGGCAGCGGCGTCTCGCTGACCGGCGCGCACACCCCGATCCACCACGACAACCCGTCGGCCCCGGCGGGACGCATCGGGTCGGTGGCCTGAGCGGGCTGCTCAGGGCCGGGGCCACTTCGGGGCGCCGCCGGTCACCGCCCGCGCAGCAGGCGGTTCGCCGCCCGGCCGAACACCAGGCGGGACGCGCGCTCCACGGTGCCGTCGAGGAAGGACGGCAGCATGCGCACGCGCAGTTCCTCGCGCCAGACGACGTGCGCGCGCCCGCCCGGTCCGGGGCGGACCTCGATCTCCGCCCAGCCGCGCATCACCCGCCCGCGCTTCTCCAGCCGGCACCGGCCCGGGGTGTCGTCGCCGGGCGGCTGCCAGACGGTGACCTCCATCCGGTCGTCGAAGGTGAGCGGCCCGACGCCCGAGCGGGCCACGAACTCCGTGCCCTCGCGTGTCGGTCCGGGGGTGAGCACGGTGACGCGGGTCAGCGGGACGACGTCACCGTGCCGGGGCCAGTCGGTGAGCCGGCGCCAGGCCTCGGGCAGGGGCAGAGGAGCCGTGCGTTCGAGCAGGAAGGTCGCCACGCGGGGATCCTAAGCGGGATGCCCGCCCGGCCCGAGCCCGACAGGCCCAGGGCCCGCCGCACAGGCCCTAGCGGTACACCTGGCCGGGTTCGGCCCTTCCGGGGGCGAGCAGTTGAGGGACCGTCACGAAGACGTATCCGCGCTCCTTCAGCGCGTCGATGATGCCCGGCACGGCCGGCACGGTGCCGTCGTAGATGTCGTGCAGCAGGATGATGCCGTCGCGCTCCGTCTGCGCCAGCACGCGCCGGCGGATCAGATCGGAGTCCTCGGTCGTGTAGTCCTTGGCGGTCACGCTCCACAGGACCTCGGACAGGCCGAGTTCGCGGCAGATCTCGTGCACGGTGTCGTCCGTACGGCCCTGCGGCGGGCGCATGAGGGTGGGGCGGCGGCCGGTGAGCCGCTCTATCTCCTCGTTGGGGCGCCGGAGTTCCTCCCGTATCTCGTCCGGCTCCAGCTCGGTGAGGATCTTGTGGTCCCAGGTGTGGCTGGCCACCTCGTGGCCCTCGTCGGCCATCCGCCGCACCAGCTCCGGGAACTTCTCGATGTGCCGCTTGCCGAGCAGGAAGAAGGTCGCCGGGACCTGCTTCTCCTTCAGGATGTCGAGCAGGCGAGGAGAGTTCTCGCTGGGGCCCGCGTCGAACGTGAGCGCGACGCACTTGGCCCGCCGGCAGTCGACGCTGCCGAACACGGCGGCCTTCGCGGCGGAGGCGGCCTCGGCGCGGACCGCGCTGGGAGCGGTGGTCTCCAGGGTGGTGCAGCCCGACAGGACGGGCGCCAGGCACAGGGCCGCCAGGAAAGCGGCGGCGCCACGGAACGAGATCCCCCGTCTTCGCATCTTCCCGGTCGGCTCGGTCGGTGAGAGCGCGCGTATTCCGCGCCGGACGGCAGGTCGTGAGGGCATGGCGCGACTATACATCGCGTGTATAGACGGAGTGCATAGTGGGTCACGCGGACGACGGACGAGCGTCCCGGGCGCGCCCGGAGTGCTCCCGTACGGGTTTGAGCCGGCCGCACACTGGCACCCGGGCACACATGACCACCGCCTACGCCGTGGTGATCCCCACGCTCGCCCGTGACACCCTGGCCGACTGCCTCGGCGCGCTCGCCGCCGCCATCGGCCCCCGCCCGCGGGAGATCGTCCTGGTCGACGACCGGCCCGACCCGGACCCGGTGGCGCTGGAGCACCCGATGCACGTCCTGGGCGATCTGCGCGACCGTACGACCGTGCTGTACGGCGGCGGTCTCGGACCCGCCGCCGCCCGCAACACCGGCCTGCGCGCCGTCGCCTCCCCCTGGGTCGCCTTCCTGGACGAGGACGCGCAGGTCGGGCCGTACTGGTGCGAGCAGATCACCCGGGACCTGGCCGCCGCGAGCCCCGACACGGCGGGCGTGCAGGGCGTGATCGCCGTGCCGCTGCCGGCCCGCCACCGCCCCACCGACGGGGAGCGCGAGACGGTGGCACGGGCGCGGGCCCGCTGGGGCACCGTCGACATGGCCTACCGCACCGAGGCCCTCAAGCAGGCCCGGGGTTTCGACGAACGCTTCCTGCGCGCCCACCGCGAGGACGTCGACCTGGCGCTGCGGCTGCTGGACTCCGGATGGGGCATACGGCAGGGGCGGCGCACCACCCGGCACCCGGTGCCCCCGGCCGGCCGCTGGGCCTCGCTGGCCGCCCAGCGCGGGCAGGCCGACGACGCGCTGATGCTGCGCCTGCACGGCGCCGGGTGGTGGTACAAGGCGGCCGCGCGGCGAGGCCGGATCCGCAGCCACCTCGCCGTGACCGCGGCGGGCGCGACGGCCTGCGTGCTCGCGGCGGCCCGGTGGCGTACGGCGGCGGCCGTCGCCGCGGCCTTCTGGGCCGCGGGCACCGCCGAGTACGCCTGGGCCCGCATCGCGCCCGGCCCGCGCACCCGGGACGAGGTGACCACCCTGCTGGCGACCAGCGTGCTCATCCCCCCGGCCGCCACCTGGTACTGGCTCGGCGGACTGTGGCGGCACCGAGGCGTCCGCCCCTGGCGCGAGGCGGCCTTGTGAGCCGGATCCTCCGAGCCGGATCCTCACCGCGCGACCGGCCGGGGAGACCGAGGTGACTACAGGGCCCGTGCCACGAGCAGGGCGACGTCGTCGTGGTCCTCGGGGCGGCGCAGCCCGTACAGGAGGAGGTCGCAGGTCTCCTCCAGGGGCCGGCGCGGCACGTCGAGGAAGGTGAGCAGGGCGTCGAGGCGTTCGTCGATGGGGTGGTGGCGGGTCTCGACGAGGCCGTCGGTGTAGAGGACCAGCAGGTCGCCGGGGGCCAGCTGGACGGTGGTGGCCTCGAAGGGGATGCCGCCGATGCCGAGCGGGGCCGCCGGCGGCAGGTCGAGCAGTTCGGGGGCGCGGCCGGGGCGGGCCAGCGCGGGCGGCATGTGTCCGGCGTTCGCGATGCGGCACCGGCCGGTACGGGGGTCGTACACGGCGTACAGGCACGTGACGATGTAGTGCTCCAGATCGCAGGTGATCTTGTCGAGGTGCTGGAGCACCGCCTCGGGCGCGAGATCGAGGTCCGCGTAGGCACAGGTCGCCGTGCGCAGCCGTCCCATGGTGGCGGCGGCGTCGATGCCGTTGCCCATGACGTCGCCGACGACGAGGGCGGTCTTGTCGTCGTCCAGTCCGATCACGTCGTACCAGTCGCCGCCGACCTCGCTCGTGGACTGGGCGGGCTGGTAACGGGAGGCCAGCTCCAGGCCGGTGTGGTGCGGCGCGTGGTCGGGCAGCAGGCTGCGCTGGAGGGTGAGGGCGGTGTTGCGCACGCTCTGGAACCACCGCGCGTTGTCGATGGCCACCGCGGCCCGGCTGGCCAGCTCACCGGCCAGGACGACGTCGTCCTGGTCGAACGGCAGCGGGTTGCCGGTCCGTTTGAGGTCGAGGGCGCCCAGCACCTCGCCGTGCGCGATCAGCGGCACGGCGAGATAGGAGTGCACCCCCGCCTGCGCCAGCAGCGCCCCTGCCTCCTCGTCCCGGGCGATCCGCGGCAGGTCGCGCTCGCCCACGTTGCGCACCAGGACCGGCCGGCCGGTGTGGACGCACAGGGTGACCAGGCGGTCCCCGTCGTAGGAGGCGAGGTCGCCGGGCGGGTCGGCGGCGCGCAGCGCCACCGTGGGCCGCGCCGCCTTCAGGGCGAGGGCGCGGAACAGCTCCGGGCCGTTGTCGGGGGTCCGGGTACGGCGGCAGGCCAGCGCCGAGTCCAGCACGTCCACCGCGACGACGTCGGCCAGTTCACGGGCGGCGATCTCCGCCAGTTCGCGCGCGGTCTGCTCCACCTCCAGCGTCGTACCGACCCGGGTGGACGCGTCGGCGATCAGCGCCAGCCGCCGCCGGGCGCGGTCGGCCTCGGCGGCCGCGCGGTGCCGTTCGGTGACGTCGACGACCGAGGTGGCCGCGCCGAGGACGCGCCCGCCGGAGTCCTCCAGCCGGTAGAACGACAGCGACCAGGCGTGCTCGTGCTCGGGGTCGGTCGGCGGCCTGCCCACGTGGTACTGGTCGAGCAGCGGGGTGCCGGTGGTGAGCACCTGGCGCAGGCAGGCCTCGACGGTGTCGATGTCCGGCAACTCCATGATCTCCCGGAGGTGGTGCCCGATGTGGTCCTCGGCGGGCACCCCGTCGATGCGCTCCAGCGCCGGGTTGACGAGCAGATAGCGCAGATCGGGGTCCATGAGGGCCAGACCGATGGGGGACTGGTTGATCAGCCGTTCGCACAGGGCGAGATCCGTCTCGACCCGCTGGAGCAGGTTGTGGTCGGCGGCGATGCCGAGGGCGTAGACGTCGCCGAGGTCGTCCAGGAGCCGCATGTTGCGGAACTCCGTCAGCCGGCTGCTGCCGTCCTTGTGCCGGATGGGGAAGGCGCCCGCCCAGCTCCGGCCGGTCTCCAGCACCTCCATGAACAGCTTCGCCACGGCCGGCAGGTGCTCGGGGTGGACGAACAGCCGTGCCGCGTACGTGCCGAGCGCCTCCTCCGCGGTGTAGCCGAAGAGCTCCTGCGCCTGCGGCGTCCAGAACACGATGCGCCCCTCGGCGTCGACCACCACCGCGCCGACGCTCAGCACGTCCAGCAGGCCGATCGGCCTGGGTGTCTCCGGGCCGTACTCGGCCTCCTCGGACGGGAAGGATTCGGCTGTCATCCCTGATCCTCCTCCACCGGCAGGCGGAAGTGACGACGTGCCCTTCCATGCTGCCCCCGGCCCCCTGCCTTGCCCAGTCCGGGGCCCGGGGCACCCGCCGGGGCCGTGCACATCGGTCCGACTAGCAGGACCATGGTTCGTGTAAAGGATGGGGACCCATGGAAGCTGCGCGACACGGTTCCGAACCGCCGGCGCCCCCCGGCGAGCGCGACCCCCTCGACGCGTCCACCGACGCGGCGGCGGTGGTCTCCGGCACCGGCGCGGTGATCGGCTGGACCCGTGCCGCCGAGCAACTCCTCGGTCTCCCGGCGCGGGACGTGGTCGGCGGCTCGGCCGCCCGGCTCCTGGCGGGGCCTGTGGACCAGCAGCGCGTCGGCGGTGTCGCCGAGCGCTGCCGCGCCGGTATGGGGTGGAGCGGGCGCCTCGCGCTGCGGCACCGCGACGGCCGCCGGATCGACGCCGACGTGCGGGTGTCCGCCGGCTTCCGGATCGGTGCGCAGGAGTGCTTCCTGGTCTCGGCGCGGCAGCAGCGCGGGCAGTGGGCGGCCGGCCGGACCGTCCTCGACAACTTCCTGACCCGCTCGCCGGTCGGCATGGCCGTCGTGGACCTGGAGCTGCGGTACGTGTGGCTGAACGACACCCTGGAACGCTTCGGCGGAATCCCCCGGGAGCAGCGCCTGGGCCGCCGGATGAGCGACCTGCTGCCGGGGCTCCAGGCGGAGACCCTCGAAGGCCTGATGCGCAAGGTGCTGGCCACCGGGATGCCCGTCACCGACTACGAGTACGTCGGCTGGAGCTGGGCCGACCCGCACCGCCAGCACGCCTACTCCACCTCCTTCTTCCCGCTGGTCGACGGCGGCGGGACGGTCACGGGCGTCTGCTACATGGTCCTCGACGTCACCGAGCGGTGGAACGCCCGCCAGTTGCTGTCCCTGGTCAACGACGCCGGGGCCAGCATCGGGAGGACGCTCGACGTGATGCGCACGGCGCAGGAGCTCGCCGACTTCGCCGTCCCCCGCTTCGCGGACTTCGTCGTCGTCGACCTGCTGGAACCCGTGCTCAGCACCGAGGGGCACGGAGCGTGGCTCACCGACGCGGGACCGGCGTCCGCCCGGCCGGTGATGCGCCGCGCGGGCATGACCTCGGTGCGCGCGGGCTGCCCCGAGGCCGTGGCGCGGGTCGGGGAGCGGGTGGACTTCCTTCCGCCGCCGCACAACCCGCGCGTGCTCATCGACGGCGAGCCGATCCTCATCCCGGTGCTCGATCCGGCCGACGCCCTGTGGGTCGCCGAGCAGCCCGCGCGCGTGGAGTCCATCCGGGACTTCGGACTGCACTCCCTCCTGTCCGTGCCGATGCGGGCACGGAACACCGCCCTCGGCCTCACCACGTTCCTGCGCTCGCTCAACCCCGTGCCGTTCCAGCCCGACGACGTGCTGCTGGCCCGCGAGCTGGTGGCGCGGGCGGCGCTGTGCGTCGACAACGCCCGCCGCTACACCCGGGAGCACACGGCGGCGATCACCCTGCAACGCAGCCTGCTGCCGCAGGCCCTGACGGGCGGTACGGCGCTGGAGGCGGCCTCCTACTACCTGCCGGCCGATCCGATCGGCGGGGTCGGCGGCGACTGGTTCGACGTGATCCCGCTGTCCGGGGCGCGCGTGGGCCTTGCCGTCGGGGACGTGGTCGGGCACGGCATCACCGCCGCGGCGGCGATGGGGCGGCTGCGCACCGCGGTGCAGACCCTCGCCGACATGGAGCTGTCCCCGGCCGACCTGCTGGCCCACCTCGACGACCTCGTGCTGCGGCTGAGCGAGGAGCCCGACGAGAGCACGACCGCCTTCCTCGGCGCGACCTGTCTGTACGCCGTCTACGACCCGGTCAGCAGGCTCTGCACGATGGCTCGCGCGGGGCATCCGCCCCCCGTCGTCGTGGCGCCCGACGGCCGGGTCACTTTCCCGGAGCCGCCCGCCGGGCCGCCGCTGGGGCTGGGGGGCCTGGGGTTCGAGTCCTCCGAGATCGAACTCGCCGAGAACAGTCTCCTCGGCCTCTTCACCAACGGCCTCGTCTCGGGGGCCGACCGCGACATGGAACGCGGGATGTCCCGGCTCGGCGAGGTGCTGGCACGCCACCCCGCCACGCCGGACGAACCGCGCGCGTCCGGCGAGGACGGTGCGGCGCGGCCGGGCGGGGCCGTGCTCGCCGGGGCCGACGACGGGGCCGGTCCCGCGCAGGCCGACGGCGCGGGCACCGAGGCAGGCGCGGGCACCGATCCGGACGCCGGTGTCGTGGAGGGCGGCAGCTGCCGTGCGGACGCGGGACCGGCAGGTGGTGGTCACGCGCAGGCGAGCGTCACCGCGGACGGCGGCACCCGCGGCGACCGGACGCCGGGCGCCGATCTCGCGGACCTGTGCGCGTCCGTGGTGCGCGGACTCGTGCCCGTGCCCCAGTCCGACGACATCGCACTGCTCCTGACGCGCACCCACGTCCTGGGCGCCGACCATGTCGTCTCCTGGGACGTGCCCGCCGACCCCGCGGCCGTCGCGGACGTCCGGGGCCGGGCCACCCGCCAGGTCGCGGCCTGGGGCCTGGAGGAGCTGGCCATGTCCACGGAGCTGATCGTGAGCGAACTGGTCACCAACGCGGTCCGCTACGCCGCGCCCCCGATCCGTCTGCGCATGCTCCGCGACTCCAGGCTGACCTGCGAGGTCGCCGACGCGAGCAGTACCGCGCCGCGGCTGCGGCACGCCCGCAGCACGGACGAGGGCGGCCGCGGCCTGTTCCTGGTGGCCCAGCTCGCCCACCGCTGGGGAGCCCGCCACACCGCCGGGGGAAAGATCATCTGGGCGGAGCAGGAGATCCCGTGAGGCGACGAAGCGGGACGCTCGGTACGGCCCCTGGGGGCGCGGCCGAGGTGCCCGACCGACGGGGTGCCGAGCGCTCGTCGGGGGCGTAGCGTCCTCATATGGGCGAGTTCGGGCGCCTCGGAGCGTGCGGATGCCGAGCCCCCGGGGGACCCCGCGGCCGGCCGCACGGCTGCCCCCCGACGGCGGAGGTGCCAGGTGGCCGGCAGGCGTGACGCGGCCGACGGCGTGAAGGAACTGGACACCGCGTTCGCGGAGGCGGTGCGCGGAACGGGCGCGTCCGTCGGTGCGCTGTTCCTGCTCGCGGCGGACGAACAGGTGCTGTGCCTGGAGGCGCTGTGCGGCGCGCCGGCCGAGTTCGCCGCCCCCTGGGTGCGGGTCCCGGTAGCCACCCCGGCTCCGGTGTCGGTCGCCGTCCGCGAGGAGCGCCTGGTGTGGGTGGGCAGCCAGGAGGAGATGTCCCGCACCTATCCGCGCACCGCGATGGTGCTGCCGTACCCCCTCGCCCTGGTCGCCGCGCCGGTCACCGGCGTCCGGCGGTGGGGCGTGCTGCTGCTGATGTGGCCGGCCACCCGCCCGCCCTACATGACGGGACGGGAGCGGGGGAACATCGCCTCCAGCTGCCTGCGTCTGGCCCGGCTGCTGGAGGACGCGGAGCAGACCGGCAGGTGCCGCGCCGCGGGCGACCGTCCACGCGTCGTCCCCGCCGGGACCGGCCGCCGCTCCACGAGCCCGGCGATGGCGGCCGCCGACTTCGTGGAGCGCCTGCCCGGCGGCAGCTGCGCCCTGGACCTGGAGGGCCGCCTCACCTACGTCAGCGACGGCGCCGAGGAGCTGCTCGGCGCCGACGCCGGGCAGTTGCTGGGCACCGTGCCGTGGCAGTCGCTGCGCTGGCTCGACGATCCGGCGTACGAGGACCGCTACCGTGCCGCGGTCCTGACCCGCGAGCCCGTCTCCTTCACCGCGTGCCGCCCGCCCGGGCGGTGGCTGGACATCCACCTCTACCCGGACGCCAGCGGCATCAGCGTCCGGATCGTGCCCACCGGTGCCCGGCCGCCGCCCGCTCCGGCGCCCCGCCACCCGGCGCGCCCCGCCACGCCGGCCCGCGCCGGCCACCTCTACCAGCTGACCCACCTGGCCGCGGGGCTGACCGAGGTCGTCGGCGTCCAGGACGTCATCGCGCTGGTCGCCGACCAGATCATGCCCGCCTTCGGGGCCCAGGGCCTGGTGCTGTCCACCGCCGAGGCGGGCAGGCTGCGGATCACCGGCTACCGCGGCTACAGCGCCGCCGTCGTCGAACGTCTCGACGGACTGCCCATCGACACCGGCCTCACCCCGGCCGGGAGCGCCCTCACCAGCGGCATCCCCGCCTTCTTCGGCGACCCGGAGGAGATGCGGCGCGTCCACCCCGAGGCCCAGCCCATCAGCGGCAAACAGGCCTGGGCCTTCCTGCCGCTGATCGTCTCCGGCAGACCGGTGGGCATCTGCGTCCTGTCCTACGACCAGCCCCACACCTTCCCGGCCGAGGAACGCGCGGTGATGACCTCGCTCGCCGGCCTCATCGCCCAGGCCCTCGACCGCGCCCGCCTCTACGACACCAAGCACGACCTCGCCCACGGGCTCCAGCAGGCGCTGCTGCCGCGCACCCTCCCCGCGGTCGACGGTCTGCGGGTCGCCGCCCGCTACCTGCCCGCCACCTGGGGCATGGACATCGGCGGAGACTTCTACGACCTTATCCGGCTCGGCGACACGGACGCCGCGGCCGTCATCGGCGACGTCCAGGGCCACAACGTCGCGGCCGCCGCCCTGATGGGGCAGGTGCGCACCGGCGTCCACGCGCACGCCACCCTCGGCGCCACCCCCGACCAGGTGCTCCGCGGCACCAACCGGCTCCTGACCGATCTCGCACCCGACCTGTTCACCAGCTGCCTCTACGCCCATCTCGACTTCGCCCGCCGCCGCGTGACGCTGGCCAGCGCCGGTCACCCGCCACCGCTGCGGCGCCTCTCCGGCCGGGACGCCTCTCCCGTCGAGGTGCCGCCCGGACCCCTGCTGGGGATCGACCCCGACGCCGAGTTCCCCGTCACCGAGATCCCGTTCCCGCCCGGGCTGATGCTCGCCTTCTACACCGACGGCCTCATCGAGCGGCCCGGCGTCGACCTGGACGACTCCATCGCCGGGCTCACCCGGCACCTCGCCGCCGCCGACGACCGCGACCTCGACGTGCTGGCCGACACCCTGCTGCGGCAGTGCGGCAGCGCGGCGCAGCGCACCGACGACATCGCCCTCCTGGTCCTGCACGACCGCCTGGCGGGGGCCGGTACGGAGCCCGGCTGACGGCGGCCCGGCGCGTCGGGCCCAGCTCGGGCGACGGACACCCGACGACCCTGCGGGCACCGTCCGGCGGGCGGGTGTCCACCACCGCGGCGCGGCCGTAGCGGGGGCGGCCGACGTGAAGACACCGCCGGGCGACGTCCTCTCGACGTCGCCCGGTGGTCGCGCGCTTCTCAGACGGACTCGGCGTGCTCCCTGTCGCGGTCGGCCTCCGCCGCCGGTGTCCCCGTGCCCCGCTCGCCGCCCGTGCGGCGGCCGGGCAGGATCGCCAGCACGATCAGCGTTCCGGCGGCCATGATGAAGCCGCCGACCAGGCTGGTCTGCGCGACGCTGTGGGCGAAGGCCTCGTGCACCGCGCCGACCAGGGCCTGCGCCTGCTGCGCGCCGCCGCCCGGGGCCTTCGCGACCTGTTCGGCCACCGCCAGCCCGGCGCCCACCGAGTCCTGGGCCCTCTCCAGCGCGGCGGCCGGGAGGTGTCCGCCGGCCAGGTCGGCGAGCTGGTCCCGGTACGTCGTGCCGAGCAGGGAGCCGAGCAACGCGATGCCCAGGGAGCCGCCCAACTCCACCGAGGTGTCGTTGGCACCACCGCCGACGCCCAGCTCGGCCTCGGGGAAGGTGCCCATGATGGTGTCGGTGGCGGGGGAGACGCTCAGGCCGATCGCGAGCCCCAGCATCGTCAGCGCGGCCAGGAAGTCGGCGTAGGTCGAGCCGTCGTCGACCCGGGTGAGCAGGAGGACGCCGAGGGTGCCGACCACCATGCCCGTCACCACCATCGGCTTCACGCCCAGCCTCGGCGTCAGACGCCCGGTGACCGCGGCGCCCACGACGACGGCACCGGCCAGCGGCAGCAGCCGTACGCCGGTCTCCAGCGGGCCGTGGCCGAGGACGAACTGCAGGTACTGGGTGGAGTAGTAGAGCGCGCCGAAGGCGCCGAAGAAGAAGAACAGCACCGCGAGCATCGAGCCGGTGAACGGGCGCAGCCGGAACCTGCGGACGTCCAGCATGGGATGGGGGTGGCGCAGCTCCCAGGCCACGAAGGCGGCCAGGCCGGCCGCGGCGACGACGGCGGCGGTGACCGGGCCGGGGCCCCAGCCGAAGTGCGGGCCCTCGATGGTCGCGTACACCAGGGAGCCGATGGAGACGATCGAGAGCAGTCCGCCGACGTAGTCGATCCGGCCGGCGTCCCGCGCCTTGGACGGCGGCACCAGCGTCAGCGCGCCGACGACGGCGACGAGGGCTATCGGCACGTTGATCAGGAAGGTCGAGCCCCAGGCGTGGTCCTCCAGCAGCCATCCGGCCAGCAGGGGGCCGACGGCGACGGCGAGTCCCGTGGTGGCGGTCCAGGCCGTGATCGCCTTCGCGCGTTCGTTCCTCGGGAAGATCGCGACCAGCAGGGACAGCGTGGCCGGCATGACGACGGCGGCACCGACGCCCATGACCGCCCGCGCGGCGATGACGAGTCCGGTCCGGTCCACGAGGCTGCCCGTCACCGCGCCGGCCGCGAAGAGCAGCAGGCCGACGACCAGGGCGCCGCGGCGGCTGTACTTGTCGCCGATCGCGCCGAGGACGAGCATCAGCGCGGCGTACGGGACGGTGTAGCCGTCGATGACCCACTGCAGGTCACTGCTGCTCAGGTCGAGGTCCCAGGTCATGTCGGGCGCGGCCACGATCAGCGACGTGTTCGCCATGACGACGATCAGCAGGCTCAGGCAGAGCACGAGCAGTGCCCACCAGCGCCGGGCGTAGGGCCCGGGCATCTTCTCGACGGGGGTGGTGGCAAGGAAGGGCACGGGGGCTCCCGGGGTGCGACGAGTTATTTGCACATCGATGAGCAGACTAGTTTCTTGCACGGCCATGTGCAAATATCGCCGGACCGTGCCCCAGCCCCCCATCCGAGGTGCCGATGTGAGCAGCCCGACCTCCCCGCCGCCGATACGCCGGCCGCGGTCGACGCGCGCCACCCGCGCCCGCATCCTGGACGCGGCGCTCCGGGAACTGGGCCGCAGGCCCGACAGCAGCCTCGGCGACATCGCCGTCGCCGCCGGCGTCGCCCGGCGCACCGTGTACACGCACTTCGCCGGGCGGGCCGCCCTGGTGGAGGGACTGGCCGAGGACGCCGCGGAGGCGATACGCCGGGCGATCGCCGAGGCGGGCACCCCGGTCGGCGGTCCCGCGAGCGCCCTCGCGCACTTCGTCCTCACGCTCTGGCCGGTCGGCGACCGCTACCGCACGCTGACCGCCCTCGCTCCCCAGGACCTGGGCCCCGGCCGGACGAGCGGACTGCTGGCCCCGGCCCGTGAGACGGCCGCCGGCATCCTCGCCGAGGGGCAGCGCCGGGCGTCTTCCACTCCGTCGTCCCGGCCGGCCCGCTCAGCGGCGCCATCGAGAGCCATCTGCTGGCACTCCTCGGCACCGTCACCGCCGGCACCTGGACCGACGACGGCACGAGCGTCGCCGTCGCCGCCCTGATCGCCGCGGGAGTGGACACCGACACCGCCGCGGCCACGGTGCACCGGGCGCGCCGACCCGACCGTCCCCACTGAGGCAGGCAGCCTCCCCGGCGGCCACCTCGGGGTCCGCCCCGACCCTGCGCGCGACCCTCATCGCGCTCCACGCGCGCGGATCCCCCGTCGCCACCCAGGCGGCCTCCGGCGCGCCGCGCCAGGTGGACATCACCGCGCACGGCACACCGGCCGACCGGGCCCAGCGCCCTCTGTCGGCGGCACACCGGCCGACCGGGCCCAGCGCCCTCTGTCGGCGGCCGAACTCCGTCTTCGGCCGGACGACCTGACGCCGTCCGCCGACGACGGCGAGGCATGCGCGCGGCGCGCAGGCGACGGCCCCCCTGTCGGGCCCGGAGGTCTCCCGCGGTCCCGCTGGGGCGTCCCGTCACCTCCTGGCCGTGGGCCGACGGGCGCACGCGTAGGCTGCTGGGCGACTTTCGTGCGTGACGGACAGGAGGCCGCGGTGACCGGGACGACAGTGGCGCAGGTCATGGCCGATCTGGCCGTGCTGGAGGACCCGAAGATGCGCGCCGTGAACGAGAAGCACGGCGACGACCACGGGGTGAACCTCGGCAAGCTGCGCGCGCTCGCCAAGCAGCTCAAGACGCAGCAGGACCTGGCGCGCGAACTCTGGGACACGGAGGACACCGCGGCCAGGCTCCTGGCCCTGCTGATCTGCCGGCCGAAGGCGTTCGAGCGCGACGAGCTGGACACCATGCTGCGCGAGGCACGCGCCCCCAAGGTGCACGACTGGCTCGTGAACTACGTGGTGAAGAAGAGCCCGCACGCCGAGGAACTGCGCCTGGCCTGGTCCGACGATCCGGATCCGGTGGTCGCGAGCGCCGGCTGGGCGCTGACCGCCGAGCGCGTGGTGAAGAAGCCCGAGGGCCTCGACCTCGCGGGGCTGCTCGACGTCGTCGAGGCGGAGATGAAGGACGCCCCGGACCGCCTGCAGTGGGCGATGAACCACTGTCTGGCCCAGATCGGGATCGAGCACGCCGAGTACCGCGACCGCGCGGTGGACATCGGCGAACGCCTGGAGGTCCTCAAGGACTATCCGACTCCCCGCAACTGCACCTCACCGTTCGCCCCCACCTGGATCGCCGAGATGGTGCGCCGCCAGGAGGGGTAGTGCGCGATGCTCTGTCGGACAGAGCATATGCGGAGTGAACTAAAATGGCCGGGTGACTGCGCACCGTGACTCCGGCGAAGAGGTCGAGACCGGCGACGGGTACGGCAACGGGTACGACTTCGGGATGGCCATCGGTGTCGTGTTCCGCGCGTACGCCAAGGCGACGGAAGCCGCGGTCGGGGACATCCCCGGGGGACCTCGCGGGTACTTCGTGCTGACCGCTGCCGTGCAGGGCGAGGCAAGCAGCCAGCGCGCCCTCGCCGACCGGTTCGGCGTGGACCGGACGGTGATGACGTACCTCCTGGACGACCTGGAGCGGGCCGGGCTGGTCGAGCGCAGGCCGGACCCCTCCGACCGCAGGAGCCGGCACGTCGTCGCCACCGGGCACGGCCGCGAGCGGTGGGCGGAGCTCTCCCGCCGCGTGTCACTGGTGGAGCAGCACATCCTCGCGCCGCTGCCCGAGGAGTCACGGGCGGCTTTCCAGTCCATGCTGTGCGCACTCGCCGGGCATCTGAACGCACACGGTCCCGCCGTCGACCTCTGCCGGATCGCCGCGGACCTCGACGGCCCCGCGCAGGAGGACCGCGAACCGGGTCGAGACCGACGACGCACCACCGGCTGACCGGACGCCGCACCCGACGCCCGCCGCTCCCGACGCCCCGCTGATCAATCACTGCCCCCGGCGCCCGCCGACCTGGCGCCGCCGCACCGGCTGACCAGCCGCCGCACCCGACGCCCGTTGACCATCGCCGCCCCCGACGCCCCGCTGATCAGTCACCGCCCCCGGCGCCCGCCGACCTGGCGCCGTCGCACCGGCTGACCAGCCGCCGCACCCGACGCCCGTTGACCATCGCCGCCCCCGACGCCCGCCGCCCCGCCACCGCCGACCGGATACCGCACCCGAACGCCGGGTCGGTTCAGCGCCCCCGTTCCCGGGCCACCAGTTCACGGGCGGCGGGCGCCACTTCGGCGCCGAAGCGCTCGATCGTGGCAGGGTCGTCGCCGCCGATGACGAAAGCGCTGAGACCGTGGTCGAGCGCGAGCCCGGCGATCTGCTCCGACCACGCCTGCACGGGTCCGTCGAGCAGTCCCCGCGAGGTGGGTGAGAACCGGACCTTCATGAAGTTCATGAGCCGGCGGACGTCCGACGGAGCACGGCCGGCCGCCTCGGCGGCCTCGTCGACGCGGGCGTTCATCTCCGGCAGCGACTCGGCTCCGCGGGGCAGGTACTCCATGGAGGGGAGCCAGCCGTCGCCCACGGCGCCGGTCAGGGCGAGCATCCTGGGCTTGTACGCGCCGACCCAGACGGCGATGTCGTGCGCGGGCCGGGGGCCGCGCTTGGCCCCGTCGACCTCGTAGTAGCGGCCATGGTGGCGGACCCCGCCACGGGTGTCGGTGTCCCACAGGTCGCGGATGACGGCGATCGCCTCGCGCAGTGCCTCGACCCCCTCCCCGGCCGTCAGGCGTCGGCCGCCCATGGCCGCGATGCCGTCCCAGAACGCCCCTGCGCCGAGGCCGAGTTCGAAGCGTCCGCCGGAGAGCAGGTCCAGAGAGGCTGCCGCGCGTGCCAGCACGGCCGGCGGGCGCAGCGGGAGGCTGGTGACGTTGGCGCTGAGGTGGACGTTCTCGGTGCGCGCGGCCGCGTAGGCGAGGAGCGTGGAGGTGTCCAGGAACGAGGCCTGGTAGGGGTGGTCCTGGAAGGTGACCAGGTCGAGACCCGACCGGTCCGTGGTGACGGCCAGGTCGACGGCCTGCTGGGGCCGGTCCGCGGTCGGGGTGACGAACGAGCCGAAGAGCAGGTCGTGTCCGTAGTCGGTCATGGGGAGGTCCTTAGCTCTGGAGTGCGCCGGCCGGCGAGGGCCGGGCGTCCGGGTACGGGTCGATGTTGAAGTTGTCACGGAAGAGGTTGCCGGGGTCGTAGCGGCGCTTGATCTCCCGCAGCCGGTCCAGGACGGCCGGTGGGAAGGCGTCGTGCAGCCGCTCGGGGCGGCGGTCGGTCTCGAAGCTGAGGTAGAGACCGTCGAAGTGGTGCCGCAGCGGGTCCCAGACGGCGTTGACGGCGTCGCGGTTCGCTCCCATCGCCGTGACCTGGAAGGCGGACGCCCGGTGGGGGAAGGCGGTGTCCCCGGTGGGCACGTCGGCGATGGCACCGCCCATCGCGCGCAGTTCGAAGAAGTAGACCTTCCCCGTGCGCAGCAGTTCGGCGGCGTCCTGCGCGAACTCGGCGGTGAGCCCGGGCAGGAACGCCGAGCGGGAGACCGGGTCGCCGAAACCCTGCTGGCCCTCGGGGCCGACGTCGGCGGCGGAGGCCATCACGCCCATGTAGGGCGTGAGGACGACCTGTTGCCGGGCGAGCAGGCCTATGCGCGCGAAGGGCGTCAGGCGCTCCACGACGACCTCGGGGTCCGGGTCGTCCACGACGCCGAGGAGCTGGAAGCTCCACTGGCCGTCGCGTGGCCGTCCGGTGATGAAGAAGACGGTGGTGTCGCGGGGCGCCTCGGCGGCGACCTCGCCGAAGTCCGCGAGCGCCTTGGCGATGTCCGTGGTCAGGAAGGTGAGGTGGGCGTGGCCGACCTGGCCGACCCGGTCGGCCTGGAACTCGAAGGCCGTGGCGACGCCGAAGTTGGCTCCCGCGCCGCGTACCGCCCAGAACAGGTCGGGGTGCTCGTCGGCGTCGGCACGCACCTTGCTGCCGTCGGCGAGCACCATGTCCACGGCGCGCAGGTGGTCGATGGTGAGACCGTGGGCGCGGCCGAGCAGTCCGATGCCGCCGGCGGTCGCGAGGCCGCCGACGCCGACTCCGCCGTAGTCCCCGGAGCCGAGCGCCCAGCCGTGCGGGTGCAGGGCTGCCGCGACCTGCTTCCAGGTCGCGCCCGGGCCGATGCGTACGAGGCGCCGGGCGGGGTCGAGCACCTGGATGCCGTTCATCCGCCGCAGGTCGACGACGAGCCCTCCCTTGTTGGTCGAGCGGCCGCTGATGCCGTGTCCCGCGCTGCGGACGCCGAGCGGCAGATGGGTGTGGCGCCGTGCGAAGGCGAGTGCGTCGGCGACCTCGTCCGGCGTGCCGGGGCGCAGGACCAGGCCGGGGGAGCCGCCTCTCAGGTAGGTGGACTTGACGCCGTGGTAGCCGGGGTCGCCCGGTTCGACCGCGTGGGCGGCCAGCGACTCCGGTACGGACTCGTAGTCGATGCCGGGGCGGCGCCGGGCACGTGCCGCGAGGGGACGCCGGGGACGTGCCGCGCCGGACGCCTGGTCCACGAGAGCGCCGAGTCGCCGCACCTCCTGCGCCGAGTCGACGGGAACCACCACCGGGCGGCCCTGCCGCGCGAGGGCGGACAACTGCTCGGCCGACGCCCCGCGAGGAGCGGTCACCCAGGCCGAGGCATCGGTGACGAGCCTGCCCGGCGCCAGGGCGTCGAAGCTCTCCCGGGCCTTCGCCACGACTGCCGGCAGCGGCCGCGTGGCGTCCTCGGGCGATGCCGCCGGGGGTCCGGGCGGGGCCACCCCGATGCCGATGCCGCTGGTCCGGCCGGCCAGCCAGGTGGCCGCGGTCCACGGATCCAGACCGGCCGTCCCCTCGGCGTGGGCACCGTCCCCGCTCTCCGTCGGCCCGTCGGACGCCGCTACGACGACCAGGGCCAGACCCCGCTCCGCGGCCAGCCCGGCCAGCTCGTCCCACCCACCGGTGAGAGCCCCGGGGTCCGAGGGGTCGAGGACGATTCCGAGCTCCATGCCTGTCTCACTCCTATTATCGATTTCCATCAACCATATGCTCTACAAACGTTCTGTATCCCAGCGTATTCCTCGGCCCGCAGTCGATCAGTCGGAGGATCGCGCTCTACTCGATAGAGCTATGAGCGGAAATCAGAGTCGTACTCTTTTTGTTGGAGTGACACTCTGATTCAGCGCCGTGATGACGCGTGCGCACGGAAGGACGGGTGATCCCGATGGTGGTGGACTTTCTGAAGGACCTGACGCCGCAGCTCGCCAACTGCAGGGACTACTGGCTCGGTTGGGGAGTCGGCGGCTCCCTGGACGACGACCTCAGCTGCTACCGCAGCGGGCTCGCCGATCCCCAGCTCAACGGCGTGCTGCGCCGCCGGGGCACTCAGCGGGCCGAGAGGGCGATACGCGAGGCCGCCGAGCGTCTGGCCGGGGTGCCGTGGATGTGGTGGGTGGGGCCCGACAGCGCCCCGGACACCGCCGAGTGCCTCGTCCGCCACGGCGCCGTCCCGTCCGGCGCGATGCCGGTCATGGCTGTCGACATCGATCGGCTCGCGGAGCCCGACGGGCCGGCGGGTCTCTCGGTCCGGACGGTCGACGACGCCGACGCACTCGGCGAGTGGGTGCGGGTGTACGGGCCCTCCTTCGGCTTCCCGCCCGGACTCCACGACGGCATCCTGCGCGTGGAGTCGGAGCGGCCGGACGCCGCCCGCATCGTCCGGCTCGTCGGACGGATCGAGGGTCGGGCCGTCGGTACCGCTCTGCTCTACGAGGCCCACGGGGTGGCCGGCGTGTATGTGGTGACCACCCTCGAAGCCGATCGTCGTCAGGGTGTCGGTGCCGTCCTCACGGCGGCCGCCCTCAGGACGGCCCGGGCCCGCGGGGTGCGCATCGGCACCCTCCAGGCGAGCGGGCCCGGTGCCTCGCTCTATCGTCGGATGGGCTTCACCGAGGTCGCCGCGTACCGGCTGTTCCGGCTCCCGGCGGGGTGATCGGCCCCGTCGTCAGCGCACGGCGCGCGCCTGGCGGGCGAGGGCCAGGAGTTCGGCGTCGGTGGACCAGATGCAGCTGTTCTCGATCGCCCAGCCGCTGCCGGCGTGCTCGGTACGGATCCGGAGCAGGACCCAGTCCTCGGCGGGGCCTGCGTCCAGCGCGTCGGTGAAGTGCACCGTCAGCTCGGCGGTGGGCACCGGGCGGGGCGCGGTCCACAGGGCGAACAGGGCGGGCGGCAGCGCGTCCGCGAGGACCACCAGGGTCTGCGCGTCCAGCGGCCTGCGGTCGGCGAAGCGTGTCCACGCGAGGAGTTCTGCGCGGTCCGCGCCGCCCAGCGGGCGCGTGTCGGTGGCCGGGCGGATCTCCAGGTGGGCGGCGAACCGGGCGAGATCGCGGGGGAGCGTGAGCGTCGGACAGTCGTCCGGGCGGGGTAGGGCCGGCGGCGGTGGATCGGTCGGATCGGTGTACGCGGGGCCGCTGCCGCCGTGCCCGAACACGGCCGAGCCGGTCAGTACCGGGTCCCCGTCCTGCACCGCGGTGACCGAGGACACGGAGGTGCGGCGGCCCTCGCGCAGGGCGTGGGTCGTGAAGCGCAGCGGACGCCCGTCCACCGGTGCGAGGAAGTGCGCGCCGAGGGTGCGGAAGGGGGCGGGGCGAGAGGTCCGTCCCGCCAGGTCCGCACGCATGGCCGCGAGGGCGAGTGCGGCGACGTAGCCACCGTGTGCGCCCTGCCAGGAGGCCCAGGAGCGGTCGATGCGGACCGTGGTGCCGGCGGAGTGTGCTGCTGAACCAGTCATGTCGCCCCTCCCGGGGAGCGAGTAAGTTTGAAATTCAAACCTATAGGGTCGAACCTACGACAGCCCAGGGGGATTTCCCATCGATCGGGCCGGATGGCCGGGGCCTACTCGCGCAGGCGTTCCGCCACGCGTGCGGCGTCCGACCGCACCGCGACGGCCAGCGCGGGCTCGTGCCGGGCGAACCGGCGCAGCGGGGCGCTGATGCTGAGGGCCGCCACGACCCGTCCGCCGGGACCGCGCACTCCCGTGGCCGCGACCCCCACGTCCTGGAGGAATTCGCCGCGGTCGAAGGAGACCCCGGAGGGCAGGATCCCCTCCAGCCGCCGGTCGGCCTCGTCGTGCGCCCGGGCGGCCAGCAGGAGCCGCCCGGAGGGGAACGCGTGGGCCTCGTAGCGGGTGCCGATGCGTGGCCCCAGCACCGACAGCGGGCCGTCGCCCACGGCCTTGGCGACGAACAGCACACGGTCGCGCAGCAGGACGCTCAGGCAGACGGTCTCGCCCAGGCGGCGGGCCGTGGACTCCAGGACGGGGTGGGCGGCGGAGACCAGGGCGGAGGACGAGCGGTGCAGTTCGCCCAGTTCGAAGGCGCGCCAGCCCAGTTCGTAGCGGCCCCGGCGGCGGAGCTGCAGCAGGCCCATCTCCGTGAGCCCGGTGAGCAGGGAATGCGCGGTGGACCGGGGGATGCCCAGCGAGGCCGCGACCTCGCTCACCCCCCACTCCGGTACGTCGGCCGTGAACAGGTCCAGCAAGCGGCCGGCTTTCGCGAGCGTCGACATCACCACGCTCCTCGGTTCCGACGCGCATCCCGGCCCCGGTCCCGGTCCCGTTCCCGGGCAGCGGTGCGCGATCCGGAATGTCCGCAGAGGCACTGCCCTTTTCCGCGGGTCGTACGGATATGCCGACCGCGGCGTGCGACGGGACGCCGCCCGGCCGACAGTTCACCTGTCACCCCACGAAAGGCGGCATCATGACTTCCCCTTCTCTCGCGGCTCCCGACAGGTTCGCCGAGGTGGACGGCACACGCTTCGCCTATCGCCGCTTCGGCCGGACCGACGGCACCCCCCTCGTCCTGCTGAACAGGTTCCGCGGCACGATGGACGACTGGGACCCGTCGCTCGTCGACTCCCTCGCCGCGACGCGACCGGTCCTGCTGTTCGACAACGCCGGCGTCGGCCGGTCCGGCGGCCGGACCCCCGGCACCGTCACGGAGATGGCCGAGGCCGCGGCGGGCTTCGTCGCCGAGGTCGTCGGCGCCCCGGCCGACCTTCTCGGCTTCTCGCTCGGCGGGTACGTGGCCCAGCGGCTGGCCCTGGCCCATCCGGCGGCGGTACGGCGCCTGGTCCTGGCCGGGACGGGTCCCGGCGCCGGCGAGGGCGTCCTGCCCTCCCGGCCCCAGGTCGCGCCCCTGCGCTCGGCGCCGGAGATGGATCAGGCCGCACTGCGCGTGCTGTTCTTCCCCGACTCCGCCGCCGGATCGCGACACGCCGAGGACCTGTGGGAACGCACCCACCGTCGGCCGGAGCGCGAGCCGGAGGTCCCGGCGGCGTCCTACGAGCGGCAGATCGAAGCCATCGGGCACTGGTCGTCGGCCGGCGGCGACGGCACCTACGGCGCTTTGGCGGACCTGCGCCTTCCGGTGCTCGTCGCCAACGGCAGTGACGACGTCATGGTGCCCACCGTGAATTCTTTCCTCATGTCCCAGCTGCTCCCCGACGCGGAGCTGGTGATCTATCCGGGCTCCGGACACGGCTTCCTCTTCCAGTACGCCGAGATCTTCGCGGCGCGTGTGGGCGAGTTCCTGGACCGTGCGGACCGCTGAGGCCCGCGCCCCCGCCCAAGGGCCGCTCCATCAAGCGTACTCCCGCTCCGAAGTCTGGAGCGTGACTCTGATGAACCCTGTGAACCCCTCGGGCGCTCGCTAGGGCGCGACTTCCTCGAGGAGCTGCGGGCCGTTGTTGCGCACGCTGTTGACCTCGGTGGAGACCGGCCGGACGTCCAGGCGGCCGTCGGCGGGCCGGGTCAGCAGGGCGCGCAGGTCGTCGGGGTCGTGGCGGCGGGGGTCGAGCCAGGCGGCGTAGTGGTCCGGGGGGAGGGCGAGCGGCATGCGGGGGTGGACGCGCCCGGCGGCGTCGGTGGCCTCGGTGGTGAGGACGGTGCAGGTCGTCAGCCAGGCGGCCGGGTCGTCGTCCTGCTCGACGTCCGGGTCGCGCCAGTACGCGTACAGCCCGGCGAGCGCCATGACCTGGTCGTCCTCGGGGTGGATGTAGTAGGGCCGCTTGCGGGACCTGCCCGTGGCCGGGTCCTCGGCCTGCTGCCACTCGTAGAAGCCGTCGGCGGGCAGCAGGCAGCGGTGCCGGGTGAAGGCGCGCCGGAAGGCGGGCTTCTGGTGCACCGTCTCCACCCGGGCGTTGATCATCCGCGCGCCGATCTTCACGTCCTCGGCCCACGACGGCACGAGGCCCCAGCGCAACGGCCGCAGCTCACGTCCGGGCGCGGCGTCGTCGCCCGCGCCGCGCGGCGCGCGTTCGAGGACGGCCCAGACCTGGTCGGTGGGCGCCACGTTCCAGCTCGGGGCGATCGTCTCCTCGGGGCGCCAGTCGGTGACCTCGAAGAGCCGTACGAGGTCCTCGGGGCTTCGGCTGGATGCGTAGCGGCCGCACATACGGCCACTGTGCCACCCCGTCCGGGCCGCGCGTCCGACCCGCTCAGCGGTGTTGCCCGGCCAGGACGGCCTCCGCCTCGCGCACGACCCCGCGCACGATCTCGCCCGCCGGCCGGATGTCGTGCACGAGCGCCGCCGACTGGCCCGCGAACGGCATGAACTCGTCGCCCCGGCCGGCGTGGATCGCCCGCATCAACCGCGGCCCGGCCTCGCCCGGGTCGATGTCCTCGGGCTTCTCCCGCAAGGTGTCCACGAAGGGGGTGCGCAGCGCGCGCGGCACGCCGAAGCTGCCGGGGCGGGAGTACGGCGGAAGGATCCGCTCGCTGCCCGCCACCTTCACGGCGTCGACGGCGTCCGCGGCGACGATCCGCTCTTTCCATTCGTCGGACGCCGGCATCTCCTGCGACGCCAGGAAGCGGGTGCCCATGGAGACGCCCTGGGCGCCCAGCACGAGGGCCGCGGCGAGACCGCGTCCGTCGGCGATGCCGCCCGCCGCGAGCACCGGGGTGTCCCCGGCCATGTCCACGACCTGCGGTACGAGCACCAGGGTGCTGACCTCGCCCCCGTGGCCGCCGGCCTCGCCGCCCTGCGCGATGAGGACGTCGGCACCGGCGTCCAGGGCCTCGGCGGCCTGCCGGGCGTCCATCACCTGCTGGATCCAGAGGATGCCCGCGTCGTGCGCCCGGCTGATCAAATCCCGGGGAACGGCCAGATGGAACGAGATGACGCGCGGGCGGTCCTCGATCGTGGCCTGGAAGGCGTCCTCGTCCAAGGGGCGGGTGGTGTGGTTGACCGCGAACGGGCGGCTGGTCAGCCGGCGCATCTCGGCCCACTCGTCGCGCAGCCGCGCGAGGTCGCGGGCGGCCGTTCCGAGGCTTCCGAGGCCGCCGGCCTCGCACACCGCGACCGCCAGCGGGACCTCGTTCCAGGGGCCGAAGGGCGCGCAGACGACGGGCAGTTCGATGCCGAGCAGCTCGCATACCGGGGTGCGGAGCATGAGTGCCTCCCGCTCGATCCGGGCGGGAGCCACGGATCTCCGTGGCCGTGGGCGGACGGTCGGATTCCGCTTCTTCCGCCAGCTTATCCGGGGCCGTCGCGTGGGGCACCCTCGCAGTCTCGGGGGCTCCGGACGCACCGGCGGAGAGTGATTCGCTGATCTTGTACACATTCGAGTGATCATCGCCGGTCCGTGCGTTTTTCAGTGGTTAAGATCCGCTGCTGTGACAGCAAGTCAGAACGTCGCGCCCGTCGAGGGCGTGGCTGACGTGGTCGTTCTCGGTGCCGGTCCGGCGGGGCTGGTGCTCGCGAACCTGCTCCATGGGAGCGGGGTCGACTGCGTCGTCCTGGAGCGCGCCGGCCGAGCGCACGTACAGACCCGGGCGCGTGCGGGCTTCCTCGCCGCGAACACCGTACGGATCCTGGACCGGCACGGTCTGGCCGAGGGACTGCGCCGGCGCGGCCGGGAGCACGGAGCCTGCGAGTTCCGTACCGACGACGGCCGCTTCTGCCTGGAGTACGGCAGCCTCGGCCGCGGGGAGCCGCACACCGTCTACCCGCAGCAGGAGTTGGTCACCGATCTGCTGACGCGGTACGTGAACGCCGGCGGCCGGATCCGGTTCGAGGCGGAGGCGGTGGCCGTCCTCGGCGCGGACACCTCCCGGCCCGCCGTCACGGTGCGCGAGCCGGACGGCCGTACCGTGCGGTGGCAGGCCCGGTACGTCGCCGGCTGCGACGGCAGGCGGGGCGCGGCGCGCGCCTCGCTCCCGCCCGGCGCGGTCCGCCACCACCGCCTCGACCACGGGGTGTCCTGGCTCGGCCTGCTCGTCGAGGCGCCGCCGAGTCTCGACGCCGTCGGCTACGCGGTGCACCCGCGTGGATTCGCCGGGCACATGGCACGCACCCGCGACATCACGCGCTACTACCTCCAGTGCGAGCGCGACAGCCCCGCCGACGCCTGGTCGCAGGAGAGGATCTGGGAGGAGCTGGAGCTGCGGATGCGCGCCGCGCGGTACGGGCCGCTGCACCGGGGCCCGATCGTGCAGCGCGGCGTCGTCGATCTGGACTCCGACGTGCTCGAACCCCTGCGTCACGGTGCGCTCCTCCTCGCGGGCGACGCCGCGAGCGTGATCAGCCCGTCCGCCGCCAAGGGCGCGAACCTCGCGGTGCTGGAGGCCGAGATGCTCGCCGACGCCCTGGCCGACGACCTCGTGCGGGGCGACGGCGAGGGGCTCGACCGCTATTCGGCGCGCTGTCTGACGCACATCTGGCGTGCGCAGGACTTCTCGCGGTGGATGATCCAGCTGCTGCACGAGCCGTCCGGGCCGGACGGCGACTCGTCGTTCCACCACTCGCTGCGGCGCTCCCGCATCGAGGCGCTGCGCACCTCGCGCAGCCAGCAGGACTGGTTCGCCGAGAACTACGTCGGCGTCTGAGACCCCTGAAACCCGCACACCGGCACGACGGCGCCCCGCGCACCGAGGTCCTGCGCACCGAAGTCCTGCGGACCGAAAACCCCGCGCACTTAAAGCCCCGGAGCACCTGAGTCCTGCGCACGAAAGCCCCGAGCACCGAAAGCCCCGAGCACCGAAAGCCCTCAGCACCGAGCCCTGCACACCGAAAGCCTTCAGCACCGAGGTCCTGCGCGCCGAAGTCCTCCTTACCGAAAACGCCGTGCACTGATAGCCCCGAGCGCCGAAAGCCTTCAGCACCAGAGTCCTGCGCGCCGAAAGCCCCGAGCACCGAAAGCCCTAAGCACCGAAAGCCCTAAGCACCGAGTCCCTGCGTACCCAAGCCCTGAGCACCGAGGTTTCGCGCCGAAGGCCTGCGCACCGAGAAGCCCCGCCTACCGAAAGCCCCGTGTACCGGAGTCCCGCGTTCCGGGACTCCGTGTGACGAAATCCCTTGCCGGCGCGTCCCCTTGCGCCGCGCGCAACCCCCGTACCGAAATGAGGATGCCCTCGTGACCATGACGACGATGCCGGGCGACGAGGACCGCCTGAGGGCCACGGCCGACTTCGTCAGGGAGCAGGACACCACCACGTTGTTCCCGCTGCTGCTGCCCTGCCTGGACGGCCCCGAACTGCGGGCGCTCGCCGACCGTTGCCGCTTCGCGCACGCCGCGCTGCTCGTCTTCCCGCCGGACGGCCGGGCGCTGCGCGCCGCGCTGGCCGACTGCGGGCTGGACGCGGAAGCCGCCGACCTGCCGAGCGTCGTCGTACGGGAGCGCCTGGCCCTGCGCCACGGGCTGGCGGCGACGGAACTCGACGTGCGGATCCTGCGTCCCGCGGTGGTGGGTCCGGACGGGGCGCGGCGTGCGGTCGAGGTGTTCGCACTGACCGTGCCGCCGGGCTCCGGGCTGGCGCCGATCGCCGCGCACGAACGGGCCCGGCAGCACGAGGCACACCTCGCCTTCGAGGTCGAGTGCCCGGATCCGCTGGTGCTGCGCGGACTGTGCGCGATCCTCGCCCGGCACGGCGCGGTCCCCGACGGCGGGGGATACAACCCGCACGAGGAAGGCACGGTCTTCTACTTCACCGCACCGCCCGGCTCGAAGGCCGGATACCACCGGGTGGAGCTCTACGCGCACGGCGACCACCAGGACGTGCTGACCACGCACCTGGACGAACAGCGCACCCGGCAGCCTGCTGAATCGCTCCTGCGCCTGCTGACCGGGGCGTGGACCACCCAGGCCCTGGCCGCGTTCGCGCGGTTGCGGATCGCCGACGCCATGGACACGCACACCGGGACCGCTGTCGAACCCCTGGCACGGACGGTCGGCGCCGACCCGCGGAACCTGGCCACGCTGCTGCGGTACCTGGTGATGCTGGACGTCGTGGCCGAGGAGGGCCGCGGCTACCGGCTCACCGAACGCGGCGCGCTGCTGCGCGAGGACGTGCAGGGCTCGATGCGACCGCTGGCGCTGATGTACGGCGGTCCCTTCTACGAGTCCTTCGCCGATCTCCCGCACACGGTGCGCACCGGACAGGTCGCCTTCGAGCACCGTTTCGGCGAGAACCACTTCGACCACTTCGCCCGCCACCCCGAACTCGCCGACCTCTTCGACCGGTCCATGGCGGCGAGCTCCCGCATGTTCGCGCCCCTGCCGAGCCACCCCGTCCTCACGGCCGCGAGCCAGGCGGCCGAGCCGGCGGTCGTCGTCGACGTGGCGGGCGGTACCGGGGAACTCCTCGGCCGCGTCCTCACCGCGCATCCGCGGCTGCGCGGTGTCCTGCTGGAGCGCCCGCACGTCGTCGAGGCCGCCCGCCGCTTTCTGGACGCCGCCGGCTGCGGCGATCGCTGCGCCTACCGGACGGGCGACTTCGCCGACGTACCGCCGGGCGGCGACGTCTACGTCCTCTCCCGGGTGCTGCACGACTGGGACGACGAGCGGTGCGCCGAGATCCTCGGCCACTGCGCCCGCGCGATGCCCATCCACGCCGACCTGCTGATCGTCGAGCGCGTGCTGCCCACCGACGGCTCGGTCTCGCTGGCCACCGCCTGGGACCTCCATATGATGTGCAACGTCGGCGGCCGGGAACGCACCACCGCGCACTACGCCCACCTGCTCGACGGCGCGGGACTGACCCTCGTGGACCGCTCACCGCTCCCGCTGGACGGCAGCGTGCTGCACGCCCGCAGGTCCCCGGCGCCCTGAGCGCCGCCCGCGCGGCCCGTTCACGCCGTGGCCTCGGTCGGGAGCACCACGCAGACCTCGTAACCGCCGTCGCTCGTCGGACCCGAGGTCATGGTGCCGCCGAGCAGCTCGGTGCGCTGGCGCAGACCGATCAGGCCGTGGTGTGCGCCGGGGAGAGGCAGCGCCGGACGGGTCGGCGCGGTGTTGGTGACGCGGACGCGCACGCGGCCGTCGGTGTGGGACAGGTCGATCCGCGCGGTGGCGCCGGGGGCGTGCTTACGGGTGTTGGTCAGGGCCTCCTGGACCGTGCGGTAGACCGCGCGCTGCACGGTGGGCGGGAGATCCTCGGACAGGTCGGTCTTCAGCTCGGTCTCGATCCCGCAGTTGTCCGCCAGCTTCTGCAGGTCGGTGAGGGCGGGCTGCGGTGTCAGTTCCGTGGGGCGGCCGCCGGAGGCGCGCAGGACGGTGACCATGTGGCGCAGCTCGTCGAGCGTCTGCGCGCTCAGCCGCCTGATCGTCGCGGCGGCCTCCTTGACCTCGGGGTCGGCCGTGCCGACCTGGAGCGCTCCGGCACGTACGGCGATCAGACTGACCTGGTGGGAGACGACGTCGTGCATCTCCCGCGCGAGCTGCGCGCGTTCCTTGGCGAGGACCGCCTGTGCGGTCAGCAACTGCTGGTGGTCGCGTGCCTGCGAGATCTCGGTCAGCTTCAGCGACAGGTCGCGGCGCGTCAGCACCAGTTGCCCGAGGAACACGGCGGCGGCGGCCGTCGCGGCGGTGTAGCCGAGTCTGATCAGCGTCGAGGGGTCGGTCAGATCGAGCTCCACCGACGGCAGGAGCGTCGAGTCGCTGAAGGTGTAGACGAGAGCGCACGCGACGAGCAGCGTCCGGTTGCGACTGAGGGAGGCGAGCGTGTACAGCGCGACCAGGCACGCGAAGAGCGCGTCGGACAGCAGCACCGCCGGCAGGGTGAGGACGAAGGTGAGCAGCGGTCGCCGTCGGCGCAGCACCAGGACGACGGCGCCGGCCAGGCCGCAGGCCGTCCGCCACAGCTCCTCGGCGTCCCAGTGCACCCAGACGTCGAGGAGGGCCAGGCCCACCACCAGGCCGTCCAGGAGCAGCGGGGACACGCGGCGGGTCACGGCGAACCCCTGGTGAGGAGGCCCGCGCGCTGGGCGAAGAGGGCGGCCTGCACCCGGCCGCTGACCTCCAGCTTGGTGAGGATCGCGCTCACGTGATCCTTGACCGTGCCGGTGCTCAGGTGCAGCCGGGTCGCGATGTCCGCGTTCGACAGGCCCTCGGCGACGAGCACCAGCACGTCGCGCTCACGGTCGGACAGCCGCCTGAGGACGTCCGGCGGGTGTTCCTGCGCACCGGCGCTCAGATAGCCCTCCACCACCGTCCGCGTCACCTTGGCCGACAGCACCGTGCCGCCGCTCGCCAGGCTGCGCACCGCGAGCGGCAGCTCCTCGGGATCGGTGTCCTTGAGCAGGAAGCCGGCGGCGCCCGAGCGCAGCGCCGTCTCCACGTACTCGTCCATGTCGAACGTGGTCAGCATGGCCACCACGGGAGGCTCCGGCAGCCGACGAAGATCACCGAGGACGGTGAGCCCGTCCACGTCGGGCATCCGGATGTCCAGCAGGACCACGTCGGGGCGCGTCTCGCGCGCCGTCCGCAGCGCCTGTCCGCCCGACACCGCGCCGACGACCTCGATACCGTCGGCTGCGTCGAGGATGTGCTCGAAGCCCGTGCGGATCAGGGCTTCGTCGTCGACCACCAGTACCCGGATCACGTGTGCTCCAGCCGGTTTCGGACCACTGTCCGATTCGTATCACGGCGGGGGCGGCTCCGCCGCCGGGAGCCGCCCGCCGGCGGACCGCCGGAGCACTGCGGTCACGGCTGTACGAGAAGGGGTGCGAAGAGTCCGGCCGCCCCGGTGTCGGCCGCCTGCCGGCGTTGCCCTGGGATCGCCATGGTCCCGGGCCGGACGGTCCAGCAGCCGTCGTGGAGCGTCAGCGTGATCGCCGCGGGGGGCGGGGTGCCGAGGTGCCAGAAGGCGCGGTCGGGCGCGGACAGGCCGTGCACCAGGGCGGCCCGGACGACGGCGGCCTCGGTGACGGCGAGTACGCGTCCGATGTCCGTGGGCAGGGAGTCCAGCCATGCCGCGGTCCGGCGGCAGAGCGCGGCGACCGACTCGCCTCCGTGCGGTGCCGCCCCGGGGTCGGTCAGCCACGCCGAGAAGCCGTGGGGGTCCTCGGCGGCGACGTCCTCGCGCGGGCGGCCGTCCCAGCTGCCGCGGTCCAGGTCACGCAGGGCGCTCTCGGGTGCGGCGGCGATCGCGAGGGCCTCCGCGGCCCGCGCACAGCGGGCGGAGGGCGCCCGCAGGGCCAGTGCGTACGGCGGAAGGACGACCTCGGTCGCGGTGCCCGCGCCGCCGTCCCCGAAGAACAGTTCGTCGCCGGCATCCGTGCCGGTGGCACTCAGCATCGTCACTCGCAGAGTCACCCCGCCACCTCCTTCTCCGCCGCGGACGCGCCCGTCGCAGCTTCGATCACCACACTTCAGCAACCGAGCCGCCACATCCATCCGGCAGACGGCCGGAACGCCCCCGCCGACCGGCGGATCCCCACCCGCCGGTCGGCGGACCACCGTCCCGCGCGGGCCACGAACGGCGACGGGTGGTGCCTGGTGCTGCCGACGCCGGTGACGCCCGTCAGCCGACGAGTTCCCTGGGCGGCTGGGGCTGCGGCACCGGTGCCGGGGCCTTCGGCTTCGGCTTCGGCTTGAAGAGGAAGCGGTCGATCGGGGGACGGGTCAGGGGACGGGCCAGGCGTCGCATCAGGGGGCTGCCGAGGAAGACGGCCAGGGCGACCGCGCCGAGGAACATGGCGGCTTGTTCGGAGCGGGTGTCGACGCGGTCGGCGTAGCCCAGGACCAGGAAGGGGCGGATGAACAAGGGGTGGAGCAGGTAGATGGTGAAGCCTGCGGCGCCCATCGACGTGATGTAGGGGATGCGGCGGTTGGGGGTGACACGGAGCAGGCACAGCACCAGGGCTGCCGACGCCACCAGGATGAAGAACCGGGGGAACCAGGCGAGCTCGATGGGCAGGGGCACGTCGTCGTAGAGCACCGCGGAATGGGGCCAGGGCCGCCAGACGAGGAAGGCACCGCCGAGACCAAGGATCAGTCCGGCCCAGGCGAGGGGCAGGGTGCGGCGCGAGGTGAACCACGAGGCGAACAGGGTGCCTTGACCGAGGCGCCAGCCCAGGTAGAACAGCGGCAGGTACATCAGGGTCCGGGCCCCCGCGTAGTTGTCGCCGATCTCGCCGAAGTAGCCGGCCACGAGGGCGAGCGCCGTGGTGCAGAGCAGCGGAAAGCGCAGCTGGGTGATGAGGGGCAGCAGGAGCCGCCACCACAGCAGGGCCATCAGGAACCACAGGGTCCAGGGCCATCGGCTCAGATGGAAGGTGAACTCCATGCCGAGCAGGACCTTCTCCGTGGAGAGCAGGATCCAGCACAGTGTGGCGGGGACGAGGATCCGTCCGACGAGGCCGCGCGCGTAGCGCGACTCCAGTGGGCCCCCGTGACTGAACACTCCCGCGAGGATGACGAACGCCGGGACGCGCAGCGGCCACATGGTGACGTTGAAGGTCTGGAGCATGCCACCGTCCGGCACGGCCGGGCCGGTGGTGTGCAGCACCACGATCAACGTCGCCGACAGCGCCCGTACGTTGTCCCAGCGCGGGACTCTGTCCGTCACCGAGGCAGCCTGAAGCCGCTCGTTCGATGGCAGTGCCATAACTGCTCGAAGCCTCCGACACGAATCCGATGTGTGCCCAACACAGGAGCGCCACCGATCGACCGGAGGCGGAAACGTCGCGCCGTGGGGCCAGGCGAGCATAGGTGATCAGTGTGGTAATCGTAAAACTTAGTTGCGTTTTTTGTGCCTACAGGTGCCGCCGGTCGGGCTCATTAGGCGACCGTAAGTGAATAGAGAAATTCAACGAGAGAAACTTGCGGCAAACTTTCACCGTGAAGAGCGCCAGTACGGGGAGCGTGACGAAGACCGGATTCACCCAGGCCGGCACCAGGTCGTAGCCCGCGTGGCACCTGTCGTGCAGCGGGAACCAGCGCGTGTACTCCTCGAAGTTCGCCCTGCGATACGCCCGGTCGTAGGTCTCGCCCACCCGGTGGCATGCCTCCTCCGGGTCGCGGACGGCTCCAGAAGAACAGTCCGATCAGGAGGGGCAGGAGGATCGGAATAGCAATGCCGGCCATGGGACAACCCTGCAAGTTCTCGTAGGACGTCCCGGCAGCACGCTCGCGCGTTTGCTCAGAGCCAGTCCTTGCGTTTGAAGATGAAGTACAGACTGGTGCACACGATCGCCATCAGGGCGATGGCGAAGGGGTAGCCGAACCCCCAGTGCAGCTCGGGCATGTGGGAGAAGTTCATGCCGTAGATGGTTCCGACGAGGGTCGGGGCGAACAGGATCGCCGCCCAGGAGGAGATCTTCTTGATCTCCTCGTTCTGCTCGAATCCCGCCTCCGCCAGGGTGCGCATCTCCGCGTTCTGCTGCTGGGTCACCAGGGTGGCGTTCACCGTCAGGATGTCGGTCAGTGCCTGGCGGAAACCGTCCACGCGTTCGCTGATGTGGGTGACGTGGTCGGCGACGTCGCGGAGATAGCGCTGGAGTTCCTCGTCCGTACCGTACTTGGCGAAGCCCGCCATCAGGCCGTGCAGCATGCCGACCAGGGGACGGGTGGCGCGCTGGAACTCGACCATCTCGCGCGAGAGTTCGTAGATGCGCCGCGAGACCTCCGGGTCGCCGCGGAACACCTCCGTCTCGATCTCGTCGATGTCGGTCTGGACGCCCTCCACGACCGGTGCGTAGCCGTCGACCACCGCGTCGAGGATGGCGTACAGGACCGCCTCCGGGCCCAGCCTCAGCAGTTCCGGCGTCTCCTCCATGCGCCGGCGGACGGCGGAGAGGTCGGGGGCCGCGCCATGGCGGACCGTGATCAGGAAGTCGGGGCCGACGAACACGTGCAGCTCGCCGAAGTCGACCTCCTCCGGCGCGTCGAGGTAGCGGGCCGCCCGCAGCACGACGAACAGGGTCTCGCCGTAACGTTCCAGTTTCGGCCGCTGGTGCGCCTCCATCGCGTCCTCGATGGACAGCGGGTGCAGGTCGAACTCCTCGGCGAGGGAGTGGAGTTCACGCTCGGTGGGGCGGGCCAGGCCGATCCAGGCCATGCCGGCCGGCTTCTCGTTCAGCTCGCGGTAGGTGTCGGCGAGGGTCGCGGGGGAGGAGACCCGGACGCCGTCCTCGTACAGCGCGGCCTCGACCACGCTGCCCGTCTCGGCCGGCTGCGCGGGAGGCGTACCGTCCGCGGGCGGCGGGCCGGCCGGTGGCCGCGGCGGCGGGGTGCGGCGCCGGCCGGACCTCTTCGACCCGTTCCTCCAGGCGATGGGGCACCTCCCCGCTCGGTCCACGGCTGATCGTTCGCAAGGATATAGGGGGCAAACGGCATCGGGCGGGGTGGCGAAGGAGAACGCGGTCCCCCGAGGGAAACGCGGACCGGCAACGCGGGCCGGGAAAGCGGGCCGGAACTGTCCGCAAGCCCCGCTAGCGTGCGGAGCATGACCCAGACGACGGCAGTGCTCGGCACCCGCGCCCTGAACCGCGCCACCCTCGACCGCCAGCTGCTCCTGCGCCGCGCGCCGCTGTCCGCGAAGGCGGCGGTGGAGCACCTCGTCGGACTCCAGGCCCAGGAGGTCAAGCCGCCCTACTACGCGCTCGCCGCCCGCCTCGACGGCTTCCGTCCCGAGCAGCTCTCGGCGCTCCTGGCCGACCGCGCGGCGGTCCGGACGGTCACCCTGCGCTCCACCATCCACCTGCACACCGCCGACGACTCCCTCACCCTGCGCCCGCTGGTGCAGCCCACCCGCGACCGGGAGCTCAGGATCTTCCGCAAGGGCCTCACCGGCGTCGACCTGGAGCGGCTGGCCGGGATCGCCCGGGAGCTGGTCGAGGCCGAGCCGCGCACCATGCGCCAGCTGCGCGAGGCGCTGTCCTGCGAGTGGCCCGACGCCGACCCGCAGGCCCTGGCCGTCGCCGCCCGCTGCACGCTCCCGCTGGTCCAGATCACCCCGCGCGGGCTGTGGGGCAGGAGCGCACAGGTCCGCCTCACGACCGCCGAGCACTGGCTGGGCCGCCCGGGTGAGCCGGCCGCCACCGCGGACAGCGCCGTGCTGCGCTATCTCGGCGCCTTCGGGCCCGCCTCCGTGAAGGACATGCAGACCTGGTCGGGCCTGACCCGGATGCGCCCGGTGTTCGAACGGCTCCGCCCCCGGCTGATCACCTTCCGGGACGAGGCCGGCACCGAACTCTTCGACCTTCCCGACGCCCCTCGTCCCGACCCGGAGACCGAGGCCCCGCCGCGCTTCCTGCCCGAGTTCGACAACCTGCTGCTCTCGCACGCGGACCGCGCCCGCGTGGTGCCGCCCGCGCACCACGGCCGCACCTGGCAGGTGAACACGTTCCACTGCCCGCTCCTGGTCGACGGCTTCCTGGCGGGCGTCTGGCGGCTGCTCGACGACGCCCTGGTCGTCGAGCCGTTCCGCACCCTCACCCGCACGGAGCGCGACCAGGTGACCGAGGAGGGCGCGCGCGTGCTCCGGGTCCTGCACGAGGGGGCGTCGTACGACGTCCGCTTCGGAACCGTCCTGCCGTGACCGGGCCCGAAGCGGGGAGGGCGCCCGTCGCGGCGCATGGAGAGGGGGGGGGGGGGGGGGGGGGGGGGGGGGGGCGGGCCGCCCCCCCCCCCCCCCCCCCCTGGTCTACTGGCCTGAGGCGCCCTCAGGAATTGTCACCCGTTACGAGTTGACCTGCGCGCCGACCAGGCTGGAGAAGGTGGTCAGCCGGGTGTAGACGCCGGGGTACCCGGCCTGCGCGCAGCCCTCGCCCCAGGAGGTGATCCCCGCGAGGACGCCCCCGATGAGCAGCGGTCCGCCGCTGTCGCCCTGGCAGGTGTCGACGCCGCCGGAGGCGTAGCCGGCGCACACCATGTCGCTCGCCACGAAGTCGGAGCCGTAGGAGGTGCGGCATCCGGCGTCGGACACGGTCGGGACGGTCGCGGTCCGCAGCTGGTTGGAGGAGCTGCCGCTCTGGGAGGTGGTGCCCCAGCCGACGACGCGGGCGGTGGTGCCGGCGGCGTACACCGAGGTCTGCGAGGAGGAGACGTACTTCGCGGTGGTGTACGGCATCGACGTCGACAGCGTCAGGACGGCCACGTCGTCGCCGTCGGTGACGTCCGAGTAGCTGGGGTGGATCCAGATTTTGCTGACCCGGCTCACGGTGCCGTTGGTGCCGTTGAGGTACGTGCGGCCGCCGACCACGCGGACGCTGCCCGTGGTCTCGCCGACCATGCAGTGGGCGGCGGTCACGACCTTCGTCGGCGAGACCAGGGTGCCGCCGCAGAACTGGTTCTGCGAGGCGTCGGTGATCTGCATCATGAACGGGTACGCGGTCGTCGTGGTGGTCGTCCCGCCGACGATGGGCTGCGGGGCGGCGACGGCGGCGGGGGAGGCGAGCAGCGCGGTCGCGGCGGCGGCAGCGGTCGCGGCGACGAGCGCCGCGGTCCTTCTCGCACGGGTGAGCCCGAACATGAGTCTCCTCAAGGGGTTGCCGGTGGGGGGTCGCGCGGGTGGGGGGTGGAGCACGAGGGACTCGGGTCCGACCCCCGTGTGCCCGGCGAGCGGCACACGCCCAAGCTAGGGCGGGGCACACGTCCGTCCCAATGAGGGAACCCCCTAGGGGGGTTGGGGCAGGGAAAACCCTCGGTACGGGGTGCCTCGACCGGCGCCGCCGGGGCGTGGGGCCCGTCCTCTGCCTACTTGACGTGCCGTCCCGCCGCGAGCCGGACGATGTCCACGCGGGACCGGATCCCCAGCTTGCGGTAGACCCGGGTGAGGGTCGCCTCGACCGTCTTCACGCTGATGAACAGCCGCCCGGCTATCTCCCTGTTGGTCGCGCCCTCCATCACCAGCTCCGCGACCTGACGCTCCATCGCGGCGAGCCCTTCCAGCACGGCCGTCGCGGGCGGCGGGGGCGGCTGCCGCTCCGGAGTCGCCCCCGCCGCCGCGGCCGCCTCGACCTGCCGCAGCCAGGGCAGCGCCCGGCACCGCCGGAACAGCCGGGCCGCCTCGTCGTAGGACGCCGGACCCGGGCCGTGCCCGGACCCGAGCAGGGCCAGTTCGAAGGCGGCCCGCGCCTCCTCCAGTCCGTAGCCCAGCTTGCCGAGCCGGTCCTGCACCGACATCAACTGGACGACCGCCGCCTTGTGTTCGCCGCCCGCCGCGCGCACCAGTGCCTCCGCCCGGTCCAGCACGGCCAGCACGCTCTCCCGCCCCAGCCGCAGGGCCTGCTCGCGTGTCACGTCGATGACGTCCTGGGCCTCGGCCGGCTCGCCGATCCGCACCAGCGCCTCCGCGAGGTCCCCGTGCCAGCGGCCGCGCGCCGGGTCGGTGACGCCGAGCCCGTTCTCCAGCTCCCGCACCCGGCGCAGCGACCGGACGGTGCCCTGCGCGTCCCCGGCGACCAACTGGACGTGTCCGAGGGCGGCCAGCGCGCGGGAGACGTAGATCTGGTCGCCGTCCCCCTCGGCGTGCTGCACCGCCTCCCGCGCGAGCGCCAGCCCCTGCTCCACGCTGCCGCCGGAGGCCTCGGCGAGCGAGGCGAGCATCGCGGAGGCCACCTCGCCGATGCCGGAGTCGCGGGCGAGACGCAGGCTCTCGCGGGCCAGGTCCAGGGCGCGCCCGCAGTGCCCGGAGCGCAGCTCGGTCTCCGCCAGCAGCCGCAGGAAGTGCACCTCGCTCTCGACCATGCCGCGGCGCCGGACCTCGCGCAGCAGCGCGGTGACGGTGTTGCGGGCCTCCGGCAGCTGATCGCTCATCAGCAGCCAGCGGAAGCGGGTCGACCCGGCTCCGTTGTGGTGGCAGGCCACCTGCGGGTCCTGAGGCTCCTTCAGCGCCCGTTTGATGGTGGCGGGCGCGTCCGGATGGCCCATCAGGGTCTCGGCCTGCGCCTGGAGGGCGAGGGCCAGCAGTTCGGTACGCCGGTCCCCGGCCCGCGCCGCCAGGTCCGCGGCGTGCGCGGCCTCCTCCCGGCCCTCGGCGAAGTCGCCCTCCAGGACCAGTGCCCGCCAGGCGAGCTGGTAGTGGACCAGGCCGAGCAGCCGCGGGTCGTCGCCCGCGTCGGCGAGCGCCTGCGGGAAGGCGGCGTCGACCTCCCCGAGCGCCTGCCCGGCCGCCTCGATCACCACCATCCAGGCCCGCACCCGCTCCGCCGCGGCCGTGGCCCGGGTGAGCACCTCACGCGCGATGTCCCGGGCGAGGTCCACCTCGCCGGCCGTGATCGCGTCCTCGGCCGCCTGCAGGCGCCGCTCGTCGGGGCCCGGCACGCTGTCGGCCGGTGCGTGCCGCGCGGCCAGCAGTCCGAGGGAGGCCGCCACCGAGGGCGCGCCCCGGTCGCGGGCCAGCATGGCGGCACCGGCGAGCCGCGCCGCCACCTCCGGATCCGTACCGGTGGTCGCCAGTGCCAGGTGCCGGGCCCGCTCGATCGGATCGGAGGCCGCCGTGGACAGCGCGGCGTGCGCGGCACGCCGTTGGTGCGCGGGCGCCTCCGCGTACAGCGCCGCCGAGACCAGGGGATGCGCGAAACGTACGGCGGGCCCCTCCGCTTCCGTGGCCAGCAGCCCGAGTTCGGCGGCGCGGGCGGTCTCGGCCTCGGCGTTCTCCCGGCCGGCGGCGTGCAGCAGCGAGAGGGTGGGCCGGGCGCCGGCGCTGGCGACGAGCAGGGTGTGCCGGGCCTGCGCCGAGAGCATCTCCAGCCGGCTCAGGACGAGGGCCCGCAGCGAGGTCGGCACCGGCAGGGGCTCGCCGGGGCGCGGCGGCGTCGGGTTCTCGGCGAGGGCGCGGCCGAGTTCCAGCGCGAAGAGCGGATTGCCGCCGCTGGTGCGGTGGATGTCGCGGACCGTGGAGCGCGGCAGGCCGGTGTAGCCGCGGTGGTCGAGCAGGGCGGAGACCTGGGCGCGGGTGAGCGGGCCGAGCCGGACGGCCAAGGTGTCCGGGGGCGAGGTGCGCAGGTGTTGGTCGTACTCCTGGCCCTCGGTGCGGACCGCGCACAGCATCGTGACCGGTGTGTCGCCGAGGCGGCGGGCGGCGAAGCCGAGCAGCTCCGAGCTGGCGGAGTCCAGCCACTGCACGTCGTCCGCGACGACCAGGACGGGACCGCGGGCGGCGAGCGCGCGCAGCGCGGACAGCACGGCGAGCCGCAGCGCGAGGCCGTCGCGCTGGAGGGTGGACTCGCCGCGGCCGGTGAGCGCCGACTCCAGCGCCGTGCGCTGGGCGGCGGGCAGCGTGCCGGACACCTCCTCCAGCACCAGGCCGAGCAGGTCGGCCAGGGCCAGGAAGGGCAGATGCGATTCGGACTCGGTCGCCGAGCAGCGCAGCACGGTCCGTGCCGCCTCCGCGTAATCCGCGGCCAATGCCCGCAGCACGGTCGACTTTCCTATTCCCGCGGGCCCGTGGAGCAGCACGCTGCCTCCGCGGCCGAGCTGCTCACGCGCCGCCGTGAACAGGTCCTCCTGGCCGATGACCAGCTCGGGGCGGCTTCGGGCAGGCTCCTTGAAGTCCTGTCGCACGGTCACCGCTCCCTCCGTGTGTCGTGTCCGGGCCAAATTCTAGGCAACAACTCATTGAAATCCGGAGCGCCGAGGTGGTGAGGGAAATAACAACAGGGATGCATGGGCAAATTCAGTCGACGGTCAGGTGAATGGTCTGCCCGCGCCGGGGCCCGCCCATGCGTGGCCACGCACCACCGTTGCGGGGTGGTGACACCCGCCCCGCGCGGTACACGATGTGAGCGAACCGCCCGGCGACGGTCCGGCACCCAGGAGGACACATGACGACGGCGACGGAGCAGTTCCGCACGGCCCGGGACTTTCTGCTGCACCACCGCGAGGACTACGAGGCCGCTTGCGCGGGATTCAGCTGGCCGCGCCCGGAGTACTTCAACTGGGCACTGGACTGGTTCGACGTCGTCGCGGCCGGCAACGACCGCACCGCCCTGCACATCGTCGAGGAGGACGGCACCGAGCGGAAGGTGTCCTTCGCCGCCATGGCCGAGCGCTCGGCGCGTGCCGCGAACTGGCTGCGCGCCCAGGGCGTCGGCGCCGGCGACCGGATCCTCGTGATGCTGGGCAACCAGGTCGAGCTGTGGGAGACGGCCCTGGCCGCGATGAAGCTGCGCGCCGTGGTCATCCCGGCCACGCCGCTGCTCGGCCCGGCGGACCTGCGCGACCGGGTGGAGCGCGGGCGGGTCCGGCACGTCCTGGTCCGCGCCGAGGACAGCGGCAAGTTCGCCCAGGTGCCGGGCGACTGGACGCGTATCGCGGTCGGGGGCGCCCCCGAGGGATGGCTGCGCTACGAGGACGCCCGCACGGCCCCGGCGGACTTCGCTCCGGACGGTCCCACCCGCGCCGACGAGACGCTGATGCTCTACTTCACCTCGGGGACGACGGCCCGCCCGAAACTGGTCGAGCACACCCACACGTCGTACCCGATCGGGCACCTGGCGACCATGTACTGGATCGGCCTGAAGCCCGGCGACGTGCATCTGAACATCTCCTCCCCGGGCTGGGCCAAGCACGCCTGGTCCAACCTCTTCGCGCCGTGGAACGCGGAGGCGACCGTCTTCGTCCACAACTACGCCCGTTTCGACGCCCCCCGCCTGATGGCGGAGATGGACCGGGCGGGCGTGAGCACGTTCTGCGCCCCGCCCACCGTGTGGCGGATGCTCATCCAGGCCGATCTGACGCAGCTGCGCACCGTGCCGCGCGAGGTGGTGGCCGCCGGGGAGCCGCTGAACCCCGAGGTCGTCGAGCAGGTGCGGCGGGCCTGGGGGGTCACCGTGCGCGACGGGTTCGGGCAGACCGAGACCGCGGTGCAGGTGTCCAACAGCCCCGGCCAGCCGCTGAAGACGGGCTCGATGGGCCGCCCCAGCCCGGGCTACCGCGTGGCGCTGCTGGATCCGGTGTCCGGTGCGCCGGGTGCCGCCGAGGGCGAGATCGCGCTCGACCTGTCGGACCGTCCGGCGGGTCTGATGACCGGCTACCACGGCGACGCGGAGCGCACGGCGGAGGCGATGGCGGGGGGCTACTACCGCACCGGCGACATCGGCTCCCGTGACGAGGACGGCTACATCACCTACGTCGGCCGCGCCGACGACGTCTTCAAGGCCTCCGACTACAAGATCTCCCCGTTCGAGCTGGAGAGCGCCCTGCTGGAGCACGAGGCGGTGGCCGAGGCGGCCGTCGTGCCCGCCCCCGACGAGTTGCGCCTCGCGGTCCCGAAGGCGTACGTCGTCCTCGCCGAGGGCTGGGAGCCGGGGCCCGACACGGCCAAGGTGCTCTTCGAGCACTCCCGCGAGACCCTCGCGCCGTACAAGCGGGTCCGCAGGCTGGAGTTCGGGAGCCTGCCGAAGACCGTCTCCGGCAAGATCCGCCGCATCGAGCTGCGCGATGCCACCGCCGCCGGCTCGGTGGACGAGTACCGCGAGGAGGACTTCCGCTGACACGGGCGTCCGGTCAGGGCAGGGCCGCCGCCGGGGTGCGCGCGGCGTGCCGCAGCCGGGCGGCGTCCTGGCTGGGGGGCGCGCCGAACTGGCGGCGGTACTCGCGGCTGAACTGCGACGGGTTGTCGTAGCCGACCCGGTGGCCGACGCCGGTGACGTCGCCGGGGTGGGTCGCGAGCAGCAGCCGGGCCTCCTGGAGCCGGATCTGCTTCTGGAACTGGATGGGGCTCATCGCGGTCACCGCCTGGAAGTTGCGGTGGAAGGCGGAGACGCTCATGCCGGACAGCCGCGCCACGTCCTCGACCCTGAAGGGCTGCGCGTAGTGCTCACGGATCCAGCGCACCGCCCGGGAGATGTGGCTCAGGCCGCTGTCGGCGAGACCGAGGGCGCGCACCGTCGCGCCCTGCTCGCCGGTGATCAGGCGCCACAGGATCTCCCGCTTGAACAGCGGGGCCAGCACGGCCCGGTCGCGGGGTTCGTCGAGCAGGCGCAGCAGCCGGACCACGGCGTCGAGCAACGCGTCCGGGGCGTCGCTGACGACGATCCCCGGCGGCGCGCCGCCAGGGGTCCGGCGTGCGTCCCCGGGCCCGTCCTGGCGCATCAACTCGGCGACGGCCGACGGCTCCAGAGTGAGCCCGAAGCCCAGCGCGGGCTGCCCGGGCACGTCCTGGAGGAACTGTCCGGTGACGGGCAGGTCGACCGACGCGACCAGATACTGCCCGGCGCGGTACTCGAACACCTTCTCGCCGAGCGCCAGCCGTTTGGCGCCCTGGGCGATGACCGCCAGCACCGTGCCGGTCATCGACGGCGCCGGCGGGTCCGGCCGGTCGACCTTCGAGACGAGGACGCCGTCGACGGCGGTCGTCCAGTCGGGCCGGGCGTGCCGGGCCAGCAGCGTGCGGAGCTCTTCCAGCCGCGGGCTTCGCTCATCGAGGTGCATACGTCCATTGCAGCACCCCTCGTCTGACACACCACCCCCGATCGAGAGGATCGTGCAAGTCCCGGCGAGGATCGTTGTACGTCTTCGCAGCTCAGAGCCATTGAATGGAGGTAGAAGCCAAGCAACGACCACTTTCGGGAGGACAATCATGAAGGTCGCCATCGTCACGGGCGCCAGCTCCGGCATCGGGCGGAGCGCCGCGATCGAGATCGCCGCGCGCGGATACGGGGTCATCCTGACCTACGGCAGGAACGCCGAAGGCGGACGGGAGACGGCCGCCGTTATCGAGAAGGCGGGCGGCACCGCCGTCGCCCTTCCGCTGGACGTCGGCGACAGCGCCGGCTTCGAGGCCTTTCGCGACACGGTGGCCGGCGTGCTGCGCGACACCTGGCGGCGCGACACCTTCGACTGCCTGGTCAACAACGCCGGCATCGCGCAGACGGCGTTGATCGAGGACATGTCCGAGGAGATGTTCGACCGGCTGATGCGGGTGCTCCTGAAGGGCCCCTACTTCCTGACGCAACGGCTGCTGCCCCTGATGGCGGACGGCGGGGCCGTCGTCAACACCAGCAGCAACTCGGCGGGGACCACCACCGGACTGGAGCCCGGCTACTCGGTGTACGCCTCCATGAAGGGCGGCCTGGACGTGCTGACCCGCTACATGGCCAAGGAGTTCAGTCCCCGCGGCATCCGGGTCAACGCGATCTCGCCGGGCGCGACCCGCACCCGTCTCGCCGACGACGCCTTCACCCGCTTCCCCGAGGTGATCCCGGCGCTCGCCGCGAAGACCGCGCTGGGCCGGGTCGGCGAGCCCGACGACATCGGCGCGATGATCGCCACCCTCGTCTCCGACGAGAGCCGCTGGGTCACCGCCCAGAACCTGGAGGTGTCGGGCGGCTACAACCTCTGAGCGCGCGCCGGGAGGCCCGCGACCCCACGGGTCTCAGGTCAGGGTGGCGTGCAGGGCGTCGGCGGGCTGGTTCACCGGGCGCGGGGTGCCGGTCGGGTCGTCCACGGCGAACAGCGGGACGCCGAGGGAGTCGGCGCGTGCGCGGGCCTCGACGGCGTACCCGGAGAGGGAGAAGTACACGCAGCGCACCGATTCCGTCATGGCCATGAGCCACAGGCACTCGACGTCCCGCACCGTCGCCGGGCGCTCGGACGGATCGACCTGGGCCAGCAGGCCGTCGGCCGAGAGCCCTATGCCGGAGGGGGGCCGCTGGTCGGCGCGGCGCAGGTCGCGGTGGCCGAGCCGGTGCAGATAGAGGGCGGCGGCCGTGACCGCGTCGCGGGCGGTGCGCAGGGCGACGGGCGGTCGCGGGCCGGCGTCCGGGACCGCCACCGGCAGGCGCAGCACGGCTCCGCAGGGGCAGCCCAGCTCCGGGCGCGGCCACTGGTTGCGCCGGCCGCAGGGCGCGCAGGGGACCTCCACCCACTCCTCGTCCCAGCTGCGGTGCGCGACGGCCTCCGGCGCGGCGTGCGGGTCCGGCGCCGGGCCGGCGGGGGCGCCGCAGGCGCAGGGGTAGGACGGCGCGGTGTAGACGTGCTCGCGTCGGCAGGCCGGGCAGCGCACCGGCAGGCTCTCGGGCATGGCCACATGGTGCTCCTGTCCCGCCCCGTCTGTCCGTCCCTTGACGGCATTTGGCGCCGAGCCGTACATTGCTTCCAGATCGTAGAAGTTACTTTCCGCTATACGGAAGTGCTCACCGGCGGGGCGCGACGGGAGTACGCATCCGACAGCCGAAGCAGGAGTACTCAATGGCTCGTATGACCGCTGCCCGCGCGGCAGTCGAGATCCTCAGGCGCGAGGGCGTCACGGACGCGTTCGGTGTGCCGGGCGCGGCGATCAACCCGTTCTACGCGGCACTCAAGGCGTCCGGCGGCATCAGCCACACCCTCGCCCGCCACGTCGAGGGTGCCTCGCACATGGCCGAGGGCTACACCCGCACCCACCCCGGAAACATCGGCGTGTGCATCGGCACGTCCGGCCCGGCCGGCACCGACATGATCACCGGCCTGTACTCCGCGATCGGCGACTCCATCCCGATCCTGTGCATCACCGGACAGGCGCCCACCGCGGTCATCCACAAAGAGGACTTCCAGGCCGTCGACATCGCCTCTATCGCCAAGCCGGTGACCAAGATGGCGGTCACCGTGCTGGAGGCCGCGCAGGTGCCGGGCGTCTTCCAGCAGGCGTTCCACCTGATGCGCTCCGGCCGTCCGGGCCCGGTCCTCATCGACCTGCCGATCGACGTCCAGCTCACCGAGATCGAGTTCGACCCGGAGACGTACGAGCCGCTGCCGGTCTACAAGCCGGCCGCCTCCCGTGCCCAGGTCGAGAAGGCCGTCGGGATGCTGAACGCCGCCGAGCGCCCGCTGATCGTGGCCGGCGGCGGCGTCATCAACGCCGACGCCGCCGAACTCCTCGTGGAGTTCGCCGAGCTGACCGGCACCCCGGTCGTGCCGACCCTGATGGGCTGGGGCACCCTCCCCGACGACCACGAGCTGAACGCCGGCATGGTCGGCCTGCAGACCTCGCACCGCTACGGCAACGCGACGTTCCTGGAGTCCGACTTCGTCCTCGGCATCGGCAACCGCTGGGCAAACCGCCACACCGGCAAGATCGACGTCTACACCGCCGGCCGGAAGTTCGTGCACGTCGACATCGAGCCGACCCAGATCGGCAAGATCTTCGCGCCCGACTACGGCATCGCCTCCGACGCCAAGGCCGCGCTGGAGCTGTTCGTCGAGGTGGCCCGGGAGCTCAAGGCGGCCGGCGAACTGCCCGACCGCTCCGCCTGGTCGGCCGCCGCCCAGGAGAAGAAGGCCACCCTCCAGCGGCGTACCCACTTCGACGACATCCCGATCAAGCCGCAGCGCGTCTACGAGGAGATGAACAAGGCCTTCGGCCCGGAGACGCGGTACGTCACCACCATCGGCCTCTCGCAGATCGCCGGTGCCCAGATGCTGCACGTCTACCGTCCGCGGCACTGGATCAACTGCGGCCAGGCGGGCCCTCTCGGCTGGACCATCCCGGCCGCCCTGGGTGTCGCCAAGGCCGACCCGGAGGCGTCCGTGGTCGCCCTCTCCGGCGACTACGACTTCCAGTTCATGATCGAGGAACTGGCGGTCGGCGCCCAGCACCGCATCCCCTACGTGCACGTCCTGGTCAACAACTCCTATCTGGGCCTGATCCGCCAGGCGCAGCGGGCGTTCGAGATCGACTTCCAGGTCAACCTGGAGTTCGAGAACCTCAACTCGCCGGAGCTCGGCGTCTACGGCGTCGACCACGTCAAGGTCGCCGAGGGCCTCGGCTGCAAGGCGATCCGGGTGACCGACCCGAACGAGCTGGGCGCGGCCTTCGAACAGGCCAAGAAGCTCGCCGCCGAGTTCCGGGTGCCGGTGGTCGTCGAGGCGATCCTGGAGCGGATCACCAACATCTCCATGTCCGGCACGAACGACATCAGCAACGTCGTGGAGTTCGAGGAGCTCGCGACGGAGCCCGGGCACGCGCCGACGTCGATCAAGACACTGAAGGTCTGACACGCCGGTCCGGCCGACAGGCCTCCGGGGCGGCTCACCCGAGGGTGGGCCGCCCTTTCGGCGTGCCGTGGCTCAGTCTCCGCCGCCCCCGCCACCGCCGCCTCCGCAGCCATGTCCTCCCCCCTCGGACGCCTGGCCCTGCTCGGCGCCGAAGGTGCGGCGCAGGTCGGTGCCCCGGCCGAACGGGAAGCGCCCCTCGTCGGCGAGGGTGCCACGGCCGTCCAGCCCCGAGGCGCGGGTGAAGTGCGGCGCGAGGGCCGTCAGGGCACGCCCGCCGTGGAGGGCGACCGCGAGCAGCATCTCCTCGTCGGTGAGGCCGTCCGGCGCCGGGGGCAGGGGGTGTCGGGCACGCAGGGCGGTGAGGTGCCGGCGCCCCCTGCGCGTCGGGCCCGGCAGCCCCGAACGCAGCAGCCCGTCCGCGACGAGGTCCTCGCGCATCCGGGCGAGGGCCAGGCGCACGGCCGCGCGCGTGGGCAACTCACTGATGCCCGCCGGGCGGTAGAGGCCGACGCGGACCGCCTTCTCCAGCGGATGGTCGGGTGCGGGGAAGGCGGCGGCCCTGCGCAGGGTGCCGGGCCGTCCCGCCTCGACGAGGCCCCGCAGATGCAGGCCCAGCACGGCGACCGTGACGGCGCCTCGCGGACCTCCTCGCAGCATGCCGAGCTCGTGCGGCCCCGGCCCTCGCGTGCGCGTTTCGTGGTCGCTCACCACCCACCCCCCGTGCCGACGGGTCCCGGCATGTGAGGGGTATGTGCCCGCTCCAGGGCGTACTTGAAGCATGCCGGGACCCGTCGGTCGGCCCGCGCCGGGCGGCCCGTGATGTCAGGGGTGGCCGTGGTGCTCGTCGTGGCCGTGATGCTCGTGGTGCTCGGACAGTCCCGGCCAGTCCTCCGGTCCGCCGCCCTGCCACTCGATGAAGTCGGTGTCCTCGACGTCGGTCACATAGAGATCGGCGAGCCGCAGGATCTCGCCGACGTCGTCCAGGTGCGTGGCGACGCCCAGCGTGTCGTCGCCCTCGGTGACCCGCCGGGAGCCGTCCAGGGCCGGCGGATGCACCACCACGTGCGGGTGCTCCGGTGGATGTCCCATGCCTTCAGGGTGCTGCGGCGGGAGCGGTTTCGCACCCCCGTGCCCTACGGTCCCGGACACGGGAAGGCGCCGGGTACGGGACCTTCCGTACCCGGCGCCTTCGACCGGTGAGGTGTGGCCGTCCGGCGGCGCGAGGCTGGGCGCGACAGGACGTTCGCGCCGCCGGACGGAGTGGGTGTGGCTCGGACCGCGGCGGACGGCGACAGCACCGGGTTCCCTCCCCTCAGGTCGAAGAAGGGGTTCCGGGGCCTTCACCACCGCACTGGCTCGCTCGCCGCCGCGGTCCTGGCCGTGCCCGCCCGGCCACCGGTCGACCACCCCTCATCCGGGTCGCCGGTGGCCTGGCGGGCTGTGCGTCCGAAGTCCTGACCTCCCGTCGGAGTCCGGACGCAGCCCTTGGGTTCAGTCCTCGCGCAGGGCGCGGACCGCCTCCTCCACGCGCCTGCCGTACTCGGGGTCGGCGGCGTGGAAGTGGGCCAGGTTCTTCTCGATCACGTCGTCGCGGGAGACCTGCGAGAGGCCGCCGGCGATGTTGGCGATCAGCCGGGACCTCTCCTCGGCGGACATCAGCCGGTACAGCTCGCCCGCCTGGAAGAAGTCGTCGTCCTTGGTGTGCAGCGGCGCCACGTGGGTGCCGGTGTGGCCGGACACCGGCAGCGGGGCCGCCGGCGGGCGGCCGGTCTCCACCGGGCCGTCGTAGGAGTTCGGCTCGTAGTTCTTGGCGTGACGGCCCTGGGCGTTGCTCGCCATGAGGCCGTCGCGCCCGTAGTTCCGCGCGGTCGTGGCCTTCGGGGCGTTGACCGCGAGCAGGGTGTGGTTGACGCCCAGGCGGTAGCGGTGGGCGTCCGCGTAGGCGAAGAGCCGGCCCTGGAGCATCTTGTCGGGGGAGGGGCCGATGCCCGGCACGAAGTTGTTCGGGGAGAACGCGGCCTGCTCGACCTCGGCGAAGACGTTGTCCGGGTTGCGGTCGAGGACCAGCCGGCCCACGCGCTGCAGCGGGTGGTCCTTGTGCGGCCAGACCTTGGTGAGGTCGAACGGGTTGAAGCGGTAGTCCGCCGCCTCGGCCGCCGGCATGACCTGCACGTACAGGGTCCACGACGGGTTGACGCCCCGCTCGATGGCCTGGAGCAGGTCCGTCTGGTGGGAGTTGGGGTCCTGGCCGGCGGTCTCGGCGCCCTGCTCGGCGCTCAGGCAGCGGATGCCCTGGTTCGTCTTGAAGTGGTACTTGACGAAGAAGGCCTCGCCGTCGGCGTTGGTCCACTGGTAGGTGTGCGAGCCGTAGCCGTTCATGTGGCGGTAGGAGGCCGGGATGCCACGGTCGCCCATCAGCCAGGTCACCTGGTGGGTGGCCTCGGGGGCGTGGGCCCAGAAGTCCCAGACGTTGTCCGGCTCCTGGCGGCCGGTGAACGGGTCGCGCTTCTGCGAGTGGATGAAGTCGGGGAACTTGAGGGGGTCCTTGATGAAGAAGACCGGCGTGTTGTTCCCGACGAGGTCGTAATTGCCCTCTTCCGTATAGAACTTGACGGCGAAGCCGCGCGGGTCGCGCACCGCGTCCGCGCCGCCCAGCGAGTCCGCCACGGTCGAGAAGCGCACGAAGGTCTCGGTGCGCCTGCCGACGGTGCTCAGGAAGTCGGCGTGGGTGAAGCCGGTGACGTCGTCGGTCACCTCGAAGTAGCCGTACGCGCCCGAGCCGCGGGCGTGCACCACGCGCTCCGGGATGCGCTCGCGGTTGAAGCGCGCGAGCTTCTCCAGCAGGTGCTGGTCCTGGAGCAGGAGCGGACCGCCGACGCCGGCGGAGGCGGAGTTCTGGTTGTCGGCGACCGGGGCGCCGGACTCGGTGGTGAGCACGCGCTTCGACATGGTGACCTTCCGTACGAGGGGCAGCGGAAAAAGACTTCCACTTCGTGGAGCATCCGCTTCGTGGAGCCTAGGTTCGGGGCGATCGCGACGTCAACAGTTTGTTGAAGTCGAGGAGGGTTCCGGGCGGCGCCACCGCCTGGGCGCGACAGGACAGGTGTCGGCGGCGGCGCCGCCCGGAGGTCTCGGGGGCGTCAGACCTGGGCGCCGGACAGGCGCTCCACGGCCCGCAGCAGCGCGGAGTGGTCCAGGCCGCCGTCGCCCTGCGCGCGCAGGGCGGCCACCAGCTGGGCGACCACGGCGCCGACCGGCAGGGCCGCGCCGACGTTGCGGGCCGCGTCGGTGACGATGCCCATGTCCTTGTGGTGCAGGTCGATCCGGAAGCCCGGCTTGAAGTCCCGGTTCAGGAAGTTGTCCTTCTTGCGGGTCAGTACGGTCGAGCCGGCGAGCCCGCCGCCCAGGACGTCGAGCGCCGCCCTGAGGTCCACGCCGGACTTCTCCAGGAAGACCACGGCCTCGGCGCACGCCTGGATGTTCACGGCGACGATGAGCTGGTTGGCGGCCTTCACGGTCTGACCGGAGCCGTGCGGACCGCACAGCACGATCGTCTTGCCCAGCGCCTCGAAGATCGGCTTGGCCTGGTCGAAGTCGGCCTGCTCCCCGCCGATCATGATCGACAGCACGGCCTCCACGGCGCCGGCCTCGCCGCCGGACACCGGGGCGTCCAGCACCCGGACGCCCTTGTCGCGGGCGGCGGCGGCCAGGTCGACGGAGGTCTGCGGGGTGATCGAGGACATGTCGATCAGCAGGGCGCCCTGCCGCGCGTTCTCCAGGATGCCGTCCGGGCCGTACGCGATGGCCTCGACCTGCGGCGACGCGGGCACCATCGTGATGATCACGTCGGCGTCCCGGACGGCCTCGGCGACCGAGGGGGCGGCGGTGCCACCGGCGGCGGTCAGCCGGTCCAGCTTCTCCTGCTCCAGGGTGAAGCCGGTGACGTCGTAGCCCGCCTTGATCAGGTTCTCCGACATGGGGGAGCCCATGATGCCGAGGCCGATCCAGGCGATCTTGGGAAGGGTGTTGCTCATGATGGGGTGCCTTTCGGTGACGAGATCAGCGGGGCAGCCAGCCGAAGGCCTGGGCGCTCGGGCGGTCGCCCGGCTTGTACTCCAGGCCGACCCGGCCGTCGTAGCCCGCCTTCTTCAGCTGGTCGAGGAGGTCTTCCAGGGGCAGTGAGCCGGTGCCCGGCGCTCCGCGCCCGGGGTTGTCGGCGATCTGGACGTGGCCGGTCTTCGCCGCGTACTCCTCGATCACCGCCGGCAGGTCCTCGCCGTTCATGGACAGGTGGTACAGGTCCATCAGGAACTTGGCGTTGCCCAGCCCCGTCGCCTCGTTGACCTTGTCGACGACGCCGATCGCGGCCGGCGCGGAGACCAGCGGACACAGCGGCGACTCGGGCTTGTTGAGGGCCTCGATCAGCAGGACGGCCCCGATCCGGTCGGCGGCGCGGGCCGCGAGGACCAGGTTCTCCAGGGCGAGCGCGTCCTGCTCGGCCGGGTCGACGCCCTCGACGCGGTTGCCGTAGAGCGCGTTGAGCGCCTTGCATCCGAGGGGCGCGGCGAAGTCCGCGACCACGTCGATGTTCGCGCGGAACCGCTCCGACTCCTCGCCCGGGATCGACAGGGCGCCGCGGTCCGGGCCCGGGAGCTTGCCGGCGTAGAAGTTCAGGCCGGTGAGCTGGACGCCCGCCTCCTCGATCGCCCGCTTCAGGGCGTCGAGCTCGGACCGCTCAGGGGTGGGGGAGTCGACCCAGGGCCACCACAGCTCGACCGCGGTGAAGCCGGCCGCGGCCGCGGCGGCCGGGCGCTCCAGGAGCGGGAGTTCCGTGAAGAGGATCGACAGGTTGACGTTGAAGCGCTGGTCTGCGAATCCCATCTGGGTCGGCGCTCCCTTCCTGCTGAGTGTTTCCGTATGTTTCCGTATTGCGGAAGTTGGTTTCTGCTTAACGGAAGAGTGCCCGCGGTGGGCGGGGACTGTCAAGACCGGCCCGCAAATCGGCCCTGCCCGGAAGGCGGTGGGGCGCGTTAGGTTGTGCGCGTGCGACTCAGAGTGGAATTCACGACCGAACCCTTCGACCTCGACGAGCCGCCCGCGCACGCGCTGGCGGCCCGTGAGGTCATCGAGGGGGCCGCGCTGGACGCCGTGGACGTGGGTCCCTTCGGCAACACCGCCGAGGGCGGCGCCGACGAGGTGCTGACCGCCGTGGACGCCCTGCTGCGCAAGGCGCTCCAGGCCGGCGCCACCCGGGTCTCGCTCCAGGTCAACGTGGTCGGGGAGGGCGATAAGTGACCGGCAACGAGTCCTTCATCGCCGCGGTGAAGCCCTTGGTCGACGCCATGGGCGGCACGCTGATCGCCCCCGACGAGGCGAACGCCGACGACGTGGTGCTGGCGTGGGAGGGCGTCGACGTGGTCGGCGTCCGGCTGCCGCAGCTCGCCGACTCCCTCGACCACATCCTCGCGGCCATGGAGCGCCGCCAGGGCAAGCCGCTGTCCGAGCTGGACCGCAGGTCCAAGCAGGAGGTGGTACGCATACTGGAGGCGCGGGGCGCCTTCTCGGTGCGGCACGGCGTGGAGACGGTGGCCGGTGCGCTCGGCGTCAGCCGGTTCACCGTCTACAACTACCTGAACCGCGACAAGCAGGCCTGACCTGGGCTTTGCCTTCGGTGCGCGACCGCCGTCCCGTGCAGTGCGGGGACGGCGGTTTTTTGTTGCCCCGAATTTTCAACAAACTGTTGACGTGATGTTTCGGAGGGCGTTAGCTATCCGCAGCCCGTTCAGTACGAAGGCCGACAAGGCCACGGAGGCTCCCGTGACGTCCACTTCCACGCCGCCGGGCCTGGCCCGCTTCAACGCCCTGGAGGAGCACGCGGCCTCCACCGCGCTGCGGGAGGCGTGCGCTTCCACCGCCTGGGCGGACCGGCTCCTCGCCGCCCGCCCCTACGCCACCGCCGAGGACCTCTACGGCGCCAGTGACGCCGCGACGGCCGAGCTGACCGACCGGGACCTCGACGAGGCGATGGCCGGACACCCGCCGATCGGCCGCCCCAGGCCGGGCGACCCGACCTCGGCCCGCGAACAGCGCGGCATGGCCGGCGCCTCCGAGGAGCTCAAGGCGCAGATACTGGAACTGAACCTCGCCTACCAGGAGAGGTTCGGCCATGTCTTCCTGATCTGCGCCACCGGCCGCACCGGTGAGCAGATGCGCGACGCGGTCAAGGAACGGATCGGTCACTCGCCCGAGCAGGAGCGGGAGATCGTCCGCACCGAGCTGGGGAAGATCAACCGCATCCGACTGGCCCGACTCGTCGAAGAGGACGCCTGACACCATGAGCACCAGCACCACCGCCTCCGTGTCCACGCACATCCTGGACACCTCCGTCGGCCGCCCCGCCGAGGGCGTCGCCGTCCAGCTCTCCGCCCGCGCCGGCAGCGCGGCGGACTGGAAGTCGCTCGGCGGTTCCGCGACCGACGCCGACGGCCGGTGCAAGGACCTTCCGGCCCTGCCGGAGGGGACGACCCACGTACGGCTCGACTTCGCCGTCGAGTCGTACTTCGAGAAGAAGCAAGCCGATGCGCAGCAGGACGCCCCCGCGAATCGGGACAGCGGACCCGGTGTGTTCTTCCCGGAGGTGGCGATCACGTTCGCCGTCGTGCCGGGCGAGCACTACCACGTACCGCTGCTGCTCAACCCGTTCGGCTACTCCGTTTACCGAGGGAGCTAGCAGACATGGCAGTGAATCCCCGCCCCGCCCACCCTGTGATGCTGGGACAGAACCAGTACGGCAAGGCCGAGAACCGAGTCGTGAAGATCACGCGGGACGGCGCCACCCACCACATCAAGGACCTGAACGTGTCGGTCGCCCTGAGCGGCGACATGGACGAGGTCCACTACTCCGGCTCCAACGCCAGCGTGCTGCCGACCGACACCACCAAGAACACGGTGTTCGCGTTCGCCAAGGAGTACGGGATCGAGTCCGCCGAGCAGTTCGGCATCCACCTCGCCCGGCACTTCGTCACCTCGCAGGAACCGATCCACCGGGCGCGGATCCGCATCGAGGAGTACACCTGGGAGCGGATCGCGACCTCCGACGCCAACTCCAGGTTCATCGGCGCCGACGAGGTCAAGCACTCCTTCGTGCGCCAGGGCCAGGAGACCCGGCTGACGCAGATCACCTACGACGGCTCGTCGTGGGAGGTCGTCTCGGGCCTGAAGGACCTGGTCGTGATGAACTCGACCAACTCCGAGTTCTGGGGCTTCGTCAAGGACAAGTACACGACGCTCCAGGAGGCCCACGACCGCATCCTGGCCACCCAGGTCTCCGGCCGCTGGCGGTTCAACTGGACCGACGACGAGCAGAAGATGCCCCAGTGGGAGAAGTCCTACGAGCAGACCAGGAAGCACATGCTCCAGGCCTTCGCCGAGACGTACTCGCTGTCGCTGCAGCAGACGCTGTACCAGATGGGCTCGCGCATCATCCTCAACCGCAGCGAGATCGACGAGGTCCGCTTCTCCCTCCCGAACAAGCACCACTTCCTGGTGGACCTGGAGCCGTTCGGGCTGAAGAACGACAACGAGGTGTACGTCGCCGCCGACCGGCCCTACGGCCTCATCGAGGCCACCATCCTCAGGGACGGCTGCGAGGCCAGGATCCCGGCGGACCTCACCAACCTCTGACCGCCCCCCTTTTCGGCACCCGCGGCCGGCGGAGACGCAGACTCCGGCTCCCCGGCCGCGGCACTCAAAACTCCCAGGGCCCTGCCGTGCCCTCTCCTCCAGAAGTCCGCTGAGCGAAAAGGACGAACCATGGCAGCAGCCCGGCGCATCGTCATCGAGAACTGTGCGATCGCGACCGTCGACGCCGACGACACCGAGTACGCCTCCGGGTACGTCGTCCTCGCCGGCAACCGCATCGAGGCGCTCGGCTCGGGCAAGGCCCCCGAGAACCTGGAGAACGTCGTACGCCGTATCGACGCCTCCGGCCATCTCGTGACCCCCGGCCTGGTCAACACCCACCACCACTTCTACCAGTGGATCACCCGCGGCCTCGCCACGGACCACAACCTCTTCAACTGGCTCGTCGCCCTCTACCCGGTCTGGGCGCGCATCGACGAGCAGATGACCTACGCGGCCGCCCAGGGCTCCCTCGCCATGATGGCCCGCGGCGGTGTGACCACCGCGATGGACCACCACTACGTCTTCCCGCGGGGCTCCGGCGACCTGTCCGGCTCGATCATCCGCGCCGCCCGGGAGACGGGCGTCCGCTTCACCCTCGCCCGCGGTTCGATGGACCGCAGCGAGAAGGACGGCGGCCTGCCGCCGGACTTCGCGGTCGAGACCCTCGACGGCGCGCTCGCCGCGACCGAGGAGACCGTCGGGCAGCACCACGACGCCTCCTTCGACGCCATGACCCAGGTCGCCGTCGCGCCCTGCTCCCCGTTCTCCGTCTCCACCGACCTGCTGCGCCAGGGTGCCGAACTGGCCCGCCGGCTCGGGGTGCGCCTGCACACCCACGGCTCGGAGACCGTGGAGGAGGAGAAGTTCTGCCACGAGCTGTTCGGCATGGGCCCGACCGACTACTTCGAGTCCACCGGCTGGCTCGGCGAGGACGTGTGGATGGCCCACTGCGTCCACATGAACGACTCCGACATCGCCGCCTTCGCCCGCACGAGGACCGGTGTCGCCCACTGCCCCTCCTCCAACGCCCGCCTCGCCGCCGGCATCGCCCGCGTCCCCGACATGCTCGCCGCCGGCGTCCCGGTCGGCCTCGGCGTCGACGGCACCGCGTCGAACGAGTCCGGCGAACTCCACACCGAACTGCGCAACGCCCTGCTGATCAACCGTCTCGGCGCCCACCGCGAAGCAGCCCTGAACGCCCGTCAGGCGCTGCGCCTCGGCACCCACGGCGGCGCCCAGGTGCTCGGCCGTGCCGACCAGATCGGCTCCCTGGAGCCCGGCAAGCTGGCCGACCTCGTGCTGTGGAAGCTGGACACCCTCGCCCACGCCTCCATCGCCGACCCGGTGACCGCGCTGGTCTTCGGCGCGGCGGCCCCGGTCACGGCCGCGTTCGTGAACGGCCGCCAGATCGTCGAGGACGGCCGGCTGCTCACCGTCGACGAGGACGCCATCGCCCGTTCCACCCGGGACGAGGCGCAGCGGCTGGCGCGGATCGCCGCCCAGGGCTGACCTGCCCGAGACTCCGGCCGGGAGGGACGGCTCCCGGTCGGCAGCCGTGGACCCGAGCGGGGTCCATGGCGGCCGTGTCCGGGGCGCGCTCGCACGAGTGCGCCCCGGAACGGTCCCCGTCACCCCCGGTCCCGCACGACCGGCGCACCACCTCCCTGAAACCCACGGCAGCCTTCCCGCGCGGCCGTGTACCCGACCGGAGGAGCCGCCGTGGCCGCTCAGCCCGATGCCGTACCGCCCACCGCCCCCGAGCAGCGAGCCGTCCATCCCGTCGACGAGAAGCTTCCCGTCCTGAAGATGGCGACCAGCGGCCTTCAGCACGTGGCCGCCATGTACGCCGGAGTCGTCGCCCCGCCCCTGATCGTCGGCGCCGCGATCGGCCTGACCCCCGCCGAACTGACCTTCCTCACCGGCGCCTGCCTGTTCACCGCCGGCCTCGCCACCTTCCTCCAGACCATCGGCATCTGGAAGATCGGCGCCAGACTGCCCTTCGTCAACGGCGTCACCTTCGCCGGGGTGGCCCCCATGACGGCGGTCGTCGCCTCCACCGACGACAAGTCCGACGCCCTGCCGATCATCTTCGGCGCCGTGATCGTGGCCGGACTCCTCGGCTTCCTCGCGGCGCCCTTCTTCAGCAAGATGGTCCGCTTCTTCCCGCCGGTGGTCACCGGCACCGTGATCACCCTGATCGGCATATCCCTGCTGCCGGTCGCCTTCGGCTGGGCGCAGGGCGCGAGCCCCACCGCCGACGACTACGGCTCGGCCACCAACCTGGGCCTCGCCGCCGCCACCCTGGTCATCGTCCTGGTGCTGCGCCGCTTCACCCGCGGCTTCGTCAAACAGATCGCCGTCCTGCTCGGCCTCGTCGCGGGCACCCTGGTCGCCGTGCCGCTCGGCGTCACGGACTTCGGGCCCGTCGCCGACGCGGACGTCGTCGGCTTCCCCACCCCGTTCCACTTCGGCGCCCCGCAGTTCCAGATCGCCGCGATCGTCTCGCTGTGCGTGGTGATGGTGGTGTCGATGACCGAGTCGACGGCCGACATGCTGGCGCTCGGCGAGATCGTGGACCGCCCGGCGGACGAGAGGACCATCGCGGCCGGGCTGCGCGCCGACACCCTGGGCTCGGCGATCAGCCCCCTGTTCAACGGCTTCATGTGCAGCGCCTTCGCCCAGAACATCGGCCTGGTCGCGATGACGAAGATCCGCAGCCGGTACGTCGTCGCGACCGGCGGCGCCTTCCTGGTGCTGATGGGGCTGTGCCCGATGGCGGCCTCACTGATCGCCGTCGTACCGCGCCCGGTGCTGGGCGGCGCGGGCGTGGTCCTGTTCGGCTCGGTCGCCGCGAGCGGTATCCAGACCCTGGTCCGGGCCGGCCTCGACAAGGACAACAACGTCCTGATCGTCGCCGTCTCCCTCGCGGTCGGCATCATCCCGATCACCGCGCCGGAGTTCTACCACGCCTTCCCGGAGACCGCGAGGATCGTCCTGGACTCGGGCATCTCCACCGGCTGCGTGGCCGCGGTGCTGCTGAACTTCGTCTTCAACCACCTCGGCCGCAGCAGTGACGCCCAGGACGTGACCCACCCCATGGAGGCGGGTGAGGAACTCACCGGTCAGCCGAGCCGGGCCCCGTCCACGCCATGAGGTTGGCGAACAACCCCGCCTGCTCCACGGCGTCGTCCAGATGTACAGGCTCGGTCTGATACGTCGTGGGGCCATGGGACCGAAGCCTCGCAGGCCGGCCCGCATCCGAACTCGGGCGCGGCCCGTCAGAGCCCGAACCGGGCGGGGTCGTTCGCCAGCTTCTTGAAGTACGCCTGCGGCTCGGGCAGCAGCCTGCGCTCCTTGAGGTCCAGCAGCCCGCCGACCCCCTCCAGCTCGGCGGCCACCGTGCCGTCGGTCTTGCGGATCGTCTGGCGGATCCGGAACACCTTGCCCTCGCCCCACTCGAAGACGCAGGTGATGTCCACCTCGTCGCCCGCGAGCAGCTCGCGCCGGTAGCGGATCGTCGTCTCCAGGACCACCGGGCCCACACCGGCCGCGGCCAGGCCGGGCTGGGTGATCCCCGCCTCCTGGAGCAGCGTCCAGCGGGCGTGCTCTGCGTAGCTCAGATAGACCGCCTGGTTGAGGTGGCCCTGCACATCGGTCTCGTATCCGCGGACCGTCACCCGGACGGAGAACGGCTCGGTCATGGCTTTCCCCTGTTCTGGTCGGCGCCGTGGCCCGTGCTCCCCGGCATGCCCGTCACGCCCATCATGCCCTGCGCGGGGAGGCCAGCAGATACCGCGCCCGCGTCCGTGGCTCGGTGTACTCGCCGACCTGCCAGCCCGCCTCCTCCAGCGTGGCCGCGCAGGCCCGCAGCGCCGCCGTGTCCGGCTCGTACACGGCGACGGCCTCCGGCTGCGGGGTCGCCCGCACCCGGTAGCCGGCGAGGTCCTGACCGGCGGGGCGATGCTCCCCGGCCTCCAGCGCCAGCGCGGCGGCCTGCACCAGATGCGTCCGCTCCCAGCCGCACGGCCGGTCCGTGGCACCGTCGGTGTTCGTCATCCGGCGCAGCTCCAGCAGGCCCTGCCAGGCGCCGCGCACCTCGCGGGCCCGCGCGGGACCGGCGTGCGGCACGCTCTCCTCGCCCCCGATCCGCGCCGTGAACACACCCGTCGCCGCGGGGGCCTCGGGCTGCTCGGGCTCGGCCTCCCGTATCCGGTGCCCGGCGGGTGTCAGGAAGTGGTCGTGCGGCGGCCGGGGGTGCCGGAACGCCAGTCCCCGCTTCACCAGCGCCGCGAGCTGCGCGTCGGTGCCCCGCAGCCGCCCGGTCACCGGATCGGCGGCGTCGATGACACGCCGCTGGGCGGCGGTCGGCGGTCGTGTCACGGCATGCTCCCTCCGGGCGCTGGGCACTGGCCCCACCGCTTCGAAGGCTACGACCCGGCTCTGACATTCCACCCGGCGACGACGGGCCGCCCGTGCTCGGTGCCGAGCCGGCCCAGCGCTCCCGTCGCCAGCTGGAACAGGGCGCCGTCCTGCGGCGGCAGCCCGAGCCGCCGGGCGGTCAGCACCCGCAGGAAGTGCCCGTGCGACACCAGCACCACCACGCCCTCGGTGTTGGCGAGGGCCGCGTCGACCTTGCCGAGCATCCGGTCGGCCCGGGCCCCGACCTGGCGCACGCTCTCCCCGGGGTGCTCCGGAGGTCCGGGCGCCACCCCGTCGGTGAACAAGAACCAGCCGGGGCGCTCCCGCTGGATCTCGACGGTGGTGATGCCCTCGTAGCCGCCGTAGTCCCACTCCAGCAGATCGGCGTCCACCCGCACCGCGCCGTGCAGCCCGATGAGCTCGGCCGTCTCGCGGGCCCGTTGCAACGGGCTGACGAAGCAGGCCCCGATCCGGTGCGAGCGGATCAGCGGCACCAGCGCGCGAGCCTCCTCGCGGCCGTGCTCGGTCAGCGGGACGTCCGTCAGACCGGTGTGCCGCCCGGAGCGCGACCACTCGGTCTCCCCGTGCCGCACCAGCAGTAGATCACCCATGCGGCACACGCTAAGCGGCCGCTACTGCCGGTACCCGCCGAGGAATCGCCCGATCCGCCCGATCGCCGCCTCCAGATCATCCGCGTGCGGCAACGTCAGGATCCGGAAGTGATCCGGCGCCGGCCAGTTGAAGCCCGTCCCCTGGACGACCTGGATCTTCTCCCGCAGCAGCAGGTCCAGCACGAACTTCTCGTCGTCGTGGATCTTGTGCACCTTGGGGTCGATGCGCGGGAAGGCGTACAGCGCGCCCTTCGGCTTCACGCACGACACACCGGGGATCTCGTTGAGCTTCTCCCACGCCACATTGCGCTGTTCGTGCAGCCGGCCGCCCGGAGCGGTCAGCTCGTGGACGGACTGCCGGCCGCCGAGCGCGGCCTGGATGGCGTACTGCGCGGGCGCGTTGGCGCACAGCCGCATGGAGGCCAGCATGGTCAGGCCCTCCAGATAGTCCCTGGCGTGCTGCCTGGGTCCGGTCACCACCAGCCAGCCGGAGCGGAAGCCCGCCACCCGGTAGGTCTTCGACAGGCCGCAGAAGGTCAGGACCACCAGGTCGGGGGCGAGCGCCGCGGCCGAGTGGTGCACGGCGTCGTCGTACAGGATCTGATCGTAGATCTCGTCGGCGAAGACCATCAGACCGTGCCGGCGGGCGAGGTCGAGGACGCCCTCGACGATCTCCTTGGGGTAGACCGCGCCGGTGGGGTTGTTGGGGTTGATGAGGACCACGGCCTTCGTCCGGTCCGTGATCTTCGAGGCCATGTCGTCCAGGTCGGGGTACCAGTCGGCCTGCTCGTCGCACAGGTAGTGGACCGCCTTGCCGCCGGCCAGCGTGGTCACCGCCGTCCAGAGCGGGAAGTCGGGGGCGGGGATCAGGATCTCGTCGCCGTCCTCGACCAGGGCCTGGACGGCCATCGACACCAGTTCGGAGACGCCGTTGCCGAGGAAGACGTCGTCGACGTCGACCTGGAGGCCGAGGGTCTGGTAGCGCTGGGCCACCGCGCGGCGGGCGGAGAGGATGCCGCGCGAGTCGGTGTAGCCGTGCGCCTGGGGCAGCATCCGGATCATGTCCTGGAGGATCTCCTCCGGCGCCTCGAAGCCGAAGAGCGCGGGGTTGCCGGTGTTCAGGCGCAGCACGCTGTGACCCGCCTCCTCCAGCGCGTTGGCGTGCTCGATCACCGGGCCGCGGATCTCGTAACAGACCTCGCTCAGCTTGTTCGACTGCCGGAACTCCATGCGGTGCGCCCTTCCGGTTGTGGTGTTGCTTGGTTTTACCAAGTGCGAGCTTGGAAAGTCCAACGACATGTCTAGACTGCGTCGCATGCCACCTCGTCGAAGTTACGACCAGTACTGCTCCGCCGCCCGTGCGCTCGACGTCGTGGGTGACCGCTGGACCCTGCTGATCGTCCGTGAACTGCTCGCCGGTCCGCGCCGGTACACGGACCTGCACGCGGACCTGCCGGGCGTCAGCACGGACGTACTCGCCTCGCGGCTGAAGGACATGGAGCGCGACGGGCTGACGACCAGGCGCCGGCTGCCGCCGCCCGGTGCGGCGTACGTGTACGAACTCACGCCGCACGGGCACGCGTTGCTGCCGGTGCTGCAGGCGCTCGGCGAGTGGGGGCAGCCCGCGCTCGGTGAGCGGCGGCCCACGGACGCCGTCCGGGCGCACTGGTTCGCGCTGCCCCTGCTGCGGGCCCTGGAAGGCGAGGGACTCGTCGAAGTGCGGCTGGAGGAAGGGGACTTCCATCTGCACGTCGGCGCCGGGTCGGGGGCCGTGTACGGCGACGGGCCGGCGCCCGGTGAGCCCGACGCGCTGCTGGTCCTCGGCACGGAGACCTGCACGGCCCTCGCCCGCGGCGAGGTGGGCGTGGCGGAGGCGGTACGGGACGGCCGGATCACCGTGTCCGGGGACGGCACCCTGGCCAAGGCGCTGCGGGAGGCGTGAGGAAAAGGCAGGAGGCCCGCACGGGGCGGGCCTCCCGAGCGGGCACCGGCGGCGTCGGCGCCCAGGGCGTCAGACTCCGGTCGGCCGTCCCGACCCCCGGGTCAGCGCGTACCCTCCGATGCCGGCCAGCGCGGCCAGCGCGCCGCCCACCGCGGTCCACACCCACCGGCTGGACCACCAGCCGGAGGTCCAGCCGTCCTCGGGCTCGATGCTCGACAGCACCGCAGCGTCCTCGTCCTCCTGCCGGGACGTGACGGCGGCTCCCGGCACCAGCGGCTCGGCCAGTGAGCCGTCCACCGCCGCCGCGCCGCCGATCTCCTTGGACTCCACCCGCACCTCGGCGCCCACCGGCAGACCCAGGTCGGACGTCGGCAGGCCCACCGCCGTGAGGCGGATGTAGTACGTGCCCGGCAGCGGGTCGTTCGCCCACGGCTCCGCCCAGGCGCGGACCGTGCGCAGCGTGCAGGCCAGTTCCAGCGAGGCGGCGTCCGCGGCGGCGGTGCGCGTCTGCGCCCCGTACTGGCAGGCCTGCCGGCGCCGCAGACCGTCGGACACGTCGATCTGCCAGGTCTCGGCGGCGTGCGTCTGCGGCAGCTTCACCGTCGCCTTGACGGTGGGTCGCTGACCGGCGTCCGCGGGGAACGACCAGTACAGGTAGTCGCCCGCGGAGGCGTCCGCGGTGGCCGTCTGCCCCTGGACGAACTCGGCGGCCGTGCGGAACGACGTGCCCGCCTGGACGGGCGCCGTCGCACCAGGAGCCGACGGGTCCGGCGAGGGGGAGTCGGCCGCGGCCGGTGCGGCGGCCCATCCGAGCGCCAGCAGCGCCACGCCCAAAGCCTTCACGACACGCATCAGTTGGTCCTCCAGACCGCGACCCGCCAGCGTGACAGCCAGCCCCACAGCACACCGGCGACGAAACCGGTCAGGACGAGGGCGCCGAGCAGCCACCAGCCGCGCCCGAGGCCGAAGGCGGCCACGTCGTGCGACGGCGAGGGCCCGTCGACGACGTCGATCGTCAGCTCCACCGGCAGCCCGGGGGTGGTCTTCACACCGGAGGCCGCCGAGAAGGAGTGGGTGACCTGGAGGCACACGCTCTCGGCCACGGGCTCGTCCTCGTCGCTGTCGCGCTTCGGGTAGCGCAACCCCGTCGAGACCACGTCCGTACGGCCGTTGCCCGCCGCCTCGCCCCGGACGATCTCGCGGCCCTTCGCCGTGACCGCCCGCAGCAGCACGCCGTGGGCCGGGGTGACGTCGCGGTCCGCGGACACGCTCACGGAGGCGCGCAGTTCCTGGCCGGGCAGTACGTCCACCCGGTACCAGCGCTGCTGCCCGAACTCCTCGCGGTCGGTGAACAGGCCCGACTTCAGCGTCGGCGCCTGCGCGCACTGCTGCGCGCCCTCGGTGGCCACCGGCGTCACCACCGGATCGGCCGCCCGGTCGACCAACTGGTTGACCCGGTCGGTCAGTTCGTCCGTGTGCTGCACCGACGTGTAGGTGCCGCCGGTCGCCTCCGCGATGCAGCTCAGCTGCTGCCGCATCTTGGTGTTGGGCACCAGGCCGAGCGTGTCGATGGTCAGTCCGATGCCCTTGGCGGCTATCTCGCGGGCCACCTCGCACGGGTCGAGCGGGGCGCACGTGTCCTCGCCGTCGCTGATCAGCACGATCCGCTTGGAGCCGGTGCCGCCGTCGAGGTCGCCGGCCGCCTTCAGCAGCGCCGGGCCTATCGGAGTCCAGCCGGTCGGAGCCAGCGTGGCCACCGCCGCCTTGGCCTCGGTCCGGTCCAGCGGGCCGACCGGGTAGAGCTGGGCGGTGTCCTTGCAGCCCGTCTTCTGGTCGTCGCCCGGGTAGTTGGCCCCCAGGGTGCGGATACCGAGCTGTACGTCCTCGGGGGTGGCGTCCAGCACCTCGTTGAACGCCTGCTTCGCCGCCGCCATGCGCGACTGGCCGTCGATGTCCCGCGCCCGCATCGAACCGCTGACGTCCAGTACGAGGTTGACCTTGGGCGCGGCGGCCGTGGTCTCGTCGGCGAGCGCCGTCGACGGGAGCGCGATCCCCGCCGCCAGCGCGGCGAGCAGGGCGCAGGCCCCCACCGCCGGCCGTTGTCTTGTGATCATCGGCGGATCCTATTGATCAGAGGTGTCGCCCTCCAAAACAGGAGATCGTCGGGCCCGCACGGCGGGCCGTCCGGCCCCGGAACAGCCGGTCAAAGAAGCGGATTGGGCAACTGTGCCCACAGGTCGCCGATCCGCCCCGGTGACAGCCGCATCAGCGTCAGCGCCTTGGTCGGCAGCGCCTCTTCGCGCAGCGCCGCGAGGTCGGGGGTGCGCGGCAGCTCGCGTACGGCCGTCTCCAGGGCCGCCGCCAGCCTCGGTGCCGATCCCGCGGTCCCGGCCAGCGCGCCCGCCACCAGCGAGCCGAACAACTTGCGCCGCAGCGCCGTCACGTCGTCCGTGACGATCCTGGCGGGCAGACCCGGGTCGGGGATGCCGTGCCGGGCCAGCCGGGCCGGGCTGACCCGGATGTCGGCGAGGTCGCGGTAGACCAGCCGCACCGGCGCGCCGCTCGCCGCCAGCACGACCAAGAGGTTCTGGCCGTGCGCCTCCAGCGCCACGCCCAGGTCCAGCAGCCGCAGTCCGACGCCGAGCGCGAGCCGCGCGAAGTCGCCGAGCCAGGCCCCCGACCGCGCGAGTCCCGTGGTCCCCAGCGCCGCCACCGGCAGCACCCGCTCACCCGGGCCCTCGTACTCCCGCGGCGACTCGCGCAGCACGGCCGCCAGGTCCGGCGACCCGTCCGTGACCGCGCCCAGCGTGCGCGTGACGTGCAACAGCCCGTCCGTGCGCGCCGCGAGTTCCTCCGCGAACGCCGAGAGGGTCATGGACGCCGCCACCGACGGCACCGAGATGTCCCGCACGGACGAGGTGAGCCGCGCGCTGAGCGCCGTCTTGACGTGGACCCCGTCGTCCAGGGCGAGGGTGCGCAAGGACATCAGCGGGTGCCCGGTGAGCTGCTCCTCGCAGGGCCGCTTCAGCACGTGCGCCGCCTGCCAGGGGTGCACCGGGACCAGCACCCGCCCCCCGTCCCGCAGACGGTCCGGCCACGCCCCGGTCACCAGGCAGGCCTCGGCCGGGACCGGCACCAGCCCGAGCCCCACCAGCGGGCGGTGCTCGGGGGCGAGCGCGAGCTGCTCGGCCACCGAGAAGCCGAGCCGCGAGCGGCAGTTCGGGTGGTACGGATGCCCGTCCACCACCCGCTGCTCCCACTCCCAGTCCTGGTCGGGCCACTCCTGCGGGTGAGTCGGCTGCGCCGCCCTCGACAGGGCCAGGGACGCGGCGCTGTGGTCGAGTTCGAGGGCGAGCTCCGCGCCGTGCGGTACGGCGAGCTCCGTCATCAGCCGTGCCGGACGGTCGTGACGCACGTCGTCGAGCCGTACGTCGCCGACGTAGGCGGTGGTCGCGTACGGGTCCGGGGCGGGTCCGTGCAGCCGGCGGCCGTCGCGCAGCCGCAGGGTGACGCCCTCCGGCCCCGGCACGCGGCCCTCGACCCAGGGGAGCGGCTCATGGGTGAGCGCACGCCACAGGCGTGTCAGTACGGCCGCCCGGGCGGCGGGCAGTTCGGCCGCGTACCGCGCGGCGAGGTCCGGGCGGACGACGGACAGCTCGTCGGCGACCTCGGCCTCGGCGGTGGGGGGACGGTGCACGGGCGGGCTCCTCGGGAACGAGTCGGGGCAGGCTGGCCCGACCTCGGCGGTCACGGCGGGGGGTGACGACCGCGATACTGATGATCGTCTCCGCCCGAATGAACCGTAGGGAACGAGTGGAACGCGTGGACCTCATCCCCCCAGCCGGCGGCGCCGACGCCGTGGCACCCGGCGACGTCGCCGATCCGGCCGACACCTACGCGGCCGCACCCCTGCTCAACTGTCTGCTGCGCGAGGTGGCGCGGCCCCTGCCCGGTCGGGACGGCGTCCACCGGCTGCCCGGCACCGAACGGCTGCTACGGGTACGGGGCGGCCGGCGGCCCACCGCACCCGAGGTGTACACGCCCCACGGCTGGCAGCGCCTCGGCCACGCCGAACTCGTCAAGCTCGTCACCGAGGAACTGCGCCGCCACACCGGCCTGTCCAACCACGAACTGCCCGCCGAGATGTCCGACAGCCGTGACGCCGTCGCCGCCGTCCTCGCCGCACGGGCGCGTGCCACCCCACCGGACGATCCGTACCTGCGCTCCGAGCAGTCCCTGATCACCGGCCACCCCCACCACCCCGCGCCCAAGGCGCGCGGCGGCGGACCGGTCGCCGGCTGGCTCCCGTACGCCCCCGAGGCGTACGCCCGCTTCCCGCTCGTCCTGCTCGGCGTGCGCGAGGACACCGTCGTCGAGGAGGGCGACACCTCGGCCCTCGACGCGCTCGGTGAGCCCCCGCCCGGCTACCGGCTGCTGCCCGCCCACCCCTGGCAGCTCGACCTGACCGCCCGCGCCCTGGCCCCGGCCTTCGCCGACGGCCGGCTGATCCGGCTGGGCACGACCACCGACCCGGTGCACCCGACGGCCGCGATCCGCACGGTGTACGCCCCGGAGCGCGACCTGTTCCTGAAGTTCAGCCTCGACGTGCGCATCACCAACGACGTGCGGCGGCTGTGGCGGCACGACCTGCTCGAGCTGCGCCGCACGGACGCCGCCACGAGCCGGGCCCTGGCGGACGGCCCCGCGGCCTGGCTGTCCGACCGGGGCTACCGCACCGCCGGCTTCGCCTTCGAGGAACTGGCCGTCCTGGTCCGCGACGGGCTGCGCGGCCACCTCCTGCCGGACGCGACCCCCTACCTGGCCGCCGGGCTGGTCGAGGGCTTCACCGGCAGCCCGCTGGACGGCCCGACGGACCCGGCGCGCTGGTGGGAGGCGTATCTGCGCCACATGGTCCCGCCCGTCCTGGCGGCCTTCGCCGACCACGGCGTCGTCCTGGAGGCGCATCTGCAGAACTCGCTGGTGGCCTGCGACGCGGCGGGTACGCCGGTGCAGGCGCTGTTCCGGGACGCGGAAGGCGTCAAACTGCTGCCGGACGTGGAGCGGGCCGCCGGGTGGGAGCGGCTGGTGTACTGCCTGGTCGTCAACCACCTGGTGGAGCTGGCCGAGGCCCTCGCCGAACGCCATCCGGGTCTGGACCCGTGGCCCGCCGTCCGCCGCGAACTGGCCCGGCACGACCTGCCCGAGATCGCCGGACTGCTGACCGCGCCGACGCTGCCCGCGAAGACGAACCTGCTGCTGCGCTGGACGGGCGCGGACGGGGCCGACGCCCGCTACCGGCCGTTGCCCAACCCGCTGGCCGAGGGATAGGCCCCGGTCACCTGTTCGCACACCTGGCTTAGTCTGACCGGTGTGCCGCGCGGTGGTCGGCCAGGGGCGGAGGGGCGGAGCATGCTGGAGCCGGTGGGTCTCACGGACGCCGAGACCGATGTGTATCGCGCCCTCGTCCTCGCCGTCTCGGCGTCGGTGACGGACGTGTCCTCGGCGACGGGCACGGACGCCGAGGCCGCCCGGCGCCTCCTCGCGGCGTTGGAGGACAAGGGCCTGGCCCGAGCGGTGGAGGGCGCGCCGGGACGGTTCGTCGCCAACCCGCCCGATGTGACCCTGCTGCCTCGGCTCGAACGGCGCGCCGGTGACCTGGACAAGGCCCGAGCCGTCATCTCCGAGCTCATGGAGGCCTACCGCCACCATGCCTGGGCCCGTGACGCGGGTGAGGTCGTCGAGATCATCACGGGCGCCGGGGCGCTGCGCCAGCGCCTCCAGCAGATCCAGTCCACGGCCCGCCGGGAACTCCTGTGGTTCTGCAAGGCGCAGTACGTCGCGATGCCGTCGGGCACCAACCAGGCCGAGTTCGACGCCATGGCCGAAGGGGTCGCCTACCGGGTCCTGTACGAGCAGGCGTTCTTCGACGACGCGGGCGCCGTCGACAACGTAGTCAAGGCGGTGCGTGCGGGTGAGGTGGCGCGCGCCGTGCCCGCCCTGCCGCTGCGGATGGCCATCGCCGACCGGTGCCTGGCCATCTGCCCGCTGGCGCCGGCCGGCCCCGCGGGCGACCCCCGGGACGTCACGGCCGCGGTCATCCGCGGCAGCAGCCTGCTGGGGGCGCTCGTGGCGCTGTTCGAACGCTACTGGGAGATCGGCGTCCCCCTGCACGTGACCCCGGAGGGCCGGCTCGGCGGATCCGGCGCGAAGCCCGACCCCACCGCCCTCACGGCGGACGACCGGCACCTGCTCTCGCTGATGGTGGCCGGACTCACCGACCAGGCCATCGCCGGTCAGCTCGGCATCAGCCGCCGCACCGTCCAGCGGCGCATCCAGGGCCTGATGAGCCTCGCGGGCGTCGCCACCAGGATGCAGCTGGGCTGGCACGCCGCCCGCCGCAACTGGATCTGAGACCCCGGTGCGCCGGACCGCGCCCCGGCGGCCGGTCAACGCACCGGGGGAGGCGCTCAGGCGCGGGCGGGCTGGGCGTACAGGCTCTTGCCGCCGCAGACGTACAGCACCTGGCCGGTGACCGACCTGCTCGCGGGCGAGGCGAAGTACCGGGCGGCCCAGGCCACGTCGGCCGGTTCGCCCAGCGTGCCCATGGGCTGGGCCAGCAGCAGCCGGTCCATCACCTCCTGGGGCTCACGGCGCAGCAGCGGCGTGTCGATCAGGCCCGGCGCCAGGCAGTTGACGGTGATGCCGTACTTCGCGAGCTCGATGGCGAGCGACCGGGTGGCGGAGACGACACCGCCCTTGGAGGAGGCGTAGGCGAGCTGCCCGTACCAGCCGAGCCAGGCCCGGGACGCCACGTTGACTATGCGCCCGCCCCGGCGCGGGATCATGGAGGCGGCGGCCGCCTGGCTGCACAGGAAGACGCCGGTCTGGTTGACGGCGACGGTCCTCGCCCACTCCTCCTCGGTGATGTTGCGCACGCCGTGGTCGATGCTGATGCCCGCGTTGTTCACGAGGACGTCGACGGGGCCGAGCCGCTCCTCGACGCCGGCGAAGAGCCCCCGCACCGCCTCGCGGGAGGCGACGTCCACCGGTAGCCCGATGGCCGTGGCGCCCAGCTCCGAGAGCTGCCGCGCGGCGAGTTCCGCCCGGTCGGCGTCGATGTCCGCGATGGCCACGCTCGCGCCGGCGGTGGCGAACTCGCGGGCGATCGCCAGCCCGATGCCGCTGCCGGCACCGGTCACCACGGCGACCTGTCCGCCGAGATCCATGGGGTCTCCTTCGTTCGCGTCGTTCTGCTCGCTCTGGACGCTCTGGTCGTTCTCGTTCATCGTGCTTTCCGGTCTCAGACGGACAGGCTGGACAGCAGGCTCGCGCCGCCGCAGACGTACAGGACCTGGCCGGTGACGTAGCCGCTGCGGGCGTCCGCGAGGAACGCGGCGGTCTCGGCGATGTCCTGCGCGGTCACCGGATGCGGGGTCAGTGCCTCCGGCTCGTACAGGTGGGTGTTCTCGGGGCGGCCGGAGTCGCGCAGCGGACTGCCCTCGGGCGGCAGCGCGGCGACCACGTTCACCGTGATGCCGCTGCGGCCGAGCTTCAGCGCCAGGCTGCGGGCCGTGGAGACCAGCGCCCCGCTCTCGGCGGCCAGGTCGGGCCGGCTCGGCCAGCCGAGGCCGTCCCGGCTCGCGACGACCACGACACGGCAGCCGCCGTCCTTGCGGGACCGCAGGTGCGGACCCAACTGGTCGATCGCGGCGAGGAGTTGCTCGGCGGGGCGGCCGGAGACGTCGTCGTCCAGCAGTCCCGGCTCGTAGACCAGGGCGTCGAGGGGACCGGCCATGGCGGCGGGGGTGTCCACGGCGGTCCGGACGTCGTGTCCGGCGGAGGCGAGCCGTTCGGCGATCGCGCGCGCCGTGGCGGTGCCGGCCGGGTCCAGGACCAGGGCGCGGCGCGAAGGAGTGGGGTCGGACATCGGGGGAAGGCCTTTCGGTCGGCTCAGTCGGAGGTGAGGATGTGGACGGAGCACGCCCCGTTGTCGACACCGAAGATGCCGCCGCCGGTGACATGGGTGAGAGCGACGGAGGCGTCCGCGACCTGGAGGTCGCCGGCCTGACCGGTGAGCTGCCAGTAGGCCTCGCAGATCTGGGTGGCTCCGGTGGCGCCCACCGGATGCCCGCGGGACATCAGACCCCCGCTGGGGCTGACGGCGACGCGTCCGTCGCGGTCGAACTCGCCGTCCCGCAGCGCCTGGTGGGCCTTGCCGCGCTCCGCGATGCCGAGGGCCTCGGCGTGCAGGAACTCGGCGATGCTGAAGGCGTCGTGCAGTTCGACCAGATCGAGGTCGCCCGGCATGAGACCGGACATGTCGTAGGCGGCCCGTGCCGCGCGCTCGGTGATGTCCGGCCAGGTCATGTCCCGGTACCCGGTGTGGAAGGTGCCGGACCGTACGACGCTGGCGCGCATCCGCACGCTCGGCGTCCCCAGCGCACGGGCGACCTCCTCGGTGCACAGCAGCACCGCGGCGGCGCCGTCGCTGTTGGGGCAGCAGTGCAGCAGCCGCAGTGGGTCCGCGACCGGCCGGGAGGCGGCGACGTCCTGTGCGGTGACCTCGCGCCGGAAGTGGGCGCGCGGGTTCAGGGCGCCGTTGCCGCGGTTCTTGACGGACACCGCGGTCAGGTCGTCCACGGTGGCACCGAAGTCGTGCAGGTACCGCTGGGCACGCATGGCGTACGCGGCCGGCATCACCATGCCCTGCTCGATCTCGATGTCGTTGGTCGTCAGCGGCAGCGTGCCGCCGCCGAACGCCGAGAGGTTCTCGGCGCCGAAGGCGATCACCACGTCCGCGGTCCCGGAGGCCACGGCCTGCCAGCCCAGGTGCACCGCGGAGGCACCGCTCGCGCAGGCGTTCTCGACGGTGAAGACCGGCTGCCCGGACACGCCGACACGTTGCAGGACGCGCTGGGTGAGCAGCGAGCCGCCGTACGTGGAGCCGCCGAAGCCGGCGTCGACCGCGTCGGGGGTGATCCCGGTCCGGTCGAGCAGTTCCTTGACGGCGCGGTGGCCGAGCTCGGCGGCGTTCAGGGTGGGGTGCTTGCCGAACGGCTGGACGGCCGCGCCGGCGACATGGACGGGCCTCATCGGGTACCTCCGGTGGGGTCTGCGCCGCCGTCGACCGGGGTCACGGCGTACGAGGTGAGCACGGATTCGCCGGTCCCGGCGATGGGAGCGACGGTCAGCCGGACCGGGGTGCCCGGCGCCGGCGCCTCCTCGGCTCCCGGGACGTGGGCGAGCAGACGGACGCCGCTGATGTCGACGTAGGTCAGGACGTACGGCGCCTGGAAGCCCCGCGGGGCGATCCGTACGACGGAGGAGGCGTAGACGCGTCCCTCCGGGTCGCTGCGGATGTCCCGCACGTCGTCCGACGCGCATGTCGAGCACGTCCGGCGGGGCGGGAACCAGCGGGCGGCGCAGTTGTCGCAGACGGTGAGGGTCAGCGTCGTGCGGTCCCCGTCCTGGTGGGTCCACTCGGCCCCGACCCGGCGGTCGGCCGGCGGTGGCGGCGGTGTTGACGGCATGGTGTGCGAAGTCCTTTCGGTAGAGGGGTCAGCGGCCGTGGAACTCGGGCGGACGCCGCTCGGCGAAGGCGGTACGGCCCTCCACCCGGTCCTCGGTGTCCCGCAGCACGCCCCACATCAGCTGCTCGACGGCGATCGACTGGGTCAGCGGCAGGTCCTGCGTGCGGTCGGCGAGGGCCTTGAGGCTCCTGATCGCCAGGGGGCCGTTGGCGGCGATGCGGTCGGCGACGTCCAGGGCGGTGGGCAGCAGGTCCTCGGTCGGCACGAGGTCGCTCACCAGGCCGATGCGGTAGGCCTCCTGGGCGTCGATCCGGTCGCCGGTGAGGAGCATCTTCATGGCGACGGCCCGGGGGAGGGCCCGCAGCAGCCGGGACACACCGCCCACGGCGGGGACGCTGGCCACGCGCGGCTCCGGCAGGCCGAAGGTGGCGTTCTCACCGGCGATCCGCAGATCGCACTCGAGGGCGATCTCGGCGCCGCCGCCGAGGGCGTGCCCGTTCACGGCGGCGATCAGCGGCTTGCCGATGTTCAGCTCGCTGAGCGTGATGGCCCGGACGTACAGACCCTCCTCGACGCTCTGCTCGTACGGGGCGTAGTACGAGCTGGCGAACGGGGTCTTCGGCGGGAGCGTCTTCTTCAGGTCGGCTCCGGCGCAGAAGGCGCGGTCCCCGGCGCCGGTGATGATCCCGACGGCAAGTCCCGGGTCGTCGCGGAACGCGCGCAGGGCCTCGTTCAGCGCGCGCATCGTCTCCACGTCCAGGGCGTTGAGTGCCTCGGGGCGGTTGATGCGCACGATCAGTGTCCTGTCGGTGCGCTCGGTCTCGATGGCCATGGTCAGCCCACCACTCCTTCTTCAGCGAGGCGTTCGTAGGCGTCCGGGTCCAGGCCGAGGAGGTCCTGGCAGACCTCGCGGGTGTCCGCGCCCAGCAGGGGCGCCGGGCCGCGCAGTGCGCCGGGGGTGGTGGACAGCCGGTACGGGATGTTGTCGTAGACGCTGGGGCCCATCTCGGGGTGGTCGAGGACGACCCAGTGGCCCCGGGCGTTCAACTGGGGGTCGGCCAGCACCTGTTCGGCGTCGCTCACCGCCGCGGCCGGAACGCCCGCCGCGGTGAGCGCGTCGGCCAGCTCGCCCGCCTGCCGGGTGGCGGTGGCCGACGCCATGAAGCCCTCCAGCTCCTGCCGGGCGGCCCGGCGCCCCTCGGCGGTCGCGAGGTCCGGCCGGGAGGCCCACGGCGGGTCGCCGAGCGTCCGGGTGAGCGCCGTCCACTGGCGGTCGGTGCTGACACTGACGGCGCACCAGCGGTCCTCGCCGGCGCACGGATACACGCCGTGCGGCGCCGCGACCGTGTCCTCGTTGCCCCGTCGGCCGGCCGGCAGCCCCGCGGCCGCCGCGAGGAGTGCGGGGCCGACCACGTTGACCGTGGACTCCAGCTGGGCGAGCTCGACGTACTGGCCCTCGCCGGTCCGGCGCCGCCGGCGCAGTGCGGCGAGCACCGCGACCGCGGCGTGCAGCGGGTTGGGCACGTGGTCGGGGTAGTTGGTGCCCGTGCCCACCGGGGGCCGCCCGGAGTGGCCTGTCAGGCCAAGCAGACCGCCGGCGGCGGCGATGGTCAGGCCGTAGCCCCGGAAGTCGCGGTGCGGTCCGGCGTTGCCCTGCATCGGCATGTCCAGATAGACGACGTCCGGCCGTACTTCGAGGACGTCGTGGTAGCCGAGGCCGAGCCGGTCCATGGTGCCGGGAGTGAAGTTGTTCGCCACGACGTCGCTGCGCGCGATGAGTTCGAGGGCCAGGTCCCTGCCGCGCGGATCCTTCAGGTCCAGGCAGAGCGACCGCTTGCTGGTGTTGCGGTTGGCGAAGTAGCCGCTGCGGTCGGTGCCGGGGGAGCCGTCACGGAAGGGGGCCATGCCGCGGATCGGGTCGGTGCGCGTCCGGGACTCGATCTTGATGACGTCGGCGCCGTGGTCGGCGAGCGGTTTGGTCAGGAACGGGCCCGCGCCGACCCAGGTGAAGTCGGCGACGCGTATCCCGTCGAGCGGGAGCCGGGAGGTCATGGTGCTGTTACTCCTTGGTGCCTGCGGGCGTGCGGAGGGGGGCGGCGGCCGGTTCGTCGCCTGGCAGGGCGTCCAGCACGGCGCGGGTGTGGGCGCCGGGCGCCGCCGGTACGTCGCCCGGGGCGACGGCGAGACCGTCGAAGCGGTACGGCGACCCGGGGAAGGGGAGCGCGGCGCCGCCGACGGCGAGCGTGCGGAAGAAGTCCCGGCCGGTCAGCTGAGGGCTGGTCAGCAGGTCCTGCGGGGTGGAGACGGGCGCGATGCTGATCCCGCGCCGCTGCCCTTCCTCGTAGAGCTCCCGCTTGGTGCGGGGGGCGGCGAACCGCTCGAAGAGCGTCCGGAACTGTTGCACCCCGCTCGCGCTCCGGCGCCAGGCCCGCTCCCGCCAGCGGGGCTCGCGCAGTCGGGCGGCCTCCGCCAGGCCGTCGGCCTCCAGCCACTCGGTGATGGCGTCCCAGGCGAGCGGAAGCCCGCCGAGGCCTCCCACCAGGTAGATCCAGCCGTCGGCGCAGGCGAACAGGCCCGTGCCGGCCTCGGCGGGGCCCGCGCCGAGGCGCGTCCTGACGACGCCTTCGAGGTCGACGTACTGGACGGCGTTCTCCAGCGAGTGGGCGACCGCCTCCTGCGCGGACACGTCCACGACCTGGCCGTGGCCGCCGTCCTCCAGGGCGAGTACGGCGATCAGCGCGGCGGTCGCGGCGTGCACCCCGGCGATCACCGAGCTCTGTTCCCCCCAGGCCCGTACGGGTGGCAGGTCCGGATCCCCGGCCAGCGCGAGCAGCCCGCCCGCCGCGAGCAGGGTCAGGTCGCAGGCCGGGCGGTCGGCCCAGGGCCCGGTGAGCCCGAAGGGGCTGACGGAGACATGGATCAGACCCGGATGCCGGCGGGTGACGTCCTCGGGGTGCAGCCGCCGGGCGCGCAGCTGTGCCGGACCCTCGCTCGTGAGCAGGAGCTGGGCCGTGGCCAGCAGCTTCTCCAGCTGCTCGGCCTGGCCGGGGTCCTCCAGGTCCAGGACGACACTGCGCTTGCCGGCCTCGGTGAAGGCGAACGACAGGCTCGTGCCGTCCCCGGTCAGCGGGGGCACCGCGCGCTCGGGTGCGCCGCCCGGGGGCTCGACGCGGACGACGTCGGCGCCGAGGTCGGCGAAGAGGCGGCCGGTGTACGTGCCGAGGCGGGTGCTCAGGTCGACGACGCGCAGACCGTCGAGCGGGCCGGGGCTGTTGCGTGCGGTCATGTTCACCAATCCGCCAGAACGGTCAGGCCGGCCCAGCTGACGAGGGGCGCGACGAGGACGAGGCCGAAGCCCCACTTCATGAGCTGCCGGTAGACGACGGCCTGTTTCTCCTCCGGCGCGTTGGCGACGACGATCGCGCCGTTGGTGGAGAAGGGGCTGGAGTCGACCACGGACGAGGAGATGGACAGGGCCGCGATCAGCCCGACCGCGCCCACCTGACCGCTCGCCAGGAGCGGGACGGCCAGCGGGATCAGGGCGCCGAGGATCCCGGTGGTGGAGGCGAAGGCCGAGACGACGGCGGCGATGTAGCAGATGAGCAGCGCGGCGAGCAGCGGTGCGTCCAGCCGCGAGATGGCGTCACCGAGGTAGTCGACGGTGCCGACGGTCTGCATGAGGCCGCTGTAGGTGACGATGCCGCAGACCAGCAGCACGATGCCCCAGCTGATCTGGCCGACGGCCTCCTTGGCGGGCGCGGGCGAGAGCAGCGTGAGCAGGACGGCCGCGGTCAGGGCCATCAGGCCGACGTCGAGGTCGAACACGAGGGCGCCGATCACCATGGCGGCCATGCTCACGAGGGTCACGACGCGGTCCCGGTCCAGGGCGAGGGTCTCCGTCCTGGCCGGCGCCTCGGTCACGACGCCGGTTTTCCCGCGTCCGGCGCCGGATTGCGGTGCACCGGCGCCGCCGGGTGCGGCCTCCACGACCTGGGCGGCGCGCCCCGCGCGCAGCAGCTTGCGGCCACCGAAGGCGAAGAAGACGCCGAGCCCCAGGAGCACGTTGAAGACGAGATTGCTCAGGAAGAGGCCGGTGACGTCGCCCGGGATGCCGCTGCGCTCGACGACACCGTTGGTGACCACGCCGAGGACACCGATCGGGGAGAAGTTCCCCGCCGCGGAGCCGTGGACCACCATGAGGCCCATGAGTAGCGGGTTGATCCCGTAGCGCGCCGCGAAGACCATGCCGACCGGGGCGATGATCGCGACGGCGGCGGGGCTGACCGCGCCGAGCGCCACGAGTACGCCGCTGATCACGAACATGACCCAGGGGATGGCCGCCACCCTGCCGCCGACCGCGCGGACGGCGGCCTGGACCAGCCATTCGACGGTGCCGTTGTTCCTGGCGACGGCGAAGAGGTACGTGACGCCGACGAGGATGACGAACAGCTCGGCCGGGAAGCCGGCGAGCACCTCGGAGGTGTCCATCCCCAGCACGCCGACGCCGACCGCGAAGGCCGCGACGAAGGCCAGGGCGCCGAGGTTCACCGAACGGATCGTGCCGATCACGAAGATCGCCAGCAGCGCCGCGATGGATACAAGCTCTGGGGACAAAGGGGATCTCCTTGATCTCACGGATCCGGCCGCCTGACCGGCCCGGCCGTGCGGCTCACCGCGTCGCCCGAAGCGACGCTTCGAGATTCCGAATTTAACTTCGCATTTACGTAGTGCGGGATGCTAGGTCGGCAGGGGGATGCCGTCAAGGGAAGCCAGTATGCCGGGAACCGGCGGAGCCGACGCAGGCTGCACTTCGTGAAACCGAATAGTGTTTCGGAGACGGATGGACGACGCTGACTGCCACGGCATCGACAGAGGGGGCACGCCATGAACCCGGCACGCATCGACCGGGCGCTGGTGATCCTGGGGTACCTGGCCCAGCATCAGGAGGGCTGCACGCTCAAGCGCCTGTGCGACGACCTCGCCCTGCCCATGAGCAGTGCGCACGACCTGCTTCAGGTGCTGGTCGAACTGGACGCGGTCAAGCTCCTCGGACAGCGCACGTACGCCCTCGGGCCGCGCTCCGTGGTCCTCGCCCTCTCGATCGTGGACAGCGTCGACATCCGGCACGTCAGCCGGCCCTATCTGGTCGAGCTGTGCGAGGAGATCAACGAGAACACCTACCTCGCCGTGCGCAGCGGCAGCAGCGTCGTCTACGCGGACCGGCAGGAGGCGGGGCAGACCCTGTCCGTCGTCATGAAGCTCGGCGGGCCGCGCCCGCTGCACGGCTCGGCCGTCGGCAAGCTGATGGCCGCCTGCAACGCCGACCTCGAACAACGGGTTCTGCACGCACCCGAGTTGGAGAAGTTCACGCCGTACACGCTCGTGAACCGCGACCGGCTGCGGCACGAGTTCGAGGGCATCCGCGCGTCCGGCTACAGCGTCAGCGACGGAGAGAGCGTCGAAGGGATCCTGGGTGTCGCGACCCCGGTCGTCGACGCGTCCGGCGCCGTGAACGCCGCGGTGCACGTCTCGGCGCCCCGGGGGCGACTGTCCCCGGACCGCCTGCCGTTCGTGGTCGCCGCGATGTCGCGGGCCGCCGCGCAGATCTCCCGGCAGCTCGGGGCGGCGCAGGACACGGTCACGTCCAGGTCCCTCGACGAGATCCGTGCCTTCGAGGAGACGCGGGCCGGCGCGCGGCAGTGAAAGGGGCGGTGTCCAGCACGCTCTCCCCAGGTTCGCGTGTGGACACCGCCCTGTGGCCGCCCGCGCCGCTCAGCGGGACGGCCCCTGCACGCCCATCGCCCACTCGATGTGGTGCAGGTGTCCGGTGGTGCGGGCCGGTCAGTCGCCCGCGGGGAGGTCGGCCTCCCGTACCCGGCGATGCCTGCCGCTGCCCGGCAGTTCCAGGAGGGCGGGGTGCTCGTGGGCGCGTCGGCCGCGGTGGCGGCCGGCGCCGGTGGCGTCACCGGTCGGGTGCAACTGCGTGGCGGCCGGCAGGAAGGTGGTCTTGGGCATCGGAACTCCGGAAAACACTGTGGTCGAAGCGGTGAGCGCCGGAGCGGTGTGATCGGCTCCTTGGCCATCGCGCTTGCATTGAACCTAACAGATGATTGATGGGGTTCAATGATTTTCGGAGTGTGATGGTTGCAACGTCCGGGACTGATCCGAGCAGCTCTTCGGTGATCTCCCGCGAGCTCAGTCCGCGGTCGCCGGCGGGGTGCGACGGTAGACGCCGTGCCAGTAGCCGTTGGCCAGTTCGCGGGCCACGGCGTCGTCGTCGCCGCCGTCGCTGCCGGCCACCTGCTGGGCGATGACCTGGCCGCCGCCCTGGACGATGATGCGGGCGGTGAGTTCGGCGTCGATGTCCGCGGGCGTCCGGCCGGCCCGCTGCTCCTCCCGCAGCACGGCCACGACGTGGTCGACGAAGCGGCCCTGGTCGGCGGACCACGCCTCGCGCACCACCGGGTCGTACGCGGCCACCTCGTTGATCGCCGACAGCAGTCCCGCGTGCTCGCGGTAGTGGCGCAGGATCAGCTCATAGGTGCGGGCCAGGCCGTCGACCCCGCCGCCCGGGGCGCAGGGCCACCAGGACGCGGCGATGGCGTGGCTCTCCGTCTTCAGCGAACCCCCCAGCCGCAGCAGCAGGTCCACCTTGTCGCGGAAGTACAGGTAGAAGGTGGAGCGGGAGATCCCGGCGGCGTGCGCGATCTGCTCGACGCTGAGCTCGGTGAAGGTGGCACCGTCGCGCAGCAACTCGTCGATCGCCGAGAGGATCCGCCGCTCCAGGGCGGACCGCCGATCGGCCGCGCTGGAGCGGCGTCGCGTGGTGGAAGCCATGGACTCATCCTAGGGAACCGCCCTGACGGGGCCGGTCGCCCGTCGGCGCGCACGGCCCGCGGAGCCTGGGGAACGTCCGAGCCGTGGGCGTTCAGGAGGGCCGTGGGGCAACAGGGCCCAGCAGTCCGGCGGATTGCTGGGCCGAGGTCGTGCGCGGGCGGTGCCGATGCCTCGGCGGATCCGTGGCCGATCGGCCGCCGGCCGCCGGCCGTGGCGCATAGACCTTGGACCGGCTCGCGGCGCGTCCGGCCGGGAAGCGTTGTCGGCGCCGGGTTCCCGGCGAGGTCTCGAAGGTCGCGGCACCGCGTTCAGGGCCGCGTCCGTCCGGCGTGCCGTCGTCCGCGGCCGGCGGCGGGGTCTCGGCAGAGGTGATCGGCGCGCCGAACTGGAGCACGCTCGGGACGCGCCCGCGGTCGCCGGGCTCACCGGACGGACGCCGTCCTCGGTGCCGGCGATCACGGCGTCGCCCTGCCGCAGGCCTCGGGCCTCGCCCGTGCTCTGCCGCTGACCGGTTCCGATCCCGTCAGCTGCCCGCGACGTGCAGGACGGTGACGCACGCGGCCACGACGGCCGCGGTGAAGGCCGGAGCGGCCGCGGCGAAGCCGTCCTTGACGCGCAGATGGGACGCCACCCCGCCGAGCAGCAGCACCACCAGGCCGGCGGCCGCCGCCACGCCCGCCCAGGTGGCGAAGAGGCCCACCAGCAGTCCGGTCGCCGCGGCGACCTCGGCCAGTCCGACGAGGCGGAGCAACCCGGTCGGCACCCGCAGATGCTCCGCCATGCCCCGGGTCCGCGGGGTGTCCGAGAGCTTGGGTGCGCCGGCGAAGGTCATGAAGGCCGCGAGCACGCAGGACAGCAGTGCGGTGGCGAGGGACATCGGATTCTCCAGTCGTGCGTGTCCGCACGGTGAGGCCGTGCGATGCGTTGATCCCCGCCAATAATAGAGACACATCAATCATTGCGAAGTGGTGATGATTATCTCCTTGGTACTGTGGGGGCATGAGCGTGAATGAATCCGTGACCGACGCGGCCGGGGGAGATCCTCTGAACCGGCTCGGATTCCTGCTGGCGCGCAACGGGGCCATCGCGAACGGTCGCGTCCACCGGGCCTTCGAGTCCTGCGGCCTGGCGGCCCGGCCGGGCGCGGCGCTCATGCTGGTGGGGCGAACCGGCTTCATGGGTCAGCAGGCGCTGGCGACGGCCCTGGAGGTGGATCCCAGCATCATGGTCGGCATCCTGAACGAACTGGAGTCGGCCCACCTCGTGGAGCGCCGGCGCGACCCCGCCGACCGTCGGCGCCACATCGTGGCCATCACGGAGGAGGGCCGCGGTCTCCTGTCCAAGGCTCAGGACGCCGTCGCCGAGGTCGAGCGCGGGCTGTTCGCCGACCTCTCCGCCGAGGAACTCGCCACGCTCCGGGATCTGCTGGCCCGCGTCCGCAGCACTCCCGGTGACCCCGCCTGCGCCGAGGACTGATCGGCACTCCGCGCGTACGGACACCGCGCGGGCGCCGTCACTCGGCGCAGGCCGGGTCGTCCGGAGGTGTCTCGATCCGGCGGAGCAGTCCGCGCAGGGTGGCGATCTCCTCGGGTGACAGGCGCCGGAAGAGATCCCGCTCCACCTCCGTCACGGCCTGATGGGTCTTGGCCATGAGGCAGTCACCCTCGCCCGTGATGGCCACGATGTGACGCCGTCGGTCGGACCGGTCCCGCCGGCGCTCCACCAGGCCGGCGGCCTCCAGGTCGTTGAGGATTCCCACCATGACGCTCGCGTCGACGTCGAGCGCCGCGGCCAGCGCCTGCTGCCCCATGGAACGGGATCTGCCCAGCAGGATCAGCGTCGTGCCCTGCCGGGGGGTCAGCCGGACGTCCTGGAGCGCGCGGCGGATCCGGTTGTCGGCCACGGCGCCGTGGCGCGCCAGCAGGAAACCGAGCCGTTGCAGGAGATCGCTCTCCCCGTCGTCGATCGCGCGCTCGTCCACAGTCACCTCGTGATGCTAACAAGCTTTCAATCATCGAGCTGCATATACCGTTGAGCAGCATCCACTAGTCTCCGGTCCGTGCTTGCGATGGACATCACGTTGGACACCGTGTCCGATGCGACTTACGCTCCCTCTCGCCAGGCCGTCGCAGCGCTTGGCGTGAGCGAACGACCAGGGAAGTGGACATCCAGTGACTGCAGATGGGGTCCCCCGTCCGACGCTGCTCCTCGTGCACGGGGCGTGGCACGGCTCCTGGTGCTGGCAGCCGCTGACGGCGGAGCTGAACGCCCGCGGCCTGCGCACCCGCGCGGTCGACCTGCCCAGCGCCGGACGGGAGGCCGGGGTCCAGGACGACGCGGGGGTGGTGCTGGAGGAGCTGCGGCGCATCGACGGCCCGGCCGTGGTGATCGCCCACTCCTACGGGGGTGTCCCCGTCACCCAGGTCGCGGCGCGGGCCGGGAACGTCACACGGATCGTCTACCTGGCGGCCTACCAACTCGACGTCGGCGAGAGCCTCCTCGGTTTCCACGGCGCCCCCGTGCCGTCCGAGCCGCGCGGCCTCCAGGCGGTACCGGACAACCCCGTGCCGATGTTCTACGGAGACGTTCCCGAGGCGGAGGCGAAGGAGGCCGTCGGGCGTCTGGTGCCGCAGAGCACCAGGTCCTTCAGCGACGGCCTCACCCGGGCGGCCTGGCACACCGTCCCCTCGACGTACGTCGTCTGCGCGCACGACCAGGCGCTGCCGCCCGGGCACCAGGAAGGGCTGGCGGCCAGGTCAGGAGCGGTTTACCGCATCGCGAGCGGCCACTCGCCCTTCCTGTCGATGCCCGCCGAACTGGGCGCACTGCTCGAGGAGATCGCCGATGCCTGACGACGCGACGACCGCATGCGCGACGACCGACAACGCACCGGCCTACAACGCACCGGCCGACGACACACAGGCCGGCAACGCACCGGCCGACGACACACAGGCCGGCAACGCACCGGCCGACGACACACAGGCCGGCAACGCACCGGCCGACAACGCACCGGCCGACGACACACAGGCCGAGAGCGCACAGGCCGAGAACACACCGACCTACGACGCGACGACATACGACGCGACGACCGACCGCGAGGAGTACATGGTGGGCACCACCGGACCTGAGGGCGCGACGAGCGTGCCCTCCATCGAGACCGCACGGGACGAACTGGTCGCCCGGGCCGCCGCCCTGCGGCCGCTGCTGCGGGAGTGCGCGGCGCGCGGGGACGCCGACCGGGCCGTGCCGAAGGAGGTCGTCGACGCCTTGGCGCAGGCCGGCGTCTTCCGGCTGCTGACGCCGCGGCGCTTCGGCGGCTACGAGACCGACCTGCGCACGCTCACGGAGGTGTCGGAGGCGCTCGGCGAGGGGGACGGCTCGGCGGCCTGGGTCGGGATGATCATCTCGGTGACGAACTGGCTGGCCTGCCTGTTCCCCGACCAGGCGCAGGAGGACGTGTTCGGCGCCGACCCCGACGCGCGGGTGACCGGAGTGGCCGCGCCGACGGGTGTCGGGGAACGGGTGCCCGGCGGCTGGCGGGTGACGGGCCGCTGGTCCTACAACTCGGGTGCGCCGTACGCGACCTGGGCGGCCGTCGGCGCGCTGCTGCGGGACGCGGACGGCTCGGTGCGGGACCAGGCGCTGGTGCTGATCCCGGCCTCGGAGCTCGTCGTCGAGGACACCTGGCGCATGGCGGGCATGCGCGGCACCGCCGGCAACACGCTGGTCGGGCAGAACGTGTTCGTCCCCGAGCACCGGGTGCTGTCGGTGCCGGCGGCCGCGGAGGGCGTGTATCCCCGCAGCGACCGGGACGAGGCCCTGTACGGCGCGGCGTTCGGGCCGATGCTGCTGCTGTGCCTGGTCGGGCCGCTGCTCGGGCTGGGCAAGGCGGCGCTGGACACCGTCGTGGAGGCCGCGGGCACGAAGCCGCTCGCCTTCACCGTGCACGGCCGGCAGGCCGACTCCGTCGGCGTGCAGACCCAGGTCGCGCAGGCCGCGCTGCGGTGGGAGACCGCCCGGCTGCTCGCCTACCAGGCCGTCGACGAGGTCGACCGGGGGGTGGTCGGACCCCTGGAGTACGCCACGCGCGCGCACGTCCGGGCGCGCGCCGGCTACGCGGCCCAGCAGGTGGTCGAGGCCATCAACACGCTGCTCGACGTCCACGGCTCCTCGGCGTTCGCCGACGACGGCCCGCTCCAGCGCATCTGGCGCGACGCCAACACCGCGGCCCGCCACGCCGGCCTCGTCCCCGCCGTCGGCCTGGAGGTCTACGGCAAGAGCCTCCTCGGCGTCCAGGACCGCGTCAGCCTCATGGTCTGAGGGCGTCGAGGCCGTGCACGTACGCGGGCCCTGGAGGAGACTGGACGGATGCAGGGCTCTGTGGCGAGTGAGAGCTGATCGCTATGTCTGCGTCGCACACCACCGGTCGCCCGGTTCACGACCCCGTGGTCCGGGAGCGGATCCACGTCATGGTCGACCAGCACGGCATGCTGGCTAGGTGGAGCCCCGCGGCCCAGAAGCTGCTCGGCTACCCGGAGGAGGCCGTACGGGGGCGTCCGGCCATGGACCTGCTGGTGGGCATGGCCGTCGAGGGGCTCCAGGCCCCCGCCGGTGAGGACTTCACCGTCACCCTGCGACACCGCGACGGTGGGCTGGTGCGCTGCCGGCTGGCCGTCCGGCCGCAGCGCACCGACGTGCGGACCGGGTGGGACGTGCTGCTGGTCCCGGCAGATCCGGACGGCTTCGTCGAGCCGGACACGACCACGCAGCGCAACGGAACCGCGGACCTGAGCCGGCTGGCGGCTCCCGGCGGGTTCGCGCGGCTGGGGGACACCCCGGAACTGGAGCGGGCGCTTCTGGAGATGCTCTTCACTCGTGCCCCCACGGGACTGTTCCTGCTCGACCCCGAACTGCGCCTGGTGCGGTTCAACCCCGCGGCCGAGGGCATGCAGGGCACCTCCGTCGAGGAGGCCCTGGGCAGGCGTCCTACGGAGGTGTGGTCCGGCTTCGGAGTGCAGGCGGTGGAGCGGGTCATGTCGGAGGTGCTCGCCACCGGTGAGCCGGCGGTCGGCGTCGAGAAGCGGATCCACCCCCCGGGCGATCCCCAGCACGAGCACGTCTACTCCGCCTCCGTCTTCCGGATGGAGGACGCCGACGGCAGGGTCCTCGGCATCGCGGACGCCACCGTGGACGTCACCGACCGACACCTGGCCCACCAGCGGCTGACGGTGCTGGCGCAGGCCAGCACCCGGATCGGTGCCACGCTCGACGCGCTGGACACGGCCCGGGGCCTGGCGGAGGTGTCGGTGCCGGTCGCGGCCGACAGCGTCGCCGTCGAGTTGCTGGAGGCGGTCCTCGCCGGCGAGGACCTGGAGGCGGGGCCCCTGCGGCCGGGCACCGTACTGCGCCGGGCGGCCGCCCGGTCCCGCGACGACGACCCCTCCGGGACGGCCGGTGTGCCCGAGGAGCCGCTCCCTCCGGTGGCCCCGGGCGAGGCCCTGGCATGTCTGGAGCCCACCCTCGTCGATCCCCTCTCCCCGCTGGGGCAGCAGGCGTTGCGGGGCATGAGGACGCCCGCGGGGACCGGGGAGGAGGCGCACTCGCTGATCGTCGCACCGCTGGTCGCCCAGGACCGGGTGCTCGGGCTCGCGACCTTCTGCCGCTGGGGGGAGCGCAGGCCCTTCGGGGTGGACGACGTCGCCCTCGTCGGACAGCTCACCCGGCGCACGGCCGAGAGCCTCGACAACGCCCGCCGGCACCTGAGCGAGCACAACTCCCTGGTCGCGCTGCAGCACGCGTTGCGCCCGGCCCGGCTTCCGCACCAGCAGGCGCTGGAGGTGGCGCACGCGTACGTGTCCGCGGGCTCCGGCGGGGACTGGGTCGACGTCGTGCCGCTCTCCGGGGCCAGGGTGGCCCTCGTGGCCGGCCGGGTGCCGGGGCGCGGCATCCAGTCGGCGGCCGCCGCGGGACGGCTGCGGGCCGCCATGCACACGCTGTCCGACCTGGACCTGGAGCCGGACGAACTGCTCGCCCGGCTCGACGACATGGTGCGCGGGCCCGTCGGCGTGAGCGGCTCCGGCGAAGACGACCGCGCCGCACCGGACGGAGCGAAGTGCGCCCACGGGCGGGAGTGCGGGGCCACCTGCCTCTATCTGATCTACGACCCCCTGTCCCGGCGCTGCTCCGCGTCCACCGCCGGCCACCCCTGGCCGGTGGTCGCGCTCGCGGACGGCACCGTCAGGAGGCTGGGGAGCCCGGTCGGCGACACGCTGTGCTGCCCGGGGGCGCCGTTCGGCAGGGAGGACTTCGAGGTCCCCGAGGACTCGACGCTGGTCCTGTACACCCCTGGTCTGTTCCAGGCGTTCCGGCGGGAGGAGCGGCCGGAACCGGTGCGGCCGTACGAGCCCCAAGGGGCGGACGAGCCGGGGCGGTTGCGCGAGGCCGCTTGCGAGGAGCGCCTGACCGCGCTGCTCACCGACCCGCCGGGTCCCGTGCAGTCGACGTGCGCCCTGCTGACCGAGGCCCTGGTCCCGCCGCGGCCCCGGGACGACGCCGCCGTCCTGGTCGCGCGCACCCACGAACTGGACCCGGCACGCGTCGCCTCGTGGGACCTGCCGAGCGACCCGGCCACGGTCGCCGAGGCCCGTTCCCTGGCCACCCGGCAGCTCTCCGCGTGGGACATGGAGGAAGCGTCCTTCGCCACCGAACTGATCGTCAGTGAACTCGTCACCAACGCGATCCGCTACGGCAAGCCGCCCGTGACGCTCCGGCTCATCCGCAGCCACGTGCTGACCTGCGAGGTGTCCGACGGCAGCAGCACCTCACCGCGGCTGCGGCACGCCCGTGCCACCGACGAAGGCGGCCGCGGGCTGCTCCTGGTCGCGCGGGCCTCGGACCGCTGGGGGACCCGCTACACCGACGACGGGAAGATCGTCTGGGTGGAGCAGAGCACCGACGGACAGAGCGTCGACTGAGCGGACGAGGGGGTCACTCCGGCAGATGCTGCTCGGCCCACGCGCCCAGCTCCTTGAGCGCGGGTTCGAGCGCCGCTCCCGCATCGGTCAGGCGGTAGGAGACCCGTAGCGGCGGCCCCTCGTCGACCTCTCGGACGACGAGCCCCGCCGCGCCGAGCTCGCTCAGCCGGTCGGAGAGCATCCGCTCGCTGATGCCGGGGATCGCCCGGCACAGATCCGCGAAGTGCGCGGGCTGCCCGACGAGCACGGCCACGATCGGGCCGGTCCAGCGCTTTCCCAGCAGCTGGAAGACCCGGGTGATGCCCGCGTCCACCCGCTTGCACGCCCCTGCGTCGTGGCTCCGCACGTCCGTCATGCCCCTCAGGGTACTACCCGCCCGTGAGGGGGTGAAAAAAAGTAAGCTCCCGTGTTATCAATAGCTACGTACGAGAAATCAGCCCCTGGTGCATCGCCTCGGGCATTGCTCTTCTGGAGACACGCATGGCCACCCTGCTGCACATCGACTCGTCGGTCTTCCCGGGCGAGGCCTCCTCGTCCCGCACGGTCGCGGACGCCTTCCGCAAGGCCTGGCTGGAGCAGCACCCCGACGGCACGGTCGTCTACCGCGACCTCGCCGCGAACCCCGTCGCGCACATCACCGCCGACTCGCACACCGCGGGCTTCGCGGATCCGGACACCCACACCGACGGGCAGGCCGCCGCCTTCGCCGAGCGGGTGAAGCTGATCGAGGAGGTGGAGCAGGCGGACGCCGTCCTGATCGGCGCGCCGATGTACAACTACGCGATCCCGTCCACGCTCAAGGCGTGGCTGGACAACGTGATCCTCTTCGGCCGCACCGTGGGCGAGAACCCCTCGGCCAAGGGCACCCCGGTCACCGTCGTCGCCAGCCGCGGCGGCTCCTACGCGCCGGGCACGCCGAAGGAGCCCTTCGAGTACGTGCAGAACTACCTGCGGGCGGTGCTCGGCGACACCCTCGCCCTGGACGTGGACTTCATCGTCCCGGAGCTCACCATGGCCCCGCACAACCCCGCGATGAACCAGCTGATACCCCTCTTCGAGGCCTCTCGCGACCGCGCCTTCGAGGAGGCCGCCTTCAAGGCCAAGCAGCTCGCCGAGCGCCTGGCCGCCTGAGCGGGCGCGCGGGCGGACCACCGGACCGGCGCCCGGCCTCCGACGGGCGCCGGTCCGGCTCCGAAGGCGCGCGGGCGGGCCGATGAGGCGATCCTGAAACGGGGGAGTCGTCCTGGAGGCAGCGATGGAAGTGAGCCGACTCGGCATGGTCGTGCACGGCGGGCGCACGGAGGCCGCGGACGCCGCCCGCGTGGTGCGTGCGTGGTGCGAGGAGCACGGCGTGCGCTGCACGGACATCGACGTCTGGCACGACGGCGGACGGCGCAGCGCCGGTGAGGAGGTCGCGGCCGCGGGCGATCCCGACCTCATCGTCACCCTCGGCGGCGACGGCACGTTCCTGCGCGGTGCCCGGCTGGCCGCGGAGCACGACGCCCTGGTCCTCGGCGTCAACGTGGGACGGCTGGGCTTCCTCACGGAGGTGCCGGTCGCCGGTGTGCGGGCGGCGCTGGACGCGGTGCGCGAGGACCGGCACCGGATCGACAGCCGCATGCTGCTCGCCCTGCGGGCCTCCCGCCGCCTGGAGGTGCCGACGGGGATGGAGGCCTGGGTGCGGTTCGGCCGCGGGCCGCTGCTGCCGCCACCCCAGGTGCGCCCGGACTGCACGGTCGACCCGGAGTGGGGCATCCCGCTGGACGTCACCGCGCTCAACGACGTCGTCCTGGAGAAGCTGGCGAGGGACCGGCAGGTGTCGGTCGGCGTCTACGTGTCCGGCCGGCTCCTCGCGTCCTACTCCGCCGACGCGCTGCTGGTGGCCACGCCGACCGGCTCGACCGCCTACAGCTTCGCCGCGGGCGGCCCCGTCGTGTCACCCCGCGCCGAGGCGCTCGTCTTCACGCCGGTCGCCCCGCACATGGCCTTCAACCGCTCGGTCGTCACGGCCCCCGACGAGCCCGTCGGACTCCGGGTCCTCGAACGGTCGGGCCCCGCCGCGGTCAGCATCGACGGCCAGCTGCGGGGCGTGCTGGACCCCGGGGACTGGATCGGTGTGTACGCCGCCTCGCGCCGGCTGCGGGTCGTACGGCTGGAGGCGATGGACTTCTACGGCCGGCTGCGGGAGCGCATGAACCTGACCGACGCCCCGGCCGCGGTGGCCGACGGCTCGCCGGCGCCCCTGTGGTCGGTGACGAGCCCGCCGCCCGGAGACCTCGACCACCTGGCACTGCTCACGCGCACCGGCGGCACCGCGGCCCTGCGGTGACCCGCGGGGCGTCAACTCCCGCGTCTGCTGCGGGCATTGGCCTCGGCTACCAGGACGCGCAGCAGCTCGTCCTGGTCCAGGATCCGGAGCTGCTCGGGCGACACGTCCCACTCTCGTCCGCCCGCGAGCGGGCGCACCTGGACGTACGGGCCCTCGCGTCCCATGACCCGCCCGTACCGGTCCCGGCGCATGTCGTGGACGGCGTCCCCGACGCCCGGCGCCCGGCGGTGGCCGAGCGCGGCGTCGGCGCCGAGGGATTCCTGGTTCTCGGGCGGTACGGCAGACATGGGCGTCCTCGGTGGGGTCGTTCCGTCGATCGGCTGAGCGGACCACGCGGCCTCGATTACGCTGCGTAGTCCGGGCGTGACGAGCATGCGCCCGGACGAGTCCGGTCACACCGTGGACGGGGCGCTCCTTCCCCGCCGCCCGGGGCGGGTTCCACACCTTCCACACCAGGAACGGAGCCAGCCGCATGCCACAGCGACGGGTCGTCACCGGGCGGAGCCAGGAGCCGCGGCAGCGGTTCGCGGAGGAACTGCGCACCCTGCGGGCGGCGAGCGGGACGAGCCTGCGGCAGCTCGGCGAACGGCTCGGCTGGGACTGGTCGTTGTTCGGGAAGATGGAGAAGGGGGAGACGCTCGGCAGCCCCGAGGTGGTGCAGGCCCTGGACACCCACTACGGCACCCCCGGGCTGCTGCTGGCCCTGTGGGAACTGGCCGCCGGGGACCACACGCAGTTCCGCGAGCGCTATCGCCGGTACATGGCGCTGGAGTCGGAGGCGGTGAGCCTGTGGCACTTCGCGGTCAGCGTGCTGCCGGGGCTGTTGCAGACTCCGGGTTACGCCCGTGAGGTGCTGGCCGCGGGAGGGTTGCGCGGCAGGGAGCTCGACCAGCAGGTCGACGCGCGGATGGGACGACGCGAACTGCTGGAGGGGGAGGACGCGCCCCCGTTCCGCACGATCCTCTCCGAGGCGGTGCTGCGCACTCCGTTGCGGGATGCGGGGGAGTGGCGGGGGCAGTTGGAGCACATCGCGGGCGTGGCGGAGAGGCCGAACGTCACGATGCAGGTGCTGCCTCTGGCTGCCGGCATGCACGGACTGGACAGCACCGCACTGATGTTCCTGCGCCTCCCGGGCGGCGCTACGGTGGCGTACACGGAGAACGCGCACCGTGGCGAACTCGTGGACGGGGACGCGGCGGTGGAGCGATTGCAGCGTGCGTACGATGCGATGCGCGACCTGGCGCTGCCCCCGGCCGAGTCGCGAAAGTTCGTCCTGGCCATCCTGGAGGGAGTCCCGTGCGAGGCACCGACCTGAGTACCGCCGGCTGGCGCAAGAGTTCCCACAGCAACTCGGACGGCGGTGAGTGCGTCGAGGTCAGCCACGACTTCGACGGTGTCGTCCCCGTGCGGGACAGCAAACTCCCGCACGGGGACGTGCTGGTGTTCCCGGCGCCCGGCTGGGCCGCCTTCCTCACCGGCGTCAAGAGCGGTGGTCTCAGCCGCCGTTGACCTTCGAGGCGATGCGGTCGCCGATGTTCTTGTCGATGTTCCTCCAGTACTGCAGCGCGCGGTCCATGACCGGGCGGGACACCCCCTGGAGCAGGTGGCCGCTGACGTTCGAGACCAGCCGGTCCCGGGCGGCGTCGTCGAGGACCTCGCGGACCTGGGTCCCCGCCTGGCCCCAGTCGTCGTCCTCGGCGTGCAGCTTGGTCGCCTCGCGGACCAGCTCACCGGCGGTGTGCCAGCTCGCCGGGTCGCCGAAGCGGCCGAAGTCCGCGGCGGGGCCGCCGTAGGAGTTCGGCGCGTACGGCATCGACGCCCGGGACGGCTCGTAGCGCATCGGGCCGTCCTTGGCGTACGAGTTCACCGGGGAGTGCGGCCGGTTCGGCGGGAGCTGTGCGTAGTTCGGGCCGATCCGGTACCGGTGGGTGTCCGGGTAGGAGAACAGGCGGCCCAGCAGCATCTTGTCCGGCGACGGGCCGATGCCCGGCACCATGTTGGACGGTTCGAACGCGGCCTGCTCGATGTGGACGAAGTAGTCCTCGGGGTTGGTGTCGAGGACCATCCGGCCGACGTCGATGAGCGGGTAGTCGCCGTGCGGCCACACCTTGGTGAGGTCGAACGGGTTGAACCGGTAGTCCGCCGCGTCCTCGAACGGCATGATCTGGACCTTCAGGGTCCAGCTCGGCGCGTTCCCGGACTCGATCGCGTCGAACAGGTCACGGCGGTGCTTGTCCGCGTCCGACCCGGCCAGCTCGTCGGCCTCCTCCTGGGTGAGGAAGTCGATGCCCTGGTCGGTCTTGAAGTGGTACTTCACCCAGAACCGCTCGCCGCCACCGTTGATCCACATGTAGGTGTGCGACGAGTAGCCGTTCATGTGGCGGTAGGTCTTCGGGATGCCCCGGTCGCCCATGAGCCAGGTCACCTGGTGCGCCGACTCGGGGGACAGGGTCCAGAAGTCCCACTGCATGTCGTTGCTGCGCAGCCCGGTCACCGGGTGGCGCTTCTGGGACCGGATGAAGTCCTGGAACTTGATCGTGTCGCGCACGAAGAAGACCGGCGTGTTGTTGCCGACCATGTCGTAGTTGCCCTGTTCGGTGTAGAACTTCAGGGCGAAGCCGCGCGGGTCGCGCCAGGTGTCCGGCGAACCCTGCTCGCCGGCGACGGTCGAGAACCGGGCCAGCATCGGGGTGCGCTTCCCGGGCTGGAAGAGGTCCGCCTTGGTGAACTGGCTGATGTCGTTCGTCACTTCGAAGAACCCGTACGCCCCGCTGCCCTTGGCGTGCACCACCCGCTCGGGGACCCGCTCCCGGTTGAACTGGGCCATCTTCTCGATCAGGTAGTGGTCCTGGAGCAGGATGGGACCGTCGGCACCCACGGTGAGCGAGTGTTCGTCGCTCTCCACCGGGATGCCGGAGTTGTTGGTGGTGTACGGGGCCGTCTGAGGCTCCTGAGTCATGAGCGTCCTCCGTCCTGAGGCGATAACCAGGTCGCTTCGCTCACCCCGGCCAGTCAACTCCGCTGCCATGACATCAGCAACTTTTGGACTGAATCCAAATCGAGCCCCGTTCCGGGGTGGCCCCGCACGCGTACCCCTTTCCCGCCGACTGACTCGGCCGGTGCCCCAGCTGCGGCTGCGGGGGGGGCGACGCCGCTCACGAGGCGTGACCGCGCGCGGTGTCGTCGGCGTCGCCGCCCTTTCCGAGGAGACCCGTCGGCTCGAAGGGCTCCTCCGCCTCCAGGCGGGGCAGACTCCACCGGGACAGGCGCATCACGACTGGCGGCAGCGCGGCGCGTACGGGCTGCAGCAGCCGGAGCCAGGGCGGCGCGTAGACGGCCGTACGGCGGCGCTCCACGCCGTGGACGACCCGTTCGGCGACCGCCTGCGCGCTGTACACGCGCCGCGCGGGCGGCGGCATGTGCCGGCGCAGCTGCCGCAGTACTGCGTACCGGTCGGCGTCGCGCACCATGTCGGTGTCGATCCAGTTCAGGTAGGCGATGCCGACGCTGACACCGTGGTGGGCCACCTCGGCCCTGAGGCTGTGGGAGAAGGCCTCGACGCCGGACTTGGAGGCGCAGTAGGCGCTCATCAGCGGGGCCGCCCCGAGCGAGGCGAGCGACGCCACCTGGCAGAAGTGACCGGCCGTGGCCATCAGGTCGGGCAGGAAGGCCCGGGCGGTGTACGCGCTGCCCGTGAGGTTCACGTCGACGACACGGCGCCAGGTGGCCGGGTCCGAGGAGAGGAAGGGGCCGCCCTCGGCGACACCGGCGTTCGCGATCACGGCGGAGGCCGGTCCCAGGCGGGCCCGTACGGTGTCCGCGGCGGATTCGAGCGCCGCGAGGTCGGTGATGTCGGCCTCCAGGGCGAGCGCCGGGGTGGGCAGGGTCGCCGCGACCGCCTCGAGCGCGGGCGGTTCGTGCCCGAGCAGGGCCACCCGGGCACCCCGCCCGGCCGCCTCGCGGGCCAGCGCGGCGCCGAGGCCGCGGGCGGCCCCGGTCACCACGACCGTGCGGTTGCCGAGCGGACTGCTGTTCATCGGCACAACCTCCTCACCGGCTCCGGCGCGCGCCGACTCCCACGGGAACCACTTCCCGCGCCGCCGCGTGCCGGGATGCGCGGCACGGTCACGGGTGCGGCGGCATGTCCGGACCGGCGGTGTGGCCGGGATGCCCGGCCGTTCGGCGGGTCTCCTTCATCTCCGCCTCGTACAGGTGGTCGCGGCCCTGGGCGAGGTCCCGCAGCACGGCGGCCTTCAGGTCCAGGAAAGGCCGGTGGTAGCCGGCGTCGTACGCCTCGAGGATCTGGAACGTCCAGTGGCCGGGGATCACGTTGCGCCCCACGATCTCCGTGCGGATCCGCTGCGCCCACTGGGGGTGCCCCGCCTCCTCCAGCAGCTCCGCCGCGCGCTCCATCTGCAGGTCCGCGGTGCCGGTGAGCTGGTGGAAGTCGTAGAGGCGGCCCCTGGCTCGTTCCGTCGTCTCCCACGCCTTGGACAGCGCTCCGAGCGCCTCGACGGTCCTGTCGCCGACACCGGCGGGGCGCCGGTGCCTGCTGTCGGGGGTGTCGCGGTGGTCGTCCATGAGGCCTCCTTCGAGGGCTCAGTGCCGGGCGCCGGTGCGGTCGTGCCGGGTCAACACCTTCTGGGCGGCGGCCAGCCGGGGCGCCCGGCGACCGCGCAGCGCGGCGCGGGCGGCGTTCGCTCCCGGCGCGCCGTGCACCCCGCCCCCGGGATGCGCGCCCGCGGAGGCGAGGAAGAGACCCGGGACGGCGGTCTCCGGGCGCCCCGTGCCGGGCACCGGGCGGAAGACGAGCTGCTGGTGCAGCGCGGTCGTACCGCCGTTGATGGCGCCGCCGACCAGATTGCCGTCGAGCGCCTGAAGCGTCGGGGGCGCCAGGACGCGCCGGGCGCGGATCAGCCCGCGGAATCCGGGGGCCATGCGTTCGACCTGGCGCTCGACCCGGTCGGCCATGCGTTCCTGGTCCTCGGCGTCCCACCGCCCGGTGATGCCTTCGTGGCCGGCGTCGGCGCGGATGTCGTGGGGCACATGGGTGTAGGCCCACGCGGACTCGGTGCCGTGCGGGGAGCGGGCCGGATCCGCCGTGGTCATCTGGCCGAACAGCAGGAAGGGCCGGTCCGGCACCTGGCGCATGGCGATCTGGGCGGCGAACCGGGTGAGCTCGTCCGTGCCGTCCGCCACGTGCACGGTCCCGGCCCGGTGGGCGGGCTCCGCCCGCCAGGGCACCGGCCCGTCCAGCGCCCAGTCCACCTTGAAGGTGGCGAAGTCCCACTGGAAGCGCCGCAGGTCGGCCGGCACCTGCGCCGGCAGGTGCTCGGCGGCCACCAGCTCGCCGTAGAGGGCGGGCACCGAGACGTCCGCCAGGACCGCTCGCCCGGCGCTCACCGTACGCCCGCCCGCGGTGCGCACGCCGACGGCCCGTCCGTCACGGACGACGATCCGCTCCACGCGTTCCCCGCAGTCGAGCCTGGCACCACGCGCCCGTAGCCGCCCGACCAGGGCCTCGGTGAGCGCGCCGGAGCCGCCGACGGGCACGGGAAAGCCGTACGTCTGGCCCAGCATGGCCATCAGCCAGCCGAACCCCCCGCTGCCCGCCGCCTCCGGGGCCAGATCGGCGTGCAGCGCACTGCCCGCGAGCAGCAGCCGGCCGCCCTCCCCGCGGAACTCCTCCTCGCCGAGCCGGCGCACGGGCAGCACGAGCGAGCGCGCCGCGCGCAGCCCGCCGGCGGCCCGGAGCCGGAGGGCCAGCCCGGCGACGGCGCGGACGGGCGGGAACGGGGTGAACAGGGCGTTCAGCAAATCGGGTTGCAGGCGCTGCCAGAACGCGTGCAGCCGGTGCCACGCGGCCCCGTCGCCGGCCGCGAAGGTGTCGAGGGACGCCGCCGTGGTGTCGAGGTCCCGGTCGAGCAGCGCGCAGGTGCCGTCGGTCAACGGGTGGGCGAGGACGCTCGGCGCGTGGCTCCACCGCAGCCCGTGCTCCTCCAGACCCAGCCCGGCGAGCACCGGGGAGGCCGCGGCCAGCGGGTAGAAGGAGCTGAAGAGGTCGCTGACGAAGGCCGGATCGACCCCCCGGTCGTGGCGGACCGCGCCGCCCGGCAGGGGCTGCTCCTCCAGGACGTGCACGCTCCACCCGGCGTCCGCGAGGAGATTCGCGGCCACCAGCCCGTTGGGCCCGGCCCCGACCACGACGGCGTCAGGCATGCTGTGCGGCCTCCTCCTTCTCGCACAGGCGGGCGAGGCGCCGGAGCATGGCGCGGTGCCGCAGCTGGATGAGCACCTCGAAGCCGGCGTTGTGCAGCAGGCCGCCCGCTCCCTGGAGCGGATGCTCGTCCACGCGGACCAGGCAGTGCTCTCCCCACGGCCGCAGTTCGATGTCGATGCGTGCGGTGCCCAGCGGGCCCGCGTGCGCCTCCAGCTCCAGCTCGGACCCCTCCTCGCAGCGGCGCACGACCGTCTCGTTGGACACCCGGAGTGGTCCGAGGGACACCTCGTAGCGGATCGCCGCGTCGGTCCGGGGCCACTGCCCGCGCACCGGCTCGGCGTCGGAGGGCCCGACCACCCACAGCGGGTACTTGTCGCCGTCGGCCAGGACGGCCCACACGGTGTCCGGAGAGGTTTTGATCAGACGATGACGTACGGCCACGTGCACCTCCACACCCCCCGGCAGCCGGCGGCCGGGCAGGCCACCGCCGAGTGCCCTGCCCCCGCACCGTCCAACCGGCGCCACTCGCCCGCCCGCGCCCGCGGTCACGCCTGGTTACTATGCTCACGCTCCCCGGACCCCGCGACCTGGGGAGTCGGCCGTGGAATGTAAGGCACATAGGCGACGGGATCTTCGAAAGTGCTGAGAGAGGTCACCGCGACCCGCTACGTCGAGCCGCTGCGCTCCGGCGGCTCCGTCCCCGGCCTCGTCGAGGCCGACGACCTCGGCACCTATGTCGTGAAGTTCACCGGCTCGGCGCAGGGCCGCAAGGCGCTGGTCGCCGAGGTGGTCGTCGGCGAACTGGCCCGCGCGCTCGGGCTGCGCTTCCCCGAGCTGGTCCTCGTGCACTTCGACCCGGCGATCGCCGGGCACGAGGAGCACCAGGAGGTCCGCGACCTGCACGCGGCCAGCGGCGGGGTCAATCTCGGCATGGATCACCTGCCGGGGGCGAGGGACTTCACGCCTCAGCTCGCGAAGACGTTCCGGGTCGATCCGCTGGAGGCGGGACGGATCATCTGGCTCGACGCCCTGACCGTGAACGTCGACCGCACGGTGCACAGCTCGAACCTCATGGTCTGGCCGACCCTGGGCGTCGCACCCCCGCGCCTGTGGCTGATCGACCACGGCGCGGCCCTCGTGTTCCACCACCGCTGGGACACCTCGGCGCCCGACAAGGCCTACGACTTCCGCCACCACGCACTCGGCCACTACGCGCCCGACGTACGCGCCGCCGACGCCGAGCTGGCCCCGCGGGTCACGGAGCGGCTGCTGCGCGAGGTGCTCGCCGAGGTGCCCGACGACTGGCTGGCCGACGGCGCCGACTTCGCCACGCCCGACGCGGCCCGGGACGCCTACGTGGCGTACCTGCACACGCGCGTACGCGCCTCCGGATCCTGGCTGCCCACGGACTTCCCCACCCGCGAGGAGATCGCCGCCGAGGAGGCCGTGCGCGCGGCGAGGACGCAGCAGGGCAGGCCCAAATGGCTCAAGCAGGTCCCCGACCTGCACGGCAAACCGCCCGCGGAACAGGATTGGTCGGTGCACCTCGGATGAGCGGCCGGGTCGAGATCGAGTACTGCACCCAGTGCGGATGGCTGCCGCGCGCGGCCTGGCTGGCGCAGGAACTGCTCACCACCTTCGAGGCGGAGCTGTCCGAACTGGCGCTGAAGCCGGGCAAGGGCGGCGTCTTCGTCGTCCGCGTGGACGGCGAGGCGGTCTGGGACCGCCGTGAGCAGGGCTTCCCCGAGCCGACGGCGGTCAAGCGCGCCGTACGCGACCGAGTGGCCCCGGGCAGATCCCTGGGCCACTCGGACAGGACGCGGGAGTAGATCAGCCCCTGAGCTGCTCGTAGGCGGGCAGCGTCAGGAAGTCCGCGTAGTCGTCGTCCAGGGAGACCTCCAGGAGCAGGTCGTGGGCCTGCTGCCAGTGGCCGGCCGCGAAGGCCTCCTCGCCGAGCTCGGCGAGGATGTTCGTCAGTTCCTCGGCGGCGACCTTGCGGGCCAGCTCGGGCGTGGCCCGCTCGCCGTTCTCGAAGACGACGCCCGCGTTGATCCACTGCCAGATCTGGGAGCGGGAGATCTCGGCGGTGGCCGCGTCCTCCATGAGGTTGAAGATGGCGACCGCGCCGAGCCCGCGCAGCCATGCCTCGATGTAGCGGATGCCGACCTGGACGGCGTTCACCAGGCCCGGATACGTCGGCTTGGCGTCCAGGGAGTCGATCGCGATGAGGTCGGCGGCCTCGACGTGGACGTCCTCGCGCAGCCGGTCCTTCTGGTTCGGCCGGTCGCCGAGGACCTTGTCGAAGGACTCCATGGCGATCGGGACCAGGTCGGGGTGGGCCACCCAGGAGCCGTCGAAGCCGTCGCCGGCCTCACGGTCCTTGTCGGCGCGGACCTTCTCGAAGGCGACCTTGTTGACCTCGGCGTCCCGGCGGGAGGGGATGAACGCGGCCATGCCGCCGATCGCGTGCGCCCCGCGCTTGTGGCAGGTACGCACGAGGAGTTCGGTGTACGCGCGCATGAACGGGGCGGTCATCGTCACCGCGTTGCGGTCCGGCAGCACGAACTTCGGGCCGCCGTCGCGGAAGTTCTTGACGATGGAGAAGAGGTAGTCCCAGCGGCCGGCGTTCAGCCCGGAGGCGTGGTCACGGAGCTCGTAGAGGATCTCCTCCATCTCGTACGCGGCCGTGATCGTCTCGATCAGGACGGTGGCGCGCACGGTGCCCTGCGGGACGCCGACGTAGTCCTGCGCGAAGACGAACACCTCGTTCCACAGCCGGGCCTCCAGGTACGACTCGGTCTTCGGCAGGTAGAAGTACGGGCCCTTGCCGAGGTCGAGCAGACGCTGGGCGTTGTGGAAGAAGTACAGGCCGAAGTCGACCAGGGCGCCGGGCACCGGGGTCCCGTCGGCGTCGGTCAGATGCCGCTCGTTCAGGTGCCAGCCGCGCGGGCGCATGACGACGGTCGCCAGCTCCTCCTCGGCCCCCAGCGCGTACGACTTGCCGGAGCGGTCGTCCGTGAAGTCGATGTTCCGGGAGTAGGCGTCGATCAGGTTGACCTGGCCGAGGACGACGTTCTCCCAGGTGGGAGCGGAGGCGTCCTCGAAGTCCGCGAGCCAGACCCGCGCGCCCGAGTTCAGGGCGTTGATGGTCATCTTGCGGTCGGTGGGACCGGTGATCTCGACCCGGCGGTCGTTCAGCGCGGCCGGGGCGGGCGCGACGCGCCAGGTGGGGTCCTCACGGATCCGTGCGGTCTCCGGGAGGAAGCCGAGCGTGGAGGTGCGGGCGATCTCGGCGCGGCGCTCCGCGCGGCGGGCGAGGAGTTCGTCACGCCGGGGCGTGAACCGGCGGTGCAGCTCGGCCACGAAGGCGAGCGCCGCGTCGGTGAGGACCTCCTCCTGCCGGGGCAGGGGCTCGGCGTCGACGATGGCCAGCGGAGACGGCGCTGGTGCGGACATGAGCTGTCACTTCCTTCAGCGGTGGCACCGGGTGCCAGAGGGCACTCATGGGTCATATCGCACCCGCTGTGGGGTCGGGTGCCTCTGGTCAGTGGATATTAGTTTTCTCATCGTGGAAGTTCAATGGTTTGTTGATGTCGAGATTCTCCGGGTCGAGGCAAGGTGGCGCTGAGTGCCACCCCGTTCACTCAAGGTGGCTCAGGTCGGCCGCCGTGTCGATGTCGTAGGGCCGCGCCACGTCCCCGCACTCGACGAGCCGGATCCCGGCGGCATGCTCCTTGAGGTAGGCACGCGCGCCCCGGTCGCCGGTCGCGGTCGCCGCGACGCCCGCCCAGTGCGCGGCCCCGAACAGCACGGGATGGCCGCGTACACCGTCGTAGGCGGCCGAAACCAGTGCCCACTCGTCCGTGTAGCCGTTCAGCACGCGGGCCACCGCCTCCGGCCCGATCCCCGGCTGGTCGACGAGCGACACCAGTGCGGCCCGCGCGCCCGTTCCGGTGAGCGAGTCCAGTCCGGCGCGCAGCGAGGAACCCATGCCCTGCTCCCACTCCGGGTTGTCCACCAGCACGCAGCCGGACAGGTCCGCCCGCTCCCGTACGGCGTCGGCGCGCGCCCCCAGGACCACGTGCACCCGCGTGCACCCGGCCGTGCGCAACACCGCCACCGCGTGTTCCACCAGGGGGCGGCCCCGGTGGGCGAGCAGTGCCTTGGGCCGGCCGCCGAGCCGGCGTCCGCCACCGGCGGCGAGCAGCAGCGCGGCGACCGGGGGCTCGTTCTGATCCGTCATGGTTCCTGCTTACCGGACGGCGCGCGGAAGGGACGCTCCCCAGGGGCTGAATTTCGGTCCGCGTGGTGGCGGATCCTCACCCGGTGGCGTTAACTGGCCCGCGTCCCCGGCGCACGACCGGCGCCACGGGGCGCGCGGGGGAGCAGGGCGGGCTGTGCACAACGGGGTGTCAGGGGGGAGAGCTGTGTTGCGGAGCTTGGGGCAGAGGCCAGTGACCGGCAGCGACGAGGACCCGAGAGTGGCGGGACTGCGGACCGCCGTGTCCCGGCTGCGCCGCGAACTCGCCGCGCTCCCCGTGGAGTTCCCCGACCGGGCCGTGGCCGAGGACGAACTGGCGGCCCTCGCCGCGATGACCGTCGACGGCAGGCCCGAGATCCCGCGCCTGCGCCGCTCCCTGCTGCTGATCGCCGGCGCGATCGGATCGGTGAGCGCGCTGTCGCGCGGACTGTCGGAGGTGCGCGCCGCGGTCGACCTCTTCGGCGAGCCACCCCGCAGGCCCTAGCACTGGGGACCGGCGCACGGACCCCAGTTCGTCAGGTGGGGTTCTGGCTGGCCAGCGCCTCGGACAGTTCGACGGCGATCTGCTGGAGCACCGGCACGATCCGCTCGGTGGCCGCCTCCGTCACCCGGCCCGCCGGTCCCGAGATGGAGATCGCGGCGGCGGTGGGGGAGTCGGGCACCGAGACCGCCAGGCAGCGGACGCCGATCTCCTGTTCGTTGTCGTCGACGGCGTAGCCGATCCGGCGGACGTCGTCGAGCGCCGCGAGGAAGCCGTCCGGAGTGGTGATCGTCTTCTCCGTCGCCGCGGGCATGCCGGTGCGCAGCAGCAGGGAGCGCACCTCCTCGTCAGGGAATCCGGCGAGCAGTGCCTTGCCCACGCCCGTGGAGTGCGGCAGGACGCGCCGGCCCACCTCGGTGAACATGCGCATCGAGTGCTTCGAGGGAACCTGGGCGACGTAGACGATCTCGTCCCCGTCCAGCAGCGCCATGTTGGCCGTCTCGCCGGTCTCCTCGACCAGCCGGGCCAGGTAGGGACGCGCCCACGTGCCGAGCAGCCGGGAGGCGGACTCGCCGAGCCGGATCAACCGCGGGCCGAGCGCGTAGCGCCTGTTGGACTGCTGGCGGACGTACCCGCAGGCGACCAGGGTGCGCATCAGCCGGTGGATCGTCGGCAGCGGCAGCCCGCTGCTCGCCGACAACTCGCTCAGGCCGACCTCGCCGCCCGCGTCGGCCATCCGCTCCAGCAGGTCGAAGGCGCGCTCGAGGGACTGGACGCCACCGCCGTTGGCCGGCTTGGTGGCGCCGAGTGCTGCGGGGGCGTCGCTGGCGCTGGACGTCGGCACGGCGCGTTCCTTTCGAGGCGGACAGGAGGGCAGAAGCCTACCCGGCGGCCTGATCACTGCCCGCTCGTGTATAGCTACGTTCTGCCTGTTGGAATTGTAATTCCGCTTTGTGGAAACGTCCAGAGTGCGTGTCCGAGGTGCACTGTGGAGAAGTGTGCCTCTTGACGGTGCGCGGGCGGGAGGCAACACTCCTTCAACAGAACGTTGAATTCCGTGGTGCGGAAGTACGGAGAGGGGTTCCGGGTGTCCGACGCTGAACTGGTGCTGCGCTCGACGCGCGTCATCACGCCCGAGGGGACGCGCCCCGCGTCCGTCGCGGTCGCCGACGGCAGGATCACCGCCGTGCTGCCGCACGGCGCCCCGGTGGCGGCCGCCCGGGTGGAGGACCTCGGCGACGACGTCCTGCTGCCCGGCCTGGTCGACACCCACGTGCACGTCAACGACCCCGGGCGCACCGAGTGGGAGGGGTTCTGGACCGCCACGCGCGCCGCGGCGGCCGGCGGCATCACCACCCTCGTCGACATGCCGCTCAACTCCCTGCCGCCGACCACCACGGTCGACCACCTCCTCACCAAGCAGGAGGTGGCCCGCCCCAAGGCGCACATCGACGTCGGCTTCTGGGGCGGCGCGCTGCCGGCCAACGTCAAGGACCTGCGCCCGCTGCACGACGCCGGGGTCTTCGGCTTCAAGGCGTTCCTGTCGCCGTCCGGCGTGGACGAGTTCCCGCACCTCGACCAGGAGCAACTGGCCCAATCCATGGCCGAGATCGCCGGATTCGGCGGACTGCTGATCGTGCACGCCGAGGACCCGCACCACCTCGCCGCGGCCCCCCAGCAGGGCGGCCCCCGGTACGCCCACTTCCTCGCCAGCCGTCCGCGCGACGCCGAGGACACCGCGATCGCGAACCTGGTCGCACAGGCCCGACGGCTCAACGCGCGCGTGCACGTGCTGCACCTGTCCTCCAGCGACGCGCTGCCGCTGATCGCCGCCGCCCGCGCCGAGGGGGTGCGCGTCACCGTCGAGACCTGCCCGCACTACCTCACCCTGACCGCCGAGGAAGTCCCGGACGGCGCCAGCGAGTTCAAATGCTGCCCGCCCATCCGGGAGGCCGCCAACCAGGACCTGCTGTGGCAGGCACTGGCCGACGGCACGATCGACTGCGTGGTCACCGACCACTCCCCGTCGACCGCCGACCTCAAGACGGACGACTTCGCCACCGCCTGGGGCGGCATATCCGGCCTCCAGCTCAGCCTGCCCGCCGTCTGGACGGAGGCCCGCAGACGCGGCCACACCCTGGAGGACGTCGTCCGCTGGATGTCCACCCGGACGGCGGACCTCGTGGGGCTGGCCCACAAGGGCGCCATCGAGGCCGGCCGGGACGCCGACTTCGCCGTCCTCGCGCCCGACGAGACCTTCACCGTGGACCCCAACTCCCTCCAGCACCGCAACCGCGTCACGGCCTACGCCGGGCGCACCCTCAGCGGCGTCGTGAAGTCGACCTGGCTGCGCGGCGAACGCATCGTGGCGAACGGCGAGTTCACCGAACCGAAGGGGCGACTGCTCACTCGCACCCCCTGATTCCCGACGTCTGAAAGGCAGACCTGATCACCGTGACGGCGCAGCATCCCACTTCCCCGGCCGGCTTCACCGGCGACGCGAGCCCTTACGGAGGCGGCGACCCGTACGCGGACTACCGCACCGCCGACTTCGCGTTCACCCGGTACGCCGACCTGGCCGACCGCAGGCTCGGCGCCGGTGTCGTCGCCGCCAACGACGAGTTCTTCGCCCAGCGCGAGAACCTGCTGGTGCCCGAGCGCGCCGAGTTCGACCCCGAGCACTTCGGGCACAAGGGCAAGATCATGGACGGCTGGGAGACGCGCCGCCGCCGGGGCGCCTCGGCCGGGCACCCGTGGCCCACCGAGGAGGACCACGACTGGGCGCTCGTCCGCCTCGGCGCGCCCGGCGTGATCCGCGGGATCGTCGTCGACACGGCCCACTTCCGGGGCAACTACCCGCAGTCCGTCTCCGTCGAGGGCGCCTCGGTCGCGGGTTCCCCCTCGCCCGAGGAACTGCTCCGCGACGACGTCAAGTGGACGCCCCTGGTGCCGCGCACGCCGGTCGGCGGCCACGCGGCGAACGGCTTCGCCGTCGCGGCCGAGCAGCGCTTCACGCACCTGCGTGTCAACCAGCACCCCGACGGCGGCATCGCGCGCCTGCGCGTGTACGGCGAAGTGGCCCCCGACCCCGCGTGGCTGTCGGCGCTGGGCACCTTCGACGTGGTCGCCCTGGAGAACGGCGGCCAGGTCGAGGACGCCTCCGACCGCTTCTACTCCCCGGCGACCAACACCATCCAGCCGGGCCGCTCCCGCAAGATGGACGACGGCTGGGAGACCCGCCGACGCCGCGACCAGGGCAACGACTGGATCCGGTACCGGCTGGTGGAGCGGTCCCGTATCCGGGCGATCGAGATCGACACCGCGTACCTGAAGGGCAACAGCGCGGGCTGGGCCTCGGTGTCCGTACGGGACGGCGAGGACGGCGCCTGGACCGAGGTCCTGCCCCGTACCCGTCTCCAGCCCGACACCAACCACCGCTTCGTGCTGCCGGCCGCCGCGGTCGGCACCCACGCGCGCGTGGACATCTTCCCCGACGGCGGCATCTCCCGCCTGCGCCTGTTCGGCTCCCTCACGGAGGAGGGCGCGACCCGTCTGGCGGCCCGCCACCAGGAACTGGGCGGCTGACACCCCGGGCACGGGGCACCGGGTACCGGGTGCCCCGTGACCCGACGACTCGCGGGGCGCGCCGGCTGGACAGCGCCGGTGCGCCCCGCGTCCGGCTCAGGCCGCGTGGCCGCCGTCGACCGCGAACTCGGCGCCGGTGACGTAGGCCGCCCCGGCGAGGTGGGCGACCGTGGACGCCACCTCCTCGGCCGTCCCGAACCGGCCGAGCGCCGTCAGGGCCGCCTGATCCGCGGCGTAGGGACCGTCGGCCGGGTTCATGTCGGTGTCGATCGGACCGGGGTGCACGAGGTTCGCGGTGATCCCCCGGCCGCCCAGCTCCCTGGCCAGCGCCTTGGTGAGCCCCGTGAGCGCCGCCTTGCTGGTCGCGTAGAGCGTGCCGCCCGGCCCCGGCACCCGCTGGGCCATGCAACTGCCGACGATGACGATCCGGCCGCCGTCCGGCATCAGCGCGGCGGCCGCCTGCGAGGCCAGGAAGACGGCCCGCACGTTCACCGCGAGCACCCGGTCCACATCGGTGAGCGAGAGGCTGTCCAGCGGCCCGAGCACCCCGATGCCCGCGTTGTTCACCAGCACGTCGAGCCCGCCGAGCGACGCCGCCGCCCGCTCCACGGCCCCCGCCGCCTCGTCCGCCTCCGCACAGTCCGCCCGCAGGGCCACGCCCCGCCGCCCCAGTGCCTCGACGGCCGCTACGACGTCCTCGGCCGCGTCCTTGCCGTTCACATACGTCACCGCCACGTCGGCGCCCTCGCGTGCCAGGCGCACGGCCGTCGCCGCGCCGATCCCCCGGCTGCCGCCGGTCACCAGGGCCTTCTTGCCGTCGAGGGGAGCCCGGTGCGCCATGGCCCGAGCCGCCTCGGATGTCTGCGTAGCCGAAGAAGTCATGCGTCCATTCCAGCGACGGCCCCACGCGTGTGCTGGCGGCGAACGGACACCTAGGTGGCGCGCCCGGAACTCCAGGCTTCACCTCCCGCGTTCTCCTCACGTGACACTTCAGCAAGAGATCGTCGGCAACGCCATGCAGATGGCGGTCGTCACCCTGCACCCGGGCCAGACCGTCTACTGCGAGGCGGGCAAGTTCCTGTTCAAGACGCCCGGCGTCACGATGGAGACCCGGTTGTCCGGCCCCTCGGGCGGCGGCGCGCCGGGCGGCACGGGAGCGTCGGGCGCCGCGGCGGCCGGCATGGGCGGGCTGCTGCGCCAGGCCATGGGCACCGCCATGCAGGTCGGCCAGCGGGCGCTGGCGGGCGAGTCGCTGGCCTTCCAGCACTTCACGGCGCAGGGCGCAGAGGGCACCGTGGGCTTCGCGGGCGTCCTGCCCGGCGAGATGCGCGCGCTGGAACTCGACGGCACGCGCGCGTGGTTCGCGGAGAAGGACGCGTTCGTGGCCGCCGAGTCCACCGTCGAGTTCGGCATCGCCTTCCAGGGCGGCCGCACGGGCATGAAGGGCGGCGAGGGCTTCGTCCTGGAGAAGTTCACCGGCAGGGGCACGGTGATCATCGCCGGCGCGGGCAACTTCATCGACCTCGACCCCGCCGACTTCGGCGGCCGCATCGAGGTCGACACGGGCTGCGTCGTGGCCTTCGAGGAGGGCATCCGCTACGGCGTCCAGCGCGTCGGCGGCCTCGACCGCCAGGGCCTGATGAACGCCGTGTTCGGCGGCGAGGGCCTGTCCCTGGCCACCCTGGAGGGCCGCGGCCGCGTCATCCTCCAGTCCATGACCATCGAGGGCCTGGCCAACGCCCTGAAGAAGGCCCAGGGCGGCGACAAGCAGGGCCCGACGGGGGGACTGTTCTCCAGCCACGCCGGGTGAAGTGCGCACCGGCTCCGTCGAAATCCCGGAGGTACGTCGTGCCAACACCACGAAACGTCACAGGACTTGACGGCAAACTCCACGAACTTGACATTGACATGCCAGCATCTACGCGCGTCATCATGGATCCATGAGATTCCCCCCACGCAACCTCACCCGCCTCGGTGCCGCGACCGCGCTGCTGTCGGCCCTCCTCGTCGGCGGCGCCGTCTCCGCCACCCCGGCGGGCGCGGCCGCCGCGGCGGTCGGCAGCATCTGCTACGGCGACCTGCCCGCGCAGGCGCACACGACGCTGGACCTCATCGAACAGGGCGGCCCCTTCCCCTACCCGCAGGACGGGACGACCTTCCAGAACCGGGAAGGCATCCTGCCCGGCCAGGTGACCGGCTACTACCACGAGTACACGGTCGAGACCCCCGGCAGTGACACCCGCGGCGCCCGCCGCATCGTCACCGGCGAGGAGCACCAGGAGGACTACTACACGGCCGACCACTACGCGTCGTTCGACCTGGTCGACTACGGCTGCTGAACGGCCGCCGCGACGGCCGGCCGGGCGCGCCGCCGCCCGGTGCGGCCCGGCGTCCGGTGCGGCCCGGCGTCCGGTGCGGCCCGGCGTCCGGTGCGGCCCGGCGTCCGGTGCGGCCCGGCGTCCGGCCCCGTCCGGCCCGCGGATCGGCCCGGTTCGCCCGGCGGCTCAGCCCGGCTTGCGGCTCTCGGCGGCGGCGAAGAGTGCGAACGCCAGGACGACGAGGGCGACGCTTGCATAGATCCCGAATCCGTCGAGGAAACCGACCCGCTGCACGAGCCCGATGTGCCAGTCGGTGAACTCGTGCACCAGGCCCATCGCACCCTGCACGAGCGCGATGAAGCCGAGGAACTCCAGCAGCTGCTTCATGACCATGACTCTCGCCCCGCGGACCCCCCACGGACAACGGCCGCGGGGCGAGACCCGGCCCACCGAAGTCGCTGATCCCCACCCGGCCGGCGCGCCGAAAGTAGCCAGCGCCGCGACTTTGGTCGCCGATCCCGCGAGCGGGGAGGTGGCCCGGTACGGCCCTGCGTAGATTTGTCGACCGTGAAAGGTGACAGGACGGTGCAGGCGGCGTCGGCGTTCGAGGGGCGCCGGTGGCTGTTCCCGTCCGCCCTGATCCACGCGCTCGACCCGGACGGCGAAGGGGACGCGCGGCGGCCCCGGCGCACCGCGCGCGACTGGCTCGTCGACTTCTCGTGCTTCTTCGTGGCCATCCTGGTCGGCCTGCTGGCCGCGGACTCCATGACCCCGGAGAACACCCCGCCCACGCTCCTGGTCCTCGACCAGTGGCTCGGCGGTCTGTCCTGCGCCGCGGTGTGGCTGCGCCGCCGCTGGCCCGTCGGGCTCGCGATCGCGATGATCCCCATCGGATTCCTCTCCAACACGGCGGGCGGCGCCGGCATGGTCGCCTTCTTCACCCTCGCCGTGCACCGGCCCTTCCGGTACGTCGCCTGGATCGGCGGCGTCTCCACCGCGCTGATCCCGCTCTTCTTCTGGCTGCGTCCCGAGCCCGAGCTGCCCTACCTGGTGGCCGTCGCGTTCACCGTGCTGCTCAGCGGCTGCGTCATCGGCTGGGGCATGCTCGTGCGGTCCAAACGGCAGCTGATGTTCAGCCTGCGCGACCGCGCCCGGCGGGCGGAGACGGAGGCCGTGCTGCGCGCCGAACAGGCCCAGCGGCTCGCGCGCGAGGCGATCGCCCGGGAGATGCACGACGTGCTCGCCCACCGGCTGACGCTGCTGAGCGTGCACGCCGGAGCCCTGGAGTTCCGGCCGGACGCGCCCCGCGAGGAGGTCGCGCGGGCCGCCGGAGTCATCCGGGAGAGCGCCCACGAGGCGCTGCAGGACCTGCGCGAGATCATCGGCGTCCTGCGGGCCGGCGACGCCGACGAGGGCGGCCGGCCGCAGCCGACCCTCGCGGCACTCGACGCGCTGGTCGCCCAGTCCTGCGAGGCCGGCACCAAGGTGACGCTCGACCTGCGGGTCACCGACCCGGGCGCGGTCCCGGCGTCGGTCGGCCGCACCGCCTACCGGATCGTCCAGGAGGGCCTGACCAACGCCCGCAAGCACGCCCCCGGCACCGAGGTCACCGTGTCCGTGTCCGGCGGGCCCGGCGAGGGCCTCGCCGTCCACGTCCGCAACCCCGCCCCCGAGGGCGACGTACCGCACGTCCCGGGCTCCGGGCAGGGCCTGATCGGACTGACCGAGCGCGCCACGCTGGCCGGGGGACGGCTGGAGCACGGCGCGCGCGACGACGGGGGCTTCGAGGTGCGGGCCTGGCTGCCGTGGGGGTCCTCCGGCCGGTGAGTGAACCCGTATCCTCCCATCTCGCCTCCGTTCCACGGCGGTTGAACGAGGAGGGGGACGGCCGCGGGCCCGCCGGCGGCCCGACCGGGCGGGCGAAGCGGCGGCACAACCGTGATTACGTGAGGGCCATGACTGCGATCAGAGTGCTTCTCGTCGACGACGACCCGCTGGTGCGGGCCGGACTGTCCTTCATGATGGGCGGCGCCGACGACATCCGGATCGTCGGCGAGGCCGCCGACGGCGGCGAGGTCGAGGCGCTCGTCGACCGCACCCGGCCGGACGTCGTCCTGATGGACATCCGGATGCCCGCGGTCGACGGCCTCACCGCCACCGAGCGGCTGCGGGCCCGCCCGGACGCCCCGCAGGTCGTGGTCCTGACCACCTTCCACGCCGACGAACAGGTGCTGCGGGCGCTGCGCGCGGGCGCCGCCGGATTCGTCCTCAAGGACACTCCGCCCGCCGAGATCGTCGACGCGGTGCGCCGGGTCGCCGCCGGTGATCCGGTGCTGTCTCCCACCGTCACCCGCCAGTTGATGGAGCACGCGGCAGGCAGCGCCGCCGACACCCGTGGTGCCCGCGCGCGGGAGCGGATGGCCCTGCTCAACGACCGCGAACGCGAGGTCGCCGTCGCGGTCGGCCGGGGACTCGCCAACGCGGAGATCGCCACGGAGCTGTTCATGAGCGTGGCGACCGTCAAGACCCACGTCTCCCGCGTCCTCGCCAAGCTCGACCTCAACAACCGCGTCCAGATCGCCCTGCTGGCCTACGACGCGGGACTGCTCGACGAGGACGGCTGACGCGCGGCACGCGGGACCACCCGTTCGGCGGGGATGGCGCCGGCGGCCGGCGGGGAATCCACTCGTGGCCGCCCCGTCGCTGAGCCAGAGACGAGCCCCAGCTCCCGATGTCCCGTCCCGCCCCCACCCCGGTCCTCGCCCCCGCCGCGCCGCAGCCCGCCCCCGCCGCGCCGGAGCCCGCCCCCGCCGCGCCGGAGCCCGCCCCCGCCGCGCCGGAGCTGTCCCTCGACGCCCGCCTGGCGCTGGTCGACGCGGCGATGACCGTACGGCTGGACGAAGCGGCCGTCGCCCACGAGGTCCGCACCGCGCATCTGCGCACCGAACCCGTCGACCTCGCCGAGGTCGTCACCGTCCCGTTCGGCCCGGTGCGCGAGTGGCCCCCGGAGCTGTCCCCTACGCCGGTGGCCGCGCTGCTCCAGCGCGCTCACCAGCGGTTGCTCGCCGACGGCTGGTGCGGCGGCGTCCTCGTCGACGGCGAAGGCGCCCGCTGCATGCAGGGAGCGGTCCGCGTCGAGGCGCGTGGTGACCGGGCCCTGGAGAGCGACGCCCTCGCCGTGCTGCTCCAGGCGGTACGGCGCCGGTTCGGCGACCACATCGACTCGGTCGCGGGCTTCAACGACGCCTTCGGCTCCGGCCGCGTCCCGATCCGCATGGTCGGTGAGGCGGCCCGCCTGGCCGACGCCCGCGGCCTCTGATCGTTGCCGCGCGGCCTGCCGAGCCTGCCGGTGCGCCGCGCCCCCGTTCCTACCGCAGCACCGGCTCCTGGCCGCCCGCCACCTCGCCGAGCCGGACGGGTCTGTGCTCCCGGCGGGAGAGCTCGCAGGCCTCGGCCACACGCAGCGCCTGCAACGCCTCCCGGCCGTCGCAGGGGTTGGCGCGCTCGCCGCGGACCACCTCGACGAAGGCGTTCAGCTCGGCCTCGTAGGAGGGCCCGAAGCGCTCCAGGAAGGTGGTCCACGGCTTGCTCGCGGCCGGCGGTCCGCTCGGCTCGGTGGACGCGATCGGCGTACGGTCGTCCAGCCCCACCACGATCTGGTCCAGCTCCCCGGCCAGCTCCATGCGCACGTCGTAACCGGCGCCGTTCAGCCGCGTCGCGGTCGCCGTGGCCAGGGTGCCGTCGTCGAGGGTGAGGAGTACCGCCGCCGTGTCGACGTCCCCGGCCTCGCGGAACATCGGGGGACCGGCGTCGGACCCGGCGGCGTACACCTCCGTCACCTCGTGTCCGGTCACCCAGCGCAGCGCGTCGAAGTCGTGGATGAGGGTGTCCCGGTACAGCCCACCGGACAGGGGCAGATACGAGGCGGGCGGCGGCGTCTGGTCGGAGGTCGTGGCGCGCACGGTGTGCAGCCGGCCGAGCCGCCCGGCGCGGACGGCGTCCCGGGCTCCGAGGTAGCCCGGGTCGAAGCGCCGCTGGAACCCCATCTGCAGGACGGTCCCGGCCGTCTCGACCTCGGAGATCGCGTGCAGCGAGCCCGGCAGGTCGAGCGCGATCGGCTTCTCGCAGAACACCGGCAGCCCCGAGCGCGCCGCCCGGCCGATCAGATCGGCGTGGGCCGCGGTCGCCGTCGTGATCACCACCGCGTCCACGCCCCAGCGGAAGATCTCGTCCATGCCGGGCGCGGCGGTCTCGCCCAGCCGCTGCGCCAGCTCCTGCGCCCGCGTGGGATCCGCGTCCGTGAGGATCAGGGAGCCCACGTCACGGTGGCGGCTGAGCGTGTTCGCATGAATGGTGCCGATGCGGCCCGTCCCGATGACCCCGATGCGCATGAAGACAAAGTGGAGCCCGAGCCACCGCACTGTCAATGCTTATGTCCGGACAATCGGACGACACAACTTCCCGTCAACCCGTCACGGAGCTACGCTCAGGCCCGTGCCGAAACCAGACGTGGACCCGACCGTGCAGCTCGACCTGAGCGTGGACCGCAGCTCGCCCGTCCCGCTGTACTTCCAGCTGTCCCAGCAGCTGGAGGCCGCCATCGAGCACGGCACGCTCACGCCCGGCAGCCTGCTGGGCAACGAGATCGAGCTCGCCGCGCGGCTCGGTCTGTCCCGGCCGACGGTCCGCCAGGCCATCCAGTCCCTGGTCGACAAGGGACTGCTGGTCCGCCGCCGGGGGGTGGGCACCCAGGTCGTGCACAGCAAGGTCAAGCGCCCGCTGGAGCTGAGCAGCCTCTACGACGACCTGGAGGCGGCCGGGCAGCGGCCCGCCACGAAGGTGCTGGTCAACACCGTCGGGCCGGCGTCCGCGGAGGCGGCGGCCGCCCTCGGCGTCGCCGAGGGCACCGACGTGCACCGCGTCGAGCGGCTGCGGCTGGCGCACGGCGAGCCCATGGCGTACCTGTGCAACTACCTGCCCGGCGGCCTGCTCGAACTGGACACCGGGCAGCTGGAGGCGACCGGCCTCTACCGGCTGATGCGCTCGGCCGGGATCACGCTGCACAGCGCCCGCCAGTCCATCGGCGCCCGGGCCGCCACCGCCGCCGAGGCCGAGCGGCTCGGCGAGAGCGAGGGCGCCCCGCTGCTGACCATGCAGCGCACGACGTTCGACGACACCGGCCGTGCGGTCGAGTACGGCACGCACACCTACCGCCCGAGCCGCTACTCCTTCGAGTTCCAGCTGCTCGTACGGCCCTGAGGACCACCCTAGCGGGGTGAGGTTCGTCTCAATGTCCGGACAATGCGACCGCCGCGGGCTCCCCGGGCGCGGACCACACCCTCCCTGTGTTTGATACTGGGGCGTTTGGGGCCGGTGGAACGACCGGCTCCGGCTACCGGAGAACACAGCAAGAAGGGCACGGCCTCGTGGCACGGTTTCGGACCGGGTTTCGCACCTGGGTAGGCATCGCGGTGGCAGGGGCGCTCTGCGCGTCCCTCGCGGGATGCAGCAGCACGGGCGGCAAGCGCGCCGAGGACGCCCGCAAGGCCGCCGCCGCGCAGGGGAAGGCCGCGGTGAACACCCCCCGCTGGACCTTCGCCATGATCACCCACTCGGGCGACGGGGACACCTTCTGGGACATCGTCCAGAGCGGCGCCGAGCAGGCCGCGGTCAAGGACAACATCAAGTTCCTGTACTCCCACGACGACGAGGCGCAGCAGCAGGCGCAGCTGGTGGACGCGGCCGTCGACAAGAAGGTCGACGGCATCATCGTCACCCTCGCCAAGCCCGACGCGATGAAGGCCGCCGTCGCCCGCGCGGTCGAGGCGGGGATTCCGGTGGTCACCGTGAACTCGGGCTCGGCGGAGTCGAAGGAGTTCGGCGCGCTCACGCACATCGGCCAGGACGAGACCGTCGCCGGCCAGGCGGTCGGCGAGGAGCTGAACGAACGCGGCCGCAAGAAGGCGCTGTGCATCCTGCACGAGCAGGGCAACGTCGGTCACGAGCAGCGCTGCGCCGGTCTGAAGGAGACCTTCGACGGCACCGTGCAGAACCTCTACGTCACCGGCACGAGCATGCCCGACGTGCAGTCCGCCATCGAGGCCAAGCTTCAGTCGGACAGCTCGGTGGACGCCGTGGTGACCCTCGGCGCCCCGTACGCCGACACCGCCGTGAAGGCCAAGCAGGTCGCGGGCAGCGACGCCGAGATCGACACCTTCGACCTGAACGCCAAGGTCGCCGCCGGCCTGAAGGACGGCACCCTCGGCTTCGCCGTCGACCAGCAGCCCTACCTCCAGGGCTACGAGGCGGTCGACCTGCTGTGGCTGTACCGGTACAACGCCGACGTGCTCGGCGGCGGCAAGCCGGTGCTCACCGGGCCGCAGATCATCACCAAGGACCAGGCGGACGCCCTCGCCGAGTACACCGAGCGGGGCACCCGATGACCGCGCTCGCTGACGAAAGGATTCTGCACAGCTCTCCGCTGCGGAAGCTGCTCAGCCGTCCGGAGCTCGGCTCGGTCGTCGGAGCCGCCGCCGTCTTCCTGTTCTTCGCCCTGGCCGCCGACAGCTTCCTGAAGGCGTCGAGCCTGAGCACGGTCCTGTACGCGTCCTCGACGATCGGCATCATGGCGGTCCCGGTCGCGCTGCTGATGATCGGCGGCGAGTTCGACCTGTCGGCGGGCGTCATGGTGACGTCGTCCGCCCTGGTCTCCTCGATGTTCAGCTTCCAGATGACGGCGAACGTCTGGGTGGGCGTCGGTGTCTCCCTGCTCGTCACCCTCGCCGTCGGCGCCTTCAACGGCTTCATGCTCACCCGCACCAAGCTGCCGAGCTTCATCATCACGCTCGGCACCTTCCTGATGCTGACCGGCCTGAACCTCGGCTTCACCAAGCTCATCTCCGGCACGGTCTCCACCAAGTCCATCGCCGACATGGAGGGCTTCCCCAGCGCGCACGACGTCTTCGCCTCCACGCTGACCCTCGGCGGCGTCAACTTCAAGATCACCATCCTGTGGTGGTTCGCGCTGGTCGCCGTCGCCAGCTGGATCCTGCTGCGCACCCGCGCCGGCAACTGGATCTTCGCGGTCGGCGGCAACCAGGACGCCGCCCGCGCGGTCGGCGTCCCGGTGACCCGGACCAAGATCGGCCTGTACATGGGGGTGGCGCTCGGCGCCTGGATCTCCGGCCAGCACCTGCTCTTCTCGTACGACGTCGTCCAGTCCGGCGAGGGCGTCGGCAACGAGCTGATCTACATCATCGCGGCCGTCATCGGAGGCTGCCTGATCACCGGCGGCCACGGCAGCGCGGTCGGCTCTGCGGTCGGCGCGTTCCTGTTCGGGATGACCAGCAAGGGCATCGTCTTCGCCGAGTGGAACCCCGACTGGTTCAAGTTCTTCCTCGGAGCGATGCTGCTCCTCGCGACCCTGCTCAACGCCTGGGTCCGCAAGCGCGCGGAGGCCACCAAGTGACGCAAGCGGCACGACGTACGGCACTCGTGGAGCTGTCCGGCGTCAGCAAGCACTACGGCAACGTCCGCGCCCTCGAAGGCGTCTCCTTGGAGGTGCGCGCGGGCGAGATCACCTGCGTGCTGGGCGACAACGGCGCCGGCAAGTCCACGCTCATCAAGATCATCGCCGGACTGCACCAGCACGACGGCGGCACCCTGCGCGTCGACGGCGAGGAGACCCGGCTCGCCTCGCCCCGCGACGCCCTGGACCGCGGGATCGCGACCGTCTACCAGGACCTGGCCGTCGTCCCGCTGATGCCGGTCTGGCGCAACTTCTTCCTCGGCTCCGAGCCCCGCAAGGGCGCCGGCCCCTTCAAGCGCATGGACGTCGACCTCATGCGCCGCACCACCCACTCCGAACTCCTGCGCATGGGAATCGATCTGCGCGACGTCGACCAGCCCATCGGCACGCTCTCCGGCGGTGAGCGCCAGTGCGTGGCCATCGCGCGGGCCGTCCACTTCGGGGCCAAGGTCCTCGTCCTGGACGAACCGACGGCGGCGCTCGGTGTGAAGCAGTCCGGGGTCGTTCTGAAATATGTGGCGGCGGCACGGGACCAGGGTCTGGGTGTTGTGTTGATCACCCACAACCCGCATCACGCGTACCTCGTCGGCGACCGCTTCGTGCTGCTGAAGCGCGGCACCATGGCGGGCAGCCACACCGGCGACTCGATCACGCTCGACGAGCTGACACGGCAGATGGCAGGCGGAAACGAGCTCGACGACCTCCGCCACGAACTCCGGCGGGGCTGAGGGCGCGGGGTCCGCGGGAGGGCCGGCAACAGCCGCCGCGGCCGGCGGACCGGCCGTGGCGGCCGGACGACCCGGGGCCAGGTGACGATCCCCTTACCGCACCCTGAGTCACGGTGAGGCAGAATCGGGCCCGATGAGCACCTACCGCGACCTCGCCTTCCCCAAGGCCCTGAGCAACGCCCGGGTGACCGGCGGCGCCCCCATCGGCTCACGGCGCGCGACAGCGCTGCGCACCGTGGGCACCCGGGAGCGCCGTTCCCACCTGACCGCACCCCGCGTGCCCACCGTCGGCATCGACATCGGCGGCACCAAGGTGATGGCGGGTGTCGTGGACGCCGACGGCAACATCCTGGAGAAGCTCCGCACGGAGACCCCGGACAAGTCCAAGAGCCCCCGGGTCGTCGAGGACACCATCGTCGAACTGGTCCTGGACCTGTCCGACCGGCACGACGTGCACGCGGTCGGCATCGGCGCCGCCGGCTGGGTCGACGCCGAGCGCAACCGCGTCCTGTTCGCCCCGCACCTGTCCTGGCGCAACGAGCCGCTGCGCGACCGCCTCGCCGGCCGCCTCTCCGTTCCCGTCCTCGTCGACAACGACGCCAACACGGCCGCCTGGGCCGAGTGGCGCTTCGGCGCCGGCCGCGGCGAGGACCACCTCGTGATGATCACGCTGGGCACCGGCATCGGCGGCGCGATCCTGGAGGACGGCCAGGTCAAGCGCGGCAAGTTCGGCGTGGCCGGCGAGTTCGGGCACATGCAGGTCGTACCCGGCGGCCACCGCTGCCCGTGCGGCAACCGCGGCTGCTGGGAGCAGTACAGCTCCGGAAACGCGCTGGTCCGCGAGGCGCGCGAGCTGGCCGCCGCCGACTCGCCGGTGGCGTACGGGATCATCGAGCACGTCAAGGGCAGCATCGGTGACATCACCGGCCCGATCATCACCGAGCTGGCCCGCGAGGGCGACGCCATGTGCATCGAGCTGCTCCAGGACATCGGGCAGTGGCTCGGCGTGGGCATCGCCAACCTGGCCGCCGCCCTCGACCCGTCCTGCTTCGTGATCGGCGGCGGGGTCTCGGCCGCCGACGACCTGCTCATCGGCCCCGCCCGGGACGCCTTCAAGCGCCACCTCACCGGCCGCGGCTACCGCCCCGAGGCCCGCATCGTCCGCGCCCAGCTCGGCCCCGAGGCCGGCATGGTCGGCGCCGCCGACCTCGCCCGCCTGGTGGCCCGCCGCTTCCGGCGCGCCAAACGGCGCAGGGTGGAGCGCTACGAACGCTACGAGCGGTACGCCGAGGCCCGCCGCGGTCAGGAGTCGCTGTGACGGGCGCGCTGCCGCAGCAGGGCGGCCCGGCCGAGGAGCGCGGGACGCCGGCCGAGGACCGCCGCCATGTGATCCGCCGCCGGGCGCTGACCCTGCTCATCATCGTGCTGCTGATCGGCATCCCCGCCGGCTACCTGGTGATCTCCGCCAACCAGAGCCGCGCCAGCGGCAAGGACAAGGAGGAGAAGTACTCGGCGCGCGGGCTGACCGTGGGCTGGCCCTCCAAGGTGCAGCGGAGGCTGTACCAGGTGCCGATACCGCATCCGGCCAACAAGGTCGCCTGGTACGAGACGAACAACTGGAAGACCAGCCGGCTGTACGTGCAGTTCCAGACCACCCACGCCGGTCTGGACGCCTTCCTCAAGCAGGTGGGCGTCGAGCGGAGCGACCTGATCAAGAGCGACATCACCATCGGCGCGCGCGACCAGCACGTCACGGGCTGGAGGTTCGCGGGCACGGGCGCCCGGCTCGGTGCGAACTGGGGGCTGGTCCACCAGCAGAAGAACCCGAGGCCCACGCACGACATCGTGGTGAACACGGGCAACCCGACCTACCCGATGGTCTACGTCGTCTCGCGGCTGATTCCCTGACCGGACCGACCCGACAGACCGGACCGACCCGACCGACCGGCTATGACCGGACCGACCGGCTCTGACCGGCCCCGCCCGCCGGTCCGCCCTGGTCGTTCAGGCAGGGCCGATTGTCGGACCCCGCCCGTAGAGTCGAAGACGACTGATCCGATCCGTGGGCGGGAGGTGGCAAGACGTATGGGCGAATCCGTGTCCGTACCCGTGCGGCTGGCCGCCGTCTTCCTTCCCGCGCCGGTTCCCCGTGAGGGCCGCGTGGCCTTCTGGGACCCGGACGACGAGGCCGGGGCGGCCGTACCGGGCGCCACCTCCACACCGCTGACGGTGGTACGACCCCATGGGGCCGCTGTCCGCCGCAAGGAGACACCGGCGCTTGCCCTGCCGGTGGGTCAGGCACTCCCGTTCCTCGTCCGGGCCCGGCACGACCCGGCCGCCCACCCCGCCACGGCCTGCTGGGGCGCGGCGGCCCTGCACGCCCTGCGGCTCGCCGCCCGGGGCCGTCTGCTGCCCGGCCTGACACCCACCGGGCACGACGCCTGGCGCGCCGGCCCCCTCGACCCCGACGACATCGCCCACCTGCGCGCGGTGGCCGCCGCGCTGCCCGGCGAAGGGCATGCCGTGCCGCTGCCCGGTCCGGGCCCGCTGCGGCTGCCCGAGCCGGAGACGCTGGTGCGGGCGTTCCTGGACGCGGTCGCGGACACCCTGCCGCGCACCCCCGCCGCCGCTGCCGCCTACGGCAGGCCCTTCGCGGCCCGCGCTCCGCAGCGCCTGCCCGCCGCCCAGGAGTGGGCCGCGGAGGTCGCCGCCGGGATGGACGCGGGCGTGCGGATCTCCCTGCGCCTGGACCTCGCCGCGTACGACCTCTTCGACACCGCCGACGACGGCGACCGGGTGCGCCGGGCGGGCGCCGCGATCGTCCAGGTGCACAGCCTCGCCGACCCCACGCTCGTCGTCGACGCGGCGGCGCTGTGGGCGGGGGACGCCGATGCCTTCGGACCCCGCGCGCGGGTGGACGCCGCGCTCGCGGTCCGGCGTGCGGCGCGCGTCTGGGCGCCGCTGGACCGGCTCGCCGAGCAGGACGTGCCCGACGTGCTCGCCCTGTCCGAGACCGAGCTCGGTGACCTGCTGGGCGCGGCGGCCGCCCGGCTGGCCGCGGCGGGCGTCGCGGTGCACTGGCCCCGGGACCTCGCGCGCGACCTGACGGCGGCCGCGATCGTGCGGCCCGCGCCGGGCTCGGCGACCGACGGCACCGGCTTCTTCGAGAGCGAGGACCTGCTCCAGTTCCGCTGGCAGCTGGCGCTCGGCGGGGAGCCGCTGAGCGAGGCCGAGATGGACGCGCTGGCCGAGGCCCACCGGCCCGTCGTGCGCCTGCGGGACCAGTGGGTGCTCGTCGACCCCGCACTCGTACGCAAGGCCCGCAAGCGCGAACTCGGCCTGCTCGACCCGGTGGACGCCCTGTCCGTCGCGCTCACCGGCACCGCGGAGGTCGACGGCGAGCAGGTCGAGGCGGTGCCGGTCGGCGCGCTCGCCGCCCTGCGGGACCGCCTCACCGCCGGGATCGGGCCCGCCGAGGCGCCCGCCGGACTCCGGGCCACCCTGCGCGACTACCAGCTGCGGGGCCTGGCCTGGCTCGACCTGATGACCTCCCTCGGCCTCGGCGCCTGCCTCGCCGACGACATGGGACTCGGCAAGACGATCACCGTCATCGCCCTCCACCTCAAGCGGGCCCGCACCGAACCCACGCTGGTGGTCTGCCCGGCCTCCCTGCTGGGCAACTGGCAGCGCGAGATAGAGCGCTTCGCCCCCGGCGTCCCCGTGCGCCGCCACCACGGAACCGAGCGCACCCTGACCGGCCTCGACGGCGGCTTCGTCCTCACCACGTACGGCACCATGCGATCGGCGGCGGCGACGCTGGCCCAGCAGAAGTGGGGCATGGTCGTCGCCGACGAGGCCCAGCACGTCAAGAACCCGTACTCGGCGACGGCGAAGGCCCTGCGCACGATCCCGACGCCCGCCCGCGTCGCCCTCACCGGCACCCCCGTCGAGAACAACCTCTCCGAGCTGTGGGCGCTGCTGGACTGGACGACACCCGGTCTGCTGGGCCCGCTGAAGTCCTTCCGTGCCCGGCACGCCCGCGCGGTGGAGAACGGCGAGGACGAGGAGGCGGTGGCCCGGCTCGCCCGCCTCGTCCGCCCGTTCCTGCTGCGCCGCAGGAAGTCCGACCCCGGCATCGTCCCGGAGCTGCCGCCCAAGACGGAGACCGACCACCCGGTGCCGCTCACCCGGGAGCAGGGCGCGCTGTACGAGGCGGTGGTGCGGGAGTCGCTGCTCGCGATCGAGACGGCGGAGGGGATCGCGCGGCGCGGCCTGGTGCTCAAGCTGCTGACCTCGCTCAAGCAGATCTGCGACCACCCGGCGCTCTACCTCAAGGAGGAGCACGGCCCCCACGGCGGTGACCGGCTCGCCGCCCGCTCCGGCAAGCTCGCCCTGCTCGACGAGCTGCTGGACACGCTGCTGGCGGAGGACGGTTCGGCGCTGGTCTTCACGCAGTACGTCGGCATGGCCCGCCTGATCACCGCTCACCTGGCCGCTCGCGCGGTCCCGGTCGACCTCCTGCACGGCGGCACTCCCGTGCCCGAGCGCGAGCGCATGGTGGACCGTTTCCAGGACGGCGCCACCCCGGTGCTGGTCCTGTCCCTCAAGGCCGCGGGCACCGGGCTGAACCTCACGCGCGCGGGGCATGTCGTCCACTTCGACCGCTGGTGGAACCCGGCGGTCGAGGAGCAGGCCACCGACCGTGCCTACCGCATCGGCCAGACGCAGCCCGTGCAGGTCCACCGCCTCATCACCGAGGGCACGGTGGAGGACCGCATCGCCGAGATGCTGGAGGCCAAGCGCGCCCTCGCCGACGCGATCCTCGGCTCCGGAGAGGCGGCACTGACGGAACTGACGGACCGTGAGCTGTCCGACCTCGTGTCACTGCGGAGGGCGTCGTGACGGGGGAGGGGCGGCCGCCGGGTGACTCGGGTGAGCCGGCTCCGGAGACGGGGACGCGGCCCGCGGACGCGGCGCGGCGGGCTCTGCGGGCCGCGCGGCACCTCCCCGGCGAACCCGCCGCCGAGTCCGGCCCTGCGCGGAGCGACGCCGCCCGCCCTTCCGCCGCCCGCGAGTCCCGGCCGGGCGACGCGGCCCGTGAAGCACTCAGACGCGCGGCCTCGGCGCGGCGGACGGTCGCCGAGTCCGAGGACCCGGGGAGCGGGGCGGGCCATCCGTTGCCGGGCGGACCACCGGACTACGGGCTCCCGGCCTCCGGCGGCCCGGGTGAGGCCTCGGGTTCCGGTGCCGGGCGCAAGGCCTCGGTTTCTGGTGCTTCGGGGGAGGTTTCGGGCTCTGGCGGGCCGGGTGATGGCTCGCGTTCCGGTGCCGGGCGCAAGGCTTGGGGTTCCGGTCCTTCGGGCGAGGTTTCGGGCTCCGGTGGCCCGGGTGAGGCCTCGGGTTCCGGTGCCGGGCGCAAGGCTTCGGGTACCGGCGCTTCGGGTGCGGGTTCTGGTTCCGGCGGGCCGGGTGAGGCCTCGGGTTCCGGTGCCGGGCGCAAGGCCTCGGGTTCCGGCGCTTCGGGTGCGGGTTCTAATTCCGGCGGGCCGGGGGAGGCCGCGCGTTCCGGTGTCCCGGGGGAGCCGCCCTCGCGGTCAGGCGCTCCGGGGGAGGGCCGTGGCTCCGGTGAGTCCGGCGAGGTGCTGGTCGGCGATGCCTCGGCTGGTCGGCCCGCGGACGTCGCGAGGGACGCGTTGCGGGCCGCGCGGCAGGCGCGGGAGGACGTCGGGACGACGGGCGTCGAGCCGGTGCGCCGGAGTACCCCCCGCCGCCCGGCGGATCGGTCGCGCCGCCCGCGTGCGGTGGGGGAGTTGTTCGCCGACGCCTTCGAGAGTGCGGTCCCGCAGGACGCGTCCGACGAGCGGCACACCCCCGATGACGGCCCTCGGCCGACGACCTCGTCCGAGCGACCCGCCTTCGAGCGACCCTCCGCCGCGCGTCCGCCCCAGGGTGACCCCACCTCGGGCTCACGCCTCGACCTGCCCTCGGAGCACGCCGCTCAAGGTGCCGCGCCCCCGCAGGCCCCCCGCTCCATGGCGTCCCCGCATCGTGACGGTGACCTGCGCCGTACCTTCCCCGCGTTCCCGCCCCGCACGTCCGGCGACGACACGTCCCTCGCCGAGACCTGGTGGGGCAACGCCTGGATCACCGCACTGGAACGGGGCGCGCTGGACGTCGAGCGGCTGGCGCGGGGGCGCGGCTACGCCCAGCAGGGCCGGGTGGACGCCATCACGGTGACCCCGGGCCTAGTCCTGGCCTACGTCCGCGGCAGCCGCCCGCGGCCGTACCGGGTGCAGGTGCGGCTGCGGACGTTGCAGGACGCGGACTGGGAGCGGTTCCTGGACGCCGCCGCCGACCGCCCCGGCCACATCGCCGCGTTGCTGGACAAGGAGATGCCCGAGGCGCTGGCGGACGGCGAGGTGCCGCTGCTGCCCGCCGCCGGTGATCTGGACCCGCGGTGCAGTTGCCCCGATCGCGGTCACCCCTGCAAGCACGCCGCCGCGCTGTGCTACCAGACCGCGCGTCTGCTCGACGCCGACCCCTTCGTGCTGCTTCTGCTGCGCGGGCGGGGCGAGCGCGAGGTGCTCGACGCCCTCTCCCGGCGCAACGCGACCCGGGCGGCCCGCGCCGCCCAGGAGAAGGAACCGGCCGCGCCGCCGGGCGTCCGGGCCACCGACGCGCTGGCCCGGCGCGAACTCCCTCCGCTGCCGCGCCCGTTGCCCGTCCCGCCGCACCCCGAGCAGCCGCCGGTGTACCCGGGAGCCCCGGGCGGCCCGGATCCCTTCGCGCTGGACCACCTGGCCACGGACGCCGCGGCCCGCGCCCACGCGTTGCTGCTCACCGGCCGCGATCCGGTGGCGGAGCTGACGCCGTGGCAGGACGCGGTGCGGCTCGCGGCGGCCCGCCCGGGATCCGGCCTCACCCTCGGCACCCGCGCCCTGTACTCCTCCCTCGCCTCGGCGGTGGGCCGCACACCGGCCGAGCTGGCCCGTGCGGTCGCCGCCTGGCGGCAGGGCGGGCTCGACGGTCTCGCCGTCCTCGAAGAGCCCTGGGACCCGCCGGCCGGCCGTTTCGACCGCGCCCGCCCGCTGCTCCTCGCCGCCGACCTGCCCGCCTTCCGCCCCTCGCGCAACCGCCTCACCCACCCGAACGGCCACGTCCAGCTCCGCCTCGGCCGCGAGGGCCTCTGGTACGCCTACGAGTCGGAGCCGGGCCAGGACGACTGGTGGCCCCGAGGCACGCCCGACCCCGACCCGGTCGGCGCCCTCACGGGCCTGGGCGGCTCGGACGACCTCTGAGCCACGCTCCGTCCCGTCCGCCGTCGAGCCGACCTCAGGTCCCCGACGGGGTCCCGTCGCCGCCCCCACGGATCCGGACACCGCACTCCCGCCCGGCGGCCACGCCCCGACCCCACCCGAAGCCCCCCGCCCGGCCATCAACCCGAGGCCAATCCCGGCCCGGGGGGGCCGACGCCCCACCGACGACCGCCGCCGCCCCGGCCCACGCCCCCGCCGCCGGCCCCGCCGCGGCCATCAGCCCCTGGCCGAACCAAGCCTGGGGCCGACGCCCCACCGACGACCGACGCCGCCCCGGCCCCGCCGCCGGCCCCGCCGCGGCCATCAGCCCCAGGCCTAACCAAGCCCGGGGGGCCGATGCCCCACCGACGACCGACGCCGCCCCGGCCCCCGCCCCCGCCGACGACCACCCCCCCACCCCGGTGAACGCCTCACCCCGAGCCCGCCGCCCACCCCGGTGAACGCCTCACCCCGAGTCCGCCGCCCACCCCGGTGAACGCCTCACCTTGAGCGCACCCCCCCACCCCCCACCTGGAGCATTCCCGTTCAGCCGGGTGCCGTCATCGCCGCTAGCGTGCTGTGCAGGACGTTGCGTCGGCGAGGACGGGGAAGCACACGATGGCCACAGACGACCAGCACGACGCCGCCGACCCCTCCGCCCCGGCCGGCCGGGTCCCCGAAGCGCTTGTCGTCGTCATCTGCGGGGCGACCGGCGACCTGGCGCGGCGCAAGCTGCTGCCCGGTCTGTTCCATCTGGCGAAGGCCAAACTGCTGCCCGCACGGTACCGCGTCGTCGGCACCTCACCCGCCGCCGACTCCTTCGGCGACGCCGAGTTCCGCGAGCACGCCCGCCAGGCCGTCGCCCAGTTCAGCCGGGCGGCGCCCGAGGGGCCCGAGTGGGAGGCGTTCGAGCAGACGCTGACCTACGGGGCCGCCGACCCCGGCGAGACGGGCCCCCTCATGGCCGCCGTGCGGAAGGCCGAGCGTGCCCTCGGCGGCACCCCCCGCCGGCTGTTCCACCTCGCCGTGCCGCCGGTCGCGTTCGGATCCGTCGTCACGATGCTCGGCACGTCCGGGCTGGCCGAGAACGCCCGGGTCATCGTGGAGAAGCCCTTCGGCACGGACCTCGCCTCGGCCCGCGCCCTCAACGACACCCTGCACGCCGTCTTCGACGAGTCCCGCGTCTTCCGCATCGACCACTTCCTCGGCAAGGAGTCCGTCGACAACATCCTCGCCCTGCGCTTCGCCAACGGGCTGTTCGAGCCGATCTGGAACCGCGACCACATCAGCCATGTCCAGATCGACGTGCCGGAGGCCATCGACATCCAGGGCCGCGCCCGGTTCTTCGAGGGCACCGGCACCTTCCGCGACATGATCGTCACCCATCTCTTCCAGCTCCTCGGCTTCGTCGCGATGGAACCCCCGGCGGCACTCGACGCACGCTCCCTGCGGGAGGAGAAGGACAAGGTCTTCCGCTCGTTGCGGCCCCTGGACCCGGCGCACGTGGTGCGCGGCCAGTACGAGGGCTACCGGAACGAGCAGGGAGTGGCCCCCGCCTCCGACACCGAGACCTTCGCCGCGCTCCGCGTCGACATCGACAACTGGCGCTGGGCAGGGGTGCCCTTCTACCTCCGCTCGGGCAAGGCGCTGGCCGAGGGCCGGCACATGGTGACCCTCACCTTCCGCCAACCACCCCTGCGGATGTTCCCGGCGGACGTCCACGACGACAGCACGGCCTCCGGGCGTAACTCGCTCGCGATCGACTTCGACGACCCCGGCAGCATCACCACACGCTTCCTGGCCAAGGAACCCGGCCCCGAAATGCGCCTCGGACAGACCGAGATGGTCTTCGACTACGCGGGCTCCTTCGTCCAGGACCACGCCCTGGAGGCCTACGAGCACCTGATCCTGGAGGCCATGCTGGGCGACCAGTCGCTGTTCACCAGCGCCGAGGGCATCGCCCGACTGTGGGAGGTCGCCGAGCCCCTGCTGAAGGACCCGCCGCCGGTGGAGCCCTACGCCAGGGGGTCCTGGGGGCCGGAGGGCATCCACCGGCTCGTGCGGCCCCACCAGTGGTATCTGCCGGACGGACGGTGAGTCGTGCTGGGCCTTCCCGATCACATCCGAGCCTGTCTGTTCGACCTCGACGGTGTGCTGACGCAGACCGCGAAGGTCCACGCCGCCGCCTGGAAGGAGACGTTCGACGCCTTCCTGCGCCGCCGCGCCGACCGGGACGGCACCGCCTTCGTGCCCTTCGACGCAGGCGAGGACTACGACGACTACGTGGACGGCCGCCCCCGCGAGGACGGCGTCCGCACCTTTCTCGCGTCGCGCGGCGTCGAACTGCCCGAAGGCACGCCCGAGGACGGCCCCGACAGCGAGACCGTGCACGGCGTGGGCAACCGCAAGAACGAGCTGGTGCTCCGTCTGATCCGCGAACAGGGCGTCGAGCCCTACGAGGGCTCGGTGGCCTATCTGCGGGCGGCCCGGGACGCCGGTCTGCGGCGCGCGGTCGTCTCCTCCAGCGCCAACTGCCACGACGTCCTCGTCGCGGCCGGCATCGAGGACCTCCTCGAGGAGCGCGTGGACGGCATCACCCGGCGCGAGCAGGGCCTGCGCGGCAAACCCGCTCCCGACACCTATCTCGCCGGCGCCCGGCTCCTCGGCGTGGAGCCCGCCGAGGCGGCGGTCTTCGAGGACGCCCTGGCCGGCGTGGAGGCGGGCCACGCCGGGCACTTCGGCGTCGTCGTCGGCGTCGACCGGGTCGGCCAGAGCGCGGAACTGCGCCGGCACGGGGCGGACCTCGTCGTGACCGACCTCGCCCAACTTCTCGAGGAGCAGCGGTGATCAGCCACCCGTCGTTCGCCTGCGAGCCCTGGCTGCTGCGCGAGACCGAGCTGAGCCTTGAGGTCCTCGCCCAGAGCGAGTCCGTCTTCGCCCTGGCCAACGGGCACATCGGCTGGCGCGGCAACCTCGACGAGGGCGAACCGCACGGGCTGCCCGGCGCCTACCTGAACGGCGTGCACGAGGTGCACCCGCTGCCGTACGGGGAGTCCGGCTACGGCTACCCGGAGTCCGGCGAGACGGCCGTCAACGTCACCGACGGCAAGATCGTCCGACTGCTCGTCGACGACGAGCCGTTCGACCTGCGTTACGGCGAACTCGTCGCCCACGAGCGCGTGCTGGACTTCCGCACCGGTGTGCTGAGCCGCACCGTCGACTGGATCAGCCCCGCCGGGACGGGGGCCCGCGTGGTCTCCCGGCGCCTGGTCTCCTTCACCCAGCGGTCGATCGCCGCCGTGGAGTACGTGGTGGAGCCGCTCGACACCGCCATCACCGTGGCCGTCCAGTCGGAGCTGGTGGCCAACGAACAGCTCCCGCGCACCTCCGGCGACCCCCGGGTCTCCGCCGTGATCGACACACCGCTGCGCGCGGAGGAGGACTTCGCGCAGGACACCCGGCTGCGCCTGCTGCACTGCACCGGCCACAGCGGCCAGCGGCTGGGCGTCGCGGCCGACCACATCGTGGAGGGGCCCGAGGGCACGTCCTGGTCGGCGGAGAGCGAGCCCGACGTCAGCCGCTTCACCGTCACGGCCACGCTGGCCCCCGGACAGCGGCTGCGGCTCGTGAAGTTCGTGGCGTACGGCTGGTCGGCGCAGCGGTCGCTGCCCGCCGTACGGGATCAGGTGGAGGGCGCGGTCGCCGCCGCCCGCAGCTCCGGATGGGAGGGCCTGCTCACCGAACAGCGCGCGTACCTGGACGACTTCTGGTCCCGGGCGGACGTCGAGGTGGAGGGCGACCGGAAGATCCAGCAGGCCGTCCGCTTCGCCCTCTTCCACGTGCTCCAGGCGGCGGCGCGCGCCGAGCGCCGCGCCGTACCGGCCAAGGGCCTGACCGGCACCGGCTACGACGGGCACGCGTTCTGGGACACGGAGTCCTTCGTGCTGCCCGTCCTCAGCTACACCGCTCCGGACACCGTGGCGTCGGCCCTGCGCTGGCGGCACGAGATGCTGCCCGAGGCGCTGGAGCGGGCCCGCCAGCTCGGCCTGGCCGGCGCCGCGTTCCCCTGGCGCACCATCAGCGGCGCCGAGTGCTCCGCCTACTGGCCCGCCGGTACGGCCGCGTTCCACGTCGACGCGGACATCGCCGACGCGGTGGTGCGGTACGTGGCCGCGACGGGCGACGAGGAGTTCGAGCGCGGGCCGGGCATCGAACTCCTCGTGCACACCGCCCGGTTGTGGCACTCGCTGGGCCGTACGGACGCCGAGGGCGTCTTCCACGTCGACGGCGTGACGGGGCCGGACGAGTACAGCGCCATCGCCCGCGACAACCTCTACACGAACCTGATGGCCCGCCGGAACCTGCGGGCGGCCGCGGCCTGCGTGCTCCGGTTCACCGAGGAGGCCGCGGATCTGGGGGCCACCGGCGAGGAGGCCGCCGCCTGGCAGGAAGCGGCGGACCGGATGGCCGTGCCGTACAACGAAGAGCTCGGTGTGCACGAGCAGTCGGCGGGCTTCACCACCCTGGCACGCTGGGACTTCGAGGCCACGACGCCGGAGCAGTACCCCCTGCTGCTGCACTTCCCGTACTTCGACCTCTACCGCAAGCAGGTCGTCAAACAGGCCGATCTCGTCCTGGCCATGATGACCTGCCCCGACGCGTTCACCAAGGACGAGAAGGCCCGCAACTTCGCCTACTACGAGGCCCTCACCGTCCGCGACTCCTCCCTCTCCGCCTGCTGCCAGGCCGTCCTGGCGGCCGAGACCGGACATCTCCGGCTCGCCTGGGACTACCTGGGCGAGGCCGCCCTCATGGACCTGGAGGACCTGGAGCACAACACCCGTGACGGTCTGCACATCGCCTCCCTCGCGGGCACGTGGGTCGCGCTCGTCGTGGGCCTCGGAGGCATGCGCCAGTACGGCGGCGCGGGCGCCGGCGAACCGCTGGTGGGCTTCGCGCCCCGCCTCCCCGAGGCGCTGACCCGGCTCGCCTTCACCGTGCTGATCCGTGGCCGCAGGCTGCGCGTCGAGATCCTCGGCGACGAGGCACGCTACGTCCTCCTGGAGGGCGAGCCCCTGGACCTCCTGCACCACGGCGAACGGTTCACCGTCACCGCCGGTGAACCGATCGGTCACGCCGTGCCGCCCGCCCCCACCCATCCGGAGCCGCGGCAGCCGCGGGGACGGGAGCCGCTCTCCTGCGCGCCGGGGGACGCCGTTCACCCTTAAGTCACCGCAGAATCAGCCCAGTTGCTATCCCGTCAGTGCCCCCGTACGTCACACTGCCTTCGAGGGGAACATCCGTACGTAGGGGGGCCGGGGCATGGGCATGTCCGGGTGGAGACCAGCCGTGGCCGCGGTGACCGGAACGCTGCTGCTGGCCGGGTGCACCGGTGGGGCCGACGAGGCCGCCGATCCGCCGGAGACGTCCGCGCGGCCCACGGCCGACGCGAGCACCGGGTCGCCGGCGCCGTCCGCGTCGCCCGCGGACGAGCCGTACACCGTCGCGGAGGACAGGGCGCCCCGGACACGGGCCGAGGCGGTGGCGTTCGTGCGCGGGCTCGCCGTACGGCCGGACTACTTCGGCGTCGGCTTCGGCAAGCGTGAGCCCTACGAGAGCGACCCGGCCGAATGGGCCGTGCTGGGCGAGGACTGCCTGTGGCGTCGCGAGTCCCTGCCGGACGGCGTCCTGGCCAGCCTCACCCGGGGGTTCGTGCTCCCGGAGGCTGACGGCAAGGGTCCGGTGCAGGTCTCGCTGACCGTCACGGTCCACGACGACACCCTCGCCGCGCGCCGCGACATGGCCGGTTCCCTGGAGGACGCCCTGCGCTGTCCTGAGCAGCGGCTGAACGCCACGGTGCGGGTGAGCGGCCTGTACTCCCGGGCCGACCCCTTCAGCGAGCAGCGCAACGCCATCACCGACGACGACCTCACGGAGTCCGGAACGTACGTGGTGGACGGGGAGAAGGGGGCCCACCCCTTCGACTGGTTCAAGTACCGGCTCGGCCCGGTGACCGTCGCGGCGACCGCCCGTACCGGTGCGGGGCGCACCAAGGAGGAGCAGACCGCCGTGTCATCGGATGTCGCCAAGGGGGTGGGCTTCGTCGCCGCCGACATCGACCGGCAGGCGGCGGCCGAGGAACCGGCCGGCAAGTCCGGCGACAGCACGCCAGGAACCGGCACCGCCGGCGGGACGGAGACCGCGCGATGAGTGAGCCGCTGCTGCCGTCCGACCCCTCGCGCATCGCCGCGTTCCGCCTGCTGCGCAGGCTCGGCGCGGGCGGCATGGGCGTGGTCTACCTCGGGCGCACCGACGCCGGAAAGCTCGCCGCGGTCAAGGTGATCCACGCCGACGGCGCCGCAGACGACGACTTCAGGACCCGCTTCGCACGCGAGGTGGAGCTGGCCCGGCGGGTGGAGAATCCGTGGGTCGTGCCGGTCCTCGACGCGGACGCCGAGGCGCGCGAGCCGTGGCTGGCCACGGAGTTCGTACCGGGACCCGCCCTCGCCGAGGCGGTGGCCGCGCACGGGCCGCTGCCGCCGCGTGCCGCCCGCGTGCTCGGCGGGCGACTGGCCGAGGCGCTGGCGAGCGTGCACGCGGCCGGACTGGTCCACCGGGACGTCAAACCGGGCAACGTCCTGCTGGCCCTGGACGGACCCCGGCTGATCGACTTCGGTATCGCGCGGGCCCTGGACGACACGGCACTGACCGCCTCCGGCGTCGTCGTCGGCACCCCCGGCTTCCTCGCCCCGGAGCAGGCGCGCGGTGAGGACGCCACGGCCGCGAGCGACGTCTTCGCGCTGGGCTGCGTCCTCGCCTACGCGATGGCCGGCCGCCCGCCCTTCGGCACCGGGGAAGCGCACGCGCTGCTCTACCGCACCGTCCACGACGAACCCGAACTCGACCGCGTGGACTCCGGATCGCGGGCGCTCGTGACCCGCTGCCTGGCCAAGGACCCCGAGGAGCGGCCGACGGCCGAGGAGGTGCGCGACGGCCTCACGGAGGACCTCCCCGAGGGCGCCGACTGGCTCCCGGACCCAGTGGCCCGGATGGTGGCCCTGCGCTCCAGCGAGAGCCTCGCCCTGCCCGGTATCGAGCCGACCGCCGTGGACGCGGGCGCCGCGGACCCGGACGGCAAGGGCGGGCAGGACGCCCCGCAGGCGCGCCCGGCCCGGCGCCGGCTGCTGCTCGCGGGGGGTGCCCTGCTGCTGGCCGGGGGCGGCGCGGCCACCGCCGCCGCCCTCTCGGGCCGCGACGACGAGCAGGACGGCTCCGGCGGACCCGCACGCCCCACCTACGTCCTGGGCGTCCATTCCACCACCGACTCCGCGGCCGCCCCGCTCGCGCGGGCCTGCGAACGCGCCGCGCAGCTGGCCGTGGCGCAGCACAACGCCGCCCCGGGCCGCGCCTACGACCTCGCCGTACGCGTCGTGCGGGACCCGGGCACGGTCGCCGGCGGCCGGGAGGTGGCCGGCACCTTCACCGCAGACCGCGACGTCGTCGCGGTCCTCGGCCCGGTCACCGAGATCGCGATGCGCACGGCGGCGAACATCTACGGCGACGCGGGCCTCGCCCATGTGTCCAGCACCACGGGCCAGCAGGACTACTTCCTCCTGTCGCCCAAGTCGTCGTTCCAGAGCGGCACGCCGCACTCCGCGCTCGCCAGCTGGCTCGTGCTCCACGCCCTGCTGCGAAAGGAGACGGGACGGATCGGCGTGGTGGTCGACCGCTCCGGCGGCACGACGATCCAGGACCAGGGCACCCTGATCGTCCGCCAGTGGCGCCAGACGCTCGGCGGCGAGGTCGCGCCCCGCGTGGTGGCGGAGGAGACCGGTGACGGCCCCGCCGCGGTCCGCTCGCTGCTCGCCTCCGGCATCGACGCCTTCGCGTATCTCGGGCCCCTGGACGCCACCGTGCGCGCGGCCCAGGCACTGGCCGGAGCCGGTTTCACCGGGACGCGCTGGATGCAGCACCAGCTGTACGGCTCGCAGTTCCCGCGCCTGGCGGGCGCCGCCGGCGAGGGGTGGTACGTCGTCACCTCGGCCGTGGACGCCGCCGCGTTGACGACGAAGAGCGCCGCGGACTTCACCGCGGCCTGGCGCCGCCGCTACCGCGCGGCGCCGGAGCCGTACGCCGCCGAGGCGTACGACTCGGCGCGGATGCTGCTCACCGAGTTCGCCCGCACGGTCCCGAAGGGGGCGCGCCGTCGTCCGGCACGGGCCGCGCTCGGCGCGCGGCTGGCGAAGGTCTCCTACCGGGGCATCGCCCGCGGCTACGCCTTCGGCACCTATCACGAATACACCAGCAGCAACCGTGGCTGGTCGGAGGGCACCTTCGTGCACGAGGTCCGCGGCGGGCGGTTCCGCCAGGTGGGGTCGCTGTCCGACCTGGAGAGTGCCTCGAAGACCACGGGGTAGGACGGACGCCGCCCGGCACGGCGGCGAGGAAGGCGATCGGCATGGAACGGCTGCGCCCCTCCGACCCCTCGGAGATCGGCGGCCACCGGCTCGCGGCCCGGCTCGGCGCGGGTGGCATGGGAGTCGTCTACCTGGCGCGTTCCCAGCACGCCGCCTGGTGCGCGGTGAAGGTGATCCGCGCCGAGCACGCCGACGACCCCGGATTCCGTGCCCGCTTCCGCCGCGAGGTGGACCTCGCCTCCCGGCTGACCGGACGGTGGACCGTGCCGGTGCTCGCCGCCGACGCCGAGAGCCGCTCGCCCTGGCTGGCCACCGCCTACGTGCCGGGCCCGTCCCTCGCGGAGGCCGTCCTCCTGCACGGCCCCTGGCCCGAGGAGCAGCTCAGGGCCCTGGGCGCCGCGCTGGCCGAGGCGCTGGACGAGGTGCACACGGCCGGTCTCGTCCACCGGGACGTCAAGCCCGCCAACGTGCTGCTCGCGGCCGACGGGCCGCGCCTGATCGACTTCGGGATCGCCCGCAGCGTCGGGGCGACCGCCCTGACCGCGGACGGCGTCGTCGTCGGCTCACCCGGCTACCTCTCGCCGGAGCAGGCCCGCGGCCTGCCGGTCGGCCCGCCGAGCGACGTCTTCTCCCTGGGCTGCGTCCTCGCCCACGCGGCCACCGGACGCGCCGTGTTCGGTACCGGTGGGGCCGCGAGTGTGCTCTACCGAACCGTGCACGAGGAGCCCGACCTGGACGGCGTACCCGCCGGCCTGCGGCAGCTCGTACGACGGTGCCTGGCCAAGGACCCGGCGGCCCGCCCCACGGTGCCCGAACTGCGCGCGGCCCTCGGCGTGTTCGGCGCGGCGGGCTGGCTGCCCGCGGGCCTGCCCCCGCTGGTCGCGGCCCGCGCCTCCCGCGTCCTCGACCTGCCGGTCCCCGAACCCACCGCCGTCGACACCGCCCCGGCCCCGCCCGGACCCGCCGCCTCGCCCACCCGCCGGCGCCTGCTCACCGCCGCGTCGGTTCTGGGCGTCACCTCCGCCGGGGTCGGCGCCTGGTGGTGGTCCCGCCCCGGCGCGTCCGCCGGCCAGGGCGCAGGCCAGGGCGCCGGGCGCCGCCCCCGGCGGGTGATCGGCCTGCTCGGCGACAAGGACGACGCCGTCCTCACCGCCCACGAACGCGGCGCCCGGATCGCGGTCGAGCAGCACAACCGGGACGACCGCCGCACCTTCGACCTCGCCCTGCGCACCGCCGACGACGGCGGCACCGCCGAGGGCTCCGGCCGCGCGGCCGCCCGGCTGGTCGCGGACCCCGAGGTGGCCGTGCTCCTCGGCGCCGGGACCAACGCCACCGTGCTCCCGGCCGTGGCCGCGTGCGAGCAGGCGCGCGTCCCGCTGCTCGTCACCCGCGCGGACACCGACCGGCTGGACAGCGCGAACCTGACGACCGCGCTGGTGCTCCGCTCCACCAGGACCGCCGGGCCGCCGGCGATCGTGCGCCACCTCAACCGGGTGGTGCGGCCCGCCAGGACGGTGGTCGTGCACGACCTCTCCGACGCCGCGGAGACGCTGCAGACGGTGCGTTACGTCACCGTCTACGACAAGCTCGACGGCGAGACCGTGGTGGAGGAGATCGCCGCCGACGAGGACTTCACCGGGGTCGCCCGGCGCATCGCCGCACGGCCACGCGACGCCGTCCTGTTCGCGGGCGCCCGCGCCACCCGCGCCGCCGCCTGCGCCCGCGCCCTGCGCGACGCCGGGCACCGCGGGACCTGCGTCGCCGGCGAGTACGTGATCGGCCCCCCGCTGCTCGCCGCGGCGGAGGGCTGGCTGGTCGGCACCGCGTACACCGACGCCGTCGCCGATCCGGCGACCGAGGCGTTCGCCGCCGTCCACCGCGACCGCCACGGCACCGCGCCGGCGCCCTGGGCCGCCGAGGCCTACGACGCCGTCCGCTTCGCCGCGTACGGCCTGAAGGCCGCCGGCGCCGAGGGCCGCTCCGCCCTGCGTGCCGAACTCCTGCGCCGGCCCTGGCAGGGCATCACACGCAGGGTCTCCTTCAACGCGGGCGGTCAGTTCTACGACCCTGCCGAGGACGGCGGCGCGTTCCTGTACCGCGTGACAGGCGGCGAGCTCCGCTTCGTCGCCCGCGCCGACGACATCGGCAAGGCGACCTGAACCGTCGCACTCGGTGGTCTGCGGCACCTCATGACGACCTCGCCGCCGAACAAGTCCGCGTGGAAGCGCCGCGACCTCTCCACGTCGCGCACGGTCAGGAAGTGTGTGACGGGAGACCACGGGGATCACGCCCGGTCTCCGGAACGCCTGCCCGAGCAGCCGACCCGCCGCACGCGGCCACTCCCCGGTGCGAGATACTCCCATGATGGGTTCCCGCACTTCCCCGATCAGCCCGCCGGTCACGATACGGAGGGCCGTCGCGCGGGACGCCAAACGGCTCACGCGGCTCGTGCGTGGCTCAGGCGCTTACCGGGGTGAGTACGCGGCCGCGGTCGCGGGCTACCGGGTCGGTCCCGATTACATCGAGGCCCATCGCACCTTCGTGGCCGTCGGCGCCGACGAGCAGGAAGGCCGGATCCTCGGGTTCTACTCGCTCGTCCTCGATCCTCCGGAGCTCGACCTGCTGTTCGTCGCCGACGAGGCGCAAGGACGGGGTATCGGACGGCTGCTCGTGTCGCACATGCGGTCCGAGGCCCGTGCCGCCGGACTCGACCGTGTCGAGGTCGTGTCGCATCTTCCCGCCGAGGACTTCTACCACCGCGTTGGTGCGGTGCGGACCGGGACCGCGCTCGCGAACCCGCCCGCCGTGCCGTGGGACCGTCCCGAGTTCGAGTTCCGCATTCCTCCGGAATGACACCGCGGCTCACCAGGGAAAGACCGATTCGTTCACCGTGTGGTGTTCGAGGTGCTGGTTGGGGAGATCCCGGAGAGCTTTCAGGTGAGTCACCGGGCCGGTGCCGGGCCCGTCCTCGGGAGGGGACGAGAGCCGTTAGGTTGGGACCGGGAATGTGAGCGCTCGTGGGAGATGAGAGGGTCTGACGGGTGAGCGAGACACCACTGAACACCCTGCAGTACCGCTTCGACGGGCCAGAAGACGCTCCGGTCCTGATCCTGGGGCCCTCCTTGGGTACCACCTGGCACATGTGGGACCGGCAGGTCCCGGAGCTGATCAAGCAGTGGCGCGTCTTCCGGTTCGACCTGCCCGGACACGGCGGCGCCCCCGCCTACCCCGCGGGCTCCGTCGGCGACCTCACCGCCCGGCTGCTCGCCACCCTGGACGGCCTGGGCGTGCACCGCTTCGGGTACGCGGGCTGCGCCCTCGGCGGCGCCGTCGGGGCGGAACTCGCCCTGCGCCACCCCCAGCGCGTCGCCTCGCTCGCCCTGATCGCGACCTCGCCCCGCTTCGGCACCGCCGACGAGTTCCGCCAGCGCGGCGTGATCGTGCGGTCCAACGGCCTGGACCCGATCGCCCGCAGCGCGCCGGACCGCTGGTTCACCGGCGGGTTCGCCGCCGCCCAGCCCGCGATCACCGAGTGGGCCGTGCAGATGGTGCGCACCACCGACCCCGGCTGCTACATCGCCAACTGCGAGGCGCTCGCCGGCTTCGACATGCGGCACGAACTCGGCCGCATCGGCGTGCCCACGCTGGTCCTGGTCGGCTCGGAGGACCAGATCACCGGCCCCGCTCAGGCCCGCACGCTGGTCGCCGGGATTCCGGACGCCCGCCTCGCGGTCGTACCCGGCGCCTCCCACCTGGTGCCCGTCGAGCAGCCCGCCGCCGTCACGGACCTGCTGGTCACGCACTTCTCCACGGCCTGGCAGCCGGCGTTCGACGCCACCGGCCAGATGGCCATCCAGGCCGCTCCGGTCAAGCCGGTCCTCGCCGCGCCGCCGCCCCAGCAGATCACCCCCGTCGCCGAGATCGCCGCGCCGCCGGTGGACCCGCAGGCGAACGGCCGGCCGGACCCCTACGACGCCGGGATCAAGGTGCGCCGCGAGGTGCTCGGCGACGCGCACGTGGACCGGGCGCTCGCGCAGGCCGACGAGTTCTCCGGCGACTTCCAGGAGTTCGTGACCCGCTACGCCTGGGGCGCGGTCTGGAACCGGCCGGGCCTGGACCGCCGCACCCGCAGCTGCGTCACCCTGACCGCCCTGGTCGCGGGCGGACACCTGGACGAGCTGGCCTTCCACACCCGCGCCGCGCTGCGCAACGGCCTCACCCCGGCCGAGATCAAGGAGGTGCTGCTCCAGGCGGCCGTCTACTGCGGCGTCCCCGCGGCGAACAGCGCGTTCAAGGTCGCCCAGAAGGTCATCCGGGAGGAGACCACGCCCCACGAGTGAGCCGCCCCCCACGCGCACCTGTCGTGGACCTTGGGCAGGATGGATGGCATGAAGCTCACCAAGAAGACGCACTCCTGCGTCCGGCTGGAGAAGGACGGCCGGACGCTCGTCATCGACCCGGGCGGATTCAGCGAGCCGGACGCCGCGGCCGGCGCCGAGGCGATCCTCGTCACGCACGAGCACACGGACCACTTCGACGAGGAGCGGCTGCGCACGGCGCTGGACGCCGACCCGGCCGCCGAGATCTGGACGCTGAAGTCCGTAGCGGACAAGATCGCGGCGGCCTTCCCCGGCCGGGTGCACACCGTCGGGCACGGCGACACCTTCACCGCCGCGGGCTTCGAGGTCCAGGTGCACGGCGAGCTGCACGCCGTGATCCACCCGGACATCCCGCGCATCACCAACGTCGGGTTCCTGGTCGACGGCGGCGTCTTCCACCCCGGCGACGCGCTCACCGTCCCGGACCGGCCGGTGGAGACGCTGATGCTGCCGGTCATGGCCCCCTGGAACAAGATCTCCGAGGTCATCGACTACGTCCGCGAGGTCCGGCCGCAGCGCGCCTACGACGTCCACGACGCCCTGCTCACCGACCTCGCCCGCCCGATCTACGACAGGCAGGTCGGCGCCCTGGGCGGCTCCGAGCACCTGCGGCTGACGCCGGGAGAGTCCGCGCGGCTGTGACGGAGACGGGCCGGGACGCGTTGTCGGACCCGCCGGGTAGGTTGTGAAGCATGCGCATCGCGACCTGGAACGTGAACTCGATCACCGCCCGCCTGCCCCGCCTGCTGGCCTGGCTGGAGAGCAGCGGCACGGACGTGCTGTGCCTCCAGGAGGCCAAGGTCGCCGAGGCGCAGTTCCCCTTCGACCAGCTGCGTGAGCTGGGCTACGAGGCCGCGGTGCACGCCACCGGCCGGTGGAACGGCGTCGCGGTGCTCTCCCGGGTCGGCATCGAGGACGTGGTCAAGGGCCTGCCCGGCGACACCGGGTACGACGGCGCGACGGAGCCCCGCGCCGTCGCCGCGACCTGCGGCCCGGTCCGCGTCTGCTCGGTCTACGTGCCGAACGGACGTGAGGTCGACCACGCCCACTACGCGTACAAGCTCCACTGGCTGGAGGCGCTGAAGGCGACCGTCGCGGGCGACGCCGGCGGCACCCGCCCCTTCGCGGTGCTCGGCGACTTCAACGTGGCGCCGACCGACGACGACGTCTACGACGTGGCCGCCTTCGAGGGCCTCACCCACGTCACGCCCGCCGAGCGCGCCGCGCTGGCCTCCCTGCGCGAGACGGGCCTGTCCGACGTCGTCCCGCGCCCCCTGAAGTACGACCACCCGTACACCTACTGGGACTACCGCCAGCTCGCCTTCCCCAAGAACCGCGGCATGCGGATCGACCTGGTCTACGGCAACAAGCCGTTCGCGAAGGCCGTCAAGGACGCGTACGTGGACCGTGAGGAGCGCAAGGGCAAGGGCGCCTCGGACCACGCGCCGGTCGTGGTGGACCTGGAGGTCTAGGGTCCGCGCGGAGGCGGCGGGGCGGCGCGCCCCGGCCGTCACAGCAGCGTCAGGTCCACCGCGTCGGCCATCGCCGCCAGGCCCGCGTCGCCCGGGTGCAGATGGTCGCCGCTGTCGTACGCGGGCAGTATCCGCGACGGCTGCGCCGGGTCCCGTACGGCCGCGTCGAAGTCCAGCACGCCGTCGAAGACGTCGTCGTCGTTCTGCCGGATCCAGTCGTTGGCGGCGGTCCGCTCGGCCTCCAGGGCCGCCGTGCAGCGCGGTTCGCCGCCGCACGGCACCAGGGTCGCCACCAGCACCCGCAGCCCGCGCTCGTGCGCCCGCTCGGCGATCTCCCGCAGCCCTTCGGTCAGCTGCTCCGCGCTCCTGCCCGCCAGCAGGTCGTTGATGCCCTCCAGGACGATCGCCGTGCGCACCGAGGTCTGGGCGTGCACGTCCCGGTCCAGCCGGTGCAGCGCGCTCACGCCGGCCGAGTCCGTGGACACCCCGTCGCCGGGGTAGCGGTCGGCGACCACGCTGTTGCCCGCGATGCCCTGGTTGAGCACCCCGTACCGCGGCACCGCGCTCTGCGCCCGCAGCCGCCCGGCCAGCACGTCGGGCCAGCGCCGGTTGGCGTCCACGGTGGACTTGTCCCCGTCGGTGATCGAGTCGCCGAGCGCGACCACCGACCCGGGCCCGCCGGCCACGTCCACCCCGGTCAGCAGCGGCCAGTTCGTCAGGCCCGCGGTGTAGGCGGTGGCCGCGCTCTCCGCGGTGTGGTCGCCCGGTTCGCTCAGGTACGACCGCTGCTGCGCGAGCCGGTGCACGGGCGCGGCCGCGACCGGGCCCGGCAGATGGAAGCTCACCAGCAGTTCGTCTCCGGCCGGTACCTCGAAGGCGAGCGGATCGCTGTACGCCTGCGCCCCCGCCGGGATCTCGACATCCCGCGCCCCGCCGAACGTCAGCGGCACCGGCGTCGCCAGGGCCGCCGCGCCCGTGTCCTGCACGGCCACCGTCGCGCCGCCGATCCGTACCGGCGCCGCCGCGAACGTGTTGTCGAAGCGCAGCCGCACCCGCGGTCCGCCCACCGAGGTGTGCACCACCAGCCGCAGCGTCCGGTCGGTCCACGGGCCCACGGCCGGATACCCGGAGGTCGCCGTGGCCCAGCTGCCCGTCCAGCCGGTCGCGCCCGCGCGCACGGACAGGGCGAAGACATGCAGGTCGGGGGTGAGGGGCAGCTGCACGGAGGCGACGGACCGCCCCGCGTCGACCGGCACGGTCACGACGTACAGCCGTGCCTGCTCGGCGAGTTGACCGTCCGGCGTGTTGACGTGCGCCGTCGCCACCGCTTTGGTGGCGAGCGGCCCACGACGCCAGTCGGGCGCGGTCAGCACGTACGGCGCGAGGGTGCCGTCGGCGTAGGAGACGGTGCCCGAGGCGGTGAGGTCGGCGCCGGACGTGCTCGCGACCAGGAAGGCGAGGGCGTCGCCCTGGCCGGGCAGCACCACGCTCTGGCCGTCCGCCCGCACGTTGTCCGGCCCGCCCGCGACGGGGTCCGGCCAGGTCAGCGTGGCGCCCTGGACGGTGAGCGCCCGGCCCGGCGTCCAGCCGGCGCCGGCGAGGTCCTGGGCGGACAGGGAGGCGCCGGCGCCGTCGAAGTCGGCCGCCGCGGGGCTCGCGTCGTCGCTGACGGCGGTGTTGTCGAAGAGCTGCTCCAGCGGCAGCGGCGCTGCCCGGTCGCGGTCCTGCTCGGCCTGCGCCGAGGCCGTGGGCAGCACGGACGCGATCAGCACGAGGACGACCGCGGCCCCCCGGACACCTCGGCGTACCAAGCGATCCTCCAGCTCTCTGGTGTGACGGCGCAGTGGTGCGGCGATGATCGCGAAGCTAGGGAGAAGGCGCGGTCGGGTCAACGAACCATGCGCGAACTCGCTGTGAAACCGCCCGGACGACCGGATGTGACCGTCCGCGCGCCTGTGGTGCGCACGCGGGTGCGAATGACAGGCTGGAGGTATGAACATCCCTTTCCTGGGCCACCGACGCCGCAGGCCCGGGGTCTTCGACCCCGAGGGCATCGCCGAGCTCCTGGCCGAGTGCGAGCTGCTCCGTTCCCAGGCGGGCCGGGCGGGCGTCCAACTCGACGACACCGTGGACTCGTTGGAGGCGCTCGACCAGCTGCTGCCGCGCTGGCGGGACGACGAGGAGATCCTGCCCTGGCTGGGCAACGACGCGGGTCTGTATCTCGGCACGGTGATCGTGCGGACGGTGCCCGGCGCGGTCTGGGAGATCTGGCCGGACGGCCAGCCGGTGGTGCGGCTGGAGTCCGGCCGTGAGTTCGACGTCGTGACCTCCGGCCAGGAGTGGGCCGCCAGTGGGGCGCCCGAGCTGTCCCAGCTGTACGCCGAAGTGGCAGAATCCTGACTGTTGTGATCAATTGCGGTTAAATACGGCTTATGCCCGAAAGTGCGTGTCGGGCATCAACTCCTTCCCCGTCTGGATAGTTTGCGGCAGCCACGGAACGGCCGACAGTGACTGGGGGAGAGCATGGCCGTCGATCCACCGATCGAGTGCCTGCCCGGTGCCGCACCCTCGCCGACCGCGTGCGAACGCCGTCGAACGCGGCCCGTGACAGGTCGCGTTCGTGTCCGGCGCAGGTACGAGGCGGCCCACGCGCTGCGCCCTCGCGCCCCGGGCCCCCTCCGCCACGGCCGGACGACTCCTCGCGCCCCGGCCTCGACTAGGATGTGCCGTTCAGCCCTGTGATGGGTGCTCCCCCCACGGCCCCTCGGCCGCAGGGGCAGCGGTACCCCGAGCCAGGCCCGTCCGGCGGCGGCCGGAGATCACTGCTCGCGCAGCGGAATCGACACGTACGACGGGTCGTTCGCAGGCGAGGAGAAGGTCAGCCGCGCGCCGGACGGGTTGTGCTCGATGTAGAGCGGGTCGACGGTGTCGACCACCAGGGCGAGCCGATGGCCCTTCGGCACGTCGTAGGCCGTGGAGAACAGCTCCAGATCGACGCCGAACGGCTGTCCGGGCGTGCGGCCGTGGAAGGTGCACGGCGCGTTGGTGACCAACTTGCCCACGCCGAGCGGCCCCACGTCGTACAGGTAGGCGACGAGGGTTCCGCTCCCCGCGGTCGGCGTGAGGGTCGTGTGCAGCTTCGCCGTGCCGCGCACCTGCTGGGCCGTGGCGTACCTCTCGGACTGCCATACGGCGGCCCAGCGGCGCGGCAGCAGCGGGATCGAGGCCGTCGGGGGCAGGCGGGCGATCTGGTCGAGGAGGCTGGAAAGGAAGAGGGCGCCGCCGTCCGCCCCGGAGTTGACGTTCGTGCGGATCGTGGTGGAGCCGGCGAGGTCGATCTTCCGGCTGGTCGCGGCGACCGACTTCCAGTCCGGGTAGCCCTCGTGGCCGCCGCCCGTGCGGGACTTGAGACGGACCGGCTGCTCGCGGTCGACCCCGTTGTCCTCGCCCTTGAGGTGGTGGTCGAACCAGCGCCCGGTGTCGGTCCAGACGTCGTTGGGCAGGCCGAGCAGGCCGGTCGCCTCCGCGGTGGCGTGGTCGCCGGGGCGCAGTTCGAGTCTCTTCGGGACCGTCAGCCGCTCGTAGAAGTCGGCGTACTGGTTGGGCGGGAAGATCGTGTCGCCCCAGGCGTTGGCGAGCAGGACCGCGGCGCCGTTGTCGTTGATCCGGTCGAGGTAGGTCGCGGGGGAACGTTTCTTCCCCCAGGCGATCAGCTCGGGCTCCTTCTCGAGGCGGGAGGCGAGGAAGTCGTCGAAGACCTGCCGGAGTTCGGCGCTGGGCCGCCCGGTCAGCGCTCCCGCGCCCTGCAACAGGGTGGCGGCCTGGGCGTGCTGGGTCCGGCCGGAGTAGATCGAGTCGATCAGGTCGGCCCAGCCGCTGAGGGCGGCGACGGCCCGGACGCGCTTGTCGTGGGCGGCGGCCAGCAGGCTGATGCCCGCGCCGTAGGAGACGCCCGCCATCCCGATGCGCCGCGCGTCGGACGGGGTGTGGGCGAGCGCCCAGTCGATGACCCTGGAGGCGTCGGCCACGTCGGGTGGGCCGGCGACCTCGATGTGGCCGCCGGACTGCCAGAAGCCCCGGGTGTTGTAAGTGACCACGACATAGCCGGAGTCGGCGAGCTTCCGGGCCTGCGCGAGGTACTCGATCTGGGGCGTGGCCCAGCTCGTGGGCAGCACCAGCAGCGGGTGGCGGCGGCCGGCGTCGGCGCCCGCGGGCGTGACGACGTTCGCCTTGAGGACCGTGCCGCCGTCGCCGGTGATGTCGACGAAGCGGACGGTGGGCGGGGCCGCTTGGGCGGCGGGGGAGAGCCCGAGGGCGCTACCGGCGACCAGGGTCGCGGCGACGGCGCCCACGGCAGTCGTACGCAGGGCCTTGCGAGGGAGTCCCACGGGTCACTCCTCACTCGTGTCAGTGCAAAGTGACCCGACGGTAACCTCGGCGGCTTACCGCAGGTAACCCATCGGTAAGTTACGTGAAAGTAACAATGATTGAAAGATGCGCGGCCGGCTACGACGCCCGGTGCGAGGAGCGTGCCGGAGCGGCGGTGGGTATCGGTGCCTGCGCCGCCCGGGTCACGTCCGCGACCAGCTCGACCACGTCCGGGCCGTACGCCTGTGAGTTCACCACCTTCAGCAGCAGCACGAAGGTGTGGTTGCCGTGCTTGCGCGCCAGCCGCTCGTGATGGCGGGCGAGATAGCGGGTGGCCGCCTGGTTGGTGATCGCCCGCTGGCCGCAGAAGAGGAACACCGGTCTCGACTCGCCCGCGATGACCCGGGCCAGCAGGACGTACTCCGTGACGCCCGGCTCCATGCGGTAGCGCTCGCTGCCGATCTGGAACGCGCCGCGGTCCGGGCCCGGTTCGGCGTCGATGTTGACGCGCACGCCTGGCAGCATCGCCGACATGTGGGCGAGCATCCGCCGGTTCGAGCCGGGCCCGCCCACACAGAACTCGGTCCGCTCGCCGAAGCCCTGCTGCGCCGCGTCCTGGGTGACCACCTGGGTGTTCGCCCCGCAGTCCTTGATGAGCGCGGAGAGTTCCAGCAGGGCGAACACGTCGTGGCGGTGCACCGCCAGGTCCGGGCTGCCGGCGTCCCGGTTCACCACCAGCAGGGACTCGGAGTTGTCGGGCAGACCGAAGAAGGCCTGCTTGCGCCGGAGCTTGCGCTTCCAGAGATAGGTGCGGGCCACCCAGCCGATCGCGGCGCTGAGGCCGGCCGCGATCACGCCGAGGACGATGTTGCGCACGTCGTCAGTCATGGGCGCGCATGGTAGCGGGCGCAGGGAAACCGTGTTCGAGTGGTGAGTGAGGGGTACGCGTGCGCGCTCCTGACGCGGGCATGTCCATGGATTAGGCTGCGCGAACGGTCCCTGACTGGAGGTGCGGATGCGTCGCCCTGTCGTGCGGAAACTGACGGTTCTGGCGGTGTCGGCCGCCGTGGTGTCCGTGGGGGCCGCGGCGCCCCCGGCACCTCGGACGGCGCCGCCGCAGAAGGTCCCGGTCGCCGTGGGGTACGGCGGAGCGGTGTCGAGCGTCGACGCGGACGCCTCCGCCGCCGGCATCGAGGTGCTCAGGAAGGGCGGCAACGCCGTCGACGCGGCGGTGGCCACCGCCGCCGCGCTGGGGGTCACCGAGCCCTACTCCGCCGGAATCGGCGGGGGCGGCTACTTCGTCCTCTACGACGCCTCGTCCCGGACGGTGCACACCGTCGACGGCCGCGAGACGGCACCGCTGAGCGCCGACGAGAACCTCTTCGTGGAGAACGGCAAGCCCGTTCCCTTCGCCGAGGCCGTCACCAGCGGACTGAGCGTCGGCACCCCCGGCACCCCCGCGACCTGGCAGACGGCGCTCGGGAGCTGGGGCAGCAAACCGCTGCGCACCCTGCTGGAGCCCGCCGAACGGCTCGCCCGCGAGGGCTTCACCGTGGACGCCACCTTCCGCACGCAGACCGCGGCCAACGAGGCCCGGTTCCGCAACTTCCCGGACACCGCCAAGCTCTTCCTGCCCGGCGGCGAACTGCCCGTCGTCGGCTCCACCCTCACCAACGGCGATCTGGCCGCCACCTACGACGAACTGGGCCGCAAGGGCGTCGACACGCTGTACCGGGGCAGCCTGGCCGAGGACATCGTCGACACCGTCAACCGGCCCCCGGTGGACGCCTCCTCCGGCTACCGCGCCCGCCCCGGCGACCTGTCGCTGCGGGACCTGGCCACCTACCGCACCAAGAAGCAGGCGCCCTCCCGTACCACGTACCGGGGCCTCGGGGTCTACTCGATGGCGCCCTCCTCCTCGGGCGGCACCACGGTCGGCGAGGCCCTGAACATGCTGGAGCGCGGCGACCTCTCCAAGAAGCGGACGAGTCAGGAGCGGTACCTGCACCGCTTCATCGAGGCGAGCCGCATCGCCTTCGCCGACCGGGGGCGCTGGGTCGGTGACCCCGCCTTCGAGGACGTACCGACCAAGGAATTGCTCTCGCAGCGCTACGCCGACTCGCGGGCCTGCCTGATCAAGGATGACGCGGTGCTGACCAGCCCGGTCGCGCCGGGTGATCCGCGTGACCCCGCGGCGTGCGCCACCGGCGGCACGCCTGCCCCCACCACGTACGAGGGCGACAGCACCACCCACCTCACCACGGCCGACCGGTGGGGCAACGTCGTCTCCTACACGCTCACGATCGAGCAGACCGGCGGCAGCGGCATCACCGTCCCCGGCCGCGGCTTCCTGCTCAACAACGAGCTGACCGACTTCTCCTTCACCCCGGCGAACCCGGCCGTGCACGACCCGAACCTGCCGGGCCCGGGCAAGCGTCCCCGCTCCTCGATGTCGCCGACGATCGTGCTCGACGGGCACGGCAGGCCCGTGGTGGCCCTGGGCTCGCCCGGCGGCGCCACCATCATCACCACCGTGCTCCAGACGCTGACCGGGTTCCTGGACCGGGGGCTGCCCCTGGTCGACGCGATCGCCGCGCCCCGGGCCAGCCAGCGCAACGCCGCGCAGACCGAGCTGGAGCCGGGCCTGTACGACGACGTCGCGCTGCGCAAGCGGCTGGAGGACCTCGGCCACTCCTTCCGCCTCAACCCGGAGATCGGCGCCACCACCGGCGTCCAGCGGCTGCCCGACGGCAAGTGGCTGGCGGCGGCCGAGACCACCCGCCGCGGCGGCGGCTCCGCGATGGTGGTACGCCCCGCCCGGTGACGCGCTAGGGCCTGTCCGACAGGCCCTGGACCGCCGCGCCCTCGGTGCGGAAGGCCAGCCTGCCGTTCTCCTCCTCGACCCGTACCCGGTCGCCGTCCTTGACCTGGCCGTCGAGGAGGAGACGGGAGAGCTGGTTGTCCACCTCGCGCTGGATGGTGCGGCGCAGCGGCCGGGCGCCGTACTCCGGCTCGTAGCCCCGGCGGGCCAGCAGGTCGACCGCCGGGTCGGAGAACTCGACCGCGATGCCCTGGGCGTGCATCAGGCGGCGGGTGCGCTCCAGCAGCAGGTTGGTGATCCGGTGCAGCTGTTCCGGCGTGAGCTGGCGGAAGAAGACGATCTCGTCGATCCGGTTCAGGAACTCCGGCCGGAAGTGCTCGCGCAGCGGTCGCAGGATCTGTTCGCGGCGCGCCTGTTCGTCCGCGTCGGCGTCGCCCGAGCCGAAACCGATGCCCGCGCCGCGCCGGGTGATCGCCTCGGAACCGAGGTTGCTCGTCATCACGATCACCGTGTTGGTGAAGTCGACGGTGCGGCCCTGGGAGTCGGTGAGGCGGCCGTCGTCGAGGACCTGCAGCAGGATGTTGAAGACGTCCGGGTGCGCCTTCTCCACCTCGTCGAGCAGCAGCAGGGAGTACGGGTGCCGGCGCACGACCTCGGTGAGCTGGCCGGCCTCCTCGTGGCCGACGTATCCGGGCGGCGCGCCCACCAGCCGGCTGACGGTGTGCCGTTCCTGGTACTCGCTCATGTCGAGGCGGACCATGCGCTCCTCGCTGCCGAACAGCGCCTCGGCGAGGGCGCGGGCCAGCTCCGTCTTGCCGACCCCGGTCGGACCGAGGAACAGGAAGCTGCCGATCGGCCGGTCGGGGCTCGCGAGCCCGGCGCGGGAGCGCATGACCGCCTCGGAGACCACCCGGACCGCCTCGTCCTGGCCCACGACCCGCTCGTGCAGGTGCTCCTCCAGGCCGAGCAGCCGCTCCTTCTCCTCCTCGGTCAGCCTGCTCACCGGGATGCCGGTCTGCCGCGACACCACCTCGGCGATGGCCTCGGTGGTGACCTCCAGGTTCTGGCCCTCGTCGGCCTGGCCGTCGCCGGACGCCGCCGAGATCCGCTCCTTCAGCTCCGTGATCCGGTCCCGCAGCTGGGTGGCCCGCTCGTACTGCTCGGCGGCGGCTGCCTGGTCCTTGTCCCGGGCCAGCTGTTCGGCCTCCCGCTCCATCGCCCGGACGTCCGTGCCCTTGGTGCGGGCGCGCAGCCGCACCCGAGCGCCCGCCTGGTCGATCAGGTCGATGGCCTTGTCGGGCAGGCGCCGGTCGGTGAGATAGCGGTCGGACAGCTCGACGGCCGCCACCAGGGCCTCGTCGGTGTAGCGGACCTGGTGGTGGGCCTCGTAGCGGTCGCGCAGCCCGCGCAGGATCTCGATCGCGTCCGCCGGGGTCGGCTCGGGGACCAGGATCGGCTGGAAGCGGCGGGCCAGCGCCGCGTCCTTCTCGATCCGGCGGTACTCCTCCAGGGTGGTGGCGCCGACGATGTGCAGCTCGCCGCGGGCCAGGGCCGGCTTGAGGATGTTGCCGGCGTCCATCGAGCCGCCCTCACCGCCGCCGCCCGCGCCCACCACCGTGTGCAGCTCGTCGATGAAGATGATCAGCCGGTCGGAGTTGGCGCGGATCTCCCCGACGATGGTGTTGAGCCGCTCCTCGAAGTCGCCCCGGTAGCGCGTCCCGGCGACCACACCGGGCAGGTCCAGGGCGACCACCCGGCGCCCGATCAGCACGTCGGGCACGTCGCCGTCGGTGATCCGCTGCGCGAGCCCCTCCACGATCGCCGTCTTGCCGACGCCCGCGTCGCCGATGAGCACGGGGTTGTTCTTGCCGCGCCGGGAGAGCACCTCGATGGTCTGCTCGATCTCCTCGTCCCGCCCGATCACCGGGTCGATGCGGCCCTGCCGGGCCAGCTCGGTGAGATCGCGGCCGTACTTGTCGACGGTCGGCGTGGCCGTGGGCCGCGCCTGCTCGGTGCGGGCCTGCGGGGCCTCCGGGGACTCGGTCGGCATCCCGCCCGGCGCGAACCGGGCCGCGCCCAGGATGTGCCCGGCGGCGGAGTCGGGATTGGCCGCGAGGGCGCTGAGCACGTGCTCGGGGCTGATGTAGCCGGTGCCGCCGGCACGGGCCAGGTCGTGCGCGTCCAGCAGGGCGCGTTTGACGGCCGGGGTGAGCGAGAGCGAGGTGGGCGGCGGCGCCTCGTTCTGCGGGTGCTGGACCGGGCCCGAGCGCTCGTCGATCTGCGAGGCCAGGCTGTCGGGGTCCGCCCCGGCCCGGCTGAGCAGGCTGCGGGTCGGCTCGGTGGCGAGGGCGGCGCGCAGCAGGTGCTGGGTGTCGAGGTCCCGGCTGCCGTGCTCGGCCGCGTACTGGGCGGCGTCGCGCACCATGTCCCGGGCCGGCTGACTGAGCAGCCGGCCGATGTCGATCTGGCGGGGACCCGGACGAGGTCCGCCGAAGAAGCGGGCCAGGAATTCGCCGAACGGGTCCGAGTTCATGCCCTCCGGGCCGGGGAAGCCGCTGGTCATCACAGTTCCGTTTCGCTGGTCGGCGTACGGGTCTGCACGAGTGCGCCGGCGCCGCGCGGCTAAACGTGGGGCACGCTCCTGGCCACCTGTGCCTCTCACACCTTGGCACGATCGGGCGTGCGCGGCATGTGGGCGCCTGCCGTCCGGGCCGCCCGCACGGGCAGGCACCGGGGCAGTAGGTGGCCGTCCGGTTCCCCGCGTCCCTCAGGACGTAAGCCGGGCCGTGAGGGCGGCCCGGACGGCGTCCGTGACGGCCACCGTGTGCTCGGCGTGGGCGGCCGGGGAGCCGTCGCCGGTGCGCAGGGTCCAGCCGCCGAGGTCCGCGATGTGGTCGTCCCGGCCGCCCGCGGTGAGCATCGGCTCGATCGCGAGCACCGTTCCCTTGCGCAGGCGAAGGCCCCCTCCCGGGTGGCCCTCGTCGGGGACCGAGGGGTCCTCGTGCATACGGCGGCCGATGCCGTGGCCGCCGAAGCCGTCCGGGATGCCGTTACCGGCGCCGCGGCAGACCGTGCCGACGGCGTGGGCGATGTCGCCGATGCGGTTGCCCACGACCGCCGCCCCGATGCCGGCCGCGAGGGCGCGCTCGGCGGTCTCGATCAGCCGCAGGTCGGCCGGGCGGTGGCGGCCGACGACGAAGCTCAGCGCCGGGTCGCCCACCCAGCCGGCCGGCTCCGCGCCGCAGTCGGGGGAGAGCGGGTCGCCGTCGCGCAGCCGGTAGGCGGTCGGGATGCCGTGCACGATCGCGGCGTTGACCGAGGTGCACAGGACGGCCGGGAACGGGGTGGGCGCGAACGAGGGGCGGTACCCGAGGAGGTTGACGTCGCCCCGGCCTCGCGCGGCACCGCGCGGGCCACCTCGTCCAGCTCCAGCAGAGGACGCCCACGGCGGCGGCCTCCCGCGCCGCCGTGTGGGCGCGGCCGACGACCTGGCCCGCCTCGTGCATCGCGTCGATCGACGGGTCCGTCTCGAGCCCCACTGCGCCAATTACTATACCGGTATTAGAATGGCGTCATGGTGCGCACCCCTCTCACTCCCGAAGAGCGCGAACGCGGCGAGCGGCTCGGTCGGCTGCTGCGCGAGGCGCGCGGCGGCCGCAGCATGGCCGAGGTCGCGGCCGACGCCGGTCTCTCCGCCGAGACCCTCCGCAAGATCGAGACCGGCCGGGCCCCCACCCCGGCCTTCTTCACGGTGGCCGCGCTGGCCCGCGCGCTCGGCCTGTCCATGGACGAACTCGCCGGGGCGTGCGCACCCGTGACGGCCTGAGGTCACCGGCGCGGGGCGGCCGGCCGGAGGTCACCGCGTTCCGCCGGAAAACTCCCTGTGACCGCCCCGTAACACGACTGGTGTTGTCTACGGCCCGGAAGGCTTCGCTCCATACGGGGGTCGCGCGATGGCGGTGGGACAACTCCCTGTCCGGATCCAGGAGTTCGCGAACTATCTGACGAGCCTGCTGGCAGGCCTGGACCACGGCGCCGGGTGGTGCGCGGTGTTCTGGCAGCGGGACCCGGAGGGCATGCGGGCCTGCCTCGACGGGCGCGAGGTGCCGCCTTGGGACGTGGTCGAGGCGCTGCTGCACGATCTCGCCGCGCGGTACGGGCCCGAGGCCGCCGACGCCGAGAAGGGCCGGGCCCGCCCCCTGCACGCCGCCGCGCTCCTCGCCTACGACACCCGCCCCGGCGGCCGGGACGCCCTCGCCGACCGGCTCGACGTCATGCTCCGCGAACAGCGGTACGCCACCGAACGGCTCGCGGAGCTGGGGAGCTTACTGCCCACGGCCGCGAGCCGGGAGGCCGCCGACGCCCTCCGTCTGGACCTGGCGTGGGCCCGCGACGACCACACCCGCGCGACGGCGCGCTGCGCGGAACTCCGCCGGAGGATGGCGGACCTCGGCCGCCGCGACGCGAGCGCCCCCGACGCGGAGGGCGTGCCGCCCTCTTCCGGCACCCCCGCGCCGCGGGCCCCGGGGACCGACCGTGGGGTGCAGCGCAGGCGCCGTCGAGGCGGGGCCCGGTTCGCCGGGGCGGAGGAGGAAGCGGCCGATCCCGCCGCCCCGGCCCCGCCGGCCGTGCCCGTGCTGCCCGAACCCGCCCCGGCCGGCGGTCGCGGCCCGCGCGGAGCGCGTTTCGCCGGGGCGCAGGAGGAGCCGGATGCCGCGGTGGCGCCACGGGCCGAGGCGGGGGACGCGGCCGTGGACGCGGCGGCGCGCCGTGCGGCCGCCGGGACGGTGGAGACGCTGCTGCGGCTGCGCGGCGAGGGGCGGACGGGGGAGGCGCACGTCCTGCTGGCGGAGGCCGCGCACGGGCCGGCCGCCCGCTTCCCGCTGCTCGCCGCCGAGATGGAGGCCGCCGGGCTCGGCGCCGACTGGGCCACGCTGCTGTGGGAGGCCGCCTCGCTGCCCGCCGGGCAGCTCGCCGCCGTGGCGGACAGGCTGGCCGCGGCGGGCCGGGAGGCGGACGGCGAGCAGATCCTGCGGCAGGGCGTGGGACGGCCCGCGTACGAGATCGGCCTCGCCGTGCTCGGGCTGGCCAAGGAGGGCCGCCACCGCGAGGTGCGCGCCCTGCTCGACGCGTACGTCCGCGTCCGCACCCCCGAGGAGGCAGCCCGCAGCGCCGGACCCGACCCGCGAACGCTCGTGCCGCTCCTGCTGGAGGCCGCGCGAGGCGTCTCCGCCGAGCGGCACCGCGACCTCGTCCACGCCCTGCGGGTCGCCGGACTCACCGCCTAGCGGCGATCACCCACAGGAGTGCGAAACGGCGCCGGCTTGGCGGGTTGGCGACGATGGTCTTGGCAAGGCCTTCCCCTAGGCATACGTTCGTCCCTCTACGCCGTGCTCTACGGGCGTAGAGGCGCTGACGCCCGTCGAAGGAGCAGCTCATGGCGAACGTCGTCCGTGCCGCTCTGGTCCAGGCAACCTGGACCGGCGACACCGAGTCCATGGTCGCGAAACACGAGGAGCACGCCCGTGAGGCGGCCCGGCAGGGCGCCAAGGTCATCGGGTTCCAGGAGGTCTTCAACGCCCCCTACTTCTGCCAGGTCCAGGAGGCCGAGCACTACCGCTGGGCGGAGCCGGTGCCCGACGGGCCGACCGTGCGCCGTATGCGGGATCTGGCACGCGAGACGGGCATGGTCGTCGTCGTCCCGGTGTTCGAGGTCGAGCAGTCCGGCTTCTACTACAACACCGCGGCCGTGATCGACGCCGACGGCTCCTACCTCGGCAAGTACCGCAAGCACCACATCCCGCAGGTGAAGGGCTTCTGGGAGAAGTACTACTTCAAGCCCGGCAACCTCGGCTGGCCCGTTTTCGAGACCGCCGTGGGGAAGGTGGGCGTCTACATCTGCTACGACCGCCACTTCCCGGAAGGCTGGCGCCAACTCGGCCTGAACGGCGCCCAGCTGGTCTACAACCCGTCCGCCACGCACCGCGGACTGTCCTCCTACCTGTGGCGGCTGGAGCAGCCCGCCGCCGCCGTCGCCAACGAGTACTTCGTCGCCGCCATCAACCGGGTCGGCGTCGAGGAGTACGGCGACAACGACTTCTACGGAACGAGCTACTTCGTCGACCCGCGCGGGCAGTTCGTGGGGGAGGTCGCCGACGACAAGAGCGAGGAACTCGTGGTGCGCGACCTCGACTTCGACCTCATCGAAGAGGTGCGGCAGCAGTGGGCCTTCTACCGCGACCGCCGCCCCGACGCCTACGAAGGGCTGGTGCAACCGTGACCAAGGACCTGCTCGGACGCCACCGGGCCGTGCTCCCCGACTGGCTCGCGCTCTACTACGACGAGCCGATCGAGATCACCCACGGCGAGGGCCGGCACGTCTGGGACTCCGCCGGGAACCGCTATCTCGACTTCTTCGGCGGCATCCTGACCACGATGACCGCGCACGCCCTGCCGGAGGTCACCAAGGCGGTGAGCGAGCAGGCCGGGCGGATCATCCACTCCTCCACGCTGTACCTCAACCGTCCGATGGTCGAACTCGCGGAGCGCATCGCCCGGTTGAGCGGCATCCCGGACGCGCGGGTCTTCTTCACCACCTCCGGGACGGAGGCCAACGACACGGCCCTGATGCTGGCCACGACGTATCGCCGCAGCAACACGATCCTGGCGATGCGCAACAGCTACCACGGCCGTTCCTTCAGCGCCGTCGGCATCACCGGCAACCGCGGCTGGTCCCCCACCTCGCTGTCGCCGCTCCAGACGCTGTACGTGCACGGCGGCGTGCGCACCCGCGGCCCGTACGCCGATCTGAGCGACGACGAGTTCATCGCCGCCTGCGTCGAGGACCTCACCGACCTGCTCGGCCACACCCGGCCGCCCGCCGCGCTGATCGCCGAGCCCGTCCAGGGCGTCGGCGGCTTCACCGCCCCGCCGGACGGGCTGTACGCGGCCTTCCGCGACGTGCTCCAGGAACGCGGGATCCTCTGGATCGCCGACGAGGTGCAGACCGGCTGGGGCCGCACCGGCGAGCACTTCTGGGGCTGGCAGGCGCACGGCCGCAGCGGACCGCCGGACATGCTCACCTTCGCCAAGGGCATCGGCAACGGCATGTCCATCGGCGGGGTCGTCGCCCGCGCCGAGATCATGAACTGCCTCGACGCCAACAGCATCTCCACCTTCGGCGGCACCCAGATCACCATGGCGGCCGGACTCGCCAACCTCACCTATCTGCTGGAGCACGACCTCCAGGGCAACGCCCGGCGGGTCGGCGGGCTGCTGATCGAGCGGTTGCGGGCCGTCGCCGCGCAGGTGCCGGCGGTCCGGGAGGTGCGCGGACGCGGGCTGATGATCGGTGTCGAGATCACCCGGCCGGGCACCGACCAGGCCGATCCGCAGGCGGCCTCGGCCGTGCTGGAGGCGGCCCGCGAAGGCGGGCTGCTCATCGGCAAGGGCGGCGGGCACAACACCAGCGCCCTGCGCATCGCCCCACCGCTGTCCCTGACGGTCGCGGAGGCCGAGGAGGGCGCCGCCGTCCTCGAACGCGCCCTGAGGAGCATCGGCTAGCACGAGCGAGGCAAGGGAACGCCACCATGACCACCACCCCGGAGTCCTGGGAGCCCCTCCAACCGGCCCTGTCGGTCCGCCAGATCCTCATGCTGGAGCGGGTGCTCGCCGGAGAGCCCGAAGTGGTGGCCGGCGCGCACCGGCTGGACCGGCCGGTGCGCTGGGTGCACGTCGCCGAGGCCGCCGACGTCGGCGTCATGCTCAGCGGCGGCGAGATGGTCCTCACCACCGGCGTCCTGCTCGCCGGTGACCCGGACAAACAGGCCGACTACGTGCGCTCGCTGCACCGGGCGGAGGCCGCGGCCGTCGTGCTCGGCCTGGGCCGCGCCTTCCCCGCCGCGCCGGACGCGATGCGGCGGGTCGCCGAGCGGTGCGGGCTGCCCCTGGTCGTGCTGCACCGCCCCTTCCCCTTCGCCCAGCTGACGGAGGAGGTCCAGTCCCGGCTGGTACGGCGCAAGTTCGCGGCGGTCAGCCTCTCCGAGGCGGTACGGACCGAACTCACCGCGCTGATCACCTCCGGCGCCCCGCTGCGGCGCCTGCTCGACGAGGTGGCCCGGCACAGCGCCTGCCCCGTCGTCCTGACCAACCTCGCCCACCGCGTCCTCGCCACGGCGGGGGAGCGGCCGGCCGTCGACGACGTGCTGCGCGACTGGGAGCGCATCGCCCGCCAGGCCGGCGGCACCGAGGGCGACGGCTGGATCCGGGCCGAGCTGGGCGGCCGCGGCGAGCGCTGGGGACGGATCGTGCTGTGCGGCTACCGGGGCGACACCGCCACCGGGCGGCTGCTCGCCGACCGGGCCGCCGAGGCCATCGTGCTGCACCGCCTGCTCGGCGGCTCCTCGGGCAACTGGGAGGAGCAGTCGGCGCAGAGCCTGCTGACGGACCTGATCACCGGCGTCGTACCGGCGCGGCAACTGCTGCCCAGGGCGCGCGCGGCCGGACTGCCCGTCAACCGGCGCACCTTCGTCCCGCTGGTGGTGCGTGACCGGGAACCCGGCCGGCTCGACCGGGTGATGCGCCTGCTGGGACTGCCCGGCCTCGCCGCCGAACTCGCGGACGGCGCGACCGCCGTGCTGCTCAGTCTCGCCCGGGACCAGGACGCCGAGGCGCTCACGGCCCACTTCGCGGCCCGGCTGCGCGCCACGACGCGCACCGTCGTGGCCGCCGCGGATCCACGCGCCGCCTGGGAGGACGTCCCGGCCGGCCTGCGCGAGGCCCAGCACGTGGCCGACGCCGTCGCCGACTCCTCGGCCGCCCTCGACCTCCCGGACGTCGTCCGCCTCAAGGACGTCCATCTGCGTGGCCTGATCCGGCTGTTGCGCGACGACCCGCAGGTGCAGTCCTTCGCCGAGCGGGAGCTGGACGGGCTGCTGTGCGGGCGGGACGGCGAGGCGGGGGCCCTGCTCGCCGTGCTGCGCACCTATCTCGCCACCGGCCGCAACAAGTCCAGGACGGCCCAGCTCCACCATGTCTCCCGGCCCGCGCTCTACCGCCGGCTGGAGGCGATACAGACCCGCCTCGGGGTCGACCTCGACGACTTCGAGCAGGCCGCGTCGGTGCACATCGCGCTCCTCGCGCACGACGCGCAACAGGGGTGAAGCATGCGACGACCTGCGAATACGGCGGTGAAACATGAGCCTGCGCAAGGGTGACACGGTGGCACGCCGCGGCCGCCCAGACGTGACACGGTGCAACTCAACGACGACATACGGACTTCCTAGGCTCACCGGACACCGAGCTACCGGAGCGACCGGAGGTCCCGATGAGCCGAGTGATCCGCGCCGCCGTCTTCCAGACGTCCTGGACCGGCGACAAGGAGTCGATGATCCAGGTGCACGAGCAGGCGGCGCGCGACGCCGCCGCGCAGGGTGCCCAGATCCTGTGCTTCCAGGAGCTGTTCTACGGACCCTACTTCTGCCAGGTGCAGGACCCGGCCTTCTACGCGTACGCCGAGCGGATCCCGGAGGGGCCGATCGTCCGGCGGTTCCAGGCGCTCGCCCGCGAGCTGGGCATCGTCCTCGTGCTGCCGATGTACGAGGAGGAGCAGCCCGGCGTCCTCTACAACACCGCAGCGGTGATCGACGCCGACGGCTCCTACCTCGGCAAGTACCGCAAGACGCACATCCCGCAGGTGCGCGGCTTCTGGGAGAAGTTCTACTTCCGGCCCGGCAACAGCGGCTGGCCCGTCTTCGACACGGCGGTCGGCAAGGTGGGCGTCTACATCTGCTACGACCGGCACTTCCCCGAGGGCTGGCGGGCGCTCGGCCTCGCGGGCGCCGAGATCGTCTTCAACCCCTCGGCGACCTCGCGCGGACTCTCCGGCTACCTGTGGCAGCTGGAGCAGCCGGCGGCCGCCGTCGCCAACGAGTACTTCGTCGGCGCCATCAACCGGGTCGGCGTCGAGGAGTACGGCGACAACGACTTCTACGGCACCTCGTACTTCGTCGACCCGGAGGCCCAGTTCGTGGGCGAGGTCGCGAGCGACAAGGAGAGCGAACTCGTCGTCCGGGACCTGGACATGGCGAGGCTGCGCGAAGTGCGGGACCGCTGGCAGTTCTACCGCGACCGGGCGCCGGGGGCCTACACGCCGCTGACTGCGCCCTGACAGCACTCACCACGGCAGGAGAGGGAGCATGAGCCGTACCGTGATCCGCGGAGGCCTCGTCATCACCGCGTCCGACGAGATGCACGCCGACGTCCTGATCGAGGACGGCCGAATCGCCGCCCTCGCCGCCACCGGCACCCCGGCCGCCGAGGCCTGGACGGCCGAGAGGGTGATCGGCGCCTCCGGCAAGTACGTCATCCCGGGCGGCGTCGACGCCCACACCCACATGGAGCTGCCGTTCGGCGGCACCTTCGCCTCCGACACCTTCGAGACCGGCACCCGGGCCGCCGCCTGGGGCGGCACCACGACCATCGTCGACTTCGCGGTGCAGAGCGTCGGCCACAGCCTGCGCGAGGGCCTGGACGCCTGGCACGCCAAGGCCGAGGGCAACTGCGCGGTCGACTACGGCTTCCACATGATCGTCTCCGATGTGCACGACGAGACGCTCAAGGAGATGGACCTGCTGGTGGAGGAAGGGGTGACCTCCTTCAAGCAGTTCATGGCCTACCCCGGTGTCTTCTACAGCGACGACGGCCAGATCCTGCGCGCCATGCAGCGCTCCGCCGACAACGGCGGGCTGATCATGATGCACGCCGAGAACGGCATCGCCATCGACGTCCTGGTCGAACAGGCGCTGGCCCGCGGGGAGACCGACCCCCGGTTCCACGGCGAGGTGCGCAAGGCGCTGCTGGAGGCAGAGGCCACCCACCGCGCCATCCGGCTCGCCCAGGTCGCGGGCGCGCCCCTGTACGTCGTGCACGTCTCGGCGACGGAGGCGGTCGCCGAGCTGGCGAAGGCGCGCGACGAGGGGCTCCCCGTGTTCGGGGAGACCTGCCCGCAGTACCTGTTCCTGTCCACCGACAACCTCGCCGAGCCCGGCTTCGAGGGCGCGAAGTACGTCTGCTCCACGCCGCTGCGGCCCCGCGAGCACCAGGCGGCCCTGTGGCGGGGGCTGCGCACGAACGACCTCCAGGTCGTCTCCACCGACCACTGCCCGTTCTGCTTCGTCGGGCAGAAGGAGCTCGGCCGCGGCGACTTCTCCAAGATCCCCAACGGTCTTCCGGGCGTGGAGAACCGGATGGACCTGCTCCACCAGGCCGTCGTCGACGGGCACCTCACACGCCGCCGCTGGATCGAGATCGCCTGCGCCGCACCGGCCCGGATGTTCGGCATGTACCCGAAGAAGGGCACCATCGCGCCGGGCGCCGACGCCGACGTCGTCATCTACGACCCGCACGCCGAGCAGGTGATGTCCGCCGAGACGCACCACATGAACGTCGACTACTCGGCGTACGAGGGCAAGCGGGTCACCGGCCGGGTCGAGACCGTGCTCTCCCGGGGCGTCCCCGTCATCACCGAGCGGGAGTACACCGGGCACGCCGGGCACGGCGTCTTCACCCCCCGCTCCACCTGTCAGTACCTCACCTAGGAGCGGCGCCCATGGAATTCGGACTCGTGCTGCAGACCGACCCGCCGGCCTCGCGGGTGGTCTCCCTGATGAAGCGCGCCGAGCGCAACGGATTCACCTACGGCTGGACCTTCGACTCGGCCGTGCTCTGGCAGGAACCGTTCGTGATCTACAGCCAGATCCTGGCCAACACCACGCGGCTGACGGTCGGCCCGATGGTCACCAACCCGGGCACCCGCACCTGGGAGGTCACCGCCTCCACCTTCGCCACCCTCAACGACATGTTCGGCAACCGCACGGTGTGCGGCATCGGACGGGGCGACTCGGCGATGCGGGTGGCCGGCCGCAAGCCCAACACGCTCGCCCGGATCAGCGAGGCGATGAAGGTGATCCGGGAGCTGGGCAGCGGCCGCCAGGCCGACCTGGGCGGCACGGTGATCCGCTTCCCGTGGATCAAGCCGGACGCCCGGCTGCCCGTCTGGATGGCCGCGTACGGGCCCAAGGCGCTGAAGATGACGGGCGAGGAGGCCGACGGCTTCATCCTCCAGCTCGCCGATCTGTATCTCACCGAGTACATGGTCAAGGCCGTCAAGGACGCGGCCGTCGCCGCCGGGCGCGATCCCGACGAGGTGACGATCTGCGTGGCCGCCCCCGCCTACGTCACCGAGGACGACTCGCCCGAGGCGCTCGCCCACGCGCGCGACCAGTGCCGCTGGTTCGGCGGGATGGTCGGCAACCACGTCGCCGACCTGGTCGCCAAGTACGGCGAGCACTCCGCCGCCGTCCCCGGCGAACTCACCGACTACATCAAGGCCCGCGAAGGCTACGACTACTCCCACCACGGGCGCAGCGGAAACCCCGACACCCGGTTCGTGCCCGACGAGATCGTCGACCGGTTCTGCCTCGTCGGGCCGGTCGGGAAGCACATCGAGAAACTCCACGCGCTGCGCGAGCTGGGCGTCGACCAGTTCGCGGTGTACGACATGCACGACGCGCAGGAAGCGGTGATCGACGCGTACGGCGCGCAGGTCATCCCCGCGGTCCGCTCCTGACCGCACCCACCCCGACCGACCCTCCCGACCCCCCACACCTTGCCTCCCTCCCCGCCGTCCCGGGGAGGGGGCCCAAGGCCCCCGCACGGCCTCTCCCGTCCCACCTTGTCGATTGGCCTGCCATGACCGATACAGTCCCCACGGGGTCGCCCACCGCCCAGCGCACCGACGCCGACGGCCGGATAGAACTGGCCCCCGAGGCCTTCCCCACCGACAGCCCCTTCGCCAACGAGGACCTGCGTCCCGTCCCGGTGGCCGAGCGCAAGTGGACCACCTACAACTTCGCGGCGCTGTGGATCTCCATGGCGCACTGCATCCCGAGCTGGACGCTGGCCTCGGGCCTGGTCGCGCTCGGCATGGACTGGAAGCAGGCGGTCTTCACGATCGCCCTGGCCAACGTCATCGTGCTGCTGCCGATGCTGGCCACCGGTCACGCCGGACCCAAGTACGGCATCCCCTTCCCGGTGCTCGCCCGCGCCTCGTTCGGGCTGCGCGGCGCCAACGTCCCGGCGCTGATCCGGGCGGCGGTGGCCTGCGGCTGGTTCGGGATCCAGACCTGGATCGGCGGCAGCGGCATCTTCGCCCTCGGCTCCAAGCTCACCGGCGGTGAATGGGAGAAGGCCGGGCAGATCGCCGGCAACCCCTGGCCGCTGTGGCTGTGCTTCCTGCTGTTCTGGGCCTTGCAGATCGCCATCATCCACCGCGGCATGGACTTCCTGCGCCACTTCGAGAACTGGGCCGCCCCCTTCGTGATCGTCGGCGCCTTCGTGCTGCTGATCTGGATCGCGGTGAAGGCGGACGGCTTCGGCGAGTTGCTGTCCCAGCCCTCCACGCTCGGCTGGGGCGCGGACTTCTGGCCGGTCTTCTTCCCGTCCCTGATGGGCATGATCGGCTTCTGGGCGACGCTGTCGCTCAACATCCCCGACTTCACCCGCTTCGGCGCCAGCCAGCGTGCCCAGACCCGGGGCCAGACGCTGGGACTGCCCACCACGATGACGCTGTTCGCGATCCTCGCCGTGCTGGTCACCTCCGGCTCCCAGGCGGTCTACGGCGAGGCGATCTGGGACCCGGTCACCCTCGCCGCGAAGGCCGACAACGTCTTCGGCCTGCTCTTCGCACTGATCACCGTGCTGGTCGCCACCATCTCCGTGAACATCGCGGCGAACGTCGTCTCCCCGGCCTACGACCTGGCCAACCTGGCACCCAAGTTCATCAACTTCCGTACCGGCGCGCTGATCACGGGTGTCGTCGGGATCCTGATCTTCCCGTGGAAGCTGATCTCGACGCCCGAGTTCTACATCTTCACCTGGCTCGGTGTGGTCGGCGGTCTGCTCGGCACCGTCGCGGGCATCCTGATCGCCGACTACTGGATCGTCCGGCGTACGGTCCTGCACCTGGCGGACCTGTACACGCCGGGCGGACGGTACTGGTACGCGGGCGGCTGGAACTGGCGGGCCCTGGTCGCGTTCGGGGCCGGCGGACTGCTCGCCGTCGGCGGCTCGTACTCGACGGTGAACGCGGACGGGGTGCGGTCCGGCCCCTTCCCGGCGGACGGGCTGATCCCGTTCCTCAAGCCGCTCGCCGACTACGGCTGGGCGGTCGGCCTCGCGGCCTCCCTGCTGCTCTACGTGGCGCTGATGCTGCCGCGTGAGCGGGCGCGCGCGGCGGAGTGAGACCGGGCGTCGCGACCGGAGGGCGGCCGGTGGCTACCGGCCGCCCTCCAGCGCCGCCACCGCCTCCTTGGCCGCCTTGATGGCGCCCTTGTTCATCTCGTCCGAGCTGGGCGCGTCCTTCGACTCGAAGTCCGAGCCGTTGTAGGTGACGACCACCAGCGCGTTGGACGTGCGCACGACCACCATGGCCTCGCGCGTCTTCTGGTCGTCCTCGGTGGTGAGGTTCACGACCGAGTAGGCCGCCTCGCCCGTGCCGGGGACCTCGCCGCCGCCGCTCTTCTCCTTGACCCGCGAGTCGTACTGCTTCTCCGCCTTCTCGTCCGACTCGCTGATCTCGAAGGAGACGTCGAGCCAGCGGTAGTCGTAGCCCTTGAGGGCGTTCCAGGAGCAGGTGCGGCGCACCGCCTTGTCCGTCGAGGAGATCTCCTTGCCGGCCGTCTTGGCGCCGGGCACGAGGGAGGTGATCGTCTTCTGGGCCAGCCCGGAGCACGGCGCGGGGGCGGCGGTGTACGTCTTCGGCGCGGTCGTCGAGGACGGCGCCGAGGCGGACTGGGTCCCGGTCCGGTCCGTCTCCTTGGCCTGGGCGGCGGGGGCAGCGGGCTCCGGGGAGCTGAGCGCCCAGCCCGCGCAGGCGAGCACGACGACCGGCGTCAGACGCGCGGTGAGAGCGAGCGGCAGAGGAAGAGAACGCACGGCGCACTTCTCGTGGGGGATGGTGCGGAGGTGGTCCGCACTGCGGACGGGACGCCAGTGTCACACGACTGACTGTGGTGCGGAAGTGCCAACTCGCTCCGTGCCTGCGCGGTAACTGAGCCTGACCGCCGACGCGTTGTGTGTCCCGTTATGTCCCCGTGACCGTCGGGGAGCGGGGCGCCGGAGCCGCCGCGGGGGAGCCCGCACGGCACGCGTCAGGACGCCACGACGGCCGCGCGCTCGCGGGCACTGCGGACCGCTTCGCTCAGACTCGCGAGGTCGTACGGTCCGCGGTGCAGACGGCCGTTGACGAAGAAGGTCGGTGTGCCGGCCACGCCACTGAGGTCGGCCGACTCGACGTCCTCGGCCACCCGGGCGACCGCCGCGTGCGAGCGCAGGTCCCGCTGGAAGCGCTCCGTGTCCAGCCCGAGATCCTCGGCGTGGCGCAGCAGCTCCTGCAGGCGCAGCTCCCCCTGGTGGGCCAGGAGGGCGTCGTGCATCGGCCAGAAGGCGCCCTGCCCGGCCGCCGCCTCCGCCGCCTGGGCCGCGAGCTGGGCGTGCGGGTGGACGTCGTTGAGCGGAAGGTGGCGCCAGACGTAGCCGACGTCCCCGGCGTCGGCGAGCAGCCGGCGCATCACCGGCTCCGCCCGGCCGCAGTAGGGGCACTCGAAGTCACCGTATTCGACCACCGTGACCGAGGCGGTGCGCGGGCCCCGGACGTGGTCCCGCTCCCGGTCCACCGGCATGACGAGGTCGACGATGCCCTCCGCCTTGCCCAGCAGGGCCCGGGCACGGGTGGTCCCGGGCAGCGCGTGCACCACGGCGGTGACCGCCCAGGTGAGCGCGAAGGACAGCGGCACGGACGCGAGGATGCCCACCTTGGCCTGCATCAGGTCCTCGCCGTCGAGGGCGAGGGTGGCGATCAGCAGGGAGACCGTGAAGCCCACGCCCGCCGCGCTGCCGCCGGCGAGGACCGCGCCCCAGCCGACCTGCGGGCGCAGCCGTCCGCGGCTCAGCCAGGTCGTCAGCAGTTCCGCGAGGGTGATGCCCAGGGGCTTGCCCAGCAGGAAGGCGACGAGAACGCCGAGGGTGATCGGTGAGGTGAGACTCGCGGCGAGGCCGCTCGGGGTCACATGGACACCGGCGTTGGCGAGGGCGAAGACGGGGACGACCAGGTAGCTGGTGAAGGGGTGGTAGCGCTGCTGGAGGCGCTCGTTGGGAGAGATCGCGGCCTGCAGCCCCTGACGTAGGGAACGCTCCAGTTCCGGCGTGGGCTGCTCCCGGAAGAGCCGGAAGAGCCCACTGGCGCGTTCCAGGTCCGAACGCGTGGCCGGGTACGCGTAGGTGATCAGACCGAAGGCGAGACCGGTGACGACCGGGTCGACCCCCGAGCGCAGCAGCGCCCCCCACACACCGACGGCGAGGAGGGCGTGGACGGCGCCGTGGCGCACGTGGAACCTGCTCAGGACGAGCGCCACCAGGAAGAGCACCACGGCCACCAGGAGCGCCGGCCAGGACAGGGTGCCGCTGTGGACGACGGCGATGACCGCCAGAGCGACGAAGTCGTCGACGACGGACGCCGTCAGCAGGAAGGAGCGCAGGGCCCGGGGCAGCCGGCCGCCCAGGAGCGCGAGGGTGCCCAGGGCGAACGCGGTGTCGGTCGACATCGCCGCCCCCCACCCGCCGGCGGCGCCGTGCCCGGCGGTGAAGGCCAGGTAGAGAGAGACCGGAACGGCCATCCCGGCGATCCCGGCGGCCAGCGGAAGCGCGATGCGGCGGCGGTCGCGCAGCTCGCCCATGTCGAACTCGCGGCGCGCCTCCAGACCGATGACGAAGAAGAAGAGCGCCATGAGGCCGCTGTTGACCCACTCGCGCAGCCCCAGATCGACGCCGGCCGAGCCGGCGCGGACCGACAGCACCGTCGTCCAGGCGGCCTCGTAGCCGCCCGGCGCGAGGTTGGCCCACACCAGGGCGGCGAGCGCCGCGGCCGCCAGGACCAGGGCGCTGCCGGTCTCGGTGCGCAGGAAGTCCCGCAAGGGGGTGCGCGACGCCTCGGAGCGGACGGTCTGTCCGCCGCCCGGCGGTCCGGCGCCGGGTGTGCCGGTGCTCATCGTCCGCGCTCGCGGGCGGGTACGGCGCACCGCCCCGGCCGCGTGACGTGCCCGGCCGTCACGGGAAGCGAGGCCCCGGTCGTGCGCCGGCCGGCCGCTGGGCAGCGTTCATGTTCCGACGTTACGCGGTGACCGCGCCCCCCGCCTCGTGAGCCGGACCCGGCCCCGCGCCGTCCGGGAGGCGGGGGAATGGACGCGCGAGGCGGTGGATAGCCTGCGGGGAGAGCGCGGGGAGGCGGGTGCGCGGCCCGGACTCCCCGGTTGTCCCCGAGCCGATCGTGCGGGCCGACCCCTTCGGCCGACGCACGCGAACGAGCAAGGCGAAAGGTCACATGTTCACCACCCGTCCCACCCTCCAGGGCACCTTCGGCATGGTGTCGTCCACCCACTGGCTCGCCTCGCAGTGCGCGATGGCCGTGCTGGAGGACGGCGGCAACGCCTACGACGCGGCCGTCGCCGGGGCGTTCGTGCTGCATGTCGTCGAGCCGCACCTCAACGGGCCCGCCGGCGAGGCGCCCATCCTGCTCGCGCCCGCCGGTGGCCAGGTGCGGGTGCTGTGCGGACAGGGCGTGGCGCCCGCCGGGGCGAGCGTCGCCCACTACCGGGGGCTCGGCCTCGACCTCGTCCCCGGCACCGGGCCCCTTGCCGCCGCCGTCCCGGGCGCCTTCGACGCGTGGATGCTGCTGCTGCGCGACCACGGCACGAAGCCGCTCGCCGAGGTGCTGAAGTACGCCATCGGGTACGCGGAGCACGGGCACGCGCCCGTGGAGCGCGTCGGCGAGACCGTCGAGACCGTGCGCGAGCTGTTCGAGACGGAGTGGACCTCGTCGGCGGAGGTGTACCTGCCGGGCGGCAGGGCCCCGCGCCCCGGCGAGCTGCTGCGCAACCCCGCGCTGGCCGCCACCTGGAAGCGCCTGCTCGCGGAGGTCGCCGGAGCGGGGGAGCGGGAGGCGCAGATCGAGGCGGCCCGTGAGGTGTGGCGCACCGGATTCGTCGCCGAGGCCCTGACCCGTCAGGCGGGCCGCCCCACGCTGGACACCAGCGGCGAGCGCCACACCGGCACGCTCACGGCGGCCGACCTCGCCGGCTGGTCCGCGACCTACGAGGAGCCGGCGACCTACGACTGGAACGGCTGGACCCTGTGCAAGGCCGGCCCCTGGAGCCAGGGCCCCGTGCTGCTCCAGCAGCTCGCGCTGCTGCCGCCCGAGCTGCCCGCCTACGGCTCCCCGGACTACGTCCACCTGCTGATCGAGGGCTCCAAGCTGGCCATGGCCGACCGTGAGGCCTGGTACGGCGACGCGGCCGACGTGCCGCTCGACGACCTGCTGTCGGCGCCCTACAACGCGCAGCGGCGCTCACTGGTCGGCGACCGGGCCTCGCACGAGCTGCGGCCCGGGAGCCCCGGCGGGCGCGCGCCCCGGCTGTCCGCCCAGGCGCACGTGGTGGCGGGCGAGGACCCCGGGTTCAGCCCCATGGGGGTGGGAGAGCCCACCGTCGCCAGGAGCCCGGCCTCCCCGGTCCCCGGCGAACCCGACGTCCACGCCGACGGCGGCACCCGGGGCGACACCTGTCATCTGGACGTCGTCGACCGGTGGGGCAACATGGTCGCCGCCACCCCCAGCGGCGGCTGGCTCCAGTCCAACCCCGTCGTGCCCGAGCTGGGATTCCCGCTCGGCACGCGCCTGCAGATGACCTGGCTGGAGGAGGGGCTGGCGAACTCGCTCGCACCGGGACGCCGACCGCGGACCACGCTCACACCGTCGATCGCGCTGCGTGAGGGGGTGCCGGTGATGGCCTTCGGCACACCCGGCGGGGACCAGCAGGACCAGTGGCAGCTGCACTTCTTCCTGGCGGTCGCCCTGCGCGGCACGGTCCGCGGCGGACTCGACCTCCAGGGTGCCATCGATGCTCCGAACTGGCACCAGGACAGCTTCCCCGGTTCGTTCTACCCGCGCGGGATGCGCCCGGGGAGTGTGACGGTCGAGGGGCGGACGGACCCCCGGGTGGTCGAGGAACTGCGCCGTCGCGGGCACGACGTCACGGTGGGTGACGACTGGTCGGAGGGCCGGCTGTGCGCGGTGGCACGGGACCCGCGCACGGGCGTGCTCTCGGCGGCGGCGAACCCGCGCGGGATGCAGGGGTACGCGGTCGGTCGCTGACCTGCGGCTCGGGCCTTGAGACCCCGGGCACCGGCGGCGGCACCGGTACGGGGCGATCAAGACGGCGGGCGTCGGGAGTTCATCCCGATTCCACCCGGAGTGCACCGGCGGGGCGGGGATTGTCAGCGCCACGTGCTCTCATGGAGGCATGTTCGAAGACAAGGAAACCATCGAGGAGTTTCTCGCACGGCACGCGGCCGACGTCGAGGAAGCGGTGCGCAAGGCCGCGGCCGCCGAGATCATGCCCCGCTTCCGGCAGCTGGCCGCGCACGAGGTCGACCAGAAGAGCGGTCCGCACGACCTGGTGACCGACGCCGACCGGCTGGCCGAGCGGCACCTCACCGAGGCGCTCGGCGCCCTGCTGCCCGGCTCCGCCGTGGTCGGCGAGGAGGCGGTGCACGCCAACCCCGCCTCGTACGAGGCGATCCGCGGCGACGCCCCGGTCTGGATCATCGACCCCGTCGACGGCACCCGGCAGTTCGTGGCCGGCGACGAGGGCTTCTGCACGCTGGTCGCGCTGGCGCACCACGGCGTCGTGCTGGCCTCGTGGACGTACGCGGCCGCCCGGGACCAGCTGGCCACCGCCGTGCGGGGCCAGGGCGCCTTCCTCGACGGCGAGCGGCTGTTCGCGGGCCCGCCCACTCCGGGCCGTGACCTGCGGATCGCCACCTCCCACCCGGACTACACGAGCGACGAGGAGAAGCGCGCGCTGCTCGGCCTGTGGACGGACGGCGTCGCCCCGCGCGAGTGCGGTTCGGCGGGCCTGGAGTATCTCGCCGTCGCCCGGGGCGAGTCGGACGCGACGGCGTTCTCCTGGGAGGCCGCCTGGGACCACGCGGCGGGCCTGCTGCTGGTCGAGGAGGCCGGTGGCGCCCACCTCACGCGCGCGGGGGAGCCGTTCCGCATCACCGGGGGCAACACCCTGCCCTTCACCGCGGCCCGCGACGCGGCCACGGCCCGCCGGGTGGTCGCACTGCTGTCCTCGGCGGTCTGAGCGGCCCCTTCCCGCGCCCCTGCCGCTCCCCACAGGGCCTACGGCGGCAGGGCCGCACCCCCGTCGCGGAGGTGTGACAGTCCCCCGGCATATCCTGATCCCGAGTGGCCATCGGCTGACGAAGGAGTCCGAAGGTGCCGTCGATGCTCGATGCGGTCGTGGTGGGTGCGGGGCCGAACGGACTGACGGCCGCCGTGGAGCTGGCCCGCCGCGGCTTCTCCGTGGCGGTGTTCGAGGCGCGGGACACGATCGGCGGGGGTGCCCGCACCGAGGAGCTCACACTCCCCGGCTTCCGTCACGATCCGTGTTCGGCCGCCCATCCCCTCGGCATCAACTCCCCGGCGTTCCGCGCGCTCCCGCTGGACCGCTACGGCCTTCAGTGGCTGCACGCCGAACTGCCCATGGCGCACCCCCTGCCCGACGGCACCGCGGCGGTCCTGTCCCGCTCGGTCGGTGAGACGGCCGCCTCCCTCGGCCCGCGCGACGCGGGGGCCTACCGCAGGCTGGTGGAGCCCTTCCTGCCCCACTGGGACACGCTCGCCCGCGACTTCATGTCCCTGCCGCTGACCGCGCTGCCCCGGGACCCGGTGACCCTCGCCCGCTTCGGCCTGGTCGGCCTGCCGCCGTCCACCTGGCTGACCCGCCGCTTCCGCGACGAACCCGCCAAGGCCCTCTTCGCCGGGCTCGTCGCCCATGTGATGGCCCCGCTCACCGGCCTCGCCACCGGCGCGATCGGCCTGGTCTTCGCCCTCGCGGCGCACGCCCGGGGCTGGCCCGTGGCGCGCGGCGGCTCCCAGTCCATCTCGGACGCGCTGGCCGCGTACCTGAAGGACCTCGGCGGCGCGATCCACACGGACTACGAGGTCAAGCGCCTGGACGACCTGCCGCCCGCGCGGGCCTACGTCTTCGACACCTCGCCGACGGCCCTGGCCCGCATCGCGGGTTTCGGCCGCTACTACGAGGGGTACCGGTACGGCCCCGGCGTCTTCAAGCTGGACTACGCGCTGGACGGCCCGGTGCCGTGGACCGCCGAGGAGCCCCGCAGGGCCGGGACCGTGCAGATCGGCGGCAGCAGCGCCGAGATCGGCACCGCCCTGCGTGACGCGTCCCGTCTCGGCCGGGCACCCGAACGGCCGTTCCTGATCACCGTGCAGCCGGGCGTCGCCGACCCCACCCGGGCCCCCGAGGGCAAGCAGGTCTTCTGGGCCTACGGCCATGTCCCCAGCGGCTGGAGAGGCGACCTCACCGACGCCGTCGAGCGCCAACTGGAGCGCTTCGCCCCCGGGTTCCGCGACCGTGTCCTCGCCCGTGCCACCGCCGGACCGCCCGAACTGGCCGCCCGCAACGCCAACTACGTCGGCGGCGACATCGCCTCCGGCGCGTTCAGCGGACTGCAGAGCCTGTTGCGGCCCAAGGCGTCCCTGTTCCCGTACAGCACCCCGCACCCGGCCGTGTACCTCTGCTCGTCGGCCACCCCGCCGGGGCCGGGCGTGCACGGCATGTCGGGACACAACGCGGCGAAGGCCGTGTGGAGGAGGCTGAGACAGACATGACCCCTCACATCACGCTCGTCCAGGGCGACATCACCCGCCAGAGCGCCGACGCCATCGTCAACGCCGCCAACTCCTCGCTGCTGGGTGGCGGAGGTGTGGACGGCGCGATCCACCGGCGCGGCGGCCCCGCGATCCTGGAGGACTGCCGCAGGCTGCGCGCCTCCTCCTACGGCAAGGGCCTGCCGACGGGCGGGGCGGTGGCCACGACGGCCGGCGACCTCGACGCGCGCTGGGTGATCCACACCGTGGGCCCGGTCCACTCCGCGCAGGAGGACCGCTCCGCCCTGCTGGCCTCCTGCTACCGCGAATCCCTGCGCGTGGCCGACGAGTTGGGCGCGCGTGCCGTGGCGTTCCCGGCCGTCTCCGCCGGTATCTACGGCTGGCCGATGGACGACGCGGCACGGATCGCGGTCGAGACCGTGCGGGCCACGGGGACGTCGGTCGAGGAGGTCAGGTTCGTGCTCTTCGACGAGCGGGCGTACGAGGCGTTCGCGGGGCAGGTGGGCTGAGCGGCGGCCGGCATGCCGGGCTCCCTCAGGAACGAACAGAGTCCGACGGGGCAATTGCTCGGTCGTGTGCGAAGTCCTAGGGTGAGCCGGGCGCAGCAGCCGACACCGTCCTCGCGAGCCGCGTCCCACCACGACGGCAACGGCTGCCCCGTCACCGCGAGGTGACCCGCCCTCAGTTCGTGCAGCGCACTGTCCGTCCCGAGGAAGGACACGGTCATGCCGCACAATCCCCCCTCGTTCGCCGGCCGCCCCGTCGTCAGCCGCCGCCGGCTTCTGGAGTCGGGCGCCGCCGTGTTCGGCGCGCTCGCCCTGTCCTCGCCCCCCGCCGCCGCGTACGGCGCCCCGCGCGACGCGGCGCAGGCCGGGCCGCCCGAGTGGAACGGCCACATCGACCTGTTCCGGCTCGGGACCGAGCCCCCGCACACCACCCTCATGCCCTACGCGGACGTGGCGCAGGCCCTGGCCGCCGACCGCAGCCGCTCGCCCTACCGGCTGAGCCTCGACGGCACCTGGAGATTCGCCTACGCCGACCGCCCCGACGACCGGGACCCCGACTTCCACCGCACCGACGTCGACGACTCCGCCTGGGACACCGTCCCGGTCCCCTCCTGCTGGCAACTGCACGGCTACGACTCCCCGATCTACATCAACATCACCTACCCCTGGTGGGGCCCCAACGGCCGGGGCGAGGACGCGCAGCCCCCGGCCGCCCCCACCCGCCACAACCCCGTCGGCCAGTACCGGCGTACGTTCACCGTGCCCCGCTCCTGGTCGGGGCGGCGGACCTTCCTGCACTTCGAGGGCGTCAAGTCGGCGCACTACGTGTGGATCAACGGGGAGCTGGTGGGCTACCACGAGGACTCCTACACGCCCGCCGAGTACGACGTCACCGAGCACCTGAGGCCCGGCACCAACCAGATCGCGGTGGAGGTCTACCGCTACTCCGACGGGGACTGGCTGGAGGACCAGGACATGATCCGGCTGAGCGGCATCTTCCGCTCGGTGCACCTCTACTCCACCCCGTCGGTGCACGTGCGCGACTTCCGTCTCGACACCCCGCTCGCCGACGACTTCGGCACCGCCGAACTGGCGGTCACCGCGCACGTGCGTGACTACGGCGGCGGCGGTGGGCACCACACCGTGGAGACCCAGCTGTACGACGCCGGCGGGCACCCGGTCTGGCCCCGGCCGCTCCGGCAGGAGACCGACGTACCGGCCGGCGAGGAGACGACCGTACGCGCCGCGCGTGCCGTGCCCGCGCCCCGGCTGTGGTCGGCCGAGGACCCGTACCTCTACACGGCCGTCCTGCGCCTGCGCGACCCGGCGGGCAAGGTCGTCGAGACGCTGTCGCACCGGGTGGGCCTGCGCGAGTTCGCGCTCAAGGACGGCCTGATGCGCATCAACGGCAAGCCGGTGTCCCTGCGCGGCACCAACCGGCACGAGATGCACCCCGACCGCGGCATGGCGCTCACCCGCGCCGACCTCGCCCGGGACATCGAGGTGATCAAGCGGCTGAACATCAACACGGTCCGCACCTCGCACTACCCCAACAACCCGCTGTGGCTGGAACTCGCCGACGAGTACGGCCTGTACCTCGTGGACGAGACCAACCTGGAGACCCACGGCATACGCGACGAGTACCCGGGTGACCACCCGGAATGGACGCGGGCCTGCCTGGCCCGCGCGCAGAACATGGTCCACCGCGACAAGAACCACGCCTGCGTGGTCATCTGGTCGCTCGGCAACGAGGCCGGCGGCGGCAGCACCTTCACCGCCATGCACGAGTGGATACGCTCCTACGACCCCACCCGTGTCATCCAGTACGAGGGCGACGACCGACCCGGCATCAGCGACATCCGCTCCCGGATGTACGAGAGCCCCCAGCGCGTCGAGGCGCGCGCCGAGGACGCGGACGACACCCGGCCGTACGTGATGATCGAGTACTCGCACGGGATGGGGAACTCCAACGGCAACTTCAAGAAGTACTGGGACGTCGTGCGCCGCCACGACGTCCTCCAGGGCGGCTGGATCTGGGACTTCGCCGACCAGGCGCTGACCTGGCCCACACCGGCCCGCACGCTGTTCACCGAGTCCGGGCCCGCCGCGCTGAGCGGCGAGCTCCTCGCCTCCGCAGGCACCTTCGACCGCGACAAGGGCCTCACCGGTGCCACCGTCTTCGCCCGCGACGACCGCCTCGACCTGACCGGATCGCTGACGCTGGAGGCCTGGATCACCCCGGGGGTGACGGGCGGTCACCAGCCCGTCCTCGCCAAGGGCGACACCCAGTACGCGCTGAAACAGACCGGGGAGAGCCTGGAGTTCTTCCTCCACTCCGACGGACAGTGGATCAGCGCGAGCTGGACCCTGCCGGGCGGCTGGAGCGGCCGCGAGCACCACATCGCCGGAGTCTTCGACGCGGACGCCGGCACCCTCGCCCTCCACGTCGACGGCGCCGTACGGGCGACCCGCACCACCGACCGGCGCCCCGCCAGCAACACCGCCCCGCTCGCGCTCGCCACCGACGTCGACCACCCGACCCGTGAGTTCAGCGGCACCGTGCGCCGCGCCCGCGTCTACGCCCGTGCCCTGAGCGCCGCCGAACTGGCCTCCGACGGCCGCGGCCCCGGCGACGACGGCGTGCGCTTCTGGTTCGACGCCGCCACCGTGCGCCGCACCGAACGGCGGCCCGCGCAGCGGACGTTCCTCGCCTACGGCGGGGACTGGGGGGACAACCCCAACGACGGGGCGTTCTCCGGCGACGGCATCGTCAGGGCCGACCGCGGCAGCACCGGCAAGGCCGTCGAGGTCAAGCAGATCTACCAGGCGATCGACGTCTCCGCCGCCCCCGGTGGTCCCGGCGCGGTCACCCTCACCAACGAGTACCTGTTCACCGGCCTGCGCGCGTTCGACGGCCACTGGACGCTCGTCGCCGACGGCACACCGGTCCAGCGCGGCCGGCTGAGCCGCGACCAGCTGGACGTCCCCCCGCTGAGCGGCAAGGACATCACCCTTCCGGTACGGCTGCCGGGCGACCCGGCGCCCGGCACGGAGTACTTCCTCCAGCTGTCCTTCACCACCAAGGAGCCCACCAGGTGGGCCGAGGCCGGCTTCGAGGTCGCAGGGCGGCAGCTCCCGCTCGACGTGCCCGTCCCCCCGGTCACCCCCGCGCCGCTGGACAGCGTTCCGGCGCTCACGTACGACGACGGCGCGCACGCGATCACCGTGACGGGCGAGGGGTTCTCCGTCACCGTCGACAAGGGCAGCGGCGTCATCACGTCGTACGAGGCCGCGGGCACCCGCCTGATCACCTCGGGGCCCGCGCCGAACTTCTGGCGGGCGCCCACGGACAACGACCGGGGCAACGGCCAGCACACCCGCAACGAGACCTGGCGGGACGCCGGCGCCCGGCGCGAGGTGACCGGAGTGCGCGTGCGCGCCCTGCGGGACCGGGCCGTGCGGATCGAGGTCACGGGCACCCTGCCCACGACGACCGAGTCGGCGTACACCACCACCTACACGGTGTTCGGCAACGGCGAGATCAAGGTCGACCACACCCTGCACCCGGGCGCGGCGAACCTGCCGTACCTGCCGGAGGTCGGCAGCCTGCTGGTGCTGCCACGGCGCCTGGACCGGCTGCGGTACTACGGCCGCGGCCCCGACGAGAACCACTGGGACCGCAACAACGGCACCGACGTCGGCGTGTACGACGGCACCGTCGCCGGCCAGTGGACGCCGTACCTGCGCCCGCAGGAGAACGGCAACCGGACCGACGTGCGCTGGGCGGCGCTGACCGGGCGGGACGGAGCGGGTCTGCTGGTCAGCGGGGAGCCGCTGCTGGAGGTCAACGCCTCCCACTTCACCCCGGAGGACCTGTCGTGCGGCAGGCGCCACGACTACCAGCTCACTCCCCGTGACGCGGTGGTGCTGCGGGTGAACCACCGGCAGATGGGCGTCGGCGGCGACGACAGCTGGGGCGCCCACACCCACGCCGAGTACAAGCTGCTCGCCGACCGCGACTACGCCTGGACCTACCGGCTGCGCCCGCTGCGCGACGTACGGGACGCGATGGCGCAGGCCCGCCGGCCGACGGGCACCGAGTAGCGCGAGCGCGGCGCCCGGCCAGGACACCGTCCGCGTGTCGGGCGCCGCACGTGGGAAACCCGTACGACCACAGGGCGAGAGGACGACGCCCTCGTGGCGGAAGGGGAGCACATGCGTTTCCGTGACCGTGCGCACGCCGGCCGGGAACTGGCCGGGCATCTGCGCATCCTCCAGGAGAAGGGGACACTCCCGGACCCCGTGGTCCTCGCCCTGCCCCGCGGCGGTGTCACCGTGGCCCGGGAGGTCGCGCCCGCGCTCGGCGCGCCGCTCGACGTCCTGGTGGTCCGCAAGATCGGGGCACCGTTCCACGAGGAGTTCGGCGTCGGGGCCCTCGCGGGCGACGAGCCCCCGTTCTTCGACCCCCGGGCCCTGGAGCAGATGGGCCTGAGCGAGGCCGAGCTGGCGCCGATCGTGGCCCGGGAGCGGACGGAGCTGCACCGCAGGGAGGAGCGGTACCGAAAGGACCGGCCGCCCGCAGAGCTGCGCGGACGTACCGCCATCCTCGTCGACGACGGACTGGCCACCGGGTCCACCGCGCGGGCCGCGGTGCGCGCGGTCCGTCACCGGGACCCCGAGCGGATCGTGGTCGCCGCGCCGGTCTGCTCGCACGAGGCCGCCGAGCTGCTGCGCGACGAGGCGGACGACGTGGTGTGCCTGCTGCGGCCGAGCCCGTTCCACGCGGTGGGCCTGTGGTACGAGGACTTCGAACAGCTGACGGACGAGGACGTGCTGGAGGCGCTGCACGGCAGCTGACCCGGCGGGCCCAGGAGGTCTTCATGAGCAGGCGGATACGTGACGTGATGTCCCCGGGCACCGCGTCGATCGAACCCATGGCGACGGTGGCCGTGGCGGCGCAGGTCATGCGCGACCAGGACATCGGCGACGTCCTCGTGGCGTACGGCCGGGACCTGTTCGGCGTGCTCACCGACCGGGACATCGCGGTACGGGCGGTCGCCGAGGCCCGCGACCCGCGCACCACCCCGGTCGGTTCGCTGTGCACGCGCCCGCCCGTGGTCACGGTGGCGCCGGACGACACGGTCGAGCGGGCCCTCACACTGATGCGCCAGTACGCCGTCCGCAGGCTGCCCGTCGTCGACCACGGCGGCCGTCCGGTCGGCATGGTCAGCCTCGGCGACCTCGCCACCACGGAGGACCCCCGCTCCGCACTGGCCGACATCAGCCGGGCCGCCCCCAACCACTGAGCCACCGCACCACGGAAGGCGGGCCGTCATGCCCCCTGAAGAGCCCCTGCCCGGGGAGCGGCCGGGCGCGCGGCACGCTCGCCGCACCGGCACCGAACCCCGCACCGCCCGCAGCCCGCTGCGCCTGCGCATGCTGCTCAACGCCGTCTTCCTGCCCGTGTTCGTGGTGGCGACGGTGCTGTTCGCCCTCTGGGCCGCGAACGCCTCGCCGTCCGGCGTCCCCGGTCCGGCGGCGCTGACCGGCCTCGCCGTCGCCTGCGGTGTGCTCGCCCTCGTCGCCGCCGTGGACGCGGTCGTCGTACGGCGTCGGATGCGGCAGGAACGGGACGGGCAGCCGACCTGAGACCGGCGCCGCGACGGACCGCGCCGGATCACGACCGAAAGGGACCTGACGCATGGACGAGCAGGACGAGCAGGACGAGCGCTTCGACGTCGTCGTTCTCGGAGCGGGCCCCGGCGGCTACGTCGCCGCCGTCCGCGCCGCGCAGCTGGGCAGAAGCGTCGCCGTGGTCGAGGAGAAGTACTGGGGCGGCGTCTGCCTGAACGTCGGCTGCATCCCCAGCAAGGCCCTCCTGCGCAACGCCGAGCTCGCCCACATCGTCACCCGTGAGGCCGGGACCTTCGGCATCAAGGTCGACGGCGAGGTCTCCTTCGACTACGGCGAGGCCTTCCGCCGCAGCCGCCGGGTCGCGGACGGCCGGGTCAAGGGCGTCCACTACCTGATGAAGAAGAACAAGATCAAGGAGTTCGACGGCCGCGGCATCTTCCTCGACCCCCACACCCTCCAGGTCACCGACTACGAGGGCACCACCCGCACCATCGGCTTCGAGAACTGCGTCATCGCCACCGGCGCCACCCCCAGGCTGCTCCCCGGCACCCGCCGCACCGCGCGCGTGGTGACGTACGAGGAGCAGATCCTCGCCGAGGACCTGCCGCGGTCGATCGTGGTCGCGGGTGCCGGGGCGATCGGCGTCGAGTTCGCCTACGTGCTGCACAACTACGGCGTGCAGGTCACCGTCGTCGAGTTCCTGGACCGCATCGCCCCCCTTGAGGACGCCGAGGTCTCGGCCGAGCTGGCCCGCCAGTACCGCAAGCTGGGCATCGACGTGCTGACCTCGACCCGCGTCGACGCCATCGACGAGTCCGGGCCGCAGGTCCGCGTCACGGTCACCGCCGAGGACGGCTCCCAGCAGGTGCTGGAGGCCGACAAGGTGCTCCAGGCCATCGGCTTCGCGCCCAACGTCACCGGCTACGGTCTGGAGAACACCGGTGTCCGCGTCGGCGAGCGCGGCGCGATCGAGATCGACGGCCGCTGCCGCACCTCCGTGCCGCACCTCTACGCCATCGGCGACGTCACCGCCAAGCTCATGCTCGCGCACGCCGCCGAGGCCATGGGCATCGTCGCCGCCGAGACGCTCGCGGACGCCGAGACCATGGAACTCGACTACGCGATGATCCCGCGCGCCACCTACTGCCGGCCGCAGGTCGCGAGCTTCGGCTACACCGAGGAGCAGGCCCGGGAGCTCGGGCACGACGTCAAGGTGGTCAAGTTCCCGTTCACCGCCAACGCCAAGGCGCACGGCCTCGGCGACGCCTCCGGCTTCGTGAAGCTGATCAGCGACACCCGGTACGGCGAGCTGATCGGCGGCCACCTCATCGGCCCGGACGTCACCGAACTGCTGCCCGAGCTGACCCTGGCCCAGCAGTGGGACCTGACCGTCCACGAGCTCGCGCGCAACGTACACGCGCACCCGACGCTCGGCGAGGCGGTCAAGGAGGCGCTGCACGGGCTCGCCGGCCACATGATCAACATGTGAGCCGTATGCCCGTTCCCGCAGGTGGCGGCCCCTTTCCGCCGGAACGCCGACGTACCGGGTGTCACCCGACCGGCGTAGTCGAGATGGCGGCACCCGGGCGGCGCCCCGACGCTGGAAGTCACCCGCACGGGGACACCTGCACGGGGACACCCGCACGGGGACACCTGCACGGGGACATCGACACGGGGACGGAAGGGACGGCCGCCATGGCTCAGCACGCTGCACATCCGACGGGAAGCCCGCACACCGCGCCGACGGAGCGCCGCGAGGGATGGGTGACCGGGGGCGTCACGTTCGCCGGTGTGCTGATGTTGTGCGCCGGTGTGCTGGCGGTGCTCCAGGGCATCGCGGCGATCGCCGAGGACAACGTCTACGCCCGCGTCGGCACCTACGTCTACGAGATCAACCTCACCGGCTGGGGCTGGATCCACCTGGTCCTCGGCGTCCTGGTGGCGATCACCGGCTGGGGCCTGCTGGTCGGCCAGTCCTGGGCGCGCTACACCGGTATCGCCCTGGCCGCGATCAGCCTGATCCTGCAGTTCATCTTCCTGCCGTACCAGCCCGTCTGGTCGGTCGTGATGATGGCGATCGACGTCTTCATCATCTGGGCGCTGTCCACCTGGCGGGAGGAGCCGGCCGCCACCCGCTGACGTCCGCGCGGCGCGCGGGGCGGTTCCCCTCGGGAGCCGCCCCGCTCGGCTGCCGTGCGGCGCGGAGCCCGGCGGCGCGTGAGGCGCTACTCGGTGGTGTCGCTGATGCCCAGCCGCAGATGCTCCACGTGGTACACGGCCTGGTCGAGGAGCTCCGCGACATGGTCGTCGTGCAACGCGTAGACCACCGACCGGCCGCGGCGCTCGCCGACCACCAGCCCGAGATTGCGCAGCAGCCGCAGCTGGTGCGAGCAGGCCGACTGCTCCATGCCCACCTCGGCGGCCAGCTCCGTCGCGGGCAGGGGGCCCTCGCGCAGCCGCGCCAGGATCAGCAGCCTGGACGGCGTGGACAGGGCCTGGAGTGTGGTGGCCACCTTGGCGACGTTGCCCTCGTCCAGGCGGAGACGCTCGGTGGCTGAGGTGGCGGCGGCTCCATGACCCATGAGCGGCATCCTACCCGTCACATATGAACGCATGAATGAGTCTTCATGTATTCCTGTATGGTGTGCGGCGTGTCAGCGACTCTCGCGCCGCAAGCGGCGTCCTCCGCCCCCTCCCCGACGGCACCCCGCCGCCGCACCCGCCTCCTCGCCCTGCCCGAGGCCCGCTGGGCGCTGGCCGCACTGGTGGCCTTCCTGCTGGGCCTCGCCCTGGACCTGGGCGCCGCCCCCGCCTGGGCCTTCGGTCCGCCCTATGCCGTCGCCTACGTCGCCGGCGGCTGGGAGCCCGCGCTGGAGGGCCTGCGCGCGCTGCGCCGCAAGAGCCTCGACGTCGACCTGCTCATGATCGTCGCGGCGCTGGGCGCGGCGGCGATCGGGCAGGTCCGCGACGGGGCCCTGCTGATCGTCATCTTCGCCACGTCCGGCGCGCTGGAGGCGCTGGCCACCGCCCGCACGGCCGACTCCGTGCGCGGGCTGCTCGACCTCGCCCCCGCCACCGCGACCCGGCTCACCGCGGACGGGCGCGAGGAGACCGTGCCGGCCTCGCGGCTCGCCGTGGGCGACGTGCTGCTGATCCGGCCGGGGGAGCGGATCGGCGCCGACGGCCAGGTGCTGGACGGCATCAGCGAGGCCGACCAGGCGAGCATCACCGGCGAGCCCCTGCCGGTCCTCAAGCGCCCCGGCGACGAGGTCTTCGCGGGCACCCTCAACGGCACCGGCGCGTTGCGCGTCCGGGTGGAGCGCGACCCCGCCGACTCGGTGATCGCCCGGATCGTGACACTGGTCGAGGAGGCGTCCCGCACCAAGGCGCCGACACAGCTGTTCATCGAGAAGGTCGAACAGCGCTACGCGGTGGGCGTGGTGGCCGCGACGCTCGCCGTGTTCGCCGTGCCGCTCGCCTTCGGCGCCGGCCTCACGGACGCGTTGCTGCGGGCCATGACCTTCATGATCGTCGCCTCGCCGTGCGCGGTCGTCCTCGCGACCATGCCGCCGCTGCTGTCGGCGATCGCCAACGCCGGGCGGCACGGAGTGCTGGTCAAGTCGGCGGTGGCGATGGAGCGGCTCGGGGAGATCGACACCGCGGCACTCGACAAGACGGGCACCCTGACCGAGGGCGCGCCCGAGGTGACGGAGGTACGGCCGCTGCCGGGCTCCGGGCTCGACGCGGACGGGCTGCTCGCGCTGGCCGCGGCCGCCGAGCACCCCAGCGAGCATCCGCTGGCGCGGGCCATCGTCGCCGCGGCCCGGGGCAGGGGGCTGTCGCCGGCCACCGCCGACGCCTTCACCGCCCGGCCGGGCCGGGGCGTCACCGCCACCGTGGACGGGCACGAGGTGCGCGTCGGCCGCGCACGGGAAGACGCGGGCCACGACGACGGCCTCACCGTCGTCCAGGTGGACCGCGACGGCACCCCGGTGGGCACCCTGGCCCTCACCGACCGCCTGCGGGCCGGCGCCCCCGCGACCACCGCCGCCCTCACCGCGCTGACCGGCACCCCGCCCGTCCTGCTCACCGGCGACAACGCGCACACCGCCGCCCGCGTCGCCGAGGCCACCGGCCTCACCGACGTCCGCGCGGACCTCTTTCCCGAGGACAAGGTGAAGGCCGTACGGGAGCTGCAGGACGCCGGGCGCAAGGTGCTGTTCGTGGGAGACGGCGTCAACGACGCGCCCGCGCTCGCCGCCGCGCACTCCGGCGTGGCGATGGGGCGCGCCGGCGCCGACCTCGCGCTGGAGACGGCGGACGCGGTCGTCGTGCGCGACGAGCTCGCCACCGTCCCGGCGGTCGTGCGGCTGTCCCGGTCGGCCCGCCGGCTCGTCGTGCAGAACCTGGTCGTCGCGGGTGCGTTCATCACCGTGCTGGTCGTCTGGGACCTGGCCGGGCATCTGCCGCTGCCGCTCGGCGTCGCCGGGCACGAGGGCTCCACCGTGCTGGTCGGCCTGAACGGGCTGCGCCTGCTGCGCGAGTCCGCATGGCGATCCGGGCAGGTCCAGGACAGCGAAGGTTGATGTCGGATTCTCGCCAGCCCTCGGGCGCCCGGTGCACGATGCTGGAGGCATGCAGAAGGGGATGCACATCGACACCGAGCGCTGTCTGCGGGCCGTCCGGTCCAAGGACGCGCGCTTCGACGGCTGGTTCTTCACCGCCGTCCTGACCACCGGCATCTACTGCCGGCCGAGCTGCCCGGTGGTGCCGCCCAAGCCGGAGAACATGGTGTTCCACCCGAGCGCGGCGGCCTGCCAGCAGGCCGGGTTCCGGGCGTGCAAGCGCTGCCGCCCGGACACCAGCCCCGGCTCACCGGAGTGGAACCGCCGCGCCGACCTGGTCGCCCGCGCCATGCGGCTGATCGCCGACGGCGTGGTGGACCGCGAAGGCGTCCCCGGTCTCGCCGCCCGGCTCGGCTACAGCGCCCGGCAGATCGAACGCGAGCTGCTCGCCGAACTCGGCGCCGGTCCGCTCGCCCTCGCCCGCGCCCAGCGCGCCCAGACCGCACGGCTGCTCGTCGAGACGACCGCGCTGCCCATGGCCCAGATCGCCTTCGCGGCCGGATTCGCCTCCGTGCGCACCTTCAACGACACCGTCCGCGAGGTCTACGCCCTCACCCCCAGCGACCTGCGCGCGCGGGTACCCGAGGGACGCAAGTCGGCCACGCCGGGCGCCCTGTCCCTGCGGCTCCCGTTCCGCGCCCCCCTCAACCCCGACAACCTCTTCGGCCACCTCGCCGCCACCGCCGTACCCGGCGTGGAGGAGTGGCGGGACGGCGCCTACCGGCGCACGCTCCGCCTCCCCTACGGGCACGGCGTCGTCGCGCTCACCCCGCACGCCGACCACATCGCCTGCCGCCTCACCCTCGGCGACCTGCGCGACCTGCCCGTCGCCATCAGCCGTTGCCGCCGGATGCTCGACCTGGACGCGGACCCGGTCGCGGTCGACGACCAATTGCGAGCCGATCCGGTGCTGGCGCCGCTGGTGGACAAGGCGCCCGGCCGACGGGTGCCGCGCACGGTCGACGAGGCCGAGTTCGCCGTACGGGCGGTGCTCGGGCAGCAGGTCTCCACGGCCGCCGCCCGCACCCACGCCGCCCGGCTGGTGACGGCGCACGGCGAGCCGGTCGAGGACGCGGAAGGCGGCCTCACCCGTCTCTTCCCGTCGCCCGAGGCGCTGGCGGCCGTCGACCCCGAGTCGCTCGCCATGCCGCGCACCCGCCGTACGACCTTCACCACGCTCGTCGGCCGGCTCGCCGACGGCTCGCTGCGTCTGGGCGTGGAGAGCGACTGGCCGCAGGCCCGCGCCCGGCTGCTGGCCCTGCCGGGCTTCGGCCCCTGGACGGCCGACGTCATCGCGATGCGGGCCCTCGGTGATCCCGACGCCTTCCTCCCCACCGACCTCGGCATCCGCCGCGCGGCACGGGAGCTGGGCCTGCCGTCCACCCCGGCCGCGCTCACGGCGCGTGCGAGCGCCTGGCGCCCCTGGCGGGCGTACGCGGTCCAGTACCTGTGGGCGACCGACAGCCACCCGATCAACTTCCTTCCCGTGTAGGCACCTGCGCGAGAACACGTACGAGGACGCCCGATGCGACAGCACACAGTCATCGACAGCCCCTACGGCCCGCTCACCCTCGTCGCCGACGACGGCGTCCTGAGCGGCCTCTACATGACCGGCCAGCGCCATCGCCCGGGGGAGGAGACCTTCGGCGGGCGTGACGAGACGCCCTTCGGCGAGACCGTCGAGCAGCTCATGGCCTATTTCGACGGCGAGTTGGAGCACTTCACCGTGGCGCTGCGCCTGAACGGCACGCCGTTCCAGCGCTCCGTCTGGGACCAACTGCGCCGCATCCCCTACGGCGAGACCCGTTCGTACGGCGAACTGGCCGTGGCCCTCGGCAATCCCCAAGCCTCCCGCGCGGTCGGCCTCGCCAACGGCAGGAACCCCGTCGGCATCATCGTGCCCTGCCACCGGGTGATCGGCGCCGCCGGCGGCCTCACCGGCTACGGCGGCGGACTGGAACGCAAGCAGCGCCTGCTGGACTTCGAACGCGGCGCGGCACTGTTCTAGGGCCCGTCAGAGCCCGTCCGGCAAGCGCCGGCCCTGGCCGGCGAGGTCCCGCAGCAGACGCGGGAGCGCGGTGCCGATCGGCTCCCGCACCACCTCGTCGGCCCGTTCGTCGTACGGGGTCGGCTCGGCGTTGACGATGACGAGCCGTGCCCCGTGGTCGGCGGCGACGCCCGCGAGCCCGGCGGCGGGCTGCACCTGGAGGCTGCTGCCGACCGCGAGGAACACCTGGCAGGCCTTGGTGATCGCGACGGCCTCGCCGAGGACGACCGGGTCGAGCCGCTCGCCGAACATGACCGTCGCCGACTTGAGGATCCCCCCGCACTCCCGGCACGGCGGATCGTCCTCACCGGCCTCGACCCGGGCGAGCGCGTCCGCCATGGAGCCCCGCGCGTGGCACCCGGTGCACACCACGCCGCGTGCGCTGCCGTGCAGTTCGAGCACCTTGCGGGCGGGCATCCCGGCGAGCTGGTGCAGCCCGTCCACGTTCTGCGTGATCACCGGCACCGGGATCCCGGACTTCTCCAGCGCGGCGACGGCCAGGTGCGCGGCGTTGGGCCCGGACGTCAGCGCCTCGGCCCGGCGCCGCATCTGCCAGGAGCGCCGGCGGATCTCCGGATCGCCCATGTAGTACTCGTAGGTCACCAGCTTCTCGGCCTCGGGATCCCGGCGCCACAGCCCGTTCGGGCCGCGGTAGTCGGGGATGCCGGAGTCGGTGGAGATGCCGGCGCCGCTGAGGAGGGCGACGAGGGGCCTGTTCATGCGGTCGAGGGTAGGGCGGGGCGAGGGGGACGGCGAACGGATATACGAGTCGGCGGGGGCCGGCCGCTGCTACTGTCCGCCCATGGCCAAGGTCAATGTCTCGCTCGACGCCGAACTCGTCGTCGAGGCCATGGTGCTCGCGGGGGTCGGCAGCCCGCAGGACGCGGTGGAACTCGTCCTGCGCGACTACATCGAGCGCGGCCACCGCACGGAGGCCAGGACCGCCGAGCGGGACGAGGCGCTCCGCGAGGTGGACGCCGAGCCGCGTGACGTGCAGGGCTGAACCGGCGGCCCCCGCCGCCCGCGTTTCGCGACGGATCAGCCGGCGGCGTGGCCGTTCTCCAGCTCGACCGTGTCCGAGCCGTTCTCCAGGGCGTCCAGGGCGGCGAGGACACGGCGGCCCGTGGCGCCGGGCAGGCGCTCGGGGAGCTCTTCGGGGGCGACGAACCGCCACGACAGGAGCTCCTCCTCCTGCAGCCGGATCGCCTTGATGTCCTCCTCGCCGAGGACGCCGCCGTCGTAGAGATACGCCACCAGCGGCGGGCGGGCGGTGCCGTGCACCCAGTCGACGGCGAGCAGGCGCCCGAGCTCGCGGTCCAGGCCGATCTCCTCCGCGGTCTCACGGCGCGCACCCTGCCGGGGGGTCTCGCCGTCGTCGGACTCGATCGTGCCGCCCGGCAGCGCCCAGCCCTCTCGGTAGTTCGGCTCGACGAGCAGCACACGGCCCTCGGCGTCCCGGAAGAGCGTGGCGGCACCGGCGAGGACGCGCGGCAGGCTCGCGATGTACGTGGCGAAGTCAGGAGTGGTCACCCTGGCAAGGGTAACCAGCGCCCAGGGCGCCCTTCCCCGGCGCACAATCCCCCCCGCCCCCCACCCCCGCGCCCCCCGGCGCCTAGCCGTCCGTCCGGGCCAGTCGGAGGGTGCGCTCCGCCAGTTCGGTGATGTGGATTCCGTCGAAGCCGAAGACCGCGCTGCGTACCGTGTCCTCCAGGGGTTCCTTCCACTGGTCCGGGATCGCGTCCGCGCCGGTCAGGACGCCGGCCACCGAGCCCGCCGTGGCGCCGTTGGAGTCGGTGTCCAGGCCGCCCCGTACGGTCAGGGCGATGGTCCGGGTGAAGTCGCCGTCGCCGTACAGCAGCCCGGCGGTGAGCACCGCGGCGTTCGGGACCGTGTGGATCCAGCCGAGCCCCGCCGTCTCCTCGCCCACCGTGGTGAGCGTGTCCTCCCACGTCATCCGGGTCTCGTGCAGCGACATCACCCGCCGGACCGTGCGTGCCAGCCGGCTGCTCGCCGGGACCACGCCGAGCGCCTCGTCCAGCGCCTGCCGCACGGTGGACACGGTGAACGCGGCAGAGACCAGCGCCGCCGCCCACATGGCGCCGTAGACACCGTTCCCGGTGTGCGAGAGCACCGCGTCCCGGCGGGCCAGCCCGGCCGCCCGCCGGGGCTCACCGGGACAGGTCCAGCCGTAGATGTCGGCGCGGATCAGGGCGCCGATCCACTCCTGGTAGGGGTTCTCGTACGTCGCCGTGAGCGGCGGCTTCAGACCGCTCGCCAGGTTCCGGTACGCCGCCCGCTCGGCCGTGAAGGTCTGCAGGTACGGCAGCCGCAGCAGCCACAGGTCGCCGACCTGCTCGGTGCTGAACCCGAAGCCGTGGGTCTCCAGCAGGTGCAGTCCGAGGATCGCGTAGTCGACGTCGTCGTCCCGGCAACTGCCGTGGATACGGCCCCGGACGCACTGTCGCCACTCCGGGCGCAGTTCGGGCCCGGTCCCGCCGGGCGGCGGCTCGGGGATGTAGTCGGTCAGGGGCAGGGCGGAGGCCTGCCGCAGGTAGTCGTCGATACGGTGCCGCGTCCACAGGTCGCCCTGCTCGACCGGTTTGCCCAGCATGTTGCCGGCGATCCGGCCCAGCCAGCCCCCCAGGACGCGGTCGGCGAGCTCTGGCTCGGTGCCCTCAGGGGTCATAGCTCCGGTCTACCCACTTCCGGCCACCGCCACGGCGCCCGCGCGGGCGTCCCGCGGACCGGGCGGGGCATGACGGCGGGGGCGTCCTGCGGTTAAGGTCGCAGCGGCGCGACTGGCCCTGACGTGCGCGGGGCCCGGAAAGCGAGGGGAAGACAAGGTGGCTGACGCTGTGAACGGTGCCCGTGGGGTGCTCATCGCCGCGGACAAGTTCAAGGGGTCGCTGACGGCCGTGCAGGTCGCCGAGCGGGTGACGGCCGGGCTGCGCCGCGTCGTGCCGGACCTCGCCGTGGAGGCGCTGCCGGTGGCCGACGGCGGCGACGGGACCGTGGACGCGGCGGTCGCGGCCGGCTTCGAGCGGCGTGCGGTGCGGGTCGCGGGCCCCCTCGGGGACCAGGTGACGGCCGCCTTCGCGCTGCGCGGCGACACCGCGGTCGTCGAGATGGCCGAGGCGAGCGGACTCCAGCGGCTGCCGGCCGGGGTCTTCGCACCTCTGACGGCCTCCACGTACGGCTCGGGCGAGCTGCTGCGGGCCGCCCTCGACGCCGGGGCACGCACGATCGTCTTCGGGGTCGGCGGCAGCGCGACCACCGACGGCGGCGCGGGCATGCTGTCCGCGCTCGGGGCGCGCTTCGCGAAGGCGGACGGGGAGCCGGTGACCCCGGGCGGCGGCGGGCTCGCCGAGCTGGCGTCGGCCGACCTGTCGGGACTTGACGCGCGGCTCTCCTCGGTGGAACTGGTGCTGGCCAGCGACGTCGACAACCCGCTGACCGGCCCGAAGGGCGCGCCCGCGGTGTACGGACCGCAGAAGGGGGCGTCCCCGGACGACGTGGCGGCGCTGGACGCGGCGCTGGCGCACTTCGCACAGGTGCTGGAGCGGACCGTGGGTCCCACGGCCGGCGAGTACGCCGCGGCGCCCGGCGCCGGCGCGGCGGGCGGCATCGGGTACGGCGCCATGCTGCTCGGCGCCCGTTTCCGGCCCGGCATCGAGGTCATGCTCGACGTGCTGGGCTTCGCGCCCGCCCTGGAGCGTGCGCACCTGGTGATCACCGGTGAGGGGTCCCTGGACGAGCAGACCCTGCACGGCAAGGCCCCCGCGGGCGTCGCGGCGGCCGCGCGTGCGGCGGGCAAGGACGTCGTCGCGGTGTGCGGGCGGCTCGCGCTCACGCCCGAGGCGCTGGAGCGCGCGGGCATCCGGCGGGCGTACCCGCTGACCGAGATCGAGCCGGACGTGGCGAAGTGCATCGCGGACGCCGGCCCGATCCTGGAGCGCACGGCGGAACGCGTCGCGCGGGACCACCTGGCCTGAGCGCCGCCCGCCGGCCCGCTCCCCTGGGGCGGCGGCACGGGCGCCGGGTCACCCGCCCGGCGCGCTCCCGATCCCGTCCAGCCGGGCCATGGTCTCCGGCGGCAGCTCCAGCTCCGCCGCGGCCAGGTTCTCGCGCAGATGGGACACCGACGACGTACCCGGGATCACGGCGATCGCCGGGGAGCGGTGCAGGAGCCAGGCCAGGGCGACCTGCTGCGCGGAGGCACCGAGCGCCGCGGCCACCTCGTCCAGGGTCCTCGACTGGAGCGGGTCGAAGCCGCCCAGCGGGAAGTACGGGACGAAGACGACGCCGTCGGCCTCGCACCGCCTCAGCAGGGCCTCGTCCTGGCGGTTGGCCAGGTTGTAGAGGTTCTGCACGGTGACCACGGGGGCGATGCCCTGTGCCTCGGTGAGCTGCCGGGCCGACGCGCAGCTCAGGCCGAGGTGCCGGATCAGGCCCTCGCCGCGCAGTTCCGCCAGCGCCCCGAACTGCTCGGCGACCGGGTCGTCGTTCGGGGTGTCGTGCGCTCCGAGGCGCAGGTTCACGACGTCCAGCACGTCGAGCCCGAGGTGCTCCAGGTTCTCGTGCACCTGCTTCTTCAGGTCCCCGGGATCGCGCGAGACGAGCCAGCTCCCGCCGGGGCCGCGCCGGGCCCCCACCTTGGTGACGATGTGCAGGCCGGCCGGGTAGGGGTGCAGCGCCTCCTTGATCAGTTCGTTGACGACGGCGGGGCCGTAGAAGTCGGCCGTGTCCAGGTGCGTGACGCCTGCCTCGACCGCGGCCCGCAGCACGGCCAGGGCCTCGGCGCGGTCCCTCGGCGGGCCGGACACGTTCGGTCCGGCCAGTTGCATGGCGCCGTAGCCGACGCGGGTCAGCGTCAGACCCTCGGCGGGTGTGACGGTGCCGCCAGGTGTTGCAGACATGTCGTACCTCTCGGGAGCGGTTCCTGTGCGGTGCACGGCGCGGAGCCCGTACTCCACGAGACTGCGGCCCGCTCGCCCCGCCGCGGCAGTACCACGCCGTTCCTGGGAGTGACAGGGACAGGCACCGTGCGGCCACCCGCCCGTACGGTGGACGCATGGACCGGACCCACGCCCTCGGCGACTTCCTGCGTGCCCGCCGGGCACTGGTGCGCCCCGAGGACGCGGGGCTGCCGGGCGGCGGACTGCGCAGGGTCCCGGGGCTGCGCCGCGAGGAGGTCGCGCTGCTCGCGGGGATCAGCGCGGACTACTACCTGCGCCTGGAGCAGGGCCGCGACCGCAACCCCTCCGCACAGGTACTTCAGGCCCTCGCCCGGGTCCTGCGGCTCGACGACGCCGGCACCGCCCACCTCCTCGGCCTCGCCCAGCCCTCCCGGCCCGTCGCCCGCCCGCCCGAGACCGTGCCGGCCGGCATCCTGCAGCTGATCGGCGGCTGGCCGCGGCACCCCGCCTACGTGCAGAACCGGTTCACCGACGTCCTCGCCGCCAACCCGCTCGCCACCGCTCTCTCGCCGAACTACGCCCCCGGCGTCAACCTCCTGCGCGCCGTCTTCCTGGACCCCGCCGAGCGCGCGCTGCGCCGGGACTGGGAGGAGCTCACCGAGGAGGGTGTCGCCGTCCTGCGCACCCATGTGGGGCCGGACGTGGACGATCCCCGGCTCCAGCACCTGGTGGGAGAGCTGTCCGTGCGCAGCGAGCGCTTCCGGCGGCTCTGGGGCCGCCACGACGTCCGGCCCCACCGCGGACGCGTCAGCCGACTGCGCCATCCGCAGGTGGGCGACCTGGACCTGCACTCGGACAAGCTCGTCCTCGACGGCGAGGACGCGCTGATCCTGGTCGTCTTCCACGCCGAGCCGGGCGGCCGCAGCGCGGAGCTGCTGGACATCCTCGGCAGCCTCAGCGCCCCGCACGAGGACAGGCCCGCGCACCAGCCGACCCGGGAACAGTGAGCGGCTGCCCGGGACCGACGGGAACGAAGAAGGGCCCCGAACCTCAGGGGTTCGGGGCCCTTGCTCCACGGATCTCCACGGATCACCGTGCTCCGGCGGCTACGGCAGCTGCGCCGCCCGCGCCTCGCGCCGGTTGTCGCGGAAGTTGTTCACCCGGCGGGCCGTGGCGAACAGCGGGATCACCGCGCCCATGACCAGCTGGAGCGCACAGCCCGTCTGGAGCAGCAGCTGCCCGCCGGGGGCGCCGAAGGCCCAGGCCACCAGCAGCCCCATGCTGAGCACGATCCAGGCGAGCATCGCGCCGGCGAGGCGGCCCCGCGGCTTCGGGTACTCGACGCGGCTCACCATCAGCCACGCGGTGCCGAGGATCGCCAGCAGCGTCGCCGCGAAGGGCAGCTCCAGGAGCACGATCGCGACGACCGTCAGCGCCCCGAAGGGGCTGGGCATGCCCTGGAACATGCCGTTGGTCGGCGTCACACAGGAGAATCTGGCCAGCCTGAGCACCACGGCCAGCAGGACGACGATCGCGCCGACCGCCGCCACCCGCTGGTGCGCGTCGTCGGCGACCATCCCGTAGACCAGGACGAAGTACGCCGGTGCCAGGCCGAAGCTGATCAGGTCCGACAGGTTGTCCAGCTCGGCGCCCATGGGGGAGGAGCGCAGCTTGCGCGCGACCAGGCCGTCGAACAGGTCGAAGACGGCCGCGCAGAGCATCAGGATGACCGCCGTGGCCGCGCTGTGGCGGGCCATGCCGGTCTCCTGGCTGCCCGTGAGGTGCGGGATCAGGATGCCGGTGGTGGTGAAGTACACCGCCATGAAGCCGCACGTGGCGTTGCCGAGGGTGAGGGTGTCCGCTATCGAGAGGCGGAGAGAGAGCGGCATCTCCTCCTCGTCGTCGGACTCCTCGGCCTCGGGCACCCAGCCCGCCTGGGTCTCCGGGTCAATCACGGTCAATTCGAGTCACCCCAGCCACGGTCTTCTGACCGACCTCGACCGCGACCTCCACGCCCTCCGGCAGGTAGAGGTCCACGCGCGAGCCGAAGCGGATCAGTCCGATCCGGTCGCCCTGCTCGACCTTCGTGCCCTCGGGCACGTAAGGCACGATACGCCGGGCGACGGCGCCGGCGATCTGGATCATCTCGATGTCGCCGAGCTCGGTGTCGAAGTGCCACACGACCCGCTCGTTGTTCTCGCTCTCCTTGTTGAAAGCGGGAACGAATCCACCCGGGACGTGCTCGACCGACGTCACGGTGCCGGCCAGGGGGGCGCGGTTCACGTGGACGTTCAGCGGGCTCATGAAGATCGCGACGCGGGTACGTCCGTCCTTCCACGGCATGATGCTCTGCACCACACCGTCGGCCGGCGAGATGACCCGGCCCTGGGCGATCTCACGCTCGGGGTCGCGGAAGAACCACAGCATCCCCGCCGCGAGCGCGGTGGCGGGGACGGCCACGGCCTTCGCGGCGCCGGAGCGGCGGGCGCGGGCCAGGCTGAGGGCAGCGGTGGCGACGGTCGGCAGGAGCCACGGCGATGCTCCGCGCGCGAGGCGTACGCCGACCAGGCTGTCGCGAGGTGCAGAGGTTTGGCTGTGGGGCATGGATGACCTTCGTAGCGGATGATGCCGCGCTTCTGACGGGGGACGGCGGCTTTCCCGCGATCGTAGCGGCTAAGCGCCACAACTGGGTAAGCCAGGAAGCCGAGTCGGCGGCCGCAGAGTGCCTACGGGGTGTGATCTTCTTCTCGAAGAAAACACCCCGCTTCCGGACAAGTCAGCCCTGGAACCGATACTCTTCGAGCAACCGCCGCCCGATGATCATTTTCTGGATCTCGGCGGTACCTTCACCGATGAGCAGCATCGGGGCCTCGCGGTAGAGGCGCTCGATCTCGTACTCCTTGGAGAAGCCGTAACCGCCGTGGATCCGGAAGGCATCCTCCACGACCTCTTTGCAGTACTCCGAGGCCAGGTACTTCGCCATCCCGGCCTCGAGGTCGTTTCGTTGCCCGGAGTCCTTTTTACGCGCAGCGTTCACCATCATCGCATGCGCGGCCTCCACCTTGGTAGCCATCTCCGCGAGTTTGAACTGGATCGCCTGGTGCTGCGCGATCGGCTTGCCGAAGGTGTGGCGCTGCTGGGCGTACTGGACCCCGAGTTCGAACGCACGCTGGGCGACTCCGCAGCCACGTGCCGCCACGTTGACCCGGCCCACCTCCACGCCGTCCATCATCTGGTAGAAGCCGCGTCCGGTGACCCCGCCGAGCACGCGATCCGCGGGAATCCGCAGGCCGTCCATGATGAGCTCGGTGGTGTCGACCCCCTTGTAGCCCATCTTGTCGATCTTGCCGGGGATGGTCAGGCCCGGACGGACCTCGCCGAAGCCCGGCTCCTTCTCCACGAGGAAGGTCGTCATCGACTTGTGCGGGGCGGAGCCCTCGGGGTGACCTTCGTCACTTCGCACCAGAACGGCGACGAGGGACGACGTCCCCCCGTTGGTCAGCCACATCTTCTGACCGTTCAGGACGAAGTCATCGCCGTCCCGGACCGCCTTGGAGGTGATGGCCGACACGTCGGAGCCCAGACCCGGCTCGGACATCGAGAAGGCGCCGCGGATGTCGCCGGCCGCCATGCGGGGCAGGTAGTGGTCCTTCTGCTCCTGCGTGCCGTGCTGCTTGAGCATGTAAGCCACGATGAAGTGCGTGTTGATGATGCCGGACACCGACATCCAGCCGCGGGCGATCTCCTCCACGCAGAGGGCGTACGTCAGGAGCGACTCGCCCAGACCCCCGTACTCCTCGGGAATCATGAGGCCGAACAGGCCCAACTCCTTGAGGCCGTCGACGATCTCCTGCGGGTACTCGTCGCGGTGCTCCAGCCCGGTGGCGACCGGGATGATCTCCTTGTCCACGAAGTCCCGGACCGTGGACAGGATCTCCTGCTGGACGTCGGTCAGACCGGCGGTCTGGGCGAGTCGCGCCATCGCTACTTCCCCTGTTCCTTTTCCTTGAGTTCGGGCCGGCCGGGCTGCTCGCCGCCGCGCTCCTTGATGTACGTCTCGGTGGGGACCATCACCTTGCGGCGGAACACGCAGACCAGCGTGCCGTCCTGCTTGTAGCCCTTGGTCTCCACGTGCACGATGCCGCGGTCGTTCTTCGACTTCGACGGCCACTTGTCCAGCACGGTCGTCTCGCCGTAGACCGTGTCGCCGTGGAAGGTCGGCGCCACGTGCTTGAGCGACTCGATCTCCAGGTTGGCGATGGCCTTGCCGGAGACGTCCGGCACGGACATGCCGAGCAGCAGGGAGTAGACGTAGTTCCCGACGACGACGTTCTTGCCGAAGTCCGTCGTGCTCTCGGCGTAGTTGGCATCCATGTGGAGCGGGTGGTGGTTCATGGTGAGGAGGCAGAACAGGTGGTCGTCGTACTCGGTGACCGTCTTGCCGGGCCAGTGCTTGTACGTCGCCCCGACCTCGAACTCCTCGTAGGTGCGCCCGAACTGCATGGCCTCACGCCTCCGGGATCTCGAAGGAGCTGGTGCGCCGCATGCCGGCGGCACGGCCCTTGCCGGAGACCACCAGCGCCATCTTGCGGCTGGCCTCGTCGATCATCTCGTCGCCGAGCATCGCCGAGCCCTTCCTGCCGCCCGCCTCGGACGTGTAGTAGTCGTACGCATCCAGGATCAGCTCGGCGTGGTCGTAGTCCTCCTGGGAGGGCGAGAAGATCTCGTTGGACGCCTCGACCTGGCCCGGGTGCAGCACCCACTTGCCGTCGAAGCCGAGCGCCGCGGCGCGCTGCGCGACCTCGCGGTAGCCGTCGACGTTGCGGATCTGGAGGTAGGGGCCGTCGATCGCCTGGAGGTTGTTGGCGCGGGCGGCCATCAGGATCTTCATCAGGATGTAGTGGTAGGCGTCCGCCGGGTAGCCGGGCGGCTGCTCTCCCACGACCAGCGACTTCATGTTGATGGACGCCATGAAGTCGGCCGGGCCGAAGATGATCGTCTCGACGCGGGGCGAGGCCTGCGCGATCTCGTTGACGTTGTTCAGGCCCTGCGCGTTCTCGATCTGCGCCTCGATGCCGATCCGTCCGACCTCGAAGCCCATCGTCTTCTCGATCTGCGTCAGCAGCAGGTCCAGCGCGATGACCTGCTGGGCGTCCTGCACCTTCGGCAGCATGATGCAGTCGAGGTTGGGGCCCGCCCCCTCGACCACCGTCACGACGTCGCGGTACGTCCACTCCGTCGTCCAGTCGTTGACCCGCACGACCCGGGTCTTGCCCGTCCAGTCGCCCTCGTTGAGGAACTTGACGATGGTGTGGCGCGCCTCCGGCTTGGCGAGCGGCGCGCAGGCGTCCTCCAGGTCGAGGAAGACCTGGTCGGCCGGGAGGCCCTGCGCCTTCTCCAGGAAGCGGGGGTTGCTTCCGGGGACCGCGAGGCAGGAGCGCCGCGGACGCAGACGGTTGACGGGCGTGGTCATGCGGGGACCTCCAGGGGGTCGAGCTTGTTCGCTGTGCGGATCTCGTCGACGATACGGCCGATGATCCCGGTGATGTCGAAGTCCTTCGGGGTGAAGACCGCGGCCACTCCGGCGGCCCTGAGCTGCTCGGCGTCGGCGTTCGGGATGATCCCGCCGGCGACCACCGGGATGTCGGGCGCCCCGGCCTCGCGCAGCCGGACCAGCACGTCCGGGACCAGCTGGGCGTGCGAGCCGGAGAGGATCGACAGGCCCACGGCGTGCACGTCCTCGGCGAGGGCCGCGTCCACGATCTGCTCGGGCGTCAGCCGGATGCCCTGGTAGACCACTTCGAAGCCGGCGTCCCGCGCGCGCACCGCTATCTGCTCGGCTCCGTTGGAGTGCCCGTCCAGACCCGGCTTGCCGACCAGGAAGCGCAGCTTGCCGACGCCCAGGTCCTTGGCCGTCAGGTCCACCTTGCGGCGCACCTGGGACAGGGCGCTGCCCTCCTCGACGGGGACGGCCACCGGCGCGGACGAGACGCCGGTCGGGGCGCGGAACTCGCCGAACACCTCGCGCAGGGCCCCGGCCCACTCGCCGGTCGTGACCCCGGCGCGGGCGCACTCCAGGGTGGCCTCCATGAGGTTGCCGGTGCCCTTGGCGGCCTCCTTCAGCCGGTCCAGCGCCTTGCAGGGCCGGGGGTGGTTGAAGGGCGGCTGGTACCGGGTGTCGCGCCACTGCTGGAGCGCGGTGACGACCCGGGCCTCGACGGCGGGGTCGACCGTGTGGATCGCGGTGTCCAGGTCCGCGGTGAGCGGGTTCGGCTCGGTGGTCTCGAAGACGTTGACACCGATGATCTTCTCCTGGCCGGACTCGATCCGCCCCCGGCGCTCGGCGTGCGAGGCGACCAGCTGCGACTTGAGGTAGCCGGACTCGACGGCGGCCATCGCGCCGCCCATCTCCTCGATGCGCTCCATCTCGGCGAGCGACTCCTCGACGAGCTCGCCCACCTTCGCCTCGATCACCGTCGAGCCCGCGAAGATGTCCTCGTACTCCAGCAGGTCGCTCTCGTGTGCGAGCACCTGCTGGATGCGCAGGGACCACTGCTGGTCCCAGGGGCGGGGCAGGCCGAGCGCCTCGTTCCAGGCGGGCAGCTGGACGGCCCGCGCGCGGGCGTCCTTGGAGAGGGTCACGGCCAGCATCTCCAGGACGATGCGCTGGACGTTGTTCTCCGGCTGCGCCTCGGTCAGGCCGAGGGAGTTGACCTGCACGCCGTAGCGGAAGCGGCGCTGCTTGGGGTTCTCGATGCCGTACCGCTCGCGCGTGATCCGGTCCCAGATCCGCCCGAACGCCCGCATCTTGCACATCTCCTCGATGAAGCGGACGCCCGCGTTCACGAAGAAGGAGATGCGGGCCACGACGTCCCCGAACTTCTCCTCGGGAACCTGCCCCGAGTCGCGTACGGCATCGAGAACCGCGATCGCGGTGGACATCGCGTACGCGATCTCCTGCACCGGAGTGGCGCCCGCCTCCTGCAGGTGGTAGCTGCAGATGTTGATCGGGTTCCACTTCGGGATGTGGGAGACCGTGTAGGCGATCATGTCCGTGGTCAGCCGGAGTGAGGGCCCCGGCGGGAACACGTGCGTCCCCCGCGACAGGTATTCCTTGACGATGTCGTTCTGGGTCGTGCCCTGGAGCTGGGTGATGTCCGCGCCCTGCTCCTCCGCGACGACCTGGTAGAGCGCCAGCAGCCACATGGCCGTGGCGTTGATGGTCATCGAGGTGTTCATCTGCTCCAGGGGGATGTCCTGGAACAGCCTGCGCATGTCACCGAGATGCCCGATCGGCACGCCGACCCGGCCGACCTCGCCGCGGGCGAGGACGTGGTCGGAGTCGTAGCCGGTCTGTGTCGGCAGGTCGAAGGCCACCGACAGACCCGTCTGGCCCTTGGCGAGGTTGCGCCGGTACAACTCGTTGGACGCCTCGGCCGTGGAGTGACCGGCGTACGTGCGCATGAGCCACGGCCGGTCCTTCTGACGCTCAGTCATGCATCGCCCCTCAGATGTTCCGGAAGCGGTTGATCGCGTCGACGTGCTGGGCGCGCATCTCCTCGTCGCGCACGCCGAGGCCCTCCTCGGGCGCCAGGCACAGCACGCCGACCTTGCCCTGGTGGGCGTTGCGGTGCACGTCGTGCGCGGCTTGGCCGGTCTCCTCCAGCGGGTAGACCTTCGACAGCGTCGGGTGGATCCTGCCCTTGGCGATGAGGCGGTTGGCCTCCCAGGCCTCGCGGTAGTTGGCGAAGTGGGAGCCGATGATCCGCTTCAGCGACATCCACAGGTAGCGGTTGTCGTACTCGTGCATGTAGCCCGAGGTCGAGGCGCAGGTGGTGATGGTGCCGCCCTTGCGGGTGACGAAGACGCTCGCGCCGAAGGTCTCGCGGCCGGGGTGCTCGAAGACGATGTCGATGTCCTCGCCGCCGGTCAGTTCGCGGATGCGCTTGCCGAAGCGCTTCCACTCCTTGGGGTCCTGGGTCTGCTCGTCCTTCCAGAACCTGTAGCCCTCGGCGTTGCGGTCGATGATCGCCTCGGCGCCCATCGACCGGCAGATGTCCGCCTTCTGGTCGCTGGAGACGACACAGATCGGGGTCGCGCCGCCGGCCAGCGCGAACTGGGTGGCGTACGAGCCGAGTCCGCCGCTCGCGCCCCAGATCAGGACGTTGTCGCCCTGCTTCATGGCGGCGCCGTTGCGGGAGACCAGCTGCCGGTACGCGGTGGAGTTGACCAGGCCCGGGGCGGCGGCCTCCTCCCAGCTGAGGTGGGCGGGCTTCGGCATCAGCTGGTTGGACTTGACGAGCGCGATCTCCGCGAGGCCGCCGAAGTTGGTCTCGAAGCCCCAGATGCGCTGCTCGGGGTCGAGCATGGTGTCGTTGTGGCCGTCGCTGGACTCCAGCTCGACCGACAGACAGTGCGCGACGACCTCGTCACCGGGCTTCCAGGAGTTGACGCCCGGGCCGGTGCGCAGGACGACGCCCGCGAGGTCGGAGCCGATGATGTGGTACGGCAGGTCGTGGCGCTTGGCCAGGTCGTTGGTGCGGCCGTAGCGCTCCAGGAACCCGAAGGTGGACAGCGGCTCGAAGATCGAGGTCCACACGGAGTTGTAGTTCACCGACGAGGCCATGACGGCCACCAGGGCCTCACCGGGGCCGAGTTCCGGCACCGGCACCTCGTCCAGGTGGATCGACTTGCGGGGGTCCTTGTCGCGGGTCGCGAGGCCCGCGAACATCTCCGTCTCGTCCTTGTGCACGGTGATCGCGCGGTACGACTCGGGGATCGGCAGTGCGGCGAAGTCGGCCGGCGTCGAGTCGGGCGACTGGATCGCGTCCAGGATGTCCTTCACGGTCACGGTGTTGCCTCCGGCGGTGAACGCCCCTGAGGGAGGGGACGCTGAGGGTTACGTCGGTGCTGCTGAGGGATGAGGGAGTGCCGTCGGTTCGGCGGGTGGTGCTTGTCCGGCAGCGCTTTGTGGCGCGGGAGGTTGCCTGTGACGCAGGCGTCCGGGCGCGCAAACCAGCGGCTTGCGGGGACAGCCGGCGTACGAAGGGTCGCTGCACGCCGGCCGCCCGGACACCTTCAACGTATGGCACCCCGTGTCATCCGGCAAGGCACTGGGTGCCAGAACTTCCTCTCAGATGAAATCTTTACGTGACAAATGAGCGATGATCGATCGAACGGGGGCTCAGAACGCGCTGAAAAGGTGCCCTGACATGCCAAAACGGCCACCCGGGCAGGGTGGCCGTTTTCACCGCGCGGAGCCGCTCAGCGGTCCTTGAGGGCCTCCTCGATGGTCCTCATGACCTCGTCGAGCGGGGCGTCGGTACGCGCGACCGTCACCAGCACCTCGCCGTGCGCCGAGACCGCCGCCGGGGCGGGCTTCGGCGCCGTGGAACGCCCTATCCCGATGCCCGCCCCGAACGTCTTGCGCACGATCGAGAAGGCGTGGTCGAGCTGCGCCTCCACGTCGCCCTGGCCGCCCGCGCGCAGCCAGCGCCGCAGCACGTGGTTGTGGGCGGTGACGACGGCGGACGCGGCGACCTCGGCCAGCAGCGGGTCGTCGTTGGCGTCGTCGTCGTGCGCGTGCTCGTCGAAGTGGCCCAGCAGATAGCGCGTGAACAGGCGCTCGTAGCGGGCCACCGAGGCGATCTCGGCCTCCCGCAGGGTCGGCACCTCCCGCGTGAGCTTGTAGCGGGCGACCGAGATCTCCGGCCGGGCCGCGTACATCTTCATGACTTCCTTGATCCCGCGGCACACCGTGTCGAGCGGGTGCTCGTGCGCGGGCGCCGCGTTGAGCACCGCCTCGGCCCTGATCAGGGTGTCGTCGTGGTCGGGGAAGATCGCCTCTTCCTTGGAGCGGAAGTGGCGGAAGAAGGTGCGGCGGGCCACCCCGGCCTGGGCCGCGATCTCGTCGACGGTCGTCGCCTCGTAGCCCTTGGTCGCGAACAGCTCCATGGCCGCGGCCGCCAGTTCCCGGCGCATTTTGAGCCGTTGGGCGGCGGCTCGACCGCCCGCGGCGCTCTCCGGCGCGTCCGGCGTGGCGGGTGTACGTGAGGACCTGGCGGGCTGGGGCATGCCCCGAACGTACTGCATGTCCGCAGCTCGATGCGCAGGTCCGGGGTTTCCCCCGCCCCTGACGGGCGGGGGAGCGGCGGGCCGGGCGGCCGGGGGCCGGCTGCCCGGCTCCAGCAGCCCGCCCCACTCCCCGCCCGTCCTGAACCAGTCGCCCGGCCGGCCGGGCGGCCCCTCGTGGAGCGGACCGGCGGGATCCCGCGGGTTCGTGCCGTGCCGCTCTCCACGGCGGGGCCGGTCCACGGGTGGCCCTCAGCGGCGGGCGTACTCGCGGAAGCCGCGGCCCGTCTTGCGGCCGAGGCAGCCCGCGGCCACCAGGTGCTCCAGCAGAGGCGCCGGCGCCAGCCCGGGGTCACGGAACTCGCGGTGCAGGACCTTCTCGATGGCCAGCGACACATCGAGCCCGACCACGTCCAGCAGCTCGAACGGGCCCATGGGGTAGCCGCCGCCGAGCTTCATCGCCGCGTCGATGTCGTCCAGCGACGCGTAGTGGTCCTGCACCATCTTGATCGCGTTGTTCAGGTACGGGAACAGCAGGGCGTTGACGATGAATCCGGCCCGGTCGCCGCAGTCGACGGGGTGCTTCCCGACCTTGGCGCAGACCTCGCGGACGGTGGCGTGGACGTCGTCGGCCGTGAGCACCGTACGGACGACCTCCACCAGCTTCATCGCCGGCGCCGGGTTGAAGAAGTGCATGCCGATCACGTCCTGCGGGCGCGAGGTGGCACGGGCGCACGCGACGACCGGCAGCGACGAGGTCGTCGTCGCCAGGACCGCGCCGGGCTTGCAGACCTTGTCCAGCGCCGCGAACAACTGCCGCTTGATCTCCAGGTCCTCGGCGACCGCCTCGACCGCGAGGTCGACCTCGGCGAAGGCGTCGTAGGAGCCTGCCGGGGTGATCCGCTCCAGCGTATGCGCCGCCGCCTCGGCCGTCAGCCGGCCCTTGTCGACGGAGCGCGCCAGGGACTTGCCGACCCGGGCCTTGGCCGTTAGCGCCTTCTCCTCGCTGCGGGCCGCCAGGACCACCTCGTAGCCCGCCTTCGCGAACACCTCGGCGATGCCCGACGCCATGGTTCCGGAGCCGGCGACACCGACCGAGCGGACCGGGCGGCCCGCCGTGAGGTGCCCGCCCTCCTGGGGCGTCAGCGCGTCCGGCACCACGGTGGCGCCGCCCGGGGCGTCGTAGGTGTAGAAGCCGCGGCCCGCCTTGCGGCCCGTCAGGCCCGCCTCGCTGAGCTGCTTCAGGATCGGCGCGGGGGCGTGCAGGCGGTCGCGGGAGGCGGTGTACATGGCGTCCAGGACCGTGCGCGCGGTGTCGACACCGATCAGGTCGAGCAGCGCGAGCGGGCCCATGGGCAGTCCGCAGCCGAGCCGCATCGCGGCGTCGATGTCCTCGCGGGAGGCGTACTTCGCCTCGTACATCGCGGCGGCCTGGTTGAGATAGCCGAACAGCAGCCCGTCGGCGACGAATCCGGGCCGGTCGCCGACCGCCACGGGTTCCTTGCCCAGTTCGATCGCGAGGTCCGTGACGGCGGCGACGGCCTGCGGCGCGGTGAGCACCGAGGAGACCACCTCGACGAGTTTCATCGCCGGCGCCGGGTTGAAGAAGTGCAGGCCCAGCACGCGCTCCGGACGGGCCGAGTCGGCCGCGAGGCGCGTGACGGACAGGGCGTTGGTGCCGGTCGCCAGGATCGTCTCCGGGCGCACGACGCCGTCCAGTTCGCGGAAGATCTGGTGCTTGATCTCGTACGACTCGGGAGCCACCTCGATCACCAGGTCGGCGTCGGCGGCGGACCGCAGGTCGGTCGAGGTGCGGACGCGGGCGAGGGCGTCAGCGCGCTCCTGCTCGGTGAGGCGGCCGCGCTCGACGGCGCGCGCCGTGGAGGCCTCCAGCGCGGCGGCACAACGCACCGCCTGGGCCTCGCTGATGTCGATGCCGACGACGTCACGGCCTGCCTTGGCCAGGACTTCGGCGATGCCGGTGCCCATGGTGCCGAGGCCGACGACGGCAATGGTCTGGAGCGGGGACAGCGGGCGGTCGGACAGGGGAGTGGCCATCGCGGGACTCCTGGAAATGAGGGTGACGACTGGAAACGCCTCCCGGTGCGCCGAGGGCGCGCCGGGTGCGTGAGGAGTGCGGGTGATGCCGGGCTGCGAGCGCACACGCCCGGTGCCGTCGCCGCGGACGTGCACACGTCCGGGAACGGTGAGACCGACCGGCCCTGTCCCGTGGCCGAGTCGCACTGCGGTACCTGACGTACCGAACCGACTCCCCCACTGCCCGTCGAGCGTGGGAGATGCTCCCGTCGCGGCGGCTGCGTCACCAGGCCGACACGAACGGGTGCGAGTGGGTAACTCGCTCCTATGAGCTTAACTCGCGGGTAACGAGCGCGCCAGCCCTCGGTCTTTGTGATCCGGGTCCCAGACGCCGAGATCGTTTGTACGCTCGCGTCATGGACGAAGAGTTGCGAGCGCTCACGGAGCGCTTACGGCGGGAGGCCGGGGGCGCCGCGGAGTACGAGCGGCTGGCGGCCACCGAGGACCCCGGCGAACTCGCCGGCGTGCTCGTCGCGCCCGGCCGGCCGCTGTGGGCCAGGGAACTGGCCGCGTTCCGGCTGGGGCTGGCCGGCGACCGGCGGGCCTTCGAGTCCCTCGTCCTGTTCCTCAACCACCGCGACCCACCGCGCTGCGCGTCCGCCGCCCACGCCCTCGCCCGGCTCGGCGACCCGCGCACCGCCCGCGCGGCGGCGGCCCTCGCCACGAACGAACTGCGTGTCGCCTACGCCCTGCACCCGGTGCGCCTGCTCGTCGCGTTGCGCGCCCCCGAGTCCGTTCCGGCGCTCATTACCACGCTGCGCCGCCGGCTCCGCCCGCACGACCCCTACGGGCGCGTGGCCCTCGCCTGTGTGGAGGGGCTGGGGGAGCTGGGCGACAGCAGGGCCGGACCCGTGCTGAACGAGGCCCTGGCGCACCCGGCGCTGGCGGCGGCGGCCGTGACGGCGCTGGCCAGGATCCCCGGGCAGCGACGGGGATGAGGCACCGGGCACGAGGCATCGGGGCGGGCTATCCCGCGTCCGTCAACTCCCGTGCGTACCGCACCTCCGGCACCTGGACCCCCTCCACCTCGAACGGCTCCTGCGCGCCGTCCGCCGCGAAGCCCGCCCGTTCGTAGAAGCGCCGGGCGGCGGTGTTGTCCCGGAGCACCCACAGCATCATCCTCCGGTGACCGGCGGCCCGGCAGCGGCGCACGGACTCCGTCAGCAGGGCCTGCCCGATGCCCTCGCCGTACCGCCCGGGGTGCACGTAGATCGCGTACAACTCGGCGTCCTCCGTGCGGACCTCGCCGTCCCGGTAGGGGCCGTGACAGGCCCATCCGAGGACCTCGCCCGCCCGCTCGGCCACCAGGTTCACCACCGTGCCGTCGCCCTGCCCGAAACGGGCCCGGTGCCGGTCGGCTTCCTGCCGGACGCTCAGCGCGTCGAGGTAGGAATGCGGCATCAGTCCCCGGTAGGCGCTGCGCCAGCCGCCGACGCGGATCTCGGCCACCCGCTCGCAGTCGGCGAGCCGCTGCTCCCGGACGAGCGGGCCTCCGTCGGGGGCGGGGATCCTGGTCGGCTGACTCATGCGCCCATGGTGGACCACGGGCCGACCGGGGCCCCCGACGGGGGTCACCTCGTGCTTCAGCCGCGGAAGCCCAGCAGCCTGTGCAGCGTCGAGCCCTGCGATCGGCCGGCGGACTTCGCCACCAGCGGCTCGGGGTCGGGCAGCGCCGCGCAGACCGCGTCGGCCTCCCCGGGCCCGCGCGGCACCGTGCCGTCGGTCAGATACGCCGCCAGATGCCCGTCGAGGCAGCCGTTCCCGCTCAGCGTGATGCCGTGGTTGCCGCCGTCCTTCTCGACCACCAGGCTGGAGCCGCGCAGCAGCCCGTGCACCGTCGCGCCGCCCTGGTACGGGGTGGCCGCGTCGTGCGTCGCCTGGAACAGCAGGACCGGCGGCAGCTTGTCGTTGGCCACGTCGACCGGCCCCAGCGAGTCCGTCGGCCAGAACGCGCAGGGCGCGTTGTACCAGGCGTTGTTCCACGTCATGAACGGCGCCTGCGCGTGCACCGCCCAGTTGTCCTTGCGCCACTGCGCCCAGTCGCGCGGCCATCCGGCGTCCCGGCACTGCACCGCGGTGTAGACGCTGTAACCGTTCTCGGAGGCGGCGTCGGCCGCGCCGAAGTCCTCGTACGCCTCCACCAGCGGGGCGCTGCGCCGCTCGTTGACGTACGCGGCGAACGCCTCGGCGAGGTGGGGCCAGTAGCCGTTGTAGTAACCGCCGGGCAGGAACGTGTCCTCCAGCTCGGACGCGCCCACCGTGCCCTGCGCGGGCCGCTCGGCCAGCGCCGCCCGCATCGCGTACCACCGGGCCTCGACCTTCTGGGGATCGGTGCCCAGCCGGTAGGTGGCGTCGTGCCGGGCGACCCAGGCCATGAACGCCCGGTGGCGGTCGTCGAACGCGTGGTCCTGCGCGAGGTTCGCCTCGTACCAGACACCGGTGGGGTCGACCACGGAGTCGAGGACCATCCGCCGTACCCGGTCCGGGTGCAGCTTGGCGTAGACCGCGCCGAGGTAGGTGCCGTACGAATAGCCGAAGTAGCTGAGGCGCGGGGCGCCGAGGGCCTGCCGGATCAGGTCGATGTCCTGCGCGGCGCTGAGCGTGTTCATGTGCGGCAGCTCGCGCGCGTACTTCTTGCCGCAGGCGTCGGCGAAGGACTTGGCACGCGCGAGGTCGGCCCGCTCGACGGCCTCGGTGGCCGGCACGGAGTCGGCCCGCACCGGGTCGAAATGTCCGGGAGCGCAGTTCAGCGCGGGCTTGCCGGCGCCGACGCCGCGAGGGTCGAAGCCGATGACGTCGTACTGGGCCGCCACCGCCTTGGGCAGCGCGGAGGCGACGAACCCGGCGAGGGCGAGGCCGCTGCCGCCGGGGCCGCCCGGGTTCACCAGCAGCGGCCCCTGGTACGTCTTCGCGGTGTGCGGGACGCGCGACAGGGCGAGGGTGATCTTCCGCCCGCCGGGGTCGGCGTGGTCCAGCGGAACCTCCAGGGACGCGCACTGGAGCGTCGGATGGTTCGCGGTGGCGCACTTCTTCCAGGCGGGCCCGGTCGGCTCCGGGGCGCTCGCGCGGGCGGGGACGGCCGCGAGCGTCCCGGCCACCACGACGGCGGCGCCGCACAGCGCGGCTGCACGTTTCTTCAAGGGGGGTCCTCCCAGGACGGAGGGTCGCGGGCCGCGAGTCCCGCGGCCCTCGCCGGATCGTCCCGGAGTGGGCACCCGTCAGAACGTGTTCGGTCGATTCTTGACCCGATTGGGCCGCCAGGTGCGCTCGAACGCCCAGGCGGAACGCCTTCGGCCGGAACGCTCTCAGATGAGCGAGAGTTGGGTCTGCCCGGCCGTCGCCGCGGGCGGCGCGGGCTCCGGCTCCCGGATCCGGCGCTGCGCCCCCGCGCGCGTGGGGCCGATGCCGTACTCCTCGGCCAGCTCGTGCACCTGACGGGTGATCCGGCGCTGGTACCACTTCGGCGCGTAGGCCCCGTCCGCGTAGAGCCGCTCGTAGCGGCCCACCAGGTGCGGGTGCTCCCGGCCGAGCCAGGCCATGAACCACTCGCGCGCGCCCGGCCGCAGATGCAGCACCAGCGGGGTCACCGAGGTGGCCCCGGAGGCCGCGATCGCCCGTACGGTGTCCCGCAGTTGGGCAGGACGGTCGCCCAGGAACGGGATCACCGGCGCCATCAGCACCCCGCACCCGATCCCGTGCTCACCGAGCGTGCGCACCACGTCCAGGCGCCGCTCCGGCGCGGGTGTGCCCGGCTCGACGGTGCGCCACAGCTCGGGGTCGGTGAAGCCGACCGAGACCGAGATGCCGACGTCCGTCACCCGGGCCGCCTGCGTCAGCAGGTCCAGGTCGCGCAGGATCAGGGTGCCCTTGGTCAGGATCGAGAAGGGGTTCGCGTGGTCGCGCAGGGCGCTCAGGATGCCCGGCATCAGCCGGTAGCGGCCCTCCGCCCGCTGGTAGCAGTCGACGTTGGTGCCCATCGCGATGTGCTCGCCCTGCCAGCGGCGTGAGCCGAGCTGGCGGCGCAGCAGGTCCGGGGCGTTCACCTTCACCACGATCTGGGAGTCGAAGCCCAGGCCGGTGTCGAGGTCGAGATAGCTGTGCGTCTTGCGGGCGAAGCAGTACACGCAGGCGTGCGTGCAGCCTCTGTAGGGGTTCACCGTCCACTCGAAGGGCATGCGGGAGGCCCCCGGCACCCGGTTGATGATCGAGCGGGCCCGCACCTCGTGGAACGTGATGCCGGCGAACTCGGGGGTGTCGAACGTACGGGTGGTCACCGCGTCCGCGCCGAACAGCGCGGCGTCGGCGGGGCTGTCGCCGGATTCCCGGGTGAGGTTCTCCCAGCGCATGACGCCTCCTCGGTAGCACTGACCCCACAATAGAACATCTGTTCCCATGATCGTGCGGGTGTCACCTCCGATCGCGCTCCGAAACGCGATCGATCACATCCGTGCCCCCGATTTGGGCGGCCGGGGACCGGGGTGGTTGGCTTGCCCCGACCCCGAGAACTCAGGTGCTGGAGGAACTCCATGGCGCAGGTCGAGGCCACCACGGAACGCGTCGTAGCGGCGGATGCGGAGAAGGTGTTCGACACCCTCGCCGACTACAGCGGCACACGCGCGAAGCTGCTGCCCGAGCACTTCAGCGAGTACGAGGTGCGCGAGGGCGGCGACGGCGAGGGCACCCTCGTGCACTGGAAGCTCCAGGCCACCAGCAAGCGCGTCCGGGACTGCCTGCTGGAGGTCACCGAGCCGACCGACGGCGAGCTGGTCGAGAAGGACCGCAACTCCTCCATGGTCACCACCTGGCGGGTCACCCCGGCCGGCGAGGGCAGGTCCCGCGTCGTCGTGGTCACCGTCTGGCAGGGCGCGGGCGGCGTCGGCGGCTTCTTCGAGAGGACCTTCGCGCCCAAGGGGCTCGCGCGGATCTACGACGCGATGCTCGCCAAGCTCGCCGCCGAGGTGGAGAAGTAGCCCAAGAGGCCGATCCGCAAAGGCCGTTGGTCTCTCACCGGTTCGAGTGGATCTCCGGTTCCGTCGGCATGGATCCGTAACTCGTCGTGCTTGTTGGCAGTTGTCGCTTTTACGCGGTAATGGTGCGGCAGCGCGACGAGGGGAGCGGAACGTGGGCGGGACCACTGTGGTGCAGGACGAACCGGTCGCGGCGGTGGCGCCCCCCAGGCGGGTGGCCCCACCGCCCGCCCCGGCCGCCCCGGCCGCCGGACTCGGTCCGCGCCGGGTGCGGCTGGTCTTCTTCGGGCTGATGCTCGCCCTGCTCCTGGCCGCCCTGGAGCAGATGATCGTCGCCACCGCGCTGCCGAAGATCGTCGGCGAGCTGCACGGCCTCGACAAGATGTCCTGGGCGATCACCGCCTACCTGCTCACGGCCACGATCGGACTCCCGATCTACGGCAAGCTCGGCGATCTGTTCGGCCGCAAGGGCGTCTTCCAGTTCGCCATCGTCGTCTTCGTCGTCGGCTCCGCCCTCGCGGGCCGCGCGCAGACCATGGACCAGCTGATCGCCTTCCGCGCCGTGCAGGGCGTCGGCGCGGGCGGACTGATGATCGGCGTCCAGGCGATCATGGCGGACATCGTGCCGCCCCGGCAGCGCGGCAAGTTCATGGGGCTGATCGGCGCCGCCTTCGGTCTCGCCTCCGTCGCGGGCCCGCTGCTCGGCGGCTACTTCACCGACCACCTCTCCTGGCGCTGGTGCTTCTACATCAACGTGCCCTTCGGCCTCCTCACCATGGCCGTCGTCGCCGTGGTCCTCAAACTCCCCAAGCCCAAGGTCAAGGCCCGGCTCGACATCCTCGGCGCCCTGCTGCTCACGGTGGCCTCCACCTGTCTGGTCCTGCTGACCAGCTGGGGCGGCACCGAGTACGCCTGGGGCTCGCGCGTCATCCTCGGCCTCGCCGCCGGCGCCGTCGCCGCCACCGCGCTGTTCGTCCTCGCCGAGCACCACGCCGCCGAACCCCTCATCCCGCTGCGGCTGTTCCGCGACTCGGTCTTCAACATCACCGGTCTGGTCGGCCTGGTGCTGGGCGTCGCGCTGTTCGGCGCCGCCAGCTACCTGCCCACGTTCCTGCAGATGGTCGACGGGGCCAGCGCCACCGAGTCCGGGCTGCTGATGCTGCCCATGATGGGCGGCATCGTCGCGGCCTCCATCATCTCGGGGCAGCTCATCAGCGCCACCGGCCACTACCGGATCCACCCGATCCTCGGCAGCGCCCTGTCCGTCGTCGGCATGTGGCTGCTCTCCCGCCTTGAGGCCGACACCCCCCGGCTGCACTACAGCATCTGGATGGGCGTCCTCGGCGCCGGGATGGGCATGGTGATGCCGGTCCTGATCCTCGCCGTGCAGAACTCCGTGCGCCCCGCCGACCTCGGCACGGCCACCAGCGCCAACAACTTCCTGCGGCAGATCGGCGGCAGCGTCGGCGCCGCCGTCTTCGGCACCCTCTTCGCCGACCGCCTCACCGACTCCCTCGCCGACCGTCTGCCGCGCACGTCCGCCGCGCTGCCCGACGCCGAGTCCATCACCCCCCAGGCCGTCCACGCACTGCCCCCGGCGCTGCGCGACGGCTACATCCAGGCGTACGCCGACGCCATGCCGAGGATCTTCCTCTACCTCGTGCCCGTGCTCGCCGTCGGCCTGCTCCTGTCGTTCTTCCTCAAGGAGAAACCGCTGGTGACCCACCACACCCCCGAGACGGACACCATGCCCGTGAACACCTCGGTCCCGCAGGCCCGTTCGCCGCACGCCGCCGGAATCGCCGTCTGCGGCACCGTGCAGCACCCCGACGGGACCGTCGTGCCGCGCGCGGCGCTCACCCTCATCGACGTCGCCGGACAGCAGATCGGACGCGGCGCCAGCGGCCAGGACGGCCGGTACGCGCTCGCGACGCCCGGTTCCGGCGCGTACGTCCTGATCGCGGCGGCCGGCGGTCATCAGCCGCAGGCCGTCTCCGTGACCGTCGGCGAGCGCCCCGTCGAGCTGGACGTGGTGCTCGGCGGCGCCGGGCGCCTCGCGGGCAGCGTGCTCACCGCCGACGGCACGCCCGTGCGGGACGCCACGGTCACCCTCACCAACGTGCACGGCGAGGTCGTCTCCAGCACCCGCAGCGGCCGCGAGGGCGGCTACGTCATCACCGAACTGGTCGCCGGTGAGTACACCCTCGCCGCCAGCGCGCCGGCGTTCCGCCCCGCCGCGCTGCCCGTCACCGTCCAGGCGGCCCGCGAGACCCGCCAGGACGTCGAACTGGCCGGCGGCGCCGTGCTGCGCGGCACCGTGCGCGCGAGCGGCGGACGGCCGGTGGAGGACGCCCGCGTGACCCTGCTGGACGCCGCGGGCAACGTCGTCGACACCCTCACCACCGGGCCCGACGGCACGTTCCGGTTCGTCGACCTGTCCTCGGGTGAGTACACGGTCATCGCGGCCGGGTACCCGCCGGTGGCCACCGTGCTCCAGGTGGCGGGCGGGGGGCGCACGGAACGTGACCTCCAGCTGGGCCACGAGGACTGAGCGGCCCCCGGGGGCGCACGAGCGTGCGCCCGCGTGACCGGCGGCCCCAATTCCCGTATTGGCGCACATCGCGTGCGGACGGCCCCGTACGGTGGTGACCGGGGCACAGATCTTGCACAGCCGTGGAGAGAGGGCCTGGGCCATGAGGCGTGGCACCGACCGGGAAGCACCCGCCGGCCAACTGGCCGGTGGCGCCGCGCCGGTGGGACGGGTCCCGCTGGCGGTGGTCGTGGTGGACCGCGAAGGCCTCGTCTCCCACTGGAGCACCGGTGCGCGCCGCCTGTTCGGCACCGCCAAGGAATCGGCGATCGGCCGCCCGGTCGGCGACCTGCTGCCGGTCGCCGGCGCACTGCCGCAGGAGCAGGAGGACTCGCCGTACGGGCCCTACGGGGCCTACGAGGGTCTCGGTCCCGACCTCGGGGCCTCGCTCGACGGCGGGCTGTCCTACCCGGCCGCGGGCAGTGCCCGCCTCACCGTGCCCGACGGCGGCCGGGTCGACGTGCTGTGGTGGGCGTACCCGCTCGTGGGGCCCGGCACGGAGCGGCTGCTGGTGCTCGCCGCCGACGCCGACACGCTGCGCCGGCAAGGGGGCAGCGGGGACGGCGAGGACGGCGGGGACGCGGCCGCCGAGCGGATCGCGCCCGCCTTCGCACTGCACACCGACTTCCCCGGCGCCGACGAACTGGCCCGCGGGCTCCCCGAGATCCTGCCCAGCATGAGTGTCCAGGAGAGCGCCCGGATCGTCGGGCAGGTCCTCGAACTGGGCTATCCGGTCCTGGAGTTCAGCCAGAACGACCGCGTGCCGGTCACCCCCGACTGGGGTGTGCCCCGGCGTGCCGAGCGCACGGCGCGGCGTGCGCGGCTCGCCCGGGCCCTGGCCGCGGGCGAACCGGTGCCCCAGGAACCGGGCGACGAGCCCGAGGACCTGGAGTACGCCGCCGTGCGCGAGCGGCTGGAGTTCCTCAACGAGGTCAGCGGGAGGATCGGCACCTCGCTCGACCTGGCGCGCACGATCGTCGAGGTCAGCAGAGCGGTCGTACCGCGCTTCACCGATGTCGCGGGCACCTATCTGCGGGAGCAGGTGGTCGCCGGTGAGGGGTTCCCGGACGGGGCGCCCGACACGACGACCATGTGGCACCGGGTGGCCCTGGAGCACACCGACGAGCCGGGCCGCTGGGACGACGTCGTCCCCGTGGGCGAGGCCATGCCGTTCCCGGCGCACACGCCGTTCTTCCAGTGCATGACCACCGGTGAGCCCGTCCTCGTGCCCAGGATCAGCGAGGGGATGGGCCACGCCATCGCCTCGCAGTTCGAGAAGCGCGACATCCGGCCGCTGATCACCGGCCGCAGCATGCTCGTCGTCCCGTTGAAGGCGCGCACCGTGGTGCTCGGGTTCATGATCCTGCTCCGGCATCCGGAGCGCGCCGAGTTCAACGACATGGACCGCGTCACGGGCGCCGAACTCGCCGCGCGTGCGGGCCTGGTGCTCGACAACGCGCGCATGTACACCTTCCAGGAGAGCGTCGCCGAGACCCTCCAGGACAGCATGCTGCCGCACATCCCGGCGCGCATGGCGGCCTGCGACATCGCCACCCGCTATCTGCCCGGCACGCTGCTCGGACGGGTCGGCGGCGACTGGTTCGACTCGGTGAAGCTCCCCGGCGCGCGCACCGCGTTCGTCGTCGGCGACGTGATGGGACACGGCCTGAACTCGGCCGCCATGATGGGGCAGTTGCGTACGGCAGTGCAGACCATGGCCGCCCTCGACCTGCCGCCCGCGCAACTGCTGCGCAACCTCGACGGTCTCGCCCAGCGGCTCGGCGACACCTATCTGGCCACCTGCCTCTACGCCGTCTACGACCCGATCGCCGGCGAACTGCACCTGGCCAACGCGGGCCACATCCCGCCCGTGCTCGTCCGCGCCGGGGACGGCCGCAGCGAGCTGCTCGACCTGCCCACCGGCGCGCCCATCGGCGTCGGCGGGGTGCCGTTCGAGTCGGTACGCGTGCGGGTGGAGCCGGGCGACCGGCTGGTGATGTGCACCGACGGACTCGTCGAGATGCGCGGCGAGGACATCGGTGTCGGACTCGCCACGCTGTGCGAATCGGCCGCCCACCCGGCGGCGTCCATGGACGACGCCTGCGACACCATCATCCGCGCCCTGAACACCCGCGGCGGGCGCAAGGACGACGTCGCCCTGCTGATGGCCCGCCTCGGCGGCATCGCGCCCGGCGACGTCGCCGCATGGCGCTTCCCCCTCGACCCCGCCGAGGTCGGCCGGTCCCGCGCGGTGGTCCGCGAGCAGCTGCACGAGTGGGGGCTGTCCGAACTGGCCGCGCCCGCCGAGCTGATGGTCGGCGAGCTGGTCACCAACGCCGTACGGCACTCCCACCACGGGCCGGTGGAACTGCGCCTCGTGCGCGGCGACACCCTGCTGTGCGAGGTGGACGACGACGACCACGACCTGCCCACGCTGCTCAGCGCGGGGCCCCTCGACGAGGCGGGGCGCGGGCTGCGCGTGGTGAGCACCCTGGCGCGCGAGTGGGGCGCGAGCCGGACGAAGGCGGGCAAGACCGTCTGGTGCGAACTCACGCTGCCACGCCGCTGACTGCCCCGGACCCCGGCCCCGGCGGCGTACTCCGCTCGAACGAGCCGTGAAGGTATGCGCGGTGTGTGCGCCGCGTTCTTGTGAGCGCGCGCCGGGCGCGATAGACCCGTACCGGCCCGTCGCGTGTGGCGGGAAATCGGCTTTGCACCTGGGGAGTTGGCCATGAGCGTGACCAGTCGGTACCGGGAGGCCTGGGAAGGGTTCTGGCGCGAGGCGCCGGGCGGGCAGGGCGCCGTCCTGTGGGACGCCGAACCCGTGCTGACCGCCGGACGGCATGTGGCGCTGTTCGAGCCGCGGCTGGCCGACCCCGGCCTGCCGATGATCGACCTGGGCTGCGGCAACGGCACCCAGACGCGTTTCCTCGCCGGCCGCTTCCCGCGCGTGCTCGGCGTCGACCTGTCCGCGGCGGCCGTGGCACACGCCGAGGAGGCGGACCCGGCGGGGCAGGCGGCCTACCGGGAGCTGGACGCCGCCGACAAGACCGAGGTGGAGGTCCTGCACGCGCAGCTCGGCGACGCCAACGTCTACATGCGCGGTGTCCTGCACCAGTGCGAGCCGGGTGACCGCCAGCCGCTCGTCGACGGGATCGCGACCCTCGTCGGCGCCCGCGGCCGGGTCTTCCTCGTCGAACTCGCCGAGGCCGCCGGACTCGCGCTGCGCGCCCTGGCGCAGAGCCCCGACGGTCCGCCCGCCAAGCTCGCGCCGGTCTTCCGCCACGGCATCGCGCCGGGGGAGGTCGCCGACGCCGCGGTGCCCGAGTTCCTGACCGCCTCCGGCCTCACCGTGCTCGCGAGCGGTGATCTGCCGCTGACCACCACGGAGACCCGGCCGGACGGCACCCGGATCGAGCTGCCCGCGAAGTGGCTGGTGGCGGGCCGCACCGGGTGAGGCCGCCCCGGCGCGGTCGCGTAGGGTCGAGCGCGCCGGGGCCACCTGGCACCAGGAGAACGGGTGCGCGCGATCCCGTCCTGGTCGCCCGCCGATTCTCCGCGTAACGTGACGCACCATGAAGATCCTCATCAGCGCCGACATGGAGGGCGCCACCGGCGTCACCTGGCCGGCGGACGTGCTGCCCGGGACACCCCAGTGGGAGCGCTGCCGGTCGATGTTCACCTCCGACGTGAACGCCGCGGCGCTCGGCTTCTACGACGGCGGCGCCGATGAGGTCCTCGTCAACGAGGCGCACTGGACGATGCGCAACCTGCTGCTGGAGCAGCTGGACGAACGGGTGCAGATGCTCACCGGCCGGCACAAGTCGCTGTCGATGGTCGAGGGCGTGCAGCACGGCGACGTGGACGGGATCGCCTTCGTCGGCTACCACGCGGGCGCGGGCGCCGAGGGTGTCCTTGCCCACACCTACCTCGCGAACTCCATCACCGGCGTGTGGCTGGACGACGTACGCGCCAGCGAGGGACTGCTCAACGCGCGTGTCGTCGCCGAGTACGGGGTGCCCGTCGTGCTGGTGACCGGCGACGACGTGGCCTGCGAGGACGCGCTCGGGTACGCGCCCGAGGCGCGGAAGGTCGCCGTGAAGGACCATGTGTCGCGCTACGCCGCCGTGTGCCGCACACCTGTGCGGACCGCGGCCGACATCCGGGCCGCCGCCAAGGAGGCGGCCGCGCTCGCCGTCCGGCACGAGCCGGCCCGGTCCGGCCCGCACACCGTCGCGGTCGAGTTCGACGCCGAGCACCTCGCCATGGCGGCGACCGTGGTGCCGGGCGTGGCACGGACCGGGGAGCGGAAGGTGGCGTACACCTGCGCGACCATGTACGAGGCGATCCGCACCTTCAAGGCGGTCACCACTGTCGTCTCGGCTGCCGTGGAGGAGCAGTATGGCTGATCAGCAGGCGCTGGACGAGGTCGTGGAGTTCACCTCCGGCCTCATCCGCATCGACACCACCAACCGGGGCGGCGGCGACTGCCAGGAGCGGCCCGCCGCCGAGTACGCGGCCGAGCGGCTGGCCGGAGCCGGTCTCGAACCGACCCTCCTGGAGCGCACCAGGGGGCGTACCAACGTGGTCGCCCGGATCGAGGGCACCGACCCGTCCGCGGACGCGCTGCTGGTGCACGGGCACCTGGACGTCGTGCCCGCCGAGGCGGCCGACTGGAGCGTGCACCCGTTCTCCGGCGAGATCCGCGACGGGGTCGTCTGGGGCCGGGGCGCGGTCGACATGAAGAACATGGACGCGATGATCCTGGCCGTCGTGCGGTCCTGGGCCCGTGAGGGCGTCCGGCCCCGGCGGGACATCGTGATCGCGTTCACCGCGGACGAGGAGGCCAGCGCCGAGGACGGCTCCGGCTTCCTCGCCGACCGGCACGCCGCGCTGTTCGAGGGGTGCACGGAGGGCATCAGCGAGTCCGGGGCGTTCACCTTCCACGACGGGTCGGGCCGCGAGATCTACCCGATCGCGGCCGGTGAGCGCGGCACGGGCTGGCTGAAGCTCACCGCGCGCGGCCGGGCGGGGCACGGCTCCAAGGTCAACCGCGAGAACGCGGTGACCCGGCTGGCCGCCGCCGTCGCGCGGATAGGCGCGCACGAGTGGCCGCTGCGGCTCACCCCGACCGTGAGCGCCGCGCTCACCGAGCTCGCCGCGCTGTACGGCCTCGGCACCGGCCTCGACGACGTCGACCGGCTGCTGGAGAAGCTCGGCCCGGCCGCCAAGCTCGTCGAGGCCACCGTCCGCAACAGCGCCAACCCGACCATGATGGACGCCGGCTACAAGATCAACGTCATTCCCGGCGAGGCAGTGGCCCATGTCGACGGGCGCTTCCTGCCGGGTGGCGAGCAGGAGTTCCGCGACACCCTGGACCTGCTCACCGGGCCGGACGTCCAGTGGGAGTTCGAGCACCGCGAGGTGGCCCTGCAGGCGCCGCTGGACTCGCCGACCTACGCGCGGATGCGCGCCGCCGTCGAGGAGTTCGCCCCCGAGGGGCATGTCGTGCCGTACTGCATGTCGGGCGGCACCGACGCCAAGCAGTTCTCCCGGCTCGGCATCACCGGATACGGCTTCGCGCCGCTGAAGCTGCCCGAGGGCTTCGACTACCAGGCCCTCTTCCACGGCGTCGACGAACGCGTGCCCGTCGAGGCGCTGCACTTCGGCGTCCGCGTCCTCGACCGGTTCCTGCGGGACGCCTGACCACATGGGGGAGAACGTGCAGAGCCTGCCGTACGGTTCCTGGCCGTCGCCCATCGACGCGGCCCTCGCCGCCGCGCACGACGGGCACCCGGAGTTCGTGGGGTTCGTCGGCGACGAGGTGTGGTGGACCGAGCCCCGGCCCACCGAGGGCGGCCGGCGCACCCTGGTGCGGCGCCACCCCGACGGCACCGAGGAGTCCGTGCTGCCCGCGCCGTGGAACGTGCGCAGCCGGGTCATCGAGTACGGCGGGCAGCCCTGGGCGGGCGCCCTGGCCGACGGCCGTCCGGTCGTGGTGTTCGTGCACTTCGCCGACCAGCGGCTGTACCGGTACGAGGAGGGCGCCGAGCCCCGTCCGCTGACCCCCGTGTCGCCGGTGGGCGGCGGGCTGCGGTGGGTGGACCCCCAGCTGCGGGTGGAGCGCGGCGAGGTGTGGTGCGTGCTGGAGGAGTTCACCGGCGAGGGACCCACCGACCTGCGGCGCGTCCTCGCCGCGGTGCCGCTGGACGGCTCCGCCGCCGAGGACCGGGACGCCGTCCGCGAGCTCACCGACGACGCGCACCGCTTCGTCACAGGCCCCCGGCTCTCACCCGACGGACGGCGCGCCGCGTGGCTCGCCTGGGACCATCCGCGGATGCCGTGGGACGGCACCGAGCTGGTGCTCGCCGAGGTCGGCGACGACGGCACGCTCACCGGGGCCCGCACGGTCGCGGGCGGCCCGCGGGAGGCCGTCGCCCAGGCGGAGTTCGCCGCCGACGGCGCCCTGCTCCACGTCAGCGACCGCACCGGCTGGTGGAACCTCTACCGGGACGGCGAGCCGCTGTGCCCGCGCGAGGAGGAGTTCGGCGGGCCGTTGTGGCGGATCGGCCAACGCTGGTTCGCGCCGCTTGAGGGCGGCCTCGTCGCCGTCGTGCACGGCCGCGGCGCCACCGCCCTCGGCATACTCGACCCGGAGACCGGCGAGGTCGTCGACGCGGCCGGCCCCTGGACGGAGTTCGCGCCCACCCTCGCGGTGCACGGCGAACGGATCGTCGCCGTCGGCGCCAGCCCGCGCAGCGCCTACGAGGTGGTCGAATTGGACGCCCGCACCGGCCGGGCCCGGGTGATCGGCGCCGAGCACGACGACGTGGTGGACCCGGTGTTCTACCCGGAACCGCAGATCCGCGCCTTCACCGGCCCCGACGGGCGCGAGATCCACACGCACGTCTACCCGCCGCACAACCCCGGCTGCACCCCGCCCGGCGCCGAGCTGCCGCCGTACGTCGTCTGGGCGCACGGCGGTCCGACCAGCCGCTCCCCGCTCGTCCTCGACCTCCAGATCGCCTACTTCACCTCGCGCGGCATCGGGGTCGCCGAGGTCAACTACGGCGGCTCGACCGGCTACGGCAGGGAGTACCGGGAGCGGCTGCGCGAGCAGTGGGGCGTCGTCGACGTGGAGGACTGCGCGGCCGTCGCGCTCGCCCTCGCCGAGGAGGGCACCGCCGACCCCGGGCGGCTCGCCGTGCGCGGCGGCAGCGCGGGCGGCTGGACCACCGCCGCGTCGCTCACCATGACCGACGTCTACGCGTGCGGCACGATCATCTACCCGATCCTCGACCTGGCCGGCTGGGCGACCGGGGAGACCCACGACTTCGAGTCGCAGTACCTGGAGGGCCTGGTCGGACCGCTCGCCGAGGTGCCCGGAAGGTACGCGGAGCGCTCGCCCGCCGGGCACGCCGACCGGATCACCGCGCCCTTCCTGCTGCTCCAGGGCCTGGACGACGTGATCTGCCCGCCCGCCCAGTGCGAGCGGTTCCTGGAGGAGATGGCGGGACGGCAGGTGCCGCACGCGTACATCGCCTTCGAGGGCGAGGGGCACGGATTCCGGCGGGCGGACACCATGATCCGCGCACTGGAGGCCGAACTGTCCCTGTACTCCCAGGTGTTCGGACTCAACCCGCCGGGGGCCACGACGCTGGAGCTGACCACGTGAGGGAACTCGTACGACCACCCCGACTGGCCGCCGGGGCCAGGGTGGCCGTCGTCGCGACCAGCGGACCGGTGCCCGAGGAACGGCTGCAGAGCGGGCTCGACGTGCTCCGGGGCTGGGACCTCGACCCGGTGGTGGCACCGCACGTGCTGGACCGGCACGCGGACCTCCCCTACCTGGCGGGCACGGACGCCGACCGGGCCGCCGACTTCCAGGCCGCCTGGTGCGATCCGGCCGTGGCCGCCGTGCTGTGCGCCCGCGGCGGCTACGGGGCAGGGCGGATGATCGACCTGCTCGACTGGGACGCGCTGCGGGCGGCCGGGCCCAAGGTGCTCGTCGGTTTCAGCGACGTCACCGCGCTGCACGAGGCCTTCGCCACCCGGCTCGGACTGGTCACCCTGCACGGACCGATGGCGGCCGGCGTCGACTTCATCAAGAACGCGCGGGCGCAGGACCATCTGCGGGCCACGCTGTTCGCCCCGGAGACGGTCCGCACGATCGTCTCCGGCGGCGGCGCGCTGGTGCCCGGCCGTGCCCGGGGCGTGACGTCCGGCGGCTGCGCGAGCCTGCTCGCCGCCGAACTCGGCACGCCGCACGCCCGCACCGACACCCGGGGCGGGCTGCTGATGCTCGAGGACGTGGGGGAGGAGCCGTACCGGCTCGACCGGATCCTGACCCAGCTGCTGCGCGCCGGCCGCTTCGACGGGGTCGCGGGGATCGCCCTCGGTTCCTGGCTCGACTGCGGGCCGTACGGGAGGCTGCGCCAGGTGTTCGCCGACCGGCTCGGCGGGCTCGGGGTGCCGGTCGCCGAGGAGTTCGGATTCGGGCACGGCGAAGGGGCGTTGACGATTCCGTTCGGGGTCCGGGCGGAGCTGGACGCGGAGGCGGGGACCCTGACGCTGGAGGAACCGGCCCTGCGCTGAGTGCCCGTCAGTTCCCCTGGGGAAACCGCCCTCACGGTGGTTGACCTCGGCTGACACGTGTCACAGCATGGCAACCGGCCGGTCTCCACCGGCCGGTTGTCAGGGTGTCTCAGGGTTGTGCCCAGCGTGGAGGTCGCGTGTTCCGACGTGTGCCCAGCTCCCGTGCCGTGCTCGCCGCCGTGCTCGGCGTCGCGCTCGCCGTCCCCCTCGCCGTCACCCCGTCCGCCACCGCCGCGACCGGCCGGTACACCGTCACCGCCCTGGAGTTCACCGTCCGGGCGGGTGGGCGCACCTGCACGATCGACGCCGATCTCTACCGGCCCGCGGACGTGGACGGCGCCCGGCCCGCCCCCGCCGTCCTCGCCACCAACGGCTTCGGCGGCAGCAAGGACGACGGCTCCACCGACGTCGTCGGACGGAGCTTCGCGCAGCGCGGCTACGTCGGGCTCGTCTACTCCGGACTGGGCTTCGGCCGCTCGGGCTGTCCCATCTCGCTCGACGACCCGGCCGTCGACGGCCGGGCGGCCGCGCGCCTCGTGGACTTCCTGGCCGGCACCCGCGCCGCCGACGACGGCACCCGCGCCGACTACGTCACCCTGGACGGGCCGGGCGACCCGCGCGTCGGGATGATCGGCGGCTCCTACGGCGGAGCAGTGCAGCTCGCCACGGCCTCCGTCGACCACCGGGTCGACGCACTGGTACCGATGGTCACCTGGCACGACCTCGCGTACTCGCTCGCCCCGAACAACGCCGTCGGCGCCGGCGAGGTGCCCGGCGTCTTCAAATGGCAGTGGACCAACGGCTTCTACCTCATGGGCGAGGGGCAGCCCCTGCTCCAGCCCGCCCTCGACCCGTCCCGCATCACCTCCCTGCCCTGCCTGCACTTCGCCGCCCGGGCCTGCGAGACCGTCCGCACCCTCAACTCCGGGCGCTTCACCGCCGACCGGACCCGGGAGCTGCTCTCCTACGCCCGCAGCGTGTCGCCCGCGTCCTACCTGCACCGGGTGAAGGCGCCGACCCTGCTGGTCCAGGGGCAGGCCGACACCCTGTTCAACCTGGGCGAGGCGACCCGGACGTACCGGACGCTCCGGGCGCGGGGCACGCCGGTGAAGATGATCTGGCAGTCCTGGGGCCACAGCGGCGGCGTCGACGACCCGGCGGCGGGCGAACTCGACCTCGCCACCGGCAACCTGGAGACCAGCTACGTCGGCCGCCGGATCCTGGCCTGGTTCGACCGCTACCTGCACCGGAGGGTCGGCGTCGGTACCGGCCCCGCGTTCGCCTGGTACCGGGACTGGGTGAGCGACCCCGGCAGCCGCTACGCCACCGCCGACCGGCTGCCCGCGGCGGGGCGGAAGCTGTACCTCTCCGGCGACGGCAGGCTGGTCGAGGACCGGCGGAAGGTCACGCGGGGCAGCCGGACGTACGTCAACGGGCCGGTCCCCACGAGTCATTCGGAGTCCTCCCTGGCGGCGATGCTGGGGCTGCCCGACCCCGCGCCCCACGACACCGAGGGCACCCACCTGGCCTGGACCGGCGAGCCGCTCGTCCGGGCCGTGGAGGTGGTGGGGGAGCCCCGGGCCACCCTGAAGGTTCTCTCGCCCGAGGCCCGGCAGGACCAGGACTCGGGCGACGCCGCCGACCGGCTGGTGCTCTTCGCAAAGCTGTACGACGTCGCCCCCGACGGCACGCAGACCCTCGTCCACCGGCTGGTCGCGCCGGTGCGGGTGCCGGACGTGCGCGCGCCGTTCACCGTGAGCCTGCCGGCGATCGTGCACCGCTACGAGCGGGGGCACCGGCTGCGGTTCGTGGTCGCGGCGAGCGACGGGGCCTACTTCGGCAACCGGGGGACCAAGCCGGTGACCGTGGTGAGCGCGCCCGGCGACACCGGGGTGCTGGAGCTGCCCGTGGTCTGAGGGCCCCCGGCCCGGGGCTGCGGCGGCCGGGGGCCGGCCGTAGGGTGGCGGGATGCCGCACATCGCCTCCCGCCATCTCGCCGAGGGCCCTCGCGTGGGCATACGCCACTTCACCTACGAGGACGGCGCCGAGTTCACGGCGCGGGTCCGCGAGAGCAAGGACCTGCACCACCCGTGGCTGTTCCCGCCGGACACGGCCTCGGCGTACGCCCGCTACGCCGGCCGGCTGATCGAGGATCCGGGGAGCGCCGGGTTCCTGGTCTGCGAGACGGCCACCGGGGCCCTCGCCGGATACATCAACATCAACAACATCGTGGGCGGCGCCTTCCAGAGCGGTGCCCTCGGCTACGGCGCCTTCGCCCACGCCGCCGGGCGCGGCCTGATGCGCGAGGGGCTGGACCTGGTGATCGGCCAGGCCTTCGGGCCGATGCGGCTGCACCGGCTGGAGATCAACGTGCAGCCCGGCAACGCCGCGTCCATCGCCCTGGCCCGCGCCTGCGGGTTCCGCCTGGAGGGCTACTCGCCCCGCATGCTCCATGTCGACGGCGCCTGGCGGGACCACGAGCGCTGGGCGCTCACCGCCGAGATGCGGACTTGTAGTTGATCTTCATGGTGTCGAGGTCGGTGACCGTCGAGCGCAGCTCCCGGAAACCGTGGCCCAGGCCCCGCAGGACCGTCTCGGCGCGTTCCTCCGCGAGCGCGGCCGCCATCTCCTCGCCGTCGGCGGCGTCGGACACGACCACGAAGCGCATCGAGAAGTGCTTGAGCGGCGACGCCTGGTACGACAGCGTGCCCTCCTCGGTGAAGCGCATGCTCGTCATCCCGTGGTCGGCGGCGTCCGCCAGCAGCCGCGTCCGGCCCTCGTCGGTCAGCCCGTCCCAGGTGCCCCGGACGATGACCCGGTAGGTGTGCTGCTCGCTCATGCGTCGGTCCTCGCGTGAAAGTCGTTGAAGGCCCGACTGTACGTCGGGAAGGATGCCGCGCATGCGGAATATCGTGGTGATGGACGCCCCTTCGAACCTGGGCCTGCGCCCGCCCGCCCCAGGCACCGTGCCCGGCTGCCACAAGCTCGCCGGGGCGCTGCGCGAACAACGGATCGTGCAGAGACTGCGGGCCCTGGAGGGCGGGGTGGTCGTCCCGCCGCGCTACGACCGCGGGGACTGGCGGGAGGGCGACGGGGTGTTCAACGCCGCCGCCATCGCCTCGTACACGCGCAGGCTGGCCGACCGCGTCGAGCACCATGTGCGCGCCGGGGACTTCCCCCTCGTGCTCGGCGGCGACTGCTCCATCCAGCTCGGGGCCTCCCTGGCGCTGCGCCGCCTCGGCCGGTACGGGCTGGTGGCGGTCGACGCCTCCGCGGACTTCCGGCACCCCGGGAACTCCGACCGGGTGGGCGCGGCGGGCGGCGAGGAACTCGCGCTGGCCACCGGGCGGGGCCAGGAGGACCTGACGGACCTGGAGGGGCTGAAGCCCTATCTGCGCGACGAGGACGTACGGCTCTTCGGGATCCGCGACGACGATCCGGAGCGTACGGAACTGGCCGCGCTGAAGATCCCGGTCGTGACCGTCGGTGACCTGCGTGAGTGGGGCGGCGAGGCGCTCGCACGGGCCACCGCCGAGGCCTTCGAGATCCCCGAGGTGCGGGGCTTTTGGGTTCACCTGGACGCCGACGTGCTCGACCCCGAGGTGATGCCCGCCGTCGACAGTCCCGATCCCGACGGTCTGTTCCCCGACGAACTCACGGCCCTGCTGCGCCCGTTGCTGGCCTCGCCGCACTGCGTCGGTCTCAACGTCACCATCTACGACCCCGACCTCGACCCCGAGGGCACGGCGGGCGCGCTGCTCGCGGACGTCGTCGTGGACGCCTTTGCGCAATCCTGACCGGCCGCTCCTCTGGCCGACTCGGCGGTGGGCGGGTTCCATGGAGATCGTGACGACGATCCGACGTGACGTAGTGACACTGCCCGCCGCCGAGTTGGGACCGGACAACCCCCTGCCCCCGCTGCGGACCCTCGACGAGATGCACCGCATCGACGACCGGGACCGCGAGGAGCTGCCGCGTGACATGGCACGGCAGGTCGGGTACGAGCCCTTGCACAGCCTGCTGCCGGTCGGGGTCCGCGACGGCTACGAACGGGCCCGCGCACCACGGGACTTCGACGCCGTGGTGATCGATAACGACCGGCTGCGCGCCACCGTGCTCCCCGCCCTCGGCGGACGGCTGGTCTCCCTGGTCCAGCTGCCGTCCGGACGCGAACTCCTCTACCGCAACCCGGTGTTCCAGCCCGCCAACTTCGCCCTCAACGGCGCCTGGTTCTCCGGTGGCGTCGAATGGAACATCGGCGCCACCGGCCACACCACCCTGTCGTGCTCGCCCCTGCACGCCGCCCGCGTCCCGGCCCCCGACGGCGGCGAGATGCTGCGTCTGTGGGAGTGGGAGCGGCTGCGCGACCTGCCCTTCCAGGTCGACCTCTGGCTGCCCGACGGCTCGGACTTCCTCTTCGTGGGCGTCCGTGTCCGCAACCCGCACGAACGGCCCGTCCCCACCTACTGGTGGTCCAACATCGCCGTCCCCGAGGAGTGCCGGGTGCTGGCCCCGGCCGAGGAGGCCTGGAACTTCAGCTACGAGCGCCGCCTGCGCCGCGTCCCGGTCCCCGCCCACGACGGGGTCGACCGCACGTATCCCCTCAACAGCGAGTATCCCGCCGACTACTTCTACGAGCTGCCGCAGGGACGGCGCCCCTGGATCGCCGCGCTCGACGCCGACGGGCAGGGCCTGGTGCAGACGTCCACCGACGTGCTGCGCGGGCGCAAGCTGTTCGTGTGGGGCTCGGGCAGCGGAGGGCGGCGCTGGCAGCAGTGGCTCACCGAACCCGGCACCGGCGGCTACTGCGAGATCCAGGCCGGGCTCGCCCGGACCCAGCTGGAGCATGTGCGGCTGGAGGCGGAGAGCGAGGTGTCCTGGCTGGAGGCCTACGGCCCGCTGCGGGCCCGCCCGCGGGGCGACGACTGGGCCGGGGTGGTCCAAGAGGCCGAGGCGCGGCTGGAGGCGGCGCTCCCGCGCGCGGACGTGGTGGCGGCCTACGAGGCATGGAAGCCGTGCGCCGACGCCGAACCCGGCGAGCGGCTCGCGACCGGCTCGGGGTGGGGCGCCCTCGAAGTGCTGCGCGGCGGCTGGAAACTGCCCGGCACCCCCTTCGAGGAGGGGGTCCTCGGGGACGCCCAGGCGCCGTGGCTCCATCTGCTGCGCGCCGGATCACTTCCCGAGCCGCGCCGGGTGCGGCCGCCGGGCCGGACGCCGGTCGGGCCGCACTGGCGGGACATGCTGGAGACGGCGCCCGCGACCCCCCTCACCGAGTACCACCTCGGGGTCGCGCAGTGGCACGCCGGGGACCGGGCGCAGGCGGTGCGCAGCTGGGAGCGGGCGCTTTCGCTGGCACCCTCCGAGTGGCCGCTGCTGCGCTGCCTGGCGGTCGCGGACCAGGAGAACGGTAACCACGAACGGGCCGCCGACCGGTACGTGGAGGCCTTCGACGACCTGTGCCGGGAGCGGCGCGACGACGGCGAGGTGTGGACGGCGGCCACGGCGGCGCTCGGGCGGGAGGCGATCGGCGCGCTGCTCGCCGTGCGGCGCCCGGCTCCGGCGCGGGCCGTGTGGGAACGGCTCCTTCCCGCGACGCGGGCCCGGGGGCGCTTCCGGCTGCTGGAGGCCGAGTTGCTGGCCGCCGAGGGACGGATCGAGGACGCCCGCGCGGTCTTCGAGGCCGGCTTCGAGGTGGCCGACCTGCGGGAAGGGGACGAGGTCGTCGGGCGGACGTGGGAGCGGGTCGACGGCGGCCCGCTGCCCGCGCGCTACGACTTCCGGATGCGGCCCCCCACGTCCTGAAGGCCCGGCGGCCGGGGCCGCCGCCTGGAGTCCGGCGCCGGGCCAGGGCGGGCGGCCGTTAGGCGAGGGCGGCCAAGGGTACCCGGCGCCCATGGACCGCATGGATCATCTGGAGCACCTGGACAAGCATCTGGTGGACGAGCTGGCGCAGGTCGCGCGGGAGACGATCCGCGACGAACTGCGCCAGCAGACGCGCAAGCAGCGCCGCAAGGCGACGCTGTACGCCGCGTCCGGCGCCGTCGCCCTGTACGCGGGCGCGGCGGTCGCCCTCGGCGTGGGGCTGGCGCTCGCCCTCGTCCTGCCGGGCTGGGCCGCCGCGCTCATCACCGCGGCGATCCTCGGCGTGGTCGCGTACCTGCTGCGCGGCGCCGCCCGGCCGCACGCCCCCGGGACGCCGCACGGGCGCGCCGAGCTGACGGCGGACCGGGACCACGCGCACGGCGCCGCCCCGCACGCCGGCCCCGGCGAGGCGTCCTACCCGCCGGTGCCGCCCGTCCCGCCCGCGCCGCCCGGGGCCGCCGCCCCGACCGGGACGCCGGGTCCGCCGCCGCGCACCGACGGCATCGACCCCGGTGGCCCGCACCACCGGGCCTGACCCCGAAGGGGCGCGCCCACCGATCGGCCGCGGCCGGGACGACGTCCCGGCCGCGGCCTTCTCCTGCGCCCCTCGCGCCCGGTGAGGCGGACCCCCCGCCCGGCCGGGTGGGAGGTCCGTCCGGGTTTGGGTGCGTCGGCCAGGGGGACGCGGAACACCTCGGACGAGACGACCGCCGGAGGCGTAACCGTGAGTCGACCCCGCATCGTGATCGTCGGAGCCGGCTTCGCCGGCTACCGGACGGCCCGCGACCTGTCGCGGCTGGCCCGGGGCAGGGCCGACATCACCCTGCTCAACCCGACCGACTACTTCCTGTACCTGCCGCTGCTGCCGCAGGTGGCCGCCGGAATCCTGGAGCCCCGCCGCGTGACGGTCTCCCTGTCCGGCACCCTGCCGAGGGTGCGGCTGGTCCTCGGCGAGGCGGACGGCATCGACCTCGACGCCCGCACCGTGCACTACTCCGACCCGGAGGGCGGGGGAGGCACTCTGCAGTACGACCGGCTGGTGCTGGCCGCCGGCAGCGTCAACAAGCTGCTGCCCATCCCCGGCGTCGCCGAGCACGCGCACGGCTTCCGCGGCCTGCCCGAGGCGCTCTACCTGCGCGACCACGTGACCCGGCAGGTCGAGCTCGCGGCCGCCGCCGAGGACGCCCAGGGCTGCGCGGCGCGCTGCACCTTCGTGGTGGTCGGCGCCGGCTACACCGGGACCGAGGTCGCCGCGCACGGACAGATGTACACCGACGCGCAGGTGCGCGGGCGCCCCCTGCGGGAAGGGATGCGGCCGCGCTGGATCCTGCTGGACATCGCCCCGCGGGTGCTGCCCGAGCTGGACGAACGGCTCTCCCGCACCGCCGACCGGGTACTGCGGGAGCGGGGCGTCGACGTACGGATGGGGACCTCCGTGAAGGAGGCCACGCACGACGGGGTGCTGCTCACCGACGGGGAGTACATCCACACCCGCACGCTCGTGTGGTGCGTGGGCGTCCGGCCCGACCCTCTCGTCCACGCCCTCGACCTGCCCATGGAGCGCGGGCGGCTGCTCGTGGACCCCTACCTCCAGGTGCCCGGCAGGCCGGAGGTGTTCGCGTGCGGGGACGCCGCCGCCGTGCCCGACCTCGACAAGCCGGGCCAGTACACGCCGATGACCGCGCAGCACGCCTGGCGGCACGGCAAGGTGTGCGCGCGGAACATCGCCGCCTCCTTCGGGGACGGCGAAGCGCGGCCCTACCGGCACCGGGACCTGGGCTTCGTGGTCGACCTCGGTGGCGCCAAGGCGGCCGCGAACCCGCTGGGCGTGGCGCTGTCCGGGGTCACCGCCGGTGCCGTGACCCGCGGCTACCACCTCGCCGCCATGCCGGGCAATCGGGTGCGGGTGGCGGCGGACTGGCTGCTGGACGCGGTACTGCCGCGCCAGGCCGTGCAGTTGGGGCTCGTACGGTCCTGGTCCGTGCCGCTGGACACGGCGTCGCCGGAGCTGGCCCGGGTGCCGGCCGGGGCGCGGCACGGCGGCGGCGCACCCGCCATGGAGCAGCCCGCCCCGGGGACCGGCGGCGACCACCCCTCGCCCGGTCCCGTGAAGCGCACCGACACCTCCGACGAAGGAGACCGATGAACACCAGCGAACTCGTCGAGCTGGCACAGCAGTTGCGTGTGGACAGCGTGCGGGCCTCCGCCGCGGCGGGCTCCGGGCATCCGACGTCGTCGATGTCCGCCGCCGATCTGATGGCCGTCCTGATGGCCCGTCACCTGCGCTACGACTTCGACCGCCCGGAGCACCCGGGCAACGACCGCCTCGTCCTGTCCAAGGGGCACGCCTCGCCCCTGCTCTACTCCGCCTACAAGGCGGCCGGCGCCCTGGACGACGGCGAGTTGCTCACCTTCCGCAAGCTGGGCAGCCGGCTCGAAGGGCACCCCACACCGCAGCGGCTGCCGTGGGTGGAGACGGCCACTGGGTCGCTGGGGCAGGGACTGCCCGTCGGCGTGGGCATCGCCCTGTCCGGCAAGCGGCTCGACCGGGCGGACTACCGCGTGTGGGTGCTGTGCGGGGACAGCGAGCTCGCCGAGGGCTCCGTCTGGGAGGCCGCCGAGCACGCCTCGTTCGAGAACCTCGACAACCTCGTCGCAGTCGTCGACGTCAACCGGCTCGGCCAGCGCGGTCCCACCCGGCACGGTCACGACCTCGACGCCTACGCCCGCCGCTTCCAGGCGTTCGGCTGGCACACGATCGAGATCGACGGGCACGACGTGGACGCGATCGACCGGGCCTACGGAGAGGCGCTGTCGACCAAGGGCCAGCCGACCGTCGTCCTCGCCCGCACCCTCAAGGGCAAGGGCGTCGAGGCCGTCCAGGACCGCGAGGGGCTGCACGGCAAGCCGCTGCCCGACGCCGAGGAGGCCGTCGCCGAACTCGGCGGTGTCCGGGACCTGCGCTTCCACGCCCAGGAGCCGCCCGCCGCGCGCCTGTTGCACGCCGTCCGCGAGGACCACGTCGAACTGCCCCGCTTCGATCCGGGCGAGGAGGTGGCGACCCGCGACGCCTACGGCAAGGCGCTCGCCGCCCTCGGCACCGGACGCGGGGACGTTGTCGCCCTCGACGGCGAGGTGAGCGACTCCACGCGCGCCGAGGCCTTCGCCAAGGAGCACCCCGAGCGGTTCTTCGAGTGCTACATCGCCGAGCAGCAGATGGTCGCCGCCGCGGTGGGCATCTCGACGCGGGGCTGGGTGCCGTACGCCTCGACGTTCGCGGCCTTCCTCACACGGGCCTACGACTTCGTGCGCATGGCCTCGATCAGCGGGGCCGGGATCAACCTCGTCGGTTCGCACGCCGGCGTCGCGATCGGGCAGGACGGCCCCTCCCAGATGGGCCTGGAGGACCTCGCGATGTTCCGGGCCGTGCACGGCTCGACCGTGCTCTACCCGTGCGACGCCAACCAGACGGCCCGGCTCGTCGCCGCCATGGCCGACCTGGACGGCATCCGCTACCTGCGCACCTCACGCGGCAAGAACAAGGTGATCTACGGGCCCGACGAGGAGTTCCCGGTGGGCGGCAGCAAGGTGCTGCGTTCCTCCGCCACCGACCGGCTGACCCTGGTCGCCGCGGGCGTCACCGTGCCCGAGGCGCTGGCCGCGGCCGACGCGCTGGACGGCGAGGGCGTCCAGGTGCGGGTGATCGACCTGTACTCGGTCAAGCCCGTCGACCGGTCGACCCTGCGGCAGGCGGCCGAGGACACCGGATGCCTGGTCACCGTGGAGGACCACCGCGAGGAGGGCGGCCTCGGCGACGCCGTGCTGGACGCCTTCCTCGACGGACGTCCCACGCCGCGGCTGGTGCGCCTCGCGGTGCGCACCATGCCGGGTTCGGCCGCGCCCGACCAGCAGCTGCACGCCGCGGGCATCGACGCCGACTCGATCACCGCCGCCGTGCAACTGCTGGTGGAGCAGGCGGTCGTGCGGTGAGCGACGACGAGGTGCGCACCGTGCGGGCCGGCCGGCGCCCCGTTGAGGTGCACCGGCCGGACAAGGTGCTCTTCCCCGGCGGCGGGGACGCGAAGGAGTACACCAAACGGGACCTCGTCGACTACTACCGGGCCGTCGCGCCGTTCATGCTGCCGCATCTGCGGGGCCGTCCGCTGATGCTCCAGCGCCGTCCGGACGGCCTCGACGGACCGGAGTTCATGCAGAAGAACACGCCGGAGAGCTATCCGGCGTGGATCACCCGCGTCGAGGTCCCCAAGGAGGGCGGCACCGTCTGCCACACGGTCTGCGACGACGCCGCCACCCTCGTCTACCTCGCCGACCAGGCCTGCCTCACTCTGCACCGCTGGCTCTCCCGGGCCGGCGGGCTCGACCGGCCGGACCGGCTGGTGTTCGACCTCGACCCGTCCGGCGAGTCCTTCGCGCCGGTGCGCGAGGCGGCCTGGCGGCTGGGTGACCTGCTCGACGGACTGAAGCTGCCCTCGGCGCTGATGACCACCGGCTCGCGCGGGCTGCACGTGGTCGTGCCGCTCAACGGGCGTCACGACTTCGACGAGGTGCGGGGGTTCGCCCGCGACGTGGCCGACACCCTCGCCGCCGCGCACCCCGACCGGTACACCACCGCCGCCCGCAAGAAGGACCGCGGTGACCGGCTCTACCTCGACGTGCAGCGCAACGGCTACGCGCAGACCGCCGTCGCCCCGTTCAGCGTGCGCGCCAGGCCCGGCGCGCCCGTCGCCGTCCCCGTCGGCTGGGACCAGCTCGACCACCCCGGATTCGGGCCGCGCCGCTGGACCCTGGCCGACGCCGTCGACCAGGCCCGCACCGACCCCTGGGCCGGTGTGATGAACCGCGGGCGTGCCCTCGGCCCGGCCCGGCGCCGGCTCGACGCGATGCGTGGCTGACGCACGTACCGCCGCTGCGCAGGCGCGATACGCCCCCGGGGGAAAGCGGGCGACTCCAGAAGGTTTGGCCAAGGGATCAGCGGCCACCCGAACTGCGAGGTGGCCATGACGAACACAAAGAACACATCAGAGTCGCAGAATTCACGTAACTCCCCCAAGAAGCAGGAAGAAGCGAGGGCGGACTCCCGGCCGAGCCCCATGCAGGTGCTGCGCGACGCGCGTCTGCAGCTCGCGGAACTCACCGGAATGGCCGCCGAGACCGTGTCGTCCTTCGAACAGACCGAGGACGGCTGGTCCCTGGAGGTCGAGGTCCTCGAACTCGCCAGGGTGCCGGACACGATGAGCCTGATGGCGAGCTACGAGGTGGAGCTGGACTCCGACGGGCAGCTCACCGGCTACCGGCGACTGCGCCGCTACGAGCGCGGCCGGGCCGACACCGGCAAGCGCTAGGCGTCCCGCCCCGGCCCCGTACCCCCAGACGTCAATGGACGAGAAGACCGACAAGACCGACAAGAACGACAAGAACGAGAAGAACGAGGAGGAACAGCCGGCATGACCGTTGTACCGGCACAGCAGACCGGCGGTGGAGGCGGCAGCAGCGGCCTCTACGACGTGCTTGAACTGGTGCTCGACAGGGGGCTCGTGATCGATGCCTTCGTCCGGGTCTCCCTGGTGGGCATCGAGATCCTGAAGATCGACGTGCGGGTCGTCGTGGCCAGCGTCGACACCTATCTCCGCTTCGCCGAGGCGTGCAACCGGCTCGACCTGGAGTCCGGGCCGCGCAAGAGCCCCGGCCTGCCCGACATCGTCGGCGAGATCACCGAGTCCGGCGCGCGCGGCAAGTCCAAGGGCGCCCTCTCCGGCGCCGCGCAGACGATATCCGACGCCTTCAGCCAGGCGCGCGAGGAAGGCGAGTCGCGGCCGCGCGCCCGCAAGAGCACGTCCTCGCGGCGCAGGGAGGAGCAGGAGTGAGCACGTACGTCTACGGCATCGCGTCCGGGGCGCATCCCGCCCTCCCCGACGGCATGGGCGGTGTCGGCGACCCGGCCCGGCCCGTGCGCATCCTCAAGGAGGGCGCACTGGCGGCGGTCGTCAGCGACGCGCCCGAAGGACTGCGCCCCAAGCGCAAGGACCTGCTCGCCCACCAGAACGTGCTCGCCGAGGCGGGCGCGGCCGGCTGTGTGCTGCCGATGCGGTTCGGCAGCGTCGCGCCGGACGACGCGGCGGTCACGGGTGTGCTCGTGGAGCGCGCCGCGCACTACCAGGAGCGGCTGACGGCGCTGGACGGCCGGATCGAGTACAACATCAAGGCCAATCACGTCGAGGAAGCCGTCCTGCACCACGTGATGGCCGAGAGCACCGAGATCCGCGCCCTCGCCGAGGCCAACCGCAAGTCGGGCGGCGGCGGTTACGAGGACAAGATCCGGCTCGGCGAGATGGTCGCGGCCGCCGTGCAGGCCAAGGAGGCCGAGGACGGGCTCGCCCTCCAGCGGCTCCTGGAACCGGCCGCGGAGGCGACCAGCGTGGGCCCGGAGTCCAGCGGCTGGCTCGCCAACGTGTCGTACCTGGTGGACCGGGGCTCGGCCGAGAACTTCCTGGCGGCCGTGGAGCAGGCCCGCAAGGAGCTGCCGCACCTGGAGGTGCGGGTGAACGGCCCGCTGCCCCCGTACAGCTTCGTCGAGCCCGGCCCCGCCGAGCCGGCGGGCAGCACGGCCGGCGGCGCGGACACCGGGGCCGGGTGACGGCATGGGACTGATCTCGGAGGTGCTGCTGCTGCCGTTCGCACCGGTGCGCGGCAGCGCCTGGGCCATCAGACAGGTGCTCCAGGAGGCGGAGCGGATCTACTACGACCCCGCCACGGTCCGGGCGGAACTCGCCCGGCTGGAGGAGCGACTGGAGGCCGGTGAGATCAGCGAGGAGGAGTTCGACCGGGAGGAGGACGAACTCCTCGACCGGCTGGAGATCGCTTCGCGCAACGGCGCGGGAACGGGCAACGGGACAGCACCATGAATCGAGTGGGACTAGGCCTCGCGGTAGGGGCCGGATACATCCTCGGACGAACGAAGAAGATGAAACTGGCGTTCGCCGTCGGCACACTCGTCGCCGGCAAGCGCCTGAACCTCGGCCCGCGGGCGCTCGCGGACCTGGTGTCCGGGCAGCTGCGGAACAACCCGCAGTTCAAGGAGCTCGGCGACCAGCTCCGCCAGGACCTGCGCGGCGTGGGCGGCGCGGCGACGGGCGCCCTGGTGGAACGGCAGCTCGGCTCGCTCGCCGACCGCCTGCACGACCGGACGGCGGGCATGCGCGAGCAGCTCGGCGGCGCCGTGCCGGGCGGCCGGGACCTCGGGTACGACGACGAGGAACCGGACGACGAGGGGCGCTACGAGGACGAGGGCCACGAGGACGAGGCCCACGAGGCCTACGACGACGACCGGGACGACGACGGACGGCGCCACGACGAGGACGCCGCCCCCAAGGAGCTCCCGGCCAAGAAGGCCGCGGCCAAGAAGACGGCGGCGAAGAAGGCCGCCAAGAAGGCGCCCGCGCGGGGGGCGGCCCCGGCGAAGAAGGCGGCGGCCCAGCGCACCGCCGCGCGCAAGACGGCCTCCGCCAAGACGGCAGGCCGCAAGACGGCCTCCGCGCGCCCCGGCGCCCGGACGCCGAAGGGAGGCGGTGACCGATGACCGAGACCCTCGGATCGGCTACGTCCACCGCGGGCCGGGCGGCCCGCTCCAACCCGCTCAGCGAGGTGGCCCACAGCGAGGCCGCGGACCGCCTCAAGGCCGAGGCCCAGGACTATCTGGCGGCGCAGGCCACCCGGCTGCTCACCGGCGTCGGCCGCAAGCTCGGCGAGACCACCGGCAAGCTCAACGACATCGCCGACGGCAGCAGCCCCGGCTTCGCCCGGCTCGCCCTGGACGGCGGCCGCAAGCTCGCCGAGGGCAAGGGCCCCCTGCGCACCGCGCTGGAGCTCGGGGCTTCCCGGGCCAAGGACAACGTGGTGGGCGCGCTGAAGAACCTGACCGGCGGCAAGGGCAAGGGCAAGGGCGGCTCCGGCCACCGGCCCACCGTGATCCTGGAGTACGTGGACGTCGGCGTGCCGGTGCGCACGGCCTACGACCAGTGGACGCGCTACCAGGACTTCAGCACCTTCGCCAAGGGCGTCAAGAGCGCCCAGCGCGCCGACGACACCAGCTCGGACTGGCAGCTGAAGGTCTTCTGGTCCAACCGCAGCTGGAAGGCCCGCACCACCGAGCAGGTCCCCGACGACCGGATCTCCTGGACGTCGGAGGGCGCCAAGGGCACCACCAAGGGCGTCGTCTCCTTCCACCGGCTCGCCGACAACCTCACCCGGGTCCTGCTGGTGATCGAGTACTACCCGAAGGGCCTGTTCGAGAAGACCGGCAACCTCTGGCGCGCCCAGGGCCGCCGGGCCCGGCTCGACCTGAAGAACTTCGCCCGTCACATCACGCTCCGGGGCGAGGCGCAGGACGGCTGGCGCGGGGAGATCCGCGACGGCGAGGTCGTGCGCGACCACGACGAGGTGGTCGCCGAGGAGGAGCGGGAGGCCGCGGGCGACGAGGCCGGCCAGGACGAGGCCGAGCGGGACGACGACGGCTACGACGGCTACGACGAGTACGAGGACGACTACGACGAGGAGGGGGAGCCCGAGGAGGAGTACGAGGACGAGGATCCTCGCGCGGAGGGGGAACACGGTCCGCAGGACGAGACCGAGGAACCCGAGGAGAGTGAGGAGACGGACGAGCCCGAGGCGACCGACGAGAGGGAGGACCCCGAGGAGTTCGACGACGAGTACCGGGACGAGCGCGCAGCGGCCCGGAGCCGTCGATGACGTCACCGACCCGCCTGCCCGACCCCTACGGTCACGACAGCGGTGCCAACCTCGCCGACATCCTGGAGCGGGTGCTCGACAAGGGCGTCGTGATCGCGGGTGACATCCGGATCAACCTGCTCGACATCGAACTGCTCACCATCAAGCTGCGGCTCATCGTGGCCTCCGTCGACAAGGCGAAGGAGATGGGCATCGACTGGTGGGAGGACGACCCGGCTCTGTCGTCGGGCGCTCGCCGCAAGGAACTCGCGAAGGAGAACGCCGAGTTGCGCGAGCGGCTGGCGGCGCTGGAGACCGGCCGCGCACAGGAGGAGAGCACATGACCGGACTGCGGTACGTGTACGCCGTCTGCCGCCCCTTCGGCGCGGCGCTGCAGTCCCAGCTGACGGGCGTGGCGGGTGCGCCACCCAAGCTGCTGCACCACGGCGGCCTGGTCGCGGTGGTCAGCTCGGTGCCGGAGGACGACTTCGCCGAGGAGCCGCTGCGCGCCCATCTGGAGGACCTCGACTGGCTCACCGCCACGGCCCGGAGCCACCAGGGCGTGATCGACGCGCTCACCACCGTGACCACGCCGCTGCCGCTCCGGCTCGGCACGGTCTTCCGGGACGACAGCGGGGTCCGGATGATGCTGGAGGCCCGCGAGGGCGACTTCCTGCGCACCCTGGACCGGCTGTCGGGCCGGGTGGAGTGGGGTGTGAAGGTCTACGCCGAACCCGCGGCCGGCGAATCCGGTGAGCCGGGTGCGTCCGGGGTGTCCGCCCGGCCCGGCGGCGAGGCCGGGGAGCCCGGCGGCGCCGCGCAGGGCCCGGGCACGGTGGACGGGGTGGCCGTGACGGCGATGTCGGGGCGGGACTACCTGCGGCGGCGCAGCCGCAGCGTCAAGGAACGCGAGACGGGCCTGCGCAAGGTCGAGGAGTTCGCCGACCGGCTGCACGAACGGCTGACCGCGCACGCCGAGGACGCGCGCATGCACGCGCCCCAGAGCGCCCAGCTGTCCGGGGCGTCGGGACGCAACGTGCTGAACGCGGCCTATCTGGTGCCGCGCGGCCAGTCCGAGGAGTTCGTGGAGATCGTGGACCGTACGAAGGACGAGATGCCGGGGGTCCGGGTGGAGCTCACCGGCCCGTGGGCGGCCTACTCCTTCGCGGGGGAGAAGCCGTGACGGTGATCGAACGGCGTGAGATCGCCCTGGTGGACCTGCTCGACCGGCTGCTGTCGGGCGGCGTGGTCATCACCGGCGACATCACCCTGCGCATCGCGGACGTCGACCTCGTCCGCATCGACCTCAACGCGCTGATCAGCTCCGTGAACGAACAGGTTCCGTCGCCCTGGGGTGATCTGACGTGACGGCACCCCGCAAGCTCGACCTGGAACCCGACACGGTCGAACGCGACCTGGTCAAACTCGTCCTCACCGTCGTGGAGCTGCTGCGCCAGCTGATGGAACGGCAGGCGCTGCGCCGCTTCGACGAGGGTGATCTGAGCGAGGAGCAGGAGGAGCGGATCGGGCTCACCCTGATGCTGCTCGACGACCGGATGAAGGAGCTGCGGGACCGCTACGGCCTGCGGCCCGAGGACCTGAACCTGGACCTCGGGCCGCTCGGACCTCTGCTGCCCCGGGACTGAGCGCCCGGGGGCGCGTCACCAGCGGTACCAGCGTCCCCTGGAGCCGCCGGCGGTCGTGCCACGCAGCAGGAATCCCAGCAGCCACAGGACCAGCACCGCGATGGCGACCCACCAGAGCACCTCGACGGCGAACCCGGCACCGAAGAGAATCAGCACGAGAAGCAGGACGAGCAGGATGGGAACCATGATGAACCTCCTGTCCGCCGAGTTTCCCGAAACGGGTGTCTCAGACGGCTTTGCGGCACAGGATCTCCCCGTGCAGCACGCCGAACCAGCCGTCCTCCGCCGCGCCCCAGTCACGCCAGGCCTGGGCCATGGCCCGCAACTCCGCCTCGCTCGCGCGGCCGTCCTGGACCGCCCGGCGCGCGTAGGCGGACGCCACGGTGCGCTCCGCCCACAGCTCGCTCCACCAGGCGCGCTCGTCCGCAGACGCGTAGGTCCAGGTGCTCGACGTCGCCGTGACCTCGGTGAAGCCTGCCCTCAGGGCCCAGGACCGCAGCCGCCGCCCGGCGTCCGGCTCGCCGCCGCCCGCGCGGGCCATCCGCCGGTACAGGTCCAGCCAGGCGTCCAGGCCGGGTGAGGCGGGGTACCAGGTCATGGCGGCGTAGTCGCCGTCGCGGGCGGCGACGATCCCGCCCGGCTTCGTCACCCTCGCCATCTCGCGCAGCGCCCCCACCGGGTCGCCGACGTGCTGGAGCACCTGGTGGGCGTGGACCACGCAGAACGTCTCGTCGGGGTGGTCCAGCGCGTGCACGTCCGCCACCTCGAAGTCGATGTTGGTGAGCGCCCGTCCCGCTGCCGTGGCCCGCGCCCGCTCCAGGACCTCGGGCGCCCGGTCGGCGCCGGTGACGTGCCCCTGCGGGACCAGCGCGGCCAGGTCGGCGGTGATGGTGCCGGGGCCGCAGCCGATGTCCAGGATCCGCATGTGCGGTTTCAGCGAGCCGAGGAGGTACGCCGCGGAGTTGGCGGCGGTCCGCCAGGTGTGCGACCGCAGCACCGACTCGTGGTGCCCATGCGTGTAGACCGCGGTCTCCTGTGCTCTCGCCATGGCGGTACCCCTTCTCGTCCGGCCGGATCGCGTCCCTCGGCCACGGTACGCGTCCGGCCGGATGGTGAGACAGAAGCTTTCACCATACGGACTGACGGGACATCAGTCCTCCGGGGGGAGCGGCCGGTAGACCACCAGCGCCTCGGGCACCTTCTCCAGCGACACCTCGCCCTCCACCTCGGTGACCTCGCCGTCGTAGGCGAGCAGCGTGCCCGGGGCGACGCCGGACAGCCGCAGCCGCCTGACCTGGACGGCGGCGTGGGCGGGGGAGCGGGTCAGCGGCCCGGCGAACGCGGCGGCGAGCAGCCGCAACGCGGGCCTGCGGCCTCCGTGCACCACCCGGACGTCGAGGTGCCCGTCCGCGAGGTCCATCCGGCGGGCCGGGGCGAGCCCCATCCGGTGGTAGGTGCCGTTCCCGGCGAACAGCAGCCACAGCGGGCGTGCCCTGCCGCCCATTTCGGCCTCCAGCGGATGACCGTCGGCGCGCAGCACACGCAGCGCCGCGAGGACCCCGGCGGGCCAGCTGCCGATCCGGTGCGACCAGCGGTCCCGCTCGCGCACCAGCTCCGGATAGACGCCGAGGCTGCAGGTGTTGACGAAGACGCCCCGCTTGTCGCCGCACGCGAACCGGCCCACGTCCACACGGACCGCGTCGCCCTGCTCGACGGCCGTGGCCAGCGCCCGGGCGTCCTCCACGCCCAGGTCGAGGGCGAAGTGGTTGAGCGTGCCGCCGGGCAGCACGGCGAGCGGCAGACCGTGGCGCAGGGCGATCTCGGCGGCGGTGTTCACCGTGCCGTCGCCGCCGCACACGCCCAGCACCCGGGCCCGTGCCGCCGCCTTCTCCAGCTCGTCCGGCACCTCCTGCGGCCGGCACTCGACGACCTCCGCCCGGGGCAGCGCCTCCCGCAGCGCCCGCACCCGGTCCGAACTGCCCGCCGCCCTGTTGGCCACCACGACCAGCCCTTCGCCCTCGGGCAGTGCGGGGGCGTCGGCGCGTGGCCGCGGCGGCAGGGTGGCCTGGTCGCGGGTCGGCACCAGGGCCCGTACGGCGAAGGCGGCGCCCACGCCGAGGGCCGCGCCCGCCAGCACGTCGCTCGGGAAGTGGACGCCGGTGTACACGCGGGACATGGCGACGGAGAAGGCGACCGGGGCGACGACGGCACCCCAGGTCGGCGACTCCATGGCCACCCCCGCCGCGAACGCGGCGGCGGAGGCGGAGTGACCGGACGGGAAGGACGTGGTGATCGGCTGGCGCTTGAGACGGCGCACGGACGGTACGGCGTCCAGGACCGGGCGGGTGCGGCGCACGCTGCGCTTGCCGACGGTGTTGATGGTCGCCGACGCCAAGGCGAGGGAGGCCACCCCGCGCACGGCGGCCCGGCGGGCCCTCGGGGTGCGGCTGGCCGCGATGACGCCGGCGGTCGCGAACCACAGCAGCCCGTGGTTCGCGCTGCGGCTCAGCCTCGGCAGAACGGGTTCGGCGGCGGGCCAGTCCCGTGCGGCGGCGAACTCGAACAGCCGGTTGTCCAGCGCGAGCAGCCGCTCACGCAACACGTGGCGGCCGGGTGTGAGGGCGGTGAGGTCGACGTCTGGGCTCATGTAGGGGCGGGTACCCTGAAGTGGCCGTCTTCTGTCCGGCCCGAGGCGGTCGGCACCCGGAGGAACCCATCGTGCGCCTGCTGCTCGTCCGTCACGGCCAGACCCCCTCGAACGTCGCCTACCTGCTGGACACCGCCGTTCCGGGGCCCGGTCTGACCGAGCTGGGGGAGCGTCAGGCCGCCGCACTGCCGGCCGCGCTCGCCGACGAGGACATCGAGGCCCTCTACGCCTCCACCCTGGTGCGCACCCAGCTCACCGCGGCGCCGCTCGCCGCGGCCCGCGGCCTCGACGTCCTCGTCCGGGACGGCATCCGGGAGGTGTTCGCGGGCGACCTGGAGATGCTGCCGGGCGGCTCGCGGCGGGGCGAGGAGTACATGCGCACCGTGTTCGCCTGGGCGGAGGGCGAGACCGGCCTGCGGATGCCGGGCGGGGAGAGCGGCGCGGAGACGCTCGCACGCTTCGACGCCGTGGTCGAGGAGGCCGCCGCAGGCGGGGCCGGGACCGTCGCCATGGTCAGCCACGGCGCGGTGATCCGTATGTGGACCGCCGCCCGCGCCGACAACGTCGACGTGCCCTTCGCCGCCGCCCGCCCCCTCGACAACACCGGCGTGGTGATCCTCGAAGGCTCACCGTCCGACGGCTGGAAGGCCCTGACCTGGGCAGGCGCCACGGTCGCCCCCGCGGGCGAGGGCGGCCCGACCGGGCGGTCGATGGACGAGAGCGGGCACGCCCGGTAGCGCCCGGGGCGCCGTACCCGACCCGTTATCGGTTTGCCCCGCTCCGCCGGCGGCCCGCACAATGCGGCCTCATGGGACATCTGGAAGCCGCGCACATCGAGTACCACCTCCCCGACGGGAGGACCCTGCTCGGCGACGTGTCCTTCCGGGTGGGCGAGGGCGCCGTCGCCGCCCTCGTCGGACCCAACGGCGCGGGCAAGACCACCCTGCTCCGGCTGCTCTCCGGTGAGCTGAGGCCGCACGGCGGCTCCGTCACCGTCAGCGGCGGGCTCGGCGTGATGCGGCAGTTCGTCGGATCCGTACGCGACGAGACGACCGTGCGTGACCTGCTGGTGTCGGTGTCGTCGCCGCGTGTCCGCGAGGCCGCGAAGGCCGTCGACGCCGCCGAGCACGCCGTCATGACCGTCGACGACGAGGCCGCCCAGATGGGGTACGCGCAGGCGCTCGCCGACTGGGCGGAGGCGCGCGGCTACGAGGCGGAGACGCTGTGGGACATGTGCACCACGGCCGCGCTCGGGATGCCGTACGACAAGGCGCAGTGGCGGCAGGTGCGGACCCTCTCCGGCGGTGAGCAGAAACGGCTCGTGCTGGAGGCGCTGCTGCGCGGCACCGACGAGGTGCTCCTGCTCGACGAGCCGGACAACTACCTCGACGTCCCCGGCAAGCGCTGGCTGGAGGAGCGGCTCACCGAGACCCGCAAGACGGTCCTGTTCGTCTCCCACGACCGTGAACTGCTCGCGCGCAGCGCCCAGCGGATCATCTCCGTCGAACCCGGTCCGGCCGGTGCCGACGCCTGGGTGCACGGCGGCGGCTTCGCCACCTACCACGAGGCCCGGCGGGAACGCTTCGCCCGTTTCGAGGAGCTGCGCAAGCGCTGGGACGAGAAGCACGCCCAGCTGAAGAAGCTGGTGCTGAACCTGCGTCAGGCCGCCGCCGTCAGCCACGAGATGGCGTCCCGCTACGCCGCGGCCCAGACCCGGCTGCGCAAGTTCGAGGAGGCGGGACCGCCACCGGAGCCGCCGCGTGAGCAGGACATCACGATGCGGCTGAGGGGCGGCCGCACCGGCGTGCGGGCCGTCACCTGCGCGGGGCTCGAACTCACCGGCCTGATGAAGCCGTTCGACCTGGAGGTCTTCTACGGCGAGCGGGTCGCCGTCCTCGGTTCCAACGGCTCCGGCAAGTCCCACTTCCTGCGCCTGCTCGCCGGGGAGGACGTGGCGCACTCGGGGCAGTGGAAGCTCGGGGCGCGGGTCGTGCCCGGGCACTTCGCGCAGACCCACGCCCACCCCGAGCTCACGGGCCGCACCCTGCTCGACATCCTCTGGCGGGAGCACGCCCAGGACCGCGGCGCCGCGATGTCCCGGCTGCGCCGCTACGAGCTCACCGGCCAGGCCGAACAGACCTTCGACCGGCTCTCCGGTGGCCAGCAGGCCCGCTTCCAGATCCTGCTGCTGGAGCTCCAGGGCGTCACCGCCCTGCTCCTCGACGAGCCCACCGACAACCTCGACCTGGAGTCCGCCGAGGCGCTCCAGGAGGGCCTGGACGCGTTCGACGGCACCGTCCTGGCGGTCACGCACGACCGCTGGTTCGCCCGCTCCTTCGACCGCTTCCTGGTCTTCGGCAGCGACGGCCGGGTCCGGGAGACCCCCGAGCCGGTATGGGACGAGCGACGCGTGGAGCGGGCCCGCTAGGGCCTGTCCGGCCCTGGGGCCGGCACCGCGGGCGGTCCGTCCAGGTCAGGTCAGGCGCAGCAGCGCGCCGAGGCCGCCCGTCGGTACGTCCCGCTCACCGGCCGCCTCGACGGGGGCCAGCGAGACCACCGGCGCGTTCGTCGCCACCGCCGCGCGCAGCAGGGCGTCGTCCACGCGGGCGGACCAGGAGTTCTGCTCGCCGAGGATCGTCAGCTCGGTGCGGCGGACCGCCAGCTGGTCGGCGTCCTCGCCGACCCAGACCTCACGGTGCGTGTCGCCGCCGTCGGGGCGGACGACCAGCTCCTCGACACGGTGCTCGCGTACCGCCTCGACCAGCGCGGGCACGCCCTCCGCCACCCGGGGACTGCCCTCGTCGTCCGCCGCGCGCGCCGCGAGGAAACGTTCCAGTTCCGCCTCGGCGTGCCGGCGCACATGCGCGGCGCGGGCCTGCTCCACGTCCTCGTCGAGCAGCCGGCTGCCCGCACCGTGCCGGGCGTCGACCACCCGCTCGTGCAGCCGCTTGGGCAGCCGCTCGTGCACGGAGCGCCGCTCCCGGTCGTCACCGACGAGGATCAGCAGGTCGGCGCGGGTCTCCTCCTGGCACACGGCGAGCGCGTCGGCGATCTCCGCCGCGTTGTGCTCCCAGGTGTTCTCCACCCGCAGCTGGAAGTGCCGCTCCGACCACTCGCCGGAACCGGTCCGGTGCAGCGGCCACTGCTGCCCGGTGACCGAACCGGCCCTCTCGCGGGTCACGGCGCTGCGCAGTTCGAAGTCTGCTCCCCGGCGGTCGATGTAGGCCACGACGGCCACCGCGTCCTCGCCGGTCAGGTCCAGCAGCGGGGTGGCCCGGGGCAGCGGTGCCCACAGCGCCCGGTCGTGCCTCGGGGCACGGGCCAGCGGGGGATCGAGGACCACCGCGCCCGCACGGGCGAACAAGGCCCTGCCGTGCGGCTCGGGCGAGTTCTTGAGCTCCTCGATCGCGTTCCGCACGGCGCGGCAGGTCGCCTCGTCGGTGCCCTGACCGGCGAGCTCCTCGGACATCGCCTCGGCCGTCAGGCTCCGCCGGCGGGGCGTGTCCTCCGGGGGGTGCGACAGGTCGACGTACACGGAGGCCCAAGGGCCCGGATGTTCGTAGAGTGGATGCAGGAACGCGAGATCCATGGCTCCCTCCCGGTTGCCGCTCGGGGGCAGTGCTTGCCGGGCGGGTACCCGTACCGCATGAGAGAACACGACGAGCGGGGCACCACGATGACCGGAGTCGACCCGGACCGGCTGGACGATCAGCAGCTGATGAAAGAGCTGGAGACCATCCACCGCACGCGCCACGACACCCTGCTGTACGGCTCGAACGACGCGCTGCGCGTGCACAACGACCGTATGGCCCAGCTGGAGGGCGAGTACCTGCGCCGCAATCCGCGCCGCTTCGTCGCCCCCGGCCGCACGCGTGACGGCGCCCGGGAACGCACCTGCGGCGACGAGGCCCGCGACGCGCGGACCCCGGTGGGCAAGTGGGGCTCTGGCGGCCCGGCGCCCCGGGAGTCCGGGCCCGTATGACGGGCGCCCCGGTCCGCGACGGACGGCGCCCCGGTCCGCGACGGACGGCGGGCCGGGCCGCGCGGTGCGCGGCCCGGCCCGTGGCCGGCGACAGGCAGGGGAGCTAGGCGCTCTCCCGCGCGAACACCTCGAGAAACGTCTCGCAGAACGCCTTGAGGTCGTCCGGCTTGCGACTGGTGACCAGCTTGCTGTCGCCGTGGTCGCACACCTTGACCTGCTCGTCCACCCAGGTGCCGCCCGCGTTGCCGATGTCGGTCCGCAGGCTCGGCCAGGAGGTCAGCACCCGGCCCCGTACGACGTCGGCCTCGACGAGCGTCCACGGCGCGTGGCAGATCGCCGCGACCGGGCGGCCCTGCTCGAAGAAGTCCCGGACGAAGGCCACGGCCGCCTCGTCCATGCGCAGGAAGTCCGGGTTGGCGACCCCGCCCGGGAGCACCAGACCCCCGAACGAGCCGGCGGAGGTCTCGCCCACCACCTCGTCGACGGGGAACGTGTCCGCCTTGTCGAGGTGGTCGAAGGCCTGGACCTCGCCCGGTGCGGTCGACACCAGCACGGGCTCGTGCCCCGCGTCGGTGACGGCCTTCCAGGGCTCGGTCAGCTCGACCTGCTCGACGCCCTCGGGCGCGGTCAGAAAAGCGATACGCATGAGGTCTCAGCGTCCTTCCATGTGCCTGTGCGTTCGGCGGGAAGCGGGTGGTCGGCGGCGGTGGAGGGGCCGTGGGCGGCCCGGTCCCGCCTCATACGGCACCGCGTATGTCGGGGGCCGGGCGCCCGGCGATGTCCGGTTCGGCCCTGCTGATGTCGGCGAGGGCGCTCTCCGGGTCCTGGGCGAGTGCCAGGTCGCCGAGGCTCACCATGCCGACCGGCATGCCGTCCTCGACGACGGGAAGCCGGCGCACCGCCCGCTCCCGCATCAGCGCCACCGCCGTGGAGACCGGGTCGTGGGGGCCGACGACCACCGGGTCCGGCGTGCACATCGACGCCGCGCTCACCGTCAGCGGGTCGATGCCCTCGGCCACCGCCCGCACGGTGATGTCCCGGTCGGTCAGCACCCCGACCACCCGCTGTCCGTCGGCCACCACCACGTCGCCGATGTCCTGGGAGCGCATCAGCTGCGCCGCCTCCACCAGCGAGGCGTCCGGACGGACGGCCACCACCCCCGGCGTCATCACCTCCCGCACGAAGTCGGCCGTCATCAGGTCTCCCTCCGCCGCTCACCATGGGTCAGGGCCTCGGCCAGCTCCTGCACGTTGCCGTAGCGGGCCGAGCGGGGCAGCCGCCGCAGCGGCTCGATCAGGGGGTCGGGCGCGTTGCGCCGGCGCAGGGCGCTCATCAGCGCGTCCGGCCCCGCGGGGAACGCGCCACGGCCCAGGATCCGGCCCAGCTCCAGCCGGACCTCGGCCAGGGAGCCCGGCATGGCCGGACCACCGGCGATGCGCGGGTCGTCCTCGGCGGTGGGCTCGGGGTCGTGCCACTCCTGCGATCGGGTGGGGTGGCCCGACCGCAGCAGCCCCTGCAGTTCGTGCTTCATCTCCTCGTCCCGGTGGACGCTCAGCCGGTCACTGCCTCGCTGCATGTCTTGCTCCAGTCCTCGGGGTCGGGCACCGCGTACCCGACAGGAGGGCCGCGACACGGGCCGCGCACGACCGCATTCGGCCCGATTTCGCCCTCTCCCCGGCTACTCCCTCTCCGGCTGCTCCTCCGCCGGCTTCTTCTCCCGCCCCGGCAGGAACTCCTGCATCTTCGCCTTGAAGCCCTGCCGGACCATGGCGCCCCGGTCGGCGTCGCCCCGCAGGATCGACGCGGCCGTCGCCTCCATCTGCTCCCAGGTCGCGTGCGGCGGGATCGGCGGAACGGCCGGGTCGGTCACGAACTCGATCACCGCCGGCCCGTCGGCCTCCAGCCCGGCCCGCCAGCCCGCCTCGACGTCCTCCGGCTTCTCCACCCGCACCCCGGTCAGGCCGAGCGACCGGGCGAAGGCCGCGTACTGCACGTCCGGCAGCTCCTGCGAGGGCAGGAAGGACGGCGCTCCTCCCATGGCCCGCATCTCCCAGGTGACCTGGTTCAGGTCGCGGTTGTTCCAGACGGCGACCACCAGCCGCGGGTCCTGCCACAGGTCCCGGTACTTCGCCGCCGTGATCAGCTCCGCCAGCCCGTTCATCTGCATCGCCCCGTCGCCGACCAGCGCGATCGCGGGCCGGTCCGGATGGGCGAACTTCGCGCCGATCGCGTACGGCACCCCGCAGCCCATCGTGGCCAGCGTCCCGGAGAGCGAGGAGCGCATGCCGGCGCGCATCGTCAGATGGCGGGCGTACCAGTTGGACGTCGAACCCGAGTCCGACGTGACGATCGCGTCGTCCGGCAGCAGCGGGTCCAGCGCCCGGGCCACGTACTCCGGGTTGATCGGATCCGCGGACAGCGCCGCCCGGCGCTCCATCACGTCCCGCCAGCGGTGCACGTTGTCGCACACCGTGTCGAACCACTCGCGTCCCCGGTCGCCGTCCAGCATCGGGATCAGCCGCCGCAGGGTCTCCTTGGCGTCCCCGACGAGATTCACCTCGTAGGGGTAGCGCATCCCCACCATGTGCGGGTCGATGTCGATCTGCACCCCTCGCGCGCTGCCGAACTCGGGCAGGAACTGCGAGTACGGGAAGGACGAACCGATGGTCAGCAGCGTGTCGCAGTCACGCATCATCTCGTACGACGGACGCGTGCCCAGCAGGCCGATCGAGCCGGTGACATACGGCAGTTCGTCGCTGAGCGCGTCCTTGCCCAGCAGCGCCTTGGCGACGCCCGCGCCGAGCAGCTCGGCGATCCGCTGCACCTCCGCGCGCGCCCCCGACGCGCCCTGGCCGATCAGGATCGCCACCTTGTCACCGGTGTTGAGCACCTCCGCCGCCCGGCGCAGCGAGTCCTCCGAGGGGACCGCCGTCCAGGCACTGCGGTCCAGGCTGGAGGGCACCATCTTGAACTCGTGCGTGGGCGGCGTGTAGTCGAGCTCCTGGACGTCCCCGGGGATGATGACCGCCGTGGGGGCCCGCCGCGCGTACGCGGTGCGGATCGCCCGGTCCAGCACGTTCGGCAACTGCTCCGGCACCGTCACCGTCTCCAGGAAGTCCGAGGCGACGTCCTTGAACAGCGAGTGCAGGTCCACCTCCTGCTGGTACGAGCCGCCCATCGCGCTGCGGTGCGTCTGGCCGACGATCGCCAGCACCGGCACATGGTCGAGTTTGGCGTCGTACAGTCCGTTCAGGAGATGGATCGCGCCCGGTCCCGACGTCGCGGCGCACACCCCGAGGCGACCGCTGAACTTGGCGTAGCCGACCGCCTGGAAGGCCGACATCTCCTCGTGCCGCGACTGGACGAAGCGCGGCTGGTTCTCGGCGCGGCCCCAGGCGGCGAGCAGGCCGTTGATGCCGTCGCCGGGGTATCCGAAGACCTGCTCCACACCCCACTCGCGCAGCCGTTCAAGGACGTGGTCGGAGACCTTGGTGCTCATGGAGTGACCTCCCGGACGAGACGACATGGCAGCACCCGTCACGAGTCACCCGCAGCCCGGCCCGAAAACCCGAGGTGTTTGCGCCCAGGGGCCACGGGCAGGCGCGCTTTCGTGCTTCGGACCGCAGGCACGTCCGTGGGAGCTGCCCGCAGGCTCCGCGTACGGCCCGTCCGACCGGCTGCGCGCTTCCGCGGTGACCCTCAAACCCAGAGCACCTCAAGGGAGTTGGGACGCACCATGCGAACCCGAGTGAGCGCGCGGCACCCGCACGACGACGCACCCGACACCGCCGACGCCTTCCGCCGGCTCGCCGCACTGCCGGCCGGCCCCGAGCGCGACGCGCTGCGCGACGAGCTGGTCGAGGCCTGGCTGCCCATGGCCGACCGGCTGGCCGGACGCTTCCGCAGCCGGGGCGAGAACCACGAGGACCTGCGCCAGGTCGCGGCGCTCGGACTGGTCAAGGCCGTCGACCGGTACGACCCCGCACGCGGCCACGCCTTCGAGAGCTACGCCGTCCCGACCGTCACCGGCGAGATCAAGCGGCACTTCCGGGACCACATGTGGACCCTCCACGTGCCGCGCCGGGTGCAGGACCTGCGCAACAAGGTGCGGGTCGCGATGCAGGAGCTGTCGGCGGACGGCCAGGACACCCCGGGGCGGCAGCCCGACGTGGCCGGGATCGCCCGGCACACCGGCATGACCGAGGAGGACGTACGGGCCGGGCTGGAGGCGCTGGAGAGCTACAGCGCGCTGTCCCTCGACGCCGAGTCGCCCGGCAGCGAGGACGGCCACTCGCTCGGCGACGCGCTCGGCGCGGCCGACCCCGCGCTCGAGACCGTGGTGGACCGCGAGGCCGTCAAGCCCCGGCTGGCCGCGCTGCCGGAGCGGGAGCGGGAGATCCTTTACATGCGGTTCTTCCGCGACATGACACAGAGCCGGATCGCCGAGCAGCTGGGCATCTCCCAGATGCACGTCTCCCGGCTGATCAACCGCTCCTGCGACCGGGTGCGGCAGGAAGTGATGCGGGAGAGGCCCTAGCCAAGTCGCGCGGGAGTGACGTGCGCCCACGGCGGGCTTGTCACCTGGTTGGGCGTGCCGTTCCCGCGAATGGGGTCCGGGCGCGGGCAGGAGTGGGGGCCGCGGGCTGTGATGGCTGTGGGGGGTGCGGATCCGTACCCCTCCACCGGTCTAAGGAGCCCCTCCCATGCGCCGCAGCGCCCGTGTCCTGTCCGTCCTCCTCATAGCCGGGGCTGCTCTGGGTGGGGCGGTTCCGCTCGCGTTCGCGGATCCGGAGGCGGAGGTGTCGCCCGCCGCCGCCCAGCCGGACGGCACGGTCACCGTCGCCGTCGTCTGCGACGCCCTGACCGGGACACCGCCCGAGGTGATCGAGGCGACCTCCGAGGCCTTCGCCGACGGCACGGTGGAGCTGAAGCTGGTCGTCGACGAGGAGGCCACCGCCACCGCGGCGGCCGGGCCCGTCTACGAGGGCAGCGCCCTCCTCCTGCCCGAGAGCACGTTCACCGCCGGTACGGCGGCCGCCGGCGCGGCGTCGGCGTGGACCGTCGACGGGACCTGCCCCGCTGTGGCCGGGGCGACGGCCAAGGCGTGGAGCGCGACCTTCACCGTGCCGCCCCAGGCCGCCGTCGGCGGGACACCCGTCTGCGCCGACGCGAAGCAGTGGTGCGGCGGCGGTCCCGCGATCGAGTACGGCGTGCGGGCCGGCAACGGCGGAAGTTTCGAGGACTCGGTGCCCGCGCTGGTCGCCGGCGGGCTGCTGATCGCCGGAGCGGCCGGTGCCGCCGGTCACCGGCTGTGGCGCAGGGACACGCGAGGGGACGCCTGAGGCGGCGCCCCGCTGGGTACGCAGAGCGAGAGCACGACCGGGACCGTACGCATCACACACCGCCCGACGCCCCGACCCGGCACCCGGGCGGCACCACACGGCACCGGCAGGCACCAGGCACGGGCGCGGAGGTACGTATGCGGCGGACGGAACCGGAAGGCCACGGGCCCGTCCGTTACGGGCCGCACTTCCCCGACGACGGCCTGCCCGTGCTGCCCGAGCTGTCCGCCGTGCTGGCCGCCGCCGCGGGCCGCGCCGCCGGCGAGCCGGTGGGCGGCGGCGGGGCACTGCGGGAGGCGGCGGCCGGCTACTGGGAGCGGCGGGGAATGGCCGCCGGTCCCGACCGCGTCGTTGCCGCGCCGGGCGCGCCCGCGTTGCTGCTGGCGCTGACCGCGGCCGTCGGCGGTGACGTGCTGGTGCCGCGGCCCTGCGCCGCCTGGTGGGCGCCGTACGCCCGGCTGCTGGGCCGGCCGGTGTTCCATGTGGCGACACCCGCCGAGTGCGGCGGCGTGCCGGATCCGTACGCCCTGCTGGAGACCGTGCGCCGGGTGCGCGCCGAGGGCGGGGACCCGCGGCTGCTGGTGCTGTCCGTCGCGGACGATCCCACGGCCACGGTGGCGCCGCCCGAACTGCTGCACGAGACCGTCGAGGCCGCCGCCGGCGAGGGACTGCACCTGGTCAGCGACGAGACCTGGCGGGACACCCTGCACGCACCGCACGCCACCGTGCTGCTCAGCCCGGCGGAGATGCTGCCCCGCCGGGCCACCGTCGTCACCGACCTGGCCGGTTCCCTGCTGCCCGCCGGATGGCCCGCCGCCGTGGCCCGGTTCCCCGAGGGCGAGGCCGGGGACGGGCTGCACGCGCGCGTGCTGGACGTGCTGACCGCCCTCGACGCCCGCGTCGCCGGACCGGTCGCCGCCGCGGCCGGCTACGCGCTGGGGGAGCCCGAGCCGCTCGCCGCCCACGCGCGCGCCGTCGTACGCCTGCACGCCGGCGTGGCCGAGGCCGCGCACCGTACGGCGATCGCCGCGGGCGCACTCTCCCCGCCGCCGCAGGCCGGCCGGCACCTGTACATGGACCTGAGCCCGCTGCGGTCCGGGCTCGCCGCGCACGACGTGGGGGACGCCCAGGAACTGGAGGACTTCCTCGCCGCCCGCCTCGGCACGCCCGCGCCGGGCGGTCACCGCTTCGGGGACGACCTGCCGGCACTGCGCGTACGGCTGTCCACCGGCCCGCTGCTGGGCCGCACCGACGCCGAGCGCGCGGAATGCCTCGCCTCCCCGGCGCCGTTGGAACTGCCGCACGTGGAACGCGCGTTGATCAACCTCAGGTCGGTACTCGACGATCTCCGTGACGACGCTCAGCGACGGGAGTCTCCTCGATGACGCAACAGTCCGAGTCGACCACGAGCACGCCCGCCCAGGAGGCCGACGACACGGCGTCCAGAGCGGCGGCACCGGCCGTGCCGCCGCTCACGCGGCCCTGCCCGCCGCTCGCCGAGCCCCGTCCGCTCGCCGAACCGCGCGTGTGGCCCCGCACCTTCCACGACCGGCTGACCGCGCCGCTGCCCGGCCTCAAGGCCGTCGCCCGGTTCGCCCGCGAAGGCGCCGTACGCCCCGGACGTGAGGGCCTCGCCGACATCCCCCGGGTCCCCTTCGCACCCGGCCCGCTGCCCCGAGTCGACGCCCGCACCATCGCCGTCACCTGGGCGGGACACGCCAGTTGGGTGCTGCGCGTCGGCGGGCTTACGGTACTCACCGACCCCGTCTGGTCCCGCCGCATCCTTGGCACCCCGGCGCGCATCACCCCGGTCGGGGTGCCCTGGAGCGAACTGCCCCGCGTCGACGCGGTGGTCATCAGCCACAACCACTACGACCACCTCGACGCCCCCACGCTGCGCCGGCTCCCGCGGGACACACCGGTGTTCGTGCCCGCCGGGCTCGGCCCCTGGTTCAAGCGCCGCCGCTTCACCCGCGTCACCGAGCTGGACTGGTGGGAGGCCGCCGAACTGGACGGCGTGCGCTTCGACTTCGTCCCCGCCCACCACTGGTCCAAGCGCACCCTGACCGACACCTGCCGCACCCTGTGGGGCGGCTGGGTGCTCACCGACCCCGACGGCGGGCGCGTCTACTTCGCGGGCGACACGGGCTACGGCCACTGGTTCTCGCGCATCGGCAGCCGCTACCCCGGCATCGACCTCGCGCTGATGCCGGTCGGCGCGTACGACCCGCGCTGGTGGCTCAGCGACGTGCACTGCGACCCCGAGGAGGCGGTCCGCGCCGTGGAGGACCTGGGCGCCCGGCGGATGGCCCCGATGCACTGGGGAACGTTCGTGCTGTCCGCGGAGCCGGTCCTCGAACCCCTCACCCGCACCCGCACCGCCTGGGCCCGCACAGGCCGCCCCCGCGACCACCTCTGGGACCTCCCCGTAGGAGCCTCCAGGACCCTGCCCCCCACCTCATGACCACGCCGGACACGAACGCGCTTCCCCGCAAAACGCCGGACGCGCACCCCGACCTCCAGGAACGCGGTTCTCCGCAAACGCCGGACGCGCGCCCCGACCTCCAGGAACGCGGTTCTCCGCAAACGCCGGACGCGCGCCCCGACCTCCAGGGGCGCGGGGAACTGCGCGACCAGCCACACACGACCCGCACCCCGAAGACACCCCGCACCCCCGGACACCGACCCGCCGAAAACCCCCCGCCCAAGAAAACCCCCCGCATCGAAACCCCCGCCCCCGGAGGCCTACCGCACGCGCCGCCAAACCCCCGGCACCACACTGACGACCAGCGTCAGCGCCACCGCCGCGACCACGCCCTCCCACGGCTCCGGAAACAGCGACCCACCCAGAATCCCGATCAACTGATACGTCACCGCCCACGCCAGACACGCCGGCAGATTCCCCCGGGCGAACCGCCGCATCGGCCACTTCGCCAGCAGACACGCCAGCATCACCGGCAGCCGGCCCGCCGGCACCAGCCGGGACAGCACCAGCACCGCGACACCGTGCGAGGCGAGTTTGTCCTGCGCCTGCGCGAGCCGCTCCTCCGGCGCCCGCGCCCGGATCCCCTCCAGCCACCGCGAGCCGTTCTTCGACTTCAGGCCGCGCCGCCCGAGCCAGTACAGCGTGGCGTCACCGAGGAAGGCGGCCAGCGACGCCGTCACGAACAGCAGCGCCAGCGAGAACGGCGCCGTCTGGTGGAAGGCGACCACCGCCGCCGAACTGACCAGCGCCCCCGTCGGCACGACGGGTATCAGCGCGCCCGCGAGCACCAGCAGGAACAGCGTCGGATAACCGAACGCCTGCTGGGTCGACTCGGCGGGTATCGGCGACGGCACCGCCGCGAGCCAGTTCACCGGGCGACCTCCGGCCGCACGCTCTGCCCGTGTCCCAGCAGATGCACCGCCACCTTCGGCGCCCGCACCGCCGCCAGCCGCACGAACTCGTCGCCGGGCGCGTGGAACTCGTGCGGCCGTACCGCGTCCATGCCGATCGGCCAGTACGTGCCGAAGTGCACCGGCACCGCGCTGCGCGGCGCCAGCCGGAGCAGCGCCTCGGCGGCCAGCCCGGGATCCAGGTGCCCGTGTCCGAGATAGGGGCCCCAGCCGCCGACCGGCAGCAGCGCCACGTCGACGGGTCCCACCTCCGCCGCCATGGTGTCGAACAGCCCGGTGTCCCCGGCGAAGTAGGTGCGGGCCTCGCCCTCGACGACGTAGCCGAGGGCGGGGACGCGGTGCGGTCCGACCGGCAGCCGCCGGCCGTCGTGCCGGGCGGGCACGGCCCGTACGGTCAGGTCGGCCACCCGGGTGGTGTCGCCGGGGGCCATCTCCGTCAGGCGCAGATGGGCCAGCCGGCGCAGCGCGGGTACCGCCCGGGGTGCGCCCCGGGGCACGAGCAGGCGCGTGCCCGGCGCGAGCCGGGCCAGGGACGGCACGTGCAGATGGTCGGCGTGCAGGTGGGAGACGAGGGCGACATCGGCACCCCAGGCACCGGGCGGGGGTATCGCGCCCCGGCGGCGGCGCAGGTGCGCGAGCCTGCGGGCGAACAGGGGATCGGTGAGCACCCGCGTGTCCGAATCGGCGACCGTGCAGGTGGCGTGCCCCCACCAGGTGATCTCCACCGGCACTTCTTTGCCTCCTTCGCGCGACTCCCCGAAGCCTACGGGCAGGAGTAGGGTCGGCGGCGAAACCCGGAGGTGAGGGGGCGCCATGGGAGCAATGCGCGTCACGGCGATCGCCAGTCTGACGCCGCTGGAGCAACTCGACGCGGACCCCTTCCTGGTCGACTCCCGCAGCCAGCACGCGATGTGCGCGCGCTGGGCGGCGGAGCGCGGGTACGTCGTCGCCCGGGAACTGCTGGTCCGCGCGCTGCGCCCCGACCACTGCGCCCTGTGGGACGGCGTGCGGCCCGGACGCGACCTCTTCGTGGCGCCGAGCCGCCGGGTGCTGGAGTGCGCCCTGGCGAACGTCGAGGAGTTCACCGCGGAGTGCGCGCGGCGCGGGGTGCGGGTCGAGACGGTCGGGCACGCCGAGCCGTCCTACGACGCCCAGATGAAGGCCCGGGTGCACCGGCGGCTGTCGATGCCGACGGCGGGCTACGACGGAGGCTGACGGACCGTCGTACCACCGGCGTACCGCCGTCCCACCGCCCCGCACCGGGGGAACGCGAGGGTTCCGGCACGCGTTATGACAATCTGGACGCAGGCCCGCGGCGGTGTCGGGCCGGGACGTGAGGTGTGCGGGGAGTGCTCGGAGGGCGTTGGCGGCGGGTCGTCAGCCAGGTGGGGCGGAGCGTCGCGGTGTGGGCCGTCAGCACCGTCACCATGCTCGTGCTCGCGGGGATCCTGCCGGACTTCCAGTTGCAGCACGCCGACGGCGACAGCGCCACCACGATCGCCGTGACCGCGGCCTTCGCGGCCGGCGCCTTCGGTCTGCTGTCGGCCCTGGTCTGGCCGCTGCTCGTCCGGCTCCTGCTGCTGGTGCCCGCGCTGGTGCTCGGTCTGCTGGTGTTCTTCCTCAACGGTGCGCTGCTGCTCGTGGCACTGCGTCTGAACCCGGCCGAGCGCGGCGCCGTCGATCCGGAGACGGCGGTGGTCGTGGCCGCCGTGATGTCCGCCGTCGCCTCCGCCACCGGCGCCGCGCTCGCCGTCCGCGACGACGACGCCTACCGGCGCCGCCTGTACCGCCTGGCCCACCGCGGCCGCCGCCCCGCCCCCGACGGGGCGGCACCCCCGGGCACCGTCTTCGTCCAGCTCGACGGCGTCGGGCACGACGTGCTGACGGCCGCCGTCGGCAAGGGGCTGATGCCGACGGTCGCCCGCTGGCTCGGCCACGGATCGGCCGAGGGCCCCGGCAGCGTCACCCACCGCCTCACCCCGTGGCGCACCGACTGGTCCAGCCAGACCGGCGCCAGCCAGCTCGGCATCCTGCACGGCAGCACCTTCGACGTCCCGGCCTTCCGCTGGTACGAGAAGGACACCCAGGAGGTGATGGTCAGCAACCGGCCGACCAGCGCCGCCGAACTCCAGCGCCGCGCCGTCGAGCGCACCGGCGACGGCGGACTGCTCACCGTCGACGGCGCCAGTCGCGGCAACCTCTTCAGCGGCGGAGCCGACGAGCAGGCCCTCGTGCTGTCCATCGCCACCCGGCGGCGCAGCCGCGAGACCCGCTCCCGGGCGGGCTACTTCGCGTACTTCTCCGACCCGGCCAACGCCGTGCGCACGGCGCTGTCCTTCGTCGCGGAGGCCGGCCGCGAGACGGTCCAGTCCACCCGGGCCCGGATACGCCGGGTCCGTCCGCGCGTCTCGCGCGGCGGCCTCTACCCCTTCGTCCGCGCCTTCGCGACCGTCGTGGAGCGCGATGTCGTCGTCGCCGCGGTCATGGGCGACCTGCTCGCCGGGCGCACCGCCGTCTACGCCGACCTGGTCGCCTACGACGAGGTGGCGCACCACTCGGGGCCGACGAGCAGGGACGCCGAGAAGGTCCTCGAACGCCTCGACCGGTCGCTCGCGCTGATCGAGAAGGTCGCCGAGCACGCCCCGCGCCCGTACCGGATCGTCGTCCTGTCCGACCACGGCCAGAGCCCCGGCGAGACCTTCCGCGCCCGCTACGGCCTCACCCTCGCCGACCTGGTCCGGGCCGGCTGCGGGCTGCCCGTGCCACGCCGTGCGCGCCGTACCCGCAGTGGCACCGAGGCCCGCGCCGCCGTCCGGGCCGCGCTGCGCCGGCCGGTGGAGGAGGAGTACGAGCAGGGCCGCCCCTCACGCCGCTCGGAGCCGGTCGTGCTGGCCTCCGGCAACCTGGGCCTGGTCTCCTTCCCGGACGTGCGCCACCGGATGAGCAGGGAGGAGATCGACGCCCGCCACCCGGCGCTGCTGCCGACCCTCGCGAACCATCCCGGCATCGGCTTCCTGCTGGTCAGCAGCGAGGAGCACGGCGGTGTCGTGCTCGGTGCGAACGGCGCCGAGACTCCCGTGGGCGAGCTGAGCGACGAAGACCCCGGGCCGCTGGCCGGGTTCGGGCCGGGGGCCGCGGACGCCGTGCGCCGCACGCACTCCTTCCCGCACACCGCCGACATCATGGTGAACTCCTTCCACGACCCGGCCGACGGCGAGGTCCTCGCCTTCGAGGAGCAGATCGGCTCGCACGGCGGGCTCGGCGGGTGCCAGGGGCGGCCCTTCCTGCTGTCGCCGCTCGACCTGTCCGCGCCGGTGGAGGACGGGGAGCCGCTGGTCGGTGCCGAGCAGGTGCACCGGGTGCTGCGCCGCTGGCTGCGGGAGGGCAACGGCCCCCAGGTGCCGCTGGACGATTCCCCGCGCACGGTCCGCGAGGCCACAGCTTTTCCGGTGCCGAACCAGCCCACACAGGACAATATCGTGTGATTTGGAGCGCCGACGGGCCATGCCCGACCATGAGCGACGTCCGGCGATCCCGGGCACCAGTTCGATGAGAGGCGCACCACCCCATGCACGTCACCGGGACCGTACCCCCTTCGGCTCCGGCCCCGCAGGAGAGCCCGGCGTCCCCCGCCGAGGCCCGGCAGACCCCCGCCGGCGACTCCGGCGGGCACGCCCGCCGCTTCGGCCTGCCCGTCGCGACCGCGCTGGTGATGGGCAACATCATCGGCGGCGGCATCTTCCTGCTCCCGGCCTCCGTCGCCCCCTTCGGCACCGTCAGCCTGGTCGCCTTCGGCGTGCTGACCCTCGGTGCCGTCGCCCTCGCCCTGGTCTTCGGGCGACTCGCCGCCCGCGACCCGCGCACCGGCGGGCCCTACGTCTACGCCCGCGCGGCCTTCGGCGACTTCGCCGGGTTCCTCGCCGCCTGGGCGTACTGGATCACCACCTGGGTGTCCAACGCGGCGCTCGCCGTCGCCGCCGTCGGCTACCTCGACGTCCTGATCCCGGTGAACGACCACCGCTGGACCGCGTGCCTCGCCGCGCTGGGCATCCAGTGGCTGCCGGCCCTCGCCAACTTCGCGGGCACCCGCTACGTGGGCGCCGTCCAGCTGGTCTCCACCGTGCTGAAGTTCGCGCCGCTGCTGCTCGTCGCCGTCGGCGGGCTGTTCTTCTTCGACCCGGACAACCTCGGCCCGTTCCACCCGGGCGACGGCAGCGCGATCGGCGCGGTCTCGGCCTCCGCCGCGATCCTGCTCTTCTCCTACCTCGGCGTGGAGTCCGCGGCCGTCAGCGCCGGGGAGGTCAAGAACCCGCGCCGCAACGTCGGACGGGCCACCGTCATCGGCACCGCGGGTGCCGCGTTCGTCTATCTGCTGGGCACGCTCGCGGTATTCGGCACGGTCGCGCACGACGACCTCGTGAACTCCACCGCCCCCTTCTCCGACGCCGTGAACGCCATGTTCGGCGGCGCGTGGGGCGGCTGGGCGGTCGCGCTCGCCGCGCTGGTCTCCATGACCGGCTGCCTCAACGGCTGGACGCTGCTGAGCGCGCAGACCCCGTACGCCGCCGCGAAGGACGGGCTGTTCCCGTCCGCCTTCGCCCGCAAGCGGCGCGGGGTCCCCACCTTCGGGGTCGGGGTCACCGTCGTCCTCGCCTCGCTGCTCACCGTCTACAACTACACGGCCGGCACCGCGAAGGTCTTCGAGGTCCTGGTCCTGGTCACCACGTTCACCGCGACCGTGCCGTATCTGCTGGCCGCGGCCGCCCAGCTCTTCCACCTCGCCTCCGGCCGAGGGGAACGCGTCGACCGCCGGCGGCTGGTGCGCGACACCGTGGTCGCGGCGGTCGCCGCCGCCTTCTCGATGTGGCTGGTCGCCGGCGCGGGATACGCGGCCGTCTACCAGGGCGTCCTGTTCCTGTTCGCCGGGGTGCTGGTGTACGCGGTCATGGCGGCGCGCGGGCGGCGTCAGGAGGGCAGCGCGCGGTAATTCGGCTGCGCGCCACCCGCGATCCGCTCACACTGGGCGACCGGACGTCCCGATCCGGGGGGTCCGTGCCGAGCCATCCAGAGGAGCCCCCGCGGTGCAGGCTGCCGTCACCGTCACCCCGTCTCGCATACCGGAACTTCTTCTCGGCCTGGCGACCGTGCGCCCGGTCTTCCTCTGGGGCGCCCCCGGCATCGGGAAGTCGTCCCTGGTACGGGAGTTCGCCGAGTCGCTGGGCCTGGAGTGCGTGAGCCTGCTGGGCACCCAGCTCGCGCCCGAGGACCTGATCGGCGTGCCGCAGATCAGGGACGGACGGTCGGTGTTCTGCCCGCCGGAGGCGATCGCCCGCGACGAGCCGTACTGCCTGTTCCTGGACGAGCTCAACGCGGCCACGCCCGATGTGCAGAAGGCGTTCTACTCGCTCATCCTGGACCGCCGGATCGGCGACTACGAACTCCCCAAGGGCTCGATCGTCATCGGCGCCGGCAACCGCGCCACCGACAACGCCCTCGCCCGCCCCATCGCCTCCGCGCTGGTCAACCGCCTGGCGCACGTGCATCTGGAGGCTTCCCCGAAGGACTGGCTGGTGTGGGCCGCGAACAACGGCATCCACGCGTGGATCCTGGACCACCTCACCGACCGGCCCGACCACCTGTGGTCCCGGCCGCCCAAGACCGAGGAGCCGTTCTCCACGCCCCGTTCCTGGCACATGCTCTCCGACGCCCTGCACTCCTTCGGCCGGGACCTCGACGAGGAGACGCTGAAGGTGCTCGCGCACGGCACGCTGACGCCCGCGCACGCGACCGCGTTCTGCGGCTACGTCAAGATCGTGCGCAGCCGGTTCGGCATCGAGGCCATCCTCAAGGGCGAGGCCCGCTGGCCGCACCGGATCGAGGACCGGGACCTGCTCTACTACCTCGCCGAGTCGTTCCGCGGCCGACTGGTCAAGGAACTGCCCGCGAGCAGGGAGCACATGTCGGGGCACGGACGGGAGACGGCGTACCGCGCGAAGTCGTTGCTGGTGCAGCTCGCCGAGATCTCCGTCGAGGTCGCGCAGGGCGTGATCGCCTCCGACCCCGACGGCAACCCGGTGCTGCCCGCGTGGTTCCTGATCGAAGCGGCCCGGGACATGCCGCGACTGGTGGAGGCCCGGCGGTGAGCCGGACCCGGGCGAAGGGGAACGGGAAGGGGAAGGGGAACAAGAAGCGGGACGTGGCCGGGGAGGCGTTCGCGGAGGGCATGCGGCTCGTCCTGGCCAACCCGGCACTGCGGGCCGTCGACTTCGACACCTGCCGGGACGAGAACTGCGAACTGGCGCCCCGGGAGGGCCTGATCCGGGTGGATTCCGAGGGCGTGCTGCACTCCCACCCGGACCGGCTGGCCGACGGCCGCGACTGGGCCTGGGCCGTCGCGCACGCCGTGATCCACCTCGGCTTCGGCCATGTTCCCGCCGCCAAGGGCGACCGTGTCCAGCCCGACCACCACGAACTCGCCGCCCGCTGCGCGGTGGTCAACCGCTTCCTGCTCACGTTCCCCGTCGGCCGTACGCCCGAGCACCTGCCCGATTCCTATCCCGACGGCGACGAGGAACAGCTCGCCGCCCGCTGGCGGCGGGACGGCGTTCCGGCGGCGTACGAGCGCTGCGGCACCGCGGGCGCGGAGGCCGACCAGCTGCTGCTCACCTGGTACGGCCGGTTCGGGCAGCCCCCGGACCGGCAGCTCGCGTTCGCCCACGCGCTGACCCGGACCATGTCCGCGGCGCTGGACATGGCGGGCGGTCGCCGCGACAGCCTCGACGGGACCCTCGCGCCCGCCCGCCCCTGGGAGCGCGCGCTGCGCTGGTTCATCTCCTCCTACCCGCTGCTCGGCGGCATCGCGGCCGGCATCAAGCTGGTCGCCGACGCCGAACTGACCCGCGCCCACGGCATCGCGGTCGCCGCCGTGAACGCCGAGGCCGGTGAGATCTACATCAACCCGCTGCGCCGCTTCGACGACGAGGAGTGGCGCTTCGTCCTCGCCCACGAGATGCTGCACGCCGCCCTGCGCCACGGCGACCGCCGCGGCACGCGCGACCCGTTCCTCTTCAACGTCGCCTGCGACTACGTCGTCAACGGCTGGCTCTGCGAGATGCAGGTCGGCGCCCTGCCCGAAGGACTGCTGCACGACCGGGAACTGGCGGGCCTGTCCGCCGAGGAGGTCTACGACCGCATCGCCGGCGACCCGCGCCGGATGCGCCGGCTGTCCACGCCGTGCGGCAGGGGGCGCCCCGACATCCTCGGCGCCCCGCTCGGCGCCCCCGGCGCCTACGTCGACCTCGACGAGTTCTACCGGCGCGGCCTCGCCGGCGGGCTGGATCTGCACCGGCGCCAGGAGCGCGGCTTCCTGCCCGGCGGCCTGGTCGAGGAGATCCGTGCCCTCAGCCATCCGCCGCTGCCCTGGGACGCGCGGCTCGCCCGCTGGTTCGACGAGTTCGTGCCCCGTCCGGAGCCGGTGCGCTCCTACGCCCGGCCCGCGCGGCGCCAGGCGTCCACTCCCGACATCCCCCGGGCGGGCCGCCACTTCCCGCCCGAGGAGGTCGCACGGTGCACCTTCGGCGTCGTCCTCGACACCTCCGGCTCCATGGAGCGGACGCTGCTCGGCAAGGCGCTGGGCGCCATCGCCTCCTACGCCGAGGCCCGTGACGTGCCCGCCGCGCGCGTCGTGTTCTGCGACGCGGCCGCGCACGACGCGGGCTATCTGCCGGTCGCCGAGATCGCCGGACGGGTGCGGGTGCACGGCCGCGGCGGTACGGTCCTGCAGCCCGGAATCGACCTGCTGCACCGGGCGGAGGACTTCCCGCCGGGCGCCCCCGTCCTGGTGATCACCGACGGCTGGTGCGACGCGCTGCGGGTGCGGCGCGAGCACGCCTACCTGATTCCCCAGGGCGCCCGGCTGCCGTTCACCGCACGTGGTCCGGTGTTTCGCGTGCGGTGAGCCGGAATGTGATCGGATAGGGGCCGAGAACCCCGGAAACGGGGTCGCATCGAGAGCATGCGAAAGGAACAACCGTGGCAACCACGCGCTCCGCACACACCGTCTGGGAAGGCAACCTGCTCGAGGGCAACGGCGTCGTCACCTTCGACTCCTCCGGCATCGGCCAGCAGCCGGTGTCGTGGCCGTCGCGCGCCGAGCAGGCGAACGGCAAGACCAGCCCCGAGGAGCTGATCGCCGCCGCCCACTCCAGCTGCTTCTCCATGGCCCTGTCGCACGGCCTGGCCGGCGCCGGCACCCCGCCCACCAAGCTCGTCACCTCGGCCGATGTGACGTTCCAGCCGGGTGAGGGCATCACCGGCATCGCCCTGACCGTCGAGGGCACCGTCCCCGGCCTGGACAACGACGCGTTCGTCGCCGCCGCCGAGGACGCGAAGGCCAACTGCCCGGTGAGCCAGGCCCTGAAGGCCGTCCCGATCACCCTGTCGGCGAAGCTCGCCTGAGGCACGCAGCACCAGAGCCAGGCCGTCCCCGCGGGGACGGCCTGACCGTGCGGAGGAGACCGCCATGCCGCCACGCCCCGCCGTCTGTGCCCACCGGGGTGGCGGCGAGCGCTTCGGCCCCGCCACCTGGGAGGCCTACGAGGACGCCCTGCTGTCGGGCGCGGAGTACGCCGAGTTCGACATCCGGCGCACCGCCGACGGGGTGCTCGTCGTCCACCACGACGCCCGGGCCGGGCACGACGGTCCGCCGCTGACCGCGCTCACCCACGCCGAGCTCAGCGCGCGCACCGGACGTCCGGTCCCCGTGGTGGAGGACGTCATGGAGCTGCTCGCCGGGAAGCTCGTCGCCCACCTGGACCTCAAGGAGACCGGGTACGAGCGTGCGCTCGTCGATCGCGCGGTCGCTCTGCTCGGCCGGGACGGATTCGTCGTCACCACTCTGGAGGATCGTTCCGTCGCCGCCATCTCCGGCGCCTTCCCCGGGGTCCGCACGGCCCTTTCGCTCGGCCGGGGCGGCGCCAGGATCGCGCCGGCGCGGCTGGCCGCCGTCCGGGCGAGCGAGCTGTTCCCGATGCGACGGGTGCGGGCCTGCGGGGCGCACGGCGTCGCCGTGCACCAGCGCCTGGCCAGGGCGAACGTACTGCGCGAGGCCGCCCGGCACGGCCTGTACACCATGGTGTGGACGGTCAACGAGGAGCCCGCGATGCGGACCTTCCTCGGTGACGCGCGGGTCGACGTCCTGATCACCGACCGCCCCCGGCACGCCGTGGCCCTGCGCGACGGCGCCCCGGACGGCGCGGCCCCGTCGGAGGGGACCCGCGCCACCCGGCCGGACGCACCGGCCCGGGAGCCGCGCGCGGACTGAGCGGGCCCTGCCCGGGTATGTACGTCTATGGCCGCCTGCATGACCGTTCGCACGACCTGGGGCCCCATTGACAGGAGCCCACCGGCGTTCTGTGCTGGACTTCAAGGGGCGCCCTGGCGGAAGGGGACAGCGATGGCACGCGCGGTCGGAATCGATCTCGGGACCACGAACTCCGTGGTGGCCGTCCTGGAGGGCGGCGACCCCACGGTCGTCGCGAATGCGGAGGGGGCGAGGACCACACCGTCGGTCGTGGCCTTCGCCAAGAACGGCGAGGTGCTCGTCGGCGAGGTCGCCAAGCGGCAGGCCGTGACCAACGTCGAGCGCACCGCGCGCTCGGTCAAGCGGTACATGGGCGACGCGAGCTGGCGCTTTCCCGAGGAGGGCTCCGTCGACGGCACCCGCTACCGGGCCCAGGAGCTGTCGGCGCGGGTACTGCAGAAACTGAAGCGGGACGCCGAGGCGTATCTCGGCGAGGACGTCACGGACGCGGTGATCACCGTGCCCGCGTACTTCGACGACGCCCAGCGGCAGGCGACCAAGGAAGCCGGGGAGATCGCGGGCCTGAAGGTGCTGCGGATCATCAACGAACCCACCGCCGCCGCCCTCGCCTACGGTCTCGACCGGGGCGAGGAGCAGACCGTCCTCGTCTTCGACCTCGGCGGCGGCACCTTCGACGTCTCGCTCCTGGAGATCGGCGACGGCGTCATCGAGGTCAAGGCCACCAACGGTGACACCCACCTCGGCGGCGACGACTGGGACCAGCGGATCGTCGAGTACCTCGTCAAACGTTTCAAGGGGCACAACGGCATCGACCTCGGCAACGACAAGATGGCGCTCCAGCGGCTCCGCGAGGGCGCCGAGCGGGCCAAGATCGAACTGTCCAGCTCCTCGGAGACGACGATCAACCTGCCGTACATCACCGCCTCCGCCGAGGGCCCGCTGCACCTGGACGAGAAGCTCACCCGCGCCCAGTTCCAGGAGCTCACCGCCGATCTCCTCGACCGCTGCAAGACACCCTTCCACCAGGCGGTCAAGGACGCCGGCGTCAAGCTCGCCGCGATCGACCACGTCATCCTCGTGGGCGGCTCCACCCGGATGCCCGCCGTGACCGACCTGGTCAAGGAGCTGACCGGCAAGGAGCCGCACAAGGGCGTCAACCCGGACGAGGTGGTGGCCGTCGGAGCCGCCCTCCAGGCCGGTGTCATCCGCGGCGACGTCAAGGACGTGCTGCTCCTCGACGTCACCCCGCTGTCCCTGGGCATCGAGACCAAGGGCGGCATCATGACCAAGCTGATCGAGCGCAACACGACGATCCCGACCCGGCGTTCGGAGATCTTCACGACGGCCACCGACAACCAGCCGTCGGTCGGTATCCAGGTCTACCAGGGCGAACGCGAGATCGCCGCCTACAACAAGAAGCTCGGCACCTTCGACCTCACCGGCCTGCCGCCCGCCCCCCGCGGTGTCCCGCAGATCGAGGTCGCCTTCGACATCGACGCCAACGGCATCATGCACGTCTCCGCCAAGGACCTCGCTACCGGCCGGGAGCAGAAGATGACCGTCACCGGCGGCTCCGCGCTGCCGAAGGACGACATCGACCGCATGATGCGGGAGGCCGAGCAGTACGCCGAGGAGGACCGGGGGCGCCGGGAGGCCGCCGAGACGCGCAACCAGGCCGAGCAACTCGTGTACCAGACGGAGAAGTTCCTGCGGGAGAACGAGGAGCGCGTCCCGGCCGACACCCGCGCGGAGGTCGAGTCGGCGATCACGGAACTGAAGCAGACGCTGGAGCGCGACGCGGACACCGGTGAGCTGCGGGCCGGCGTCGAGAAGCTCGCCGGCGTCAGCCAGCGGATGGGCCAGGCCATGTACGCGCAGGCCCAGCAGACGCCGGCCGGGGACGCCGCCGGGGGCGACGGGGAGCGTGCCGCCCCGCAGGACGAGGACGTCGTGGACGCGGAGATCGTCGACGACGAGCGGGACACCAAGGGCGGCGCGGCCTGAACCGCCGGGCGGCGGGCGGCGTCACGGAATCTCCTCGATCCGGCGCCTCCCGCGCACGGTCCTGGTCTGTTTCCGGCCAGGTGAGCCCCCGCATGTGCGCATAGGGGGGAGAGTTTGTGCGCACCCTGGAGACTGTTAGCCTGCGGCGTATTTCTCCGCCGCACGGATCCATGAACAGTCGGCATTGCCCCTGGGAGGGGAACGAGGGTGCGCATGACCAGCAACACGAGCGAGGTCGCCGAGTCGGTGCCGGGCGACCAGGAGCTCAGGCGGCTCCTGGCGGGCCTGACAGCGGTCCGGGACGGTGACTTCGGCACGCGGCTGCCCGAGGACGCCGACGGCCTCATGGGCGACATCGCCACGGTGTTCAACGGCATGGTGGACCAGCTGTCCGTGTTCACCTCCGAGGTCACCCGCGTCGCCCGCGAGGTGGGCACCGAGGGGACGCTCGGGGGCCAGGCGGAGGTGCCGGGGGTCTCCGGCACCTGGGCCGATCTGACCGACTCGGTCAACGCCATGGCCGGCAACCTCACCACCCAGGTCCGCGACATCGCCCAGGTGGCGACGGCGGTGGCCAAGGGCGACCTTTCCCAGAAGATCGACGTGCCGGCGCGGGGCGAGATCCTGGAGCTGAAGGAGACCGTCAACACGATGGTCGACCAGCTCTCGGCCTTCGCCGACGAGGTCACGCGTGTCGCCCGGGAGGTCGGCAGCGAGGGCCGGCTCGGCGGCCAGGCCAAGGTGCCCGGGGTCGCGGGCGTCTGGCGCGATCTGACCGACTCGGTCAACCTCATGGCGGGCAACCTGACCTCCCAGGTCCGCAATGTCGCCCAGGTGACGACGGCGGTGGCCAAGGGCGATCTCTCGCAGAAGATCACGGTGGACGCGCGGGGCGAGATCCTGGAGCTGAAGAACACCATCAACACGATGGTCGACCAGCTCTCCGCCTTCGCGGACGAGGTGACCCGGGTGGCCCGTGAGGTGGGCACCGAGGGGCGCCTCGGCGGCCAGGCGGACGTCAAGGGTGTCAAGGGCACCTGGCGTGACCTCACCGACTCGGTGAACTTCATGGCGGGCAACCTGACCTCCCAGGTCCGCAACGTCGCCCAGGTCGCCACCGCGGTGGCCAAGGGCGATCTCTCGCAGAAGATCACCGTCGACGCGCGCGGCGAGATCCTGGAGCTGAAGAACACCATCAACACGATGGTCGACCAGCTCTCCGCGTTCGCCGACGAGGTGACCCGGGTGGCCCGTGAGGTGGGCACCGAGGGAAGCCTCGGCGGCCAGGCGCACGTGCGGGGCGTCTCGGGCACCTGGAAGGACCTCACCGACAACGTCAACGTGATGGCGTCGAAGCTGACGAGCCAGGTCCGCTCCATCGCCCAGGTCGCCACGGCGGTCGCGCGCGGCGACCTGTCGCAGAAGATCACCGTCGAGGCCAAGGGCGAGGTCGCCGCCCTCGCGGACGTCATCAACACCATGGTCGACACGCTCTCCGCGTTCGCCGACGAGGTGACCCGGGTGGCCCGTGAGGTGGGCACCGAGGGGCGCCTCGGCGGCCAGGCCCAGGTGCCGAACGTGGCGGGCACCTGGAAGGACCTCACCGACAACGTCAACTCGATGGCCAACAACCTCACCGGCCAGGTCCGCAACATCGCCCTGGTCACGACCGCGGTGGCCAGGGGCGACCTGTCCAAGAAGATCGACGTCGACGCGCGCGGCGAGATCCTGGAGCTGAAGACGACCATCAACACGATGGTCGACCAGCTCTCCGCGTTCGCCGACGAGGTCACCCGGGTGGCCCGTGAGGTGGGCACCGAGGGACGCCTCGGCGGCCAGGCCGAGGTGGAGGGCGTCTCCGGCACCTGGAAGCGGCTGACCGAGAACGTCAACGAGCTGGCCGGCAACCTGACCCGGCAGGTCCGTGCGATCGCCGAGGTGGCCAGCGCCGTCGCCGAGGGCGACCTGACCCGGTCCATCACCGTGGAGGCCTCCGGCGAGGTCGCCGAGCTCAAGGACAACATCAACTCCATGGTGGAGTCCCTGCGCGAGACGACCATGGCCAACCAGGAGCAGGACTGGCTCAAGACCAACCTGGCGCGGATCGCCGGCCTCATGCAGGGCCACCGCGACCTGCCCGTCGTGGCCGAGCTGATCATGGACGAACTGGTGCCGCTGGTCTCCGCCCAGTACGGCGCCTTCTACCTCGCCGAGGACCGCGCGCAGGGCCCCGAGCTGCGGCTCGTCGGCTCCTACGGCCGCCCCGAGGACGACACGCGGCCCGACCGCATCCCCTTCGGCCGCTCCCTGGTGGGCCAGGCCGCCCGCAGCCGCCGCACGATCTCGGTCGACCAGCTGCCGCCGGACTACGTGACCATCTCCTCCGGCCTCGGCCGGACCGTGCCGAGCGCCCTGCTCCTGCTGCCGATCCTCTTCGAGGACCAGGTCCTCGGCGTGATCGAGCTGGCCTCCGTCACGTCCTTCACCCCGATCCACCGGGACCTGCTGGAACAGCTGCGCGAGACCATCGGCGTCAACGTCAACACGATCGTGGCCAACGCCCGTACCGACGAGCTGCTCGGCGAGTCGCAGCGTCTGACGGCCGAACTCCAGGTCCGCTCGGCCGAGTTGCAGGCACAGCAGGAGGAGTTGCAGCGCTCCAACGCCGAACTGGAGGACAAGGCCTCGCTGCTGGCGACCCAGAACCGCGACATCGAGGCGAAGAACCTCCAGATCGAGCAGGCCCGGCAGGAACTGGAGGCGCGGGCGCAGCAGCTGGCGCTGGCCTCGAAGTACAAGTCGGAGTTCCTCGCGAACATGAGCCACGAGCTGCGCACCCCGCTCAACAGCCTGCTCATCCTGGCCCAGTTGCTCGCCCAGAACCCCTCGCGCAACCTCACCCAGAAGCAGGTCGAGTACGCGGGCATCATCCACTCCGCCGGCTCCGACCTGCTCCAGCTGATCAACGACATCCTCGATCTGTCCAAGGTCGAGGCCGGGAAGATGGACGTCGCCCCGGAGCGGGTGTCGCTGCGCCAGCTCATCGAGTACGTCGAGGCCACCTTCCGGCCCATGACGACGCAGAAGGGCCTGGAGTTCACGGTCACCACCTCGCCGGGCGCGCCCGGCGACCTGCTGACCGACGACTCCCGCCTGCGTCAGGTGCTGCGCAACCTGCTCTCCAACGCGGTGAAGTTCACCGAGCAGGGCGGCGTCGAGCTGTTCATCCAGCCGGCCGCGGACGAGGAGGTGCCCGAGGGGGTCGTCAAGGGCGGCGCCGTGGTCGCGTTCCGCGTGAAGGACACCGGGATCGGGATCCAGGAGCAGCAACTGGAGTCCATCTTCGGCGCCTTCCAGCAGGCGGACGGCACCACCAGCCGCAAGTACGGCGGCACCGGCCTCGGCCTGTCCATCACGCGGGAGATCGCCCATCTGCTCGGCGGCGCGGTCACCGTCGACAGCACGCCCGGCCGGGGCAGTACCTTCACCCTCTTCCTGCCGGTGACCCGGCCCGACTTCGAGGCGCTGGCCGGCCGGTTCCCGGAGAAGCCGGCGGAACTGCCCGCGGCGACCACCTCCCTCGACCCCCCTGAGACCGCCGGCCGTCCGGGCGTTGCCGGGCGGGGACCGCGCCGACGCCGGCTGCTCGTCGTGGAGGAGCGGCCCCGGGGCCTGCTGACCCTGGTCGCCGAGAGCGTCGTCGCGGACGTGGCCCGGCACGGCGCGGACGAGGCGGTGCCGCGGCCCGACGTGGACCTGATCACCGCCGTGGGCGCCCAGGAGGCGGCGGGGGCGCTGGCCGCGGAACCCTGCCACTGCGTCGTCCTCGACCTGGACATGCCGGACGACGAGGCCACCCGGTTCCTGGAGGCGCTCCAGGGCGACTCGGCCCTCGCCGACGTGCCCGTACTGGTGCACAGCAGCCACCGTCCGGACGTGGCGCGGGCCTGGGCGTTGCGCTCCCACGCGGACGACGGGGCGCTGGAGTTCCTCTCCAGCCTCGACGAACTGCGCGAGCGCATCGCGCTGCACCTGTCCGCCGAGGAGCCCGGGGACGTCCTGACCCTGGTGCGGGCGGAGGAGCCGCAGAACCTCGCCTCGCCCGTCGTCGACCGCTCCTTCGCCGGCCGCACCGTGCTGGTCGTCGACGACGACGCGCGCAACCTCTTCGCGCTCAGCGGCATCCTGGAGCTGCACGGCTTCCGGGTGCTGCACGCGGAGGACGGCCGCAAGGGCATCGAGACGCTCGTGGACAATCCGGACGTGTCCCTGGTGCTGATGGACGTGATGATGCCGGAGATGGACGGATACACGGCGACCGCCGAGATCCGCAGGATGCCCCGGTACGCGGACCTGCCCATCATCGCCGTCACCGCCAAGGCGATGCCCGGCGACCGGGAGAAGTCCCTGGCGTCGGGGGCCAGCGACTACGTCACCAAGCCCGTCGACACCCATGACCTGATCACCTGCGTACGGCGCTGGCTGGCCCCCTGAGCGCCGCAGCCCGCCCCCGCGGCCCGCGGGGGCGGGCCGGCCAGTCCGTCCGCGCCCCAGGGGCCGCCCGCCGAGGAGCATGCACATCGTGAGCACGCCCGACCAGCCTTCCGACCAGCCCACCGAACGGCCCCCCGGGACGCCGGGCGCCGAGCCGCCGTCCCGCACGGCCGCCGCAGGCGCCGCGACGCCGGCCGGTGCCGCCGGGGACGACGACCCCGCGACCTCCCCCGTCGGCAGGCTGGCCGCCACCGTCGAGCGGCTGCGGCGCGAGGTGCGCGCCGCGCAGGCCGAGGCGGAGGGCCGGGCCCTGGTCGAGCTCGCCAAGGGCATCCTGGTCGAGCGGCTCGGATGCGGACCGGCGCAGGCCGCCCGGCAGCTCGCCGAACTCACCGAGCAGGCCCGGGTGACACCGCTGGAATTCGCCGTCGAGGTCATCAACCAGGCCGCCCGCGACCGGATGTCGGAGGTCACGGACGCCTTCCTCGCGGCCGCCAACGGCGCGGGCCCGGTGGAACGCGACACGGCCGCCGTACGGTTGCGCGCCGCCGAGAGCGGGGCGCTCGCCGCCTCCGACGCGCAGGCCGTGGCCGACTCGCTGCTGGAACACGCGCTGCGCCCGCTGGGCGCGGTCGCCGTGGCGGTGTGGGCCGCGGGCCCCGACGGCTCCCTGACGCTGGCGGGCAGCGCCGGCTTCTCCCCGGCGGAGGCCGCCCGCTGGCGCTACGTACCGCCGGACGTGGCGACGGTGGCGCGCCGAGGGCTCGTCGAGCGCAGCGGCCAGTGGTTCACGTCGCCGACCGGGACCGGACTGCCCACGATCGGGCGGCACCCGTACCCCGAGGGCGGCCGGGTGGCCGTGCCGGCGGGCACCGGAGGGCGCATCCACGGCGTCCTGGAGATCGCCTGGCCGGGGCCGCTGGAGCCGCAGCCGCCGCAGGTGGTCCGCCAGGTCGAGGCCCTCGCGGAGCTGTGCGCGCACACCCTGGAGACCTACCCGCCGCACCCCGACGCGGCCGAGGAGCCGCGGATCCTGCCGGACGCCGCGGAACTCTCCGACCTCGCCGACGGGTTGTACGACCCCGCCCTGGTCCTCGTGCCGCACGTCGACGACTCCGGGCAGCTGGTCGACTTCCGCATCCAGCACGTCAACACCCGCTTCCTCGACCCCGCGGGCCGGCCCCGCGCGGTGGTGAGCGGCGCGCTGCTGCTGGAGGCGTACCCGATGACGGCCGGGGACAGCGAGCTGTTCCAGCGCATCGAGCGGGTCTACGCCACCGGCGAGCCGTTCCGCGCGCGGCGCATGCATCTGACCGCGCTGGTGGACCAGGTGCCGCTGTCGGCGGTGGCGGACATCAGCATCAGCCGGCACGCGGGCAGCGTGCTGCTGATCTGGCGGATCGAGGACGAGACGGCACGGCTGGCGAGCCTGCTCCAGCACGCCCAGCGGCTCGGCCGCATCGGCGGCTTCGAGGAGAACCTGCTGACCGGCCAGATCACCTGGAACAGCCAGATGTTCGATCTGTACGGCCGCTCCCTCACCACCCCGCCGGTGCCACTGGAGGACCTCCCCGCCCACGCCCACCCCGACGACGCGGTGGCCATCGGCCGGTTCCTGCGCACGCTGCTGCACCACCGGCGGCCCGCCACCGCGGCCTTCCGGCTGCAGCGGCCCGACGGGGTCAACCGGCACATCCGGATCGTCGCCGAGCCGGTGCTCGACACCGACGGCCGGCTGTTCGTGCTGCGCGGCGCATGCCAGGACATCTCCGCCCAGCACTGGACGGAGGTGGCGCTGGCCGCCACCCGTGACCAGCTCGCCCACACCGAGCAGCAGGCCGCCGAACGCAACCGGCTCACGCTCCAGTTGCAGCACGCCATCATGCCCCCGGAACAGGCCCCGCTGCAGATGCCCGGCCTGGAGGTCGCCGTGCGCTACCGCCCGGCGGAGACCGAGCAACTGGTGGGCGGCGACTGGTACGACGCCGTGGTGCTGCCCTCTCGGCGCGTGCTGCTGTGCGTCGGAGACGTGGCCGGTCACGGCATAGAGGCCGCGACGAGCATGGTCGTGCTGCGCAACGCGCTGCGGGGCCTCGCGGTCACCGGCGCCGGACCGGGGCAGCTGCTGTCCTGGCTCAACATCGTGGCGCACCACCTCACCGGCTCGGTCACCGCGACCGCGGTGTGCGCCCTGTACGACCCGGAGCGGCGCACCCTGCGCTGGGCCAGGGCGGGTCATCTGCCGCCCGTGCTGGTGCGCGACACGGAGGCCACGCCGCTGCCGCTGGTCAAGGGCATCCTGCTGGGCGCCGTCGCGGAGGCGGCGTACGAGGAGGCCGAGGTGCAGCTCGCGGCCGAGGACACGCTGCTGATGTACACCGACGGCCTGGTCGAACGCCGGGACCGCTCCGTCGAGGAGTCGCTGACCCACCTGCTCACGACGGCCCGCACGGCGCCGAGGACCCTGGACCAGCAACTCGACCGGCTCCTGACGTACAGCAGGTCGGACACGGACGACGACACCTGCCTGGTGGGTGTCCGCGTCGACTAGCGAGGCCCACGGCGGCCGTCACAGGTCGCCGCGGCACTCCCGCAGCAGCTCCTCGGTGCGCTGCGCCGACGCGGCGTGCGTGCTCATGTGGTCCAGCACCTCCAGATGGGCCGAGACCTCGACGCGGGAGTCGAGATACAGCGCGCCGCTCAGGTACTCGGTGAAGACCATGTCCGGCAGTTCCGGTTCGCCGAAGCGGAACAGCGAGAAGGGGGCGTAGGTGCCCGGGTGCGGGCCACGGGCGAACTCGGCGATCTGGAGGGTGATCCGGTCGCTCCCGGCGGCCTCCAGCAGCCGGTCGAGCTGCTCGCCCATGACCTCGCGGCGGGTGCTCACCGGGCGGCGCAGGACCGTCTCGTCCATGACCACCCACAGGTGCGGAGGGTCGGACCGGCGCAGCAGTTCCTGCCGCGCCATGCGCAGCGAGACATGCCGTTCGATGGTCTCCGCACCGCCGGACTGCCCTATCGTCCCGGCCTGGAGCACGGCGCGGGCGTAGTCCTCGGTCTGGAGCAGTCCGGGCACGAAGTGCGGCTCGTAGGAGCGGATCAGCCGGGCGGCGCCCTCCAGACTGACGAACAGGCTGAACCAGTCGGGCAGCACATCGCTGAACCGCTGCCACCAGCCGGGCCGGTTCGCCTCCTCGGCGAGCGCGACGAACGCCGCCACCTCGTCCTCGGGGATGCCGTACGCCGGCAGCAGGATCTGGAGGTACGGGATCCGGAGCGCGACCTCGGCCGTCTCCATCCGCCGTACCGTCGCCGGGGCCACCCGCAGCACCAGGGCGGCCTCCTCGCGCCGGAACCCGGCCGCCTCACGCAACTCCTGCAGCCGTTTCCCCAGGACCACCTGGCCCACGGTGGGCGCGGCCCGCCGCTCACTCACGCCACGCCTCCCCTACGCGCCGAAAGCACGCGTGCAGTCTGTCATGTTCCGCTTGGGCGCACACGGGCGCGGCCGTGCGTCCCGCGCCACTGCCTCGGGCGCGGCATGACGTCCGGGGTAATCGACCCGGCCGTCCGCGCGGGCCATCGTGGTCGTACCGGGTGCCGGACCGGCGCACTCCGGCCCGGCACCCGGGTCCCGGCCCGACTCGACCTCGACGGAGGGTGATCCGCCATGTCCGCAACCCAGCTCGCCGCTCTCGCCCGCACCACCGGACCGCACGCCGCCCTTCGCCGCTTCCTCGCCCTGGACGCGGTGGTGACCGGGGCGAACGGTGTCGCCTACCTGGCCGCCTCCGGGCCGCTCGGGCGGCTTTTCGGCGTGGACCCCGGGCTGTTGGCCGTCCTCGGCGCGGTGCTCGTGCTCTACGCGGGCGGTGTCGCGCTGCTCGCGTTCCGGCCCCGTCCCGCGGCGCTGCCCGTGCGGGTGGTGATCGACACCAACCTGGCCTGGGCGGCGCTCAGTCTCCTCGCCCTGGCGCTGTGGCTCACGCCCAGCACGGCGGGCGCGGTGTGGGGCGTGCTCCAGGCCTTCGTGGTGGCCGCGTTCGCGGGGCTGCAGTACGCCGCGCTGAGGGCACGTCAGGGCATCAGTGTGTGAAGGTACTTGACCGTCGCCGGGTCGGCCGGGAGCAGCGTCTCGATGGCCAGCTCGGCGACCGTCACGTCCAGGGGCGTGTTGAACGTCGAGAGGGACGAGACGAACGACAGCACCCTGCCCTCGTGCTCGATCCGCAGGGGCAGCGCGAAGTAGGGCACGGGCCCGGCAGGTTCGGCGACCGGTGCCGGGTCGGGGGCCGGATAGGCGGTCACCTCGTCGTACAGCTCGCGCAGCGCCGCCGAGCGGTGGAGCGCGAGCTGCCGCTCCATCTGGGCGAGCAGATGTCCGCGCCACTCGGGGAAGTTGCGGATGCGCGGGGCCAGACCCTGAGGGTGCAGCGTCAGCCGCATCGCGTTCGGCGGCAGGGCGAGCAGCGACTCCGGCAGGCCCTCCAGCAGCATGGTGACGCCCCGGTTGGCGGCCAGCACGTCGTACGTCGCGTCCACCACCAGCGCCGGGTACGGCTCGTAGCCCTGGAGCAGCCGTTCCATGCCCTCGCGCAGGGCCTCCAGCGCCGGGTCGTCCAGCGGCGTCTCCGGATAGCGGGGCGCGTAACCGGCCGCCAGCAGCAGCGCGTTGCGCTCCCGTACGGGCACGTCCAGGTGTTCCGCCAGCTTCAGCACCATCTCCTCGCTGGGGCGCGAGCGGCCCGTCTCGACGAAGCTGATGTGCCGTGCCGAGGAGCCCGCGCGCAGCGCCAGTTCGAGCTGGCTGACCCGTCGCCGCTCCCGCCAGGCCCGCAAGTGCGGGCCGACGCCCCGGCCGGCGGGGACGACCGGGGGCGTGCCGTGCGCGGAGGGGAGAAGGGTCATACGCAAGACGGTAGTCGAGCGGGCGTTCCGGCGCGCTCCGCCTCCCGGGTCCCGCCGGCCGCCGCACGCCCCGCCGGCGGCGCCGACCAGGGGCGGGACGGCCCGCCTGTGGCACGCTGAAGGGGTACGCGACGTCCATGGAGGGAGACCGCTCATGCCCGTCGAAGCGCTGTCGCGCGAGGAGATCGAGGACCGGCTGGAAGCACTGCCCGGCTGGTCGCTCGACGGCGACCGGCTCACCCGCTCCTACCGGCTCGCCTCGCACTTCGCCGCGACGGCCCTGGTCGTGCACATCGCGCAGGTCCAGGAGGAGCTCGACCACCACTCCGACCTGACCCTCGGCTACCACTCCGTCGACCTCACGGTGACCACGCACAGCGTGGGCGGCAAGGTCACCGCGCTGGACTTCGGGCTCGCGGAGCGGGTGGAGGCCCTCGCCCCGGCGCACGGTGCCCGCTGAGGGCACGGTGCTGGACTACACCGAGGAGGCCGAGGGCTACGACGTCTCCCGCGGCGGCGAACCCAGGGCGGCCGCCGCCGCGGAGGGCGTGCTGCGTCTCGTGCCGCACAGGGCGCGCAGCCTGCTGGACGTGGCGTGCGGCACCGGCATAGTGACCCGGCGGCTCGCCGCCTCCCGGGCCGGACTGCGGGTGACGGGCGCCGACCTGACGTACGCGATGGCCCGGCACGCCGCGAGCCGCCTGCCCGGCACCGTCGTGCTCGCCGACTGCCGCCGACTGCCCTTTTGCAGCGGGGAGTTCGACGCCGTCGCCAGTGTGTGGCTGCTGCATCTGCTGCGGCGGCCCGAGCACGTCCGGGCAGCCGTGGCCGAGTCCGCCCGGGTGCTGAGGCCGGGCGGGGTCTATGTGACCACGGTGGACAAGGCGGCCGCCCACAACGTGGGCAGTGACATCGATGCCGTCCTCGCCTCCCGCCCCCGCACCCCCTTCCTCGACACCTCGCGGGCCGTCGCGACGTACGCCGCCGAGCACGGGCTGCTGCCCGCGGGACTGACCCGCTTCCCGGGCCGGGGCCAGGGCCGCAGTCCCCGCCGTACCATCGCCGACCTGCACCGCGGCTGGTTCGTGACGCTCCCGCCCGGCCACCCGCTCGCCGAGGTCTACGCCGCCCGCCTCGCCGCGCTGCCCGACCAGGACCGCCCCCGCCCCGACCCGTGGTTCACCTTGCGCGCCTTCCGCAAGGCCGGGTGAGCGGGCGGGCACGCGGAGCCCGCCGGCCGCCGCGATCCTTTGCCGCTTCGGCAACGGACCTTGCGTTTCGCGGGGCCGTCGTCGCACCCTGGCGGCATCCGGAGGAGAGGCTGACCCCCATGGCGCACGACCACCACACCGACCACCGGCACGAGCAGCGGCACGGTCACCACCACGACCACGACCACGCCGAGGTCGACTGGTCCGAGATGGCCCCGCACCTGGAGGAGGGTGCCGAGCTGTTCTCGCCCCTGTACGAACGGGCGCTCGCCTGGCTCGCGAAGCAGCAGACCGCGCCGGGCCTGGTCGTCGACGCCGGCAGCGGCCCCGGCGTCGTCTCCGGCCTGCTCGCCGAGACCTTCACGGGCGCCCGCATCGTCGCCGTCGACGGCTCCGAACCGCTCCTCGCCCGGGCCCGCGAGCGCGCCGCACGGCTGGGCTTCGCCGACCGGTTCGGGACCCTGGCCGGTGAGCTGCCCGGCGTACTGGACGACCTGGACTACCCCGCCGATCTGCTGTGGGCGAGCCGCAGCCTGCACCACATCGGCGACCAGCGGGCCGCCCTGGCCGCCTTCGCGGGCCGGCTGGCGCCCGGCGGGACGCTGGCGATCGTGGAGGGCGGTCTGCCGACGCGGTTCCTGCCGCGCGACATCGGGATCGGCCGCCCCGGGCTCCAGGCCCGGCTGAACGCGATCGAGGAGGAGTGGTTCAACGAGATGCGCGCGGCACTGCCCGGCACGGTCGAGGAGACGGAGGACTGGCCGGCCCTGCTGACCGCCGTGGGTCTGACCCACCTCCGCAGCCGCAGCTTCCTGCTCGACCTGCCCGCACCGGCGACCGACCGGGCCCGCGGCTATGTCGCCACCACCCTCGCCCGCACCCGTGAGGCGGTCGCCGAGCGCCTGGACGCCACCGACCTCGCCACCCTCGACCGCCTCCTCGACCCCGACGACAAGGCGAGCGTCCACCACCGGCCGGACTTCTTCCTGCTGACGGCACAGACGGTGCACGCGGCGAGCGGGCCCCTGTAGCGCCCCGGACCCCTTGACCTGGAGCGCGCTCCAGGTGATGGACTCCCGGCACACATCGGGAACAACAGGGGGTACGTCATGAAGGAGTCCCAGGTCGCGCTCATCACGGGGGGCGGCAGTGGCATAGGCGCGGCGGTGGCACGGCGTCTGCTGGACGCCGGGCACCGGGTGGCCGTGACGGGGCGGGGGGAGGAGCGGCTGCGCGCCTTCGCCGAGGAACTCGGGCGGCCCGAGGAGCTGTTGACCCTCGCCGGGAACGCCGCCGACCACGAGGACGTGCGGGCGGCGGTGGAGGCGACGCTCAAGGAGTTCGGGCGGCTGGACACCGTGGTGGCCAACGCCGGGTTCGCCACGCATGACACGGTGGCCGAGGGCGACCCGTCCGGCTGGGCCGAGATGGTGCTGACCAACGTGCTCGGACCGGCGCTGCTGATCCGGGCCTGCGTCGACGCGCTGAGGCGGACGCAGGGGAGGATCGTCCTCGTCGGCAGCGTCGCCGGGTTCGTGCCGACGCCGGGCAACCTCTACGGGGCGACCAAGGCGGCGGTGACCGCCCTCGCCGAGAACACCCGGCGGCAGGTCACCACGTGGGGGATCGGGGTCACGCTGATCGCTCCGGGACGGGTGGAGACGCCGTTCTGGGACGAGTACGGGAGCCTGCCGCCGGGGCGTCTGCTGACCGCCGGCCAGATCGCCGACTCCGTCGTCTGGGCGATCCGGCAGCCCGAGGGCGTCGACGTCAACACGGTCGTCGTGCGGCCCCTCGGGCAGCCGAACTGATCCGCGCGGCGAGGCCCCCCCGGAACCTCAGCGGTTCCGGGGCGCCTCGGCGTGGCTGCGGAGACGATCCCGGGTCAGCCCGCGTCGAAGGTGGCCGGGTCCGGGCCCAGCCGGCGGTCCTCGTTCAGCGCGCTGATCGCCGCCAGGTCCTCGGTGTCCAGGCTGAAGTCGAAGACGTCGATGTTCTCCGCGATCCGCGACGGCGTCACGGACTTCGGGATCACCACGTTGCCCAGCTGGAGGTGCCAGCGCAGCACGACCTGGGCGGGCGTGCGGTTGTGCTTCTGGGCGATGGCCACGATCGCCGGGACCTCCAGCAGGCCCCGGCCCGAGCCCAGCGGGGACCAGGCCTCGGTGGCGATGCCCTGCTCCGCGTGGAACTCCCGGGCGGCGTGCTGCTGGAGATGCGGGTGCAGCTCGATCTGGTTGACGGCGGGGACGACCGACGTCTCGGCGATCAGTCGCTCCAGGTGCTCCGGCAGGAAGTTGGAGACGCCGATCGCCTTGATCCGGCCGTCGGACTGGAGCTTCTCGAACGCCTTGTACGTGTCGACGAACAGGCCCTTGGCGGGCAGGGGCCAGTGGATCAGGTAGAGATCCACGTAGTCGAGGCCGAGCTTTGCGAGGGAGACGTCGAAGGCACGCAGGGTGGAGTCGTACCCCTGGTCGCCGTTCCAGAGCTTGGTCGTGACGAAAAGCTCCTCGCGAGGGACGCCGGAGGCGCCGATGGCCCGTCCGGTGCCCTCTTCGTTGCCGTAGATCGCCGCTGTGTCGATGCTGCGGTACCCGGTCTCCAGCGCCGTGGCGACCGCGCGCTCCGCCTCGTCGTCCGGCACCTGCCAGACGCCGAAGCCCAGCTGGGGCATCTCGACGCCGTTGTTGAGGATGATCGGGGGGACCTTGCTGCTCACGAGCTCTCGATCCTTCGGTTGTCGTCAGGTGGTACTGACATCGTCAACGATCACGGCCCGGGATGCATTCCTGACGCGAAAATGACCGGAAGCCGCCTCAGGTGCCGTACAGCGCCTCGACCTCCTTGGCGTACGCCTTCTCGATCGCCCGGCGCTTCAGCTTCAGCGAGGGCGTGAGCAGCCCGTGCTCCTCGGTGAAGGGCTGCGCCAGGATCCGGAACGTGCGGATCGACTCCGCCTGCGAGACGAGCGTGTTCGCGGCGACCACGGCCCGGCGCACCTCCATCTCCAGATCCGGGTCGCGCACCAGCTCGGCCGGGGTGAGCCGGGGCTTGTTGCGCATCTGGAGCCAGTGCTCGACGGCCTCCTGGTCCAGCGTGACCAGGGCGGCCACGAAGGGACGGTCGTTGCCGACGAGGATGCACTGGGCGACCAGCGGATGGTCGCGGACCCGCTCCTCCAGCAGGCCAGGCGCCACGCTCTTGCCGCCGGAGGTCACGAGGATCTCCTTCTTGCGGCCGGTGATCGTGAGGAAGCCGTCCTCGTCGAGGGAGCCCAGGTCGCCGGTGGCCAGCCAGCCGTCGTGCAGGGTCTCGTCGGTGGCCTTGGGATTGTTGAGGTAGCCCTGGAACAGCGTGGGGCCGCGCAGCCAGACCTCGCCGTCGTCGGCGATGTGCACGGTGACGCCCGGGACGGGCTGCCCGACCGTGCCGTACCGGGTGCGCTCGGGCGGATTGGCGGTGGCCGCCGCGGTGGACTCGGTCAGCCCGTACCCCTCGTAGATCTGCACGCCCGCGCCCGCGAAGAACAGACCGAGCCGCCGGTCCATCGCCGAGCCGCCGGACATGGCGTGCCGCACCCGGCCGCCCATCGCGTCACGGACCTTGGAGTAGACGAGCTTGTCGAACAGCTGGTGCTGCATGCGCAGCCCCGCCGACGGGCCGGGCCCGATGCCCCACGCCTTGTCCTCGACCGCGTCCGCGTAGCGCACGGCGACGTCGACGGCCTTCCCGAAGGGCCCCGCCTTGCCCTCCCGCTCCGCCTTGCGGCGGGCGGCGTTGAACACCTTCTCGAAGATGTACGGCACCGCCAGGATGAACGTCGGCCGGAAGGCGGCCAGGTCGGGCAGCAGCGCGGCCGCGTTGAGCTGCGGCTGGTGGCCGAAGCGGACCCGGCCGCGGATCGCGGCCACCTCCACCATCCTGCCGAACACGTGCGCGAGCGGCAGGAAGAGCAGGGTGGCCGCCTCGTCGCCGCGCCGGGAGTGGAACACCGGCTCCCAGCGCTCGATGACGGTGTCCGCCTCGTACATGAAGTTGCCGTGCGAGATGACACAGCCCTTGGGGCGGCCCGTGGTGCCGGAGGTGTAGATGATCGTGGCGACCGAGTCCGGGGTGACCGCCTTGCGATGCCGGTGCACCACCTCGTCGTCCAGGTGCGCGCCCACGTCGTACAGCTCGTGGAGGGCGCCCGAGTCGAGCTGCCACAGCCGGCGCAGCCTGGGCAGCCGGTCGATGACGGTGGCGATGGTCATCGCGTGGTCCTCGTGCTCCACGATCGCGGCCGTGACCTCGGCGTCGTAGAGCATCCAGTAGCACTGCTCCGCCGACGACGTCGGGTAGACCGGCACCACCTGCGCCCCGATCGTCCACAGCGCGAAGTCGAACAGCGTCCATTCGTAGCGGGTGCGGGACATGATGGCGACCCGGTCGCCGAACCGTATGCCCTCGGCGAGCAGGCCCTTGGCCAGGGCCAGGACCTCGTCGCGGAACTCGGCCGACGTCACGTCCCGCCAGTGACCGGCGTCGTCCTTGCGGCCGAGCGCGATGTGCAGCGGATCGTGCTCGGCGTACTCGAAGACGACGTCGGCCAGGCCGCCCACCGGGGGCGCCAGCGCCAACGGAGGATTGGTGAACTCGCGCAAACCCGCTCCCCGCTCTCTGTGACGGTTCCCTGTGACGCCCGCACAGGCCGTGAAAGCTACCCCACGGCCCGTCGGGAAGGGAGGGGTCCGGAAGCGGAGAGGCGCTCGGATATGTGCTGGTCAGCGGAGAACGACAGGTGCAGAACGGGAGGATCCGGACCGATTCCTGACGGTGGAGTAAGTTTCGGCAGCGTAATCTCCACGGAATCTGTACGAGCCACTTACCGCGCCGGGCCTCAGCGCCTGTGCAGCCGCTCGCCCGCCGCCAGGACCGCCGCCGCCAGGGCGTCCGCCGGGCCCTGGGAGACGGCGCGGCGACGGCCGTGCACCAGGACGAAGTCGACCTTGCCGAGTTCGGGCAGGCCGAAACGGTCCGGGACGCGGACCAGGCCCGGCGGGACGAAACCCTGGGAGTGGGCCATCACGCCGAGGCCCGCGCGGGCGGCGGCGATCAGCCCGTTCAGACTGCCGCTGGTACAGGCGACGCGCCACGCGCGGCCCTGGCGCTGCAAGGCCTCCAGGGCGAGGGCGCGGGTGATGCCCGGCGGGGGATAGACGATCAGGGGGATGGGCCGTTCCGGGTCCAGACGCAGGCGTTCCGCGCCGATCCACACCAGGCGGTCGCGCCACACCGGCTCGCCGCGCGGGTCCTCCGGTCGCCGCTTGGCCAGGACCAGGTCCAGCTTCCCCGCGGACAACTGCTCGTGCAGGGTGCCCGAGAGCTCCACGGTCAGCTCCAGGTCGACCTCGGGGTGGTCGTGCCGGAAGCCCTCCAGGATCTCCGGGAGCCGGGTGAGCACGAAGTCCTCCGAGGCGCCGAAGCGCAGCCGGCCGCGCAGCCGGGTACCCGTGAAGAACGCCGTGGCGTGCTCGTGCACCTCCAGGATCCGGCGCGCGAAGCCGAGCATCGCCTCGCCGTCCTCCGTCAGCTCCACGGAGTGCGTGTCCCGGCTGAAGAGCTGCCGTCCGGTCGCGTCCTCCAGTCGCCGCACGTGCTGGCTCACCGTGGACTGGCGCAGCCCGAGCCGGCGCCCGGCCTGGGTGAAGCTCAGCGTCTGGGCGACGGCCAGGAAGGTGCGCAGGTGGGAGGGGTCGTACACGGAGCCAGCGTAGCGCGGTCATCGTGATTCGTGATGACAGTCAGAGTGGTATGCCGGATTCACGATCGGCAGGTGAGGGAGGACCATGGAGCGGGGACCCGTGACCCCTACAGGTCCTTGAGTCAAGAGCTAAGTGGAGCACCGTGAAACGCCTGCGCTGGCCGTCCTGGATGCCGATCGACCCGTACGTCCTGCTGTTGCTCGGGACGGTGGGGCTCGCGGCACTCCTGCCGGCCCGGGGGGCGGGCGCCGACGTGGCCTCCGGCGCCGCCACCGCCGCGATCGCCTTCCTCTTCTTCCTCTACGGCGCCCGGCTGTCCACCCGCGAGGCCCTGGACGGGCTGAAGCACTGGCGGCTCCATGTCACCGTCCTGGCCTGCACCTTCGTGGTCTTCCCACTGCTCGGGCTGGCCGCGCGCGGTCTGGTCCCGGTGTTCCTCACGCACTCCCTGTGGACCGGACTGCTCTTCCTCACCCTGGTCCCGTCGACCATCCAGTCGTCGATCGCGTTCACCTCGATCGCCCGGGGCAACGTGCCCGCCGCGATCTGCGCCGGCTCCTTCTCCTCGCTCGCGGGCATCGTGATCACGCCGCTGCTCGCGGCGTCGCTGCTGGGCGGCGGAACCGGCGGGTTCCAGGCCGACGCGATCATCAAGATCGTGTTCCAGCTGCTGGTGCCGTTCCTCGCCGGGCAGCTGCTGCGGCGCTGGATCGGCGGCTTCGTCGCCCGCCACCGGAAGGGCCTCGGCTACGTGGACCGCGGCTCGATCCTGCTCGTCGTGTACACCGCGTTCAGCGAGGGCATGGTCCACGGCGTCTGGCACCAGGTCAGCCCCGCCCGGCTGGCCGGGCTGCTCGGCGTGGAGGCGGTGCTCCTGGCCGTGATGCTCGCCCTGACCTGGTACGGCTCCAAGGCCCTCGGCTTCGGCCGGGCGGACCGCATCGCCATCCAGTTCGCCGGGTCGAAGAAGTCGCTGGCGTCCGGGCTGCCCATGGCGAGCGTGCTGTTCGGCGCGCAGGCCGCGCTCGCCGTGCTGCCGCTGATGCTCTTCCACCAGATGCAGCTGATGGTGTGCGCGGTGATCGCCAAGCGCCGCTCCCACGACCCGCGTGAGCAGCTCACCGCGCCGGCTTCAGGCGCAGCGTCACGAACCGTGGTCGGTACAGGCTCACGTTCCCGCTGATCGCCGCCGCCGCGCCGGTCGTCTCCAGCCAGTTGACGTCGTAGCTGAGCACGAGCCGCCCCTGGCCGCCGAGGCCGGGGTGCGCCTGCGGGTTGTACGCGGCGACCCCGCCGGACGGCAGCGGCGGGCTGAAGCCGCCTGTGGGCCCGTGCCAGGGCCCGGTGGGGGAGCAGGCCCAGTACGCCGACACCGTGCCGAGGCCGGCCGCGCCCGCCGCCATCGTGAACAGCACGTAGGTGTCCCCGTCCCGCACCACCGAGAACGCGCTGCCCACGCCGGTGCGCCGGCCGTCGCCGAGCACCGGGGCCGGACGGGTCCCGGTGACCCACTCGGAGCCGTTCCAGTACTCCCAGGCCGCCGGGTCCCCGAGCCCGCCGTCCGGCACCCGCGCCACGTACGCCGACGACACGGGGCGGGACACGGCCTGCCGGTCGTCGCCGCCGAAGACGTAGCTCCAGCCGTCCCGTGCCACCAGCGTCGTGCCGAACAGCACCCGCCGGGACGGGTCCGGCACCGTCCGCTGGTCGAACACCGTGGTGACGGACTCGACCCGCAGGTCCGGCAGGGACAGGGTGGCGACCTCGGTGGCGAGCGGCACCCCGTAGATCCACGGCGCCGGAGCGGCCGCGCGGGTCCACAGCAGCACCCGCACGACCCGCTCCGCCGAGCCGGGGGAGCGGGGCTCGACCCGCGCGGCGACGGGCCAACGCCACTGCCCACCCGCCGGTTCGGGGAAGAGGGGCGCGGGGAGCGTCCTCGCGAGCCGGCCCCCGGACATCACCACCGCCGAGTTGCGCACCATCGGCGCGGTGGTCTCGCGCCAGGCGTACGACTCGCCGGACGGATTGGGCGGGGGGTGCACGGGGCCGAGGAACGTGTCGGAGAACAGCCACAGCACCCGGCCGTCGGGCAGCTTCAGCGAGTGGGTGCCGTCACCGCCGGTCCAGTCGTCGGTGCGGCCGGCGTCGTCGCCGTAACGCGCGAACTCGCCGGTGAGCGCGGCGTCCGCCGACCACGAGGCGACCGTACGGCCCGTGCACGCGCGGCCGCCCTCCCGGTTGCCGTCCGGGAGGGCGGTGAGCAGCACGGCCGCGAGGACCAGGGTCAGCAGCAGTGCGGCCCAGGTTCCCGTGCGCTGTCGTGCTCGTCGTCGGTCGGGCACGCTCCGCGACGTTAGCGGGCGGCGGTCACCTGGTCCATGGGCAGCCACAGGATGTTGCCGAACCAGGGCCCGGTGTGCGTGGTGCGGAGCCGCTCGATCTCCTCGTCGGACAGGTCCGTGTCCCAGACGCGGACCTCGTCGAGCGCGCCGGTGAAGAAGGCCCGGCTGTCCATGCGCTGGCCGATGTGCACCCCGAAGGGCGAGTTGCGGCTCACCGAACCGGGCACGTCCTCGGTGCTGATCGCGGTGCCGTCGATGAACAGGGTCAGCTGCCCACCGCCGCGACGCAGCGCGAGGTGGTGCCACTTGCCGTCGTTGTACGCCCCGTTCGTGGACACGGCGGCCGAGTTGACGGTCCGCACCCCCTCCCTGGTGGTGATCAGCCCGCGCACCCGGTTGCTCGCCGGCTCGGCGCGCAACCAGACCTGTGGCTGGCTCGTGCCCACGCCGCCCATCCACAACAGCGGCTGCTCGCCCGTGGTGGCCGTGTAGCGGAACCACAGGGAGGCGGTGAAGTCCCCGTCGCCGAGCGGCAGTTCCTCGCGGTACGGCAGTCGTACGGCGTCGTCGGTGCCGTCGAAGGCGAGCGCGTTGTTCAGCACGCCGGCGGTGGTCGAGGCGCCGCCGAGGACGCTCGCCCCGGGGGCGAGCAGGGCCCGGTCGTCGGTGGTCGGGTCGGCGCCGCGGCGCGGCGTGAGCCACTCCTCGTTGAAGCGGGCGAAGCGGATCTCGTCGCGGGCGTCGACCGTGCCGGCCTCGTACATCAGGCCGACGGTGGTGCCCGAGACGTCCACCAGATCGGAGTAGCCGGCCCAGTCGCGGGAGACGACCGTGCCGCGGTCCACGCTGTCCCAGGTCTCGCCGTCGTCGTAGGAGGAGCGGATCATCATGGTCCGGCGGCGGTCGGGGTCGCCCGGGCAGGCCAGCAGGAGCCGGTCGCCGAGGCGCAGGGTGGCGCCCTGGACCTGGGGGGCGTAGAGGTCGGGGAGGGACTCGAAGCGGCCCTTGAAGGTCTGGCCGCCGTCGCCGCTGACCACCTGGGAGCGATGGCCGAGTTCCGTGCCCTCCTGTTCCCGGCCGCTGACCAGGATCGTGCCGTCGGAGCGCTCGGTCATGGTGATCTCGGAGGGCTTCTGGCCGAAGGTGCCGTCGGCGGAAAGCGGCCAGGAGTCGGTGGCGCCGATCCGCCAGGTGGTGCCGCCGTCGTCGCTGAGGACGAGCGCGGCGTGGTTCGCGGTGACCCGGTTGCCGTCCCAGGTCTCGGTGTTGACGCCGAAGACCAGCCGTCCGGCGTGGGCGCCCTGGGTGAGCTGGATGCCGTGCACGGGGCCGGTGGCGTACCAGGAGTTCCAGTGCGCGGGCAGGATCTGCGGGCCGAGGTCGCGCGGGCTGGACCAGGTGGCGCCGTCGTCGTCGCTGTGCTGCAGATGGGGGACACGGTCGCAGGGGACGTCGCAGTGCTCGCTGTCGGGGCGGCCCGTGTTGTACGTCTGCGCCAGCAGGATGCGGCCCGTCTCCCGGTCCACCACCGGGGTGGGGTTGCCGTGCGTGTCGCCGGCGCCGTCGTTGACGACCTGCAACGGGCCCCAGGTGCGGCCGCCGTCGGTGGAGCGCTTCAGCACGATGTCGATGTCCGTCGCGTCCCCGCAGTTGAGGACCCGTCCCTCGGCGAACGCGAGCAGGGTGCCCTTGGCGGTCCGGACGACCGCCGGAATCCGGAAGCAGGCGTAGCCCGGGTCCTGCGAGGCCTTGAAGAGGACCTGCTCGTCGAAGAGCGGTGCGGCCGCGGCGGGTTGGGCGTGGGCGGGGCCCGGCAGGGCGGCGGCAGCCGTCAGGACGGCGCCCGCGGTGAGGGTGACTCTCAGACGTGAGCGGAGTCGAGACGGCATGAATGACCCTTCATTTGTCAGAACATCTGGACATCCCACGTCCAACCTATGCGCCACAGACGGTAGTTGCCGCAGCGACACACCGCAACCAGCGGGGTCGGGGCAACGGGGGTGGCGGTCAGGTGACCTGATGGAGTGTCAGCAAAGGCGGCGGAAGGGTACGCCGCATCGGCCGCGGGGCGCGGCGCGTCGGATCGGGCCTCCTGAGTTCGTTGGAGTTCCCAACGATAAATCAGTTCGTGAGGAAATCCGAGGAATTGCGCACTACGCCGGATTCATGGCTGAGGCGGGACCCCTGCGGCGCAGGGGGCGCTCCCCGCCGTTCGGGGCCCCGCCGCCGTGTCGCGGGGTGCCGTCAGCCCTGTGCGGCCGCGGTCCGCAGAGCGATGCGGTCCTCGCCCGCGTACACGTTCATGGAGCTGCCCCGCAGAAAGCCCACCAGGGTCAGCCCGGTCTCCTGGGCCAGGTCCACCGCCAGCGACGAGGGCGCCGAGACCGCCGCCAGCAGCGGGATGCCCGCCATCACGGCCTTCTGCGCCAGCTCGAAGGAGGCCCGGCCCGAGACCAGCAGGATCGTGCGGGACAGCGGCAGGCCGCCGTTCTGCAGGGCGCGTCCGACCAGCTTGTCGACGGCGTTGTGCCGGCCCACGTCCTCCCGGACGTCGAGCAGCTCGCCCGCCTCGTCGAACAGCGCCGCCGCGTGCAGACCCCCGGTCCGGTCGAAGACCCGCTGGGCGGCGCGCAGCCGGTCGGGGAGGTCCGCGAGCAGCTCGGGCTCGACGCGGACCGGGGGAGTGTCGGCGATGGGCCAGCGGGCCGTGGTCCGCACCGCGTCCAGGCTGGCCTTCCCGCACAGCCCGCAGGACGAGGTCGTGTAGACGTTGCGTTCGAGCGTGATGTCGGGGATCGCCACCCCGGGCGCCGTCTGCACGTCCACCACGTTGTACGTGTTCGAGCCGTCCACGGTGGCGCCCGCGCAGTAGACGATGTTCCGCAGGTCGCTTTGCTCGCCGAGTACGCCCTCGCTGACGAGGAACCCGGCCGCGAGCGCGAAGTCGTCGCCGGGGGTGCGCATGGTGATCGCGAGCGGTTTGCCGTTCAGGCGGATCTCCAGTGGTTCCTCGGCGACGAGTGTGTCGGGGCGGGTGGAGACCGCCCCGTCCCGGATGCGGATCACCTTGCGTCGTTCCGTGACTCGTCCCATGTCCTGATCAGCCCCGGTTCTGTACGTGCTGGTAGCCGAAACGGCCCTTGATGCAGAGGTTGCCGTGGGTCACCGGGTTGTCGTGCGGCGAGGTGACCTTGACGATCTCATTGTCCTGCACATGGAGCGTGAGGTTGCAGCCGACTCCGCAGTAGGCGCAGACCGTCGTCGTCTCCGTCTGCTGCGACTCGTCCCACGTACCCGCCGCGCGCATGTCGAACTCGGACTTGAACGACAGCGCCCCCGTCGGGCAGACCTCGATGCAGTTCCCGCAGTACACGCACGCCGAATCGGTGAGCGGGCCGTCGTGCTCGACCGCGATCCGGGCGTCGAAGCCGCGGCCCACGACGGAGATCGCGAAGGTGTTCTGCCACTGGTCGCCACAGGCGTCGACGCACTTGTAGCAGAGGATGCACTTGTCGTAGTCACGGACGTACAGGTCGTTGTCGATCCGGGGCTCCTCGTCGAGGCGGGCCGCGTCCGGGCCGAAGCGGTCCGGCTTCGCCTCGTACTCCTTCAGCCACCCCGCCACCTCCGGTGTGGTCGACAGGTCGACCGAGGAGGCGAGGAGCTCCAGGACGATCTTGCGGCTGTGCCGGGCGCGCTCGGTGTCCGTGTGCACCGTCATGCCGGGCTCCGCCTTGCGCGAGCAGGCCGGGACGAGGGTCCGGGAGCCCTCGACCTCGACCATGCAGACCCGGCAGGCGTTCTTGGGCGTGAGCGTGTCGCCCTGGCACAGGGTGGGGATGTCCTTCCCGGCCGCCCGGCAGGCGTCCAGGACGGTCGAGCCCTCCGGGACCCTCGCCTCCTGCCCGTCGACGGTGAACTCGACCAGCCGGCGCGGCACACCCAGTGGTATCGCGGTCATTCGTATGCCCCCAGACGGTCGATGGCGGATTCCACGGCGTTCCAGGCGGTCTGTCCCAGACCGCAGATCGAGGCGTCCCGCATCGCGCGGCCGACCTCTCTGAGCAGGGCGATGTCGCCCGCGGCGGCGGCTCCGGTGCGCTCCGCGATCCGGTGCAGCGCCTCCTCCTGCCGCACGGTGCCGACCCGGCACGGCACGCACTGCCCGCACGACTCGTCGCGGAAGAACTCGGCGATGCGCAGCAGCAGCCGGGGCAGCGGCACCGTGTCGTCGAAGGCCATCACGACACCCGAGCCGAGCGTCGTGCCGGCCTCCCGGGTGCCTTCGAAGGTGAGCGGGATGTGGGTCTCGTCGGGCCGTACGAAGCCACCCGCCGCGCCACCGAGGAGGACCGCGCGCAGCCCGTCCCGCACGCCCGCCAGCTCCAGCAGCTCGCCCAGCGTCGCGCCGAACGGCAGCTCGTAGATCCCGGGCCGCGCCACGCTGCCCGACACGCAGAACAGCTTCGGGCCGGTCGAGGCCTGCGTGCCGATGGCCGCGTACGCCGGGGCGCCCATCGTCAGGATCGGCAGGACGTTGACCAGCGTCTCGACGTTGTTCTCCACGGTGGGCTTGCCGAACAGGCCCTTCTCCACCGGGAAGGGCGGCTTCGAGCGCGGCTCGCCCCGGTAGCCCTCGATCGAGTTGAACAGGGCCGTCTCCTCGCCGCAGATGTACGCGCCCGCGCCCCGCCGGATCTCGATGTCGAAGGCGTATCCCTGGCCCAGGACGTCCTCGCCCAGCAGACCGCGCGCGCGTGCCTGGGCGAGGGCGTGCTCCAGCCTTTGCACGGCGCGCGGGTACTCGCCGCGCAGGTAGAGGTAGCCGTGGTGGGCGCCGGTGGCGTACCCGGCGATGGTCATCGCCTCCACCAGCGCGTACGGGTCGCCCTCCATGAGCACCCGGTCCTTGAAGGTGCCCGGCTCGGACTCGTCGGCGTTGCAGACGACGTAGTGCGGGTGGTCGGGCTGGGACGCCGTGGCCTGCCATTTGCGGCCGGTGGGGAAGGCGGCGCCGCCGCGTCCGACCAGGCCCGAGTCGGTGACCTCGCGGATCACTCCGGCGGGTCCGAGTTCGAAGGCGCGCCGCAGGGCGGTGTAGCCGCCGTGGGCGCGGTAGTCGTCGAGCGAGGCGGGGTCCACCACGCCGATCCGCCGCAACAGCACCAGATCGGGCGATCCGGCCTGCGGCACGGCCAGCGCGGCCGGCGGCTCCTGCGGCGCCGAGTCGGGCGAGGTCGCGGCGAGGACGGCCGCGTCGACGGTCGCCGGCGCGGACACCGCCGTACGGACCGGATCGCCGGCCTTGACGGCGAGCGCGGCCGGGGCGCGTTCGCACAGGCCGAGGCACGGGGAGCGCTCGAGGTGGACGCCGGGACCGAGGCGGGCCTCGATCCCGGCGCACAGCTCCTGCGCTCCGGCGGCCGCGCAGGCGAGGTCCGTGCAGACGTGCAGCACGGTCGCCGGACGCGGCTTGACCGAGAACATCGCGTAGAAGGTGGCCACCCCGTACGCCTCCGCCGGCGGCACGGTCAGCCGCCGGCACAGGTAGTCCAGGGCGCCGTCGCTGATCCAGCCGATCCGGTCGTTGATCGCGTGCAGCCCCGGCAACAGCAGGTCGCGGCGGTCGCGTGCCTCCCGGCCGCCCCGCGCCCACCGCAGGTCGGCGTCGGAGCGGTCGGCCCCCTCCCACGAGGACTCGGGCGGACCGAGCAGGGCGTCGACGGCCGCCCGTTCGTCGTCCGTCGGTTTGCTGTCACCGAAGTGCAGGTCCACTTACGTCACCTCACGATGGTCGCGACAGGAAGCTTGTCGATCCGGATCGCCGACGCCTTGAACTCCGCCGTCCCCGCGATCGGGCAGTTCGCCTCGATCGTCAGCTGGTTGGTGTCCACCTCGTCGGGAAAGTGCATGGTCATGAAGGCGAGGCCGGGCCGCAGCGCCGGGTCGATCCACACCGGGGCCACCACCGCGCCGCGCCGTGAGGAGATCTGGACCTCCTCACCCACGACGACCCCGTACCGCTCGGCGTCCTCCGGGCACAGCTCGACGTACTCGCCGCGCCGCAGCGGGGAGGCGAAACTGCCGCTCTGCACCCCGGTGTTGTAGGAGTCGAGCCGGCGTCCGGTGGTGAGCCGGATCGGGAACTGGTCGTCGGTGAGGTCGACCGGCGGATCGTGCTGGACCAGCCCGAAGGGCGCGAGGCGGCCCCGCCTGGCCGGGTCCGGGTCCCACAACCGGCCGTGCAGATAGCTGGGTTCGATCCCGTCGGTGCTCGGGCACGGCCACTGGATGCCCTGGTGCTCCGCCAGGCGGTCGTACGTCATCCCGTAGTGGTCCGGCGAGACCGAGCGCAGCTCGTTCCAGACCGCCTCGGCGTCGGCGTACTTCCAGTCGTGGCCCAGGCGCGCGGCCAGGTCGCAGATGATGTCGATGTCCTCGCGCGCCTCGCCGGGCGGCGTGACGGCCCGGCGCACCCGCTGGACGCGGCGTTCGCTGTTGGTCGTGGTGCCGTCGGTCTCGGCCCACCCGGCGGTCGCGGGCAGCACGACGTCGGCGAGCTCGGCGGTCTTCGTCAGGAAGATGTCCTGCACGACCAGGAAGTCCAGCGCCTGCAGGCGGCGTACCGCCTGTCCGCTGTCCGCCTCGGACTGCGCCGGGTTCTCACCGATGCAGTAGACGGCCTTGAGCGTGCCCTCCTCCATCGCCTCGAACATCTCCGTGAGGTTCAGTCCGTAGTGCGGCTGGATGACGGTGTCCCAGGCGGACTCGAACTTCAGCCGGGTCTCGGCGTCGAGGATGTCCTGGAAGCCGGGCAGGCGGTTGGGGATCGCGCCCATGTCGCCGCCGCCCTGCACGTTGTTCTGGCCGCGCAGCGGCTGGAGCCCGGAGCCGTAGCGGCCGACGTGGCCGGTGAGCAGGGACAGGTTGATGAGCGCGCGGACGTTGTCGGTGCCGTTGTGGTGCTCGGTGATGCCGAGGGTCCAGCACAGCTGGGCGCGCTCGGCGCGGGCGTAGGCGTGCGCCAGCTCGCGGATCGCCTGGGCCGGTACGCCCGTCACCTTCTCGGCGAGCGACAGCGTCCACGGCTCGACGAGTGCCTTGTACTCCTCGAAGCCGCTGGTCGCCCGCTCGATGAACGCCTCGTTGGCGAGCCCGGCGTGGATGATCTCGCGGCCGATCGCGTGCGCCATCGGGATGTCGGTGCCGACGTTCAGCCCGAGCCAGCTCTCCGCCCACTCGGCGGTGGAGGTGCGGCGCGGGTCGACGGCGTGCATGCGCGCCCCGTTGCGGATGCCCCGCAGGACGTGCTGGAAGAAGATCGGGTGCGCGTAGCGGGCGTTGGAGCCCCACATCACGATGACGTCGGTGTGCTCGATCTCCTCGTACGACGACGTCCCCCCGCCGGAGCCGAAGGCTGCGGACAGGCCCGCGACGCTCGGGGCGTGGCAGGTGCGGTTGCAGGAGTCGACGTTGTTGGTGCCCATGACGACCCGGGCGAACTTCTGGGCGACGTAGTTCATCTCGTTCGTTGCGCGGGCGCAGGAGAACATGCCGAACGCGCCCTGCGCCGCGCGCAGTCCGCGTGCGGCGCGGTCGAGCGCCTCGTCCCAGGTGGCCGGGCGGAAGGGGGCGTCGCGCGAGTCCCTGACAAGGGGGTGCGTGAGCCGGGTGTAGGTCTTCGGGGACTGGCGTTTCCTCATGCGGCGCTCCTCAGCGCGAGCAGGTCCGAGATGGCGTGCACCGTGCGCAGGGTGGGCACGTCGACGCCGGTGATCTCCGCCAGCTCGACGACCGCGGCGAGCAGCACGTCGAGTTCGAGCGGTTTGCCGCGCTCCAGGTCCTGGAGCGTGGACGTGCGGTGGTCGCCCACCTTCTCGGCGCCCGCGAGGCGGCGTTCGATGGAGACGCCGACCTCGCAGCCGAGGGCCTCGGCGACGGCGAGCGTCTCGGTCATCATGATCTCGATGACCCGACGGGTGCCGCCGTGCAGGCACATCTGGCGCATGGTGGCCCGGGCGAGCGCGCTGATCGGGTTGAAGGAGATGTTGCCGAGCAGCTTCAGCCAGATGTCGTTGCGCAGGTCCGGTTCGACGGGGCACTTCAGTCCGCCGGCCAGCATGGCGTCGCTGAAGGCGGAGCACCGCCCGGACACGCTGCGGTCGGGCTCGCCGATGGAGAACCTGGTGCCCTCCAGATGCCGGACGACGCCCGGCCCCTCCAGTTCGGTGGCCGCGTACACCACGCAGCCGATGGCCCGTTCGGGCGCGAGCACCGCGCTGACCGAGCCGCCGGGGTCCACGCTCTCGATGCGGTGGCCGTCGTGGGGGCCGCCGTGGCGGTGGAAGTACCACCAGGGGATGCCGTTCTGCGCGGCGATCACCGCCGTGGTGCCGTGCAGCAGTGGCTCGATCAGCGGCCCGCACGCCGCGTACGAGTTGGCCTTCAGGCCCAGGAAGACGTAGTCGACCGGGCCGACTTCGGCCGGGTCGTCGGTGGCGTGGGCGTGCGCGGTGAAGTCACCGCGCGGGCTCAGCACCCGCACTCCGTGCTGCCTCATGGCCGCGAGATGCGGTCCACGGGCGATGAGATGCACGTCGGCGCCCGCGCGATGGAGCGCGGCACCGACGTAGGCGCCGATTGCTCCGGCGCCGAGGACTGCGACTTTCACAAGAACACTCCGTTCGGTTTGAGGGATACCGCGGAGATGGCCGGGGACGGCTTATGTCGACGAAATATTGTCTACAGTATGGAGGTTGGGTCGACAAGGGTCCGGGCGATGACCGTTCGGCGCAGGTTGGATACCGCTCACCGCATACGGTCGACTCCGCGTCTTCCCAACCCCCTTGATCCTTCCTAGCGTCCGGGATCCATGAGTCCCCCCGTCGCACCCCCGGGATGGAGCCGCTGGCTGGTCCCGCCCGCCGCGCTCTCCGTCCATCTCTCCATCGGGCAGGCCTACGCCTGGAGCGTTTTCAAGCCGCCCCTCGAATCCGCGCTCGGCCTCAGCGGCACCCAGAGCGCCCTGCCCTTCCAGCTGGGCATCGTCATGCTCGGCCTGTCGGCCGCGTTCGGCGGCACGCTCGTGGAGCGCAACGGGCCGCGCTGGGCGATGACCGTGGCGCTGGTCTGCTTCTCCTCCGGCTTCCTGCTGTCGGCGCTCGGCGCCGCCACGGAGCAGTACTGGCTGATCGTCCTCGGCTACGGCTTCGTCGGCGGGATCGGCCTCGGCATCGGCTACATCTCACCCGTCTCCACGCTGATCAAGTGGTTCCCCGACCGGCCCGGCATGGCCACCGGCATCGCCATCATGGGCTTCGGCGGCGGCGCGCTGATCGCCTCCCCGTGGTCCGCGCAGATGCTGGAGTCCTTCGGCTCCGACAGCTCCGGGATCGCGCTCGCCTTCCTGGTGCACGGGCTGACGTACGCCGTGTTCATGCTGCTCGGCGTGATGCTCGTGCGGGTGCCGCGCACCGAGCGGCCGGTGGCGTCCGGTCCGGCCGTGACCGAGGGCGTCCAGGTGTCGGCGAAGAACGCCGTGCGCACCCCGCAGTTCTGGTGCCTGTGGGTCGTGCTCTGCATGAACGTGACCGCCGGCATCGGCATCCTGGAGAAGGCCGCGCCGATGATCACGGACTTCTTCGCGGACACCGCCACCCCGGTGTCGGTGACCGCCGCCGCCGGCTTCGTCGCGCTGCTCTCGGCGGCGAACATGGCGGGCCGTATCGCCTGGTCGTCGACGTCCGACCTGATAGGACGCAAGAACATCTACCGCGTCTACCTGGGCGTCGGCGGGCTGATGTACCTGCTGATCGCGCTGTTCGGGGACTCGTCAAAGCCGCTGTTCATCCTGTGCGCGCTGGTGATCCTCTCCTTCTACGGTGGTGGCTTCGCGACGATTCCCGCCTATCTGAAGGACCTCTTCGGCACCTACCAGGTCGGCGCGATCCACGGCCGGCTGCTCACCGCCTGGTCCACCGCCGGTGTGCTCGGACCGCTGATCGTCAACTGGATCGCCGACCGGCAGGAGGAGGCCGGCAGGCACGGCGCGTCCCTGTACTCGCTGTCGTTCATGATCATGATCGGACTGCTGGCCGTCGGCTTCGTCGCCAACGAACTCGTCCGCCCCGTCCACCCCCGCCACCACATCCCCGCACCCCGTCAGGAGGCCGTCGATGCCGGACGACACCAGCCAGAGTCCGCCTGACCGGCGTCCGCTGATCGCGGTCGCCTGGCTGTGGGTGGGCGCACCGCTCGCCTACGGACTGTACGAACTCGTCAGGAAGGCCACACAACTGTTCACAGGATGAAGATGTCTGGATCTGCTGAGCGAACCACCTGGCCGGACGTTCGAGGCCCTGCGGGAAACCGACAAGCCGACGTTCCCATTCCTGTGCCTTCGCCTGCACCGTTACTCGTGAGTCGCTGACCAGACTGGTGGGTCCCGTATCCCGCAGCAACGAGGGGACCCCCATGAACGGCTCGCGCATCGCCGCCGTCGGCCACTACCAGCCCGCCAGGGTGCTCACCAACGAGGACCTGGCGGGCATGGTCGACACCAGCGACGCATGGATCACCAGCCGGGTCGGCATCCGCACCCGGCACATCGCCGGCCCCGACGAGCCGGTGGACGAGCTCGCCGCGCACGCCGCCGCCAAGGCGCTCGCGGCGGCCGGGCTGGCCCCCCACGACATCGACCTCGTCCTCGTCGCCACCTCGACGGCCGTCGACCGCTCCCCGAACATGGCCGCGCGGGTCGCGGCCCGGCTCGGCATCCCGAGGCCCGCCGCGATGGACGTCAACGTGGTGTGCGCCGGCTTCACCCACGCCCTCGCCACCGCCGACCACACCGTGCGGGCGGGTGCCGCCGCCCGGGCGCTCGTGATCGGCGCCGACAAGATGTCCGACGTCACCGACTGGACCGACCGCTCCACGTGCGTGCTCGTCGGCGACGGGGCGGGGGCCGCCGTCGTGGAGGCCTCGGCGGAACCGGGCGTGGGGCCGGTGCTCTGGGGCTCGGTGCCGGAGATGGGGCACGCGGTGCGGATCGAGGGGGAGCCCGCGCGGTTCGCGCAGGAGGGGCAGAGCGTCTACCGGTGGGCGACCACCCAACTGCCGCCGCTCGCCCGGCAGGCCTGCGAGCGGGCCGGGTACGCGCCGGCGGACCTCGCCGCGGTGGTGCTGCACCAGGCCAACCTGCGCATCATCGAGCCGCTCGCCGAGAAGCTGGGCGCCGTCAACGCCGTCATCGCGCGCGACGTCTGCGAGTCCGGGAACACCTCCGCGGCCAGCATCCCGCTCGCCCTGTCCAAGCTGGTGGAGCGCGGGGCGATTTCGAGCGGCGACCCGGTGCTGCTGTTCGGGTTCGGGGGGAACCTGTCGTACGCGGGGCAGGTCGTGCGCTGTCCCTGAGCGCCGGAGCGGACCGGAGTGTGACGAGGCCAACTACCGCTGCCGCTGGTCATTGTGCGCCGTAGACTGTAGACAAAAGGCAATTGATACTCTCTTTCCCAGGGCTTTACGGCTTCGGGGATTGCCCCGGCGTCGAATCTGCTGTGCACGGCCCAGCCAGGAGGGGACCGATGTTGTCGACAGGACTGCCGCAGGGTGCGGTACCCAAGCTCGAACGTCCCGGCCCACTGCGCGACCGCGTCTACGAGGCGTTGCTCGAACTCATCACCACCCGCGCCCTCCAGCCCGGCCAGCACCTGGTCGAGAGCGAACTCGCGGGGCACCTCGGCGTCTCCCGGCAGCCGGTGCGCGAGGCGCTGCAGCGGCTGAACACCGAGGGGTGGGTCGATCTGCGCCCGGCGCAGGGCGCGTTCGTGCACGAGCCGACCGAGGCGGAGGCCGACCAGCTGCTGACCGTGCGCACGCTGCTGGAGGCCGAGGCCGCCCGGCTCGCCGCGGCCAACGCGGGCAAGGCGGGCGTGGCCGTCCTGGAGGAGCTTTGCGCGGAGGGCGAGCGCGCGGTCGCCGCCGACGACGTGGACGGCGCGGTCGCGCTCAACGCCCGCTTCCACGCGAAGGTCATGGAGCTGGCGGGCAACGCGGTCCTCGCCGAACTGGCCGCCCAGGTCGACCGCAGGGTCCGCTGGTACTACACGCCGGTCGCCCGGCAGCGCGGAAAGCAGTCCTGGATCGAGCACCGCGAGCTGATCGCCGCGATCACCGCGCGTGACGAGCAGCGCGCGACGACCGTCATGCGCGCGCACACCGAGCACACCCGCAAGTCGTACCACGACCGCCCCCGCGGCTAGGGCCCGTTGCGGGAGCGGCGTCGTCGTCCGGGGGCGGCGGCGCGGCGCCCGGTGCGTGCGTGGTGCGGCAGACGCCACGTTCGCGACAGGCCCCGGATCCGCGCCGGGCCCTGGTCGACTCGGCCCCGGGCGCACGTAATCGGGTGTGCCGGGTGCGGTCCTGCGGGTGGCCGCACCCCCGGCCCCGTCCTGCTCTCTGATCACACCGCGTAAGCCCGGCTCTGGCCTCGCCGGGGCACCCTCGTCCCCATCTTTGTCCTGTGAGTGGAGAAAGTCCGCAGCAATTCGTGCGCACCTTCTTCCCAGTCCCGGCTGCCACTGCTACGTTCCCCCTCGAAAGCCGGACAGCGATGGCCGATTCGAGGCGGGGAGGGGCTCGTGAGACGCATGACCGCACGACCCGCGAACGCCCACCAGGCCAGACTGCTGAAGCTGCTGCGCGACGGCGGGCCCAACTCCCGGGCCCAGCTGGGCGATCAGGTCGACCTCTCGCGGTCCAAGCTGGCCGTCGAGGTCGACCGGCTGCTGGAGACGGGCCTGATCGTCGCCGACGGACTCGCCGCCTCGCGCGGCGGCCGCCGCTCGCACAACATCCGGCTCGCACCAGGCCTGCGCTTCCTCGGCGTCGACATCGGCGCGACCTCCATCGACGTCGCGGTCACCAACGCGGAGCTGGAGATCCTGGGGCACATCACCCAGCCGATGGAGGTGCGCGAGGGACCCGTCGCGGTCTTCGAGCAGGTCCTCGCCATGGCGGCCAAGCTGCGGGCCTCCGGGCTCGCGGAGGGCTTCGACGGCGCCGGCATCGGCGTCCCGGGTCCGGTCCGCTTCCCCGAGGGCGTGCCCGTGGCACCGCCGATCATGCCGGGCTGGGACGGCTTCCCCGTACGGGAGGCACTCAGCCAGGAACTCGGCTGTCCGGTCATGGTCGACAACGACGTGAACCTGATGGCGATGGGGGAGATGCACGCGGGCGTCGCACGCTCGGTGGGCGACTTCCTCTGCGTCAAGATCGGCACCGGTATCGGCTGCGGCATCGTCGTCGGCGGTGCCGTGCACCGCGGGACCACGGGCTCCGCGGGCGACATCGGGCACATCCAGGCCGTGCCCGACGGACGTCCGTGCGCCTGCGGCAACCGCGGCTGCCTGGAGGCCCACTTCAGCGGCGCGGCACTGGCCCGCGACGCGCTGGAGGCGGCCCAGCAGGGAGACTCGGCCGAACTCGCGGCACTGCTGGAGACGAACGGCATGCTCACCGCCGTCGATGTCGCCACCGCCGCCGCCGCGGGAGACGCCACCGCCCTCGAACTGATCCGGGAGGGCGGAAACCGCACCGGCCAGGTCATCGCCGGCCTGGTCAGCTTCTTCAACCCCGGCCTCGTGGTGATCGGCGGTGGGGTGACCGGTCTCGGCCACACCCTGCTGGCCGCGATCCGCACCCAGGTCTACCGCCAGTCGCTGCCGCTGGCGACCGGCAATCTGCCCATCGTCCTCGGGGAGCTGGGCCCCACCGCCGGTGTCATCGGCGCGGCCCGGCTGATCAGCGACCACCTCTTCTCACCCGCGTAGGCACCTGCCGCGCGCACCACCCGTACCGCGCACCACCCGGCACCGCGCACCACCCGGCACCGCGCACCACCCGGCACCGCGTACCACCCGAAGAGCGCACCACCCCGTACAGCCCACCGCACCGCCCTGCCCTGCTCCGCCCTGCCCTGAAACCGGCCCGCACGCCTGCCAAGGGGAACCCACATGGCCCCAGAACCACCCCTGCTCAGCATGTCCGGCATCACCAAGTCGTTCCCCGGCGTCCGCGCCCTGGACGGCGTCGATCTCGACGTCCAGGCCGGTGAAGTGCACTGTCTGCTCGGCCAGAACGGCGCCGGCAAGTCCACCCTGATCAAGGTGCTGGCCGGCGCCCATCAGCCCGACACCGGCACCATCCGCTGGCGCGGCGAGGACGTCACCCTGCGTTCGCCCATCGCCGCCATGCGCCTGGGCATCGCCACCATCTACCAGGAACTCGACCTGGTGGAGCATCTGTCGGTCGCCGAGAACGTCCACCTCGGCCACGAACCAACGGCCGCCGGGTTCGTCGTACGGCGCGGGACGGCCAAGGCGTCGACCGCCCAGCTGCTCAAGCGGCTCGGGCACCCGGAGATCGACCCGGCCCGGCTCGTCGGTGAACTGTCGGCCGCCCAGCAGCAGATCGTCTCCATGGCCCGCGCGCTCTCCCACGACGTCCGGCTGATCGTGATGGACGAACCGTCCGCCGCGCTCGACCCCGACGAGGTCGACAACCTCTTCCGGATCGTCGGCGACCTCACCGCCGACGGCGTCGCCGTCGTCTACATCTCGCACCGCCTGGAGGAGATCCGCCGGATCGGCGACCGGGTGACCGTGCTCAAGGACGGCCGGGCCGTGGCGGGCGGGCTGCCCGCGAAGTCGACGCCGACGCGTGAGGTGGTGGCGCTGATGACCGGCCGCAACGTCGAGTACGTCTTCCCCGAGCGGCCGGCCGCGCCGGCCCAGGGGGAACCGCTGCTGGAGGTGCGGGGACTGGAGCGCACCGGTGAGTTCGAGGCCTTCGACCTGACCGTGCGCCCCGGCGAGATCGTCGGCCTCGCGGGACTCGTGGGCTCCGGCCGCTCCGAGATCCTGGAGACCATCTACGGCGCCCGCAGGCCCACCGCCGGTCACGTCCTCGTCGAGGGCGAGCCGTTGAAGTCCGGCAGCGTACGCGCCGCCGTCCGCGCCGGACTCGGGCTCGCCCCCGAGGAGCGCAAGGCGCAGGCGCTGCTGATGCTGGAGTCGGTCACCCGCAACGTCTCGGTCTCCTCCATGTCCCGCTTCTCGCGGGGCGGCTGGATCGACCGCGGCGCGGAACTGAGCGCGGCGCGCGCGGCGACCCGCGAGCTGTCGCTGCGCCCCGACAATCCCTCGGTGCCCGTCCGCACCCTGTCCGGCGGCAACCAGCAGAAGGCCGTCCTGGCCCGCTGGCTGCTGCGCGGCTGCCGCGTCCTGCTGCTCGACGAGCCGACCCGCGGCGTCGACGTCGGCGCCCGCGCCGAGCTCTACGCGGTCGTGCGGCGCCTCGCCGACGAGGGACTCGGGGTGCTGCTGGTCTCCAGCGAGGTGCCCGAGGTGCTCGGCCTCGCCGACCGTGTGCTGGTGCTGCGGGAGGGGCGCGTCGTGCACACCGCGCCCGCCCGTGAGCTGGACGAACACCGCGTACTCGACCTCGTGATGGAAGGAAGCCCGGCGACATGACGCAGCCCGTCTCCCCGCCGCGGGACAGCGCCGACAAGGTGCCGACGGCCGTTCCACCCCCCGCCTGGCGCGGCAAGCTGTTCCGTGCCGACGTCCGCACCCTGTCGCTGCTCGGCGTACTCGCCGCGCTCGTGATCATCGGCGGCATCACCAAGCCGGACCAGTTCCTCGACACCCGCAACCTGCAACTGGTCCTCACCCAGGCCTCCGTGATCGGTGTCGTCACGGTCGGGATGACCTTCGTGATCATCTCCGGCGGCATCGATCTCTCCGTCGGCGCGATCGTCGCCCTCGCCTCCGTGTGGGCCACCACCGTCGCCACCCAGGAGTACGGTTTCGCCGGAATCCTGTTCACCGCGGTGCTCGTCGGCGTGGGCTGCGGGCTGGTGAACGGAGTCCTCATCGCCTACGGCGGGATGGTCCCGTTCATCGCGACCCTGGCCATGCTGGCCTCGGCCCGCGGACTGGCGCTGCAGATCACCGACGGCAGCACCCAGATCGTCACGGTGGACGGCATCCTCGACCTGGGCGAGCGCGACGCGTACGTCCTCGGGATCCCGCCGCTCGTCCTCGTCTTCGCGGTCGTCACGATCATCGGCTGGCTGGTGCTCAACCGCACCACCTTCGGCCGCCGCTCGGTCGCCGTCGGCGGCAACGCGGAGGCGGCACGACTCGCCGGCATCGACGTCCGCCGGCAGCGCCTGTATCTCTACCTGCTCTCCGGACTGTGCTGCGGCATCGCCGCGTTCCTGCTGATCATCCTGTCCGGATCCGGTCAGAACACCAACGGCAACCTCTACGAACTCGACGCCATCGCCGCCGCGATCATCGGCGGCACGCTGCTCAGCGGAGGCCGCGGCACCATCGTCGGCTCCGTGCTCGGCGTCCTGATCTTCACCACGATCACCAACATCTTCGCCCTGAACAACCTGCAGAGCGACGTCCAGCAGATCGCCAAGGGCGCGATCATCGTCGCCGCCGTGCTGGTCCAGCGCCGTACCGCGAGCACGACCTGAGGAAAGGGTTCACCGCCATGTCGCAACTCACCAGTCGCAGAGGACTGCTCTTCGGGACGGCCGCCGTCTCGGCCGGTGCCCTCCTCGCCGGGTGCACCAGCAACGAGCCCAAGGAGGAGGAGCGGGCCGCCGACAACCAGCCGGCCGCCGACGACAAGCCCGGCAAGCAGGTCACCATCGGCTTCGCCGGACCGCAGGCCGACCACGGCTGGCTCAACGCGATCAACGAGAACGCCAAGAGCCGCGCCGAGAAGTACCAGGACGTCACGCTGGAGATCACCGAGGGCTCCAACGACACCGCCGCGCAGATCGGCCAGATCGAGACCCTCATCAACAAGAAGGTCGACGTCCTCGTCATCCTGCCCGCCGACGGCAAGGCGCTCACCCAGGTCGGGCTCAAGGCCATGCGGGCCGGGATCCCGGTGATCAACCTGGACCGCATCTTCAACACCCCGCAGGCGTACCGCTGCTGGATCGGCGGCGACAACTACGGCATGGGCCTGAACGCCGGCCACTACATCGGGGAGAAGCTCAAGGACAAGTCCGGCGCCCGGGTCATCGAGCTGGCGGGCCTGGACAACCTGGAGCTGACCAAGCAGCGCACCCAGGGCTTCGACGACGCGCTGAAGAACTACCCGAACATCCGCAAGGTGGCCCGCCAGGCCGCCGAGTTCACCGTCGAGTCCGGCCAGGCCAAGATGGCCCAGCTGCTCCAGGCCCAGTCCAAGTTCGACGCGCTGTGGAACCACGACGACGACCAGGGCGTGGGCGCGCTGCGCGCCATCGAGCAGGCCGGGCGCGACGACTTCCTGATGGTCGGCGGCGCCGGTGCGCTCTCCGCGTTCCAGGCCATCGAGGCGGACGACGGCGTGCTGAAGGCGACGGTCCTCTACCCGCCGTCGATGGCCGCCTCGGCCATCGACCTGGCCCGTGCCCTCGGCCAGGCCAAGGGAGTCGGCGGCCTCGCCGAGTTCGAGATCCCGGCGTCGCTCACCTGCTACTCGGCCGTCGTCGACAAGACCAACGTCGAGCAGTACATGTCCACCGGCTTCAAGTGAGGCGCCCCGCCTGACGGGCCCGGCCCCAGTGAGGGGGCCGGGCCCGAACCCCCCACCGCGCCACGACGACGAGGAGGACATCCCCATGGCACAGCCGCAAGCGCCCGAAGGGGCCGACGCCGCGAAGCCCCCGCTGCGCATCGGCATGGTCGGCTACGCCTTCATGGGCGCCGCCCACTCCCAGGGCTGGCGCACCGCGGGCCGCGTCTTCGACCTGCCCCTGCGACCGGAGCTGGCCGTCATCTGCGGGCGGGACGAGACGGCGGTACGCGCGGCGGCGGACCGGTACGGCTGGGCGGCGGCCGAGACCGACTGGCGGGCGCTGATCGCCCGGGACGACGTCGACGTGGTCGACATCTGCACCCCCGGCGACAGCCACGCCGAGATCGCGCTCGCGGCGCTGGCCGCGGGCAAGCACGTCCTGTGCGAGAAGCCCCTCGCGAACACCGTCGAGGAGGCGGAGGCGATGACCGCCGCCGCCGAGGAGGCTCACGGACGCGGCCAGTTGGCCATGGTCGGCTTCAACTACCGCCGGCTTCCCGCCACCGCGTTCGCCCGGCAGATGGTGGCCGAGGGCCGCCTGGGCACATTGCGACACGTCAGGGTGTCGTACCTCCAGGACTGGCTGGTCGACCCGCAGGCCCCGCTGACCTGGCGGCTGCGCAAGGAGATGGCCGGCTCCGGCTCGCTCGGCGACCTCGGCGCGCACATCGTCGACCTGGCGCAGTACCTGGCGGGGGAGCAGCTGGCCGGCGTGTCGGCGCTCACCGAGACCTTCGTACGGGAACGGCCGCTCGCCGGAGCCGTCCGTGGTCTGGGCGCCGCCTCGGCCGACGGGACCGGGCAGGTCACCGTCGACGACGCCGCCCTGTTCACCGCCCGCTTCGCCTCCGGTGCCCTGGCCTCCTTCGAGGCCACCCGGTACGCCACCGGCCGCAAGAACGCCCTGCGCATCGAGCTCAACGGCGAGCGCGGCTCGCTCGCCTTCGACCTGGAGCGGCTCAACGAGCTCTGGTACCACGACGGCACCGAACCCGGCACCCGGGCCGGCTTCCGCCGGATCCTCGTCACCGAACCCGACCACCCCTACGTGGACGCCTGGTGGCCGCCGGGCCACGGCCTCGGCTACGAGCACTCCTTCGTCCACCAGGCCCGGGACCTGGTCCACGCGGTCGCCGAGGGGCGGCTGCCCGAACCCTCCTTCGCCGACGGGCTGCAGGTGCAGCGCGTGCTCGCGGCGGTGGAGGAGAGTGCCGAGAAGAACTCCGTCTACACCCCGATCGCTCTCTAGGAGGCGTCGGTCATGCCGCGCACGTTCACACTCTTCACCGGCCAGTGGGCCGACCTGCCGCTCGAAGAGGTCTGTCGCCTCGCCCGTGACTTCGGTTACGACGGTCTCGAACTGGCCTGCTGGGGCGACCACTTCGAGGTCGACAAGGCCCTCAGCGATCCTGCCTACGTCGAGTCGAGGCACCAGCTGCTCGACAAGTACGGCCTGAAGTGCTGGGCGATCTCCAACCACCTGGTCGGCCAGGCCGTCTGCGACGCCATCATCGACGAGCGCCACCAGGCCATCCTGCCCGCCCGGATCTGGGGCGACGGCGAGGCGGAGGGCGTGCGGCAGCGCGCCGCGGCCGAGATCGCCGACACCGCGCGGGCCGCGGCGGCGTTCGGCGTCGACACCGTCATCGGCTTCACCGGCTCCGCCATCTGGCACCTGGTCGCGATGTTCCCGCCCGCCCCCGAGGCGATGATCGAGCGGGGCTACGAGGACTTCGCCACGCGCTGGAACCCGATCCTGGACGTCTTCGACGCCGAGGGCGTCCGGTTCGCCCACGAGGTGCACCCGAGCGAGATCGCCTACGACTACTGGACGACCCGGCGTGCCCTGGAGGCCGTCGGCCACCGGCCCGCCTTCGGGCTGAACTTCGACCCCTCGCACTTCGTGTGGCAGGACCTCGACCCGGTCGGCTTCCTGTGGGACTTCCGCGACCGCATCTACCACGTGGACTGCAAGGAGGCCCGCAAACGCCTCGACGGCCGCAACGGGCGGCTCGGCTCGCACCTGCCCTGGGGCGACCCGCGCCGCGGCTGGGACTTCGTCTCCGCGGGGCACGGTGACGTGCCCTGGGAGGACGTCTTCCGCATGCTGCGCTCCATCGACTACCAGGGCCCGATCTCCGTCGAGTGGGAGGACGCCGGCATGGACCGGCTCCAGGGCGCCCCCGAGGCCCTGGCCCGCCTGAAGGCCTTCGACTTCGAGCCCCCCAGCGCGTCCTTCGACGCGGCGTTCAATAGCTGATCGACCCACCCCGCGACTGCTTGGGGACGGGGGCCGGAATCACCGCCGGTCCCCCCTCCGACCTGCCCGGATACCGCTTTGTCCAGTGATGGGAGAAAGTTCAACAGGTCCTGGCCCAAGGGGTGTTCGGCCGCGACGCAAGCGGTTACCGTCCCTGAAGTATTCAGGACACATCCACCTCCGGGGTGACGGCGCACCCCGGCGCCCGCACCGCACGTCCACGCACCCATTCCGTACGGCCCACCCCGTTCCCGGAGGGACTTCGTGCACAGCACCAGACTCAGAAGTACCCGCACCACGAGGCGTCCCAGGCTTCGTACCGCCCTTGCCCTGTTCACCGGCCTGCTGCTGGCCGTGGGCACCCCGGCGACCGTCGCCGGCGCCCACCCCGGCCACCCCGAACACGACGAACCGGCCGCCGAGGGGCAGTTCCAGCAGGTGCCGCTCGCCAAGGGCGAGCCCGAGATGGGCGAGCCGATGTCGCTCGCCGTGCTCCCCGACCGCAGCGTCCTGCACACCTCGCGCGACGGCACGCTGCGCCTGACCGACCAGGGCGGCGTCACCAAGGTCGCCGGCAAGATCCCCGTCTACAGCCACGACGAGGAAGGCCTGCAGGGCGTCGGCATCGACCCGGACTTCGAGAACAACCGGGCGATCTACCTCTACTACGCCCCGCCGCTCGACACCCCCGCGGGCGACGCCCCGGAGAGCGGCACCCCCGAGGAGCTCGCGAAGTTCGACGGCGTCAACCGCCTCGCCCGCTTCGTGCTGAACCCCAACGGCACGCTGGACATGGCGAGCGAGAAGAAGGTCCTGGACGTCGCGGCCTCCCGTGGCACCTGCTGCCATGTCGGCGGCGACATCGACTTCGACGCGGACGGCAACCTCTACCTGTCGACCGGCGACGACACCAACCCCTTCTCGTCCGACGGCTACACGCCGATCGACGACCGCGAGGGCCGCAACCCCGCCTTCGACGCCCGCCGCAGCTCGGGCAACACCAACGACCTGCGCGGCAAGATCCTGCGCATCAAGGTCGGCGAGGACGGCTCGTACACCGTTCCGGAGGGCAACCTCTTCGCCCCGGGCACCGAGAAGACCCGTCCCGAGATCTACGCGATGGGCTTCCGCAACCCGTTCCGGATGAGTGTCGACGACAAGACCGGCATCGTGTACGTGGGCGACTACGGCCCCGACGCGGGCGCCGCCAACCCGAACCGGGGCCCGGCGGGACAGGTCGAGTTCGCCAAGGTCACCGAGGCCGCCAACTTCGGCTGGCCGTTCTGCACCGGGAACAACGACGCCTACGTCGACTACGACTTCGCCACCGGCACCTCCGGTGAGAAGTTCGACTGCGCCGCCCCGAAGAACACCTCGCCGCACAACACGGGCCTGGTCGACCTGCCGCCCGCGCAGGCCGCCTGGATCCCGTACGACGGCGGATCCGTGCCCGAGTTCGGCAGTGGCTCCGAGTCCCCGATGGGCGGCCCGGTCTACCGCTACGACGCCGACCTCGACTCCAGCGTGAAGTTCCCCGAGGCCTACGACGGCGACTTCTTCGCGGGTGAGTTCGGCCGCCGCTGGATCAAGCGGATCGAGCAGAACGAGGACGGCTCGGTCGCGAAGATCAACGACTTCCCGTGGACCGGCACCCAGATCATGGACATGGAGTTCGGCCCCGACGGCGCGCTCTACGTCCTGGACTACGGCGTGTCCTGGTTCCAGGGCGACGAGAACTCCGCGCTGTACCGGATCGAGCACGCCGAGGACGGCTTCTCCCCGATCGCCGAGGTGAGCGCCGACAAGACGTCCGGCGCGGCCGGCCTGAGGGTCGCCTTCACCGGTTCCGCGACGGACGCCGACTCCACGGACCTCACCTACAGCTGGGACTTCGGTGACGGCACCACGGGCGAGGGCCTCAAGCCCACCCACCGGTACAAGAAGGTCGGCACCTACACCGCCACCTTCACCGCCAAGGACGCCGAGGGCAACACCGGCAACGCCAGCGTCCGGATCGTGGTCGGCAACACCGAGCCCAAGGTGCGCATCGACGTCCCGGCCAACGGCACCCTGGCCGCGTTCGGCGAACCCGTCCCGTTCAAGGTGACCGTCACCGACCCCGAGGAGACGATCGACTGCTCCAAGGTCAAGGTGGCCTACAGCCTCGGCCACGACTCCCACGCCCACGAGCTGACCAGCGAGATGGGCTGCGAGGGCACCCTGAAGCCGCCGCCCGGTGACGGCGGACACGACCCCAACGCCAACATCTACGGCGTCGTCGGCGCCAGCTACACCGACGGCGGGGCCAACGGCCAGGAGGCCCTGACCGGCACCGCGCGCACCGTGCTCCAGCCGCCGCACCGCCAGGCCGAGCACTTCGGTGCCCAGTCCGGCATCAGGACCTACGACAAGGCCGGCGCCAACGGCGGCAAGACCGTGGGCGACATCAACGACGGCGACTGGATCTCCTTCAGCCCCTACCGGTTCGACGGGCAGAGGAAGATGACCGTGCGGGCCTCCTCCGGCGGCGCCGGCGGCTTCGTCGAACTGCGCACCGGTTCGCCCGAGGGCCCGCTGCACGGCTCGGCCTACATTCCGCCGACCGGCAGCTGGGACACCTTCCAGAACGTCGACGTCCCGCTGCGTGCGCTGCCCAAGGGCACCACGGAGATCTACCTGGTCTTCCGGGGCGGCGAGGGCGCGCTCTACGACGTGGACGACTTCGAGTTCTCCAAGGAGCCGTTCAAGGGCGGCAAGAAGGTCCTGGTCTTCTCCAAGACCGCCGGCTTCCGGCACGACTCCATCCCGGCCGGCATCGCGGCCCTGAAGGAGCTCGGCGCACCGGCCGGCATCACGGTCGACGCGACCGAGGAGGCCGGGCAGTTCACCACGGCCAACCTCGCCAAGTACGACGCCGTGGCCTTCCTGTCCACCACCGGTGACGTCCTCAACGCCGCCCAGCAGACGGCGTTCGAGAACTTCGTCAAGAACGGCGGCGGCTACATGGGCATCCACGCCGCCGCCGACACCGAGTACGCGTGGGAGTTCTACGGCGGCCTCGTCGGCGCCTACTTCGACTCGCACCCGGCCATCCAGAAGGCCACGGTCCGCGTCGAGGACCACGACCACCCGTCGACCTCGCACCTCGGCGAGGCCTGGGAGCGCACCGACGAGTGGTACAACTACCGCACCAACCCGCGTGAGCAGGCCAAGGTCCTCGCCACCCTGGACGAGACCACCTACCAGGGCGGCACCATGAAGGGCGACCACCCGATCGCCTGGTGCCAGAGCTACGGCGGCGGCCGCTCCTTCTACACCGGCGGCGGCCACACCAAGGAGTCCTACGCCGAGGAGGCCTTCCGCGCCCATCTGCTCGGCGGTCTGCAGTACGCCACCGGCCAGGTCAAGTCGGACTGCAAGCCGAGCACGGACTACCGGAAGATCTTCAACGGCCAGACCCTGGACGGCTGGAAGCAGGCCGGCCCCGGCAAGTTCAACGTCAAGGGCGGCGCCCTGGAGTCCGAGGGCGGCATGGGTCTGCTCTGGTACCAGGCCAAGGAACTGAAGTCGTACTCCCTCAAGCTCGACTGGAAGATGCAGGGCGACGACAACTCCGGGATCTTCGTGGGCTTCCCCGCCTCCGACGACCCCTGGTCCGCGGTGAACAAGGGTTACGAGATCCAGATCGACGCCACCGACGCGCCCGACCGCACCACGGGCTCCGTCTACTCGTTCAAGTCGGCGAACATCAAGGCCCGTGACCAGGTCCTGCGTCCGCCCGGACAGTGGAACTCCTACGAGATCAAGGTCCAGGGCGAACGCCTCCAGGTGTTCCTCAACGGAGTCAAGATCAACGACTTCACCAACAAGGACCCCCAGCGGAGCCTGACCGACGGTCACATCGGCCTCCAGAACCACGGAGCCGACGACCAGGTGTCCTTCCGCAACATCCAGTTGAAGGAACTGCCCACCACGGGCGGCTGAGCGGACGGCGGGCGGGGGACGCCGGACCCCCGCCCGCCGTCTTTGTCCCGCCGCCCGGGGTTCGCGCTCGACAAGGAGGCTGCCCATGTCCGCGTCCCTTACCCGACCGCGTGTGGGGGTGTGGCTGATCGGAGCACGAGGCTCCGTCGCCACCACCGTCGTCACGGGTTGCGCCGCCGTCACCGCGGGACTGCACCCACCCACCGGCATGGTGACCGAGACGTCACCGTTCACCGACAGCGGCCTGCCCGCGCTGTCCGACCTCGTCTTCGGCGGTCACGACACCGTCGACTGCCCCCTGCCCAAGCGCGCCGAGACCCTCACCGCGGGCGGTGTGATCCCGCCCGGCGTCGCCGCCGCCGTGAGCGCCGAACTCGCCGCCGCCGACCGTGAGATCAGGCCCGGCGGGCCCACCCCTGGGGACACCAGGAGCCAGACCGAACTGATCACGGCCTTCGCCGACGACATACGCGACTTCGTGCGCCGCAACGCACTGGAGCGTGCCGTGGTCGTCAACGTCGCCTCCACCGAACCCGCGTCCCAGGGGCCGGACGCCCCGCTCCCGGCCAGCACCCTGTACGCCCTGGCGGCGCTGCGGGCCGGCTGCCCCTACGTGAACTTCACCCCGTCCGAGGGCCTGCACCACCCCGTCGCCGCCCGGGAGGCGGAGCACAGCGGGCTGCCCTACGCCGGCCGGGACGGCAAGACCGGCCAGACCCTCCTGCGGGCCGTGCTGGGCCCGATGTTCGCGCAGCGCGCGCTGACCGTACGGGCCTGGTCCGGGACCAACCTGCTCGGCGGCGGCGACGGCGCCGCCCTCGCCGACCCGGCCGCCGCGGCGGCGAAGAACGCGGGCAAGGAACGCGTCCTCGCCGACACCCTCGGCACCGTTCCCGAGGGCGAGGTGCACATCGACGACGTCCCGGCCCTCGGAGACTGGAAGACCGCCTGGGACCACATCGCCTTCGACGGATTCCTCGGCACCCGCATGGTCCTCCAGACCATCTGGCAGGGCTGCGACTCGGCCCTGGCGGCGCCGCTGGTCCTGGACCTGGCACGCCTGACCGCCCGCGCCCACCAGGTGGGCGTCTCCGGGCCGCTCGGCGAACTCGGCTTCTACTTCAAGGACCCGGTCGGGGACGGGCCCGCGAGCCTGGGGGAGCAGTACGTGGCACTGGGCCGGCTGGCGCAGCGACTGCGCGCCGCGGGGCCGGGTACGGCCGCGGACGCGGATGCGCTCGCGGGAGCGGGGCCCGCCTGGCCCGAGGAGCGGACCCAGGACGACGGCACCGGCACCGAGGACGAGGGCAGCCAGGGGACGCGGGCATGAGCCGTAGCCGGGCCTGGGCCGAACTGCTGCGTCTGCCCGCCCTGTTCACCGTCCCCGGGGACGCCCTGAGCGGCGCGGCGGCCACCGGCGTCGCGCCCAACTCCCGGACCCTGCTCGCCATCGGCTCCTCCCTCTGCCTCTACGAGGCCGGCATGGCCCTCAACGACTGGGCCGACCGGGAGGAGGACGCCGCCGAACGCCCCCACCGCCCGCTGCCCTCGGGCCGTATCCAGCCGTCCTCCGCGCTCGCCGCGGCCTGCGCCCTCACCGCCGCCGGACTGGCCCTCGCCGCCCGCGCGGGCCGCCCCGCCCTGACGGTCGCCGCACCCCTCGCGGCCACCGTCTGGGCCTACGACCTCGCTCTGAAGCACACCCCCGCGGGCCCGGTGGCCATGGCCGCCGCCCGCGGCCTGGACCACCTCCTCGGTGCCGCCGCCACCAGCGGCCGCACCCGTGAGGCCCTGCCCTCCGCCGCCCTCCTCGGCACCCACACCCTCGCGGTCACCACGGTCTCCCGCCGGGAGACCCAGGGGGGTTCGTCCCTGCCACCCCTGGCCGCCCTCGCCGCGACGGCCCTGCTCAGCCGCCTGGTGGCACGCGGCAGGGCCGCAGCCGGTGCCGGGACCGGCCCGGGCACGGCCGCGCACGACCGGCCCGCCCTCACACTCGACGGCGCGCTGCGCATCGCGCTGGCCGGCGCCTACGCCGCCACCGCGGGCCGCCCCTACGCACACGCCGCCCTCAACCCCTCACCGCCCCTGACCCAACGGGCCGTCGGCGGCGGCATCCGCGCCACCATCCCCCTCCAGGCCGCGCTCGCCGCCCGCGCCGGGGCCGGCCTGACCGCCGTGGCCATCGCCGCGCTCGCCCCGATCGGACGCAGGTACGCGAGGAAAGTGAGCATCACATGAGCCACCGGCCCCACCCGGCGCGGCACCCCCGTGAACCCGCCCCGCCCCAGGCCCCCCTGCGCTTCGGCTACGGCACCAACGGCCTCACCGACCTCCGGCTCGACGACGCCCTCGCGCTGCTCGCCGACCTCGGCTACGACGGCGTCGGTCTCACCCTCGACCACATGCACCTCGACCCCCTCGCCCCGGACCTCCCGGCACGCACGCGCCGGGTCGCGCGGCGCCTCGACGCGCTCGGTCTCGGCGTCACCGTGGAGACGGGCGCCCGCTACGTGCTCGATGCGCGCCGCAAGCACGGGCCCTCCCTCCTGGACCCGGAGCCCGACGACCGCGCCCGGCGCGTGGACCTGCTGCTGCGGGCCGTCCGGGTCGCCGCCGACCTGGGTGCCCACGCCGTGCACTGCTTCAGCGGGATCCTGCCGCCCGGCACCGACGAGGACACGGCGTGGAAACGCCTGGCCGACAGCCTCGCCCCGGTCCTGGACGCGGCGGCCGCCGCCGGCGTCCCGCTCGCCGTCGAACCCGAGCCCGGCCATCTGCTCGCCACCCTCGACGACTTCCACCGCCTGCGCCGCACCCTCGGCGACGACGGCGACCCCGGCGTCCTGGGACTGACCCTCGACATCGGCCACTGCCAGTGCCTCGAACCGCTCCCGCCCGCCGACTGCGTCCGGGCCGCCGGACCCTGGCTGCGGCACGTCCAGATCGAGGACATGCGCCGCGGTGTGCACGAGCATCTGCCGTTCGGGGAAGGGGAGATCGACTTCCCGCCGGTGCTCGCGGCCCTCGCCGCCACCGGCTACCAGGGGCTGACCGTCGTCGAGCTGCCCCGCCACTCGCACGCGGGCCCCCACCACGCCGGGCTCTCCCTCCCGTTCCTGCGCGCCGCCGCCCCACCACCCGCCGGACCGGTCCCACCCCCGACCCCGCCCGGCGCACCCCACGGCGAACCCTCCGCCCTCTCCGAAGGGAGCATCCCGTGAAGCACCCCGACGCCGCCGCGGCGACCCCGGCGGCGAGAACCGGCGACCCGGGCGGCACCGAGGGCGGCGACCCCGGCTCGCTCGCCGCCCTGCGCGCCCACCTCGCCTCCCACCTCCCGGGAGCCGCCCGCGCCTGGCTCGACCAGGCACTCGCGGAGGCCGCCGCCCACCCCGGCACGCACGGGCCCATCTCCGTGTGGGAACTGCGCATCGCCGAGGCGGGCCGCCGGTGCGGGGACGAGCACGCCGACGCGGCCCGGGTGCTGGTCCTGCACGCCGCCGGCGCCGACCCGGACTCGCTCGCCCGCGTCTACCGCCAGGGCACCGGCGCCGAACGCCGCGCCGTGCTGCACGCCCTGCCCCACCTGGTGGCCGGACCCGAGGGCCTCCCGCTGATCGAGGACGCCCTGCGCACCAACGACACCCGGCTCGTCGCCGCCGCCGTCGGCCCCTACGCCGCGCGGCACCTCGACGCGCACAACTGGCGCCACGCCGTACTGAAGTGCCTGTTCACCGGCGTCTCCGTGGACAGCGTCGCCGATCTGGAACGGCGTGCGAACGGGGACACCGAACTGGCCCGCATGCTCGGCGACTACGCCACCGAACGCACCGCCGCGGGCCGTGCCGTACCCGAGGACCTGCACCGTGTCCTGGCCCTGACCGATCCCGCCGCCGCACCGCGGGGATCGGACACCCCCCACGCCAAGGAGTCCTGATGCGCATCTTCGACCCCCACATCCACATGACGTCCAGGACCACCGACGACTACGAGGCCATGCACGCCGCCGGTGTGCGCGCCGTCGTCGAGCCCGCCTTCTGGCTCGGGCAGCCTCGTACGTCGCCCGCGACCTTCCTCGACTACTTCGACTCCCTGCTCGGCTGGGAGCCCTTCCGCGCCGCCCAGTACGGCATCGCCCACCACTGCACGATCGCCCTGAACCCCAAGGAGGCCAACGACCCGCGCTGCCTGCCCGTCCTCGACGAACTTCCCCGCTATCTCGTCAAGGACCAGGTGGTGGCCGTCGGCGAGATCGGCTACGACTCGATGACACCCGCCGAGGACACCGCGCTCGCCGCCCAGCTCCAGCTCGCCGCCGACCACGAGCTGCCCGCGCTCGTGCACACCCCCCACCGCGACAAGCTGGCCGGTCTGCGCCGCACCCTCGACCTGGTGCGGGAGTCCGCCCTGCCGGCGGACCGCGTCCTGATCGACCACCTCAACGAGACCACCGTCAAGGAGGCCAAGGACGGCGGCTGCTGGCTGGGCTTCTCCGTCTATCCGGACACCAAGATGGACGAGGAGCGGATGGTGGCGATCCTGCGGGCCTACGGGACCGAGCAGGTGCTGGTGAACTCCGCCGCCGACTGGGGCCGCAGCGACCCGCTCAAGACCCGCAAGGTCGGCGACCTGATGCTCGCGGAGGGCTTCACCGAGGACGACGTCGACCAGGTGCTGTGGCGCAACCCCGTCGCCTTCTACGGCCTCAGCGGCCGGCTGAACCTCGACATCGCCACGACCGACGCCACCCACGAGGGCAACTCCATCCTGCGCGGCGGGGAGTGAGCCATGCGCTTCCGCCACCCGGACGGCTCCACGGTGCACCTCGCCTACTGCACCAACGTCCACCCCGCCGAGACCCTCGACGGCGTCCTCGCGCAACTGCGTGACCACTGCGAACCGGTCCGCCGCCGCCTCGGCCGCGACCGGCTCGGCATCGGCCTGTGGCTCGCCAAGGACGCCGCCCACGCGCTCGTCACCGACCCGTCCGCGCTGCGCACCCTGCGCACCGAACTCGACCGGCGCGGACTGGAGGTCGTCACCCTCAACGGCTTCCCCTACGAGGGCTTCGGCGCCGAAGAGGTCAAGTACCGCGTGTACAAGCCGGACTGGGCCGACCCCGAGCGCCTCGAACACACCACCGCCCTCGCCCGCGTCCTCGCCGGTCTCCTCCCCGACGACGTCACCGAGGGCAGCATCTCCACCCTGCCGCTCGCCTGGCGCACCGCCCAGGACGCCCCGCGGGCCGACGCCGCCCACGCCGCCCTGCGCACCCTCGGCGAACGCCTCGACGCCCTCCAGGAACTGACCGGCCGCTCCCTGCGCGTCGGCCTGGAACCCGAGCCCGGCTGCGTCGTCGAGACCACCGGGGACGCCATCGGCCCGCTGACCGCGATCGCCCACGACCGCATCGGCATCTGCGTCGACACCTGCCATCTCGCCACCTCCTTCGAGGATCCGCACACCGCCCTCGACGCCCTCGTCCGCGCCGGTGTCCCGGTCGTCAAGTCCCAGCTCTCCGCGGCCCTGCACGCCGAGCACCCGCATCTCCCCGAGGTGCGCGAGGCCCTCGCCGCCTTCGACGAGCCCCGCTTCCTGCACCAGACCCGCACCGCCACCGCCGCCGGTCTGCGCGGCACCGACGACCTCGGTCCCGCCCTGGAGGACGCCGCCCTGCCCGACGCCTCACCGTGGCGCGCCCACTTCCACGTCCCGCTGCACGCGGACCCCGCGGCGCCCCTGACCTCCACGCTCGCCGTGCTGAAGAGCGCGCTGGCCCGGCTCGTCGGCGGGGCCACCCCGCTCACCCACCACCTCGAGGTCGAGACCTACACGTGGCAGGCCCTCCCGCCGGAGCTGCGGCCCCGCGCCCGCACCCAGCTGACGGACGGCATCGCGGCCGAACTCACCCTCGCCCGTGACCTGCTGACGGACCTCGGCCTCAAGGAGCTGCCGTGAACGCCCCCGCCCCAGCACGCCCCACCCCGCTCCTCGTGCTCGACGTCGTGGGCCTCACCCCCCGCCTCCTCGACCACATGCCGCACCTCAAGACCCTCGCCCAGTCCGGCGCCCACGCCCCGCTGGGCACGGTCCTGCCCGCCGTCACCTGCGCCGCCCAGTCCACCTTCCTGACCGGCACCATGCCCTCCGAGCACGGCATCGTCGGCAACGGCTGGTACTTCCGCGAACTGGGCGACGTCCTGCTGTGGCGCCAGCACAACGGCCTCGTCGCCGGCGACAAGCTCTGGGACGCGGCCCGCCGCGCGTACCCCGGCTACACGGTCGCCAACATCTGCTGGTGGTACGCCATGGGCGCGGACACCGACATCACCGTCACCCCCCGTCCGGTCTACTACGCCGACGGCCGCAAGGAACCCGACTGCTACACCCGCCCGCCCGAGCTCCACGACGAACTCACCGAGGAGCTGGGCACCTTCCCGCTGTTCCACTTCTGGGGGCCCGGCGCGGACCTCGTCTCCAGCCAGTGGATCATCGACGCGACCCGGCACATCCTGCGCACCCGCCACCCCGACCTCGCGCTGTGCTACCTCCCGCACCTCGACTACGACCTCCAGCGCTTCGGTCCCGACGACCCGCGCTCGCTGAAGGCGGCCGCGGACCTGGACGCGGCCGTGGCCCCGCTGCTGGACGACGCGCGGGCGCAGGGCCGTACCGTCGTCGTGCTCTCCGAGTACGGCATCACCCCGGTGAGCCGGCCCGTCGACATCAACCGGGCGCTGCGCCGCGCGGGCCTGCTGGAGGTGCACACGCAGGACGGCATGGAGTACCTGGACCCGATGGCGTCACGGGCCTTCGCCGTCGCCGACCACCAGATCGCCCATGTCTACGTGCGCCGCCCCGAGGACCTCGACGCGACCCGGGCCGCGCTCGACGGGCTGCCCGGCATCGAGCAACTCCTCGACGACGAGGGCAAGAAGGCCCACCATCTCGACCATCCGCGGGCCGGCGAACTGGTCGCCGTCGCGGAGCCGGACGCCTGGTTCACGTACTACTACTGGCTCGACGACGGGCGCGCCCCCGACTTCGCGCAACTCGTCGAGATCCACCGCAAACCCGGCTACGACCCGGTCGAGCTCTTCATGGATCCCCTCGACCCCTACGTCAAGGTGAAGGCGGCGACCGCGCTGGCCCGCAAGAAGCTCGGTATGCGCTACCGCATGGCGGTCGTGCCGCTGGATCCCTCACCCATTCGCGGCAGCCACGGCCGCCTCCCCGGGAGCGACGACGACGGCCCGCTCCTCATCTGCTCCACCCCCCGCGCACTCGGTGACCGCGTCCCGGCCACCGAGGTGAAACAACTCCTGCTCCGACTCGCCGGACTCGGCTGAGATCCAGCCACCGGAGTGGAACACACGGCACTGACAACGGCCGGTCCCGGCGGCACCGGGCCGGCCACGACCGAGAAGGCAGGCCATTCGTGACCCTGTATTCCGACCCTTCCCGCACCGCGGCCGCCACCGAAGCCACCGCCGACGCCCCCGACGAGGGACTGCGCCGCAGCCTCGGAGTGGACCGGCGCCGTTTCCTCAGCACCTGCACCGCCGTGGCGGCCGGAGCGGTAGCCGCCCCGGTCTTCGGCGCCGCTCCGGCCCTGGCCCAGGACCGCGGCAGAGACCACGGCCACGGCCACGGGCACGGCCACGGCCACGGCCACGGAGGGGACGTTCTCGTCCCGGCGCACAAGCGCGGCATCATCCTCTACACGGTCCGTGACGCCACCGCCCGCGACCCCCTCGCCACCGACCTGCCCTCCGGGTTCCGCGAGGTCTTCAAGCAGCTGGCGCGGCACGGCTACCGGCAGGTGGAGTTCGCGGGCTACCGCCAGCACGCCAACGCGCCCGGCGGTGCCGACCTGGAAACCGTCGCGGGTGCCAGGCTGCTGCGCTCCTGGCTGGACGACTACGGTCTGCGCGCCCAGGGCAACCACGGCTTCATCCCGTCGTCCTGGCCGCTGACCACGGCGGACCTGGACACCTTCAAGAAGCACCTGGAGATCGCCAACATCATCGGCATGGACCACATGGGCACCGGTGGCGACCCCACCGGCAGTTCCTACCGTGCCGACTGGGACGTGGCCGCCGACAAGTGGAACGCCCTCGGCGAGATCGCCCGCCGCGAGGGCATCAAGCTCTACACCCACAACCACGACGGCGCGTACGGCTTCCTGCTCGACCGGGGCCCGCTGGACGACCAGGGCCGGCCGACCCGCAGCTCCGGCATCCGCAAGCTGGAGTACTTCCTCAAGGTCACCGACCCGAGGGTGGTCTGGCTGGAGATGGACATCTTCTGGGCGCACGTGGCCCAGTACAAGTTCCACACGTACACCGCCGCAGACGGCTCCACCCGCAGGAACGTCTTCGACCCGGCGGGCCTCGTCGCCTGCCACAACAAGCGCTACCCGCTGTTCCACGCGAAGGACGGCGTCGTCAGCACGACCAACGGCATGGGGTACGACATGGTGCCCTTCGGAACCGGGGTCATCGACTACACGACGTTCTTCTCGCGGGTCGGGGACCGCAACTACCACAACCCGATGGTCGAGGACGACAACTCCCCGAGCGCCACCGACCCGGGGCAGTCGCTGCGTGAGGCCAAGATCAGCTACGACAACATGGCGGCCCTGCGCAAGCGGCGCCGCTGATCCACACGCGAATCGGGCGGCCCTTCCCCCAGCTGGGGGAAGGGCCGCCCGGTCCGTTCTCGGTGCCTCGTGCGGCCTCGTGGGCCACGTGTCACGTCAGGCCGTCTCCTCGCCCAGAGGTTGCGGGTTGGGGGTGATGCGCTTGTCCTTGGGCCGTCCCGGCGGGCTGAGGAACAGCGCCACGAAGCCGGCGAAGAACGAGATGCAGCCGGCGAGGATGAAGGCGCCGTTGAGGCCCCAGGCCGACACGACGACGATTCCCATGCCGGAGCCGAGACCGGAGACCAGCTTGGAGCTGTACACCATGCCGTAGTTGGTGGCGTTGTTGTTCTCTCCGAAGTAGTCCGCCGTCATCGCCGCGAACATCGGGAAGATGGCGCCGCCACCGAAGCCGGAGACCGCGGAGAAGAACAGGAACAGCGGCAGGTTCTGGATCTCCGCCGACCAGATGATGCCGAACTGGGCGAGGCCCAGGATGACACAGACGTACAGCAGGCACTGCTTGCGGCCGTACAGGTCGGAGAGCCAGCCGATGACGCCGCGTCCGGTGCCGTTGACGATCGCCTTGAGCGACATGGCGGTGGCCACGATGCCGGCGGCGAATCCCGCGTGCTCGCCGATCTCGACCTGGAAGGCGATGCCGAAGATGTTCACGCCCGAGGTGCAGGCGAGACAGAACCACATGAGCGCCACCCGGCCGGTCCTCCAGGCCTCCCCGGGGCTGTACTGGTGTACGGCCGGCGGGTTCTTCTCCAGGGAACGGCGTGCGCGGGGGTCGTCCGGCGGGTTGAGCGGGTCGATGTTGGCGGGCCACCAGTTCTTCGGCGGGTCCTGGAAGAAGAAGCCGGCGACGGCGACCGTCAGCGCGAGGAAGACGCCGACCGAGACCAGGATGACCTTGAAGTTGGAGATGTCCATCACGGTCGAGAAGAGGAACACGAAGGGCACCGAGCCGTAGGCGAAACCGCCGTTGACGAAGCCGGTCTTGCCGCCCTTGCGCTCCGGATACCACTTGCCGACCATGTTGACGCAGGTGGCGTACACCATGCCCGCGCCCATACCGCTGAACATACCGAAGCCGATGAAGGCGAGGATGACGTGCGGTGCGAAGGCCAGGGACAGATAGCCCATCAGCGTGCCCGTCGCGCCCAGCATCATGGCCCAGCGCGCGGGCAGCTTGCCGGTCTCACGCAGCCGTCCCGCCGGGAAGGCCACCGCGGCCTGGAAGAACACCCAGACGCTCAGCATCCAGAAGATGCTGCCCTCCGACCAGTGGTGGGCCTGGTGGATCGTCTCCTCGGCGGACGCGAACGCGTACTCCGCGGAGGAGATGCCCATCATGCCCACCCAGGGCAGGATCACCATCCACTTGCGCTTGCGCCCCATGATGTCGATGTCGGACTCGCCGACCCGATAGACGCGTCCGTTCTTGTCGGTGACCTCACGGTAGGTCACCGATGTTGGCAGATCGGTCGTTGTCATGATCTGTTGCACCCCTTGCGTTCGAAAGATCTGGCCAGCGCCCCCTGTCCAATGCCTTTCGTGCGCGCGCGGGTCCCGGGGCCGGCCGACGCGCACCGTCGGCCGGCTCCCCCCTCAGCTCACGTCATGAGCCGCCCCCCAACAGCCCCGCCGCCCGCGCCCAGCGGTACTTGGCGCCGAGCACGGCCACCGGCCTCTCCGTCGTGTAGGGGTAGGCCACGACCCCGCGTTCGTAGAGGTACTGGCACGCCTCCTCGACCTCGACGTCGCCCGCGAGCGACGCGACCACCGGCTTCTCGATCCCGCGCTCGCGGAACTCGGCCACCACGCGCGCGGTGAGTTCGGCGAAGACCATGGGAGGGGTGACGATGGTGTGCCAGTAGCCGAGGACGAGCGCGTGGATGCGCGGGTCCTCCAGGCCGAGCCGGATGGTCGCCTCGTAGGTCGACGGCGGCTCGCCCCCGGTGATGTCCACCGGGTTGCCCGCGGCCCCGAACGGCGGGATGAACTTCCGGAACGCCTCGTCCAGGTCCGGCGGGATCTCCATCAGGGAGAGCCCGTTGTCGGTGACCGCGTCGGAGAGCAGGACACCGCTGCCGCCGGCCCCGGTGATGATCACGACGTTGTCGCCCTGCGGTGCGGGGAGCACCGGCAACGCGCGCGCGTATTCCAGCATGTCGTTCAGGCCGGGCGCCCGGATGACGCCCGCCTGCCGGAGGATGTCGTCGTACACCGCGTCGTCGCCCGCGAGGGCGCCGGTGTGCGAGCCCGCGGCCTTCGCGCCGGCCGCCGTACGGCCCGCCTTCAGGACCACGACCGGCTTCTTCGGCACGGTCTCCCGCGCGGCCTCCACGAAGGCCCGGCCGTCCTTGAGGTCCTCCAGGTGCATGGCGATGCACTCGGTGCGCGGGTCCTCACCGAACCAGGTCAGCAGGTCGTCCTCGTCCAGGTCGGACTTGTTGCCGAGGCCCACGATCGCCGACACACCGGTCTTGGTGGTGCGGGCGAAGCCCAGGATCGCCATGCCGATGCCGCCCGACTGCGAGGTCAGCGCGACGCCGCCCTTCACGTCGTACGGCGTGCAGAACGTGGCGCACAGGTCCTGCCAGGTGGAGTAGTAGCCGTAGATGTTCGGGCCGAGCAGCCGGGTGCCGTGCCGTTCGGCGATCTCCACGATCTCGTCCTGGAGTTCGTGCTCGCCGGTCTCCGCGAATCCGGAGGGGATGAGGACGGCGTTGGGTATGCCCTTGCGTCCCACCTCCTCCAGCGCCGCGGCCACGAACTTGGCGGGAATGGCGAACACGGCCACATCCACCTCACCGGGAACGTCCGTGACACTCTTGTACGCCTTGCGGCCCAGAATGTCATCGGCCTTGGGGTTCACCGGGTGGATCTCCCCGGAGAACCCGCCGTCGACGAGGTTGCGCATCACCGAATTGCCGATCTTGCCCTGCTCGTTGGAGGCACCGATCACCGCGACCGCGCGCGGCTGCATCAGCCGGCGCATGGAGGTGAGGATCTCCTCGCGCGAGTAGCGGCGGCGCTGCTTGGCCGGCGCCTCGGACAGGATCACCCGGATGTCCGCGGCGAGCGCGCCCTCCGGGGTGGCGATCACCGGGTTGAGGTCGACCTCGGCGATCTCCGGGAAGTCCGTGACGAGCTGGGACACCCGGCGGATCTGCTCGGCGACCGCCCAGCGGTCCACGGCCGCCGCGCCGCGGACCCCGCGCAGGATCTCCGCCGAGCGGATCGAGTCCAGCATGGACAGCGCCTCGTCGGCGTCCACCGGGGCGAGCCGGAAGGTGACGTCCTTGAGGACCTCGACCAGCACTCCGCCGAGTCCGAAGGCCACGACCTTGCCGAACGTCGGATCGGTCACGGCGCCGACGATGACCTCCTGCCCCTTGGGCAGCAGCTCCTGCACCTGCACGCCCTCGATCCGGGCGTTCGCGTCGTACGTACGGGCGTTCTCGACGATCGAGTGGAACGCGGCCCGCACGTCGGCGGCGCCCTCGACGCCGACGATCACGCCGCCGGCGTCGGTCTTGTGCAGGATGTCCGGCGAGACGATCTTCATCACGACGGGACCGGCGAACCGCGCCGCGTGGGCGACGGCCTCGTCGACGTCCGTCGCCAGTTCCTCACCGGGTACGGCGATCCCGTACGCGTCCGCGAGCACCTTGCCCTCCGGGGCGGTCAGTGCCGTGCGCCCCTCGGCGCGGACGGTGTCGAGGAGTGCGCGCACCCTCAGCACCCGGTCTTCGGCCATCACGTCAGATCACTCCGTTCGACTTGAGCAGGCGCAGCTCCTCGTCACCGAGGCCGAGCTCGCCGACGTAGACCGCGGCGTTGTGCTCGCCCAGCAACGGCGAACTGGTCACGTCCACGGGGGAGTCGGACAGCTTCAGCGGGCTGCCGACGGTCATGAACTCGCCCCGCTCGGGGTGCGGCACCCGGACGACCATCTCGTTGGCCGCCAGTGAGGCGTCCTCGATGATCTCCTTGGTGGAAAGGATCGGCCCGCACGGGATGTTGTGGGCGTTGAGCCGCTCCAGCACCTCCCACTTGGGCAGGGTCGAGGACCACTCCTCGATGAGCTGGAACATCTTGTTGAGCTTGGGCAGCCGCGCCTCGGGCGTCGACCACTCGGGGTCGTCGGCCAGCTCGGGCCGGCCGATGAGCTCGCTCATCGGCTTCCAGCCGACGGGCTGCACGATGACGTACACGTAGTCGTTCGGGCCGCCCGGCGCGCACTTGACCGCCCAGCCGGGCTGGCCGCCGCCGGACGCGTTGCCCGAGCGGGGGACCTCGGTGCCGAAGTCCTCGTTGGGGTACTCGGCGAGCGGGCCGTGCGCCAGGCGCTGCTGGTCGCGCAGCTTCACCCGGCAGAGGTTGAGCACGGCGTGCTGCATGGCCACGTTGACCCGCTGCCCGCGCCCGGTGTGCTCGCGCTGGTACAGCGCCGCGAGGATGCCCGCGACGGCGTGCACACCCGTGCCCGAGTCCCCGATCTGGGCTCCGGTCGCCAGCGGCGGCCCGTCCTCGAAGCCGGTGGTCGACATCGAGCCGCCCATGGCCTGCGCGACGACCTCGTACGCCTTGAAGTTGGTGTATGGGCCTTCGCCGAACCCCTTGATGGAGGCGTAGACGATCCGGGGGTTGATCTCCTGGATGCGGTCCCAGGTGAAGCCCATGCGGTCGACGGCGCCGGGTCCGAAGTTCTCGACCATGACGTCCGAGCGCCGGATCAGCTCGGTGAGGAGCTCCTTGCCGCGTTCGGTCTTGGTGTTGAGGGTGATGCTCCGCTTGTTGCAGTTGAGCATCGTGAAGTAGAGGGAGTCGACGTCCGGGAGGTCGCGCAACTGCTTGCGCGTGATGTCCCCGGACGGCGCCTCCAGTTTGACGACGTCCGCGCCGAGCCAGGCGAGCAGCTGCGTCGCGGAGGGCCCGGACTGGACATGCGTCATGTCCAGGACGCGGATGCCTTCGAGAGCCTTGGCGGTCACCGGATCACCTCACTTGTACATGGTCTGGTTCATGGTTCCGGGGGCGTACGCGTCCGGGTCGACCCAGACGTTGATCAGCGACGGCTTGCCGGACTCACGGGCGCGCTGGAGCGCGGGACCGATGTCGGCGGGGTCACGGACCTCCTCGCCGTAACCGCCCAGCATCTGGGCGAACTTGTCGTAGTGGACGTCGCCGAGGGTGTTGCCGACCCGCTCGCGCTCCTTGCCGTACTTGGCGGCCTGGCCGTAGCGGATCTGGTTCATCGAGGAGTTGTTGCCGACGATGCCGACGAAGGGCAGGTCGTAGCGGACCAGCGTCTCGAAGTCCCAGCCGGTCAGGGAGAACGCGCCGTCACCGAAGAGGGCGACGACCTCCTTGTCGGGCCGCGCCTGCTTGGCCGCGAGCACGAACGGCACCCCGACGCCGAGCGTGCCGAGCGGACCGGGGTCCATCCAGTGGCCCGGCGACTTGGGCTGCACGACCTGACCGGAGAAGGTGACGATGTCGCCGCCGTCGCCGATGTAGATCGAGTCCTCGGTGAGGAAGTCGTTGATCTCGCTGACCAGCCGGTAGGGGTGGATCGGCGAGGCGTCGGAGCGCAGCTGCGGCAGCCGCTTCTCCAGCGCGCTCTGCTCGGCGGCGCGCAGCTCGTCCAGCCACTCCTTGCGCTTGGAGGCACCTCCGTTGACGCGCCCGGAGGCCGCCTCGGTCACCGACTTCAGCACCAGCCCCGCGTCGCCGACGATGCCGAGGTCGATGTCGCGGTTCTTGCCGACGGTGCGGTAGTCGAGGTCGATCTGCACGACGGTCGCGTTCGCCGACAGCCGCTTGCCGTAGCCCATGCGGAAGTCGAAGGGCGTGCCGACGATGACGATGACGTCGGCGTTGGAGAACGCGTAGCGGCGCGACAGCTGGAAGTGGTGCGGGTCGCCGGGCGGGAGGGTGCCGCGGCCGGCGCCGTTCATGTACGCCGGGACGTTCAGCGCGCGGACCATCTCGATGGCCGCCTCGGTGCCGCGGGTCGTCCACACCTGGCTGCCCAGCAGGATCGCGGGCTTCTCGGCGTGCACGAGCAGGTCGGCGAGCTTCTCGATGGCCTCGGGGTCGCCGGCCGAGCGGGTCGAGGCGCGGTAGGCCCCGGCCTTCGGCACCCGTGCCTTGTCCGCCGGCACCTTGGCGTCGAGGACGTCGCGCGGGATCTCCAGGAAGGAGGGCCCGGGCGCGCCGTGGTAGCACTCGCGGAACGCCATGGACACCATGTCCGCCGCGCGCGCCGTGTCCGGCACGGCCGCCGCGAACTTGGTGATCGGCGTCATCATGTCGACGTGCGGCAGGTCCTGGAGGGACCCCATCTTGTGCTGGGTGAGGGCGCCCTGACCGCCGATGAGCAGCATCGGCGACTCGGCGCGGAAGGCGTTGGCGACGCCGGTGACCGCGTCGGTCGTGCCGGGGCCCGCGGTGACGACGGCGCAGCCGGGCTTGCCGGTGATCCGCGCGTAACCGTCGGCGGCGTGCGCGGCCACCTGTTCGTGACGGACGTCGACGACTTCGATGCCCTCGTCGACGCAGCCGTCGTAGATGTCGATGATGTGGCCGCCGCAGAGGGTGTAGATGCGTTCTACCCCCTCGGCCTTCAAGGCCTTGGCGACGAGGTGACCGCCGGAAATGACGTCCTGGGTGTCGTCGGGCATGGCGAAGTCCTGTCCCTTCGTAGGGGGTTGGAACGCTCTCGCGGTACATTGCATACAGTCGACGAATACTGTATGAAGCTTGTTATCCCGCATCCGGTGGGTGGTGTCCAGGGGGCGTGCGGCAGTTTTCGAGGGGCTCGGGTTTCGCCCACGCAAGACTCAGTAGTCAGGAGCCGAGATGGACCTGTACGAACACCAGGCAAGGGAACTCTTCGAGGAACACGGCATCTTGGTGCCGCGGGCCGAGGTCACGGACTCGCCCAAGGAGGCGCGGGAGATCGCCCGCAGGCTCGGCGGACGTGTCGTCGTCAAGGCACAGGTCAAGACGGGCGGTCGCGGCAAGGCGGGCGGAGTGAAGCTCGCCGCCGACCCCGCCGCCGCCGAACTGACCGCACGCCAGATCCTCGGCATGGACATCAAGGGCCACACGGTCGGCAAGGTCATGCTGGCCCAGCCCGTCGACATAGAGACCGAGTTCTACGTCTCCTACGTCCTCGACCGCGCCGCGGGCCGCTTCCTCGCGATCGCCTCCGCCGAGGGCGGCATGGACATCGAGGAGGTGGCCGCGACCAGGCCCGACGCCGTGGCACGCATCCCGATCGACCCGGCCGAGGGCGTCACCTCCGCCAAGGCGGGCCGGATCGCCGAGGCGGCCGGACTGCCGCCGCAGACCGTCGACGTGCTCGTACGGCTGTGGGAGGTGCTGGTCCGCGAGGACGCCCTGCTGGTCGAGGTGAACCCGCTGGTGCGCACCGCCCAGGGGCAGATCCTCGCCCTCGACGGCAAGGTCACGCTGGACGACAACGCCCGCTTCCGGCAGGCCCGCTGGGGCGCCGAGGGCGCGGAGCACGACGACCCGCTGGAGGCGGTGGCCGCCGAACGTGGCCTGAACTACGTCAAGCTGGACGGCGAGGTGGGGATCATCGGCAACGGCGCCGGACTCGTCATGTCGACGCTCGACGTCGTCGCCGGCTGCGGCGCGCGCCCCGCCAACTTCCTCGACATCGGAGGCGGGGCCTCCGCCCAGATCATGGCCGACGGCCTGTCCGTCATCCTCTCCGACCCCGCCGTGAAGTCGGTCTTCGTCAACGTCTTCGGCGGCATCACCGCGTGCGACGCGGTGGCCGACGGCATCGTGCAGGCGCTGGACACCGTCCGGCTGACCAAACCGCTGGTCGTCCGGCTCGACGGCAACAACGCCGTACGCGGCCGGGCGATCCTCGACGAACGCGCGCACCCGCTCATCCAGCAGGCCACCACCATGGACGGCGCCGCCCGCGCGGCCGCCCAACTCGCCAACGCCACTTAAGGAGACGGGACATGGCCATCCACCTCACCAAGGAGAGCAAGGTCCTCGTCCAGGGCATGACCGGCGGCGAGGGCATGAAGCACACCCGGCGGATGCTCGCCGCCGGCACGGACGTCGTCGGCGGCGTCAACCCGCGCAAGGCGGGCCGGAGCGTCGACTTCGACGACCGCGCCGTGCCCGTGTTCGGCTCGGTGGCCGAGGGCATGGCGGCCACCGGGGCCGACGTCACGGTCGTCTTCGTGCCGCCCGCCTTCGCCAAGGCCGCGGTGATCGAGGCCGCCGACGCCGGCATCGGCCTCGCGGTCGTCATCACCGAGGGCATCCCGGTCCACGACTCGGTGGCCTTCACCGCCTACGCCGCGCAGAAGGGCACCCGGATCGTCGGACCCAACTGCCCCGGCCTGATCACCCCCGGCCAGTCCAACGCCGGCATCATCCCGTCCGACATCACCAAGCCCGGCCCGATCGGCCTGGTGTCGAAGTCCGGCACGCTGACCTACCAGCTCATGTACGAGCTGCGCGACATCGGCTTCTCCACCTGTGTCGGCATCGGCGGCGACCCCGTCGTCGGCACCACCCACATCGACTGCCTCGCCGCCTTCCAGGACGACCCCGACACCGAACTGATCGTCCTGATCGGCGAGATCGGCGGCGACGCGGAGGAACGCGCCGCCGCGTACATCCGCGAACACGTCACCAAGCCGGTCGTCGGCTACATCGCCGGTTTCACCGCCCCCGAGGGCAAGACCATGGGGCACGCCGGCGCCATCGTCTCCGGCTCGTCCGGCACGGCACAGGCCAAGAAGGAGGCGCTGGAGGCGGCCGGAGTGCGGGTGGGGAGCACACCGACCGAGACGGCCCGCCTGGTCCTGGCCGCGCTCGGGACCACCGGGTGACGTCACTCACGGTCGCCGCGCGGTGACTGTGACGTTTCCTGACTCGTCAGTAGCTTCTGGGTGAGACACCCTCGAAGTACGGCGCCGCGCACGGCAGTGCGAGCCGTGTGCGGCGCAGCCACGCAACTCCCGCCCGACCGTGCACCGAGAGCGGAGCAAAACGATGGCACCCACCCTCATTCCGAGCACCGGCTCCCAGAGCCTCACCCTCAAGGCGGGCACCGCCTGGGCAGACGCCTGGCGGCGCTGTCTGGCCGTCGCGCCCGAGGCGTTCCAGGACGACCGCGTCCTCAACCTCTGGAACGCCACCTGGCAGGCGGACGGCCACGTCCTGCCCGCCACCACCCCCGTCGACGGCACCCCCATCGCGGCCCCGCCGCGCCTGGACGGCGACGCCGCCCACCAGGCCGTCCGCGCCTCGCTCGACCAGCACCGCGCCTGGCGGCACGTCCCGCTCGACGAACGCCGCGCCCGCGTCGCCGCAACCCTCGACGCGCTCACCGAACACCGCGAACTGCTCGCGCTGCTGCTCGTCTGGGAGATCGGCAAGCCCTGGCGGCTCGCGCAGGCGGACGTCGACCGCGCCATCGACGGCGTGCGCTGGTACGTCGACGGCATCGAGCCGATGCTCACCGGACGGACCCCGCTGGACGGCCCGGTCTCCAACGTCGCCAGCTGGAACTACCCGATGAGCGTCCTCGTCCACGCCATGCTGGTGCAGGCGCTGGCGGGCAACGCGGTCATCGCCAAGACCCCGACCGACGGCGGCGTCGCCTGCCTGACGCTGGCGTGCGCGCTCGCCGCCCGGGAAGGGCTGCCCGTCACCCTCGTCAGCGGCAGCGGCCGCGAGTTGTCGCAGGCGCTGGTGCGGGCGCCCGAGATCGGCTGCGTCTCCTTCGTCGGCGGCCGCGACACCGGCGCCGCGGTGGCCACGGCCGTCGCCGACCTCGGCAAGCGGCACATCCTCGAACAGGAAGGACTCAACACCTGGGGCATCTGGAACTACTCGGACTGGGACACCCTCACCGCGGTCGTGCCCAAGCTCTTCGACTACGGCAAACAGCGCTGCACGGCCTATCCCCGCTTCGTCGTCCAGCGCGCGCTGTTCGACGAGTTCCTGGCGGCGTACCTGCCGGCGGTCCGTACCCTGAAGGTCGGGCACCCGCTCGCCGTCGAGAAGCCCGACGACCCCTACCCGGCGCTGGACTTCGGGCCGTTGATCAACGCCGCCAAGGCCAAGGACCTGAACGACCAGGTGGCCGAGGCCGTCGACCGCGGCGCCGTCCCACTGCACCGCGCCAGTCTGGACGACGCCCGGTTCCTGCCCGGCCAGGACACCTCCGCCTACGTCCAGCCGGTCACGCTCCTCAATCCGCCGCCGTCCTCCCCGCTGCACCACGCGGAGCCCTTCGGCCCGGTCGACACGATCGTCCTGGTCGACACCGAGGCCGAGCTGCTGGCCGCCATGAACGCGTCCAACGGCGCGCTGGTCGCCACGCTGTCCACCGACGACCGCACGACGTACGAACGACTGGCCCCGCAGATCCGCGCCTTCAAGACCGGCCACGGAAAGCCGCGCTCGCGCGGCGACCGCGAGGAGTTGTTCGGCGGCTTCGGCGCGTCCTGGCGGGGCGCGTTCGTCGGCGGCGAGCTGCTGGTGCGGGCGGTGACGCACGGCCCGGTGGGGGAGAGGCTGCCGGGGAACTTCCCCGAGTACCACCTGATGCCGTAGTCATCCGAGCACCCTCCGTCACCACCCCCGCCCCGGCGAGGGGTGGAAACGCAGGTGAAGGGCACTCCGAAACCTTGGTATTGTTGTCCCTGTCGCCGCCGGGAACAGCCCCGGCAAGGCGGCGGACACCTGGTCCGGGTGGCGGAATGGCAGACGCGCTAGCTTGAGGTGCTAGTGCCCTTTATCGGGCGTGGGGGTTCAAGTCCCCCCTCGGACACGCACTCGCCGTATCCCACGGAAACAGGGCCGCGACCTTTCGGTCGCGGCCCTACTTGCGTATTTGTAGCTGACCGTAATCCCGAGCGCTTCGTAGAGTGAGCCTGGTAGCTGGCGAGGCGCCGCTCGCTCTCCTCGACCGTCTTGCGAGCTTGGCCTGCCAGGGTGGGAGGGTCGCTGCTGTGATTGCTGTGGCGTCGGCTGGGTGACGGTTTCGATGGTGGCGGTGAGCCGGTCGGGGGCAAAGAACGGGGTGAATTTAGCGGTCCCGGACGCGGCAGACCACGCGACGACGCTCTCGCCGCGTGCGATGAGCCACTGGGCGAGATGCCGGCCCAGTCCGTTGGCGTTCTCCACAGCCCACCTGAGCTGCAGCCGCCGCTTGCCCAGGCCGGCAGCCGACGGTACTCCGCCTCGATCCGCATCGTGCCGACCTGCTGATTCGATTCCGGCTCGACTGCCGTGGCGTAGTGGGTGGATTTGCGGGGATCGACACCAGCAATATCACGGGGCTGTGCTCCTTGCGGTCGGACGACAGGGCGGCCACGGTCGACACGCCGACTTCCGGAACCAGATGACCCGGACACGCCTGTGTTGAGTGAGACCCCTGTAGAGGTCGGCGGTTCAAGTGTGACAAGGCGTTCGGTTGGCCGGTGTGCGGCGGCCTGCCCGGATCATGTAGCCACGCCCTGAACCAACGATCTATGGCCGTGAGCCCCGCTGTTGTCACGCCGCCTGGTTCTCGTGAAGGTTGCCGACGTAGCGCCGCAAGGCGTCCAGGCTGTGGAAGACGCGGTAGTCACTCGCCTCCAGGGCGGCCTGCTCGTCCGGGGTGGTTTCCGGGACGAGGACCACGGGGCCGCCCACCTCCTCCTGCAGGCCCTGGGGCCAGAACGCGGTGGCCACGAGGACGGGGCTGCCGGGGACCAGATTGGTCACCTCGCTGTCCAGCTCGGGCTCGGCGAAGCCCTGCCGCCGCAGGTCCTCCAGCAGCTGGGCCAGGCCGGGCATGTCCTCCTCCGTGTCAGCGGCGGGCACCGGAGCGGCGGCCGACCTGAGGACCGTGGCGTGGGCCGGTGCGGCCAAGCCGACCGGAGACGGTCCTTCGAGCAGTTTGGTGAGAAAACTGTTCGAAGCCTCGGCGAGGAGTTCGCGTCGGGCGGCGAGGAATGAGCGGTAGGCATCGATGCGCCACAGCTCCGGGTCGGTCGGGATCCACTGCGATTCAAGGGCACCCGGAACCTTCTGGGCGATCTCCAGCAGGTAGTCCTCCGGCCGTTTGGCACTGATCTGCAGGTTCGTGTCCTGGGTGAGGAAACAGAAGTTGGCGACCGCGTTGACTTCGCCCCTGTCGTAGCCGTGCTTGTAGAGCAGGGTCTTGGGGAAGATGTGGTGCACCTGGAGGGAGCTGAGCTTTCCGAGCATGCCGTCCTTCAGCGGGACCCCGCTGCCCAGGTCCTGCGCCCCGTGGACCCGGGACAGCATGTAGAGCAGCGGGTAGAAACGGGATCCCATGCTGGAACCCTGGAAATCGTCGGACCGGACCTCCAGCCGGCCGCCGCGGGCCTGCCGCAGAGTCTCGATCAGCCGGTCGACCCCGCCGGCGTCGACCGCCTCGAGGTCCTGGTTGAGGGCGGTCTCCGTGGCGCCGGTGTGCCGGCCCCAGAGGAAGCTGTGGATGAACCAGTAGAAGAGCCGGTCGCGTGTCATGGCGTCGGGGAACTTGCCGGAGTGGTGCAGCAGACGGCTCATGACGGGAAAGGCGGCCCGGCCGTTCAATACCCGCCCGTGGTCGAGGCCCAGGCGGCCGCCGAGGGCGTTGAGCAGATAGCTGATGGACTCGATGGTCTGTTCCAGGCCGGTCCGGAACTCCGGCATCTCGACGTCGCCCAGCTTGGAGAACTGGGCCTCACCGGTCAGGACGGCGTTGACGTTGCGGAGCAGCCAGTCCAGCTTGAAGGTGAAACCGGCGTCCGACCAGTTCTTTAGAGCGGTGTTCATGGTCGGGCGGGCGTCGGGCCAGGACGCGCAGATCGCTGCCAGCGCGAGATCGCCCTTGGACAGCTTGGTACCACCGGAGTTGACGCGGTTGAAGATCTCCACGACGACGTCGATGGTCATGTCCTTACCCGTGACCTCCTCGATGTGGATGTTGCGGTCCTTGATCTGGGTGATCCGGTTCAGGCGCTCGATGTAGGCCGCCACCAGGGACCCGTCACTTCCCGCCAGCGCGGTGATGGAGGGCAGCAGCGTGCCAAGGCCGCCCCGGAAAAGGGCGGTGACGTCGACCCAGAGAGGGTTGTCCTTCATCTTGGCCGGTGCGTAGAACTCGAAGGTCTCGCTCTCCAGATGGAAGTGCAGCCCGGTCAGTGCCGCCTGATTGCCCTCGAAGAAGCGAGGTGAGCGTCCCTTGGTGACGCCGTAGAGGGTGGTCACTCGCTGCTGACCGTCGAGCAGCAGCTGTACGGTGCCGTCCTTCTCCGGGCCGCCTCCGCGGGTGCTCGCGCTGTCGGCCTTGGTGCTCCAGGTGAGGAACCCCCCGATCGGATAGCCGCGGTACAGCGACTGGAAGAACGCGCGAACCTGGTCACGGGTCCAGACGTAGCCGCGCTGGAACTCCGGAAGGGCGATGTCCCCGGACTCGATCTTGTGCAGGATCTGCGAAATCTGCATGCCGTGCCTTTTCGGTCGGCCCGCCGGTGACTCCGTACGGGGTTGTCTTTCCTGAGTAACGGTGGCGAAGCGCCCGAAGGTTGGTGCCGCTGACGGGTGACGGCTGTTCTTACGCCACGGCCTGACTCACCCGCGCCACTTCATGCGCCGATTACTCCCCGGCATGTCGGCGCCGTCGAAAGGGGACGGATCGGATCACCCTCCGAGCGCCGTGCCGACGACCTCGCCGCCCCAGCCGTCCGGGGTGCGCCACAGGACGTGCACGGTAAAGATGTCGCGGACGGCTTCGGCGGCCCAGTCCTCCGCCGGGGGTTCGCACAGGACGAGGTAGAGGCCGGTGGCCTCGGCGTGCAGGGTGTGCTTGATCTCAAGGAGGCGCGTCGCCCCCACACGGAGGTCCTGGTAGGTGGAACGGCCGGCGCCGAGGACCTCGTACAGGTGCGGGCCCTGGTCGGTGTCGCAACTGACGTCGACGACCGGGGAGTCCACCGGCTCGAGGTCCGCCCACAACAGGGCCGCCTTCAGGGCGTGGCGGACCGCCTCGTGCTTCTTGCAGGTGCGGTCGGCCGTGGCCCAGGTTTCCAGCGCCTGGAGCAGGGCGGACTGCTCCACGGTCTCGGAGGCGGTGGCGGGCGCGGCGGCCGCTGCTGCGGAGGTGGGCACGGGTTCGGTTTCCTTCTGCTCGGGCTGCTGCTCGGGAGCGGGAGCGGTGCTGGGTGCCTTTTCCGGGTCGGTGGGTGTGGCGTCGTCCATGCGGGCGTGGAGGGTATCGCGAGCCTCGAGGAGGGCGTCGGCCCATCCGGAGCCAGTGAGCCGGTCCTGGAAGGCGGCGATGTCCAGAGTGCCGTCCTTGAGCGCTCGGTGGGTGCTTGCGGCGAGATCGCGCAGGAGACCCAACTGGTGCCTGTCGGGCGATCCGAGGACGCGTCGTACGTCCACCCAGTCCGCCTGGTCGCGGCGGAGGACGCGGTTGGCCATGCCCTTCAGCTCGGACAGGCGGGCGCGGGCGTCCTGCGGCTCGCCACCTGTGACCGACACCAGCTCGTCGAGTACGCCCAGGGCCGCGAAGTAGCGGGGCGCCATGGTGGTCGAGATCGGCACACGGCCACGCTGGTCGGTGGTGAGCACGGTCTGATTGGTCTCGTTGGCGAACACCCAGCAGTCCAGCTCGTCGCCGGGGCGGGGCGGGGTGGAGCCGTGCCTGACCGTGAGCATCATCGGGCGGTCGAAGGCCGGGGCCAGGGCGGTGACCTTGTAACGGCCACCGGGACCGGGGCCGACGACCTTCACCCGGACGTCCGTGCCGATCTCCGGGACGGCGGCCTCGTCGTCCGGCCGGACCTCGGTGGGCGAGGAACTGGGGATTCCGGCGGGGGCAGGGGAGGGGACGGTGTTCGCGAGGGCCTCCGGGAGCGGTGCGGTGTGCAGCACGGCCAGGGTCTGCGTGCTGCGGGTGAGAGCGATGTAGAGCTGGCGCAGGCCGGCCGGACCGCGGGCGGCGATGGTGGCGGGCTCCAGGACCAGGACGTGGTCGTACTCCATGCCCTTGGCCTGTGCGGCGGCCAGCACCGAGACCGCTTCGCGACGGGGGCCGGTGAGGTCGTCGCTCCGGTCCAGGAGGCGGGTGATCTCGTCCAGCCACATGGAGTCGTCGGGGACGATGACGGCGATGGAGCGCAGGCTGTTCCCGTCGTCGCTGGAACCGACGAGGCGCGTCACGTGGGTGACGGTGTCCTCGAGGAGCTTCCACGGCTCGGTCTCCACGGTCCGTACCGCGTCCTCGCCCACCTCGCGCACCGCCCGCGGGTAAGGCAGATCGGGGGCGACCGCGCGGGCGAGCGGGGCCACGAACTCCATGATCTCCGCGGGTACGCGGTAACTGGTGGTGAGCTCGGCGACGCGCCAGTCACCGTGGTCGGACAGGAGTGTGCCGAGGCGCTCCCAGCTCGTGTGGGTGTGCGGGCCGGTGGCCTGGGCGAGGTCGCCGAGGACGGTCATCGAGCCTCCGGCCGCGCAGCGGCGGCGCAGGGCGCGTGCCTGCATGGGAGTGAGGTCCTGGGCCTCGTCGACCACGATGTGCCCGTAGCGCGGCGGGACTTCCCCGCTGATGCGGAATTCCAGCTCCTCGAGGCAGACATGGTCGTCGAGGGTCCAGGGCTCGGCATCGGCGGTGGCGGCGCGGGGCCGGTGCAGGACCGCCTGTTCGCTCTCGTCGAGGATGCCGTCGGCGCAGGACCGGAGCAGGTCGGGAGAGTCGTACAGGCTGCGCAGGGCCTCCCTGGCGCTCGGGGACGGCCAGATCCTTTCGACGAGCCGTTCCACCCGGCGGTTGCGCTCGAACTCCCTGCGGATGGTGGGCGACTGGCCGCGGCGCGGAGCGATGTCCGTGAGCTCGCGCAGGAGGAGGTCGACGAGCAGGGTGCGGAAGCGGTCCCGGCGCTGCCGGTACGGGCCGCCGCCGTCCCGGGCGGCGGTGAGCAGGTCGTGGACCTGGGAGCGCGGGACGCGCAGGGTCGTGCCGGCGGCGGTGACCATGACGGCGGGCTCGTCACCCTCGAAGGCGGGGGCAGCGGTGAGGTCGTCGAGGGCCTCGGGGCGGAACTCGCTCTCGACGCGGTTGCGCAGTACGGCCCCCATCCGCTCGTCCGACTTCACCCGGCGCGCTTCCACGGTGTCGGTGCCAGGCGTGTCGGCGTCCCAGAGACGGGACAGCTGGACGGCGTTGACGTCCCTGGTGCCGAGCGTGGGCAGCACCTGGCCGACATACTCCAGGAACCGCTGGTGAGGGCCGATGACGAGGATGTCCTGAGCCTTGAAGTGCTCGTTGTTGACCAGCCAGGTGACCCGGTGCAGACCGACCGCGGACTTGCCGGTCCCCGGGCCGCCCTGTACGACGAGAATGTCGGTCGGGGAACCCGTCACCAGGTCCATCTGGTCGCGGCGGATCGTCTCGACGATGTCCCGCATCCGGCCGCTGCGCGAACGCTGCAGCTCACGCAGCAGCAACTCGTCCGGCTGGAGCGGCTTGCGCCGCCGGACACGCGCCACGTCACCCGGCGTGGGGGCCGGCGGGCGCCGCCCGGGCCGCGAGCCACCAGGCTCTGCGACCTCTTCCGGGACCGATCCGGGGGCCGGTGCCGACGGATCGGCCACGTTCGAGTCCGGCGGCTTGTCCACCTCGCCCCGGTCGTCGGCCGCCGGCCGCGGCTTCGGGATCCGCGATAGGGCGGGGACGGGATCTCCGGAGATGGAGGGGCGGTCGAGAGCGGGCCGGAAGACGGCGATCTCGTCGACGTAGCCCTCGACGACACGCCGCGCGCACTGCAGCCGTCGGCGCAGAACCACATCCCCCGGCTTCTCGGGCAGCACCCTGGTCCATCTGTCCGCCAGCGGGCTGGTCCACAGCAGCACCACCGGGTCCCGCTCCGAGTCCAGCACACTGCGGCGGCCGACGTACCAGGGGCGGGGCTCCTGTCCCGGCTCCTCCGGAGCATCGACGCGCGCGAAGACCAGTGCCTCGTTGCCGAGTCCCCCGTACTCCTCGGCCCGCGCCTCCGCCGCCTTGCGGACGGCGATGCTGTCCTTGCCGCTCGCCGAGGCCATGGCGGCGGAACTCCCGCTCATTTCGGCCAGCCGAGCCTCGTAGCAGTCGTACGCATGGTCCACGGCCCTCTGCTCGAGGGCGATGACTTCCTCACGTGTGGTGCTCATGTACGTCCTTCCCCACGGTGCTCCCCGGCACCGCTACGGGCGATACGCCCGTACCCAGTGGAAACATTCACCAGAAACGCTTCGCTGACAAGGCATCAGCCGCGTCCCATCCCTCAGCTCGCGAAGCGGCAGGGATGGGACGTCGGGTATGAGGACAGAAAGCCGGGACATTAGCGGCTCCTTCGGCACCTGATCCCTGTCGCGGCCAGAGCGGCCGACCGACTCGGCCGGCACGGCACCGAGAGCGTGCTCATCCGCCACGGACGCAACTTGAGACCCGCGCCAGGGGCGGGGGCTTGAGGATCCGGTCCCAGTGCGGGAAGCCCGCGGGCAACTTCCGCCATGGGAGACCGGAGGCGGCGACGAAGACGACCCAGTCGGTGAAGGCGGACGCGGCCGTGGCGCGGTCACGTGTGATTGCGGCGGGGCGTGGCGTGACGAGGCAGGCGGCGAAGAGCACGGGAAGTGCCGGAAGTCCGCGCGCTGTTCCTCCATGCGCGGCGACGAGCGGCGAGCGCTCGTCCACCTGGTTCACTTCTTCGTTACTCCGGCTCGTTGTCTCCCTGCAAAGCGCCGTCACGCAAGGCCCTGTCCGCCGCCCGTCCGATGAGAGCGGTCGCCCCTGCGTCCACCGCTCCTCCTACTACGCCTCCCAGGATCGGGATGGCCTTGGCGAGCGTGATCGCGGCACGCTTCGTTCCGAACTTCGCGACGAGGTGGAAGCCGACCAGCTTGTTGATCTTGTGGAGGATCGCCATCGGCAGCTTCTTGATCATTTGCTCGCCGATCTTCTGACCGACCTTCACCCCAAGGGCAGCCACCGCGCTCTGTGCGCTCATCCCGATTCCGAGCATCATCACGACGCTCCGCACGTAGGGGTCGCGGACGTCCCACCCCCGGAGGTGTGCGATGGCACCCGCCATCCGCAGGTTGATGGCAAGGGACGCGGCCACGTTCGCCGGGATGGTCACGCCTGCGGTGACCAGCCCCCCAAGCCCGGTGATGAAGCCCTGAGTGCCGGCCGCGGCGACGGATTCCTTGATGAGGCGGGCCACGACTGCGTCGATGTCGTCCTTCATGTCCTGCGGGGAGCGGCGCTCATCGTCGTCAGGCGCCCTGTAGTCAGCGCCCTGGCGGCGCGCGAGGCGGTCCTCTGCCCAGCTCGCCGATCCGGTGACCGGCCCCACGCCGTTGACTATGACCTTCTCCGCGAGACCGGCGATCCACTGCCCGGTCTTCTCGACTGCGCCCTCGTCGGGAGTCTTCTCGTCAGCCATTACGCGTCCCTTTCGTGAGCGTCCCGCCCAAGGGACACCCCGCAGCGTTGCGGGCAGGAGAAGGAACCCGGTGCAGGCCTTTCCGGCCTGGCTGCGGACGGCCGAAGCCACCCCCCCTCGCTACCGCCCGTCCACCCCTCGCGCCACGACGTCCGCCGTCGCGTCGCCCTCAGCGAGCTGAAGCGGTCACACTTTCCCATGAAAGTGAAAGCGCCGTCAAACTACTTTGGCAGACTGGCGGGAGCTCGCCGACGGCTACCCCGCCCCGCAGCCTGCCTCCACCAGGAACGGGCTCGGCTGCCCAGTCCATGAGACGTACAGGCCGTCCCGGGCCCGGGTACAGGCGACGAACAGCAGGCAGCGTTCCGCGGCGAGGTCGGCCTCGTGCTGGAGCCGGTCGACCCCCTCCGGAGTGATGGCCGAAGGGTTCGGCAGAGCACGGTCGTTGACGCCGACGACGGCCGTATAGCGGTACTCGAGCCCCTTGAAGGTGTGCATGGTGCCCACGTTGACCGCGTCGTCGGTGCGGGCGGCTCCCGCGCGGACCCGGCTGGCGGGGACTCCGGCCGCGATCAGACGGTCCTTGGCCTTCTCACATGTCTTGTTGAAGCGCGCGCAGATCCCGATCTCCCCGTACGCGGCGCCGCCGTCCACCCACGCACGCACCTGCTCGACCAAGGCGTCGAGTTCGGCCTCCTCCGTCTCCGCCGCGTGGACCAGGGGCCCGGAACCGTGCAGGGCCGAGCTGTACCCGATCAGGGTGTCGTGCCGTCCGCTGTCGGCCAGTTCGGCGAAGGGGCGGCCGAGCAGGAGTCCCGTCGCCCAGCTGAGGATCTCCTGGGTGGAGCGGTAGTTCTTGCGCAACTTGGTCGAACGGCCGGCGACGTTGATACCGAGGGCCTTCAGCGACACCCGACTGTCGTAGATGCGCTGGTGCGGGTCACCCGCGACGAACAGGTCGTCAGGACGCCGCGGGGCGGCCGCGCGGAGCATCCGCCACTGGGCCGGGTGGAGGTCCTGGGACTCGTCGATGACGACGTGCCGGTAGCACGGCCCCTGCTCGGTCAGCAGGTCGGTGGCCTCCACGCAGGTACCGAGGTAGGTGCGCAGCCCGTCCTCGGCCAGCCGCCGGGTGAACTCTTCCACGGTCCGCCACACCAGCGGCCGAGCGGAGGGCGGCAGCGCGCTGCCTCGGCCGCGGCGCTCGCAGCGCTCGTACTCCTCCCGGCTGTGGATGTCCTGGGCGAGGAGGACGTGCTTGTACTCCTGGGCGAGGAAATGCGGGGTGCCGGTGAAGCCGGTGGCTTCCGCGGCCTGCTCCCATCGCGCGGTCTCCTCGTACCCGCTGAGCGGCCGGCGCGCGGTGTTGACTACGCGTCCGGCGAAGGCGTCGACGGTCATGACGTCGACCCGGTCGCGCAGGTCCGGATCGTCGACGAGCAGGGAGAGTCCTTCGTTCAGGGAGTCCACGAGGGCGTTGGTGAAGGTGGTGAGCAGGATGCGGTCGCCGTCGCGCAGGTGCCGCAGCAGGTGCCGGACCCGGTGGAGGGCGACGACGGACTTCCCGGTGCCGGGCCCGCCGGTCACCTGTGCGGGGCCGGAGTACGACGGACGGTAGGCGACCTTGTGCTGGGCGGGGTGCAGGAAGATCCGCCAGGCGGTGAACGGCTTGTCGAGGATGTCGCGCAGCTCGTCGGCGTCCGCGACGACGGCGATCCGGGTGCGGGTGTGCGCGATGGCGGTCGCGTAGTCGGTGGTGTCGACGGGCTCCTGCGAGGCCGCGTCGGCCAGCGCCGGCACGACGACCTCCTGCCACGTCTGCTCGACACCCGCGCCGAGGGCCAGGTGTTCCAGCACCTTGTACTGGTCCGGCGGGAAGAAGCGCCCGAAGACGTCGAGCTGTTCCAGACTGGTCAGCACGCGTGCCTGCGCGAGGGTGGTGGCGTCGATGCCGAGCGCGGCCATCTCCCCGTCGGAGACCTTCGCGAAGAGCCGCTGCTCCTCGGCGGGCGCGATGCGCTGGTAGGTGGGGGTCAGCTCCTCCAGGGTGGCGATCTCGCGGAGCTCCACGGCGCCGGTGACGGCGTTGATGGTCGCCTTCTGCTTCACCGCCCATTCGGTGGCCTCGTCGTGCGGGCCGACCCGGAGCAGTACGAAGGTGTCCCCCGTCTCGGGCGCGAGGACCACACCGCGGTATCCCTGGGTGATCCGGATGGTCCGGATCTGCCGGTCCTTGGCGCCCTTGAGGGATTCCAGCTTCAGGCCGGGGTCCTTGAAGAGCTGGCCGAGGGTGAGCCGCTCGAACTTTTCCCAAGCGTCGAAAACGCCGGTCCGGACGTGCTTCTCGAGCTTCTCCAACTGCTGGCAGAAGGCTATGTCGAAGGCGAGGTGCGGCATGACGGGATTTTAGGCCGCCACGGCGTGGCCGAAGACCGTTCGTTCACTGGCTTTCCGGTCGGGTTCCGCCGGTCACCCGCCGCCGAGTTCCCGGCGGAGCATGGCCAGGACCTCCGCGGCTTCGACGGCCACGTCATGGCGCGGGCCGTGGACGAGCATGACGTCCTCGTACAGGCCCTCCAGGCACGCCAGGGCCTCCTGCGGGTTGCCCTGGCTGAGCAGCAGCATGCCGATGTCACGGCGCAGCTCCACAGCCGCGTCGCTGACGTCGCTCTCAACGGCCCGTTCCACCTCGAGGACCGCCTGCAGCTCCGCCAGCGCCTCGGTCACCTGGCCGAGTTCGCCGCGGCAGCGGGCGGCCTGGGCGCGGCAGTCGCGGGCGGACTCGTCGGTCGGCCCGTTGATGCGGCCGTAGGCTTCAGCCAGCGCCTCGAACTCGGGCAGGGCCGCCCGATGGTCGCCTGCCAGCTGCCGGCTGACCGCCCGGCGGCGCCGTAGCCGGAGGACGGCCTTGTTCTCGGCGCCCAGGGCGCGGGCCAACGGCTCGATCATCTCGCCCGCCACCTCGGCGGCCTGCGTGTAGCGCTCCTCCTCCATCAGGGCGATGTAGTGCTCATCGACCTCCCGCAGCTGGGCCCGCAGCAGCTCCCGCTCGGGCGGCGAGACCACGTACTCGGCGACCCGGCCGGGCGCCGCCGTGTCCGGGGTGACACGGGGACGGCTCTCGGCCCGGGCTCGGGGCGCGTAGGGGCGGCGGTAGAGCCCGGTCGGGTCCGGCGCCCCGGGCGGCCCGGCTTCCCCGAGAGCGGAGGACTCCCCGGGCGCGGGCAGGAAGGGCATCAGCCGCTCGTACACCTCCTGCACGTCCACCGGCCGGCTCTCCGGGGTCTTGCGGAGCAGGTGCAGGACCAACGCCTCCAGCTCCTCCGGCACGTCGGCGCGCAGGCGTCGCAGCGGGGTGGGCGCAGCGCGGACGTGCTGGTCCATCAGCTCGAAGTCGCCGTGCGCGTTGAACAGCGGCTGTCCGCAGAGGAGCTCATGGAGTACGCAACCGAGGGCATAGAGGTCGGTGCGCGGGGTGACGCGAGTGCCGCGCACCTGCTCGGGCGACATGTACTGGTGCGTGCCGATGGGCCGGCCGGAGGCCGTCAGCTTGGTGACGTCGGTCTGCAGGATCGCCGCGACCCCGAAGTCGAGGACCTTCACCGTGCCGTCCCGCGCGACCAGGATGTTGGACGGCTTGAGGTCGCGGTGCACCACGGGCACGTCGTGCGCGTACGACAGCACGGTGGCGACCTGCGCGGCGACCGCCACCGCCCAGCTGACCGGGAGGGGCCGCTCCTCGTGCACGTACCGGGTGAGGGGGACGCCCTCCACCAGCTCCATGACGAGAAACAGGTGCTCGTAGGTGCTGTCGAGGACGGCGTCGTACACCTGCGGCACCCCTGGGTGCTGGATACGGGCGGTGATCCGCGCCTCGCGGCGGAAGCGCCGTTCCAGCTCCTCGGCCATCTGCGGCGTGGCGGCGACGGCCTGCGGCCGGATCCGCTTCACGGCGACGGGCCGGTCCAGCACCGCGTCGTAGCCCCGCCACACGTCGCCCATACCGCCGTTGCCGAGCCGCTCCAGCAACTCGTAGCGGCCTGCGATCGGTCTGTCCGGCACCTGTCCCCGCCCCGCGTCCTGCGCTCGCTCGTCCCCCGAGCCCCGTTGGTTCGCGGCCAGTTTCCCCGGAAAGGGATCAGTGCGTCCAGCCTGGTCCTACGAGGGAGCGGCGGACGGGGCGTATCGCGCCACCGTGTACTCGGCCCAGACCGTCTTGCCGGGGCCGTCCGTGCGCGGTTCGCGGCCCCAGCGATCGGCGAGGGCCTCGACCAGGAGCAGACCGCGTCCGCCGGTACGGGCGGCGTCGGCGGCCGGTTCGGTGGCAGGGGCGGCAGCTGGTTGGGGGAGTTCGTCGCCTCGCGTGTCGGTTACTTCCACGCGGACGGTGAGGGACGCCGCGGCGGGCGCGGAGAGGGCTAGGAGGTGGACGCGGAAGTCGCGGCCGGTCACGTGGCCGTGGGTAACGGCGTTGGTGGCGAGCTCGGAGACGAGCAGGGTCAGCACGTCGTATTCCTCGCTGCCGTAGGGCGCACCCCAGGTGTCGAGCCGTTCCCCGCACAGCCGACGGGCCAGGCGCGCGCCTCGGGGGGTCGAGCTGAAGCGGAGGGTGAAGCAGGAGTGGACGGGGGTCGCCGGTGCGGGTTGTTCCGTTCGGTTCATGCACGCAGCGTGGGTGGTTGTGGCATAGCGTGACCAGGGGTGACGCGCTGACGCGGCGGGGAGTACCCGCGGGCGCACACCGTGTACGGGACGGTACGGCCAGGTGAGCGGGGAGTGGGGTTTGCGGTGTTGGACGACAAGGAGAGCAGCGTCGACGCCGAGGTGCCGGGGCAAAGGGAAACAGAGGACGAGCCTGCCAGAGGCCTGATCGGCGCGTTCGGGCGACAGTTGAAGCTGCTGCGGACGCGGGCTGGCATGGAACGGGCCGAGCTCGGCAGAAGGGTCGGATACTCGGCCGACACCATCGCCTCGTACGAGCAGGGACGGCGGGTTCCGCAGCCACGGTTCATCGACCAGGCGGACGAGGTCCTGGACGCGGGCGGGTTGTTGGTGGCTCTGAAGGGGGAGGTGGCCCGGGCACGGTATCCGGCCTTCTTCCGGGACATGGCTCGGTTGGAGGAGGAGGCTGTCTCACTCCATGTATACGGAGCACTTGCAGTGCCTGGCCTGCTGCAGACCGAGGAGTACGCCCGTGCGGTCTTCGCCATGCGCAGGCCCCTCCTCGATGAGGCGACCGTCGAGCAGCGGGTATCCGCTCGCCTTGCCCGACAGGAGATCTTCGCCAGAAGTCCGCTTCCGACACTGAGCTTTGTGATCGAGGAGGCGGTCCTTCGCCGTCCACTCGGTGGGGCGTCCACACACAGAGGGCAACTCGAACAGATCCTTCTCCACGGCCAACGGCGGAACGTGGAGATTCAGGTCATACTCACTACCGGCGTCGAACACTGCGGCCTTGGAGGCCCGTTCACCCTGATCGAGACCGGCGACGGACAGCGGATGGCTTACGTTGAAGTCCAGCGGAACAGCCGCCTCTACAGCGAGCGGGAAGAGGTGCGGGATGTCGAGGAACAGTACGGCATCCTCAGGGCGCAAGCCCTGACTCCGCGTGAGTCGATGGCTTTCGTCGAGGGATTTCTGGGAGAAAGATGAACCGCCAGGCAATGGAGCCGCACTGGTTCAAGAGCAGCTACAGCAGCGGGGAGGGTGGCGAATGCGTCGAGGTCTGCCTCGCGCCGGACGCTGTACTGGTCAGGGACTCGAAGCGGGCGACAGGGCCGATGCTCAGCGTTGATGCCGATGCCTGGTCCGCCTTCATGGAGCAGACCGCGCGCGGCTGAGGCAGCTAGGCGCATCCTGGGGCACCGGTACAGAGTGAGCGCCGGTGCCCCAGCCGCTGTCAGAAGTCGTCCAGACCCTCCTCCCGGCGGATCATCCGCCAGGCCGCGCGCCGCGCGCTGCGGTCGAGGTTGGACTTGAAGTCCCGGTCCGCGCCGAAGTACCGCTTGCCGAGGGTGTCGATCGTGGAGACATGGTCCATCATGTTCTCCTCGAACTTCTTGTCGAAGACGACGCCGAAGTTCTCCTCGTCGTTGACGAGGGCGGCGGCCCGGACCTTCGGGTCCTTCTTCGTCGCGTTGAAGGCCGGGAGGACGTCCTCCTCGGTGAACTCCGTGCCGAACTTCGCGTTGAACTTCTCGATCAGGTCGGACAGCAGCGACTTCTCGGCGTCCTTCCCGCCGCCGACCCCGTCGCCGAACCCCTTGAGTTCGGCGGGGCCTTCGGGGAGCAGGGACTTGTCGTGCTCGCCGGTCTTCTCGACGCGCAGGTGGCTGAGGTCGACCTCGCCTATGTCGACGCCGCCGTCCGCGAGGCGGGGGAGCCGGTTGAGCAGGTAACGCCCGTATAGGTACAGGCGCTCCAGGTCGGCGTCCTGGTAGGGGACGATCTGCGCGAGAAAGCCGTACTTGCGGACGTAGTCGTTGAGGTTGGCCCGGAACTCCTCGGCGGCCTCTACGTCGTCCTCCTCCTCGCTCTCCAGGAGGACGCTGAAGCGGGTGACGGCGGGGGAGAGGAGCCGGTACAGCTCGGCGTGCAGCTTCTCCCACTTGGCCTGGGACCCGCCGGCCTTCTCCTGCGCCTCGAAGTACGCGGCGACGAGCTCGTCCATGTCCTGCTCCGAGATGATCGGCGCGGACATGACCCGGCTCTGGGCCGTGTACAGGAGGTTCGGGTCGGAGGGCAGGGTGTGCGCCTCCTCGAAGTACGGGCGGAAGGCGTCCTGGATGTCCTCGGCGTCGTTGACGAAGTCCAGGACGGCCAGATCGGCCTGTGACTTGCGGTCGGCGGTGCGGTTGAGGCGGGAGAGCGTCTGCACGGCGGCGATGCCGGTCAGCGTCTTGTTGACGTACATCGTCGTGAGGAGAGGCTGGTCGAAGCCGGTCTGGTACTTCTCGGCGACGACGAGGATCCGGTACTCCTGCTGCCCCTTGCCGCCGGCCTTCGCGGCCTTGTCGTCGGTACGGGTGTAGGCGAAGGCCTTGGGCAGCGCGCTCTCCGGCAGACCGCCGTTCTCCTTGCTCTCGGTGGTCTCCTCACCGTCGATGGTGAGGGACCCGGAGAAGGCGACCAGGACGCCGAGGTCCGGGTACTTGGAGTCGTACTCGCGGTCGGCGATGTAGCTCTGGATGGCGCGGGCCATCTGTACGGCGGAGTGGCGGGACGCCGTGACGACCATGGCCTTGGCCCGGCCACCGAGCCGGCCGCGGGTGTGGGCGAGGAAGTGCTCGACGATCACCGTGGCGTGCTGGGACACGGTGTGCTCGTGCATGAGGGCGAACCGGGCGAGGTGGCTGTTCGCCTTGGAGGGGTCGACCTCCTTCTCGTCGCGGTTGAGGTTCGCGAGCTTCCAGTAGGTGTTGTAGGTGACGTAGTTGCGCAGCGGGTCGAGGATGAAGCCCTCCTCGATGGCCTGACGCATGGAGTAGGTGTGGAAGGGGCGGTAGACGGTTTTGCCGTTCTCCACGCCTTCCGTGCCGAAGAGTTCGAGCGTCTTGGACTTGGGGGTCGCGGTGAAGGCGAAGTAGGAGAGGTTGGCGGCCTGGGAGCGCTCGACCGCCTTCGCCTTCAGCTTGTCGTCCACGGTGACCGTGATCGCGCCCTGGTCGTCCGAGTCGGCGTCCAGGCCGAGGTCGCGCAGGGCGGACTTCACAGCGGTGGCGGCGTCGCCGGACTGGGAGGAGTGCGCCTCGTCGACGATGATCGCGAAGCGGGTGCCCTTGATCTCGGTCGGGTTGCGCTTGATGTAGTCCAGCAGCGCGGGGAACGAGTGCAGGGTGACGGTGACGATCTTCCCGGTGTCCCGGGAGAGTGCGCGGGCGAGCTGCTCGCTCTTGGACCCGTGCTTCTCGTCGACCTTCACGACCAGGCCGTCGGTCTGCGAGAAGCTGCCGACAGTCGCCGAGAGCTGGGCGTCCAGTGCGCGGCGGTCGGTGATGACGATGACCTTGTCGAACACGGGCTCGCCGGGCTTGATACGGCCGTCGGCGAGAGCATCGGGTCGAAGGACGTGCGGATCGCGGCGGGCGTGCAGGTCGCTGAGGCGGTGGGCCAGCCAGCCGATGGTGTTGGACTTTCCGGACCCGGCGGAGGCCATGACCAGGTAGTTCTGGCCGGCGCCGTGCACGGACGCGTGCGCGGTGAGCTTGCGGACCACGTCCCACTGGTGGAAGCGCGGGAAGATCGTCGACTTGGTGGTGCCGCCGCCGGGCGTCTTGTGCTTCTGCTGGTGCACGAAACGCTGGAGGAGGTCGAGCCAGTTGTCCCGCTGCCAGACCTCTTCCCAGAGGTAGGAGGTCGCGTACTTGCCGTGGGCGGTGGGCGCCGGGTTTCCGGCCCCGCCGGGCTGGCCGGGGCCGTTCGAACCGGTGTTGAACGGCAAGAACCGGGTGCTCTTGCCGCGCAGTTGCGTGGTGACGAAGACCAGGTCCGGGTCGACCGCGAAGTTGGCGATGACGCGACGCGTGAAGATCAGCTCGGTCGGGTCGCGGTCGGTCCTGTACTGCTCCTTGGCCTGCTCGACGCCCTGCCCCGTGAGGGGGTTCTTCAACTCGGCGGTGGCGACGGGGATGCCGTTGAGGAACAGGGTCAGGTCGAGGCGGTGACCCCAGTCGGCCTGCTTGGTGGCGTAGGGGAGCTCGCGGACGACGGTGAGACGGTTGGCCCGGTAGCCGTCGAGGACGGAGTCCGCAGAGATGAGGTTGGGCTTGAAGTAGGCGACGCGGAGCCGGACCCCGCGGTCTTTCACGCCGTTGCGGAGGACGTGGAGCAGCCCGTCCTCGGCGATGGCCCGGTCGAGGCGCTGCGCGAAACCGCGCTGCGCCTCGTTGGGGTTACCGCCATAGACGGTGAGCAGTTCGTTCCACTCGTCGGGCTGCGTCGCGCCAATGAAGGTGAACAGCTCGTTGGTGTCCAGACCGAGGTCGGCCTGGTAGTCCTCCGGGTTCGCCTCCCGCCAGCCGCGATCACAGAGGGCCGCGACGATCGCGGAACCGAAGGACGACTCGTCATGCACGGGGCTCACGCGGAGACTCCTTCGGTCACGTTGCGGCCGCTGGCGGTGTAGACGTCGAACTGGCCGGTGACGGCGGCGGTGATGAGTGCTTGGCGGCGTTCGGCAAGCAAAGAAGCCTGACGCCGAAGCTTGCTGAGAACCTGGTCTTGGCTGTTGAGAACTACGTTCAGCCGGTCAACGCGATACTGCTGCTCGGAAACGTCCGGAACGGGGGCCAGGAAGGAAAGCGTCTGGGCTGCGCTGATAACCTCTTGCGCAGCTCCGTACTGGGACACCTGCACTTGGCCCCGTCCTGCCGGCGAGTTGATGAATGCTGACAAAAACTGCGGCAGAATCGCCCGGCCGCGCCGCAAAATGAGCACGGACGCACAATTTGCTCCGTCGTACTTCTCGGTCACGACGGCGGCCCTACCTGGGGAGCCAGCTCGGACCACCAGAACGTCACCACTACGGACGCGTGACCGGCGGAGCTCCTCGTTACTTTCATGAGACATGAACTTCATGCCATGCGGCTCGATCCACCCGGATCGCACATTGAATCCATGGATGAAAGGAACTCCATCGTCCGTAAAGTACGTCGATGGGTTGATGACGACGCCAACGTTCACTGCCGGAATGACCCGGCGTAGAGGCAATACCGGCCAAGTGTGGGGCACGGTGCCTACGAGGGGATGCTGGATCGAGTCGAGACCGCCTGACGAGACGCACTCGGCCAGTGCAGCCGTGCGGCGCTCGGCCAGCAAGTCCATCTGCTTAGAGCGCGCGGTGGCAATTTGATCGATACGTGCCATCTCGGCGTCGAGGAAGTCGGCGATGTGGCGCTGCTCGTCCAGCGATGGCAACCGCACCGGGAGGTGCGTAATGTCCTCCGGCGCCACTCGCTGGTGACTGCGGGTTACAGATTGAACCTGGGAGTCCAAGACCTGGCGCGTTGCCTCGGACTGAAGAAAATAAGCGAGGAACCGAGGTTCGAGCTTGGCCCCCGGGAGGAGACCAACGAATTCGGTTGAGGAGACGATTGGCAGCGGCGAGTCAGTGGCGATCAGGACCCGGCTCTTTCGTGGGTTCAACTTGCTGACCAGCACCTCCCCACCTTGCAGTCGGAGCTTTGCGGACTTGATGGAGTCAGTTGCCTCAACCTGACCTGTTCCTGTCGCGTCAACAGCCGGGATGCTGTAATGCACAACCTGGTCGCCGAGGTCGGAGGGGTCAACCGCTACACGAGTTTCGGTAGCGACGGACCAGAGCGGCACGGTTCGCCAGTTGGTGGTCTTCATTCCGTGACCTCTCCCAGCAGCTCTTGGATTTCTGCCTCCAGTGCCTTCAAATCCGCGTCGATCTCCGCCAGCGGCCGCGGCGGCTCGTACACGTAGAAGTGCCGCGTGAACGGGATCTCATACCCGACCTTCGTCTTGCTGTGGTCGATCCACGCGTCCGGTACGTGCGGGTGGACCTCCCGCGCCAGGTACTCCTCGACATCCTCGCCCAACGACACGTTCTCGAAGTCCCGAAGCTCGGCGTCCGGCTCCGGCTCACCCTTGACGCGCTGTACCTCGCCCTCCGGGTCCCGCACCCCAACAACCTCACGCAGCGCCTTGTTGAACGGCGCCCCGGTCGGCCACGTCCCGCCGGCCCGCACCACCGCGTCCTTCAGCGTGAGCCAAGCCTCCTGCTTCGTACCCCAACTGGCGCCCATCAGAGACTTGAAGGCGTCCGCCAGGACCGGAGCTTGCGGCAGCTTCTGGATCACCTTGGACGCCTCCAGCGCCCCCAGCGTCTCCTCCGAGATCTCGAACCGCAGCTTCAGCGGGCGTTCCACCGTGATCCGCTGGTAGCCGAAGTCCTCGTTCCAGAAGACCTTCACCTTGCCGTGCAGCGGGTGCTCCGCATCCCCCGCCACCGCCAGTGCCTCGCCGTACAGCTTGACCACCGTGGCGATGTGGTCGGCGCCGAGGTGCTTGCGCTTGTCGCCCAGCGACTTGCGCATCTTCTGCCACTGGTCCCGCGCGTCGAGCAGCACGACCTTGCCCTTGTGGTCCGGGCTCTTGCGGTTGGTCAGGATCCAGAAGTAGGTGGAGATGCCGGTGTTGTAGAAGAGCTGGTCCGGCAGGGCCACGATGCCCTCCAGCCAGTCGTTCTCCAGGATCCAGCGGCGGATCTCCGACTCGCCCGAGCCGGCCGCGCCCGTGAACAGCGGCGAGCCGTTGAAGACGATCGCGATGCGCGAGCCGCCCCCGCCGTTCACGTCCACCGGCTTCATCTTGTCGATCATGTGCTGGAGGAACAGCAGCGAGCCGTCGTTGATGCGCGGCAGGCCCGCGCCGAAGCGGCCGGCCTCGCCGAGCTCTTTGTGCTCGGCCTCGACCTCGTCCTTGACCTTCTTCCACTCCACGCCGAACGGCGGGTTGGCCAGCATGTAGTCGAAGGTCTTGCGCTTGTGGCCGTCGTCGGAGAAGGAGTTGCCGAAGGCGATGTTCTCCGGGTCCTGGCCCTTGATCATGAGGTCGGACCGGCAGATCGCCCACGACTCCGGGTTGAGCTCCTGCCCGTACACCTCCACCGTGGCGTCCGGGTTCAGCTCCGTGATCAGGTCGTCCATCGCGGAGAGCATGCCGCCCGTGCCGCAGGCCGGGTCGAGGACCGTGCGCACCGCGCCCGGAAGCTGGAGCGCGTCGCCGTCCGGGGCGACGAGCAGCCGCACCATGAGCTGGATGACCTCACGCGGCGTGAAGTGCTCACCGGCCGTCTCGTTGGACTGCTCGGAGAAGCGGCGGATCAACTCCTCGAAGATGTAACCCATGTTGTGGTTGGGCACGACCTCGGGACGCAGGTCCAGGTCGGTGAACTCGCCGATGACCTGGTAGAGCAGACCTGCGCTGTCCAGCCGCTTGATCTGCTGGGCGAACTCGAAGCGGTCCAGGACGCCGCGGGCGTTGTCGGAGAACGCCCCGACGTACACCGCGAGGTTCTTCGCTGCGTTCTGCGGGTCCGCCGCGATCTTCTTCAGGGTCAGGCTGGACCTGTTGTAGAAGGCGTGGCCCGAGGCCCGGCGCAGGAAGCGGTCCGGGTCGATGTCACTGTCCTTGTACTGTCCCGCGATCTCCGCGACCTTCTCGCGGGTCGGTTCCAGCACGCACTCCAGTCGCCGCAGCACCGTGAACGGCAGGATGACCTTGCCGTAGTCGGACTGCTTGTAGTCCCCCCGCAGGAGGTCGGCGACGGACCATGCGTGGTTCGCCAACTCCGTGTGCTTGCTGCTGTTCAAGACTTCTTCCGCTTCCCTTCCAGGGCCGGTACGGATGACGTGGAGCGCGGCGGGAGGGTGGGGCCCTCGTCCGTCCGCATCAGAAGTGAGTGGAGTTCGACAGTTTTGGCTTCGCTCGGGACGAGCTGCCCGCCCGTGAGGCCGTCGGCCACGAGCCGTGCCGTCTCCTCGGCCAACTCCTCGGCCCTGCGGGCCTGTTCACGCAGTGCGGCAACGTGCCGGAACGCCTCCCCGTACCGCCGCTGTTCCTCCAGCGGCAGCAGGGGAACGCGCAGTCGGCCCGGGCTGAGATGCAGTGTGGAGCTGCCGGTCGAGGCGCCGGTCAGGTTGGCCTCCGAGCCGAGGAAGCCGTAGAGGAACCAGGGGTCGAGCCGCGCCGGATCGGGCCGGAAGAGGTGAAGGCCCGGACCGAGCAGTACGCCCGCCTCGTCCTCACCCGCGACCCGCGCGACGGGACCCCTGCCGCCGATCAGGCCACGCACCAGCACGTCGCCCGCGGCGATCTCCGGCACCTGGTCGGCGGCCTGCCCCTCCTCGATCCGCCCCGTCGGTCCGCTTCCGCTGGCGATGTCGCCGCCGGTGAGGGCGGGCCGGGTCGCCCCGCCACCCGCCCCCGGATCCCCCTCGCCGTCCGCCTGCCTCGGCGACGCAGGGGCTGTCCGCAGGACTTTCAGCGCGCCGCCCCGGGCCAGGTCGGACACCGTGGCCGAACGCCACTGGCGGGCCTCGTCGCCCGCGGCGTCCCACAGTTCCGTGGCGGCCAGCCGCGCGACCGACTGCGCCGCACCTGTCAGCGCCTCCCGGGCCGCGACGGTCTGGTCGACCAGCTCCCGCGGGTCCGTATCCGCCTGGGATGCACGCACCTGCCGGGCCGGGGTCACGTCGACGACCTCGTCGAGCAGGTCGACCACGCTCACCGCCCGCGCCACACCGGCCTGTGCCTCGAACCCGTCCGGCTCCTCGGAGTACGACGTCCACGCGGAGACGATCTGCTCGGTCACCCGCGCCCAGTCCACCGCACCGGCACGGCTCCCGCCGCGTCCCGGAGCCGTGGGCTCGTCCGCCGTGTCGACGAAGAGCACCGTCTGGTACGCCGGCCGGGTCGGCTCCGGCCGCTGCAGCACCCACACCTGCAGGCCAATATGGAGCGGGATCGCCGCCCCCGGCGGCAGGGCCGCCACCGCCCGCAGCGCGCCGCTACGGATCAGCTCGGCACGGATGCGGCGGCCGGAGGTACGGGTCGCGGTGGCCGGCGGGAGGAGCAGCACGGCGTGGCCGCCCGGTTCGAGGTGGGCCAGCGCGTGCTGGACCCAGGCCAGTTCGGACTCGGCGCGGGGCGGGAAACCGTAGGCCCAGCGCGGGTCGTAGGCCAGTTCGTCGTGGCCCCAGTCCCGGTCGCCGTAGGGCGGGTTGCACAGCACGGCGTCGACGGTGAGGTCCGGGAAGGCGTCGGCGCGCAGGCTGTCGCCCGTGCGCACGATGACGTCCGCGCCCTCCCCGGCCGTCAGGGTCAGGCCGACCGCCGTGCGCCGCGCCTGGACCGGAAGACTGTCCTGCCCGTACAGCTCGCGCGCGCCGAGCGCGGCAGCGGCCGTCAGCAGGGTGCCGCTGCCACAAGCGGGGTCGAGGACGCGGGCCGGAGAGCCCGGGATCAGGCGGGCCAGCAGGTCGGCGAGCGGGGCCGGGGTGCGGTAGGCGCCGCTGGCGGCGCTGTCCTCCAACTCCCTCTCGGCCAGGACGGCCAGAGCCGTCTGTGCGCCCTCGTCACGGACGCAGAGCAGCAGGGCGCGCAGGACCGTGGTGTCGGCGTCGGTGAACCGGACGGGTTCCGTGGCCGGCGCCACGTCCGCGACGTCGGCTGCCGCGTCCTTCGCCTGCTTCACCAGGTCGGCGTCGGGCAGCGCGAGCAGACCGGTGAGGTCGTCGGCGGGGCGGCGGGCCGCCGCCAGGACCAATACGAGCAGATCGGACGCAGCGGCGCCGGCCTGCTCCCGGAGGCGCAGGGTGGTGCGCAGCTCCCCGCTGGGGGTGGCCGCCGTGTGCTGTCCGCGGGAGGCGAGCCATGCGCGGACCTCCTCCAGGTCGTACAGCGGGCTGCTGTCCGTGCCGCCCGAGGGCGCGGGGAAGTCGTCGTGCCGGCGTCGCCAGTTGCTGACGGTGGCGCGCGTGACACCCGCGATGCGGGAGATCTCGGCGGCTGTCACCTGGGCTGATGGTGCGGATGGCTGTGGCATGGATGAGTCCTGGCTCCGATGGACGGCGTGGTCACACCCTACAGCACGCGTCAACCCGAGTAAGCTGTTGGACAACGCTTTCACTGTCATGCTTACATGGAGTCGCTTCCGTCGGTGAGCGGTCCTCTGCGGCGTGAGGCGTCACTTGTCTTGCCACAGCCATGTCCTCGAGCGCCCAGCCCCTCGTCCTGCCCCGCCCCCCGGCGGACACCGGGACGCGCGGCACCTCGGGACCCGGCGACGGCCGACCACCACCCAGGGGGAACCCATGCGCCTGACCATGCCGAGCGGCATCCCGGAAGGAATCCCGCTCACCGTCATGCCGTTCCGCGAGGACGCGGTCATCGGCACCATGTCCCTCGCGACGCTGGTACGTCTCGTGCCGTCACCGCGTCAGGAGGAGGACCCGCGCGCCCTCAAGGCCGCGTCCGGTCACGACCGGCGTCACGCCGAGCTGCGCGCGACCGTGCAGCGGACGCTGAAGTCCCAGAAGGGCAAGAACATCCCGGACTACGCCGAGTACATCGCCGCCGGCATCCTCGGCAAGCACGGCTCCGCCTGGTCCACGCCACCGATCACGCTCTGGCACGCGGACGAGATCGCCGCGATGAGCGACGAGCTGGTCCCCGACTCGGGTCTGCGGACGCTGACCGTCGCTCCGGACGCCATGGTGATCGCCATCGACGGCGAGACCCAGACCACCGCCTGGCACGACATCTACCAGGACCCGGAATCCTTCGGCCTTACCTACACCGAGCTGAGCCGACGGGTCCGCATCCCCTTCGAGCTCTACCTGGGGATCTCCCCGGCGGACGCGCGGCAGATCTTCTACGACCGCAACGTCAAGGGCATCGACGTCGCCAAGAACCTGGCCATGTCCATGGACCAGCGCGACCTCGCCACCCGCCTCGTCTACGTCGTCGGCGAGAAGCTCGAGGTCGAGTCGGACGGCCGGCGGATGCCGTTCGGCAGGCTGGTCAACGCCGGCAAGCGGCAGCTCACCAGGACCGACAAGGAGGTCGTGACGCTCTCCGCGCTGCGGACGCTGATCGTCACCACCGTCTTCGGCAGCAAGGGTGTGCAGTACTCGGCGGCCAACGTCCAGGCGAACGACCTGCCGCCCCACACCGACGCCGACGAGGTGGAGGCGGTGGTCGTCCGCCTGGTGTCCCGGCTGATCGGGGGCCGCTTCCCGGACTTCGCCCGGCGCAGCGCCATCACCGCCCCGGCCGTGATGGCAGGCCTCGGCGTCCTGCTGCACCGCTCCACCCCCTGGTGCGACCCCGGCGACGCCCTGAGCTACGAGACGGTCGAGCACCTGCTCGCCGACGTCCGCTGGGAGCGCGAACCCGCCTACTGGGACGGCGTCTGCGCCAGCGTTGGCTCCACCGGCCGGCTCAACTTCAGTGGCGGCGTGAAGGACTCCGCCGGCCGCGTCGCGGGCGCGCTCCTCGACCCGAACAGCGAGTTGGGTCGAAAGATCCGTGGGGTGCGCGGCTGAACAGGCCTGCCGCGCAGCTTCCTTGACGCCGAGACCTTCTCAGCCGAGCGCCTCTCTCTGGACGAGGTCCCACTTGCGGGACTTGGTCTCCGGCTCCCGCGGCCGCGTATCCACACCCGTCAGTCCCCTCCCCGCCCACATCCATACAAGGAATGACGTCATGAGCTACCCGAAAATACCCGGCACGCTTTCCTCTTCCCCCTCTTCGGCCCCGTCCCCCGCCTCCGCGCTCCCGTCGGCCGGGAGGAAGCCCTCGTGGCGCGGAGTGCGGCTCGCCCACAGCGCCTCGACGCTCCTCGCACTGATCGCGGCGTCCACGGTCCGTGCGCGCAGGACCGTTCTCGCCGTTGTCGCGACGGCCGTGGGCTGCTCCCTGTGCGCCTGCTCCACCACCGGCGGCAGTCAGACCGACACCGCGCCGCCCGCGGCCACCGTCAGCGCTTCGCAGGACACCCAGAGCGCCGAGGACGCGCAGGACACCCAGGATGCCTCCGACAGTGACACCTTCACCGTCGCGCTGGGCAAGACCGCCACGTGGAACAACGGCGTTGAGGCGCACCTGAGCGGCTTCAGCCGGGGCACCTCCGGCGAGTACGCCAGCCCGTCCGGCAAGGCCTACCTGTCTTTCTCCGTCACCATGCAGAACGGCTCCAAGTCCACGATCGACCTGGCCATGGTCAGCCTCTCCTGCCCGGACGGCGCCGACGAGATCTTCGACACGGACGCGGGCTTCGACGGCGCGCCGGACACGCACCTGCTGCCGGGCAAGTCGCAGACCTGGAAGGCGGCCTGCGTGTTCCCCAAGACGGCCAGGAGCGCCCAGATCGAGATCATGCCGATGGACACCTCCGGCTCCGGCTGGTACCGCACGGCCATCTTCACCGGCCAGGTGCAGTAGCCCGGACCGCGGACGGAGCCCTGCCGGGTGCCGTCCGCGTCTCCGCACGGCGGCGGCTCACGCCTTCCCCGGCATCGGGTGCACCCGATGCCGGGCCCACGAGCCCGCCCGCACCCACGCCCGATCACACATCCTGTGCGGCCCCGCCCACCACCACCCGCGACCTGGGAGGCCATCGTGACGACAACCGAGCACACCGAGCTGATCCGTCGCTTCGCCGACGACTTCACCGCCCTGCAGGAGGCCGTCCTCGCCCGCATGAACGGGATCTGCGCTCCGGAGGTCGCCGCGGCCCTGGAGCACGCCTCGCTCACCGGCCCCATCACCGTCGCTCTCGCCCATGCCGACGTCCTCGCTCGCGGGGCCGTCCGGCGCGCGGAACTCTCGGCTCAGCCTCAGCCCCCCGAGCGGCTGCGAAGGCTGCGCGCACACGCGCGCACGGTGCGACGTACCCGGTCGCAGGCGGAAACCCTGTACAAGGAGCGGCGTGCCCGTAGCCTCACCGGCCGCTCCCGGCCGGTGGACACGCTGGAGCTGAGGGTGGCGCGCATGGCATCCCCGGCGGCCTTCGCCGAGGCCCTGCGGCAGGAACTCCGCGACAGGGGACTGCCGGACGGCACACCGCAGGCGCCGGAGAGCGACCTCGCCCAGTGGGCCTGGGACCGGAAAGCGGCAGGCGACGAACTGCCGGCACCGGTGCGTGAGCTGCGGGACTGCGACGACGACGCATTCGTTCAGGTCCTCCTGCGCGATGCCCGGGAGGAAGAGAACCCGTACCTCCCGCACGACGCGGTGGTCGAACGGTGGAGCCGCCATGCCCGTGCCGCGCTGGCCTGGGGCCGCTACGCGATCGGCCAGGCCGAACGGGACGTACTCGCCTGCGCCCCTTCCGTACGGCCCACCCGACTCGACGCTCTGGACGACGCCTACCAGGACACAGCGGTTCTCGCTGCCCGCTCCCGTGAAGCCCTGCTCCGGGTCACGGAACTCCACGACCGGATGTGGGCCTGCGTGACCACGGGACCTTTCGCGGAACTCGTCGCGCAGTGTCGCGCCACGGCTCTGGCGCGCTTCGCCGACGCCGAACCCGATTCGTGGCACAGCGTTCGTGAGTTGACCTTGAGGCACCAGGCGCACTGCCCCGAACAGGCCGACGGCTGCCCGCGCTGTCACCGCGCTATCGCCGCCGTCCTCGCCGACGCCCCGCCTTCCGACACGGACGAGGACGGGGCCGGGGAACATTCGACGGCAACGCTCCCGGCCTACGTGGACCGCTACGCCTTGCTGACCGACCTTCCCGACACCGCCGTTGTGGCCGTCGCCGACGCCGCCATCGGTGACGAGTCCGCACTGTCCGGCTACGGCTGGGCTGCAGAAGACGGGACCACCGGATACGGCGACTCTCTGGCCTCTAGCAGCGGTGAAGCCGAAGTCATCGGTATCTGCGCGGCCGCCCTCAGCCTCCTCGAGCGCCACGAGGATGCGCCCGTGGTCCTCCTGTGCGACAGCGTCCAGGCAGTCGAGGCAATCGACACGGCCCTGCGCTCCGCGGACCCGACCGTCGCCCACCGCACCCTCCTCTTCCCGGAGAGTCGGCAGCTGATGGACCGTTTGTTGCGCCACCGCCACCGCGTCCAGGTCCGCTGGCTCAAAGGCCACATCGGACACGATCTCAACGAAACCGCCGACGCCTTCGCCCGCCTCGCCCTCCGCCGCGCCAGCGGCCGAATCCCTCCCTCCGCCGCGCGGAAGGAGGAGGTTCGGATCCTGCGCTCGTTCGGCTCCGGGGCCGGCCCCCTGTCGGTCGCTGCCTGAGCCCACGGTTCGAGGCGGACAACCGCGGGACCCGCGGAGCAGCCTCGGCCAAGCGGTATACCGCCCTGCGAAACCGATCCCCCATCCCCGGACGGAAGTGAGCGACTCTCTTCATGGCCCATCCCCGGTGGCACCACATCCTCATGGAGTCCCAGCGTCACGCCCTCAAGGCGCTCGACGAATGGAACTGCTCCAGCGGCGACTACAGCGACTTCCTTACCCACATGCACAAGGCCTGGCACTATCTGCTCCACGCGGAATTCCACAGGGCGAACATCGACTACCACTACCGGGACGCCAGGACCGGCCGCCACCAGATGATCGACGGCGAACCCAAGGCCTGGGACCTCGAGAAGTGCCTCAAGGAGCGCTTTCTTGGCAGCGGAGACAGGGTGCGCCTCAACGCGGAGCTCTTCGTCGCCCTGCGCAACAAGGTGGAACACCGCTACGAGCACAACCTGAGGATCGTCACGGGCGGCAGGGCGCAGGCCTACGTCATCAACTACGAGCAGGAGATGGCCGGCCACTTCGGTGCCGGCTACAGCCTTGCCGACCGGCTCCGGTTCCCCCTCTCCGTCCAGGCGTTGACCGCGGACGGATACGAGGAGATGCGCAAGGCCGCCCGGCAGCTGCCCAGGAAGACCCGTGACCTGGTGGCCAGGTACGAGGCGGGCATCGATCCCTCCGTCCTCGACGACCCTAGGTACGACTACCGCGTACGGCTGGTGCCCATCACCGGCTCCAAGACGGATGCCGACCTGGCGGTCAACTTCGTCAAGCTCGACGACCTGACTGAGGACGAGCGTCGGACCATGGTCGAGGCCGGACGTAGCGGAACCGTCATCACCCGGGACCGCCATGTCGAGGTGGCGGACCTGAACAGGATGCGCCCGACGCAGGTCGCCGCCCGCGTCGAGGAGCAACTGCCTTTCCGGTTCAGCGCATCCAGAGAACACGCGGAGATGTGGAAGCGGCTGAGGATCCGTCCGGTCAAGGGTTCCGACAACCCTTATGCCACCGTCCCCAGGTACTGCTCGTACAACGAAGCCTTCGACCAGTACGTCTACACCCAGGCATGGATAAACAAGATTCTCAAGGAGATCGGGACGGCCGAGCTGTACCGCGCGTTCTTCGGCAGGGAGCCGCGCATGAAGACGAGGGTCGTCGCGTCGAGGGAGGCGGCGTAGAGGGCGTCGTGTGCCGAGGAGTCGAGCGGTAGGACAGCAAACGCCGAGGCGATCGCCCGCTGAGTGTGCAGGCGATGGGTGTCACGGTCGTTTGACGCGAGTGCCCAGGGCGCACCTTCCGGCAGCGAAACGATTGACGTCCTCCACATTTCAACCACATCATCTACACAGGTGACCTCTGATTGTGGGGCGCATCGAACTCTGGGGCGGGGTGGTCGCGCTACTCCTGCGACCACTGTGAGTGCAAGCTGACGGTGAAACTCTGGCCCTCACTTTCGGGTGCTTTGCTGGCACCGCCGTGGACGCTTGTGGAAGCAGTTGGGGGATAGGTGGGGCGGCCCTTCGAGTTGCTCGTCATGGGGTTATGTCGGGCAGTGGCGGCCGAGGGCTGAGCCCGACAGGGCGTTCGGTAGTTGGCGCCCTCGGCCGCAGGTTTAGGGTGACGCGGAAAAACCGTTCCATGCCGGGGAATGTCACGAAGAGGGCATTGGAACATTTCTTTTGGGGACAGAGTGGACCATTCTTACCAGGAGTGGCAGGAAGTGCTGGCCGAGGAGTTCTTCGGACGCCATCACACCGGCCACCCGACGCTGTTCTACGTCGACGACGACGTGGAGCAGGAGCTCAGGCACGGATACGGCATGGAGGAGCCCCTCGCCCAGTGCGTGGGCAAGTTCCTGCGGCTGGGGACCGCGGAACCGTACAGCGCGCTGGAGGACTACCGCTGGCGCAGGCGTCAGCAGGACAAGGACGGCGTGCCCGCCTTCCTGCCGTTGCTGGCCTGCTCGGTGATGGCCGCGTCCCGTATGGTGCACGACCGGAACCACCGGGCCACCGCCTACCATGCCCGCTTCTCCGAGCTGCTGACCGGCCAAGAGACGAAGCTGGGCAGCCACCACTACGAGCCCATATCCCGCATGTGGCAGGTGCTGGCATCCTGGCAGCACAGCCAGAAGGGCGCACGGGGCCTCTGCACCATTCCCGCCCCCGTCGACCTGCCCTCCAACCGCAGCATGATCGGGTTCGCCCAGTCCCAGGCGCTCCTCAGCGGCGCGGACCGGTCCTTCATGCCGAAGTTCTTCCGGTCGTTGCGGGAGCACGGTACGACCTGGCCGCTGCCGGGGGAGTCGTTGCTGGCCCAGATCGAGATCCGGGGCATGGACCGGCATTTCTCCAAGGGCTTCCGCAACGCTTCGCAAGAAGAGGAGTTCCGCCCCTTCCTCGCCAAGCTGATCGGCAACTACGCCGCTTCCTGGGACGGTTCGGACGAGCTTGTGCCCACCGGTGTCACCCGGGCCGAACTCCTTGTGCGACTGGACTCTGGGCGTCTCAGCTGGGTGGCGCGCCTGCGGTCCGCGGAGCAGGAGGAGCGCGTTGAGCTCAAGGGCGGTGTCGTGCTCGAGCAGCTCGGCGACACTGCCTACTACGAGGTGACGGGCCTACCCGCTCCGAGCGCGGACACCCTCACCAGGGGCATCCGCCGCGACGGGGACAACATGGTGCTCAGCCGCCCCTCCTGCTCCGTCCTGGTGCTCGCACGGGACGACGTGCTCGGCGTCTGGGCCGCCACCGACGGCTTCCGCCCAGGAGAGGCACACGTGGTGCTCGCCGCCCCGACCGCGCAGCGGGACGTGCAGCGCTTGCTGGACAAGGCCGCGACCACGGGACGGAGCGCCGACACCAGCAAGTTGGCCTGGGTGCCTCAGAGCTGGTCGCTGCACAAGCCGGTCACCTTCGATGACGCGGTGACCCTGCGCCGGGCACTCCAGGAGGTCCAGGGCGCGGTCGGGCTCTTGCAGCCCCCGGCCCAGTTCAAGCTCCGCCTCGAGGGCGGTCTGAAGCTCGCACCCTCGCTCGATTCCCACTTGTATCTGCGGGGAGGTGAGCCCCACGTGGTCCTCCCGGACGCCACGGAGGGCACGGGCGCCCTCCTGGTCGACGGAAAGGAGCGGCCCGAGCTCAGGAAGGCGGCCGCCGCGGGCCGACCCGTCCCCCTGGCCATGCTCCGGCTGGAGCCGGGCCGCCACACTGTGAGCTACGCCGGCGTGGAAATCGACTTCGCCACCGCGGACGAGGCCGTCGTCGAGCCGAAGATGACCAAGGTCTGCGGCTTCACCGTAGTGGACGGCAAGGCCTCGGAGTCGCCCTCTCTCCTTGTCGAGCAGACCCTGCCGACCGGCATCACCGGCGCCGACTGCACGAACGCCACCATCCAGGACGCGGCAGCCGCCATGGAACTGTGCCGTCGGGATGCGGACGAGGTGCTGTTCGCGGCCGCCGACGGACGGCTGTGGACGGTGGAGGCTCCGAAGCAACCCGACTGGTGGACGGAACGGCTCCCCGACGCCCCCGCCCCGCTCCGCTTCGAGGCCGACTTCCACGGCATCGGCGGCTGGCTCCTGGAGCGCCGGAGCGGACGCTGGAAGGGCCGCCCGGTGAACCCCGGAATGCCGAAGCCGAAGAGCGCAGGCAACCCGCGGGCATGGACCCGCGCCGTCCTCAACGCCCAGCAGGCGTCCGTCGAGCCCTCGTGGGTCGCGTACGTGCAGGCAGCGAAGGAGCTGGACCGATGACGGGATCGATGAGCAGCAACGAGTTCGGCGCAATCCTCCTGCGCTGGCTGAGCGAGAGCCGCAGTGGCAAGGCGTCCGCACTGCGCGACGGGGTACGCAGTCAGGCCCAGGCATGGGGCCTGGAGTTGAAGGAGTACGCCGACTGGGACTGGATGCGCAAGGTTGCCGCCCTCGCCTTCATCGACGTGGACCTACGCGCCGATCGCTGGTCTGTGGCCCCGCCGGTGCTGACCCGGCTGCCCCACGCCGACGGCCTCGCGTTGCTGACCGGCGCGCGCACCGCGCAGATCAGCACGCGCATCGAGGAGGCGGCACAGGACTGGATGGAGCTGATCTCCGTCCCTCATCGGGCGGAGGCCGATGAGGCGCCGCTGCCCGACAGCCTCCTGTTCCAGTACGAGGACCTGCGGACCCTGCAGGAAGCCGCCGAGCTCCTCGGGGCCCGCTACGTGCCCTGCGCCGCCGTGCAGTTGATGGAGCTGCTTCCGCAGGCGGCACCGGGCCCCGAGTCCGCACCGCCCGGTGGGAGCACCGCCACCACGCTGGAGAAGTACGAGCTGCGCCTCCAACGGTTCGTCCCCGTGGCAAGGGACGACGAGGACGGCCTGTACCGGTGGCGCGGAGCCGACTACGCACGCCTGACCCGCGTCCGCCGCAATGGTGCCTTCCATGCGGTGGAACGCGAGACGGGCGTCTACCTGGAGCTCGCCCGCCACCGAATCGGCGTGATGCGGTGGCGGCCGGAATCCGGCAAGGGCCGTGCCGGCGTCGGCCGACTCTTCGTCGACCGGTACGCGCCCCTGCCCACCCTGCACGAGCGCGTGGCTGTCCTGTGCAGCGGCTTCCCGCCCTCGATGGGCAAGCAGGCGCAGATCCGCGCGTACGACAACGTGCCGAGGGCGCTCGCCGAGGCGCTCGCGGCCTCGCTGCAGCAGAACCTGGAGATCATGCCGCGACCGGTGGCGGTCACCGGCGGGAGGACCAAATGAGCGTCGAACAGCAGACAGTGGCGGTGACGAACACCGATGTCCAGGACGTCATGGGCACTTTCGACGACCTGCGCAGCGCGCTCTTCCGCTACTACGACACCCCGTTCGGCGTCGATGACCGTTCCGTCATGGACGAACGGCGCAACCTCCTGAACCGGGACAACGGGGCCTGGCGTGACCCGCTGATCGAGCTGCGCCCGCAGTACGCCTCCCGGGGCGTCGGCATCGCGGACTCCTTCGCCGAAGCAGGGGCGCACCCCGACGCGGCCGAGTTCGCTCGGTTCACGCTCCCCGACGGCGTGACCAGCCTCTACCAGCATCAGCACGACGCCCTGGTCGCCGCTTGCGAGGGCAAGGACTTCGTGGTCACCGCAGGCACCGGTTCCGGAAAGACGGAGTCCTTCCTGTTGCCCGTCCTCGCGGACCTGATCGCCGAATCCGCCCATTGGCGGGGCACCCGTGCGGAGCAGCGGAAATGGTGGCAGGGAGACGGCGACCACGTGCCCAGCCGACAGAGCGAGCACGGGCATCCCGCCGCCATGCGTGTGCTGGTTCTCTATCCCACCAACGCTCTCGCCGACGACCAGCTGGTCCGGCTCCGGAAGTCGCTGGACAGCCGCGAAGCCCGCGAGTGGCTGGACCGGAAACGCAACGGACACCGCTTCTACTTCGGCCGCTACACCGGAGCCACCCCTGTCTCCGGCCGCCGCGATTCCGCGCCTGCGAACTTCCGTCTCCGGCAGTACCTGCGGGAGGTCGAGGAGCGGCAGCGCAAGGCCGACGAAAAGCTCGGCGAGGAGCTGCAGCCCTTCATCCCGCGTCTCGGCGGAGCGGAGATGCACGCACGTTGGGACATGCAGGCCGCGCCGCCGGACATCATGGTCACCAACTACTCGATGCTGAACATCATGCTGCTCCGCAAACAGGAGGAGCACATCTTCAGCTCCACGAGGAAGTGGCTGGAACAGACCCCGGGCGCCCGCTTCACCCTGATCCTCGACGAACTCCACATGTACCGCGGTACGGCCGGCACCGAGGTGGCCTACCTGCTGCGCAACCTCCGCCACCGCCTCGGCCTGGACAAGGACCCCGAGAAGCTGCGTGTGCTCGCCGCCTCCGCCTCGCTGGAGGCCGGCCGGGACGACGACTTCCTCGACGGGTTCTTCGCCCTGCCCGGCTCCCGGCGCGTGATCATCTCCGGAAAGGCGAAGGAGATCCACGGCAGGGGCGACCTGGCCGCCCACACCGCACGCCTCGCGCAGGCAACGACGGTCCCCGTCACCCAGGACGAAGCCGTCGTCCTGGCCCGGGAGACCGGCCTCGGCCCGGCGCTCCAGCGCGCCCTCACCCCCGGCGGCAAGCCCCGTGCCCTGCCTGCCCCCGAACTGGCGAAGAATCTCTTCCCTGACGTCCCTGAGGAACAGCGCCTGGACGCTCTCCACGGGGTGCTGCGCATACTCGGCTCCGCACAGGACCCCGAACTCCCGCAGCTGCGTGCCCACTTCTTCTTCCGGAACATCGAGGGCATCTGGGCCTGCTCCGACCCGAACTGCCCTCACGTACCGGTGGAGCAGGGACCCGAACGCAGAGTCGGCCGGCTCTTCGCCGAGCCCACGTCCCGCTGCACCTGCGGCGCCCGCGTACTGGAACTGCTTTCCTGCCAGGCCTGTGGCGACCTCATGCTCGGCGGGTACGCCAGCCCCAAGGACACCCAGCGACGCAAGTTCTCCGGTGCCCTCCACACCGATTTCCCGGACCTGGACCTGCTCCCCGACGAGGCCAGTGGCGCACCCACCGCGGCGAACTACGTCGTGTACTGGCCGCGTACCAAAGGCCTCGGCCTCGACGATCCCAGCTGGCACGCGGGCCTGTCCGACGGCGGGCCGCAGGTCGAGTTCGAGTTCCGACGCAGCGCCTACCAGCCCGCCACGGGCCGCCTGGAGAACCGGGACGTCCAGCACACCGGATGGTCCTTCCACATCTCCGTGCCCCTGGAGAAGGGGGGCAAGAAGCCGGCCTACGACCCAGCCCGGCTCCAGGCCTTCCCCACCCGCTGCCCCGCCTGCGGCGACGACTGGGAGATCAAGTACGACCGGGACGGCCGTTTCGTCCCGCTGGAGTCTCCTGACCGGCTGCGCAACGCGCCGGTCAGGCGGATGCGCACCGGTTTCTACAAGATCAATCAGGTGCTGGTGACCGAGGCCCTCGGCCACCTCCCCGACGGCCGGCGCAAGGCGATCGCCTTCTCCGACAGCCGTGACGACGCCTCCGAGCTCGCCAGCGGCCTTGCCCTCCGCCACCACCAGGACCTTCTCCGCCTGCTCAGCGCCCAGGCCGTCGAGAACCAGGGAGATCCTTTCGGGGACCTTCAGCTGGTGAAGGCCCACTACGCCGGGGAGTCGATCGATCGTGCGGCCGCCCGTGCCGCCATGGAACGGCTGCGAGACCGCAACCCGGGGGACTGGGGGCGCCTGAAGGCGATCCTTGTCGACGATCTCGACGCTGAACCGGAACTCCTGCCCGACCTGGAGCGGAAGTTCTCCGAACTGCCCTCGCTGGACGACCTCGCCTCCGACCTCGAAGGCATGCTGCTGCAGTACGGCACCAACCCCGCCGGTCCCGCGGCCTCGCTCCAGCAGACCTCGGCCGGACAGCCCTGGACCGCGCTCTACCACTGGGAGCGGGACCGGGAAGCGGTGGCAGAGACCCAGGCACAGGAGGAACTGCTCAACCGCATTCGCTCCCGCCTCCGCCTCGAGACCATCGGAAGCCTCTTCTCAGGTGGCGGCCGTGACTTCGAATCGCTCGGACTCGGCTGGCTCTGCCTGCGCGATGACCGCTCGCCTCTGGAGATCGACCCGGACAGCGATCAGGCCGTGGCACGTGCCAGTCTGCGGATTCTCGGCTTGATGCGGCGCTTCACCCGGATACGTGCCTCTCTGCAGAGACCGCCCGCGCCTCTGAAGCGTTTCTGGAAGCAGGTGGCCGAACGCCAGGGCACCGATGTGCGGACAGTTGAGGAGCGGGTGCTCGGCGTCTGGAAGGACGCCGTGGTGGACTACGTCATCAAACCGGAGAAGGTGGCGCTCCGCCCCGGTGAGAACAGGACCTGGACGTGCCGTTCCTGCCACCGGCCGCACCTTCACCCGGGCACGGGGCTGTGCACAAAGTGCCTCACCCCGCTGCCGGCCGTTCCCCAGCAGTACAGCGGAGTCCTCGAAGACGACTACTACGCGTGGAAGGCCGCCCACCGCACCGGTGACTTTCCCCTGCGCACGGCGGAGCTGACCGGGCAGACGGACCGGCTGGAGGCCCAGCGCCGGCAGAGCCTCTTCCAGGACGTCTTCCTCGGCGACAACGACGTTCCGCAGGCGGACGGTCTGGAACTGCTCTCCGTGACCACGACCATGGAGGCCGGTGTCGACATCGGCCCTCTCAACACCGTGATCATGGCCAACATGCCGCCCACCCGCTTCAACTACCAGCAGCGGGTGGGGCGCGCAGGCCGACGCAACAGCCCGGTCGCCGTGGCCCTCACGGTCTGCCGCGGCCGCAGTCACGACGAGCACTACTTCGCCCGGCCGGAAGCCATCACCAACGACCCCACTCCGCCGCCCTACCTGGTCCTCGGCATGGTCTCCGTCTTCCGGCGGGTCCTGTTGGGAGAGGTCCTGCGCCAGGCCTTCGAGCCCCTGCAGCCAGAGGACCGCCAGAAGGGACCGGACATGACGGCCAACGTCCACGGCCAGTTCGGTCTCGCCGCCGACTGGCCGGTGCACCGCGGTGCCGTCCGCCGTTGGATCGCCGGGCACCCGGACCGCATCAGAGCCGCTGCCGCCGCCTTCCAGGCCGGAACACCGGACAGCATTGCCGCCATCGATCCGGTGGCCGCCATCGATGAACTCCTCGTTCAAGTCGACGAGGTGGCAGCCCGGACGGTCGGCCACTCCGACCTCAGCCAGCGTCTGGCAGAGGCGGGTCTCCTGCCCATGTTCGGCTTCCCGACCCGTTCCCGCCTCCTCCACCGGAGCGTCCCGCGGAAGTCCTTCCCCTGGCCGCCGGCCGACTCCGTCAACCGCGACCTGGCGGTCGCCCTCAGCAAGTTCGCGCCGGGGAGCGAAACCCCGCAGGACGGCCGTCTGCTCCGCTCCAGGGGAGTGGTCTCCCTCGTCCCGAGCGGGCGCGGAGTGCAGGCAGCCGAGGATCCGTTCGGACCGGAACAGTTGGTCGCCATGTGCCGGATCTGCTCCCACGTGGACCCGCAGGCCGCCGTCGACCCGGAAACCGGGAGCGCCGGTACCTGCCCCGCCTGCGGCGCGGAAAGCAAGTACTACAAGGCTGTCCCCTTCCGGGAGCCCGCGGGCTTTCGGGCCGCCCACGAAGCACGGGACTACGACGGCTACCGGGAGCTCGGCTCCAACGCCACCAGCGCGCGAACCGCCACCGACCTGGAGAAGACCGCCCCGCGCATCCACCGTGCCGCCGACGACTGGATGGTCGTTCACACCGGCAGCGGCGACCGCTACATCGTCAACACCAACGCCGGAAAGCTCTTCCGGTTCGTCAAGAACACCGGCCCCTGGGGCGGATACGTCGCTCTGGACCACCCCAAGGCGGAAGCCGATCTGGAGATCGCCCTCGGCGCCACCCAGCACACCGACATGCTCTTCATCGGTGCCAAGGACGCCCTCGACACCAGCCGAGGCCTCCGTTTCGACATCTCGAAGTCCCAGCAGATCGACGGCTTCCCCGAGGCCTACCACGGCCGGCGCGCCGCTTGGTACTCGCTGGCGGCCCTGCTACGCCGGGCTGCCGCCCCGCACCTGGACGTGCAGCCGGAGGAACTCCTCAGCGGCATCCACGGCTCGGACGCCCCGGTGGCCGCGCCCGTCATGGCCTACCTGGCGGACAGCCTCGACAACGGCGCAGGCTTCAGCACGTACCTCGGTTCGGAGGAACACATCGAGGAGTTCCTCCAGGCGGTCGATCGGTACGTGCACGACCTGGAGGCCGACCATCATGCGCAGAGCTGCCGCAGCTCCTGTTACGCCTGCCTGCGCGACTACTCCAACATGCGCCTCCACCCGCTGTACGACTGGCGGCTCGCCCGCGAACTGATCGATGCCCTGCGCGGCCGGAAACTGCAGATCGATCCGAACGAGCACGCCGTTCTGCTGAAGGGCTGGGCGGACGAGGAGACCACCGTCAGTCTGAAGGAGACCGCCGCCGGACCCGTGGCGCTCTTCACCTCGGAATTCACCGGCGAGCCCGTCGCGGTCGCCGTCAAGCATCCGCTGGAGTCCGCCACCGAGGAGTGCGGGAACGAACGGCTCCAGGACCTGCGTCGCGAGGTCCGTGCCGGAGGCCTCGCCTCGAAGATCGCATTCGTCGACTCCTACAGCCTGGACCGGACCCCTGCCGCGGTGATCGAGCAGGTGCACATCTTCGCGGAGGAGCTCTGATGACGGCAGGCATCCCGCAGGGGACGGGGCACGACGAACAAACCCGACTGGAGGAGTTGCGGCAGCGCGAGATCGCCCGCCGCCTCGCCCTCCGCCAGGCCCGCGCCCAGGGCCGGACCGTAGGAGAAGCTCCGGAGGTCGCGGAAGTCCCCGGCGGCCCCGCTCCGGTCGTTTCGCCGCAGAAGCAGCTGGAACCGGTCATGCCCCAGCCCATCCCCGAGGGGTTCGCCGACCGGGAGGCCTGGGAGCGCGCCCGTTCCTTCGCCGAAGTCATGCTGGCCGACGCGCTGAAGGCGGGGACTGGGACGCTCTCCGCGCAGAAGCTGGCGCGGGCCGCAGCCGATGCAGCGTCCCGGCAGGACGACCCGGTCTCAGGCGTCTCCTTGCTCGTCATGGCACAGGACCACGGGCTGAATGTCTTCGACGGCCGGCTCGACGAACGCGCCCGCGCCCTGCTGGAGGACAAGCCGCTGCCGCTCCTGGGGGAGCCGGGCAGCATGTGGCAGGTCTACCAGGACGACCGTCGCCTGATGGAGACCAACCTGTCGACCCCTCGGGCGAGGGCGCTTCTCGCGAAGCTTCCCCGGCCGCTTCTCGACGACTACATCGACGAGGAGTGGATCGGCGCGGTTCCCGAACGTGACGGCACCTCCCGTGCCGCCTACTTCCGCGCCCGCCTGGACCCGGCGTCCCTCACCGACGAGGAGATGGACCTCTTGGCCTGGCCCCTGGAACGGCAGCGCCGGGAGGCCGGCCCGGGAACGGAACCCGGCCGGAACTGGCCGCAGGACTGGCGCCTGCTGGTGAGACTGCAGACCAACGACACCACGGCCATCACCGAGGCGTGGACCGACCTCCTGCCGCCCACGCAGAAGCTTCTCGACGCCCTGCGAGAGGTGCGGCGGACCGCAGAGGTCCCGGACGACCTCGTCGCCGACGAGCGGTTGTGGGTTCTCCTGCAGCGGATCCACCCCGGCGTGCGCAGCGCGAGCAACAAGAGGTTCAACGGCTGGATCGGCGTGCGGACCCTGATCAGGGCTGTGCGGCAGATGCACCGTGCCCTCCTCCGCGGCGACGACGAAACGGCGGAGCAGCGGAGGAAGGCGGCGCTCACCATGGCCATGAGGCTCCGGCACCACTCGCAGCCGGTGCGCTGGGAGGCTCAGAACATCCAGGCCTATCTGCGCGCAGGCCAGGAGACGACGGAGTCTCTCCAACTGCTGGAGCGGGACGCCGAAAGCCGTCCTCCGGTGCCGGAACAACTTGGCGGGGGCGCCGTGGCCACTTTGCGGGAGAACCAGCGCTTCCTGAAGGAGCGGCCCCTCGGAGAACGCGACCAGCCGCTCAACCCATACCTGGTGCTCGGCGTGCCGGACGGAGCGGACGGCTGGAAGAAGTCGTGGCGGGCCCTGAGGAAGGAGCTCGACGACAGCGGACGCGTCCGGATCAACCGGGCAAAGGACATGATCGAGAAGGCCGAGCGCGAGCAGAAGGAAGCACCCCGATTCGCCGTCCCCCTCGCCCCGCACCGCTGGGAGGATCCCGCCGGCACGAGCCACCGGCTGGAACTCCCGCCCGAGCCCCTGCAGAGGCTCACCGAGCCGCCCACGGACAGCGACCGCGGATGGTCCCGCACCGAGGCTGCCCGAGAAATAATCACCAGGACGACAGAACGCCTTTCCCTGGCTGCCGAAGACGCCGCAGCCCTTGACGCCCCAGAGAGCAGCACATCGTGAGCAACGCAGCCGGTAAAGGCAACAGTGGTTCTGGCTCCCGTGACGGATCCCCGCGGAACGGGGGACGTGGGCCGAACCGCGGAAGTGTGCGGAAGCGTGGGGAACTCAGGGCGGCCGAGGCTGCTCCCTGGCGATTCGCCAGGAGCCAACTGCCCGAGTTCACTCCCGGGACCCTGGACGCCGCCGCGATCCTGAAGTCGGTCAACGACACGCTCCTGCCCGTACTAGAGAGGGAGTTGGCGGAGGCGACGGAGAAACTGGGCGCAGCTCTGGCCGGCAAGGAGTCCGAGGCCGATCTGGTCTCCGCCCTTCGGGCAGAGCTGATGCGCCGAGTGCTGCCCCAGTTCACCGACGCAGTGCGCCAGGGTGTGCTGGAGAGCATCCGCACGCGCCAGATGCACCTGGCCCAACTGGCCGTTCTGCACCGGCAGGCGCTGGACGCCAAGACCCTGCAGGTGGTGCTGACCCGCCTGGAGGACGAGACGGCGAAGGCCGGCCTGCGAGTTGTCGGCGACACCGGTGATCAGTCGCTCTTCAACGTCGTCGAGGACCAGCCCGGCGTGATGAAGAGGGGCCCGGTCACGTTTGAACTCGTCGCGCCCGCCTATGTCGACAAGGAGTCCGGCAAGCTCGTCGAACGCGGCTGGCTGCGGGCCGTTGCCAAGGTGCCCTCGCGGGAGATGACGCCTGGGCAGAGGCGTAGAGCAACTCACGGTGAAGCGGAGAGGAAGCAACCGGAGAAGGAGGCTTCTGCACAGCAGAGGAAGAGGCACCATCGGGGGCAGGAACCCGAGAGGCAGCAGAACAGAGGCAAGGAGCAGCCAACCGGCGGGGGACGTCCCCCCCGTGGAGGCAAGGGCTCGATGAAGCGAAGGGGAGCGCAATGACTTTCGGTATCGACTTCGGCACCAGCAACTCCGTGGTGGCCCACTGGAACGGACACACCACCGAAGTGCTACCGATCGACGGCGACAACGTGCCAGCCCAGTGGCAGATGTCGGAGTTCGAGCAGCTCTTCCCCTCCGTGCTGTCCGTTCGCGACCTTCAGCGCACCCTTTGCTTCGGCTGGGAGGCGAAGACCGGCACCAGCGAGCCCCTCGATGCCGTGAAGCGCATGCTCGGCACTCGCTCCGGTGCCGAGCAGGACGGCGACGTCGACGGCCTCGAGCTCGCAGCCCAGCTCGAGGAGCATCACGTTTGGGTCGGCTCCGAGAAGTTCCACAGCACCGTCGCTGCCGCCGCCCTCTTCAGCCGCATGAAGGAAGGTGTCTCAGCCCAGCTGCTCGACCTCTCCGACGCGGTCGTCACCGTGCCCGCCAAGGCCACGGGCGGCGCGCGCTACCGGACCCGCGCCGCGGCAGCGCTCGGCGGAGTGAAGGTACGGGCCCTGCTCAACGAGCCCACCGCGGCTGCCATCTCCTACGTCCGCGACGTCCCGATCCCCGGCCGTTTCCTTGTCTTCGACTGGGGCGGCGGCACCATCGACGTCACCGTCCTCGAATACGACGACGGCCTCTTCGAAGAGCAGACCTCCCGCGGCATCACCGCCCTCGGTGGCCTGGAGTTCGACAATGCGCTGGCCCAGTTGATCCAGCAGAAGATCGGCCTGACCGCGGACCAGCTCACCAAGGCCGAACGACGCCGGTGGCGCCGGTCGGTCGAGCTGACGAAGATCGCCCTGTCCTCCGTGCCGATGGATGGCGCGCTCTTCTTCGACCTTCCGGTAGGCCTCGCCCCCTCGGTCTCGAAGCGTGAGGTAAGGATCACCGCGGCGGAGTACACCGAGGCGATCACCCCGCTCATCACTCGCGCCCTGGAGGCGGTACAGCAGGCCCTGGAAGACCTGGCCATCACCAAGGACGACATCGACTCCGTCCTGATGATCGGCGGCACCTCGCAGATCCCCCAGGTGCGTCACGCCCTGGGCGAGCTCCTCGGCCACGACCGCATCGTCGACAGCGGCCTGTGCCGGCCCATGACCGCCGTCGCCCGAGGCGCCGCCATCTACGCGGCCTCCCTCGATGGTGAACTGGACGACGACAGCGACTTCTCCCTGGTGACCAGCTATGACCTGGGTACCGCCGTGAGCGCGGGCGAACAGAAGGGCTTCCGCGCCATCATCCGACGCAACGCCACTCTCCCCGCGGAGGGTTCGGCCAACTTCTACCCGGATACCCCGCGGGCTTCCTTCGTGCGCGTGCCGGTGATCGAGGGTGAGGTCGGCTACCCGGCCGACAGCGACCGCGCCTTCCCCCTGGCCAACATCGAAGTGCATCTCCCGACCCGAGAACAGGACACCCGCCGGAACCAGATCGAGATCAAGTTCAGCTACAACGAGAGCGGCATCCTGCGCTTCACCGCCACACACGCTGAGACCGGCGTGGTGCTCGCCGAGCGTGAGATCGATTCCTTCGGCCCCGACGGCACCCCACTGCAGCACGGCCTCGACGACGAGCTGACCCGCCTCCTGGCCCACACCGTCCGCCCGTTCGCCGACAGCTCCTCCAACGTCCGGCACCTGTCGGCAGCTGAATCAGCTCAAGCCCGCCCCGCACCGATCGACATGTCTGTGCGCAGGGTGGAGGCTGATCCGGCCGTGACGGTCAACGGTGAGCCGCAGGGTGTGGTGACGGGGGGACGGTGACCATTCTCTGAACCCTGGTACTGGGGTGTTACCCGACCTGTAGCAGTACCTGTCGAGTGCAGTGATGACGAGCCCGGCGCGGTGGAAGCCGGTCATCGTGCAGTCGATGTCCTCGCGGGCGATCAGGCACCGGATCGCCGGGCGTTCGCAGAAACCTGAAGGTGGGGTCATCATGACGGACAGAGCCTTCCAGGCTGTGCACCACCACCCCTGGAGCCCGAGCGGCAGGCGCGGTTCGAGCTGAGCGGCTACGGCTCTTGTGAGTGACGGCGATGCCATCATGCTCCCAGGAAACCGGCCGTGACCCGCACCCAAGAGGTTCAGATGCTCTACCGGAGCCCTGCTGACTTTTGCGCCGAGTACGCCCGAGCACACGACCGCGGCAAGACCGACGAGTTCGGCGCCGTGTCCACACTGGAGCAGGTGACCGTCGTCAGCGAGACCGCGGACACGGCGCGGGTCGAGGCACTCTGGTTCACCTCCGGCCATCAACCGGAGGCCGGGTACTACGACGTTCTTGAACGCACCGCCTTCGTCCTGGTCAAGCGGCAGGACGGGTGGCGCCTGCACTCCGAGGAAGTCCTCGGCTACGAGTGACCGGTACGGTGCGTGCTTCATCTGTCGGTGATGTCGCAGAGCCACGCCGTGTCCTCCGGGCCCGGGGCTTCGGGGCCTGCTTCGGGGAGCCGGCGGACCTCCCCCGTGCGCAGGGCGACCGTGGCTCGTGCCCGCATCGGCCCGTCGCCCCTGCGGGAGAGCAGGACCAGTTCCCAGACCGTCGCGGTCATGGCGTCCAGCCGGGTGGCGCAGTCGGCGGTGACGTGCCGCGGATCCCGGGTCCGGCCCAGGGACAGGTGGGGCGTGAAGTCCTCGGCGGGCCCACGACAGCGCGGGAAGCATTGCCGCAGTGCGCGGTGCAGGTCCGCCCATGGCGTCTCGCCGGCCGCCGCCGGGTCGAGCCACACGGTGACGTACGCCCTGTGCCGGAAGGTGCGCACGCCGTCCAGCCGGGTGGTGAACACCGGCGTCATGGCCGCCGCCGCGGACAGCAGCGGGGCCGCCCGCTCGAAGTCGGACTCCGGCGCGAAGCCGTGGAGCACATTGACGTGCGGCGGCCAACGGTGGATCTGCGGATCGTAGTCCCGGCGGATGTCCTGGATCGGCGGCCACAGCTCCGCGGGCGGGATCCAGGCCACCGCCGTGCGGGCGGTCGGGGACACGTCGAGCACGCCGGCGGGCTCGCCCCTGCCGGAGCCCGTGTCGACGCTCGGGTCCGCCCGCGGTTCCCGCACCCGGCCGGCGCCCGAGGCGTCGACGCGGTCCACGCCCGTGGCCCGGTCCCAGACCGGTTCGCCGTCCGCCTCGATGGACACCACCCGGTGCCACGGGATGTCGCCCCCGGGCACGAAGGAGGGCAGCGGGATGCGTTCGAGACCACCGCCGCGCCGGCTGATTCCCAGCACGAACCGGGCCGGGTCGAACCGGGTGTCCCAGCGGACCTGGTGGTAGACCTCGTCGCTGGTCCGCATCACGCGTCCTCCCTGACACCGCACCTTCCCTGCTTCCAGGGTGCCTCCACCGGAACGCGGTCGCGGCGCCTTCGGTCAGGTGCGGCTGCCCGCGCCCGACGAGGGCGTGCCGGGAGTGAACGCGGACAGGACGCGCTGGGCGGCCGTACCGGCGTTCGTCAGCAGGGCGACGGCAGGGGCAGTCCACTGGTCCAGGTGGCGCTGCAGGTCCGGCTCAAGCTCAATGGTGATCCGGACGTATCTGCTGTTCAGCGTGGCCGTTTTGGGCGTGTGGGGCTGCGGCTCCGCCTGACCTCGCCGCAGGGCCGCGCGGTAGTTGTCCTTGCGTTGGTTCATGCGTTTTCCTGACGCTTGAGGAGTTCGTTCGCGAGGTCGATGTAGGCCGTCTTCCGGACGCGGACCGGACCGCCGAACGACTGGGAGTAGAGGTCGAGGCGGGCGATCTGCGTGTCGAGCACCTGGAAGCCCCGTTCCGCGAGCACTTCCCGTGCGTCGGCGTCGGGACCGGTACGCGTGGTGTCAGGGCGGTTGGTGCGGTTGAGCAGCACCGCGGTGCGGGCCGGCTTCGCGCGTAGGGACTGCACATCGCCCATTTCGGTCTGGATGGGGGCCATCCGGTCCAGCTCGATGGGGGCCGGAGTGACCGGCACGAGCCATTCGTTGGCGTGGAGCATGACGCTACGGGCGATGCGGGCGTGGTCCTCGAGCTGCGGGGCGTCGATCACCACAGTCCGGCGCCCGCCGAGGAAGTCGTCGATGCGACGGTGTACGTCGCCCACGGGAAGGGCGATCACGGGGAAGGGGAAGCCTCCGGCGAGTTCGCTCCAGCGCAGTGCGGAACCGGCCGGATCGCTGTCGACGAGGAGCGGGGGCAGGCCCAGCTCGTGGAGCGCGTGGGCCAGCCAGACAGCACTGGTGGTCTTCCCGACTCCGGGCTTCAGATTCACGAAAGCACAGCTCAGCAGCACGTACGCCACCGTATGGAGCCCGACCGGCCGGTGCCGCCCGCCGCGCGGAGCGGGTGCCCGGGTTCACCCGGGAGTCGGCCTGGGCGTCGTACGGGCGTCGTACGGGGCGAGCCGCCGGAGCGTGGCGCGTGCCCCGGCACCCGTGTCGGGTGCCGGGGCAGATCACCCGTGGAGGGTCAGCGCCCGTTGAGGCCCTTGTCCACCGCCGCCGTCAGCTCGCCGTCGGCCGTGTCGCCGTCCATCGACCAGAACATGGCGCCGCCCAGGCCGAGCTTGCGGACGTAGGCCGCCTTGGTCCTGAGCACCTGCGGGTCGTCGTACGTCCACAGCGTGGTGCCGTCGAAGATCCAGGCGCTGCCGTTCCAGCGGTCCCGGTGCACGGTGTACGTGCCGGAGGCGGCCAGGCCCTTGAGGACCTTGTAGTCCTCGTAGCCGTCCGCGTACGTGCCCTTCGCCGGACCGGTGGCCGGCTGGCCGAGACCGTCGCCGCCCCCGCTCACCCCGGTCCAGCCCTGCCCGTAGAACGGCATGCCGACGACCAGCTTGCGGGGCTGCGCGCCCCTGCGCACCCAGTCCCGCACCGTCCGGTCCACGCTGAAGTCGCCCGGCGCGAACAGGGCGGACTGCTGAGCCGTCGTGGGCTGGCCCGACACGTGGTAGTCGTAGCCCTGGAGATTGACGAAGTCGAAGTCCCGCATGATCCGCGGGATGTCGAACCCGGCGTCGATCGCGCCCGGCGCGGCCGGTACGAACGCCGTCAGGTCGTAGTGCTTGGCCTTCTTGCCGCGCGGTGCCTGGCTCTTCGCGTACGCGTCGAGCTGGGTGCGGAACTCGTGGACGAGGGCGGTGAAGTTGCGCTTGTCCTCGGGCCGGTAGACCGTGTCCGTGTCACCCGGCGAACCGGGCCACTCCCAGTCCAGGTCGACGCCGTCGAACAGCCCGGCGGCCGAGCCCGCGCCACCGCGCGCGCCGTCGACCGGCAGGTTGCCCTTGATGTACAGGTCGATGCAGGACGACACGAACTTCTTGCGGGACTCCGCCGTCAGCGCGGCGTCGGAGAAGTGGGTGGACCAGCTCCAGCCGCCCAGCGAGATCAGCACCTTGAGGCGGGGGTGCTTGGCCTTGAGCTCCCGCAGCTGGTTGAAGTTGCCGGCGAGCGGCTGCGTGTCGGTGTCGGCGACGCCGTCCACGGAGTTCTCGGCGTCGAGGGGGCGCGCGTAGTCGGCCCAGGCGTCCGCCTCGCCCGGTACGTTGCCGGTGAAGCACTCGCCCTCGGCGTTCACGTTGCCGAAGGCGTAGTTGATGTGCGTCAGCCTGGCTGCCTGACCGCTCGTGTCCAGGTCCTTGACCTGGAAGTCGCGGCCGTACACGCCCCATTGCGTGAAGTAGCCCACCCGCTTGCCGTGTGGGGCGGTGCTGGTGTGCGACTCGCCGGCGACGGCCGTTCCGGCCGCCGGGGCGAGGACGGCGAGCAGGGACAGGGAGCAGGTGGCGACGGCCACTCTTCTCAGGGTTCTTCGCATGGGTGGGAACGTATTGGTATGGACCATTGCCGTCAATAGGTCCGCGGCGCGTGGCTCCTTCGCGCGCCGGCTCGCTAGGGGGACGGTCGGACAGGGGCCGGCTTGGGCACGACGACGAGTGCGTCGCCGACCGGCCGCTCGCCTGCGGCGTCGCTGGGGCGCCCCTGCAGCGCGCCGCGGACGACCATCGTCGTGGAGCCGCCGCCGTCCAGGTTGAGCGCGTCCACCGCGCCCAGGCTGCGCAGCACCTCGGCGGTCTCCGTGATCGACAGCCCCGCGCTCCGGTCGGGGCGGCGGCCGTCGACGGTGAGCAGGACGACGCGTCCGTCGGCGGTGACTCCGGCGGCCGTGCGCGGATTGCGGCGCAGATACCAGTTGTTGTAGACGGCGGCACGGTCCGCGCCCTTGATGTCCTCGGGGCTCCAGCCGTCCCGGACCGGGTCGAGGGCGATCGCACCGTCACGCAGCAGCAGCGGGCCGCCGTTGACCACGGACGTCCTCGCGGCGAGCGGCACCGCGGCTCCCGTGTCGGCGTCGGTCACCGTGCTGCGCACCGTGAGCCGGGCGCCCGTGCGGGCGTGGGTGCGCAGCCATTGGGCCTCGGTGCCGGTGCCCTGGAGCAGGGTGCCGCGCGCGGGGACGGCGCCGCCCCGGCTGCCGCGCACCGCGGTCACCCGCCCGGTCGCGTCGAGGGTGACCTGGTATCCGGGCCCTTGGGGAGCGGTGCTGCCGAACTTCGCCGTGAGAGCGACCAGTTCGTTGACGTTGCCGCAGGTGTAGTCGTGCGCCGGGTGGGAGAAGGGGGTGATCGTTCCGACGCCGCCGCAGTTCGCGATCAGTCCGGGCTGCCGGTTGAGGCCGGTCACCTTGCGGGTGGCGCCGCCGGCCACCGCGACCGTGCTGCCGGTCCGGAGCCGGCGCACCGAGGTGCCCCGCACGCTGTCGCCCGGGATCACCAGGGCCGGCCGCGCGCCCACGGACTCGGAGAGCAGGGCGCCGCCCACCACCGAGATGCCGGCGGGATCGCCGTCGGTGCCGGCCACCCAGTTGCCGGGAGTGGTGTGGGAGCCGCCGATGACGAAGTAGCCGCCGTTGACCGCCGCGAGTGCGTGGGTGCGACGCGCCGTCGCGCTGGTGGTCTCGCGTCCCGGCACGACGCCGCTCGCCAGCTCCGACCGCAGGCTGCCGCGGAACCGGGCGGGGTCGAGGACCAGCACGTCCAGGGACCAGGGGCCGTCCGTGGCATGCCCGTCGGCGCCGGTGTGCTGGACGGCGGCGGACAGCCCACGCGCCGCGACGGCCGTCCTGGCCCGGTCGGCGGCGGCTTCGTCGGGGTAGCGGCCGACGCGCACCGCCCAGCCGAGCGGCCGGTCCTGCGGCCCTCGCGGATCCGGACCGGCGGTGGGGTCCAGGCGCGGCTCGTACCCGGCGGCGCGGACCCTGTCCGACAGCGCGTCGGCCTCAGCCTCGCTCGTGGCGAGACCGACCGTGAGCGTCCAGAACTCGTCCGACGACACCTGGCCTCGCTCGACGGCGATGTGCGTGACACCCGGCGCGATCTGCCGGGACGTACGGGTCTCCCGCAGGTCCGCGGCTCCCAGCGGCAGCGTCGGCGCGGCGGCGGCGGCCGGCTGTGGCGCGGCATCCGTGGTGGTCCGCTGCGCGGCGCCCGCGGCGGTCCGCTGCGCGGCCGGCTGGATCTGCGTGCTCGCGGTGATCGTGACACCGACCACGAGCGTGGTCGTCACCCCACCGAACAACCAGCGTCGTGCCGTGCGGAGCTGCATGGCCAAGCCCTTTCAGCTGGAGGGGTCCAGCTGTGACCGTGCATGCCGCACATGTCGTCGAGCCGACCTTCCATCTGACGGGTGGTGACAGGGTGGTTACCGTATGGAGTAGGGGCGTCGCGCGACGGGCTCGCTGTCCGCCTCCTCCAGGTCCTCCAGGTTCTCCAGGTCGATGCGCGCCAGTACGGGGAGGTGGTCGCTGCCGGTGGCGGGGAGGGTGCGGATGTCGGTCACCGTCGCTCCGCGTGCCATGACCTGGTCGATCCTGGCGACGGGGAACGCGGTGGGCCAGCTGAACGCGAAGTCCTCGTCCGGGACCCGCAGTTGTGACGTCAGCGGCGCAAGGCCCCGGTCCCGGGTGGTGCCGTTGAGGTCGCCCGCCAGGATGACCGTGGACGACGCGTCGCCGGCCAGCCTCTCGCCCAGCAGCCCCGCACTCTCGTCCCGCCACCGGGTGTCGAAGCCGCCGGCCGGTCGGATCCGCACCGACGGCAGATGGGCCACGTACACGGCGACGGCGCGCTCGGGGCCGACGCGGACGACCGCCCGCAGCCCCCGGTTCCAGTCGCCCGGCACCCCCGCCGGTCGGATGTCCGCCGCGGCGTGCTCCGTCAGCGGATGCCGCGACCACAGACCGACCGTCCCCACCACCACGTGATGCGGGTAACGGCTCCTGAAGGCCGCCTCGTAGAGGGGGAGCGCCCCTTCCGTGAGCTCCTGGAGCGCCAGCAGGTCCGGTCCGGCCCCGACGAGGGCGCGGGCCGTGGCCGCCGGGTCCCCGTTCTCGTCGCTGACGTTGTGCTGCACCACCGTCAGGTCGTGGGCGCCCGGGTCCCGGGGCAGCAGCGACGGGGCGAACAAGGCGACCCAGACCACGGCCGCCGCGCCCCCGGCGGTGAGCGCGCTCGCCGAGCGGCGCAGCGCGGCCGACGCGAGCAGCGGCACGACCAACACGCCCAGCCAAGGCAGGAAGTTCTCGGTCAGACCACCCACGTTCCCCGGGGTGCCGGGCACGAGGGAGGGGAAGAGCAGCACGAGGGCGACCAGCAGGGACAGCGCCGCGGTGACGCGCCCACGGGTCCAGGCGGTCCGCCCGTCCTCGTCGCGCCCCCGCCAGGGCCGCCGCCGGAAACGGTCACGGAACCGACGCGCGGCCACGGACACCCCCAAGTGCTGTGAGACCTGCCGGGCCCACCCCTGTGCTCACCGGCCCGTCGACGGCGACGATACGCCGTCGACGGGCCGGACCTCCGCCCGGCCCGCACGGGGCCCCGGGTCAGTGGCGCGGGAAGTACTGCTTCGGCAGCCGCATCCCGCGGTCGGCCATCAGCTCCCGCACGTGGTTCGGGTAGTTCGTGATGATGCCGTCGACCCCCATGTCCATGAGCGCCGCCACCGTCGCCGGGTCGTCGCAGGTCCACGGGACGACCTTCAGGCCCCGGGCGTGCGCCGCGTCGATCATCGCGCGGTCGGGGTAGAAGCGGAAACCGGGGTCGCCGATCTTGCCGTTCTGCGGGAAGCCGTAGTTGGGGGAGAGGGCCTCGACGCCCGGTACGGTCGCGGCGGCCTTCACGAAGTCGCCGTCGTAGTCGTCGGCGTCGATCCCGCCGAGCCAGGGGGAGGCGCCCTCCTTGCCGACCTGGAGGAAGTCGTAGTTGGTCAGCGCCACCAGCGGCCACCGCGGCGCCAGCTTGTGCATCGCCTTGAGCGCGCCCCAGTCGAAGGACTGGATGCTGACCTGGCGCTCCAGGCCGGAGGCGCGGATCTCCTCGAAGACCCGGCGCACGAAGAGCTCACGCGGGGCGGTCTGCTCCGGCGCGCCCGCCTCGACCTTCGTCTCGATGTTGAGGGTGACGTCCTTGGCCTTGTAGCGCTTGACCAGGTTCAGCACATCGCGGAGCTCGGCCATCCGGGCGCCCGCGATCTGCTCCTGCTCGGGGTGGCCGGGCAGCTGCTGGAAGCCGCAGTCCATGGTCTTGATCTGCGCCAGCGTCAGGTCCTTGATGTACTTCCCGACGTACGGGTACTGCGCATCGCCCGGGACGACCGGAGCCGTGTCCCGGCACTTCTGGGCGCTGACCTGCCGGTCGTGCGTGACGACGACCTTGTGGTCCTTGGTGACCTGGGTGTCCAGCTCCAGCGTGGAGACCCCGAGGCGCAGCGCCTTGCCGAAGCCCTGCAGGGTGCTCTCGGTCGTCATGCCCAGGCCGCCGCGGTGGGCCTGGAGGTCGAAGCGCGCCTTGTGGGTCGACGCGTGGGGGCCGTCCGTCGTCGCCTGGGCGGCCGCGGGGGCGGCGAGCACCGGCAGCAGGGCCAGGCCGACGAGGGCATGTCGTGCGGACATCGGAACCTCACTGGTGAAGGTCGGGGTTGGTCGAGCGGTCGATCGGGTCGATCGATCCCTGGACGCTAGTTCGAGACCGGGCGCGCCTGAAGACCTGGACGTGATGCGGCTGTGAACACCGGACGAACCCGAGGGTCCTGCCGTACGGGGCCGCCGGGCGGAAAATGGCAGGCCGTCCGCCCTTCGGACACGGCATCATGACGGTCCACCGCCGCTCTTGCCGCCGAAAGGAAGGGCGCGCGCACGACACCGGGGGCCTGCGTGACCGTGACCGACATCCTGCTGTCCGGCGTCGTCGGCTCGACCGCGTACGGCCTCGCGCACGAGGACTCCGACGTGGACCGGCTCGGCGTGTTCGCCGCCCCCACCGAGACCCTGCACGGCCTGCGCGGTCCCAAGGAGTCCCACGTCACCACCGCGCCCGACCGCACCCTGCACGAGGCGGCGAAATGGTGCCGCCTCGCGCTCGGCGGCAACCCGACCGTCATGGAACTCGTCTGGCTGCCCGAGGAGTTGTACGAGGTCAGGACCCCCCTCGGTGACGAGCTGATCGGCATCCGCTCGACCCTGCTCGGCGCCCGCCGGGTCCGCGACGCCTATCTCGGCTACGCCACGCAGCAGTTCCGCAAGCTCCGCAGCCGTGCCGGCGACCCGGTCGGCCTCCGGCGCACCGCCAAGCACGCCCGCCACCTCAAGCGGCTGTGCACCCAGGGCTACGAGCTGTACGCCACCGGCCGGCTGACCATCCGCGTCGAGGACCCCGGGAGCTACCACGCCTTCGGCGAGCGGGCCGCCGCCGACCCCTCGACGGCGCTGCCGCTGCTGCGCCACTTCGAGGAGGCGTTCGACGCGACACCCGGCGTCCTGCCCGAACAGCCCGACGAGAGGGCCGCCGAGGCGTGGCTGCGACGGGTCCGACGGCACTTCTACACGGCGGACGGTTCCTAGGACCCCCTCGTTCGCAACAGGCCCTGGGGCCGGTCGAAAATGCCGTGCGGTCGGTGGGCCGGGCTCCCTACACTCGCCTCGTTGTCGAACAGCGAGCCGAGTGAGGGGGGACAGGCCATGCGTGAGCGTGCCGCTGTCGTCGTTCCCCGCTCCCGCTACGAGGTGATCCTCGTGTCCTCGGCCGTCCGGTGCCCGCTGCGCGGCCGGCACCGGAAGGCCGTGACGACCATCTGAGCGCACGCGCGTGCGCGTCGGTACACCCGCCGACGCCCCACGCCCGCCCGCCGCTTCACGTCACGTCCGGACATCGCGCCGCCCACGCACACACATCACCCGAAAGGCCAAGGGCCGTGCGCACCGCACTCGACCGACACCTCACCGCCGTCCGCAACCTGGGCATCCTCGCCCATGTCGACGCCGGGAAGACCACCCTCACCGAACGCGTCCTCTACGCCACCGGCACCACCCACCGCCGCGGCGAGGTCCACGACGGGACCACCGTCACCGACTTCGACCCCCAGGAACGCGACCGGGGCATCACCATCTTCGCCGCGGCCGTCAGCTGCACCTGGGACGGGCACCGGATCAACCTGATCGACACGCCCGGACACGTCGACTTCGCCGACGAGGTCGAGCGTTCGCTGCGGGTCTTGGACGGGGCGGTCGCCGTGTTCGACGCCGTAGCCGGTGTCGAGCCGCAGAGCGAGTCCGTCTGGCGGCAGGCCGACCGGCACGGCGTACCGAGGATCGCGTTCGTCAACAAGCTGGACCGGGCGGGCGCCGACCTCGACGCGGCCGTCGCCTCGATCCGCGACCGGCTGCACCCGGCCCCGCTGGTCGTGCAGCTGCCGATCGGCACCGAGGACGGCTTCACCGGCGTCGTCGACCTGGTCCGGATGCGGGCGCTGATCTGGGCCGAGGGCGCCGAGACCGCCGCGGCGCGACCGGTTCCGCCGGACCTGCTGGACGAGGCGCGGCGACGACGACAGCTCCTGGAGGAAGCGGTCGCCGAACTGCACCCGCAGGCGCTGGAGGAGTTCTGCTCGGCCGCCGGGCTGTCGGAGCGGACCCTGTCCGCGGCACTGCGCGACCTCACCCGCAGCGGTGACGGCGTCGTCGTCCTGTGCGGGTCGGCGTACCGCAACCGCGGCATCGAGCCGCTGCTCGACGCCGTCGTGGCCTACCTGCCGTCACCGCTGGACGTGCCGCCGGTGCGCGGCACCGAGGGCGAGGAGCGCCCGGCCGACCCGCAGGCGCCGCTCGCGGCCCTGGCGTTCAAGGTGAGCGCCACACCGACGGGACGCCTCACGTACGTCCGGCTGTACTCGGGGACGATGGAGAAGGGGGACACCGTGTGGGAGGCGGGCGCGCGGCGCACCGAGCGGATCGGGCGGATCCTGCGGGTGCAGGCCGACCGGCACGCGCAGGTGGACCGGGCCGTGGCGGGCGACATCGTGGCCGTGGTCGGACTGAAGGCCGCCCGCGCCGGCTCGACCCTGTGCGCGCCGGACGCGCCGCTCGTCCTGGAGCCGCCGGGTGTGGCCGAACCGGTCGTCACCGTGGCCGTCGAGGCCCGCACGTCCATCGACGCCGAACGGCTGGCCACGGCGCTCGCCCGGCTGGCCGAGGAGGATCCGTCGCTGGTCGCGCGGACCGACCCCGAGACCGGGCAGACCGTGCTGTCCGGCATGGGCGAACTGCACCTGGAGGTGGCGGTGGAGAAGCTGCGGCGCGGCCACGGACTGGAGGTGGGTGTCGGCCGGCCCAGGGTGACGTACCGCGAGACCGTCGGGCGCGGTGTGGCCGGGCATGTCCACCGGCATGTCAAACAGGACGGCGGGGCGGGCCAGTTCGCCCATGTCGTGCTGGACGTCGAACCGCTGGAGGACGGGTTCGCGTTCCGCTCGGCGGTCGTCGGCGGGCGCGTGCCGCAGGAGTACGTGCGTGCCGTCGAGGCCGGCTGCCGGGACGCCCTGACCGAGGGGCCGCTCGGCGGGCATCCGGTGACCGGGCTGCGCGTGACGCTGACCGACGGGGCGACCCATGTGAAGGACTCGTCGGAGACGGCGTTCCGGACGGCCGGCCGGAACGGGCTGCGCGAGGCCCTGCGCGGCTGCGCGATGGTCCTGCTGGAGCCGGTCGTCGAGGTCACGGTGACCGTGCCCGAGGACGCCGTGGGCGGTGTCCTCGGTGACCTCGCCGCCCGCCGCGGCCGGGTGACCGGCTCGCGGACCCGGGCGGGCTCGGCGGTCGTCACCGCCACCGTGCCGCTGGCCGAACTCTTCGGCTACGCGACCCGGTTGCGCAGCCGCACCCAGGGCCGCGGCACCTTCACCGCCCGGCCCACCGGGTACGCGCCGGCGCCGGTGACCCCGGCGGCGACGGCCGGCCGGTAGCGCCGAGGGCGGCCCCACCCCCACCTCGGGGGCGGGGCCGCCGCCGGCGCGCGGTCATGGGAACGACACCACCGTCGAGGGCACCGTGGACGTTCCGGACGTCGGCGCCCCCGTGTCGTTGATGACGTGCGCGTACTGCCCGTTGCCGCCGAGCGAGACGACGAGCAGGTTGTGGAAGCGCACGCCCGAACGCACGGGTGCGGCGAAGCCGTGGTGCTGCACGATCGAGGGTGCCACGTTGTAGTAGCAGTAACTGCCCATGCCCCAGCCCTCGTGCGTGGTGACGTTGTCGCCGACGCGGTAGGCGGCGTAGCCCCGGATCGAGCCGTTCTGGACGGCGGCCTGGTTCGGGGCGTCGTACGCCTTCTCGTTCTGGTAGAAGATCGTGCGGCCTCGCTCGCCGAACCACTGCACGTCGTACTTGTTGAAGTGCTCCACGAACAGCCCTGTCGCCAGCACGTCGTGACCGTTCACGACGAGGCCGTAGTCGGCCCGGTTGGTCTCCCAGCCGACGCCGTCGCCGTGGTCGGCGCGCCAGATCCAGGTGTGGTCGATGATCGTGTGCCGGCTGTTGACGACCATGCTGGTGGTGGCCTTGCCGGGGCCCGCGCCGCCGATGCGGATGAAGACGTCCTGCACGCTGATCGGGTTGGCCGAGTGGTCCCGGGAGCTGCCGCTCGGGCCGATCTCCACCAGGGTCGGGGAGTTGACCGGCCCGGCGTCGACCAGGAACCCGGCCAGCCGTACGCCGTCCACGTCGGCGACCTTCACCGCGGTGACGCCGTTGTCCGGGATGACCGTCGCGTAGCCGAGGCCGAGGACGACGGTGCCCGCGCGGTTCACCTGGATCGGCTGGTTCACGTGGTAGATGCCGGGCGTCAGCAGCAGGTTCAGGCCCTCCGACAGGGCCTGGTTGAGGGTGGCGGCGGAGACGCCGGGCTTCGCGACGTAGAACTGGGACAGCGGCAGCGAGGTGCCGCGCGGAGTTCCGTTGCCCCAGGTCACGCCGCGTGCGTTGGTGCGCTTCTCCGGCAGGAAGACGCGGTACTCGCTGCCGTTCAGGTAGAGGAAGGGCTTCTCCCGCGAGACGGGGGTGGTGGTGAGGGTGGTGTACGGCGGGTTCGGGAAGCTCCCGGCGGGCGCGCCCTCGACGCCCGAGAACACCATGTTCCACACCGCGTTGACCCAGCCGCCGACCGCGCTGTCCCGGGTGTACCACTGCTGCTGGGAGTACGGGCCGACCTGGCCGTCGATCCGGCTGTCGGCGATGTAGCCGCCGCTCGCCCAGCCGTAGCCGTTCGGGGCGAGGTTGAGACTGCCGCGCACATGCATACGGCGGAACGGGGCCGCCTGGGAGACCGCCCAGCGGTTGGTGCCGTTGACCGGGACCACGGCCAGGTTCTCCGCGGAGCGCCAGAAGTTCTGGGTGGCGTTGCCGTTGAACCAGCCCGCGTCGACCGTGATGTCGCCGTTGATGGTCGTGTCGTCGGGAGACAGGCCGAGGCCGGATATGGAGGTGTAGAAGCCGATCTGCGCGTTGAGGCCGTGGTAGGTGCCCGGCTTGAACAGCAGCTGGTAGCGGCCGGTGCCGAACTGCGCGGACTCCTGCTGCCGGAAGATCTGGTCGAGCCTGGCCTGGATTCCGGGCGTCGAGGGGTCGAAGACGATGACGTTCGGGCCGAGGTCACCGCCGCCCGGCAGGGCGCGCGGGGACCTGCGGGCGGTGCCGGGCGCCGAGGTCGCGGCGGACGCGGGCATGGCGAGCGAGGCCAGTACGGGGGCGGCGGCAGCGGCGCCGAGAACGGTGCGGCGGCGCACGGCAGAGGGCTCGGGCGTGGCAGGGCCTGTGGGGGCAGGGGACATGGGGGCGACTCTCCTTGTTCGGGAAATGAACGAAACGGAGGTGGGGGAGCGCTCTCTTGGCGTGAATGCTTCAGGCGTGTGAACCAGGCGTCAAGAGGTGCGGCAGCAGTCCGTGACTCCTTTACCGACGGAGCGTCAAATCACCTGCACATACGCCACTTTGGCGGTTTTCCGGGGGTATGAGGCGCACCGGCGCTCCGAGCATTGCATTCAAGAGATGCGGTGAGCAGTCCGCTGATCCTTCTGTCGAATCCCTTGACGCCCTCCTGTCGCGCCCTCAGCATTCCGTGGCGGGAGAGCGCTCTCCCACATCGTTCAGCGACTGTTCCGAGACTCATCGACGAGCTCAGGAGGTCTCCATGCCACGGAGATCGAAAGTCATCTCGGGTGTCCTCATCGCGAGCGCCCTGTTACTGACGTCGCTCGGCGTCGGCGGCATCGCGGCGAGCGACGACGGGGCCGCGCGGGGCGGTAGCGCCGCGCACGCCTCAGGACACACCGGCCACGTCATGTCCCCCTCGGTGGCGTCCTCGCCGGAGGACCCCGACGGTGACGGCTACATCCCCGCGAACCCGCCGGTCACCGGCGTCAGCCCGTCCACGAAGGAGCCGCCGCACCGCTACTTCCACGAGTTCCAGGCCAACTGCTCAGTCAGCCACACCCGGCCCGACGACCCGATCGTGTATCCGCAGCAGCCGGGCAGGTCCCACGACCACACCTTCATGGGCAACACCACCACCGACGCGGCCAGCACCACCGCCTCGCTCGGCGCCGGCCGCACCACGTGCCTGGCTCCCGGCGACCGGTCGGCGTACTGGATGCCGACCATGTACGACGGCGACCGGCCCGTCCTCCCGGTCGGACCGCAGGTCGTCTACTACAAGGCCGGCGTCACCGACTACACGAGCGTGCGTCCCTTCCCCAAGGGCCTGCGGTTCGTCGTCGGCAGCCCGACGCAGAGCGCCGCCGAGTTCCGGAGCCACAAGGGCTTCGTCGAGGGCTGGGAGTGCGGCGACAGCTACTTCAACGTCGAGTTCCCCGCCAACTGCCCCGACCGGGACGACGTCCAGGTCAACATCCGTATGCAGGCGCCCAGTTGCTGGGACGGCAGGTACCTGGACACGCCCGACCACCAGAGCCACATGTCCTACCCGGTGGTCAATCCCGGCACCAACAACAACATCTGCCCGGCCACCCATCCGGTCGCGCTGCCGATGATCGAGTTCAAGATGGCGTTCCCGGTCAACGGCGACCTGTCGCGGGTGCGGCTGGCCAGCGGCCCGGCACACTCGTTCCACTACGACTTCTTCAACGCCTGGGACGAGCGGACGCTCAAGAAGCTGGTGGACCACTGCGTCGTCGGCGCCCTCCAGTGCAACGCCCGCGGCTACGACGAGACCCACCCCGAGGCGGGCGCGGCACTGAACGAGCGCTACGAGCTGCCCTGACCGTCCTCCTTCGACCGTCCGGCCCGGCCGGTCCCGCCCCGCCTCGGCCGGGCCGCCACTTCCCCGACGGGCCGGGGAGACCCGACGGACTCGACGGACTCGACTGGGCCCGGCGGACTCCACGGGGCCCGGCGGAACCTACGGGGCCCGGCGGAACCTACGGAGCCCGGGCGGACCTGACGGACCCGTGGCCCGGCCGGCCTCGCCCTGGCCACGGCCGGGGCGCCACTTCCCCGACGGACCCGGGAGACCCGACGGACTCGACGGGCCCCGGCGGACCAGCGGGCCCGAGGGAACCTACGGAGTCCTGCGGACCGGCGGGCCCGGCGGAACCTAAGGCGCCCGGCGGACCGGCGGACCCGACGGACCCGTGGCCCGGCCGGGCCCGCCCTGGCCACGGCCGGGCCGCCATTCCCCGACGGGCCCAGGAGACCCGACGGACTCGACGGACCCGACGGGCCCCGGCGGACCAGCGGGCCCGGCGGAACCTACGGGGCCCGGCGGAACCTACGGAGCCCGGGCGGACCCGACGGACCCGTGGCCCGGCTGGGCTCGCCCTCGCCTCGGCCGGGGCGCCACTTCCCCGACGGACCCGGGGGACTCGACGGACTCGACGGACTCCACGGGGCCCGGCGGAACCTACCGGGTCCGGCGGAACCTACCGGGTCCGGCGGAACCTACCGGGTCCGGCGGAACCTACCGGGTCCGGCGGAACCTACGGAGCCCGGCGGACCAGCGGGCCCGGGCGGACCGACGGACCCGTGGCCCGGCCGGTCCCGCCCTCGCCTCGGCCGGGCCGCCATTCCCCGACGAGCCCGACGCACCCGACGGCCGACGAGCCCGACGAGCCCGACGAGCCCGACGGACCCGACGGCCGACGAGCCCGACGGCCGACGAGCCCGACGGCCGACGGGCCCGGCGGACCCTACGGGCCTGGGGACCCTCACGCTTCCCCTGCTGCCCCCTCCCCCCCACCACGTCCCCCCATCACCCCACACCGGAGAACCCGCCATGAGCCGAGCCCATCCCCGCGCGCGTCGTCTGGCCGCGCCCCTCACCGCCGGTCTGCTGGCCGCCGGCGCCCTCACCGCCCTGCCCGCCGGCCAGGCGCACGCCGCCGGCAGCGTCGTGAAGGTCACCGGCGGCCAGGGCGCCTGGCAGCTGACCGTGGACGGCAGCCCGTACCAGGTCAAGGGACTGACCTGGGGGCCGTCCGTCGCCGACGCCGGCCGCTACATGCCGGACGTCAGGTCCATGGGCGTCAACACCATCCGCACCTGGGGCACCGACGCGAGCAGCAGACCGCTGCTCGATTCGGCGGCGGCCCACGGCATCAAGGTCGTCGCCGGCTTCTGGCTCCAGCCAGGCGGCGGCCCCGGCAGCGGCGGTTGCGTCAACTACGTGACGGACACGGCGTACAAGAACCAGATGCTCGCCGAGTTCCCGCGCTGGGTGCAGGAGTACAAGGACCACCCGGGCGTCCTCATGTGGAACGTTGGCAACGAGTCCGTGCTCGGTCTGCAGAACTGCTGGAGCGGCGACGAGCTGGAGCGCCAGCGCAACGCCTACACCACCTTCGTCAACGACGTGACCCGAAGGATCCACGCCGTCGATCCCAACCACCCGGTCACCTCGACCGACGCCTGGGTCGGCGCCTGGCCGTACTACAAGCGCAACGCCCCCGACCTCGACCTGTACGCGGTCAACGCCTACGACGCCGTCTGCGACGTCCGGGCCGCCTGGGAGCAGGGCGGCTACACCAAGCCGTACATCGTCACCGAGACCGGGCCGGCCGGGGAGTGGGAGGTGCTCGACGACGCCAACGGCGTCCCGCTGGAGCCCACCGACCGGGCCAAGGCGGACGGCTACACCAGGGCCTGGGACTGCATCACCGGCCACCGGGGCGTGGCGTTGGGCGCGACGATGTTCCACTACGGCACCGAGTACGACTTCGGCGGCATCTGGTTCAACCTGCTGCCCGCCGGCGAGAAGCGGCTGTCGTACTACGCCGTGAAGAGGGCCTACGGCGCGTCCACGGCAGGCGACAACACCCCGCCGGTGATCTCCGAGTTCGGCGTCGAGGGCGACGCGGGACGGGTGCAGGCGGGCCGGGACCTGGTCCTGACCGTACGCGCGAGCGACCCGGACGGGGACGCGTTGTCCTACGAGGTGCTGACCAACGGCAACTACGTCGACCAGAGCAAGCAGTTGACGCCGGTGCCGGTCACGAGCCTCGGCGGCGGGCGCCTCAAGGTCACCGCGCCCGACCGGCCCGGCGTGTGGAAGATCTACGTCAAGGCCACCGACGGCAGGGGCAACGTCGGGGTGGAGACCCGGTCGATCCGGGTGGTGCCGCCCGCCGTCGACGGCACGAACGTGGCCCTCGGCGAACCGGCCACCGCCTCCTCCTACCAGACCGGTTACGGCGACTGCCCCTGTACGCCGGGGAACGCCGTCGACGGCAACTCCGCCACCCGCTGGGCCAGCGACTGGAGCGACCCGCAGTGGATCCAGGTCGACCTGGGCACGCGCACCACGTTCCGGCACGTGCAACTGCACTGGGAGACCTCGTACGCCCGTGCCTACACCCTCGAGACCTCCGACGACGGGGTGAACTGGCGGACGGTGCGCACGGTGACCGACGGCAACGGAGGGGTCGACGACCACGCCGTCTCGGGGACCGGGCGCTATGTGCGGGTCAACGGCACGGCGCGCGGGACGGGTTACGGCTACTCGCTGTACGAGTTCGGCGTCTACAGCTGACCGGCGGACGAGCGGCCGGCCCTCCGGCGGGGGCGCGGCCGCCGTTCCGTACGGCTGATCGAGAAAGGAGCGGGACCAGGTGGGGACGAGCGACGAAGCGGCGGCGGACGACGTCGACCGGCTGCTGGGGAAGCTGACGCCGCACGCCAGGGCATCGCTGCTCAGCGGCGCGACGACCTGGCGGACCAGGGCCGAACCGGCCGTCGGGCTGCGGGAGATGGTGTTGTCGGACGGTCCGGCGGGGGTACGGGGCGAGTCGTGGGACGAGCGGCACACGTCCGTCCTGCTGCCCTCCGCCACGGCGCTCGCCGCCACCTGGGACGAGGCGCTGGTGGAGCGTCTCGGCGGACTGCTCGCCGCCGAGGCGCGCCGCAAGGGTGCCGACGTCCTGCTCGCCCCCACCCTCAATCTGCACCGCAGCCCGCTCGGCGGGCGGCACTTCGAGTGCTTCTCGGAGGACCCCTGCCTCACCGCCCGGATCGGCGCCGCGCTGATCCGGGGGGTGCAGGCGCACGGGGTCGCCGCCACGGCCAAGCACTACGTGGCGAACGACTCCGAGACCGACCGGCTCACCGTGGACGTACGGGTCGGTGAACGCGCCCTGAGGGAGGTGTACCTCGCCCCCTTCGAGGCGGCGGTGGCCGCCGGGGTCCGGCTGGTCATGGCCGGGTACAACGCGGTCAACGGCACGACCATGACCGCGAGCGGGCTGCTCACGGATCCACTGAAGAGCGAGTGGGGCTTCGACGGGGTCGTGGTGTCCGACTGGGGTGCGGTGCGCGGCACGGTGGACACCGCCCGGGCCGGCCTCGACCTCGCCATGCCCGGGCCCGACGGTCCCTGGGGCGAGGCGCTCGCCCGTGCGGTGGCCGAGGGGGAGGTGCCCGAGTCCGCCGTGGCCGACAAGGCGCGCCGGGTGCTGCGCCTGGCCGCTCGCGTCGGCGCCCTGGCGGGGGAGCACCCGCCGGCCGTGCCGCGCCGGGGGACCCGCGAGGTGCGGGCACTGGCACGCCGGGCGGTCACGGCGGGCACGGTCCTGCTGACCAACCGCGGTGTGCTGCCGCTGGACCCGGATCACCTGGGACCCGGCACCTCGCAGGAGCCCCCGGCCCCGGGAGCCCTTGACCGACCGGGCCGCGGTGGGGGCCGGGAGTCGGCGGGCCGCGTGGTCCAGGTGTCGTCAGGCACCCCTGCGCGGGCGCCCGCGCAGGGTCCGCCCACCCTCGCCGTCCTCGGCGCGCACGCCGCGCGCACCCGCACCCAGGGCGGCGGCAGCGCCGGCGTCTTCCCGCAAGCCGAGGTGTCCGTCCTGGACGGCATCCGGGCCGCGCTGCGCGGCCGGGCACGGGTCGTCCACGTACCCGGCCCGCGACCGGAGGGGCCGCCGCCCCCGCTGGACGCGGACACCTGCTCCGACCCGCGCTCCGGGCAGCCCGGCGTGCTGCTGCGCGTGCTCGACGCCGCCGGACGCGAGCTGTACGCCGAACGGCGCAGCGGGGGACGGCTGTTGGAACCGCGCCTGGTGCCCGGCGCGCACACCGTCGAGATCAGCGCGCGGCTGCGCCCCCGCACCGAGGGCCGTTGGACACTGGGCGTCGCCGGGTTCGGCCGGATGCGCCTCGAACTGGACGGCCGGGTCCTGCTCGACGGGGAGTTCCCGCCGCTGACCGACGACCCTGCGGTGGTCCACGTCCATCCGCCCGCCCAGTACGCCACCGCCGAACTCGGCGTCGGACAGGACGCCCTGCTGCTGGCCCGGCGGGAACTCGCGCCCGGCACCGGCCGGGCGACCGTCGTCAGCGCGGCCCCGCCCGCCCCGGACGTCGCACACGCGCTCGCCCGGGCCGCCCGCGCGGCCCGTGAGGCGGACGCGGCCGTCGTGGTCGTCGGCACCACCGCGCACGACGAGTGCGAGGGCCGCGACCGCACCGGCCTGGCGCTGGGCGGCGCCCAGGACGCCCTGGTGCGCGCCGTGGCCGCGGCCAACCCGCGCACCGTGGCCGTGGTCAACAGCGGCGGACCGGTGGAGATGCCCTGGCGCGACGAGGTCGGCGCGCTGCTGCTGGCGTGGTTCCCCGGGCAGGAGGGCGGCGGCGGCCTCGCGGACGTCCTGTTCGGGCGGGCCGAACCGGGCGGACGGCTGCCGACCACCTGGCCTGCCGCCCTGGCGGACGCCCCGGTCACGGCCACCGCCCCCTCCGGCGGCCGGCTCGACTACTCCGAGGGCGTGCACGTCGGCCACCGCGCCTGGCTGCGCGAACGGCGCACGCCCGCCTACTGGTTCGGGCACGGTCTCGGATACACGACCTGGTCGTACGAGGAGCTGACGGCGCCGCCGGTCGCGCCCGCGGGGGAGGACCTCACGGTGCGCGTCCGGCTGCGCAACACCGGAAGCCGCACGGGAAGGGAGGTGGTGCAGGTGTACCTGGCCCGCCCGCAGGGCCGTGTCGCCTACCCGGAGCGCTGGCTCGCCGGGTACGCCCCGGTCCACGCCGGCCCCGGCGAGACGGTGACGGCGACGGTCCGGATCCCGGCACGGGCCCTGAGCCACTGGTCGACCGGCCACGGCGGCTGGCGCACCGAACCGGGCCCCTGCGAGGTCCTCGCGGGCCGCTCGGCGGGCGACCTGCCGCTCGTGGCGGACGTGGAGGTGGCGGCGGGGGAGGCGGACCGCACCCCCGGAGAGCGCTCTACCCCCTGACCCGCTCCCCCCTTTAGGGTGCGGGCATGAGCAGACAGGCCCCGACCCTGGAGGACGTCGCCCGGGAGGCCGGGGTCTCCCGGGCCACCGTGTCCCGGGTCGTCAACGGCGTCCGCAACGTGGACCCCGCCATCCAGGACCTGGTCCGCCGGGCCATCGAACGGACCGGTTACGCCCCCAACCAGGCCGCCCGCTCCCTGGTTACCCGGCGCACCACCACCGTGGCCCTGGTCGTCTCGGGGGCGGGCGACGCCTCGGACGCCGAGCAGGACGCCTTCGCCACGCGGGTGTTCGCCGACCCCTTCTTCGGCCGGGTGGTCGGCGGTGTGGTCGGACACCTGCGGCCGCGCTCGATGCACCCGGTGCTGATGTTCGCGGAGACGCCGAAGGCCCGTCAGGAGGTCGTGACGTATCTGCGCCAGGGCAGCGCGGACGGCGCGCTCGTCGTCTCCACGCACCCGGACGACCCGCTGCCCGCGCTGCTCGCCGACGCCCGGCTGCCGGCGGTCCTGTTCGCCCGGCCCGGACGCCCGGTACCGCTCAGCTATGTCGACCTCGCCCACCGCGACGGTGGCCGGCTCGCCGCCGAGTGCCTGCTCGCCCGGGGGTGCCGCCGCGTCGCCACCGTCGCCGGCCCGCTGGCGGTCGCGGCGAGCCAGGAGCGCCTCGCCGGGTTCCGCGACACCATGGCCCGGCACGGGCATCCGTACCTGCCGGTCGCCGAGGGCGGCTTCACGGTCGACAGCGGGATGGCGGCGATGACCTCGCTGCTGTCCGAACACCCGGATCTGGACGGCGTGTTCACGGCCAACGACCTGATGGCCCAGGGCGCCGTCCAGGTGCTGCGCGAGCACGGGCGCAGGGTCCCGCAGGACGTCGCCGTCGTCGGTTTCGACGACTCCAGCGTGGCCGTCACCTGCCGGCCACGGCTCACCACCGTGCGCCAGCCGGTGGAGGAGATGGCGGCGACGATGGCACGGCTGCTCGACGAGCACATCAGGGGGACGCGCGCCGAACCCACGTCGGTGATCTTCGATCCCGAGCTCGTCGTACGCGACTCGGCCTGACCACCGCCGCTCCGGCGGATCATGACGCCGACGCCGACGGGCTACAGGAGTTGGTGCTCGCTCCGGCGTCCGCGCCGGGCCGAGACCCAACCGTTGCACAACGGCCCCCCGCCCGGTCCTTTCCCAGGTCCGGGCCATAGTCCCAGGTCATCGGCGGCTCGCCCGCCGTTCCCGTCCCTCCGGCAGGCGCCACGGGCGGCCGGGGCCGTCAAGAGACGGTGCCGGACATCTTGACGGGCCTTTCTCTTGAGGTTTAACTCACGTCCTAAATTAAGCCATGAGGGGCTTCGGAGCGTGAACGCGAACGGGCGTCGTGCGCCTCCGGGCCGTCCTCGGACTTCTCGACTCCCGGAAGGGACACCAGGAGCCATGCGCAGCATCCGAGCCGCGGCCGTAGGCGCCGTCACCCTGTCTCTCGCTCTCACCGCCTCGGCCTGCGGAGGCGGTTCCGCCTCGGGCGGCGGGTCCAACGACTCGCCCAAGACGCTGACCTACTGGGCCTCCAACCAGGGCGCCAGCGTCGAGGTCGACAAGAAGGTCCTCCAGCCCGAGCTCGACAAGTTCGAGAAGCAGACCGGCATCAAGGTGGAGCTGGAGGTCGTGCCCTGGTCCGACCTGCTGAACCGGATCCTCACCGCCACCACGTCCGGCCAGGGCCCCGACGTGCTCAACATCGGCAACACCTGGAGCGCCTCCCTCCAGGCCACCGGCGCACTGCTGCCGTGGGACGCGAAGAACCTCGACAAGATCGGCGGCAAGGACCGCTTCGTCGACTCCGCCCTCGGCTCGACCGGCGTCCAGGGACAGGACCCGGCCGCCGTGCCGCTGTACTCGATGGCCTACGCGCTCTACTACAACAAGAAGATGTTCGCCGACGCGGGCATAGAGCAGCCCCCGGCCACCTGGGACGAGCTGGTCGAGACCGGGAAGAAGATCTCCAAGGACGGCAAGTGGGGCCTCGGTGCCGAGGGTTCGAACCTGTCGAACAACATCCACCAGGTCTTTGTCCTCGGCAAGCAGCACGGCGCCGACTTCTTCACCGCCGACGGCAAGCCCGACTTCACCTCCGACGGCGCGGTCGCGGCCGTCAAGCAGTACGTCGACCTGATGGCCGGCGACAAGATCATCGCCCCGGGCAACGCCGAGTACGCGCAGAACCAGTCGCTGAGCGACTTCGCCAAGGGCAAGACGTCGATGGTGCTCTGGCAGACCGCCTCGGCCACCTTCGCCTCCATGGGCATGAAGGAGGACGACTGGGGCGTCGCCCCGGCCCCCGTCCAGTCCGGCGAGCCCGGCACCGGCAAGAACACCAACTCCATGGTCGCCGGCATCAACATCTCGGTGTTCAAGAACTCCGACAACATCGACGGCGCCACCGAGTTCGTGAAGTTCATGACCAGTGACGCCGAGCAGAAGATCCTCAACAAGGCGTACGGCTCCATCCCGCCGGTCAAGGCCGCCCAGTCCGACGCCGCGTTCAACTCCCCGGCCACGGCGGTGCTGCGCGAGACCCTGGCGAGCAGTGCCTCCGCGCTGCCCCAGGTCCCGGACGAGTCCCAGTTCGAGACGGCCGTCGGCACGGCGGTCAAGGAACTGTTCGCCGACGCCGCGGCCGGCCGCGAGGTGACCACGGAGTCGGTGAAGGCGGCGCTCGCCAAGGCCCAGCAGCAGATGCCGACGAAGTGAGCCCGGACACCACCATGACGACCACCACCGCCTCGGCACGGCCCGGTGAGCGGACGGTCGGCAAGAGCTCCCCCGGTGCGGCGCGCGGCCCCCGCCGCCGCACCGGGCGGATCCGCCGGATCGGCCTGCCCTACCTGCTGCTGCTTCCCGCGCTGGCCCTGGAACTCCTCGTCCACCTGGTGCCGATGGTCATCGGCATCGTGATGAGCTTCAAGGAACTGACCCAGTTCTACATCCGGGACTGGAGTCTCGCCCCGTGGACCGGCGTCGACAACTACCGCATGTCGGTGGACTTCGACGCCCCCGTGGGCCAGGCGCTGCTCGACTCGTTCCTCGTCACCTGCGCCTTCACGGTCCTCTCCGTCGGCCTGTGCTGGTTCATCGGCACCGCCGCCGCGATCTGCATGCAGGACACCTTCCGCGGCCGGGGTCTGCTGCGCGCGCTGTTCCTGGTCCCGTACGCGCTGCCCGTCTACGCCGCGGTCATCACCTGGGCGTTCATGTTCCAGCACGACAACGGCCTGGTGAACCACGTCCTGCACGACCAGCTGGGCCTCACCGACAAGCCCTCCTTCTGGCTGATCGGGGACAACAGCTTCATCGCCCTGCTCGTCGTCTCGGTCTGGAAGGGCTGGCCGTTCGCCTTCCTGATCGTGATGGCGGGCCTGCAGAACATCCCGAGGGACCTGTACGAGGCGGCGGCCCTGGACGGCGCCGGCGTCTGGCAGCAGATCCGCCGCATCACCCTGCCCTCGCTGCGCCCGGTCAACCAGGTGCTGGTCCTGGTGCTGTTCCTGTGGACGTTCAACGACTTCAACACGCCGTACGTCCTGTTCGGCAAGGCGGCACCGGCGGCGGCCGACCTGATCTCCATCCACATCTACCAGTCGTCGTTCGTCACCTGGAACTTCGGCGCCGGTTCGGCGATGTCGGTCCTGCTGCTGCTCTTCCTGCTCGTCGTGACGGGCGTGTACCTGCTGCTGACGTCACGTGGCCGGAGGTCCACCCATGTCTAGGTCTCCGATGGCGGCACCCCGCTCCTTCCTGTGGACCCGCCGGATCTTCCTGACCCTGCTCACCGGCTTCGTCCTGCTGCCGGTGTACGTCATGGTCTCCAGCTCCCTGAAGCCGCTCCAGGACGTCTCCAGCTCGTTCCGCTGGCTGCCCAGCGAACTGACCGTCCGCCCGTACATCGACATCTGGTCGACGGTCCCGCTCGCCAAGTACTTCGTGAACTCCCTGGTCGTGGCGGGCGCGGCGACGGTCTGCTCGGTGGTGATCGCCGTCTTCGCCGCCTACGCCGTCAGCCGCTACGACTTCCCCGGCAAGCGCGTCTTTACGGTCACGGTGCTGTCGACGCAGATGTTCCCGGGCATCCTCTTCCTGCTCCCGCTGTTCCTCATCTACGTCAACATCGGCAACGCCACCGGCATCGCCCTGTTCGGCTCGCGGGGCGGACTGATCCTCACCTATCTCACGTTCTCGCTGCCGTTCTCGATCTGGATGCTGATCGGCTACTTCGACTCGGTGCCCCGCGACCTCGACGAGGCGGCGCTGGTGGACGGCTGCGGCCCGCTGCGCGCCCTCGTGCAGGTCGTCGTACCCGCCGCGATCCCCGGCATCGTCGCCGTCGCCGTCTACGCGTTCATGACCGCCTGGGGCGAGGTGCTCTTCGCGTCGGTGATGACCAACGACACCACCCGCACCCTCGCGGTCGGCCTCCAGGGCTACTCCACGCTCAACGACGTGTACTGGAACCAGATCATGGCCGCCTCGCTCGTGGTGAGCGTCCCCGTGGTCGCGGGCTTCCTGCTGCTCCAGCGCTATCTCGTCGCCGGGCTGACGGCCGGGGCCGTCAAGTGACCAACGCACCAGTCTCCGAAAGGACTTCCGTGACCATCGACCTCGCCGCACTCCCGCACGACTTCCTGTGGGGCACGGCCACCTCGGCGTACCAGATCGAGGGAGCCGTGGCGGAGGACGGCCGCTCGCCGTCGATCTGGGACACGTTCTCGCACACCCCCGGCAAGATCGCGGGCGACGACCACGGCGACGTCGCCTGCGACCACTACCACCGCTGGCGCGAGGACATCGGTCTGATGCGCCGGCTCGGCACCAACGCATATCGCCTGTCGATCGCCTGGCCGCGCGTCGTACCGGGCGGCGACGGCCCGGTGAACCCGAAGGGGCTGGCCTTCTACGACGAACTGGTCGACGGTCTGCTGGAGGCGGGCATCACCCCCTCGGTCACGCTCTACCACTGGGACCTGCCCCAGGCGCTCCAGGACCGCGGCGGCTGGCCGGAGCGCGAGACGGCCGAGCACTTCGCGGCGTACGCGTCCGTCGTCGCGGAGCGCCTCGGCGACCGGGTGTCCCACTGGGCCACGCTCAACGAGCCCCTGTGCTCCGCGTGGATCGGTCACCTGGAGGGCAAGATGGCCCCCGGCTGGACGGACCTGACGGCGGCGGTCCGGGCCTCGTACCACCTGCTCCTCGCGCACGGCCTCGGCATGCAGGCCATCAGGGCGGCGGCCCCGCACGCCCAGGTCGGCATCGTCAACAACCTCTCCACGATCCACGCGGCCTCGGACCGGCCGCAGGACCTGGCGGCGGCCCGCCGCATGGACGGCCACACCAACCGCTGGTGGCTGGACCCGGTGCACGGCCGCGGCTTCCCGCAGGACATGCGGGAGGTGTACGGCGTGGAACTCCCCGAACAGCCGGGCGACATGGCGGCCATCGGGGCCGAACTGGACTGGCTGGGCCTGAACTACTACTTCCCGCAGACCGTCGCCGACGACCCGAGCGGCCCCGCGCCCCACGTCAGCACCGTCCGCCTCGACGGCGTCCCGCGCACCGGCATGGACTGGGAGATCGACGCGAGCGGCATCGAGGAACTGCTGCTGCGCCTGACGCGGGAGTACGGGCCGCGCAAGCTGTACGTCACGGAGAACGGCTCCTCCTTCCCGGACGTGGTGCGCCCCGACGGCACGATCGACGACCCGGAGCGCCAGGCCTACCTGGTCCAGCACCTGGCGGCGTGCGCGTCGGCGGCCCGCAAGGGGGCGCCGCTGGCGGGGTACTTCGCCTGGTCGCTGCTGGACAACTTCGAGTGGGCGTACGGCTACGACAAGCGGTTCGGGCTGGTCCACGTGGACTACGCGACCCAGGTCCGCACGATCAAGGGTGCCGGCCACCGGTACGCGGAGATCGTCCGCGACCACCGGGGCCGGGCGCGCGAGGCGGCGTAGCGGCACCGGCGGGTCGGGAAGACCCCGTGGTGGGCGCGGTCGCGGGAGTCCGCGTCCACCACGGCTGCACGGCTGCACGACTGGAACGACTGCACGCACGTGTCAGGTATGCCCGAAGGTATGTCAGGTGCACGACAACCTTGCCAAGGAGACCCGCATGCAGCTCCGCACCCCCCGCACCCCCCGTGTCCTCGTGACCGCGTTGACGGCCGTCGCCCTGCTCTGCGCCGGACCAGGACTCACCGCACCGGCCGCCGCCGGGCCCTCGGCCGCGGCGGCCTGGGACACCGACCGGGCCGCTTCCGCCTACGCGGCAGCCCCGTCCTCCGTCACGGCCTCCGGCAGCGAGAACGGAGGCACCGCCCCGGGCCTCGCCTTCGACGGCAACGGCGGCACCCGCTGGTCGAGCGACTTCGCCGACGACGCCTGGATCCGCGTCGACCTCGGCTCGACGATCCGCGTCGACCGGGTCGTCCTCGACTGGGAGGCGGCGTACGGCAAGCGGTACGTCCTGGAGGCCTCACGCAACGGCACCGACTGGACCCCGTTCTACACGGAGACGGCCGGCACGGGCGGCTCGGTCACGGCCCACACGTACCCGCAGGAAGTGACGGCCCGCTACGTCCGCATGCGCGGCGTCGAGCGCGCCACCGCCTGGGGCTACTCCCTGTTCTCCTTCAAGGTCTACGGCGGCGAACCGGCCCCCGCCTCCACCACGCGCACCAACCTGGCCCTCCACCACCCGGCCTACGCGAACTTCTACCAGCACGCGGGCAACTCACCCGCCTTCGTCACGGACGGCGGATGGCCCGCCGACCTGAAGGCGGACGTCAGCCGCTGGGCCGGCGACTGGAACGCGAGCCGCTGGGTCTCGGTCGACCTCGGCGCGACATCGACCATCGACACCGTCGACCTCTACTGGGAGGCCGCCTACGCCGTCGACTACGAGCTCCAGGTCTCGGACGACAACCGCACCTGGCGCACGGTGTACCGCCCCACGGCCGCCGAGGTCGCGGCCCGCCGCGCGGACGTGAAGTCCCCGGGCGAGGCGACCGGCCGCCACGACTCGGTCCGTCTCCCCTCGCCCGCCACCGGCCGCTACGTGCGCATGCTCGGCAAGGAACGCCGCTCGTTCCACAACCCCGCCCCGCACACGGCCCAGTTCGGCTACTCCCTCTACGAGTTCCAGGTCTGGGGCACGGGCGGCTCGGCCGCCGCGGCGTACCCGGCGCTGCCGGGCGACCCGTCCGGCGCGTACCGCACCACCTTCTTCGACGACTTCACGTCGGCCTCGCTGGACCGCGCCAAGTGGCGGGTGGTCCGTACGGGCACGGAGATGGGCCCGGTGAACGGCGAGTCCCAGGCGTACGTCGACTCCCCGGACACCGTCCGCCAGGAGAACGGCGCGCTGGTGCTGCGGGCCAAGTACTGCAAGGGCTGCACCCAGGCGGGCGGCGGCACCTACGACTTCACCTCCGGCCGCATCGACACCCACACCAGGTTCGACTTCACGTACGGCAGGGTGAGCGCCCGTATGAAGCTCCCCATCGGCGACGGCTTCTGGCCCGCCTTCTGGCTGCTGGGCAGCAACGTCGACGACCCCACGGTCTCCTGGCCCGCCTCCGGCGAGACCGACATCATGGAGAACGTCGGCTACGCGGACTGGACCAGCACCGCCCTGCACGGCCCCGGCTACTCCGCCGACGGCAACATCGGTGCCCGGCAGGTGTATCCGAACGGCGGCCGCGCCGACCAGTGGCACACCTACGCGGTGGAGTGGACGCCGACCGGCATGAAGTTCTTCGTCGACGACCGCCTGGTCCAGGAGACGAGCCGCAACAAGCTGGAGTCGACGCGCGGCCAGTGGGTCTTCGACCACCACCAGTACGTCATCCTGAACCTCGCCCTCGGCGGCGCCTACCCCGCCGGCTGGAACCAGGTCACCACCCCCTACTGGGGCCTGCCCCAGTCGAGCGTGGACCGGATCGCGGGCGGGGGAGTGCAGGCGGAGGTGGACTGGGTCCGCGTGGAGCAGAAGGGCTGAGCGACCGGGCGGGAGACGGGGCGTCGGTGGCCGACGGTCCGTCTCCCGCCCGGCCCCGTTCGATGGCACCATGCTCCACAGCCGCTTCGTCGATCTGTCCGGGCAGCAGCGAGGCACACCGCAGGGAGCCGCCGTGATCACGACCGTGACCGCCGTCCTGACCCCCCTTCGTTCCCGAGTCCTGCTCGTTCTCGCCGTGCTGCTGGCGACCGTCGCGCCGGCCGCGCCGACGCTCGCCACCGCACCCGTTCCCGCGCCGGCCGGCGCCGCGCACTCCGCGGGCGCCGAGGTCGTGGCGGTCACCCAGGTCGCGGACCGGCAGGTCGACCTGTCGGTGCGGTCGACCGCCCTGGGGGGCCGCACCGTGAAGGTGCGCCTCCTCACCCCCGACGGCTGGAACCCCGACGACCGGCGCCGCCACTGGCCGACTCTCTGGCTGCTGCACGGCTGCTGCGGGGACTACACGTCATGGACCCGCATGACCGACGTCGCCGAGACCGACAGCCTGCGCGACGTCCTGGTGGTGATGCCGGAGGCCGGCTGGAACGGCTGGTACACCGACTGGTGGAACCACGGCGAGGGCGGCGACCCCGCGTGGGAGACCTTCCACACGGTGGAACTGCGACGGCTCCTGGAGAGCGACTGGGGCGCCGGCCGCGACCGCGTCGTCGCCGGCCTGTCGATGGGCGGCCAGGGCGCCCTGCTCTACGCCGCCCGGCACCCGGGCATGTTCAAGGCGACCGCCGCGTACTCCGGTTCGGCGCACCCGCTGCTCAACCAGGAGTCGGTCGACCGGATCATGGGCCTGTTCGCCGGCCAGGGCAACGACCCCCTGCGGATCTGGGGCGACCCGGTGGCCCAGCGCCGCATCTGGCAGTCCCACGACCCGTACCACCTGGCGAAGCGCCTCAAGTCCCTGCCCGTCTACCTCTCCTGCGGCGACGGCACCGCGGGCCCCCTCGACCCCCCGGGCGCGACGAACCCCCTGGAGGCCGACTTCAACCGCCAGAACCACGCCCTGGCCGCCGAACTGAAGCGCGTCGGCGCCCGGCACGTCACCACCCACTTCTACGGCCCCGGCACCCACACCTGGGCCTACTGGCAACGCGAACTCCACGCCTCACTGCCCCTACTGCTCACCGCCCTGAACACCGACGACTGACCCCGGCCGGCCCGCGGGTCGCAAGTCCTGGTGCCGGCGCGCCCTCGGTCACCAGGAGGACGGAGGCGAGGTGCGGGTACCACGGCAGGAAGCCGCCCGCTCTCGATCGCCTGCTGCGGCAGTGACTCCTCGCACGATGCCTTGTCGTGGCCCATGTGTCAGGGCAGATCACGCGACGAACAGCCGCGCCGGACGGACGTCGGGCCGGGCGGGGGAGTGGCGTGCGAGCGGTGATGCATGACGGGGTCAGCCGCGGCGGCACCGCTCCCGGAGCTCCGCGAGGACGGCCTTCTCGCGGGAGTCGACGTCACCGTCCACGGTGGCGACCAGCTCCGCGGCGTCGACGACATCATCGAGGTCGCCCGGCTCGGCCTCCACGCGCCTCCAGACCTCGTCCGGGTTGATGTCGACGACGTGCGCGAGCTGCTCGTCGACCACCTCGTGCCGCTCCCGGACCAGCCTCACCAGGTGACGCATCAGCAGCGCCTCGTCGTCGGCGATCTTGGTGTTCGCCCTGATGACGAGCCATGCGACCCACAGCATCAACTGCGGGTGCCGACTGCGCCCGCTCAACGCTTCGGCGAGTTCGATCACCCGCGCCTCGTTCCGGAACACGGCGCGTGCGTGCCTGCCCGCGAGCAGCGTGGTGTAGCGGTTCAGCAGGACGGCGAGGGGGACGCCGACCAGGGGAATACCGATCTTGATGACGTTGCGCTGCAGGAGGTGCTTTCCGACGACGGGGAGCGCTTTCCCGGCCGTGAGTACCGATCCTGAGTAGAAGCGCTTGACCAACGGTCGCACCAGGGCGGGGACCGCTTTGACCACGGTCTTGTTGGCCGCTTCCCCGCTCTTGATGGTGAAGGCCACGCGGATGAGCTTCCACAGGTCCTCGGGGTCGTTCACATCGAGCGGGACCCGGTAGAGCACGGAGACGTCGTAGGCCAGGCGGAGCTGGAGCTGGGTGATGAACGCGACGTCGACCATCATGGTCGCCACGGCCGCGGGGACGGTCGCCGCCGAGGCACCCCCGAGGCTTCCGATGGTGGCGGCGACGGTCGCCGTGTAGGCCCCTGCGGAGAGCCCGCCTTCGAGGGCGGCGTAGCGAGCCGCCATCTTGATCCGCTGGTCGACGACGGCGTCCGCGGGCACGCCCGCGTACCGGTCCTGGAAGTACTGCCAGTCGACCTTCTCGGTGTACGAGTTCATGGCATGAGCGGCGAGCTTGGTGAACCAGTTGCCCGACTTGATGTCGTCCGCGCTCAGGCCCTTGACGAAGTCCTTGATCGCCGCCTGCTCCTGCTCGACGACCTTCCGGTCGGCGGAGTCGTCGGCCTCGTCCGTGTCGGTGTCGGCGGCGTGCGTCGGCGCGTCTGTCATGGCGCGTTCCCCCAGACTCTTCCGCGGCCGGCCGAGCTGTGGGGCGCGGGCCCCGGGTGCCGTCTCCGCGCGTTGATTCGGCGAGCGGCGAAACGGCCACTCTGCCCTCCCCTTGAGGCGCAACCCTAGCGCCTCGTCACGGGACAGGCGCCGCCTTCAGACACGGGGCGCGGGTGCACAGGCGAGCGCTGTGCGCGTGTGGGAGGGCGCCTGTACGCGGCACGAGGGAACCGCGCGAAGCGACGTCACGGCGAGGACATGGTCGCGTGTGCGGAACCCCGGTGCGGTCGCGTCAGTTGGCCAAGGCGACGCGTTCGACGTGGCCCGTCTTCACGCTGGCTATGTCGGACAGATCCCTGCCGTCCTCCAGCGTGCTGTACTCGTTGAACTCGCCCTCGTCCGAATCGGTCTTGCCGGGTTCCACATGCGTGGCGCCGATGTAGGTCTGCGCCACGAACTCCCCGTCCTTGTCGAAGGCGTTGACGACGACCGAGTAGTTGGCGGGGTCGTCCCCGTCGTTCGTGATCTTGTACGCGAACTCGTAGGTCTCCGTGGCCGGGTCGCAGTCGTTGTACGTGAACTCGTCGGTGTCGTCGCAGCCGCCGAGGTCGGAGGGGTCCTCCTTGACGACGGACTTGCCGCCCAGGATCTCGACGTGCGCCATGGCGTTTCCGTCGTCCTTCGACTTCAGCACCCACCAGGTGGCGCCACCACCGGCCAGCAGCCCGGCGACAACGCTGCAGGCGACGGCGACCGTGATGAGGAGGCCCCGGCCGCGTTGCCGGGGAGCCGAGGGGCCGGGCTGCCAGTGAGCGGCCTGCGGCGCGGGCGGGTACGGCGGCGGCGGTGGGGGCGTCGGGACCGGTCTGTCGGAGGTGCTGTCGGCCATGGCGGGGGACTCCCATCGGGACGATGCGCGCGGACGCGGGCACGGGCGAGCCTTGGTCGGAGCTGTGAAGCGGTCAGGTCGGGCCTGTCGCGCTGTGTCTGTGCCCTGCCCACGTGCGGTCGTGGTCGGACGACAGCCGTTGCGGCCGTCGGCCGTGCCGCGATGAGACCGGACGTGAGGCAGGCAGCCTCGAACATGCTAGCGGTGGTCCGTGCCGACGGACTCCGCCAGGTGACAGGCTCGCGTCGGCGATCCCGCCCCGCACGCCGCGTCGGCCATGACCGGCCGCGCTTTCACCCGGCGATCGGCTCCAGAACCCGCCCCGCCTGCTCGGCTCGCACGCCCTGCGCCGCCTCGCCGACCGTCCCGGAAGGCGCCTCCACGGCCCGCTCCGGGCCCACCGGCGACGCCTCTTCGGTCGGAGCCCCGGCCGGCCGTGCGTCCCGGGACGTCCGCCACAGCCACAGCACGTCGCGGCCGAAGGACCACATCAGCAGGCCCAGCGCCAGCCCCACGACCGCCGCGTTGGCCGCCCACGGGAGCAGGTCCGCGCCCGCCGCGAGGAGGAAGACCCCTTGCGCCGCGGCCACCGTCTTGCGGGCCGTGCTGGGCGGCAGGGGGGCGTTCAGCCACGGCTGGAAGCGGGCCGCGGCGACGAACGCGTAGCGCATGCCGCCGATCAGCAGCACCCACGGACCCAGCGACATCGAGACGTAGACGCTCAGGACGAGGATGAGGAACGCGTCGACCTCCATGTCGAAGCGTGCCCCGAGCGCCGACGACGTGCCCGTGCGCCGCGCGACCTTCCCGTCCACCCCGTCGAGGATCAGCGCCACCGACGTCAGGGCGACCAGCAGCGTGACCGGCGGCGCGCTCTCGAAGGAGTCGGCGACCAGCGCGGTCACCCCGCCGACCAGCGTGGCCCGGCCGAGGGTGACCCGGTTGGCCGGGCCGAACGACCTCAGTCCGGACCGGTGCAGGGCCCGCGAGAGCACCGCCCAGCTGGCGATCGCGAAGGCGAGCCCGGTGAGCCAGCCCGCCGGTCCCAGTCCGATCGCCGATCCGAGCACGGCCAGCAGCAGGACCTGCACGCCCGCGCCCACCGCGGTCTCCTGCTGGACCAGCCTCGCGTCAAAAGTGTTGTTCAGGGCCACCGCACATCCTCCGGCCAGGTGACAGAGTCGATCATGCCGCGTACTGTGCGCGGCCTGTGCACACCTCCGTACGTGCACCACCTGCCGATCGTTCAGGAGGAACGCCGATGATCCGCGCCGCACGGGCGTTCTGGCTCAGCTCCCCGGGGCGGGGAGAGATCCGGGACGTCGAGCTTCCGGAGCCCGCCGAGGGCGAGGTGCTGGTCCGCTCCCTCTGGTCCGGCGTCAGCCGTGGCACGGAGACGCTGGTCTTCCGGGGCGGGGTCCCGCGGAGCCAGCACACGGCCATGCGGGCGCCGTTCCAGGAGGGCGACTTCCCGGCGCCGGTGAAGTACGGCTACCTCAACGTCGGCGTGGTGGAGGAGGGCCCGGCCGAACTGGCCGGCCGTACCGTCTTCTGCCTCTACCCGCATCAGACCCGGTACGTCGTCCCCGCGGCCGCCGTGACCCCCGTACCGGAGCACGTGCCCGCCCACCGCGCGGTCCTCGCCGGCACCGTGGAGACCGCCGTCAACGCCCTCTGGGACGCGGCGCCCCTGGTCGGCGACCGGATCGCCGTGGTCGGTGGCGGCATGGTCGGCTGCTCGGTGGCCGCGCTGCTGGCCCGCTTCCCCGGCGTACGGGTGCAGTTGGTCGACGCCGACCCCGCCCGCGCCGGCGTGGCCGAGGCGCTCGGCGTCGATTTCGCCGCGCCCGACGACGCGCTCGGCGACTGCGACCTCGTCGTGCACGCCAGCGCGACCGAGCAGGGCCTTTCCCGGTCGCTGGAACTCCTCGCACCCGAGGGCACGGTGATCGAACTCAGCTGGTACGGGGACCGGCGCGTCGCCCTCCCGCTCGGCGAGGCCTTCCACTCCCGGCGGCTGACGATCCGCAGCAGCCAGGTGGGCACCGTCTCCCCGGCCCGCCCTGGCCGGACGTACGCCGACCGGCTCGGTCTGGCCCTCGACCTGCTCGCCGACCCCGCGCTCGACGCGCTCGTCACCGGGGAGTGCGCCTTCGAGGAACTCCCGGACGTGCTGCCCCGGCTCGCCTCCGGCCAGATCCCGGCGCTCTGCCACCGGGTGCGGTACCCCGAAAGCGCCTGACCTCAGAAAAGAGGTACGAGCCGCTGAACATGGGAAGGACACGAGCCGTACTACTCGGCATCCATGCCCCGCACCTGGAGGGTCGTCCGTTGTTCAGTGTCACCGTCCGCGATCACATCATGATCGCCCACAGCTTCCGCGGCGAGGTCTTCGGCCCCGCGCAGCGCCTGCACGGAGCGACGTTCCTGGTGGACGCCACGTTCCGGCGCGAGCAGCTGGACGACGACAACATCGTCGTCGACATCGGACTTGCCACCCGGGAACTCGGCGCCGTGGTCAGCGAGCTGAACTACCGCAACCTCGACAACGAGCCCGACTTCGCCGGGATCAACACCTCCACCGAGTTCCTGGCGAAGGTCATCGCCGACCGGCTCGCCGAGCGCGTGCACAAGGGCGCGCTGGGGGAGGGGGCGAAGGGGCTCGCGGGGATCACGGTCACTCTGCACGAGTCGCACGTCGCCTGGGCCGCCTACGAGCGTGCCCTGTGACCGACACGACCGTGGAGAAGCTCTCCCTCGTGCCCGCCCAGGCGGCCCCCAGGAACGGCGAGATCGTCCCCATGTCCCTGCGCACCGTGCACTTCGTCATGCCGGGCGGCGTCGACGACCCGGCCGCACCCAGCGGCGGCAACGCCTACGACCGGCGGGTCTGCCTGGACCTGCCCGGCTTCGGCTGGCGGGCCCACAAGCAGCCGGTGGACGGCTCCTGGCCCCGGCCGGGCGCGGCCGCCCGCACCGAACTCGCCCGCACGCTGCGCGACCTGCCGGACGGCGCGGTGGTGCTGCTCGACGGGCTGGTCGCCTGCGGCGTACCGGAGATCGTGGTGCCCGAGGCCGAACGGCTGCGGCTCGCCGTCCTGGTGCACCTGCCACTCGGCGACGAGACGGGGCTCGACCCCGCGGTGGCCGCCGAGCTCGACGCCAAGGAACGCGCGGTCCTGCGGGCCGTCGGTGCCGTGATCGCCACCAGCGACTGGGCGGTCCGCCGGCTCGTCGCCCATCACGGACTGGCCCCCGACCGTGTCCATGTGGCCGCCCCCGGCGCCGACATCGCCCCCCTCGCCTCCGGCACCGACGGCGTCTCCCGCCTGCTGTGCGTCGCCGCCGTCACCCCGCGCAAGGGACAGCACCGGCTGGTCGAGGCCCTCGCCGGGGTGAGCGACCTGCCCTGGAGCTGCGTGTGCGTCGGCGGTCTCGGCCAGGACCCCGAGTACGTGGCGCACCTGCGGCAACTGATCGCGCGGCACGGCCTCCAGGACCGCGTCGAGCTCGCCGGCCCCCGGTCCGGCGCCGGCCTCGACGCCAGCTACGCCGCCGCCGACCTGATGGTCCTCGCCTCCTACGCCGAGACCTACGGCATGGCGGTCACCGAAGCACTCGCGCGCGGCATCCCGGTGCTGGCCACGGACGTCGGGGGCATCCCCGAGGCGCTCGGCCGCGCCCCCGACGGCGGCGTCCCCGGCATCCTCGTCCCGCCGGAGGACCCCGCCGCGCTCGCCGCCGAGCTGCGCCACTGGTTCGGCGAGGCCGACGTACGCCGCCGTCTGAAGTCGGCCGCCCGGGGCCGGCGTGCCGCGCTCGACGGCTGGGCGACGACCGCGAAGCACCTGGCCGGCGTCCTGAGCCGGCTTCCCAGCGAACCCCGGAGGGCGGCATGAGCGGAACGACAGCGGCTGCACACGACACGGGGAGCACCGATGCGGTGCCCGGACGACCCGGCACGAGGACCGCGCCGGACGCCGCGTCCGCCGAGGAGGCCGCACCCGGCCCGGTCACCGTCATACCGGGCGCCGGCCCCACCGGCCCCCGCCCCGGGGAGCGTCCCACGCTGCGGCTGCGGGAGGCGGACCCCGGGGACGAACAGCCGCGCTACGCCCCCGAGTGGCTGGAGCTGCGGGAGGGCGCAGACGCGGCCGCGCGGGCGAACGACCTGCTCGACCCGCTGCGCACCCGGCTGGCGAACATGCCGACGCGCTCCGGCGGGGCCGCCGTGCACGACCTGGGCTGCGGCACCGGCTCGATGGGACGCTGGCTCGCGCCCCGGCTCGACGGCGCCCAGCACTGGATCCTGCACGACCGCGACCCCTACCTCCTGCACTTCGCCGCCGTGGCCTCCCCGCGCTCCGGAGCCGACGGCAGCCGCGTCACTGTCGAGACCCGGCGCGGCGACGTCGCCCGTCTCACCCCGGACGCCCTGGCCGGGGCCTCGCTGGTCACCGCGTCCGCGCTGCTCGACGTCCTGACCCGCGAGGAGGTCGACACCCTCGCCGCCGCCTGCGCCGGGGCCGGCTGCCCGGCGCTGCTCACCCTCTCCGTGGCCGGCCGCGTCGAACTCACCCCAGGGGACCCGCTCGACGCGCAGATCACCGAGGCGTTCAACGCGCACCAGCGCCGGGGCGGCCTCCTCGGCCCGGACGCGGTCGGCGCGGCGTGCGACGCCTTCGCCGAGCGCGGCGCGACGGTGCACGTCCGGCCCAGTCCCTGGCGGCTCGGCCCGGACGAGGCCGAGCTGACCGCGCAGTGGCTGCGCGGCTGGGTCGGCGCGGCCGTCGAGGAGCGGCCCGACCTCGCGGAACCGGCCGGCAAGTACCTCGCCGCCCGCCTCGCGGCCTGCGCCGCGGGCGAGTTGCGCGTCACCGTCCACCACAACGACCTCCTGGCACTGCCCCACCCCACGAACGGCACCCCATGACGGCCCCGACAGCGAGCGTCCCGACGGCGGTTGTCCCGGGGGCAGGCGCCCCCACCTTGTATGTCCCGGCGGCGAGCGCCCCCGAGGAGAACGCGCACGGGGCGAGCGGCTCCGCGCCAGCGCCCGCGACCTCGGCTCGCGCGTCGTCGCGTGCCCGGGCCCTGCGCCGGCACCTCGGCACCCTCGCCGGTGTCGTGATCCTCGCTGTTCTGATGTGGCGGGTGGGGACCGGGGTCCTCCTGGACGGGCTGCGGCGGATCGACGCGCTCACGCTGCTCGCGGCGCTCGGCATCGGCCTGGTGACCACCGCGTTCAGCGCCTGGCGCTGGCAGGTGGTGGCGCGCAGCCTGCACATCCGGCTGCCGCTCGGACCGGCGCTGGCCGACTACTACCGCGCCCTGTTCCTCAACGCCGCCCTCCCCGGCGGCGTCCTCGGCGACGTGCACCGGGCGGTGCGGCACGGGCGGAGCGCCGGTGACCTCGGCCGCGGCGTCCGCTCGGTGGTGCTGGAGAGGACCGCGGGCCAAGTGGTGCTGGCCGTGGCCGGGGTGGCGGTCCTGTTGACCGTCCCGTCCCCGGTGCTCGACGAGACCCGCCACATCGCCCTGCTGCTGACGCCCGCCGCGGCCGGCGCCCTCGCGATCGGCCTCGCCCTGCGCGGCAGGCGGACCCCGGCCGCCCGCCGGCGCCGCGCCCTGATCGACGAGGCCCGCGCCGCCCTGCTGTCCCGGCGCAACGGACCGGGCGTCATCGGCTCCTCCGTCGTGGTCCTCGCGGGCTACGTGGCGATGTTCCTGCTCGCCGCCCGGGTCACCGGCACCGACGCCTCCGCGGTCGTACTGCTGCCCCTCGCCGTGCTCGCGCTGCTCGCGATGAGCCTGCCGCTCAACGTCGGCGGCTGGGGGCCGCGCGAGGGCGTCACCGCCTGGGCGTTCGGCGCCGCCGGGCTCGGCACCGGCGACGGACTGGCCGTCGCGGTGGTCTACGGCGTGCTGAGCCTCGTGGCGAGTCTGCCCGGCGTCCTCGTCCTCGTCGCCCGCTGGTACCCGGGCACGCGCGAGCGTCGGGGCTACCGCGCGTCGCCCGAGAGCAGCGAGAAATACGCCCCGAACGATTCCGCCAGGCTCGCCAGCAGCACCTTGCCCTTTTCCGCATCCCCGAGCGAAGGACGGCCGATGACACCCGAATCGGTGTAGGCGGACATTCCCAGGCTGAGCAGATGACGCCGGTCGTCCGCCACGAAATCGGTGCTCTCATGACCGGGCCTCACCAATTCCGGATGAGAGTGCAGAAGGATGGAGGTCTCGATTTCCCCCGCGTGCATGTCGGTGAGCAGCGAGGTCCGCACCCCGGCCCGCTCCCGAGCCGTCTCCCAGTCCTCCGCGGCCGGGAACAACGCCATTCGCTCACCACGCGCGGAGGATTCCTGAACGACGTTTCCGAGGACATAGTTGCCCCCGTGCCCGTTGACGAGGACCAGCGCCTCGACGCCCGAGCGGCGGAGCGACTCGGCTATGTCCCGTACCACCGCGTGCAGGGTCACGGAGGAGATGCTGACGGTCCCCGGCCAGGCCGCGTGCTCGTGCGAGCAGGAGATCGTCACCGGAGGAAGGAGGTGCACCGGGTACGTGTCGGCGATCTCTCGCGCGACGGCGCAGGCGATGAGCGTGTCGGTCGCCAACGGCAGGAAGGGCCCGTGCTGTTCGAAACTGCCCACGGGAAGGACGGCGACCTGCCGTGAGACTTCGGCGCCCCGCTTCCGTACGTCCTCCGTGGTGTCCCCGGGCAGCAGACCGTGCCGCACCGCGCCGGATCCAGCCGACCGTATTTCCGAACCACTCATTTCTTCACGGCCTTTCGTCTCTGCTTAGGAAACAGATCATGACAGAAAACATCGGCGTCATCGGTACGAAGCCGGCGCAGCGCACCGGCGTGGAACGCATCGTGAATGCGCCACTCCCCACGGTGTACGGGCAATTCCGGGCGGTCGGCTACCTCGACCACGACCGCGGCGACGAACAAGTGGCCCTGGTGTACGGCGACATCGGCGCCGAGGGCGTGCTCACCCGGCTGCACTCGGAGTGCCTCACCGGCGACGCCTTCGGCTCCCAGCACTGCGAATGCGGCGACCAGCTCGCCGCCGCCCTGCGGGCCGTCGCCGCCGAAGGCAGCGGCGTGGTCGTCTACTTGAGAGGGCACGAGGGCCGCGGCATCGGCCTGCTCGCCAAGCTGCGCGCGATGGCCCTGCAGGCGGAGGGGCTGGACACCGTCGAGGCCAACCTGGCGCTCGGCCTGCCGGTGGACGCCCGCGACTACGGTGTCGCCGCGGAGATCCTGCGCGACCTCGGGGTGTCCTCGGTGCGACTCATGTCGAACAACCCGCGCAAGCGTGAGGCCCTGCTGCGGCACGGCATCACGGTCGCCGAGCAGGTGCCGCTGCTGATCCCGCCGTGCGAGAACAACATCACGTATCTGCGGACGAAGCGGGAGCGGCTGGACCACCATCTGCCGCACCTGGACGCGGTCGCGCACTGGTCCTGACCCGGAGCGGGAAGTGTCCTGACCGGACAGAAGGGGGATACGGGAGAGCAGCCCCGGCGCACGTGCCGGGGCCACCCCCGCCCGAAGGAGTACCGCGTGGTGGAACGAGCCTCGGTCGTCGTCGTGGGCGGCGGTGTGACGGGTACCAGCATCGCCTGTCACCTGGCGCGTGCCGGCGTCCCCGACGTGGTTCTGGTCGAGCGTGGCGAACTGGCCTGCGGTTCCACCTCGAAGGCGGCGGGCGGGGTGCGGGCGCAGTTCTCCGACGAGCTCAACATCCAGCTAGGCGCGCGCAGTCTGGAGGCGTTCGGCCGCTTCGAGCGGGACACCGGGTACGACATCGGCCTGCACCGGGTCGGGTACCTCTTCCTGCTGTCGACGCCCGAGCAGGTCGCGGCCTTCGAGGCGGGCGTGCGGCGGCAGAACGACCTCGGCGTGCCCAGCCGGCTGATCGGCCCGGACGAGGCCGCCCGCCTGTCGCCGCTGATCACCACCGACGGACTGCTGGCCGCCGCCTGGTCGCCCGACGACGGCCACTGCACCCCCGAGGCCGTCGTCCACGGCTACGCGGCCACCGCCCGCCGCCACGGCGCGACCGTCCTGCGGCACTGCGCGCTCACCGGCATCGAACTGCGCGGCGACACCATCACCGCCGTCATGACCAGCAAGGGCCGGATCGCCACCGACACGGTGATCTGCGCGGCCGGCGCCTGGTCGGGACAGGTCGCCGCGACGGTCGGCGTCGACCTGCCGGTGGAGCCGCTGCGCCGGCAGATCGCGGTCACCGAACCGGTCCCCGGCCTGCCGCCGAGCCTCCCCATGACCATCGACTTCGGCACCAGCCTCTACTTCCACGCCGAGGGTCCCGGTCTGCTCGTCGGCATGTCCGACCCGGACGAGACCCCGGGCTTCGCCACCGACACCCACGACCGCTGGATCCCCGGCCTGTGCGAGGCCATGGCCCGGCGCGCCCCGGCCCTGCTCGACCTGCGCCGCACCGGCGGCTGGGCGGGCCTGTACGAGATCACCCCGGACCACAACGCGCTGATCGGCGAGGCCTCCTCACCGTCCCGCTTCCTGTACGCGACGGGCTTCTCCGGGCATGGCTTCCTCCAGGGGCCGGCCGTGGGCGAGGTCGTGCGCGACCTGTATCTCGGCCACGTACCCTTCGTGGACGTCCGCCCCCTGAGCGCCGACCGCTTCGCGGCCGACGCCCCGCGCCCGGAGGCCAACCTCGTATGACCGAGCTGCACCTGTGGCTGCGCCACGAGACCCGCCGAACCGAACGCCGCACGCCGATCGTGCCCGCCGACGCCGCCCGGCTGACCGGGAGCGGGATCACCGTCACGGTCGAGGAGTCGCCCCAACGGGTGTTCCCCGTCGAGGAGTACGCGGCGGCCGGCTGCCGCGTCGCGGCCCCGGACTCCTGGGCCTCGGCGCCGCCCGGCACGGTGATCCTCGGCCTCAAGGAACTCCCCGACCGGCCGCACGCCCTGACGCACCAGCACATCTACTTCGGCCACGCCTACAAGGGCCAGCCCGGCGCCGCGGACCTGCTGCGCCGCTTCACCGCGGGCGGCGGCACCCTGCTCGACCTGGAGTACCTGGTCGACGACGACGGCCGCCGGCTGGCCGCGTTCGGGTTCTGGGCCGGCTACCTGGGCGCCGCCCTCGCCGTCCTGCAGCACCGCGGCCGGCTCACCGCCCCGCTGACCCCCACCGCCAAGGAGGAGCTGGACGAGACCCTGCGTCCCGCCGCCGGGGACCCGGACGTCACGGCGCTCGTCATCGGCGCCCTGGGCCGCAGCGGACGGGGCGCGCGCGTCGCCCTGCGGACCGCGGGGGTGGACCCCACCTGCTGGGACCTCGCCGAGACCCGCGCCCTGGACCGGCCGGCCCTGCTGGGCCACGACCTCCTGGTCAACGCCGTGCTCGCCACCACGCCGGTTCCCCCGTTCCTGCGCGAGCGGGACCTCGACGACCCCGCCCGGCGGCTGCGCACGGTCTGCGACGTCACCTGCGACGTCGGCTCGCCCCTCAACGTGCTTCCGGTCTACGACCGCGTCACCGACTGGGCCGAGTCCGTACGGCGACTGCGCAAGGAGCCCGAGCTCGACCTGATCGCCATCGACAACCTGCCGTCCCTGCTGCCGAAGGAGTCCAGCACCGACTTCTCGGCGGCGCTCACGCCCCAGCTGCTCGACTTCTGGACGGGCGGGGCGTGGGGCCGCTGCCGTGACCGGTTCCGGGCGGCGCTCGCCGGAGGGGACGTCGAGGAGAGGGAGTCCTGAGGTGACCGAAGCGCGCGTTCCCGCGAGCGGCACCGTCCACTGGGTCGGCGCGGGACTGTCCACCGGCAGCGGGCCCGCCATGCTGTGCGACACCGCCGAGCGGGTACGGCTCTGGCACCGCACCCCGGAGCGCGCCGCCGCGGCCCTGGACCGGCTGGGCCTCACCGGCCGCGCCGAGCCCCGCGCCGGTGGGCTCCCCGCGCTCGCCGCCGAACTGGCGCCCGGCGACGTCGTCGTGTCGATGCTGCCCGCGTCCGAGCACGCCGCGCTGCTCGCGGCCTGCGTCGCGCACGGGGCCCATTTCGCCTGCTCCAGCTACGTCTCCGAAGCGCTGCTCGCCCAGGTGCCCGCGGCCGGCCGGGCCGGGCTGACGGTCCTCACCGAGGCGGGCCTCGACCCGGGGATCGACCACCTCTTCGCGCACGGCCTCGTCGCCCGGGCGCGCACGGCGATCGGCGACGCGGACCCGGCGACGTACCACCTCACCTCGTACTGCGGTGGCGTCCCGGCGGTGCCGAACGACTTCCGGTACCGCTTCAGCTGGGCGCCCGCCGGGGTCCTGGGCGCGCTGCGCTCACCGGCCCGCTACATCGAGGACGGCGCGCCGAGGATGGCGGAACGGCCCTGGGAGGCGACGCGGCCGCACACCGTCGGCGGCGAGACCTTCGAGGCCTACCCCAACCGGGACAGCGTGCCCTTCATCGCCCAGTACGGGCTGCCGGCCGCCTGGACGCCGCGCACCTTCGTGCGGGGCACGCTGCGTCTTGAGGGCTGGCTGAAGGCCTGGGCGGAGGTGTTCGAGGAGCTCAGGGCCGGCGACGACGCCCGGATCGGCGCGCTCGCGGGGGAGTTGGCGCGGCGCCACCCGACCACCGACACCGACCGCGACCGGGTCGTGCTCGCCGTGCGCCTGGAGGTGCGCGGCGCGGCGGGGCGGACCTGGTCGGGCGGCTACCTCCTCGACCTGGTCGGGGACGAGGAGGAGAGCGCGATGGCCCGCTGTGTCTCGCGCCCGCTGGCCGTGGGCGTCCGGCACATCCTGGACGGCTCGCTGCCGCCCGGCCTCAGCCGCGCTGCCGGGACGGCCGCCCGGTCCGAGCGGTGGCTGGACGAACTCGCCGACGCGGGGGTCCCGTTCACGCGTCCTTGATCGCCTCGTGGACGAGTTGCTTGAGGTCGCGGAACATGGTGTGCGAGGTCCGCGGGCGCACCTGCGTCATGAACTGCACCGTCACGTCGCGGCCCGGGTCGACCCAGAACGTGGTGGTCGCGACCCCGGTCCAGCCGAACGTGCCGAGTCCGGCGGGCGCCAGGGTGCGCTGCGGGTCGATGACCACGGAGACGCCGAAGCCGAAGCCGACGCCGTCGTTGCCGGGCTCGTCATGGGCCGGGCGGCTGCCGAAGGAGCGCAGGTCGGCGCCGCCGGGGAGCTGGTTGGAGGTCATCATGTCGACGGTGCCCGGGGTGAGCAGCCGTACCCCGTCGAGTTCCCCGCGGCGGCGCAGCAGCTCCATGAAGCGGTGCATGTCGTAGGCGCCCGCCACCATGCCGCCACTGCCCGACAGGAAGCGCGGCCGGCCCCTCAGCGGCAGTCCGGGGATCGGCTCGATGCCGGTGCCGTCCTCCTTCTCGCCGTACATCTCGGCCAGCCGCCGTGCCTGCCGGTCGTCGACCTCGAATCCGGCGTCCGGCATCCCGAGCGGGCCGAAGATCCGTTCCGCGAGGTGCACGTCGAGCGGCTGCCCGGACACCACCTCCACGATCCGGCCGAGGACGTTGCTGGCGACGGAGTAGTTCCACTGCGTGCCCGGGTCGAACTGCAGCGGCAGGCTCGCGTAGACGTCGATCGTCTCGGCGAGGTCGGCGCCCGGCGGCACCGACGACTCCAGACCGGCCTCGCGGTAGAGGGCGTCGACGGGGTGCGCGTGGTAGAAGGCGAAGGTCAGACCCGCGGTGTGGGTCATCAGGTGCCGGACGAGCATCGGTTCGGCCGGGCGGGTCCGGATGTCGGCGCCGGTTCCGCTCTCGTGGACCCGCGCGTCGGCGAAGGCCGGCAGATGCCGGGCGACCGGATCGTCCAGCGACAGCCGGCCGTCCTCGACCAGCATCAGCGCGGCGACCGCGGTGAACGGCTTGGTCATCGAGTAGATCCGCCACAGGGTGTCGGGTTCGACGGGGAGCCCGGCGGCGACGTCACGGTGGCCGTGCGTGGTGAGATGCGCGACGCGGCCACCGCGCGCGACACACACGAGGTAGCCGGGCAGTCTGCCCTCGTCCACGTAATGGGCGAAGTACTGGTCGACGCGGTCCAGCGCCTTCGCGTCCAGCCCCACGTCGCCTGGGTCCACCTCTTGTCGCAGCACTGCCATCGCCCTGCCTCCGCTTTTCGTTCCTCGAGGTGGGATCGGGGATACCCCGCCCGCGCGTCCTCAGACCTCATCGTCGCGCAGGAATACGCGAAGGGTCGGCAGGATGATCGGGACGTGCCCGAGTCGTGCCCTTCGTCCGGTCGGGACCCGGCAGCGCGAGAGCCGCCGCCGCACCGGCCGCGGCGAAGCCGGCGAGGACGAGCAGCGGCGTGCCGCCCGCGCCGAGGAGCGGTGCGGCCACCGCGACGCCGAGCACCGGCCCGACGTTCATCGCCGTCTGCTGCAGACCGCCCGCCACTCCCGCCGACGCCACGGGTGCCTGCTGCACGACGACCTGAGTGCCCGTCACCATGACCGTGCCGAAGCCGGCGCCGAGCAGGGCGAATCCGGTGGCGAGGGGGAGCGGACCGGTGGCGGCGGCGAGGACCAGGATTCCCGCGGTGAGAACGGTCATGGCCGCCACGGCCGTTCGGCGGGGGCCCGCCCGGCGCAGCAGCAGCGCGCACACGGGCGCCGACGCCACCATCAGCGTCGCGAGCGGCAGGGTGAGCAGCGCGCTGCGCAGCGGATCGAGACCGAGGGCGTGCTGAAGGGCGTAGGTGGCGGCGAAGAGCGTGCCCGACAGGGCGGCGGAGGCGGCCGTGAGCACCCCGAGCGCGGCGGCGACGGGGCGTGAGCCGATGACGTCCCTGGGCACCAGGGGGTGTGCGCAACGGCGTTCGAGGACGGCGAACGCCATGGCGGCCACCACCGCCAGGACGCAGGTCGCGGCGGTCCGTGTGACCAGCGCGTGCACCAGGCAGGCGAGGGCCGTCGCGAGCAGCGTCGCGCCCGGCAGATCCAGCCGGGTGTCCGGCACGCGGGCCGCACGACCGTCGCCGCGGAGCGCGAGCACGCCGAGGACCAGGGCCGGGACGACGTTGAGGAAGAACACGGACCGCCAGCCGAAGCACTGCACGAGCGCCCCTCCGGCGACCGGGCCCGCGGCGGCCGCCAGCCCGATGGCGGCGGTCCGCGCGGCGAGGGGCCCGCGCAGCCGGTCGGGCGGGAACGCCGCGCGCAGCATGCCGAGCGTGGCGGGCTGCAGCAGCGCCCCGAAGACGCCCTGCGCGACCCGCAGTCCGATCACCCAGCCGACGTCGGCCGCCATCCCGATCCCGGCCGACGTGGCACCGAAGCCGAGCATGCCGAGGGCGTACAGCCGACGATGGCCGTGGCGGTCGCCGAGCCGCCCCGCGAGGACCAGCAGGGCGGCCACGGCGATCAGATAGCCGGTGCTGGTCCACTGGACCTGCGCGAACGACGCGTCCAGGTCCCTTTGCAGGGTGGGCTGCGCGATGGTCAGCACCGTGCCGTCGAGCGCGACGACCATGGCGCCGACCACGCTGCTCACCAGGGCGAGCCGGGGACTCACGGCGCGCCTTCGGGGCCGAGGTGGGCCTCCAGGGCGGTGCGCAGCAGCGGGGTGAGGTCCTCGGTGCCGGCGGCCAGTTGCAGGCTGCCCCAGCTCCCCAGCTGGGCGATGCCGTGCAGTTGGGCCCACAGGGCGGCGGCGACGGTCCGGGCGTCGGCGTCGGGGCGTACCTGGCCGACGAGCTCCACCAGCAGCCCGAACAGCGGAAGGCTGGTGTCCCGCAGGCGCAAGTGCCCGCTCTCCAGCAGGTCGTGACGGAACATCAGCTCGTACATGCCGGGGTTCTCCCGGGCGTACTCCAGGTAGGTCAGGGCCAGCCGGCCGAGCCGTGCGCGCGGGTCCCGGTCCGTCGCCGTGGCCGTCGTCGTGCGCGCGGCGAGTGCGGTGAAGCCGCGCCGGGCGATGGCCGACAGCAGTTCCAGGTGGGTGGGGAAGTGGCGGCGCGGGGCCCCGTGCGAGACGCCGGCCCTGCGGGCGATCTCGCGCAGGGTGAGGGCCTGGGCGCCCTCGCGGGTCACCAGGTCGACGCCGACGTCGACGAGTCGGGAGCGCAGGCCTGCTGCGGATGCGGTGTCGTCCATGGGCATGGACACTGTCTACCACGGCGCGTAGACAGTGTCTACGCGTCGGGAATGGTCCGGGACCGGCGGGAGTTGAGGCAGTCATGGACGAGGACGCGCTGCTGAAGCTGCTCACCGAAGGCCACGGCGGGGTGCTGGTCACCCTCCGGCGGGACGGCCGACCCCAGTTGTCGAACGTCGTGCACGCCTACGACCCCGACGAGCGGGTCATCCGGATCTCGGTCACCGACGACCGCGCCAAGACCCGCAACCTGCGCCGTGACCCGCGCGCCTCCTACCACGTGACCACGGACGACCACCGTGCCTACACCGTCGCCGACGGGACGGCCGACCTGTCACCCGTCGCCGCGGACCCGCACGACGACACGGTCGAGGAACTGGTCCGCCTCTACCGCGACATCGGCGGCGAGCACCCGGACTGGGACGACTACCGCGCCGCCATGGTCCGCGACCGCCGCCTGGTGATCCGCCTGCGGGTGGAGCGGGCCTACGGGGCTCCCCGGCGCTGAGGGGCCAGGGCGGGGCCGGTGCGGCGCGGTGCGTACTCGCGGCGGTGGGTACTCGGTGCGGCGGGGCCGAGACGGCATCGGCCCGGGAACCGCCGCCGGCCCGAGAAGAGACCCGAATGAACGACCGAGCGCACACGGACGCAGCACCCGTGGACGGCACCGCCGCGGACGGCGCCGACCTGCTGGGCATCTACCTCAACGACCATCTGGCGGGCGCCACCGCGGGCAGCGACCGCGCCCGATCGCTCGCCGGAGCCCTCGCGCGGTCGCCGTCCGGACCGGCCCTGCGCACCATCGCCCGGGAGATCGCCGACGACCGGGAGAGCCTGCTCGCGATCATGGACTCGCTCGACGTGCCGGTGCGGCACTACAAGGTGTCCCTCGCCTGGGCCGCGGAGAAGGTCGGGCGGCTGAAGAGCAACGGACGCCTGGTGGGCCGCTCACCGCTGACGTCGCTGGTGGAGCTGGAGGTCCTGCGCCTCGGGGTGCTGGGCAAGGCCGCCGCCTGGCAGACCCTGCGCCTGCTGGCCGAGGCCGACCGCCGGCTCGATCCGGGGCAGCTGGACGAGTTGCTCGCGCGGGCCGAGAGCCAGCAGAGCACGCTGGAGGAACTGCGCCATCGGCAGGTCTCGGAGACCTTCGGGCAGACCTGACGGCGTCCCGCGCCCGCGAGGTGCGCCCCACCCCGCGTCGCCGGGCGCGGCCTCAGGGCTGGCAGGCGTGCGTATGGCTGTGCGCGACCTCGTCCGGACAGCCCCGCCCGTCCCGCCGGTGGTCGCGCAGCCAGTCCCGTACGGCCAGCGCGAACGCGCCCAGTACCGGCAGGACACCGCAGCCGACGGCGAACGCGACGGCGGACCGGTAGTGGCCGATGCCGCCGTCGCCGAGCGTCATGTAGAACAGGCCCGGCAGGGCCGCCGTGCCCACGGCACCGCCCAGTCGCTGCCCGGTCTGCAGGGCGCCGCCCGCCGCCCCCGCCATGGGAACCGGCACGTCCCGCAGGGTCATGGTCACGTTGGGCGAGATCACACAGCCGCTGCCGATCCCGCCGAGGAGCAGTGCCAGGGCCTGGAGCCACACCGCCGTGCCGTCGGGCGCCCACCGCAGGATCAGCGCCGTTCCTCCGAGGCCCACGACGACGGCGGCCAGTCCGCACACCGTCAGCAGCCGGCCCAGCCGCTCCACCAGCCGTCCGGCCACCGCCGCGGCCACGGCGGAGCCGATGGCGAAGGGCGTCACCGCGAGCCCGGACTCCAGGGGCGAGTAGCCCAGCCCGTCCTGGAAGAACAGCGCGAACACCAGCCACACCCCGCTGAACCCCACGAAGTACAGCGTGGCGATGGCGGCGCCCGTGACGTACCCCCGCGTCGAGGTGGCCAGCCGGGGATCGAGCAGGGGCCTGCCATGGCGCGCCGCGACCCGGCGCTCCCACCGGACGAACGCCACGAGGAACGCCGCCGCCACCGGGAACAGCCACCACAGCGTGCGGACGCCGCCCGACTCCGCGAGCACCAGGGGGAGCATCACCGACAGCACGCCCGCGCCCAGCAGCGCGACGCCGGGCAGGTCGAGCCGCTGACCGCCCGAGGGCGCGGCCCGGGGCAGCAGCCGGACACCGAGGATCAGCGCGATCGCCCCGATCGGCACGTTGACGTAGAAGATCCAGCGCCAGCCCCCGGGGCCGTCGGCCAGGGCCAGGATCAGCCCGCCGACGACCGGGCCGACCGCGCTGGAGATGCCGACCGTGGCGCCGAACAGGCCGAAGGCCCGGCCCCGCTCGGCGCCCCGGAACATCTGCTGGATCAGGGCGGAGTTCTGCGGTGCCAGACAGCCCGCGCACACACCCTGCGCGACCCGGGCCACCACGAGCAGCTCGATCGACGGCGCGGCCCCGGCGCCCGCGCTGCACAGCACGAATCCGGCCAGGGCGATCAGGAAGATGCGCCGTCGGCCGATCGTGTCACCGACGCGGCCCGCCGTGACGAGGACCAGGGCGAAGGAGAGGGCGTATCCGGAGACCACCCACTGGATGGCGGGAGCCGTCGCACCCAGGTCGCGCTGCATCGAGGGCAGCGCCACCGCGACGATCGTCACGTCCAGCAGACTCATGAATCCGGCCACCAGCGTGACCCACAGCGCGCGCCAGCGTCTCGGGTCGACCTCGTCGGCCTGCTGCCCGCCCGCCTCGGCTTGCATCGTCACTCCCTACTGCGGCCGTCCGCCGACGTGACCTGCCGACGTGCGGGTTACCAGCCTGCGGCCCGGCCACACGTCGCACGGTGCGCTGTTGCGCCAGGTGGCCGTAGGACCCGCGAGCGGACGCATGCGGGGCCCACCGGGCGCCAGGTCGCGACCGGGGCGCCGCAGGCGCACGCCGGGCCCGCCGGATCCGGTCAGGCCGCGAGCACGGGCCCCGGCACCGCTCGCAGTGCCCTGGCCGCAGTGCGTGCCGCGCGGACGCGGTAGGTCGTCCTCGACGGGTCGACGACCGGCTCGCCGAGGGTGATCCGGCCCGCCGCGTACAGGCTGTCGCACTCGTCGGTGGGCAGCGCGACGTAGCAACTGCCGCGGCCCGTGGCGGGGTCGAGCGGCCGCCAGTAGCCGTACCGGCGGCGGCCGTCGGCGTGCACGGTGACGAACACCGGCGTACCGGGGTCGGAGATGATGCGCGCGGTGTCGGACGCGGCGGGGCGGGTACCGGGGACCTGCCGGGCCGGACGGCGGTCGTGCGGAATGTGCGCATGGCCGGTGCTGAGCGGCATCATCGGGACCTTTCGCGGATGGGTGTCGAGACCGACTACCCGGCACGGCCGTTGTTGATCTCTCTTCGCGGCATTCTTCTGCACGGCACTGACAACGACCGGAAGCCGACGCCCCGGCGCGGGCACGCACGCGCCGGAGCCCCCGGACGCCGTCGAGGCGCCCGGGGGCTCCGGCGAGCCGGCCGGCCGGTCAGGCGGTCACCGTCGTGGGCCGGGCGGCCTCACGCGCACCCCGCACGCCCAGGTCCTCGGTCGGCACCCGGTGCGTCTCGCGGGCCGACAGCGCGGCCACGACCGGCGGCACGCACAGCGCGGCGGTGAACAGTGCCACCGAGAACCAGTCGTCGCCTCCGTCACCGGCGATCTGCGCGGCGAAGGTGACCGCGAAGCCCGCCACCGCGAAGCCGATCTGCGTCCCGATCGCCATGCCGGACAGCCGGACGCGGGTGGCGAACATCTCGCCGTAGAAGGCGGGCCACACCCCGTTCGCGGCGCTGTAGAGGACGCCGAAGGCGAGGATGCCCAGCAGCAGCATCAGCGGGTAGGAGCCGGTGGAGATCGACCACAGGTACAGGAACATGGTCACCGCGCTGCCGACCGCGCCGATCAGGAACACCGGGCGCCTGCCGATGCGGTCCGACAGCGTGGCCCACAGGGGGATCGCGGCCAGCGCGACGACGTTGGCGAGCGCGCCGACCCAGAGCATGGAGGAGCGGCTCATGCCGACCGCGTCGCTGGTGGCGTACGACAGCGCCCAGACCGTGAAGATGGTGCTGACCGAGGCGATCAGCGCGGCGGCGACCACGCGCAGCACGTCCGCCCAGTGTTCCCGCAGCAGCACCGCCAGCGGCAGCTTCACGACGCCCTCGGCCGCGGCCTGCTGCTCGAAGGCCGGGGTCTCCTCCAGCTTGCGCCGGATGACGTAGCCGACGACCGCGACGCCGACGCTCAGCCAGAACGGCACGCGCCAGCCCCAGGACATGAGGTGTTCCTCGGGCAGCGCCGCGACCGGGAGGAACACCAGCGTGGCCAGCAACTGCCCGCCCTGGGTGCCGCTGAGCGTGAAGCTCGTGAAGAAGCCCCGCCGCTCGGGCGGCGCGTGCTCCAGGGTCATGGAGTTGGCGCTGGCCTGCTCGCCGGCCGCCGAGATGCCCTGGAGCACGCGGCACAGCACGAGCAGCACGGGGGCGAGCGTGCCGACCTGGTCCCGGCTGGGCAGACAGCCGATGAGGAACGTCGAGACACCCATCAGCATCAGCGTGAAGACCATGATCTTCTTGCGGCCGAGCCGGTCGCCGAAGTGGCCGAGGAAGAGCGCGCCGACCGGCCGGGCCGCGTACGCGACACCGAACGTGGCCAGCGAGAGCAGCGTCGCCGTGGCCGGGTCGGACTCGTCGAAGAAGACCTCGGGGAAGATCAGCGCGGCCGCGCTGCCGTAGATGAAGAAGTCGTAGTACTCCAGCGCGCTGCCGATCCAGGCGGCGGTCGCGGCCTTCTTCGGTTGCCCGGGCGGGGCGGCGGGGGTGGGGACGGACACGGCGGCTCCTTGGAGGGAACTCCCACGCGGAGGGAGTGAGCGGCGGGGCAGGCCGGAACTTCGGCTAATTAACCCACTGGATAGTTAGTCCCGGTGGGTAGGGATGGTGCGCGTGCCCTTCCCCGCTGTCAAGAGATCCGACCGCGCCGCCGTCAGCCCGCCGCGCGGTCCGCCGTGAGATACGCGATCACCATGTCGCCGAGCATCGTCCGGTAGTGCTCGCGCTGCGCCGGATCCACCAGGTCGCGGCCGAACAGGGCGCCGAACGTGTGCCGGTTGGCCACCCGGAAGAAGCAGAACGAGCTGATCATCGCGTGCAGGTCGACCGCGTCCACGTCGGCCGTGAACAGCCCCGACTCCTGGCCGGACGCCAGGATCCGGCGGATCACGTCCAGGGCCGGGGAGCCGATCCTCCCCAGCTTCTCGGAGGCCGCGATGTGCTCGGCGCCGTGGATGTTCTCGATGCTCACCAGGCGGATGAAGTCGGGGTGCGCCTCGTGGTGGTCGAAGGTCAGCTCGGCCAGCCGCCGGATGGCCGCGACCGGGTCCAGATGCTCGACCTTCAGCTGCTGTTCGGCCTCGCGGATCACGCCGTACGCCCGCTCCAGCACGGCCGTGAACAATTGCTCCTTGCCGCCGAAGTAGTAGTAGATCATCCGCTTGGTCGTGCGGGTGCGGGCGGCGATCTCGTCGACCCGGGCGCCGTCGTAGCCGGCCCGGGCGAACTCCTGCGTCGCCACGTCGAGGATCTCGGCCCGGGTGCGGGCGGCGTCACGGATCCGCCCGCCGTGGCGTGCCGGTTCGTCGACGGTGGTCATCGGGCTCCTCCGGGCGCGGGGCGGGTGCCGAAATTCTAGGGCCCGGCCGCGCCGGGCGGTCCGGCGGTCTTCCCCCACTGCTCACGCGGTCTTCCCTCACTGGTTCCCGGCCTGCTATGACTAACGTACTGGTTCGTACATTAGCCGTACTGGAGGTCCACGGTGGCCAAGGACTCGTATCTCGTCGGACTGATCGGCTCCGGCATCGGCCCCTCGCTCAGTCCGGCCCTGCACGAGCGCGAGGCCGACCGCCTGGGGCTGCGCTGCCTGTACCGGCTGATCGACATCGCCGAGCTCGGCGTCCCGCCGGAGGCCGTCGGCGACCTGGTGCGGGCCGCCCGGGACCTCGGCTTCGACGGACTGAACATCACCCACCCCTGCAAGCAGCTCGTCATCGGGCACCTCGACGCGCTCGCCCCGCAGGCCGAGGCGCTCGGCGCGGTCAACACCGTCGTTCTCGACGGCGGCCGGGCCGTCGGCCACAACACGGACGTCACCGGCTTCGCCGCCTCCTTCGCGCGGGGCCTGCCCGACGCCCCGCTGGAACGGGTCGTGCAGCTCGGGGCCGGCGGGGCGGGTGCCGCCGTCGCGCACGCCACGCTCACCCTCGGCGCCGGGCGGATCACCCTCGTCGACGCGCTGCCCGAGCGGGCCGCCGCCCTCGCCGGCACGCTCGGCCGGCACTTCGGCGCCGGCCGCGTCGGCACCGCCGACCCCGCCGAGCTGCCCGGCCTGCTCGCCCGCGCCGACGGCCTGGTCCACGCCACCCCCACCGGCATGGCCCCGCACCCTGGCCTGCCCGTCCCCGCCGAGCTGCTGCACCCGGGCCTGTGGGTCGCGGAGGTGGTCTACCGCCCGCTGGAGACCGAACTGCTGCGCACCGCCCGCGCGGTGGGCTGCGCCACCCTCGACGGCGGCGGCATGGCCGCCTTCCAGGCCGCGGACGCGTTCCGCCTGTTCACCGGACGGGAACCCGACACCACACGGATGCTCGCGGACCTCGCCGAGCTGGCGGACACCGTTCCCGCCGTCAACTAGGAGTCCTGGCATGCGGAAGACAGAAGGTGCCGCCCTGCGGACGTCCATCGCCACCGTCTCCCTCGGCGGATCCCTCACCGAGAAGCTCACGGCCGCCTCCCGGGCCGGTTTCGACGGGGTCGAGATCTTCGAGAACGACCTGCTCGCGAGCCCGCTGACACCCGAGGAGATCCGCACCCGCTGCGCCGACCTCGGCCTGCGCATCGACCTCTACCAGCCGATGCGGGACATCGAGGCCGTGCCGCAGGACGAGTTCGCGCGCAATCTGCGCCGCGCCCGGCGCAAGTTCGAGCTGATGCGCCGGCTCGGCGCCGACACCGTGCTCGTCTGCTCCAGCGTCTCCCCGCTCGCCGTGGACGACGACGCACTCGCCGCCGCCCAGCTCGCCCGACTTGCCGACCTCGCCCAGGACTTCGGCATCCGCGTCGCCTACGAGGCGCTCGCCTGGGGACGGCACGTCCATACCTACGACCACGCCTGGCGCGTCGTCGAGGCGGCCGGGCACCCCGCGCTCGGCACCTGCCTCGACAGCTTCCACATCCTCTCCAGGGGCACCGACCCCCGGGGCATCGAGGACATCCCCGGCGAGAAGATCTTCTTCCTCCAGCTGGCCGACGCGCCGCTGCTCGCCATGGACGTCCTGCAGTGGAGCCGCCACTACCGCTGCTTCCCCGGCCAGGGCGGCTTCGACGTCGCCGGGCTGGTCGGCCATGTGCTGCGCACCGGGTACGACGGCCCGCTCTCCCTCGAAGTCTTCAACGACGTCTTCCGCCAGGCCGAGGCCGCGCCCACCGCCGTCGACGCCCGCCGCTCCCTGCTGGTGCTCCAGGAGGCCCTCGGCGCGGCCGCACCGCCCGCCCCCGCCGTTCCCACCGGCGTCGCCTTCGCCGAGCTGGTCACCCCCGACACCGAGCCCGTGGACGCGCTGCTCGCCGCCCTCGGCTTCGCCCGCACCGCCCGGCACCGCGGCAAGCCGGTCGACCTCTGGCAGCAGGGCGAGGCCCGCATCCTGGTCAACACCGGACCGGCCGTCCGGCGTGGTGACACCCAGCTCGCCGCCGTCGGCCTGCGCTCACCCGACCCGGTCGCCGCCGCCGACCGCGCCGAGGCGCTCCTCGCCCCCGTGCTGCCCCGCCGCCGCTCCCCGCACGACGCGCCGCTGGACGCGGTCGCCGCACCCGACGGCACGGAGCTGTTCTTCTGCGGCTCCGGCCGCTGGCGCGCCGACTTCGCCCCGCTCGCCCACGCGCCCGCCGCCACCGACGTCCGCCACATCGACCACCTGGCGCTCACCCAGCCCTGGCACCAGTTCGACGAGGCGGCGTTGTTCCACCGCAGTGTGCTCGGCCTCGACGCGCAGGAGAGCGTCGACGTCGCCGACCCCTACGGCCTGCTGCGCAGCCGCGCCCTCTCCAACGCCGACGGCAGCGTCCGGATCGTGCTCACCGTCGGGCCGGCCCCCACCCATGGGACGGGCGGCGCCCAGCACATCGCGCTGGCCACCGACGACGTGACCGCAGCGGCCCGCCGCTTCCGCGCGGCCGGCGGCCGCCTCCTGCCCGTCCCCGCGAACTACTACGACGACCTCGCGGCCCGCCACGACCTCCCCGAGGAGGAACTTCGGACCTACCGCGAACTCGGCATCCTCTACGACCGGGACGCGTACGGCGTCTTCCGCCACTGCTACACGCAGACCGTCGGCCGGATCTTCTTCGAACTGGTCCAGCGCGACGACGGCTACCGCGGCTACGGGGCGCCGAACGCCCCGGTCCGGCTGGCCGCCCAGCACGCCCTGCGGGCGGTCACTGGCGGCTGATCATCCGTGTCACGCCGGCGGCGACGGTCGTGGCCAGGATCCAGCCGGTCAGGACGAGGACGTAGGCCAGCGCCTGGTACCAGCCGCGCGGGGCGAACGCGGGCTCCTGGCCGAAGGAGATCACCGGCAGCAGCAGGTCGAGCGTGTAGAACACCGGGTTGAAGTCGGGGGCCTCGGCCGGCTTCAGCGCCGGCGGGTGGTGCAGGGCGTACACGACGGAGCCGGCGCACAGCAGCGACAGCAGCCAGCCGGCCGCCCGCATCGGCCGGTAGCCGTAGCCGACGGTGGCCTCCTGGAGGTGCCCCCAGAAGCGTCCGAGCACGGGCAGGGTCGCGCGGTGGCGGCGCTGTTTGGCGAGCTGGACCTCCCGGGCGGCACGGTCGTCGCCGATGCGCCGGTAGGCGGCGGTCAACTGCTCGTAGGCCTGCGGGACATAGCCGTCGCCGTCGCGCTCCAGCATGGGCAGCCGCCGTTCGGCGGGCTCGGGCGGGTTGAGCGAGGTGTAGGCGAGACCGTTGAGCAGGACCCGCTCGGGCAGCATCTCCGGGTCCAGGAAGAGGACTTCGATCTGGGCCCGCCGCAGATTGAGCGAGCCCTCCACGGGCGGCCCCGTGCGCATCCAGAGCTCCCCGATGGTGCTGCTGCTCAGCCGCAGCGCGGCATGGCCCGGGTTCGACAGCTGGGTGTACGACAGGTCCAGTCGTCCCCCGATCCGGGCGCCGCGCAGTCCGATCCAGCCCTGCACGCGCGCGTGGCGCACGAGGACATGACTGCCGACGCTGAGCGTCTCCCCGTCCAGGGCCGCGAGTTCGGGCCGGGTGAGCCGGGCCTCGTTGAGGTTGACCGAACCGCCGACCTCGGCGCCGGACAGCCGTATCTCGCCCTCCACCCGCAGCCCGGGTGCCCACAGGTCGTCGCCCACGGACACCTGGTTGAGCTGGAGCGCCGGTTCCGGCGCCGCGGCCGCGCTGATCTCCACGCCCTCCAGGTACAGACTGCCGGCGATCTGGGCACCGGCGAGCCGCACCACGCCCCGGAACCGGGAGCGCGTCATGCGCAGGATGCCCTCCACGTGCACGCCGTGCGAGACCAGGCCGGGCAGCACCGACTCGCTCAGGTTCAGTTCGCGCAGCCGGCAGCCGTAGAAGCGGGGCACCTCGTCGAAGTAGCAGTGCCGCAGGCGGACGGGGTGGTCGATGCCGGCGTACTGGAGGTCGAGCATGCCCGTGATCCGGGCGCCCGCCACGTTGAGCGTGGCGATCTCTCCGTCCTCCTGGGGGCCGCCCAGGAGCAGCGACCTCAGCACGACCGCGCGCACCGTCCGCTCCGGCCCCCACCGGGCTCCCGCGGCCGCGTCCTCGTCCTGCGCGGTACGGAAGTCCACCGGCTCCCCGCGCGCGAAGGCGTGCCACACCCGTCGTTCGGCCGGTGTCAGGTCCTCGATCTCCATCGCGGGGACTCTGACCCGGCCGAACCACGCATGTCAACAGGGCTTCTACGGACGCGCGTTCCACTCGGCGACGACCGGCCGGCCGTGCTCCGTCGACAGCCGGCTCACCGTCCCCGTCGCCAGCTGGAAGAGGCGGCCGTCGGCGGGCGGCAGCCCGAGCCGGCGGGCCGCGAGGACGCGAAGGAAGTGGCCGTGCGCCACCAGGACCACGTCGCCGTCGGTGAGCGCGCCCCCGATCCGGGCGAGGACCCGGTCGGCGCGGGCCCCGACCTCCTCGGGCGACTCACCCGGGTGGCCCTCGGTGCCCGGCGGCACCCCGTCCGTCCACAGGTTCCAGTCGGGACGGGTGCGGTGGATCTCACGGGTGGTGATCCCCTCGTAGCCGCCGTAGTCCCATTCGTGCAGGTCGGGGTCGGCTATCGCCCCGACGACGCCCGCCAGCTCCGCGGTGCGCGCGGCGCGGCCCAGCGGGCTGGTGAGCGCGGACGCGAAGGCCCGGCCGGTGAGGAGTGGAGCGAGGGACTTGGCCTGTTCCTCGCCGTGCCCCGTCAGGGGCAGGTCGGTCCAGCTGGTGTGCTGCCCCGTGACGCTCCACTCCGTCTCACCGTGGCGGACCAGCAGAAGATCCCCCACGGTCCGCTACTTCTCCGCCGACTCGACGGCGTGCCCGCCGAACTGGTTGCGCAGGGCCGCGATCATCTTCATCTGCGGCGAGTCGTCCTGCCGGGACGCGAACCGGGCGAAGAGCGACGCCGTGATCGCGGGCAGCGGCACGGCGTTGTCGATCGCCGCCTCCACCGTCCAGCGGCCCTCACCGGAGTCCTGCGCGTAGCCGCGCAGCTTGCCCAGGTGCTCGTCGTCGTCGAGGGCGTCGACCGCGAGGTCCAGCAGCCAGGAGCGGATGACGGTGCCCTGCTGCCAGGAGCGGAACACCTCGCGGACGTTGTCGACCGAGTCGACCTTCTCCAGCAGCTCCCAGCCCTCGGCGTAGGCCTGCATCATGGCGTACTCGATGCCGTTGTGGACCATCTTCGCGAAGTGGCCGGCGCCCACCTTGCCCGCGTGGACGTAGCCGTACGGGCCGTCCGGCTTGAGCGCGTCGAAGATCGGCTTCAGCCGGTCGACGTGCTCCTTCTCGCCGCCGACCATCAGCGCGTAGCCGTTCTCCAGGCCCCACACGCCGCCGGAGACGCCCGCGTCGACGAACCGGATGCCGTGCTTGCCGAGCTCCTCGGCGTGCTTCTCGTCGTCCGTCCAGCGGGAGTTGCCGCCGTCGACCACGGTGTCGCCGGGCTTGAGCACGCTCGTCAGCTGGTCGATGACGCCCTGGGTGACGGCACCGGCCGGGACCATCACCCAGATCACGCGCGGCGCCTGGAGGCGGTCGGCGAGTTCCACCAGGTTCTTGACGTCGGAGAGCTCGGGATTGGTGTCGTACCCGACGACCTCGTGGCCGGCGTTGCGCAGGCGCTCGCGCATGTTGCCGCCCATCTTGCCGAGACCAACAAGACCGATCTGCATGTCAGCTCACTTCCTGAATTCGCGGTAGGCGGCCACGAGCGCGGCCGTGGACGGGTCGAGACCGGGCACCTGTGCGCCCTCGGTCAGGGCGGGTTCGACGCGCTTGGCGAGGACCTTGCCGAGCTCGACGCCCCACTGGTCGAAGGAGTCGATGTTCCACACGGCGCCCTGCACGAACACCTTGTGCTCGTAGAGCGCGATGAGCTGGCCGAGCACCGACGGGGTCAGCTCGCGGGCCAGGACGGTGGTCGTCGGGTGGTTGCCCTGGAAGGTCTTGTGCGCTACCAGCTCCTCCGGGACACCCTCCGCGCGCACCTCCTCCGGCGTCTTGCCGAAGGCCAGCGCCTGCCCTTGCGCGAGCATGTTGGCCATCAGCAGGTCGTGCTGGGCCTTCAGCTCCTCACTCAGCTCCGCGACCGGACGGGCGAAGCCGATGAAGTCCGCCGGGATCAGCTTCGTGCCCTGGTGGATGAGCTGGTAGTAGGCGTGCTGCCCGTTGGTGCCGGGCGTGCCCCACACCACCGGACCCGTCTGCCATTCCACCGCCCGGCCCTCACGGTCCACGGACTTGCCGTTGGACTCCATGTCGAGCTGCTGGAGGTACGCGGTGAACTTCGACAGGTAGTGGCTGTAGGGCAGCACGGCGTGCGACTGGGCGTCGTGGAAGTTGCCGTACCAGATCCCCAGCAGCCCCATCAGCAACGGCGCGTTGGCCTCGGCCGGCGCGGTGCGGAAGTGCTCGTCGACCAGGTGGAAACCGTCGAGCATCTCCCGGAAACGGTCCGGGCCGATGGCGATCATCAGCGACAGGCCGATCGCGGAGTCGTACGAGTAGCGGCCGCCGACCCAGTCCCAGAACTCGAACATGTTCGCCGTGTCGATGCCGAACTCCGCGACCTTCTCGGCGTTCGTCGACAGCGCCACGAAGTGCCGGGCCACCGCCTGCTCGTCACCCAGCTCCGCCAGCAGCCACGAACGCGCCGAGGTCGCGTTGGTGATCGTCTCGATCGTGGTGAAGGTCTTGGAGGCGACGATGAACAGCGTCTCGGCCGCGTCCAGGTCCCGGATCGCCTCGTGCAGGTCGGCGCCGTCCACGTTGGACACGAAGCGCACGGTCAGCTCGCGGTCGGTGAAGGCCCGCAGCACCTCGTAGGCCATCGCCGGGCCGAGGTCGGAGCCGCCGATGCCGATGTTGACCACGTTGCGGATCCGCCGGCCGGTGTGCCCGGTCCACTCACCCGAGCGGACCCGCCCGGCGAAGTCGGCCATCCTGTCCAGCACGGCGTGCACGCCCGGCACGACGTTCTCGCCGTCGACCTCGACCACCGCGTCCCGCGGCGCCCGCAGCGCGGTGTGCAGCACGGCCCGGTTCTCGGTGGTGTTGATCCTCTCGCCCCGGAACATCGCGTCCCGCAGCCCGAAGACGTCCGTGGCCACCGCCAGCTCCTGGAGCAGGGCCAGGGTCTCGTCGGTGACGAGGTGCTTGGAGTAGTCGATACGCAGATCGCCGACGGTGACGACGTACCGCTGCGCCCGCCCGGGATCGGCCGCGAACAGCTCCCGCAGATGCGCCTTCCATTCGGCGCGATGGTCCTCCAGAGCGGTCCATTCGGGCCGCCGCGTCAGCAACGGGGTGTCAGACATGAGCAGGCGTCTCCTTGGTGCCCTCGCCCCGCAGGGCTACGGCGTACATCTCGTCCGCGTCGAGGCGCCGCAGCTCCTCGGCGATCAGTTCGGAGGTGGCGCGCACCTTCAGCGCGAGGGTGCGCGGCGGCTGGCCCGGCAGGGACAGCGTGGCCAGCGGACCCTCGGGCCGGTCGATGAGGATCTCGCCGCTCTCCGTGCCCAGCCGCACCCCGGTCACGACCGGGCCCGCGGTCTGCACCCGGTCGACCGTGACGTGCAGCCGCGCCTCCAGCCAGCGGGCCAGCAGCTCGGCGCTCGGGTTGTCGGCCTCGCTCTCCACGGCCGCCGAGGTGATCGGCAACCGGGCCTGGTCCAGGGCCGCCGCCAGCATCGAACGCCAGGGGGTCAGGCGGGTCCAGGCCAGGTCGGTGTCGCCGGGCGCGTACGACCGGGCGCGGGCGTCGAGCGCGGCCAGGGGCGCCTCTACGGCGTACATGTCGGTGATCCGGCGCTGGGCGAGCGCCCCGAGCGGGTCCTTGGCGGGCACCTCGGGCGCGTCCACCGGCCACCACACGACGACCGGCGCGTCCGGCAGCAGCAGCGGCAGGACCACGGAGTCGGCGTGGTCGGACACCTCGCCGTAGGTGCGCAGCACCACCGTCTCGCCGGTCCCGGCCTCGGAGCCGACGCGCACCTCGGCGTCCAGCCGGGACTGCGTGCGGTCGCGCGGGGAGCGGGCGTGCCGCTTGATCACGACCAGGGTGCGCGACGGGTGCTCGTGGGACGCCTCCTCGGCCGCCTTGATCGAGTCGTAGGCGTTCTCCTCGTCCGTGACGATGACCATCGTCAGGACCATGCCCACGGCCGGGGTGCCGATGGCGCGGCGGCCCTGCACCAACGCCTTGTTGATCTTGCTTGCCGTGGTGTCGGTCAGGTCGATCTTCATGGCCTGCGCCAGCTCCGTCCGTCTCGTGCGAGCATCTCGTCGGCTTCCGCGGGACCCCAGCTGCCCGCGACGTACTGCGCGGGCCTGCCGTTCGCGGCCCAGTACCCCTCGATGGGGTCGAGGATCTTCCAGGACTCTTCCACTTCCTGGTGACGGGGGAACAAATTGGCGTCACCCAGGAGGACGTCGAGGATGAGCCGCTCGTACGCCTCGGGGCTCGACTCGGTGAAGGACTCGCCGTACGCGAAGTCCATCGTCACGTCCCGGATCTCCATCGACGTGCCGGGCACCTTCGAGCCGAACCGGACCGTCATGCCCTCGTCCGGCTGCACGCGGATCACGATCGCGTTCTTGCCGAGCTCCTCGGTGGCCGTGGAGTCGAAGGGGGAGTGCGGGGCCCGCTGGAAGACCACCGCGATCTCCGTGACCCGCCGGCCGAGGCGCTTGCCGGTGCGCAGGTAGAAGGGGACGCCCGCCCAGCGGCGGTTGTCCACGTTCAGCTTGATCGCGGCGAAGGTGTCCGTGGTGGAAGCCGCGTCGATGCCGTCCTCCTCCAGATAGCCGAGCACCTTCTCGCCGCCCTGCCAGGCCCCCGTGTACTGGGCGCGCACCGTGTGCCGGCCGAGGTCCTCGGGCAGCTTCACCGCCTTGAGCACCTTGAGCTTCTCCATCAGCAGCGAGGAGGCGTCGAAGGAGGCGGGTTCCTCCATCGCGGTGAGGGCCATCAGCTGAAGGAGGTGGTTCTGGATGACGTCCCGCGCCGAGCCGATGCCGTCGTAGTAGCCGGCGCGGCCGCCGATGCCGATGTCCTCGGCCATCGTGATCTGCACATGGTCCACGAAGGACCGGTTCCAGATCGGCTCGAACATCTGGTTCGCGAAGCGCAGCGCCAGGATGTTCTGGACGGTCTCCTTGCCCAGGTAGTGGTCGATCCGGAACACCTGCTCCGGGTCGAACACATCGTGCACGATCGTGTTGAGCTCCTGGGCCGAGCGCAGGTCGTGGCCGAACGGCTTCTCGATCACGGCCCGCCGCCAGGAGCCCTGCGGCGCGTCGGCCAGCCCGTGCTTCTTCAGCTGCTGGACGACCTTCGGGAAGAACTTGGGCGGCACGGAGAGGTAGAAGGCGTAGTTGCCGCTGGTGCCCCGGGAGGCGTCCAGCTCGTCGACGGCCGAGCGCAGCTGCTTGAAGGCGGCGTCGTCGTCGAAGTCCCCGGGGACGAACCGCATGCCCTCGGCGAGCTGCTGCCAGACCTCCTCGCGGAACGGCGTCCGCGCGTACTCGCGCACCGCGTCGTGCACGACCTCGGCGAAGTCCTGGTCCGCCCAGTCCCGGCGGGCGAACCCGACGAGCGAGAAGCCCGGCGGCAGCAGGCCCCGGTTGGCCAGGTCGTAGACGGCCGGCATCAGCTTCTTGCGCGAGAGGTCACCGGTGACGCCGAAGATCACCAGCCCCGACGGCCCGGCGATCCGGGGCAGGCGACGATCCCGGGCGTCGCGCAGCGGATTGCTCCAGTCGGGGGAGGACCCGGCCGGCCCGGCCGCCTCCTCGGCGACCTGCTCCCCTGTGGTCGGTTCGGTGCTCATTCCCCGTCAACTCCCTTGCCCGTCAATGACTTCGTCACGGCGTCCAGCAGCTCCTGCCAGGCCGCCTCGAACTTGGCGACCCCCTCGTCCTCCAGCTGCCGCACCACCTCGTCGTAGGAGATCCCCAGCCGCTCCACGGCGGCCAGGTCGGCCCGCGCCTGCGCGTAGCCGCCGCTCACGGTGTCGCCGTGGATGCGGCCGTGGTCGGCGGTGGCCTCCAGCGTGGCCTCCGGCATGGTGTTGACCGTGCCGGGAGCGACCAGGTCCTCCACGTACAGGGTGTCCTTGTACGCCGGGTCCTTCACACCGGTAGAGGCCCACAGGGGGCGCTGCTTGTTCGCCCGCGACCCGGCCAGCACGGTCCACCGGCCGGCCGAGAAGACCTCCTCGTACGCCGCGTAGGCGAGCCGCGCGTTGGCGAGCGCCGCCCGGCCCTTCAGCGCCAGCGCCTCCTTCGTGCCCAGCACGGTCAGCCGCTTGTCGATCTCGCTGTCGACGCGGGAGACGAAGAAGGACGCGACGGAGTGGATGCCGGCCAGGTCGATCCCCGCCGCCCGGGCCCTCTCCAGGCCGGCCTGGTAGGCGTCCATGACCTCGCGGTAGCGCTCCAGCGAGAAGATCAGCGTGACGTTGACGCTGATGCCCGCCCCGATCACCTCGGTGATGGCCGGCAGGCCCGCCTTCGTCGCCGGGATCTTGATCATGACGTTGGGCCGGTCGACCAGCCAGGCGAGCTGCCGGGCCTCGGCGACGGTGGCGCGGGTGTCGTGCGCGAGGCGCGGGTCGACCTCGATGGAGACCCGGCCGTCACGGCCCCCGGAGGCCTCGTACACCGGGCGCAGGACGTCCGCGGCGGCCCGGACGTCGGCGGTGGTCATCATGCGCACGGCCTCGTCGACCGTGACGCCCCGCACCGCGAGGTCGGCGAGCTGCTCCTCGTAGCCCTCGCCGGAGCCGATGGCGGCCTGGAAGATGGACGGGTTGGTGGTGACGCCGACGACGTGCCTGGTCGCGACGAGCTCGGCGAGGTTGCCGGAGGTGATCCGGCTGCGCGAGAGGTCGTCCAGCCAGATCGACACGCCCTCGTCGGACAGCCGCTTGAGTGCTCCCGCGGTGGCGGATGCTTCGGTCACAGTGATCATCTTCTTTCTTGCGATCGGATCAACCACGCGCGGCAGCGAGCGATTCCTTGGCCGCTGCGACGACGTTCTCGGCGGTGAAGCCGAACTCGGCGAACAGAGTGGTGGCGTCGGCCGAGGCGCCGAAGTGTTCGAGGGAGACGATGCGTCCTGCGTCACCTACGAAGCGGTACCACGTCAGGCCCACGCCCGCCTCGACAGCGACACGCGCCTTCACGGACGGCGGGAGCACCCGCTCGCGGTACTCGCGCGGCTGCTCCTCGAACCACTCCACGGACGGCATCGACACCACCCGGGTCGGCACACCGGCCTCCTCGAGCCGCTCGCGGGCCTCGACGGCGAGGCGCACCTCGGAGCCGGTGGCGAGGAGGACGACCTGGGGCGTGCCGCCCTCGGCCTCGAAGAGCACGTAGCCACCGCGCGCCGCGTCCTCGTTCCGCTCGTAGGTCGGTACGCCCTGCCGGGTGAGGGCGAGGCCGTGCGGGGCCGGGTTCGTGGTGTGCCGGCGCAGGATCTCGGCCCAGGCGACCGCGGTCTCGTTGGCGTCGGCCGGACGGACGACGTTCAGCCCCGGGATGGCGCGCAGGGCGGCGAGGTGCTCGACGGGCTGGTGCGTCGGCCCGTCCTCGCCGAGGCCGATCGAGTCGTGCGTCCACACGTAGGTCACCGGCAGCTGCATCAGCGCCGACATGCGCACGGCGTTGCGCATGTAGTCCGAGAAGACCAGGAAGGTGCCGCCGTAGACGCGGGTGTTGCCGTGCAGGGCGATGCCGTTCATCGCCGCGGCCATCGAGAACTCGCGGATGCCGAAGTGGATCGTACGGCCGTACGGGTCGGCCTCCGGCAGCGGATTGCCCTTCGGCAGGAAGGACGAGGTCTTGTCGATGGTCGTGTTGTTCGAGCCGGCCAGGTCGGCGGAGCCGCCCCACAGCTCGGGGATCACCGGGCCGAGCGCCTGCAGCACCGCGCCGGAGGCGGCGCGGGTGGCGACCGGCCGGCCCGCCTCGAAGACCGGCAGCTTCTGCTCCCAGCCCACGGGCAGCTCGCCCCGGCTGACACGGTCGAACTCGGCTGCCCGCTCCGGCTCGGCCTCCCGCCACCGAGCGATCCGCCGGTCCCAGGCGGCGTGCGCCTGCGCGCCCCGGTCGAGGGCGCGGCGGCTGTGGGCGAGCACCTCGTCGGCCACCTCGAAGGTCCTGTCGGCGTCGAAGCCGAGCACCCGCTTGGTCGCCGCGATCTCGTCCGCGCCCAGGGCCGAGCCGTGCGAGGCCTCGGTGTTCTGCGCGTTCGGCGCAGGCCAGGCGATGATCGTGCGCATCGCGACGATGGAGGGGCGGTCCGTCTCGGCCTGGGCCGCGCGCAGCGCCGCGTACAGCGCGTGCACGTCGACGTCGCCGTTCTCGGCGGGCTCCACGCGCTGGGTGTGCCAGCCGTAGGCCTCGTAGCGCTTCAGCACGTCCTCGGAGAACGCGGTCGCGGTGTCGCCCTCGATGGAGATGTGGTTGTCGTCGTAGAGGAAGACGAGGTTGCCGAGCTTCTGGTGGCCCGCCAGGGACGAGGCCTCGGCGGAGACGCCCTCCTCCAGGTCGCCGTCGGACACGATCGCCCAGACGGTGTGGTCGAAGGGCGAGGTGCCCTCGGGGGCGTCCGGGTCGAACAGGCCGCGCTCGTAGCGGGCGGCCATCGCCATGCCGACGGCGTTGGCGGCGCCCTGCCCGAGCGGCCCGGTGGTGGTCTCGACGCCCGCGGTGTGGCCGTACTCCGGGTGCCCCGGGGTCTTCGAGCCGTGCGTGCGGAAGGCCTTCAGGTCGTCCAGGCCCAGTTCGTACCCGGCGAGGAAGAGCTGGGTGTAGAGGGTGAGCGAGGTGTGGCCGGGGGAGAGGACGAAGCGGTCACGGCCGGTCCACTCGGGGTCCGCCGGGTCGTGCCGCATCACCTTCTGAAAGATCGTGTACGCCGCCGGGGCGAGGCTCATCGCGGTGCCGGGGTGGCCGTTCCCGACCTGCTGTACGGCATCGGCCGCCAGCAGGCGGGCGGTGTCGACGGCACGCCGGTCGAGATCGGTCCACTCGAAGTCGCCGGGCCCGTCGGGTGTCTGCGTGCTCATCTGTAGGCAGTCCTCTTCAAAAGGTCATCGAAACCAGCGTTCTGGCTGGTCGGACGCGTTCGACCTTAAAAGTCTGACTTTTTGGCGGGAAGGTTGGGGTGTGCCAGCCTGTGGTGAAAGTGGGACACGCCTGCGGGCGACGAGACGGTGTGAGAAGGACATGGCGGACAGATCCATCCAAGGTGGTAGCAGGGGGGACGGCATCCGGACGTTCGCCTTCCCGGTCGAGCAGAGCGTCTGCGGCGTCGGCATGCAGGTCGGCGTGATGGATCCCGACAGCGACTGGCACGCGGACGCTCCGGTGGACCGCATTCACCGCATCGACTTCCATATCGTCATGGTCTTCGGCGGACCCGTACGGCACATGGTCGACTTCACCGAGTACGAGGCGAAGGCCGGCGACGTGCTGTGGATCCGCCCGGGGCAGGTGCACCGCTTCACGGCCCCGAGCGAGTACCGCGGAACGGTCCTGACCATGCAGCCCGGCTTCCTGCCGAGGGCCACGGTCGAGGCCACCGGCCTGTACCGCTACGACCTCCCGCCCCTCCTGCACCCCGACGCCACCCAGCTCTCCGCCCTGTGCTCCTCCCTGGCCCATCTGCAACGCGAGTACGAGGACGCGGCGACGCTCCCCCTGAGCCTGCACACCGCGGTGCTGCGGCACTCCCTCAGCGCGTTCCTGCTGCGCCTGTCCCACCTGGCGGCCAGCGCGGCGACGGCGGCGGAGCAGCGGGCGGGCACCACCTTCACGCTCTTCCGCGAGGCGGTCGAACGGGACTTCGCCACCAACCACAGCGTCAGCGCCTACGCCGACGCCCTCGGCTACTCCCGGCGCACCCTCGTCCGCACGGTCCGCGCCGCCACCGGCGACACCCCCAAGGCGTTCATCGACAAGCGCGTCGTCCTGGAGGCCAAGCGCCTCCTCGCCCACACCGACCTGCCCATCGGCCGCGTCGGCGCCGCGGTCGGCTTCCCGGACGCGGCGAACTTCTCCAAGTTCTTCCACCAGCACACGGACACGACACCGGCGGCGTTCCGCGCGGAGCTGCGATAGGGCTTGTCAGACAGGCCCTAGGGCCGGTCCCGGCGGTACCTCGGTGTCAGAGGCCCCCGGCGGCTCCGGCCCGCAGATCCAGGGCGCGCAGGGCCAGGTGGTCCCGGACCCGCTGGACGCAGGTTCCCCACTGGCGACTGAATCCGGGGTGCGCCTCGAGGTGGGCCCAGACCGCGTCCAGCCGGGACGGGCCGCCGACGTTCGGAAGCCACAGGTGCAGCAGCTGATCCACCACGGTGCGCAGTTCACCCGTGGCTCGGACGGAGTCGTGACCGGAGCAGGCACGGTCCACCACGGGGGTCACGGTGGACAGCAGCCAGTCGTGCAGGGCGATGTCCTCACACAGGGTCGCCAGTTGCCCGGGCGTGGCTGCGGTCGTCGCGGCGAAGCCAAGGCGCAGGGTCCGAAGTTCCTGGTCGACGAGCGAGAACTCACCGCGGAAGCCGTCGCCCGCCAGTACCGAGGCCCAGCGCAGCCTGGTGCGCCGGGCCCGCAAGGGTGTCCGCCGATCGAGCGACGGCGCCGATCTGATCCGCCCGAGCAGGGCCTCGCTCACCGCTCCCGGGTCCAGGTCGGCGGGATCGCGTCCGGTCAGGAAGCGGTGCGCGACATCGGCCGGAGCGCCTCGGCCGCTCAGTTCGACGACGCCGGGACGCTCCAGATAGTGGCCCCAGGGCAGCCTCCGCTCGCCCCCGGTGGCCAGTACGGCACGTGTCGAGCCCTGGACCACTCGGCCGTCGAGCACGCCGGCCCGCGTCAGCAGCGTCCCGATTCCGCGCACCCTCGCTCCGGAGCCGGTGGTGAGCGGGCAGTCCACGCCGTGGAGGACGTCGGCGGAGACCGCGCGCCGGACCGGCCGCTCACGCGCCATGACCCGCTCACCCGGTACGAAATCCAGCAGCGTCACGACAGCTTGAGGCGGCAGCGGCCGCAGGTTCATGAGCAGTGCGGTGCGAACCTCGCCGATCACCACCAGAGGTTCGCCGGACGCCGGGGACGCGCCGCTCATGCTCCGCCGCCCAGGGTGCCGCTCGCGGTGAAGGCGTACAGCACCCGTTCGGTCAGCGCGGGGGACAGCTCCACTCCCTCGGCCCCGGCGCGTTCGATCACCTGACGCACGGCGGCGGGGTCCGCCGCGGTGTGGCCGAGGATCACACGCACGGCGTGCTCGACGGGGAGGAAGCGGCTGTCCAGCACGGAGAAGGTGCGGTACGCGCAGAACGGCGCGGCCCGCGAGTTGAGCCGAACCAGCGGAGCCAACTCCTGCCAGTCGTCCGGAAAGCCGTTCTCGTCCCAGGGCTGTGCCGGCAACACGGCCTCCCCCTCGTTCCGTAGCAGTCCCAGCCGCAGCATCTGCCACACGGCTGCCAGGAAGGGGCACGACCACAGACGCCCGCCTGAGGCGTCCCGCGACCACAACTGTGCGTCGAGGAACACGGAGTGGCGGCGCGCGCCCAGTTCGGTCGGCGCCTGCCAGGCCGGGGCGGACATGGCTTCGGGCGCGCGGTCGGACGGGGAGCGCTCGCCGTTGCACAGCCAGCCGGACTCCTCGACGGGCGGGTGGGCGCCGTTGCTGCCCACGGATGGCTCCGGGACCAGGCGGGCGAGCAGGAGCGCGGCGGTCTCCACACCGGGCACCTCGGCACAGGCCGACTCACGCGCGAGATAGTCGATCCGCAGACCGGCCTGGTCCGCGGCCCGCAGCACCGTGGGAACCACTTCGGCCGGGGAGGCGAACGGCGTGAAGTAGTCGTCGATGAGGAAGCAGGTGCTGACCCGCCGCTTCGGGCCGGCGAGCGCATGGGCCGTGGCCGCCCAGGGCGCGACATGGGCGAAGTGGGCGCGTAGCCGCTCGGGCCCCTCCGCGAAGTCCTCCATGTACAGGTGCCCCAACTCCACGGAGAGATGGGAGTAGGGCACCGCCCGGGTGCGCAGGTCGGCCGACCGCTCGCGGTAGGCCCACTCCCTGCTCACCCCGGCCCGTGGCGCGTCGTGAGCACCCGTGTCGCCCCCGTTCACAGGATCTCCCACCGCTCGTCGTCCGTGAGGGCGTCGGCGAGGTCACGGAACGCCGTGACCGTCTCGGCGTTGGCGATGGCAGGCTTCAGGACGTCCTCGTCGGTGATGATCTGTTCCTTCCACTGCAGCACCGGATCGAGCGGCACGGTGCCCAGGGTCGAGGTGCGGCCCAGCCCGAGCCGCCCCGAACGGCGGGTGAGGTCCGCGTCCACCTCCCTCAGCCACTCCGCCTGCTCGGCCCTCAGCCCGGCCACGGACGAGGCGCCGGTTCCCGGTACGGCCGCGCGTACGTATCTGATCCTGCGGCCCAGTTCGTCGGCGTCGTGGCCCCAGTGGACGCCGACGCCGAGGATCCCGCGCTCATGCCCGACCAGGGCAGCCGTAGCCTCGAGGTGCTGGCGAGTCCAGCGGTGGAAGACCAGCCATCGCGTGACGACGTTCTCGAACTCCGGGAGTGCGGTGGTCCGCAGCGCGATGTCGATGGCGTACGAGCGACCCGCACTCAGATCGACGATGGTCACGTCGAACTCCTGCTCCATGGCCAGCAGCAGTGCCGCGCAGCGCCGTGTGACGGCCTCGTCGGCCGGGAACTCGCCGCCGCCGGGGTCGCCCGGAACGAGGCACAGCCTTCCCGCGCTCGCCAGTGTCCGGCGCAGCGCGTCGCTCTCGGACGACAGCCAGACGTCCAGCCGGGCCGGTTCCGTGGTCCGGCCGAGCAGGCAGGAGTGCACGCCGCGGTGGGTGACGCCGTGCACGGCCGAACCCAGCTCGAACACGGTCGCGGCCGTGGGCGATCCGAAGTCGAAGTCGACATAGGCGACGTCGTCCCCGCCGAGGGCGCGCCGGTAGGCGATGTTGGCGCAGGTGACCGAGCGGCCCGTGCCGCCCTTGTCCGACGTCGCGAAGACGATCATCTCGTCACCCCTCTCTCGCTGCCCTGGCCCTCGCGAGCGCGAGGCCGTCGAGCTCCCGGAGCGCCTCGCCGGCGAGTGCGACCGCGACACCGGGACGCGAGTCGACGACGTCGCGAGCGCGTCGCAGGGTGGCTTCGATACGGATGAGCACGGTCTCGGCCGCGCTGCCGGCGACGGGCCGGCTCATCAGCTCCTGGGCGAACAAGTGGTCGGCCTCGCGCAGCAGCTCGCCCGCGATCTCGAAGAGCTGCGCGCTGCGCGCGGGCGGGGAGCTGACCGTCGTGGCCGCGACGACCAGGACCTCCACGACCCGCTCCGTCAGGTGCCACGAGGGGGCTGCCGGGGCCGGCCGGGACAGCGCGTACACGGCGCCCGGCGCGTCCCACAGCCCGGCCGCCGGTCCACCGGTCAGGCGCCTGCGCCACAGATGGTCGGTGATCTCGCCGGCCAGTGACAGCAGCCGGTCGCGCTGTCGCAGATCCTGGGTGAGCGCGGCGGCCTGGAGCATCCGTTTGAGGAGCATCGGCGCGTAGTCCGACACCCGCCAGGTCAGGGCCGGCCCATGGCGCTCGCTGCCCGGGAGAGGGAGTGTCTCGCCCGGTTCGTGGATTTCCACCACGCCCCCGCGCGCCGACGGCCGCCGGGTGATGCCGCCGCGTGCCGCCAGCTCCTCCAGGACGTCTGCCAGCGGTGTCAGGTCGTCGACAGGTGCCACGCCGTCCACGCCGTGCTGACGCATGAGGTTGTGCACCACGATGGATGCCACCTGAAGCGTGGCGTACTCGGACTCCTCGGTCCGCGCGGTGCGCCACGGCATGTCCTCCAGCGGCCAACGCGCGCCGCCGAACCGGGCCAGAGCGGACCAGTAACTCTGCGTCAGTTCCCAGCGCAGACGCAGTGCGTGGGCGAGCGCCTGCTGTTCGGGGCCCAGAAGACCCAGCAGCAGCGTCTGCCGGGAGAAGAAGTCCACGATCCCGTCCATCGCGACCACGGTGAAGTGCAGGGACGGCACCGGATCCGCCGCTCGCGGCGGACGGTCGTCCTCGGCGGACCGCACCGGCCCCCAGGCCCAGCCGCACTGGAAGAGCAGCGACTCGTCCGCGAGGAGCCGAGCGCTGGAAGCACTGAGCGGCAGACCACGCAAGCCCGCCCGCACCGGCCGCAGTACGGCGCGCAGCCGGTCCGCGAGGACGGCGGGTGACTCCCGGCTCTGGTTGAGTGTCCGCAGCAGGGTGTCGCCCATGGCGGAGTCCTCACGGAAGACGTCGACGGCGAAGCTCTCCAGGAGCCCGTGCATGGCACGCGTCAGCCTCCGGTCCAGCGTCTCCTCGGTCGCCCGCAGCGCGGTGCCGAGTTCCGCGCCACGGACGTGCTTGGCGAAGCTCCGGACGAAGGCGAGACCGGAGAGCGACAAGGTGACCGACATCGAGTAGGCCTCGACGGTCTCCAGGCCGGCCTGTTCGAGCGACGGCACGGACCCCTCGTCCTGCGCCCGCAGCCGGTCGCCCGCCGGGAACACCGGGACTCCGTCCGCCGTGGAGTAGGTGGCCAGATAGCCTTCGACGATCCTGGCCAAGGCCCTGGGCGCCCCGGTCCAGTCGCCCAGTGGCGAGAGGGCTTCCTGGACGTCCGGCTCCGTCGCGTCAGGCGCGGAGAACTCCAGCCCTGGGATCTTGAACGCCGGGTACAGGAGACAGACCAACTGTTCCGCGTCACTGATCGCATTGCTGCCGTCGCGTCCGGGGTTGTTCCATCCGTGATCGTCGAGGGAACACCTCAGCAGCGAACTCCAGACGTCGAGCAACCTCCCGCGAGGCTGGATCATCATGCGTGAACGGCCTCCCGGCAGCGCTATTTGATATGACCATGAACGAGGATCATGCCGCTGTAGCCCTCTCTGATGGGCTTGGCTCCGACCTCGACGCGATGGAACTCCAGCTCGTTCCCCAACTCCGCCAACTCGTTCTGCACGTCGGTCATGTCGATCCGCAGGGCCGGAAAGGGGCGCCCACCCACTTCGTAGCCACTGGAGTTCTCCATGAACGTCATGGCGAACGGTGCGCCCGGTTTGAGCAGGGCACAGAACTTCGCGATGGCAGCCGTGAATTCCTTGCGGAACGTGGTGATCGACTCGGCGACGAAGAACATGGTCCCCAGGTCCCACTTCAGTTCGGGTTCGGGATCAAGGATGTCCCATTTCCGGACGGTTGCATTCCGGCCCAAGCGCTCACGCGGCCGGTCGACCGCCCGGTACTCCTCTTTCTCGGTCAACACCTGCCAGAAGCTGTCCCAGTTCGTCGAGTACCGCCTCAACTGGTTCAGCAGCCAGGTGCGGTTCGCCGTGGAGAACTCCAGCAGGCTGATGTGCCGGCAGAAGGGAAGCATGGCGAGCGCCGGGTACAGATTCGTTCCGGTGCCGACATCGACGCCGCGGGTCTCCGGGTCGAAGGACTGGCTGCACAGGAAGTCGCGGACGACGTTCAGGATCTGCCGGTCCTCGTCATGGAGGTCGGCGTAATTCTTCTCCAGGTAGGCCTCCGAATCGAATGCATCCCAGTCGTACGCAGCGTTCTTTGCCATGCGTCTCCCCGGAGCGAGCCGGCCTGGAAGGTCGAGAGTACTACCAACTCCTGTGCAATGATGCTACTTTACGAGGATCTGTACGGGACTCTCGTGAGAAGGATCAGGCGTTTGCCCTCAGGTATCTCAACCAGCGGGCAAGATCGGTTCCGCCCACCCGAAGAAGTGGATCTTCCCGACCTCTATCGGCTCGATCACGAGGCATTCGGAGAGGACGAGGGGTACCCCTACTTCTTTCTCAGGCAACTGTTCGACGCCCACCGCCGTGATTTCCAGTTGATGGAGCGGGACGGTGTGTTCTGCGGGTATTCCCTGGCCGTGCGCGCGTCGGGCGAGGAGCATGCCTGGCTGCTGGCTCTCGGCGTCCTTCCGTCCTTCCGGAACCAGGGCTGTGGACGGGCGTTGCTGGACGCCGCCGTGCAGCACGCCAAGGACGTCGGAGCGCGCCGGCTGCACCTCGTGGTGCGACCGAACAACGACCCCGCGCGGCGCCTCTATCTGAAGTACGGCTTCCGCGAGGGCGCCTACCGGAAGAACTACTACGGGCGCGGACGCGACCGCGTCTTCATGAGTTTCGAGATGGGCTGACGGCGGGACCGGGGTGCCACGGGGGGAGACGAGGCCATGTCCACGAACGGTGGTGCGAGACGGGACGGAAGCTGGGCCGGCGGTCAGGCGAGGAGCTGGCTCATCCTGGCACTGGGAGTGGTCACGACCGGATTCGGTGTCGCCTTCGCCGCCGCGGCGGTGGGCGACGACGGGCGCATCTCGCTGGCCAACCAGGAGATCTCCGGTGTGCTCACGGCTGTGGGCGGCGGCATCGTCGGTGCCGTGATCAGCATCATGGTCGCCAGGGCTTCGGACCGTGAGACCCTCCAGCACATCACGGACGTCCTGGAGGAGTCGCTCACCAGCACGTTGAGGTCGGACAACGCGCGGCTGGCCCCGGCGAGGGAGCTGTGGCACCACTACTACCTGACAAAGCTGCGAGGCCAGTACGTGTGGCGCTACGAGAAGTACCCGTTCGACCTGAGTGCCCATGTCGGCTCGCTGGCGGTGGAGATCGACGTGCCGACGGACAGCGGCCGCACCCACAAGTACCTGGTGGAGGCCTTCGTGCGGCACGAGCGTCTCACCATCGTCAGCCACAAGTCCGGCGAGGAGGCCAACGTCTTCGAGGAGATCTACCCCCAGTTCGACGGCGAGCTGTCCGAGTACTTCGGTCTGGGGGTGGTCAGGACATGGGACGCCACCAACATCGTCACCAAGGCCGTCCTCAGCCGGCTTCCCCTGGTGCCGGGCGCGGAGGGAACGCTGGCCCAGGAGCACTTCCCGGAACTGGAGCGACTCTGGGAACAGGGCTTCAAACGACTCAACGAGGTGCTGCCCGACTGCCCCTGAGGCGGGGTGAGGGGCCGGAGCACGCATGCTCCGGCCCCGCTGCCGGCCGGTCAGCGGCCGAAGGTGAACCAGTTGACGTTCACGAAGTCGGCCGGCTGGCCGCTCGTGAAGGTCAGGTAGACGTCATGGGTGCCCGTCACCGCCGAGATGTTGGCGGGAATCGTGCGCCAGGACTGCCAGCCGCCGGTGTTGCCGACCGCGAAGCTTCCGACGGGTGCTCCGGTACGGCTGTCCAGGCGTACCTCGACCAGCCCGCTCACGCCCGCCCCCGCGCCGCTCGCGACCCGCGCGCTGAACTGCCTGGCCGGTGAGGAGCCGAAGTCGACGCCCCGGTACAGCGCCCAGTCACCGTTCGCCAGCGCGCCGATGTTCTGGCCGCCGCCCGTGTCGGAGGTCCCCTCGGTCATCGTCCCGGACTGCCCGTCGTGGGACTCGGCCTGGAGGGTGCTGTAGGCGTCCCGGTTACCGGTCGGCGGCGGCGTGGTACCGCTCCCACCGGACGACAGCACCTGGACGTAGTCGACGACCATCGGGTGACCCGGCACCGTGGCCGCGTCCGGGCCGCCGCCGAAGGCGTCCACGAAGCCGCCGCCCATCGCCACGTTGAGGATGATGAAGAAGCCGTGGTCCGTGGCGTTGGTCCAGGTCGTCGCGTCGACCTGGTTCTCCCGCACGGTGTGGAAGTGCGTGCTGTCGACGTAGAACCGGATCTCCTCGACGCTGCCGGAGCGGTCCCACTCCATGCGGTACGTGTGGAAGCCGGACTGGCAGGTGCTGCCGGGGCAGGGGGTCGAACCGCCGATGCCGGTCGTCTCGTTGCAGGGGCCGCCGGGTGAGGTGCCGCAGTGCATCGTCGCCCAGACGTTGTTGAGGCCCTGGACGTTCTCCAGGATGTCCAGTTCGCCGACGCCGGGCCAGTTCCAGTAGTTGCCGCGGAAGGGCGCGCCCAGCATCCAGAAGGCGGGCCAGTAGCCGCGGGCGGCGGCGCCGGTGACGTTGGGCATCTGGATGCGCGACTCGACGCGCAGGACGCCGCCGGCCGGGGGCTGGAAGTCGGTGCGGTTGGTCTCGATGCGGCCCGACGTCCAGTTGCCCGCGGAGTCGCGGCGCGGGGTGATGCGGAGGTTGCCGCTGCCGTCGAGGGCGACGTTGCTGGTGCTGGACGTCATCGTCTCGATCTCGCCGGTGCCCCAGTTGGCGGGGCCGCCCGGGTAGCCCTTCCCGGTCGCGTACTGCCAGTTGGCGGTGTTGACGCCGGAGCCGGCGGCCCCGTCGAAGTCGTCGACGAAGACCTGCGTCCAGCCCGACGGGGGCGGTGGGGCGGCGGCGGTCGCGCTCGGCGTCACGGTGGTGGCGGCGAGCGCGGCGAGCCCCAGCGTGCTCAGGACGGCGAGCAGGGCCCGCCGGTAGGGCCCGCGTCTGCGGGGGGTGCCGGAGGTTTCACTCATGGGGTGCCTCTCGGTACGGGAGTGGGTATACGCGCGAACCCTGTCCGAGAGCACCCGTGGGGGGTGTTTGAGAGCGCTCTCAGACAAGGGGTGCGCGGACAATGTGCTCCCGGGCACTGCGGCCGTCAAGAGGTGCAGCCGAGAAAGTCGTGGAGCGGCGTGGGAGTTCAAGTGCTGAAGGCGGACATGCTCGGCATCTCGGCCTCGGCGTCCCGCCGCCTCGGTGTGCTGCCGACTTGGCGCCCCGGTGCCAGGGCGCCTCGGTTACATGGCGTCGCGGTGTCGCGGCGTCGCGGTGTCGCGGTGTCGCGGTGTCGCGGTGTCGCGGTGAATCGGCGTCGAGGAGCCCTGCCCCCTGGGTGCCTCGGTTTCCCGCCGCCTCGGTGTCGCGGTGTCTCGCCGTTCGGAGTTCCGCAGTGCCGGTGCCTCGGAGTTCCGCAGCGCCGGTGTTCCGCAGTGCCGGTGTCTCGGCGCGGTGTGTCGCGCCCGGCGTGGCGGGCGCGACGGAGGGTTCCCGCTCGTGGGTGACGTCCGGTCAGGCGCCGGTCACGTCGACGAAGACGGGGTTCGAGTAGAACCACGTGTCCGCCCAGGGGTCGCCGTCGCCCGGCGTGTGGGTGATCGGGCCGTGCGGGTCGACGGACGCGCCGAGGTACCCGGCGCCGTTCCGCCTGCCGTCGCTGCCGCGGAGCCGGACGTAGAACGACTCGTCCCCGGCGGTCAGCGGGATGCGCAGGGTGTACGTGCCCTTGCGGCCGTCCACGACGCGGGAGTCCACGACCCGGGTGTCGGGCGCCCGCCAGCCGTCCCGGTCGTCGGCCGGGCCGCGAACCGCGCCCCGGATGACGTCGACGTGCGCCAACCGGGGCAGGATGCCCGCGGGGTTGTGGCGGGAGGCGGTGGTCACCGTGACGTACAGAGTGAGCCGTTCGCCCTTGCGGACCCGCAGCCGGCCGCCCAGCGTCACGCCCCGGGACTGGTCGCGGTCCCGGCGCAGCCGCACCTCCAGGCCGTCCAGCAGATGCCCGTGGTCCAGCCAGACCCGGCCGGCGCGCAGGCCCGCCATCACCGCCCGGTAGCCGTACCGGGTGACGCCGACGTGGGTGCGGCTGAACTGGCCGGGCCAGAAGTCGCTGCCGGGCTGCGGAGTGGTGGTGTTCACCGGGTCGGGCAGCCGGCCGGTGTTGTCGAAGGTCCGGCCGGGCTGCCAGTCGCCGTTCCTCCAGGTGTCGAAGACGATCCGGTGGGCGTCGGAATTGGTGGTGACCGAGAACGGCTTGCCCTCGGAGAGCAGGGCGTCCCACAGGCCGCCGACCGTGGCCGTCGCCCAGTCGAAGCCGCCGTAGGTGAGGTAGGCGTCGGCCGGGTAGCCGGGCCAGGACTGGGCGGACGGCTTGTTCTCGTACTCGCCGCGGATCGAGTTCGCCCCGCGCCAGCCGGGGATCGCGGCACCCTGGGCACCGGGCGCGCCCTCCATGCCGATCATGACTTCGGGCGCCGCGTCCCGCCACGCGCGTATCTCGTGCGGGGAGTCGATGCCGAGCCGCATCGGGTGGTTGGCGAGCACCAGCACGTCGTCGACGTAGCCGGTGCGGCGCTGCTCGGCCAGCCACCGGATGGCCTTGACCGCCTGCGCCTCGTTGCGCGCCGTGTCCGCGTGGCCCGGCGCGCCCTCGGTCCATCCGAGCAGCTTGCCGTCGAAGGCGCGCTCGAAGCGGGTGAGCAGGTCCACCTCGTGGGGGCCGGGCGTCGTGACGACCGTGCAGTGCTCGGCGGCCGGGATGTACCACTCCAGGCCCTGGAAGATCAGCCGGCGCGGGTTCTCCGCACGGGCCCTGCGGATCTCCTCGTGCTCCAGCGCGGCGCCGAGGTCCGCGTGCCCGACGTTGGAGTGCTCGGTGAACACCATCCAGTCCAGGCCGTACCTGGCGCCCGCCTCGGCCAGCTGCGAGAAGGTGTACTTCGCGTCGTGGCTGTAGACGGAGTGGACGTGGTGATCGCCCACGAGATACGCCAGGCGCGGGTCGCTGCCGCCCGGCGGGCGCCCCCCGGCGGCCGCCGGGGAGGCGTTCCCCAGGGCGAACGTCGTGCCGAACAGGCCCGCGGTGGCGAGGAGCTGGCGCCGGGACACGCCCTGCGGGTCGAGGTCGGCGGGCGGGACGGTGGGGTCGGCCCACTCGGGCAGCTGCTGCTCGGTCATGACGTTCCTCGAAGGGTCGGCGGGGGGCTCAGTGGTTCATGAACTGCGTGACGGGCAGGGCGCGGTCGACGATCCGGACGTCGCCGAGCCATCCGTGGTGGATCTGGTCGATGCGGCCCCCGTACTCGTAGCCGCCGAGCAGCCAGGGCAGCCCGAGCGAGGTCAGCCCGACGCAGCGGGCGGTGGGGTTGCGCACGACGGGGCAGCCCTCGACGTACATCGTGGTGTGCCGCCCGTCGTTGACGACGGCCACGTGCCACCAGGTCTCCCGGACCGTCTCGTGGCCCCAGTTGGTCACGATGCCCTGCTGGTCGAGCGGCCGCACCGCCCACTGCGGGCCGGGCCCGTCGGAGAGCGACAGCGTGGCGAGCGGCTCGTCGGGGTCGCCCTCGGTCCTGCCCGCGGCGCCGCCCGTGCCGGTCCGGCTCACCAGCCCGCCCCAGGCGTTGCGGGACCCGCTCCAGGTGTCCGGGACCTGGTAGAAGGCCTCGACTGTGTAACCGCGCGGGAAGGTCGCCGCGTTGAGCGGCGCGCCGTCCACCGTGCGCAGGTACGCGCCGCGCAGCGGCGACTTGTCGCCGTGGAAGCGCAGGCTGCCGTGTCCCGGCTGGTCCGGGTGGTGGCCGGCCGACCAGGTGAGGGCGCCGTCGCCCACCCGGACGACGGTGAGGTCGTTGCCCCGCCCGGACAGGTCGCGGACGGTGCCGGTGACCGGCGCGCCCTCCGCGTGGCCGTCGAAGCGCCAGTACGCGACCGTGCCCGGTACCAGCATCGCGGCGGCGGGCCGCGCGGGCCGGGCGGGGACCGGGGCGAAGCCCGCGAACCGCCGCTCGAAGTCGATCTCCACGGAGAACCGGTCGCGTGGTCCGGTCAGTTCGCTCTCCTGACGCTCCAGCGCGTTGAGCCCCTTGGCGGCCCGGCCCAGGATCCACGGGGAGACCGTCTCGACGTCGATGGTGTTCCGGTCGAGGTCGAAGCGGTAGAGGCGGATCATCGCCGCGCCGCCGTAGTACCGGTTCTGGTAGTTCGTCAGGTGCAGGTGGACGTCGTTGCCGGCGGCGTTCTCGCGCACCGCGCGGGCGGCCGGCCAGTAGTGGCCGTTGAGGGTGAGGAAGATCTGGTCGTGTTCCGCGATCAACCGGTCCCAGAGCGTCTGCCCGTACGCGGAGAGCGTGTCGTCGCCGGACACCAGTTCGTGCGTGGTGAGGATGACGGGTGCCTTCGGGTGCCGGGCGATGACCTCCTTCGCCCAGGCGAACCCCTTGGCCGACAGCCGCCAGTCCAGGGCGAGCACGAGCCACTCCCGCCCGGCCGCCTCGAAGACGTGGAAGGTGTTGTAGCCGTCGGGCGAGGCCCCGCCGAAGGTGTCCTTGCCCTGGTGGCGATCCGGCCCGAAGGCGTCCAGGAACGGGGTCGGGCCGCGCTGGTCGTCGGTGGAGGACCGGACGTCGTGGTTGCCGGCCGGCACGCTGTAGCCGACGCCGTGCCGGTCGAGGAGCGCGAAGGCGCGGCTCGCGGCCTCGACCTCGGCCGTGGTGCCGTTCTCCGTGAGGTCGCCCAGGTGGGAGAGGAAGACGATGTTCTCCTCACGGCCCTGCTCCAGCAGGTAGCGCAGGGAGGCCTCGATCGGCTCGGGATCGATGCTGGGCCCGTCGAACAGGTACTGCGTGTCCGGCATCACGACGAAGGTGAACCGCCGGCTGTGCGGATCCGGCCGCCACCGTGCCTGCCCGGCCGCCTCGGCGGAGCCGGCGGGCAGCGCGACCCCGGCGGTCGCTGCGGCGCCGATCAGTGCGGTGGCCCGCAGGAAGTTGCGTCTGCCGGCGTCGGCCTGCGGGGATTCCCCCTGCTGCGGGTCATGCGAAGTACACATGTCTGCTCCGTGGGCGGCGAGGTGAACGGCGATGTGGGCAAAGACGGAGGCGGCGAGGTGAACGGCGGTGTGGACGGTGACGCGGGCGGTGAGTCGGCTGCTCTCCCCGCCTCCCTCCCCCCCCGAGGGGCAGGACGCGCGCGGCTCAGAGCACGCGCAGCGTCCAGCCCCAGCGGTGGGTGCCCGTCGGGACGAGGTACTCCGGGGTGGTGTCGGGCCCGCACGAGGCGGTGCCCAGGCCCCGGTGGGCGGCGTCGATGTGCACGACGCAGCCCTCCCGCGGGACGAGTTCGTCGTGGTGGGCGGCCGCGGCGAGGTCGGCGGCACGGTACCGGTTGACGGAGATCTGGCTGGGCCGACCCAGCTCCACCGCGAGCCCGGTGGCGTCCGGTGCCGACAGCCTGAACTGCCGTACGCCGTGCCGGCCACCGCTCTCCTGCGGTCGCAGGTAGGGGGTGAACAACTCGTCCACGGGAAGCGCGTGATGGCCCACCGGCGCGCCCGCGCTGCGGTCCGGGTACGACTCCCAGGGCCCCTGCCCGAACCACTCCAGCAGGTTCAGCCCGGCCACCGTCTCGAACACCGACCCGACCCGGGCCACGTCGTCCAGCGTCGGAGGCAGCTCGGCCGACTCCTCGACGCGGATCCCGCCCTCCACGGCCGTGAACACCTGCTCGTGCCGCACGACCCCGCCCTCGCAGGCGTACTCGGCGAGCACCCCGACGCTCCCGCCCGCCCGGCGCACGGCGACCAGCCTGCGGGCGGGCGAGGTGAGCCCCCACTCCCGCCAGCGGTCGGCCATGCCACCCAGCTCGTCGTTGTCGGTCGGCGCCCGCCACAGCGACAGCGTGGGGGCCGCGATCAGCAGCGGGTGGACCAGCAGCCCCTCCCCGTCGACCTCGACGCTCCGGTCGGCCACCGGGAGGCTTTGCCGCACGGAGGCGGCCCGGAGCCGTACCTGGGGCAGGCACACGACGGTGCCGCGCGGCGCCCATGGCTCGTCCCGCGCGGTCGTCACCCGCAGCGTCAGCCACGCCTCGTCCGCGTCCTTCGGCAGCTCGAACGGCAACGGCACCGCGGCCGTCTCGCCGGGCCGCAGCTCGGGCAGCTCGGCCGGCGCGCTCAGCGTCCGGCCGTCCGCGAGCGACATCCGCCATTCGGCGGCCAGCCAGTCCAGACCACGGAAGTGCTGGTGGTTGCGGATCACCAGCCCCTCGTGCCGGAGGCACTCCAGCCGCACCGGTGCCGCGATCTCCCGGTGCTCGTACAGCACCGGCTTGGGCGTCCGGTCGGGAAAGACCACGCCGTCCGCGATGAAGGCGCCGTCGTGCGGCACCTCGCCGAAGTCGCCGCCGTACGCCCAGCGGTGGCCGGGCGCGGCGACCCCACGCTCGTAGAGCCCGGCGCCAGCGCGCCCGGCCGGTCTTCCGTCGCTCACGTTCTGGAGGATGCCGTGGTCCCAGAACTCCCAGATGAAGCCGCCCTGAAGACCCGGGGTGGCCTCGATGGCGGCCCAGTGGTCGGCCAGGGTGCCGTTGCTGTTGCCCATGGCGTGCGAGTACTCGCACTGGATGAGCGGCTTGGTCTGCCGCCCGGACAGCGCGTGGGCGACGCACTCCTCGATCGGCGCGTACATCGGGCAGGCGATGTCGGAGGCCACGCCGGGATCCGCCCAGTCGAGCTTGGCGGCGCCCTCGTACTGCACCGGCCGCGTCGGGTCGTGCCGCCGCACCCACCCGGCCGCCGCGTCGTGGCCCGCCCCGTAGTCGGACTCGTTGCCCAGCGACCAGATGATGACCGAGGGGTGGTTCTTGTCGCGCAGGACCATCCGTGAGACGCGGTCGACGAAGGCGTTCAGGTAGCGCGGGTCGTCGGCGATCTCGTGGGCGTGGTCGTGCGACTCGACGTTCGCCTCGTCGACGACGTAGAAGCCCAGCTCGTCGGCCAGGTCGTAGAGGGCGGGGTCGTTGGGGTAGTGGGCGGTGCGCACCGCGTTGAAGCCGAAGCGCTTCAGCAGGACGAGGTCCGCGCGCATGTCCTCGTAGGACACCGTGCGGCCGGTCAGGGGATGGAAGTCGTGCCGGTTCACGCCCCGGACGAACACCCGCTCCCCGTTGACCAGCAGGTCCCGGCCGACGATCTCGACGTCACGGAAACCGACGCGGTGGTACGAGGAGTCGGCGACCGTCCCGTCGGCGCGGTGCAGCCGGACGGTCAGGCCGTACAGCTCGGGTGTCTCGGCGGTCCAGGTGCGCACGTCGGGCACCGTGGCCCGCAGGCGCGCCTCGCCGAGGAAGTCGGAGACCCGCTCGTCCTCGGCGTTGGCCCGGTCGAACTCCGCGTCCTGCGTCAGCGGCCGGCCGTCCAGCTCCCCGCCGAGGTACCACCCCGCGGGCAGCGCGCCGCCCGCGTGCCGCACCTGGCAGTCCACCCGCAGGTCGCCGTCGCGCCGCGCCCGCACGGTCACGTCCGCCAGGTACAGCGGGTCGGTGGCGTACAGCAGCACCGGCCGGGTGATCCCGCCGTGCCACCACTGGTCCTGGTCCTCGATGTGCGAGGCGTCCGACCATTTGACGACGGTCAGCCGGACCACGGCGGACGCGCCGGGGCGCACGACGTCCGTGAGGTCGAACTCCGCGGCCAGGTGCGAATCCTTGGAGATCCCCACCGGCCGCCCGTCCACCTCCACCAGCAGCACGCTCTCGGCGGCCCCCACCTGGAGCACGATCCGCCGCCCGGCCCACTCGCCCGGCACCTCGACGGCACGCTCGTACACCCCGGTGGGGTTGGCGGCGGGCGCGTGCGGCGGGAACTGCGGGAACGGCATCCGCACATTGGTGTACTGCGGCAGATCGTCCGTGCCCTGGAGGGTCCAGGCGCCAGGGACGTACGCCGAGCCCCACGCGTCGCCCACCGGCGCGTCCGGCGCCGGCAGCAACTGGAAGCGCCACTCGCCGTCCAGCGGGACGGAGCCGTGACGCCGGTCGACGGCACACATCGGCAGCCGCCCCCAGGAGGTCACCTCGGGTGCCTCCCAGGGGCGGAGCCAGGAGAACGGCGCGGTCATCCGCGAACGGCCCCCTTGGCGAGGTCACCGATGATCTGCCGGGCGCCCACGGCGAAGACGATCAGCAGCGGTATCAGGGCGAGCAGGGCGCCGGTCATCACCATGCCGTAGTCGGTGGTGCCGTGGTTGCCGTTGAGCTGGGAGAGGGCGACCTGCAGGGTGACGTTGTCCGGGTTGGTCAGGGCGATCAGGGGCCAGGCGTAGTCGTTCCACTGCGCCATGAACGTGAAGATGCCGAGGAAGGCGAGGCCCGGCCGCACCACCGGCAGCGCCACGTGCCAGTACTGGCGCAGGAACCCGGCGCCGTCCAGCCTCGACGCGTCCAGCAGTTCGTCGGGGATCGCGCCCTTCATGTACTGGCGCATCCAGAAGATGCCGAACGCGTTGGCCGCCGCCGGGACGATCAGCGCGGTCATGGAGCCGATCCAGCCGATCTTCGCCATGATCACGAACTGCGGGATGGCCGCGAGCTGCGCCGGCACCATGAAGATGAACATCAGCAGCCCGAACAGCACGCCCCGGCCGGGGAAGTGGAACTTCGCGAAGACGAAGGCCGCCAGCGAGTCGAAGAACAGCACCAGCACGGTCACCGAGACGGCGACCAGCAGCGAGTTGAGCATCGAGCCGATGAAGTCGATGTTGTCGAAGAGGTGGCGGACGTTCTCGCCGAAGTGCGAGCCGGGCAGCAGCTTGGGTGGGTAGGAGAAGATCTCGGTCGACGTGCGGGTCGACATGATCACGGCCCAGTAGAAGGGGAAGGCCGACAGCAGCAGCCCGCAGACCAGCACCGCGTGCAGCGCGATGCCCCGGCTCCGGGAGCCCTTGATGGTGGATGCCATGGTGAGGGGGCCTCCCTAGTCTTCGCCCCGGCGCTGCACCAGCCGCCAGTTGATGATCGAGAAGAGCACGACGACGAGGAAGATGCCCCACGCCACGGCGGCGCCGTAGCCGAAGTCGTTGTTGTCGAAGGTCTGCTGGAAGAAGTAGAGGACCATGGTCCGTCCGGCGTGGTCGGGGCCGCCGGAGAACGTCGACTCGTTCGCCGTCGTCTGCAGCAGCACCTGCGGTTCGGCGAAGCTCTGGAGTCCGGTGACGGTCGAGACGACCAGCACGAACAGCAGCACCGGCCGCATCAGCGGCAGCGTGATCCGGAAGAAGGTCTGCACGGGTCCGGCGCCGTCGATCCGGGCCGCCTCGTACAGGTCGCTCGGGATGGTCTGGAGCCCGGCGAGGAAGATGATCGCGTTGTAGCCGGTCCACTGCCAGGTCATCAGCGTGGCGATGGCGACCTTGATCCCCCACGGCGTGTTCAGCCAGGCCACCTGGTCCAGGCCGACGGCCTGCAACAGGGCGTTCATCAGGCCGAAGTTGGTGGAGAAGACGGAGCCGAAGATGATCGCGACCGCGACGATCGACGTGACGTTCGGCAGGAAGAAGGCGAACCGGTAGACGTTCTTGAGGCGCACCGCCGAGTTGAGCATCACGGCCGTCACCATGGCGAGGAAGAGCATCGGGAAGGTGGCCAGCGCCCAGATGACGAGCGTGTTCCCGATCGACTGCCAGAAGTCGCTGTCGCTCAGCAGGTACTGGTACTGCGCCAGCCCCGCCCACTCCATCGAGCCCAGTCCGTCCCAGCGGTGGAAGGAGAGGAAGAGCGAGAAGCCGACGGGGACCAGCCCGAAGGCGAGGAAGAGGAGGTAGAAGGGGGAGATCGCGGCGTAGAGGTGCCAGTACTTGCGCAGACCGGTGCGGGGCCGCGCGGCGGGCGGGTGCGCCGCGGGGGCCGGGGGCCTGTCGATCGCGGGGAGCGTCGCCATCAGTAGTCCACCCCCAGGTGGTCCGCGATCCGCCGGCATGTGCTCATGGCGTCCCTCCAGGCTGTGCGGGGGTCCTTGCCGAGGACACCGACGTTCTTGATCTCGTCCCGGATCGGCTGTCCGAGCGCGATGTCGTAGGGGCTGTTGAAGGCGACCGGGATCTTCTCCGCGGCCGGGCCGAAGACGTCCATCGTGATCTGGTCGCCGAAGAACGGGTCGGGCTCGCGCAGCTTCGCCATCCCGTACGAGGCCGGGGTGGAGGGGAAGAGGCCGGCCTCGACGAAGCCCTGGGCCTGGTTCTCCGCGCCGAGCATCCAGGTGATGATCTCGAAGGCCCGCTCGGGTTCCCGGCACGCCTTGGTGATCGCGAGGAACGAGCCGCCGACGTTGGAGGGGCCGCCCGGGCAGTCGGCCACCCGCCATCGGCCCTCGGTCTTCGGGTACTGGAGCTTGAGGTCGCCGGCCGCCCAGGAGGCGTTGAGCTGGCTGGGCAGCTGCCCCTTCTCGGTCGCCGAGATCGAGTCCGGAGTGCCCGTGACGATGTCGGAGACGATCCCGCGGCGCCTGGCCTCCACGGCCCGGTCCCAGCAGGTGCGGACGTGCTCGCCGTCGCCGATGAAGACACGGTCGCGGTCGACGAACCGCGTGGTCCCCTGGCCGATGGACATCTCGAAGACGCTGCCGACGTCGGTCAGGATGTACGTCCCCGGGATCCGCTTCTTCAGCCGCTCGCCGGCCGCGAAGAACTTCTCCCAGGTGTCCATCTCCCGTGAGACGTCCTCGGGCTCGGACGGCAGCCCTGCCTTGTCGTAGACGGCGGGCTGGTAGTAATGCACCACCGGGCCCACGTCGATCGGGAACCCGATCAGGCTGCCGTCCGGAGCGACCCCCTGCTGCCACTTCCATTCCAGGTAGCGGCTCTTGAGCTGCTCCGCGCCGAGCGTGCGCAGGTCCACGAACTGGTCGGCGTTCGGCAGGTACGACGCCATGTCCTCGCCCCTGAGCCCCGCGATGTCGGGCACGTGGGCGCGGCCGGCCATGGTGGTGATCAGCTTGGACCGGTAGTAGCCGCCGATCTGCTGGGCCTTGAGGCTGACGACGTTGTCGTAACGGGCCTTGGCCTCCTTGACGACGGTGTCGCTCAGACCGCCGCTCCAGTACCACATGACCATGTTCCTGCCGGTCGAGCCGGCCGGGACGGCGCAGCCGGACGCCAGGCCGCCGAGCGCCGTGGCGGCCGTACCGGCCAGCCCCGCGCGGAGCAGGCCTCTTCGTGAGAGCCGCACTGCTCCCACCGCCTTTCGGATCTGTTCTGGACTTCGCATGGGACGGGCATGTGGGGGGATGGGGGAGGGGGGTCAGTGCCGCGGTGCGGGCGGGGTGACGGGGGCGTACGCGACCGGTGGCCCGGGATCCGCCGGCAGCCGGTCCGCCAGGAACCCGTACGCCCGCCGCAGCGCGGGATCGGTCAGCGAGCGCCACCACCGGTCGACGCCGTACCAGCCGGGCGCGGCCAGCGCGCCCCCGTGGTGGCGCACGGACAGACCGGCGGCCAGGACCGCGAACCGGAGCCGCTCCTCCAGCGGCCAGCCGCCGAGGGAGGCCGCCACGAAGCTCGCGCCGAAGACGTCCCCGGCGCCGGTGGCGTCCAGGACGTCGAGGTCGAGGGCGGGCACGTCCGCGTACTCGCCCGTGCTCTGGTCCACGGCCAGCGCGCCGTCGCCGCCGCGGGTGACGACCGCGACCGGCACCAGTTCGCCGAGCCGCGCGAGGGCGGCCGTGGCGCTGCCGGTGCGGGTGTAGGCCATCGCCTCGGCCTCGTTGGGCAGGAAGGCGTGGCACAGGGCGAGCTGGCCGAGCAGGTCGCGTGACCACTCCCGGGTGGGGTCCCAGCCGACGTCGGCGTAGATCCGGGTGCCGTTCGCGGCCGCCTTCGCGAGCCATGCGCGCGGCTCCGCCTCCAGATGGACGAGCGCGGTGCGCGCCGCGGGCGGGTCGCCCATCAACGCGTCCTGCGAGTACGGGGGCGCCTGGCCGTGGGTGACCAGGGCCCGGTCGTGACCGGTGGCCAGGGAGACGGTGACCGGGGTGTGCCAGCCCTCGGCGGTGCGGGAGGGGGACAGGTCGACACCCTCCTGGCCGGCGAGGACCTCGCGGCAGTAGGCGGCGTAGAAGTCGTCGCCGAACACCGTGGCCAGCGAGGTGCGCAGGCCGAACCGGGCGGCGGCCACCGCCAGGTTGGCGATCCCGCCCGGGCCGCAGCCCATGCCGGCCGTCCAGATCTCCTCGCCCGGTGTGGGGGGCCTGCCCAGACCCGTGAGGACGAGGTCGTAGAAGAGCAGCCCGGTCAGCAGCACATCGGGCCGATCGTCGTCCACGGAAACGTCCTCTCGTCAAAACTCTTCAATTCGGTGACCGGAATCGTGCGCCCCTCGGCGAGATTGGTCAATACCCGAGCAGAAATGAGCATGGCGATGATTGAAGATGACGAGTACTGTGCATCCCGTGCTGGCAGAACGACGACACCAACTCATCCTGCGGGCCCTGCGGTCCGGCGGGCCCGCGGCCGTGACCGATCTCTCGCAGCAACTGGGGGTGAGCCCCGCCACCGTCCGCCGTGACCTCGTGAAGCTGGAGGAGGACGGCCTGCTCACGCGGGTGCACGGCGGCGCCGTGGCCGAGGAGGGCGACCAGCCCTTCGCCGAGGTCGCCGAGGTGCGGGTGCCCGCGAAGGACGCCATAGCCGCACGCGCGGCCGCCATGGTCGAGGACGGTCAGTCGGTGCTGCTCGACATCGGCACCACCGCCTACCGGCTGGCCCGGCAGCTGCACGGCCGCCGGCTCACCGTGATCACCAGCAATCTGGTGGTCTACGAGGAACTCGCCGACGACGAGGGGATCGAACTGGTGCTGCTCGGCGGCATGCTCCGCCGCGAGTACCGCTCCCTGGTCGGCTTCCTGACCGAGGACAACCTGCGCCAGCTGCACGCCGACTGGCTCTTCCTCGGCACCAGCGGGGTGCGGCCCGGGGGGCAGGTGATGGACACGACCGTCGTCGAGGTGCCGGTCAAACGCGCCATGATCAAGGCCGGTGACCGGGTCGTGCTGCTCGCCGACGCGGCGAAGTTCCCGGGCACGGGCATGGCGAAGGTGTGCGGTCCCGAGGACCTGGACGTAGTGGTGACGAACGCGCCGGTGAACGCGCCGACCGGGGCCTCCCTGGAGGAGGCCGGGGTCGACGTGGTCGTGGCAGGAGAGGTGCAGGCGTGAGGCTGACGATTCTGGGCGGCGGCGGATTCCGGGTGCCACTCGTGTACGGGGCGCTCCTCGGCGACCACGCCGAGGGCCGGGTCACGCACGTCGTGCTGCACGACCTCGACGCGGACCGGCTGCACGCGGTCACCCGCGTCCTTGCCGAACAGGCCGCCGGGGTGCCCGACGCGCCCGAGGTCACCGCGACCACCGATCTCGACGAGGCCCTGCGCGGCGCCGACTTCGTGTTCTCCGCGATCCGCGTCGGCGGTCTGGAAGGCCGCGCCCACGACGAGCGCGTGGCGCTCGCCGAGGGCGTCCTCGGCCAGGAGACGGTCGGTGCCGGGGGCATCGCCTACGGCCTGCGCACCGTCCCGGTGGCGGTCGACATCGCCCGGCGCGTCGCCCGCCTCGCCCCCGACGCCTGGGTCATCAACTTCACCAATCCGGCCGGACTGGTCACCGAGGCCATGTCACGCCACCTCGGCGACCGCGTCATCGGCATCTGCGACTCGCCCGTCGGCCTCGGCCGCCGCATCGCCCGCGTGCTCGGCGTGACGAACCCGGCCGAGGCGTGGATCGACTACGTCGGCCTCAACCACCTCGGCTGGGTGCGTGGCCTGCGCGTCGCCGGCCGCGACGAACTGCCGCGCCTGCTCGCCGACCCCGGCCTGCTCGGCTCGTTCGAGGAGGGCAAGCTCTTCGGCGCCGACTGGCTGCGCTCGCTGGGCGCGATCCCCAACGAGTACCTGCACTACTACTACTTCAACCGGGAAGCCGTCCACGCCTACCAGCAGGCCGAGCGCACCCGCGGCGCCTTCCTGCGCGACCAGCAGGCCCGCTTCTACGAGCGGACGCGCGACACCGGCACCTCGGCGCTGCGTGCCTGGGACGCGACCCGGGCCGAGCGCGAGGCCACGTACATGGCGGAGAACCGGGAGACGGCGGGCGCGGGCGAGCGGGACGCCGACGACCTCTCCGGCGGCTACGAGAAGGTGGCGCTCGCGCTCATGCGGGCCATCGCCCGGGACGAGCGCACGACCCTGATCCTCAACGTCCGCAACCGCGGCACGCTCTCCGTGCTCGACACCGAGGCCGTGATCGAGGTGCCGTGCCTGGTCGACGCCAACGGCGCGCACCCGGTGGCGGTGGATCCGCTGCCGGACCACGCCACCGGCCTGGTCTGCGCGGTCAAGGCGGTCGAGCGCGAGGTGCTGTCGGCCGCCGGCTCCGGCTCCCGCTCCACGGCCGTGAAGGCCTTCGCGCTGCATCCGCTGGTCGACTCGGTGGGCGTGGCCCGCCGGCTCGTCGACGGCTACACGGCCGTCCACCCCGGCCTGTCGTACCTCAAGTAAAGCCCTCGGGAGGGGTTGTCCCATGCACGACGAACGCCGCCGGATCGAGGAGCGCGTCGAGCGCGTCCACCACCAGCGCATCAGGCCCGCGATCTACGCGGCCACCGTCCCGCTCACGGTCGAGTCCTGGCAGGCGCCGGGCGAGCCGGTGCCGTTCACGGAGGCCGCCGCGGCCCCCTACGCGCCCTTCGCCATGGGCACCCCCTGGGGCCCGCCGTGGGGCACCACCTGGTTCCGGATGCGCGGGCGGGTGCCGGCCGAGTGGGCGGGCCGGCGCGTCGAGGCCGTCATCGACCTCGGCTTCGTCGGCGACTGGCCGGGCAACCAGGCCGAGGCCCTGGTCCACCGCGTGGACGGCACCCCGCTGAAGGCGGTCAACCCGCAGAACCAGTACGTGCCGATCGCGCACCCGGCGGTGGGCGGGGAGGAGATCGACTACCTCGTCGAGGCGGCCTCCAACCCCGACATCCTCGCGAACGACTTCGCGGCCCCCACCCCCCTCGGCGACGTCCTCACCGCCGGGGACGCGCCCCTCTACACCTTCCGCCGCGCCGACCTCGCGATCCTCGACGAGGAGGTCTGGCACCTCTATCTCGACGTGCAGGTACTGCGCGAACTGATGCTGGAGCTGGGCGAGCACGACCCCCGCCGGCACGAGATCGCGCACGCGCTGGACCGCGCGATGGACGCCCTCGACCTGGACGACGTCGCGGGCACGGCGGCCGACGCCCGCTCCGTGCTGCGCCCCGTCCTCGCCAAGCCCGCGCACGCCAGCGCGCACACCCTCTCCGCCGTGGGCCACGCGCACATCGACTCGGCGTGGCTGTGGCCGATCCGTGAGACCAAGCGCAAGACCTCCCGCACCTTCTCCAACGTCACCGCGCTGGCCGAGGAGTACGAGGAGTTCGTCTTCGCCTGCTCGCAGGCCCAGCAGTACGAGTGGGTGCGCGACAACTACCCGCAGGTCTGGGAGCGCATCAAGAAGGCCGTCGCCGACGGCAGCTGGGCGCCGGTCGGCGGCATGTGGGTGGAGGCCGACGGCAACCTGCCCGGCGGCGAGGCCATGGCACGCCAGCTGATCCACGGCAAGCGCTTCTTCATGGAGCAGTTCGGCATCGAGACCAAGGGCGTGTGGCTGCCGGACTCCTTCGGCTACACCGCCGCCTACCCGCAGCTCGCCCGGCTGGCCGGGAACGACTGGTTCCTCACCCAGAAGATCTCCTGGAACCAGACCAACAAGTTCCCGCACCACACCTTCTGGTGGGAGGGCATCGACGGCACCCGCATCTTCACGCACTTCCCGCCCGTCGACACCTACAACGTCGAGTTCTCCGGCAAGGAGATGGCCCACGCGGTCCGCAACTACCAGGACAAGGGCCGCGGTACGACGTCCCTGGCGCCCTTCGGGCACGGCGACGGCGGCGGCGGACCCACCCGGGAGATGCTGGAGCGGGCCCGGCGCCTGGCCGACCTGGAGGGATCCGCGAAGGTCCGCGTCGAGCACCCGGACGCCTTCTTCGCCGCCGCCCGCGCGGAGTACCCGGACGCCCCGGTGTGGGCCGGCGAGCTGTACCTGGAGCTGCACCGCGCCACCTACACCACCCAGGCCCGCACCAAGCAGGGCAACCGCCGCAGCGAACACCTGCTGCGTGAGGCGGAGTTGTGGGCGACGACGGCGGCCCTGCACGTGCCGGGCCACGCCTACCCCTACGAGCGCCTCGACCGGCTCTGGAAGACGGTCCTGCTCCACCAGTTCCACGACATCCTGCCCGGCTCGTCGATCGCGTGGGTGCACCGGGAGGCGGAGGCGGAGTACGCGCGCGTCGCCGACGAACTCCGCACGCTGACCCGGGAGTCGCTCGTGGCCCTGGGCAGCGGTGCGGAACGGGCGTTCAACACCAGCCCGTTCGACCGGGACGAAGTGGTCCGCGGCGCCGACGGCCGGCCGCGTGCCGTGCGGGTGCCGGCCGGCGGCAGCGCGCCGCTCGGCGACACCCCGGCCCACGACCCGGTCACCGTCACCGACCGCACCCTCGACAACGGCCTCGTCCGGGTCGAACTCGCCGACGACGGCACGCTCGCCTCCGTCCGCGACCTCCGCGCCGGCCGCGAGGTCCTCGCCGGTCCGGGCAACCTGCTGCGCCTGCACACGGACCTGCCCAACTACTGGGACGCCTGGGACATCGACAAGCACTACCGCAACCGCAGCACCGAACTGCTGGACGCCGAGTCGGTCACCGTCGTCGAGCGGGACCCGCTGCTCGGCGCCCTCAGGGTCGAGCGCTCCTTCGGCCGGGGATCGCGGATCACCCAGACGATCACGCTGCGCTCCGGCAGCCCGCGTGTCGACATCGAGACCGAGATCGACTGGCACGAGGCCGAGAAGATCCTCAAGGCCGTCTTCCCGGTGGACGTCCGCGCCGCCCACTCGTCCGCCGAGATCCAGTTCGGCCACGTCCAGCGCCCCACCCACACCAACACCAGCTGGGAGTCGGCCCGCTTCGAGGTCTCCGGCCACCGCTGGGTGCACATCGCCGAACCCGGCTACGGCGTGGCGGTGCTGAACGACTCCACCTACGGCCACGACGTCACCCGCACCGTCCGCGAGGACGGCGGCACGACCACCACCGTCGCCCTCAGCCTGGTCCGCGCCCCGCGCGTGCCCGACCCGCAGGCCGACCAGGGCCGCCACCGCTTCACCTACGCGCTGCTGCCCGGGGCGAGCATCGAGGACGCGGTCGCCGAGGGCTACGCCCTCAACCTCCCCCTGCGCGTGGCGGACTCGGCGGGCGCCCCCGCGCCCGTCGTCTCGGTGACCGGCGAAGGCGTGACCGTCGAGGCCGTGAAACTCGCCGACGACCGCTCCGGCGACGTCGTCGTACGGCTCTACGAGTGCCGCGGCGGCCGCGCCCACGGCGTCCTGCGCACCGGCTTCCCCCTCACCGGCGCCCAGGTGACCGACCTGCTGGAGCGCCCGCTCCACGACGCCGACATCGACGGCGACGGCGGCGTCCCCGTCACGCTGCGGCCGTTCCAGATCCTCACGCTGCGCCTGCGAAGGGGCTGACCCGTGCCCCTGCAGCAGTGGTTCACCGACGCCAAGCTGGGAATCTTCGTCCACTGGGGGATCTACGCCGTCGACGGCGTCCAGGAGTCCTGGTCGTTCTACGACGACATCGTGCCCTACGACCGGTACATGTCCCAGCTGGACCGCTTCACGGCCGCCCGCTACGAGCCGCGCGAATGGGCGGAGCTCTTCGCGCGAGCCGGCGCGAGGTACGCCGTGCTGACCAGCCGTCACCACGACGGCGTCGCCCTGTGGGACAGCGCCCACGGCGAGCTGAACGTGGGCCGCGACCTGGTGGCCGGGTACGCGGACGCCCTGCGCGAGCGCGGCCTCAAGGTCGGCCTGTACTACTCGCACTCGGACTGGAGCCACCCCGACTACGCCTCGACCCGCAGACCGGGCCGGCCGCCGGAGCTGGAGGACAACCGCTACTCCGAGGTGGCCGCCGAGTGCGAGGACCTGGCCGCCTGGGAACGCTACCTCGCCTACCGCGACGGCCAGGTCCGCGAACTCACCTCCCGCTACCGGCCCGACCTGATGTGGTTCGACGGGGAGTGGGAGCGCAGCGAGGAGCAGTGGCGGATCCCCGAACTCGCCGCCCTGATCCGCTCCGAGGTGCCCGACGTCGTCCTCAACGCCCGCATGCTCGGCGAGGGCGACTACGCCACGCCCGAGCAGGGCGCCCCGGTGGTCCCACCCGAGGGCCCCTGGGAGCTGTGCCTGACCATCAACGACTCCTGGGGGCACCAGCACCACGACCACCACCACAAGTCGGTCGGCCAGCTGGTCCGCTACTTCACCGAGACGATCGGCGGCGGTGGGAACCTGCTGCTGAGCGTGGGACCCCGCGAGGACGGCACCATCCCCCGGGAGCAGGCCGAGCGGCTGGAAGGGCTCGGCGCCTGGATCCACCGGCACGCCGAGGCCGTGTACGGGACCGTGCGCGGGCTGCCCGCCGGGCACCACTACGGCCCGAGCACCCTCGCCCCGGACCGCCGCACCCTCTACCTCGTCCTCTTCGACGCCCCGCGCGCCGAGATCAACGTACGCGGGCTGCTCGGCGGGGTACGCCGGATCACGGTGCTGGGCACCGGGACCGAGCTGTCCCACCACGTCACCGGCGGTCTGCACGAGACGCCCGGCGTGCTCTGGATCGAGCCGCCCGCCGCCGCCGACCTCGACCCGCACGCGACGGTCCTCGCCGTCGAACTGGAGGGAGAGCTGCGGCTGTACCGCGGGGCGGGCCGGTTCTGACGCACCGCCGTGCGCGGGGCAGGCGGAGAGCACTTTCCAGGAAGTTTTAAGGAAGCGGCGAAGCGCCAGGTCACCGGGGGGACGATGCCGCCCGCGACCCTGGCGCTTCTCCCCTTGGACACCTGGAGTTCGCCTGCGACCCGTGACATGCGGAGGCACGGCGACACAGAGAGGTGGCACGGTGCGAGACCCGCGTATGTCTTCGATCGGCAAGGGACTCAGGCGTCGAGGGAGGCTGATGATCCAGGCCGTGAGCCCACCGCGCCGCGCCCTGAACGCGATCCCGGCGCCCCGGGCGGGCACGGCGAAGCCCGCGTTCATCGCGCCGCCCGCTCCCCGGCTGGTCAATTCGCCGGTCTTCGTGCTGTCCTCGGTGCGCTCCGGCTCGACCCTGCTGCGGGTCCTGCTCAACAGCCACAGCCGCGTGCGCGCCCCGCACGAGATGCACCTGCGCACCGTCCACGTCCAGCTGACCCGCAGCTTCACCGCGGCGGCCATGCAGGAACTCCAGCTCGACAAGGAGGAGCTGGAGCACGTCCTGTGGGACCGCGTGCTGCACCTGGAACTGACCCGTAGCGGCAAGGACGTCATCGTGGACAAGACGCCGCCCAACACCCTCATCTGGCCCCGGCTGCAACGATGTTGGCCCAACGCCCGCTACATCCTGCTGCTCCGCCACCCGGGCGCGATCGTCGCCTCGCTGCTCGACCGCCGCGAGGAGCCCGACCTGGCGGCCATCCACGCCGAGGTCCTGGACTACGCCGAGAAGCTGGAGGAGGCGCGGCAGCACCTCGACGCCCATGTGATGACGTACGAGGACCTCACCGCGGAGCCGGAGCGGGCGACGCGGGGCGTGTGCGAGTACCTCGGCGTCGAGTGGGAGAGCGGCATGCTCGACTACGGCAGCCGCGACCACGGCAGGTTCCGCCCCCAGCTCGGCGACTGGAGCAGCACCATCAAGTCGGGCCGCATCCAGCCCGCCCGCCCGGCCGACCCCACCACAGAACTCCCACCCCGCCTGAAAACCCTGTCCCACCAATGGGGCTACCACCCCTGAAGAAGCCGAGCGACTGTCCCGCCCCCGCCGCAGCGCCGCTCAGGGGCGCGGGGAACCGCGCGCCCAGCCCCCCACGACCCGCACCCGGCGTCAAACCTAGAGCGGCAGCGCCTGCGCCGGGGACCCGGACCCGACCGGCGCGGGCGCCGGAACCGCCGGCAGCACCGGAGCCGCATCCTCCGCCCGCCGCTGCGCCGGCACGGCGACCGGCCGCAGTTGCCGAGGAGCGGACACCACCGTGTAGTCCTGGCCGAGGAACGGCGGCACGATCTCCCCGGGGTCGTCGCCCAGCGCCAGCCGCACGGCGGCCCAGGGGGCGTTGACCCCGCACAGCGACAGCTGGTGCAACCCCCCGGCCGGACGGGTGTTGACATCCATCAGCACCGGCTGCTCGCCGAACATCCGGAACTGGATGTTGGAGAGATGGTGCAGCCCGAACCCCTCGGCGATCCGCCGCGCCGGCTCCACGAACTGCTCGTGCAGCGTGAACCCGCGCCGGCGCCCGTTCTTCGTCCGCCCGATCGCCATCCGGACCACGTTGTCGCGCCCGGTGAGGCAGTCGACGGACACCTCCGGCTGCTCCAGCCGGGGCATCACCAGCCAGTCCACCGGCTCATCGGCCTGCCGCAGCGCCTCCAGCACCAGATCCAGCTGGACGTAGGGGGTGGGGAACCCACCGAGGTGCAGCAGCGAGAACGGGGCCCGCGTGATCACCCGGAAACCCACCCCACCCGCACCGGACGCCGGCTTGAAGCACGCCTTGTGCCCGCCTGCCTCCAACTCCTCGACGGCCGCGACGAGTTCCTCCGCGCAACGCACCCGCCACCACGGCGGCACCGGCACCCCGATCGCCTGGACGGCCTCGTAGGCGATCACCTTGTCGTGGAAGACGGCCACGGCCTCCGGCGGCGGCGCCAGCAGCGCCGTTCCGACCGCCTCGAACTCGGCGCGGTGCGCCACGATCGCCGCCTGGTGCAGACGCGGCACGAACACGTCGATCGCGCGCCGGGCGCACACGTCCAGGGCGAATTCGACGTACCCGGCCGGGGACAGCCCCTCCGGCTCCAGCTCCGCGGTGTCGGCGGCGGCGAGGACGGGGGAGTCGGGGTCGCCGTGGGTGGCATGGATCTCGACGGCCCGGTCGCCGGGATTTCTCCGCAGCTGATCCATGAAGAACACGTTCTCCGCGTACGTGCGGTTGAGCCAGACGCGTACGCGAGAGACCATGCAGGCCGCCTTCCACGGTTCGCGGGCACGGCGGAGCGGGGCCGGCCCGGCCAGGGGGATTGGGGAGGGACACCGAAGCGCCCTTGCGTGAAGGGGGTTCGTGGGCGCCGGTGTTGGGGCGATCATACGGCTTCGCGAGCCCCCCGCGTGCAACGTGCGGGTTACGGAATCGCCGATCCCGCCCACCTGTCGTGAGGGGCCCTGATAACCACTAATACACTCCGGTGGCCCTTGCCGACCGAGCCGCGCATGTGTTGTCGTGGTGCCTCCGTGTGATCGTGAGGGGGCAGACAGGTGACATCGACGGCCGGCGGTGCCGGACAGCTGCTGGCCATCAGCGACCTGCACATCGGGTACGCGGAGAACCGCGAGCTGGTGGAGAAGATGCGCCCCGACACCGACGACGACTGGCTGCTGGTGGCCGGGGACGTCGCGGAGAGCGTGTCCCGCATCCACTGGGCCCTGGAACTGCTCGCCGGACGCTTCCGCAAGGTGATCTGGGTCCCCGGCAACCACGAGCTGTGGACCCACCCCTCGGACACCGTCACCCTGCGGGGCGTCGAACGCTACGAGCACCTGGTGGCGATGTGCCGCGAGCTCGGCGTGACGACCCCGGAGGACCCGTACCCGGTCTGGGACGGCCCAGGCGGCCCGGTCGCCGTGGCGCCGCTGTTCCTGCTGTACGACTACTCCTTCCTGCCCGCCGGCTGCACGACCAAGGACGAGGGACTGGCCTACGCGCACTCGACCGGGATCGTCTGCAGCGACGAGCATCTGCTGCACCCCGACCCCTACCCCACGCGCGAGGCCTGGTGCCGGGCGCGGGTCGAGCAGACCGAGCGGCGGCTCGCCGAGATCCCCGAAGAGCTGCCGACCGTGCTGGTCAACCACTACCCGCTGGACCGTCACCCGACCGAGGTCCTGTGGTACCCCGAGTTCGCCATGTGGTGCGGCACCCGGCTGACGGCCGACTGGCACCGCCGCTTCCGGGTGGAGACGATGGTCTACGGACACCTCCACATCCCGCGGACCACCTGGCACGACGGCGTCCGCTTCGAGGAGGTGTCGGTGGGCTATCCGCGCGAGTGGCGCGGACGCGAGGAGCCGCCGGGCCGGCTGCGCCGCATCCTGCCGAAGGAGGACACGACGCCGTGATCGACGAACTGCTGCCCGCCTCGGTCGTGGCCGTGGAGGTGCACGGCGACGACGGGAGCGAGCCCGCGCCGCTGTACCCGCAGGAGGCGGCCGTCGTCGCGCGGGCCGTCGACAAGCGGCGGCGCGAGTTCGCCCTCGTACGGGCCTGCGCCCGCCGTGCCATGGATAAGCTCGGCGTGCCGGCGCAGGCCGTGCTGCCCGGCGAGCGCGGCGCCCCCGGCTGGCCCGCCGGACTGGTGGGCAGCATGACCCACTGCGAGGGCTACGGCGCCGCGGCGCTGGTGCGCGAGGCCGACCTGGTCTCGCTCGGCATAGACGCCGAGCCGCACGAGCCCCTCCCGCCCGGGGTGCTGGAGGCCGTGGCCCTGCCGGAGGAGCAGGCGCGGCTCAGGCAGCTGGCCGCGCGCCACCCGGGGGTCCACTGGGAACGTCTGCTCTTCAGCGCCAAGGAGTCCGTGTACAAGGCGTGGTTCCCGCTCACCGGGAAGTGGCTGGACTTCTCGGAGGCCGACATCGAGATCACCGTCGGCCCCGAGGGCACGGGGCACGGGCGCTTCCACGCGAGGCTCCTCGTGCCCGGCCCCGTCGTCGGGGGCCGCCGGCTCGGCGCCTTCGACGGCCGGTGGACGGTCCAGCGGGGGCTTGCGGCCACCGCGGTGACGGTGCCGCACGCCTGACGGCGCGCGGCCCTCGTCCCCTGGGCGCTACGGGCTCAAGTCTCCGGGCACCAACTCCGCAGCAGCCCGAAGAAGGCCTCCTCGTTGCCCGTCAGGCCGGCCCGTGCCAGCGCCTGTTCGGCCTCGGCGAGGACGGCGGGCGGGACGACCGGCGGCCGAGGGGAGTCGGGTGGCCCGGCCGCGGTGTCGAATGCCGCTCGTACGGTGTGCAGCAGGCGCAGATAGGCCTGCACGGCGGTGCGTTCCCGGTCGGTCAGTACGGCAGTGGGCATCGGTCGGCTCTCCCCGTCTCGTCGTCGCCACCCGTGCCGGAACGGCACGCACGCCCCCGGACTCGACGGCGCACTCCCAGCTTGCCGTCCACCACTGACAATCCGGCTCCGAGGCGCCCCGGTTCGCCCGCTCGGCGGAGGTGCGAGGCACCGCGGCGCGGCGCGAAGGCGCTGCTCCGCGCCGGTGCGAGGAGGTTTCGTCCGAGGCCGGCGGACCGGTCCTAGTGCTGTGGCCCGACGTAGCCCAGCGACGCCTCGATCCGGCCCGCCAGGTGGTCGCGCTGCACCGGTCCGCGCAGTGCCGAACCCGCGAGCCAGGTGCGGCACTTGCTGGCGAGCAGCAGCCCGAAGCTCTCCGCGTCCCGCTCGTCGGCGAGGTCGAAGCGGGTGCGGGCCGCCACCTTCAGGACGGTCGCCTGGAGGTCGGCGTCGTCGTCGAGTAAACGGGCCGCGACCGCGGCGCCCTCGACGTGATGGCTGCAGTGCCCGGCCTTCATGTGCCACAGCTCGTGCCCGAGGATCACCAACTGGTGGTCGGGGGCGGTGCGTTCCTCGATGACCACGAGGTCCTGGTCGGCCATGTCGAGCCACAGCCCGCTGGCCGTGCCGATGGGGAAGGCGGCCGTACGGAAGTGGACGGGGCGGCCGCGGCGTCTGCTCATGCCGTCGCACAGCGCGGAGTAGAGGTCGGTCGGGCGCGCCGGTGCGGACAGGGTCAGCTCCGCGACCAGCTCGCCGCACAGACGGCGCATTTCCTTACCGATGCCCACAGATTCTCTCCCGGATCACGACTCGGGCCGCTTGACGCTCTCCAGGAGCATGTCCAGCCATTCGGCGACCTTGTCGCGGTGCTGGTCGGTGGGCAGTTGGGCGGCCCGCCAGGCGATTCCGCGCACGCCGTGGTCCTGGAGCAGCCGCTCCAGCGGGTCGTCGGCCGCCGCGGCCGCCTCCCGCTCCCGGTCGGCCAGCTTCTGCAGCAGCTCCTGCTCGGTGCGCTGGAGGACGTCCGCGAGCGCCTCGGGGTCCTCGGCCGTGAGGAAGCCGGCGTGCACCCGGAAGAAGCGCTGGATGGCGTCGCAGTGCTCCATGGTGGGGCGCCGGTCGCCGTTGATGAGGGCGCCCGCCTGCTGCCGTGACATCCCGGCGCCGTCGGCGATCTCCTGCTGGGTGTACCGGCGCCCGTTGCTTTTCAGCCGGGTGCGCCGCAGCAGGTCCAGGCGTTGCAGGAACCGCGCCTGCACATCGGGCTCGCCCGCCGGGCGGCCGCGCAGCAGCTCCCTGACGACGGGCTCGGGCACGCCGCAGGCCACGGAGAGCCGGGCGGTGTCGAAGACCTCCGCGTGCGGCACGCCCAGCCGGTCGGCGAGCGCGGTGACGCGGGCGATCACGGCCGGCAGGGTGGCCGTCGCCGTGGCGCCCGGAACCTCGTAGCCATCCGTCACCGACAGATCTCCTACGTCTCTCACACACTTCTCGCGAGTAATTGCCGTGAACTTCCCGGAGAGTAGCGGGTGGTTCGAACTCACATCCAGGTCTCGCCACAACTGTGGCCAATTTCAGCCGTCGACCGGCATGAAATGCCACGATAGTTGACACGGCAAGCTTCGGGGCATCAGGATCGGGTCGCCGCGTGAAGGCCGCATAGGCAAGAGGGGTGACCTCCCGATGGCACACCAGGCAGGAGGGCAGCGGTCCGCGTTGCGGTCCGTCCCCGAGGATTCCGAGGCCCAGTCGTATCTGGAGGACTACGCCGCCTTCATGGAGGCCGTACCCTTCCCGTCCGTCGTCGTCGACCGGCGCTGGGACGTCGTCCTGGCCAACAGCGCCTTCGCGGCGCTCTTCGGCGGGGTCGCGCCGCATCCGACGGCCATGCCCGGTGACAACTTCCTGAGATTCGTGCTGTTCCACCCGGATGCCGCGGGTGTGCTCGGGGACCACGAGTCGCGCTGGTGCCTTCCGATGCTGGCCCACTTCGCCGACGCGGTGGAGCGCCACGGTCACGACCACGGGCTGCAGGCCATCCGGCGGGAGATCGCGCAGGACCCCCTCATGGAGGCCGCCTTCCGGCAGGGGCTGCCGCACTGGGTGCGCGCGGTCGGCGAGGCCGCCGTCGAGCACGACGGGGCGGTGCGCCCGCTGCTGCACCCCGACCCGCGCTGGGGAGCCACCGACTGCCGGATCGTCGCCGAGACGCCGAGGACCCTGCGGGACCTGGGCTGCACCCGGCTCACCATGGTGCTGCGCGAGCCGCGCCGCCCCGCCCCGGCCCCCCGCCGACGGTCGCAGGACCGTCGCCCCGCGAGCCATCTCACGGTGGTCCCCACCCCCGAGGCCTGACCGGGCACCGCCGGCGTTCAGGTCGCCGACGGCGCCACGGTCGGGCCGGGGTGACCACCCGGCAGTTCCGGCTCGCCGCTCCTGAACACCGCCTGTCCGGTGGTGATTTGTCAGAGGATCTCCGCGAAGGCCGGGACACGCCCTGACACACCTCCGCGTACGCGCGACCTTCACAGCGACGCCATCGGGCCCTTCCCGGACGTTCGGTGCTCTTGAAACACTCCTTTCGCGCGCGTTTCGTCAGCATCCGGCCCGGTCGAACTCCCCCAGGACGAGAGGTCCCTCAGTCATGCCCGAAGTCAACCGGCGCAAGTTCCTCCAGATCGCGGGGGCCACCACCGCCTTCACCGCCCTCGCGAGCAGCATCGAGCGGGCCGCCGCCCTGCCGGCCAACCACCGCAACGGGACGATCGAGGACGTCGAGCACATCGTCGTCCTGATGCAGGAGAACCGTTCCTTCGACCACTACTTCGGCAAGCTCCGCGGCGTCCGCGGCTTCGGCGACCCGCGTCCGGTGAAGCTGGACAACGGCAAGTCGGTCTGGCACCAGGCGAACGCCGGCAAGGAGGTGCTGCCCTTCCACCCGGACGCCGACGACCTCGGCATGCAGTTCCTGGAGGGTCTGCCGCACAGCTGGAACGACGGCCAGCAGGCCTACAACGGCGGCAAGTACGACAAGTGGCTGCCCGCCAAGGGCACCACGACCATGGCGTACCTGACCCGCGAGGACATCCCGTTCCACTACGCCCTCGCCGACACCTTCACCGTCTGCGACGCCTACCACTGCTCGTTCATCGGCTCCACCGACCCGAACCGCTACTACATGTGGTCCGGCCACACGGGCAACGACGGCAAGGGCGGCGGCCCGGTGCTCGGCAACGACGAGCTGGGCTACGACTGGACGACGTACCCCGAGCGCCTGGAGCAGGCGGGGATCTCCTGGAAGATCTACCAGGACATCGGCGACGGCCTGGACGCGGACGGTTCCTGGGGCTGGATCGACGACCCCTACCGGGGCAACTACGGCGACAACTCGCTGCTGTACTTCAACAAGTACCGGGGCGCCGAGCCCGGCGACCCCTGGTACGACAAGGCCCGCACCGGCACCGACGTGAAGAACGGCGACGGCTACTTCGACCGGCTCCAGGCCGACGTCAAGGCCGACCGGCTGCCGCAGATCTCCTGGATCGCGGCTCCCGAGGCCTTCTCCGAGCACTCCAACTGGCCGACCAACTACGGCGCCTGGTACATCGCCAAGGTCCTGGACGCGCTCACCTCCAACCCCGCGGTGTGGGCGAAGACGGCCCTGTTCATCACCTACGACGAGAACGACGGCTTCTTCGACCACGTGGTGCCCCCGCTGCCGCCGAAGTCCGCCGCGCAGGGCCTGTCCACGGTCGACGTCTCCCTGGACGTCTACCCGGGCGACAGCAAGCGCCCGGCCGGCGCCTACGGCCTGGGCCCCCGGGTGCCCATGCTGGTCGTCTCGCCGTGGAGCAAGGGCGGCTACGTCTGCTCCGAGACCCTCGACCACACCTCGATCGTCCGCTTCATGGAGCGCCGCTTCGGTGTCGAGGAGCCGAACATCTCGCCCTGGCGGCGTGCCGTCTGCGGCGACCTGACGTCCGCCTTCGACTTCTCCCGCAAGGACACCAAGCCGGCCCACCTGCCGGACACCGACGCCTACGAGCCGCCGGACCGCGAGCGTCACCCGGACTACCGGCCGACGCCGCCGGCCGACCCGGACATGCCGAAGCAGGAGCGTGGCCTGCGCCCGGCCCGCCCGCTCAGGTACGCCCCAGTGGTGGACGGCGCGGTGGACGCGGCGGCCGGGAAGTTCACGCTCGGCTTCGCCTCCGGCGAGAAGGCCGGTGCCGCCTTCCTGGTCACGTCGGGCAACCGCACCGACGGGCCGTGGCAGTACACCACCGGGGCCGGCGAGAGCCTCTCCGACACCTGGAACTCGGCGTACTCCCAGGGCTCCTACGACCTGACCGTGCACGGCCCCAACGGGTTCGTGCGCGTCTTCAGGGGCCCGAACAAGGTGGCGGGCCCGGAGGTCACCGCGCGCCACTTCGGCGACGACGTCGTGCTGACCTTCACCAACAAGGGCTCCGGCACGGCGCAGCTGCGGCTGGTCGATGGCTACACCGGCCGGGCGAAGACCCTGAAGGTGCGCGCGGGCTCGACGGTGAAGCACGTCGCCGACCTGTCGAGGAGCCGGCGCTGGTACGACCTGACGGTCACCTCCGACGCGGACCCGTCGTACCTGCGGCGCTTCGCCGGACACGTGGACAACGGGCGCCCGGGTGTGAGCGACCCGGCGATCGTCACGGACTAGCGAGGGTCGGCCGCGCTCAGAGCGGCGTGAGGTGCCCCGGCCGCGACGGCCGGGGCATCACCGTCTCCGGCCCGGACGGCAGTGCGGGGCCCCCGCCGGACGGCGTCCGGGACAGCAGCACCACGCCCCAGGACGCCAGCAGCGCCCCCGTGACGGCGAGCAGTACGCCCGTCGCCCCGCCCCGCAGCCGTTCGCCCAGCAGCGACAGGCCGACCACCGAGGCCGCCAACGGATTGCTCAGGGTCACCACCGCGAGCGGGGCGCCGAGCCCGTCCCGGTAGGCGGTCTGCGCCAGCAGCACGCCGCCGCACGCGAACACCGCGACGAGCAGGGCCACTCCCACCACCTGGAAGCCGAGCAGCGGCCCGGAGGAGTCCGTCGCGGCCACCGTCACCGTCTGGGTGAGGGCGGAGCCCACCCCGGAGGCGATCCCGGACGCGCCGGCGTGCCGCAGGCCGGGCCGGGTGCCGGGCCGGGCGAGCACGCAGATCAGCACGGACGCCGAACCCGCGACCGTCAGCGCCTCGGGCACGCTGAGCACGTCGTCGGGAGCGGGGCCCGACGCCGTCACGAGCAGCGCGCCCAGACCCGCAAGCGTGAAGGCGGTGCCGCGCCACTCCACCGCGCTGACCCGCCGGCCCGCGAGCCGGGCTCCCATCGGCACCGCGGCGACCAGTGTCAGCGCCCCCAGCGGCTGCACCACCGTCAGGGGTCCGTAGTTCAGGGCGACGACGTGCAGCACCGCGCCGGAGGCGTTCAGCGCCACCGACACCCACCATGCCGCGCTGGCCAGCAGCCGCAGCACCCCCGAGCCGGCCGCGCGGGCGGCGAGCCGTTCCTGGGCGACGGCGGCGGCGGCGTAGGCGACCGCGGAGAACAGCGACAGGACGACGGCGAGCACGGTGGCGCTCATCGGCCCGCCTCCGCGAGCACCGGCTCCCGCGCCGGCGCCGCCGGTCCGGGCGCCGTGGCCTGAGCCGTCGCCCGTACCGTCCGGCCCGCCGGTACGAGGAGGCGGCCGGGCGGCGCGGCCGTGCGCGGCGCCGGGCGGACGAGCGCCAGCGCCCCGGCCAGCAGGACGGCCGCGACGAGCGCGTCCAGCCAGTAGTGGTTGGCGGTGCCCACGATCACCAGCAGGGTCAGCAGCGGGTGCAGCAGCCACAGCCAGCGCAGCCGCGAGCGGGTCGCCACGATCACACCGACGGCCAGCATCAGGGCCCAGCCGAAGTGCAGCGAGGGCATGGCCGCGAACTGGTTCGACAACTGGTCGGCCTCGGGGGAGCCGTACACGGACGGCCCGTACACCTGCCCGGTGTCGGTCAGCCCGGTCGCCGCGAGCATCCGCGGCGGCGCGAGCGGGAAGGCCAGATGCAGCACCAGCGCGGCGGCGGTGAGGGCGGCGAGCACCCGGCGGGCCCAGAGGTAGTGGCCGGGGCGCCGCAGGTACAGCCAGACCAGGAAGGCGGCGGTCGCGGGGAAGTGGACGGCGGCGTAGTAGGTGTTCGCCAGCCGCACCGGTGCCTCGCCGTGCAGCAGCAGGGACTGCACCCAGCCCTCGGCCGGGAGGTGGACGGCCCGTTCCAGATCCCACACCCGGTGGGCGTTGCGGAAGGCCGCGTGGGTGTGGTCGGTCGCGAGGAGCCGGCCGGACTTGTAGACGAGGAGGAGTCCCGCGACCAGCAGGAACTCCCGGACAAGAGGCGGCCGCGCTATCGCGGAGTCGTCCTCGGCAGGCTCGGTGCGGGCATTCATCCCCCGGCCCCTTCACTGACGGTGGTGCTGAAAGCTCATCGATACGGTGACGTACCGGTACGCCAGTGTACCGATACGCCTCTGTACCGGTACACTGGCGTATCGATTGCGTACGACACACTGGACCACGGGCCCCTGGCCGCAGGACCGGAAGTGACCGGAGCGAGGAGACGGACCCATGACGTCGCAGGCCGCGGACCGACCGGAGACGGTCGGCGCCTCGCGCCGCTCCAAGTTGACGCGGGAGCGTGAGCAGGAGTTCTTCGACGCGGTGATCGAGCAGATCCGCGAGTGCGGATACGACGCGGTGACGATGGACGGTGTCGCCACCAGCACGCGGTGCAGCAAGTCCACGCTGTACCGGCAGTGGAAGACCAAGCCGCAGTTCGTGGCCGCGGCGCTGCGCTCGCGGCGCCGGGTGTGCTTCGAGGGGATCGACAGCGGCTCGCTGGCCGGGGACCTGCGGCAGGTCGCGCGGGTGCTGGGGGAGTGGTCCGGACGGGACCACCGGCTCGTCCAGGCGCTCGGTCACGCGGTACTGGAGGACGAGGAACTGGCGCAGGCGCTGCGCGAGACGCTCGTCGAACCCGACCTCGCCGCGGTCGAGCGGATCCTGCGGCGCGGTGTGGAACGCGGGGAGATCGCCGCCGGCCATCCGGCGCTGCCGTACGTGGCCGCGCAGATCTTCGGCGTGCTGCGGGTGCGGCCCATGCTGGACGGCCGGGACGCCGACCCGGACTTCCTGGTGGAGTTCGTGGAGTCCGCCGTGCTGCCGGCGCTAGGACTCACCTGAAGACCCAGGCCGCGTCGTCCGAGGGATGACGGGACGACCGGCCTGCTCGCGCCGCACCGTGGGGACGGGGGCGGCGCGCCACCCCGGCCGGGTGGGGTACCTCTGGAGCGGAGAGGTTCCCCGCCCGGCCGAACAGGGCGGGACGCTAGACGCTCCGCCCGTCGCCGCCGCCGGCGGACACCTTGATCCCCTCGGTGATCTCGTCGATCAGGGACACGTCCTGGTCGGCGTCGATGCCGAAGCGGACCACGACGAGCCGCCCGGAGTCACCGGGCGAGGGGAACACCAGCGACTCGACCAGACCGTCGGCGCCCTTGCTGGTGACCGCCTTCCAGCGGACCAGGTAGCCCTTCTGCCCGGCCACGGTCACCGCCTCGGACGCCAGCACCCGGTGCGAGGTGATCTTCCCGTAGCTGTTGCCGCCGTAGGACTCCTCGGCGTTCGCCGCGATGTCGGCCTTCGCGACCTGCTCGGGTGTGCTGCCCTTGGTGCCGAGCACCTCGGCGGGCGCCGAGTACGCGCCGCCCTTCGTGCAGGACTTGGACGTGTCGCCGGGGCACTTGTAGCTGTCCTCGGACGTCATCTGCGCGCCCACGTCGAAGGACTGGCCGCTCCAGCCCTCGGGCACCGTCATGCTGATCCCGTTGACGGGGTCGGACAGCGTGCCGCCGCCCTCGACCTCCGGCGCCTGCGGCCGCCCGGACTCGGGGGACTCGCCCTCGGGGCCGCCCGAACCGCCGGAGCCCTCGTCGCCGAACGGCCCGCCCTCGCCGCCGTCCCGCCCGTCCGGTCCCTGCTGCTGCGAATCGGCGCGGCTCGTACCGCCGTCGTCCTTGTTCAGCGCGTAGACGCCGACCCCGATGCAGGCGAGGACCGCGGCCGCGGCCGTGATGGCTATCGCGGTGCGCAGGCCGCGCCGCCGCCCGCCCGGCGGCTGGACCGGATACCCGGGATATCCCGGGTGCCCGGGGAACCCCGGGTACGCCTGGTGCCCCGCCTGGCCGGGAGCCCCGGCACCTCCCGGATACGGGGGAAACGCCGGCTGGGTCTGCTGGCCGTGGGCGGCCGGCGCGGGCCCCGCCGGCGGACCCCAGGCCGCGGCCGACCCCGCCGGACGGGTCCGGTCCGTCCACGCCTTGCCGTCCCACCAGCGCTCGGTGGCGGGACCGTCACTTGTCTGCCCGGGGTCGGGGTACCACCCGGGAGGAGTCAACTGCGTCATGCCCCCACCGTATGAGGCCTCGGTGAAAGACGGATGAGAGGGACCCCCGCCGGCCGAGGACAGGCGGACCGGCACACGTCACCTGGGCCCCACGGACTGACGCCCGGTCATTCCAGCACCAGGCGTACCGGTCCGCGCGCGGCGGCCGGCGGAAGGCGCACTCCGTCCCGCCCCGGCGTCACCGACCCCAGCACGCTCGGATGCCGGGCCCCCGTGCTCGCCGGGACCGTGCCCGGCAGCCCGTGCGCCGTCAGGAACCCCAGGACCGCGAACGCGTAGGCCTCCTTCGCGTCGGACGGGAGCCCGAGCTCGTCGGAGCGGCGCACCGCCACACCCGGCAGCGACTCCCCGAGCATCCGCATCAGCACCGGATTGCGGGTGCCGCCGCCGGACGCGATCACCTCCGTGGCGCCCACCGACCGCACGGCGTCGGCGACCGTGCGCGCGGTGAGCCGGGTCAGGGTCGCGATCACGTCCTCGGCGGGCAGGGTGCCGACCCCGGCCAGCGCCTTGTGCAGATACCCGACGTGGAACAGCTCCTTGCCGGTGGTCTTGGGTGCGGGCAGCGCGTAGTACGGCTCCTCCAGCAGCCGCTCCAGCAGCACCGGCTGGACCCGGCCACGGGCGGCGAGGGCGCCGTCCACGTCGCAGGCGAGCCGTCCGCCGCTGAAGCCGTGTGCCGCCGCGTCGATCAGCGCGCACGCGGGCCCGGTGTCGAAGGCGGTCCCGTCGACGGCGGTGAGATTGGCGATGCCGCCGAGGTTCAGGGCCACCGGGGTGCCCGGGCGGCCGCGCAGCCACAACAGGTCGACCAGGCTGACCAGCGGGGCGCCCTGACCGCCGGCGGCGATGTCCCGGGGCCGGAAGTCGGCGACGACGGGCAGCCCGGTCGCCTCGGCGATCCACGCGGGCTGCCCGAGCTGGAGGGTGCCGCGTACGTGGCCCTCGTCGACCCAGTGGTACACCGTCTGTCCGTGCGAGGCCACCAACTCGGCGCGTCCGTCGCACAGTTCCCGGTCGGCCCGGACGGCCGCCGCCGCGAAGGCCTGCCCGATCAGGGTGTCGAGCCGGCACACCTGCGCCAGGGTCGTGGTCCCGGGGGGCAGTGCCGCCGCGAGCGCCGACCGCACCTCCTCGTCGTAGGACTCACTCACCATCCCGAGCGGCTTGAGCACGAGGCCGTCTCCGACGAGGCTCAGCTCGGCCGCCGCCGCGTCGATGGCGTCGTACGACGTGCCGGACATCAGCCCGATGACCCGCATCCGTTCACCTCGCCTCCTTCGAAGGTCCCCTCGCCGGGAGGGTGGCGAGGGCCAGCACACTGACCGCGCAGGTGGCCGCCGCGTAGTACGCCGGGATGTCCACGTTTCCGGTCCGCTCGATCGTCTCCGTGATGATGAGCCCGGCACAGCCCGAGAACACCGCATTGGACAGGGCGTAGGCGAGTCCCAGGCCGGTGTAGCGGACGGTGGTCGGGAACATCTCCGACAGCATCGCCGGGCCCGGCCCCGCCATCAGCCCGACCACCGCGCCGGCCGCGAACACCGCCAGGCCCTTGACGGACTCGGCGGCCCCCGGGTCCTGGAGCAGGTTCAGCAGCGGCACCGCGAGGACCACCACCAGCAGCGCCCCGCAGAGCATCACCGGCCGCCGCCCCACGCGGTCGCTGAGCAGCCCCGCCGGGACGATGGTCACCGCGAAGCCGAGGTTGGCCAGCACGGTGGCGAGCAGCGCCTGCTGGAAGCTCGCGTCCAGGCTGTTCTGGAGGTAGGACGGCAGCACGACCAGGAAGGTGTACCCGGCCGCGGCCCAGCCCATGATCCGCCCGGCGCCGAGCGCGATCGCCCGCGCCACCTCGCGCGGGGGCGGGCTGCGCAGCTCGCGCCGCTCGCTGAACGCCGGTGTCTCCTCCAGCCGCAGCCTCAGCCAGAGCGCGCCCAGCCCCATCGGCAGCGTCAGCAGGAACGGCAGCCGCCAGCCCCAGTCGCCGAGTTGGGCCTCCGTCAGCACGGTGGCCAGCAGCGCCGCCGCGCCCGCCCCGCCGAGCAGACCCAGCGCGACGGTGAACGACTGCCACGAGCCGTACAGTCCGCGCCTGCCGGGCGGGGCGAACTCGGTCATCACCGCCACCGCCCCGCCGAACTCGCCGCCCGCCGACAGGCCCTGAAGCACCCTCAGGAACGTGAGCAGCCAGGGCGCGAGCGCCCCGGCCGTCTCGTACGTCGGCAGCGCTCCGATCAGGGTCGTCGCGCCGGTCATCAGCGCGATCACCAGGATCAGCACCGGCCGTCGGCCGATCCGGTCGCCGAGCCGCCCGAACAGGGCGGCCCCGACGGGCCGGAAGAAGAAGGCCAGGGCGAAGGAGGCGTACGTCTTCACCAGGGCCTCGGCCTCGCTGCCGCCCTCCGGGGTGAAGAAGCGGGCGGCGATGACGGTGGCGAAGTAGCCGTAGACACCGAACTCGTACCACTCGATGAAGTTGCCCACCGAGCCCGCGACCAGCGCCCGGCGGGACCGTTCAGGCCTGGTGCCGGCCACCTTCGCGGGCGCCTTCATCAGGGTGCCTCCCGTCCCGTCGCCCCGCGGGTTCCCGGCAGGGGAAAATTAGCGTCAGTTCACGGGCCGTCGGCTGTCAATAACTTTCACCAGGACGTCACCCATGGCTACCACACTCCCCCCGACCACCCACCGCCGGACCTCCCGTGGGGCTACGCTCGCCCTGTACGTCGTTCGGGCGACCAGGGGAGGCAGCGGGATGACGGTGGATCCGCCGGCGGCGGGCGCCTCGGCTTCCCTGTGGGAACGGGACGAGGAGATCGCCGGGGTGGTCGAGGCGCTCGACGCCCTGTGCGGGGACCGCGCGTCGTCGGGCGGCCTGCTGCTCTTACGCGGCGAGGCCGGCTTCGGCAAGACCGCGCTGCTCGCCGAGACCCGCCGGCTGGCCGAGGAACGCGGCTGCACGGTGTGGTCGGCACGCGGCGGCGAGACCCTGCGCTCCGTCCCCTTCAACGTCGTACGCCAACTGCTCCAGCCCGCCCTCGTCTCCCTGCTCCCCGAGGAGGCCAGGGAGTACCTCGGCGACTGGTACGACGTCGCCGGCCCCGCCCTCGGCATCGCCGACCCCGGCGGGCGCCAGGCCGACCCGCAGGGCGTGTGCGACGGACTCGTCGTCGCCGTGCGGCGGCTGGCCAAGCGGGACTGGCCGCTGGTGCTGCTCATCGACGACGCGCACTGGGCCGACCAGGAGACACTGCGCTGGCTCGCCGCCTTCGCCGAGCGGCTGCACGACCTGTCCGTGCTGGTGGTGGTGGCGCGCAGGCCGGGCGAGGTGACCGGCGAGAGCGCCCGCCACCTCGACGCGGTCGCCGCCGCCGCGGGCCGCCCGGAGACGATCCTGAGCGCCCTCACCCCGGACGCCACCGCCGGACTCACCCGCGCGAGCGTCGGCCGGCACGCCGACGCCCCGTTCTGCCGTGAGGTCTGGGCCGTCACCGGCGGCAACCCCTACGAGACCGTCGAACTCCTCGCCAAGGTGCGGGACACCGAACTGGAGCCGACCGAGTCCTCCGCCGGTGAACTGCGCGCCCTGAACCGCTCGGCGCGCGGCGGCGGGCTCGTCGCCCGCCTGGAGGGGCTCGGCATCGACGCCACCCGCTTCGCCTGGGCGGCCGCCATACTCGGCACCGGCATATCCGTGGACCTGGTGGCCAGGCTCACCACCATGCGTCACGAACAGGCCCTGCGCTGCGCCGACCTGCTGTGCTCGGCCCGGATCCTGACCGCACCCGACCCGGCGGGCGCGCAGGCCGACGACGGCGACCTGGAGTTCGTCCACCCGCTGATCGCCACCGCCGTCTACAACTCGATCCCGGACGCCCTGCGCACCGCCATGCACGGCATCGCCGCACAGATCGTCACCGACTCCGGCCGCGGTCCCGCCGCCGCCTCCCGGCATCTGCTCCAGGTCCACCCGGACGACGACGTCGAACTCGTCGACCAACTGCGCGCGGCCGCCCGGGAGCACCTCGCCGTCGGCGCCCCCGACGCGGCCCGCCGCTGCCTCGAACGCGCCCTGCTGGAGCCGCCCCGGCCCGACGTGCACGCGCGCGTGCTCTACGAACTCGGCTGCGCGACCCTGCTCACCGCGCCCGCCCGCACCATCGGCCACCTCCAGACCGCGCTCGCCATGCCCGGCCTCGACGGGGCCGCCCGCGTCGACGCCGTCTTCCGCCTCTCCCAGGCCCTGCTCCACAACGACCAGCTCGAACAGGCCGTACGCACCGTCGAGGCCGAGGCCGCCCGGCACGAGGAGGGTCCCGCCCGGTTGCGGCTGCGGGCCGTCCAGTACATGTGGGAGGGCATCCACGCCGGTGAGGCGCAGACACCGGGACGCTCCGAGCGGCTCGCCGAACTGGCCCGCACCTGCACCGGCCGCGACAACTCCGAGCGCGCGCTGCTCATCCTGCGCGGCTTCGACGCGATGAACCACGGGGAGAGCGCCGAGGAGGTCGTCGAACTGTGCGACCGCGCCCTCGTCAACGGCCGGCTCGCGCCCGGACTCGGCTGGACCGACACCGAGTGGGGTGTCGAGCTGCTGATGATGCTGGGCAGCTCCTACGCCTACGCCGACCGCCTCGACCGTGCGGAGAACCTGTTCGCCGAGGCCCTGCGCACCTACACCACGGCCGGCTGGAGCGGCGGCCACCTCGCCCTGGCCAACGCCTTTCTGGGCCTCGCCTTCCGCAGGCAGGGCCGGCTGCGGGACGCCGAGTCCGTCCTGCGCGAGTCGCTGCGCCTGGCCGAGCGGGTCGGCCGGGGACTGCCCCTGTACTGGTCGGCGACCTGCGGCCTCGTCGACACCCTGCTGGCCCGCGGCCACGTCCGGGAGGCCTGGTCGGTGGCCGAGCAGTACGGCTTCACCCCGCCCTACCCGTCCACCATCGTGCTGCCCGACACCCGGTCGGTGCGCGGCCGGCTGCTGCTCGCCGTGGGCCGCACCGAGGAGGGCGTGGGCGAACTGGAGGCCGCCGAGAAGGCCGCCGCCGTCCGCGGCGGTCACAACCCGGTGCTCGCGCCCTCGACCCTCGACCTCGCCGGGGCCCTCGCCGTGCAGGACCCGGCACGCGCCGCCCGGCTCGCGGCCGACGCGCGCCGTCAGGCCGAGCTGTTCGGTACCGACACCGCGATCGGCGAGGCCCTGCGCTGCGCCGCCCGCCTGGAGACGGGCCGGCGCAAGGTGAGCCTCGCCGCGCAGGCGGTCACGTATCTGGAGGCCTCGCCCTGCCAGTACGAGCACGCCGCGGCCCGTGTCGAGTACGGCCTCGCCGCCCGCTCCACCACCGAGCTGAACCGGGGCCTGACGCTGGCCCGCTCCTGCGGCGCCGACGGCCTGGCCCGCCGGGCCAGGGAGGCACTCGCGGAACTGGAGTCCTAGGGCCTGTCGGCCCGTCACGGCCAGAGGTCGCGGCTGTCGCAGATGTGCGCGTCCATGTTGCGTTCCATCATCCGCAGCGCCGCCTCGGCGAGGTCGGCGTGGATGTGGGCGACGGCGTCCCAGGGCACGATCACCTCGTAGTGCCGGATGTGGGCGTCGAGCGCCGAGTAGAGCACGCACTGCTCGGTCACCTGGCCGCACAGCACGAGCCGGTCGATGCCCTGCTGCTGGAGCAGGTAGTGCAGTGGCGTCTCGTAGAAGATCGAATGGCGGGCCTTGAGCACGAAGAGCGAGTCCGTGTCGGGTTCCAGCGGCGCCACGAGGTCGGCGTGCGGGCCCTCCAGCGCGTGCTTCAGAAGCTCACCGTGGTGCGAGCGCCACTCGCCGAAGTTGTCGTTGACGTAGATGACCGGAACCGACCGCTGCCGCGCGCGCCCGATCAGCTCGGCGACGACCGGCACCACGGCCCCGGCCGAGGGGATGAGCAGTTCGGCGTCCTTGTGGTCGTACCTGTTGATCATGTCGATCACGGCCAGCGCGGTCTTGCTCATACGACCAGGGTCGCACCACGCGCCGCACGGGCGACCCGGCCCCGACTCCGTCCCACCCGGCCCGACGGAGGGGTCATGCCCGCCCGTCGTCCTCCTCCGCGAGCACCCGCCGGGCCGTCTCGAACGCCGAGTTCGCCGCGGGCACCCCGCAGTACACCGCCGTCTGCAGCAGCACCGCCCCGATCTCCTCGGGCGTGAGCCCGTTGGTCCGCGCCGCACGGACGTGCAGGGCCAGTTCCTCGTGGTGACCGTGCGCCACCAGCGCGGTCAGCGTGATCATGCTGCGTTCCCGGCGGGAGAGCGTCGGGTCGGTCCAGATCTCTCCCCAGGCGCAGCGCGCGACGAAGTCCTGGAACCGCGCGGTGAAGGGCGTCTGCCGGGCCTGCGCGGCGTCGACGTGCGCGTCGCCGAGGACCTCCCGCCGTACCTCCATGCCCCGCCGCGCGGGCCCGCCGAGATGGGTGCGCAGGGCCGTGAGCACCTCCTCGGGGCACTGCGCGGGCGCGAGGTGCGAGGCGCCGGGGATCTCCACGAGCGCGGCGCCCGGCACGGCGTCCGCGATCTCGCGCAGATGCGCGGGCGGCGTCGCCGGATCGTGGCGGCCGGCCACCAGCAGCGTCGGCGCGCCGATCTCCGCCAGCCGCTCGCGCAGGTCGAACGCGGCGAGCGCGTCGCAGCAGGCGGCGTACGCCTCCGGGTCGGCGTCCCGGTGGTCCCGCACGAGCCGGGGCACGGTGAACCCGGGTGTGAACCAGCGGGCGTCCGCGCCCGCGGCGAGCGAGGCCAGTCCTTCGCGGCGCACCAGCGCGGCCCGTTCCCGCCACGGCCCCGCCCCGCCGAAGTGGGCCGAGGAGCAGATCACGGCGAGGGAGGACACCCGGTGCGGGTGGTGCACGGCGAGGTGCAGCCCCACCGCGCCGCCCAGCGACACCCCGGCGTACGCGAACCGCTCGACGCCGAGGGAGTCGGCGAGTGCGAGCACCTGCCGGGCCAGGTCGGCGACGGTGGCGCCCGCCGCGATCAGGTCCGCCGCCGAACCGCCGTGACCCGGCAGGTTCCAGCGGATCACCCGGTGGGTGACGGACAGTTCGGGCGCGACCTCGTCCCACAGGGCGTACGAGGTCCCCAGGGAGGGGCCGAGGAGCAGCGGGGGTGCGGAAGGGGCCCCTTCGACGCGGTGGTCGAGCAGCTTCAACGTCGCTCCAGAGCACGATCGACAAGGGCTCCGGCGGAGCCCGTGTAGTGGGCGGGTTCGAGGTCGGCGTCCTTGAGCTCCGGCGCCTGCCGGAGCGGTCGCCCCTCGGCGGCCAGCCGGGCGAGCAGCTCCTTGGCGCCGGCCCGGCCGAGCGCGGGCGCGAGTTCGGCCGTCAGCCGCTCGGAGACGATAGCCCCCCGGGTGAGGCCGAGGTGCGCGCGCATGACGTCCGGGTGGACCCGTAGCCCGGCGGTCAGTTCGGCCGCGTCCCGGGCCGCCCCGCCGGTCAGCCGCAGCAGGTCCCGGAGCGGTTCCCACTCGGCGTGCCAGGCTCCGGCGGGGCGCTCGTCCTCCGCCACCAGCGAGGCGTACAGCGTGGCGGCCTGCTGCGGGGCGCGCCGGGCCGCGGCGGCGATCAGCGTGGACCGTACGGGGTTGGCCTTGTGCGGCATCGCCGACGAGGCCCCGCCGCTGCCCTCGGTGACCTCGCCGATCTCGGTGCGGGACAGGGTGAGGACATCGGCGGCGATCTTGCCGAGCGCCCCGGCCGTCAGCGCCAGACATCCGGCGAGGTCGGCGAGCGGGGTCCGCAGCGTGTGCCAGGGCAGCTCCGGCGCCCGCAGGCCGAGTTCACGGGCGTAGGCCGCCGTCAGCGCGATGGGGTCGGCCGCGCCGTACGCCCCGAAGGCGGCCAGCGTCCCGGCGGCGCCCCCGAGTTGAGCGGGCAGTGCCTCCCGTACGGCCGCCACCCGGTCGCGGGCGTCCAGCACCAGCGACCGCCACCCGGCCGCCTTCAGGCCGAAGGTGGTCGGCACGGCGTGCTGGGTGAGCGTGCGTCCCGGCATCACCGTGTCACGGTGCGCGGCGGCCAGCCGGGCCAGCGCTGACCCGGTGCGGGCGAGGTCGGCCAGGATCACGTCCAGGCAGCGCGCGGCGACCAGCATCGTGGCCGTGTCCACGATGTCCTGACTGGTCGCGCCCCGATGGACGTACGGCCCGTGCTCCGTGCCGACCGCCTCCGTCAGGTCGGCGACCAGCGGGATCACGGGGTTGCCGGCGCCGCGCGCGCGATGCGCGAGGGACGGCACGTCGTACCGGGCGGCGTCGGCCGCGCCCGTGACCGCGGTGGCCGCCCCGGCCGGGGCCAGCCCGAGCGAGGCCTGCGCCCGGGTCAGGGCCGCTTCGGCGTCGAGGAGTGCCTGGAGACAGGCGGTGTCGCTCGTCGCGGACGCGGCGGGGGAGCCCGCCCACCCGGGGGCGAGAAGGCCGGAGTCGGGCGCCGGGGAGGTCACCGGAACTCCAGGAAGACCGTCTCGCCCGCACCCTGCAGACGGATGTCGAAGCGGTAGGCGCCGTCGTCCTCGGCGTGTGCGACCAGGGTGTCGCGGCGCTCCCGTGCCAGGCCGGACAGCAGCGGGTCCGAGGCGTGCGCGGCCTCGTCGCCCGGCAGGTAGATCCGGGTGAACAGATGCGTGAGCAGGCCGCGCGCGAACAGGCACACGCTGACGTACGGGGCGCTGTCGCCCCGCGCGCCGGGCCGGAGCGTGCGGGCGTACCAGAGGCCGTTCGCGTCCGTCTGGGCGCGGCCCCAGCCGGTGAACTCCACGCCGTTGCGGCCGAGGAAGCCGCCGGACGCCGGATCGCGCCGCATCGAGCCGTCCACCTGGGGCAGCCTGCCCCGCGGGTCCGGGCCCCACAGCTCCAGGAACGCGTCCGGCAGCGGCGCGCCCGCGCCGTCCAGCACCCGGCCGTGCAGGGTGATCGTGTCCGGGTGGCCGGTGGGTGCGATGTCCTCCCCGCCCGGGAAGGGCAGCGCGTACCCGTAGAACGGGCCCACCGTGTGCGACGGGGTGGGCGGCACGTTCCCCGGACCGCTCGTGTCGATCTTCGTCATGGGGGTCAGCGTCCCTCTTCCGTCCAGGTGGCCCGGGGGCCGTCGAGCACGATGTCCCAGTGGTAGCCCAGCGAGAACTCCGGCACCGACAGGCCGTGGTCGTACGTGGCGACCAGGCGCCGGCGGGCCGCGTCGTCGGTCACGGACTGCAGGATCGGGTCGTACGCGAAGAGCGGGTCGTCGGGGAAGTACATCTGCGTCACCAGGCGCTGGGTGAACGCCGCGCCGAAGACGGAGAAGTGGATGTGCGCGGGGCGCCAGGCGCCCACGTGGTTGCGCCACGGGTAGGGGCCGGGCCGGACGGTGGTGAAGCGGTACCGGCCGTCGGCGTCGGTGAGGGTGCGGCCCACACCGGTGAAGTGGGGATCCAGCGGAGCGTCGTGCTGCTCGCGCCGATGGGCGTACCGGCCCGCCGAGTTGGCCTGCCAGATCTCGACGAGCTGGCCGCGCACCGGCCGCCCGGCGCGGTCCAGCAGACGGCCGGAGACGGTGATGCGCTCGCCGATCGGCTCGCCCGGGTGCTGCCGGGTCAGATCGTCGTCGAGCTCGGTGATGTCGCGCTCGCCGAAGGCGGGGGAGGCCAGTTCCACCAGCTCCGGGTCACGGGCCACGTCGATCGCGACGAGCGGCTGCCGGGGATGGCGCAGCAGCGAGGAGCGGTACGGGGCGTAGTCGCGCCGCGGGTGGTGCTCGACGGGGCCGCCGTCGGCGAGCCGCTTCTCGTAGGCGGCGCGCTCGGCCGCTATCTCCCGGTCGATGTCGTGCTGGGTGAGAGCCATGACGCCTCCTCCTGTTCCGGCGCCGTCGGCGTCGACGACGTGGACCTCTCTCATGTGCGCACCTTCGCGGCCGTCCGGGCGACGACGTCCTCGGCGGTGACACCCGGCGCGCACTCGGCCAGGGCCAGCCCGTCGTCGGTGACGTCGAGCACGCCGAGATCGGTGACGATCCGGTCCACGCACGCCTTGCCCGTGAGCGGCAGCGTGCACTCGTCGAGGATCTTGGGGCTGCCGTCCTTGGCGGTGTGGGTCATCACGACGACGACGGTACGGGCGCCGTGCACCAGATCCATGGCCCCGCCGATGCCGGTCACCAGCTTGCCCGGAACGGCCCAGTTCGCGAGGTCCCCGCGGGCCGAGACCTGCATGGCGCCGAGCACGGCGACGTCGATGTGCCCGCCGCGGATCATCCCGAAGGACAGCGCCGAGTCGAAGAAGGAGGCGCCGGGCAGCACGGTGACCGTCTCCTTGCCCGCGTTGATCAGGTCCGGGTCGACGTCCTCCTCGGCCGGGTAGGGGCCGGTGCCGAGGATGCCGTTCTCCGACTCCAGCACCACCTCCACGCCGGGCGGGAGGTGATTGGGGATCAGGGTCGGCAGGCCGATGCCCAGGTTGACGTACTGCCCGTCCCTCAGCTCGCGTGCGGCCCGTGCGGCCATCTGCTCACGTGTCCAGGCCATCAGCCGCTCACCGTCCGCCGCTCGATCCGCTTGTCGGCGGCCTGTTCCGGGGTCAGGGCGACCACCCGCTGGACGAAGATGCCCGGCAGGTGCACGGCGTCCGGGTCGATGCCGCCGGGTTCGACCAGCTCCTCCACCTCCGCGACGGTCACCCTGCCCGCCATCGCCGCGAGGGGGTTGAAGTTGCGGGCGGACTTGGCGAAGACGAGGTTGCCGTGCCGGTCGCCCCGAGCTGCGCGTACGAGGGCGAAGTCGGTGCGGATGCCGTGCTCCAGCACGTGCTCCACGCCGTCGAACTCCCGTACCTCCTTGGGCGGAGAGGCGACCGCGACGCCGCCCCGGCCGTCGTAGCGCCACGGCAGTCCGCCCTCGGCGACCTGGGTGCCGACCCCGGCCGGCGTGTAGAAGGCGGGCACTCCGGCGCCGCCCGCCCGCAGCCGCTCGGCCAGGGTGCCCTGCGGGATCAGCTCCAGCTCCAGCTCCCCGGCCAGGTACTGGCGGGCGAACTCCCTGTTGGCGCCGATGTAGGAGCCCGTCACCCGGGCGATCCGCCCGGCGGCGAGCAGGACCGCCAGGCCGGCCTCCATGGCGCCGCAGTTGTTCGACACCACGGACAGTGCGCCGACGCCGCGCCGGTACAGCGCGTCGATCAGCACGTCCGGGACGCCGCTGAGCCCGAAGCCGCCCACCGCGAGCGACGCGCCGTCGCCCACGTCGGCCACCGCCTCCAGGGCCGTGGCGACCACCTTGTCCATCCGTGAGGTCCCCTGTCTCCCGAGCAGATGCTCAGCACACTGAGCATTCAGTGAACTTTTCTTCACGCTGTCACCCGCAGCTGCCGACGTCAACCCCCGTGCCCTGTCCACCGCGTTCCCGACGTCGCTCCGTCACCCACCGGCGACTGACCGGTCTCTCGGCGGTATCGTTCAGTGCACTGACATATGCGCGGACCCCGGGAGGGCCCATGCCGGCGGTGGATCTCGCCAACCAGCCCGGGCATCTCGCCCGGCGGCTCCAGCAGGCGCACCACCTGCTGTGGAACGCGATGGTCTCCGAGGAGATCACCTCGCCGCAGTTCGCCGTACTGAACGCGCTCGCCGACGAGCCGGGCGTCGACCAGCGCACGGTGGGGGAGCGGGTCGGGCTCGACCGCTCCACCATCGCCGAGGTCGTCGGCCGGCTCGACCGCCGGGGCCTGCTGGACAAGGTCCGCGACCCGCGCGACGGCAGGCGCTTCCTGCTGCGCCTGACGGGGGACGGGGCGCGCACCCACCGCAAGCTGGCGGTGCGCACCGCCCGGATGAACCAGGTCTTCCTCGCGCCCCTGTCCGCCGCGGAGCAGCCGGTGTTCCTGGAACTGCTCCGGCGGGTCGCGGACGCCGCGGAGGGGCTGCGCGATCCGGGTGACCCGGCGGAACCCCTCGTCGGACGGCACTGACTCACGCCCTGGTGAGCAGCACCCACACCTGGCCCTCGGCGAAGTTCAGCGACTCGCCCTCGGGCGTGGTGAACCGCGTGCCCGCGCCCGGACCGGGGCGCTTCCAGAGCGCGTCGTACGTCCGTCCCCCGCGCAGCACCTTCGCCGTGCCCGAGCCGACGGTCTGCGTGTACGGCGTGTTGCTGCCCCGGGAGTCGAAGTAGCCCGACGGGCGCATCCGCACGTACTGCACGACCACCGTCGCGGGCGCCGGCGGCCGCCCGTCGGTCGCCCCGGCGGCGTCCCCGTCCAGCGCGACCCGGTAGCGGTCCCCCCGCGCGTCCCAGGTGAAGGTGAAGCGGGCGGCCGGGTAGCGGACGGTCCGGGTGGTCTGCGCCGTGCCGCCCTCGGGCGCGGCGCCGAAGGCGAAGCCGGCGGGCGTGAGGGCTTCCCTGCCGGGGGCCGCGGGCATCAGCCGGTGGGGGCGCAGGTACAGGTTGTGCGGAGCCGCCCTGCCCCCGCCGCGGAAGTAGGCGCCGGGGCTCTCGCCCGGTGACGCGGCGCGCAGCGGGGACCGGTCGATCAGCGGCAGCAGCCTGGTCTGGGCGCCGGAGAAGGCGAGGACGGGGCGCTCGAACTGACGCAGCAGCTCCAGATCCGTCTCACGGGCGCTGCGCACGGGACCGACCTCCTCGGGCAGGCCGCTCGCGTACACCGCCATCAGCCGGCTCAGACCGCCCTCGACCTGCTCGACGTAGACGACGTCCGCCGTGCCGAGCCCGGTGTGCGGCCGGGCCGGGGGAGCGTTGTCGATCTTCACGGCGAGCACCGGCCCCACGGGCGGCGCGCTGGGGGACGGCGACGGCGTGGGTCCGGGCTGCGGTGCCCGGCCGTCGTCGTCGGGCGCGCCCCCGCCGCCCGTGCAGCCCGCCAGGAGCGAGACCGCCGCGCAGGCGAGCGCCGTCGCCGTCACGGCGGTCCGCCGCAGGCGCGCTCTTCGTCCCCAGCCCATGCCCACCGCCGCCACCCGACCAGTCCCGTGCCTTCGATTGTGTGGTTGTCCGTTCATCAATGGCCATACCCGGTCGGACCCGGTCCCTATTACGCGTGAGCCCATCGCGCATCCCGGCTAGCCCGCCCGGCCCAGTCGGCGGGCCACGCCCGGCCGAGGGTTCGCCGCCGCACCCTCGGGTACCCGGGCCGCACCGCGGTACCGGAGGACGAGGACGTGCGACGAAGGGAGTGCGGGTGATGAGGGCTGTGACGTGGCAGGGCAAGCGGGACGTACGGGTGGAGACCGTCCCCGATCCGCGGATCGAGGAGCCGACCGACGCCGTCATCCGCATCACCTCGACCGGGCTGTGCGGTTCCGACCTGCATCTGTACGAGGTGCTGACGCCGTTCATGACACCGGGCGACATCCTCGGGCACGAGCCCATGGGCATCGTCGAGGAGGTCGGTCCCGGGGTTCCCGACCTGGCGGCCGGCGACCGGGTCGTCGTGCCGTTCCAGATCGCGTGCGGCAACTGCTGGATGTGTCTCAACTCGCTGCCCACGCAGTGCGAGACGACCCAGGTGACCGGCGAGGGCATGGGCGCCGCCCTGTTCGGCTACACCCGTCTGTACGGCTCGGTGCCGGGCGGCCAGGCCGAGTATCTGCGCGTCCCGCAGGCCCAGTTCGGCCCGATCAAGGTGCCGCACGGGCCGCCCGACGACCGGTTCCTGTACCTGTCCGACGTGCTGCCCACGGCCTGGCAGGCGGTCGCGTACGCCGACGTCCCGCAGGGCGGTTCCCTCGCCGTCCTCGGACTCGGCCCGATCGGCGACATGGCGTGCCGGGTCGCCCAGGTCCGGGGCGCCGGACGGGTGTTCGGCGTCGATCTGGTCCCCGACCGGCTGCGCCGGGCGAAGGAACGCGGCGTGGAGACCTACGACCTGCGGGCGTTCGACACCGAGAAGGAACTGATCGCAGCCATCCGCGACGAGACCGACGGGCGCGGTCCCGACGCCGTGATCGACGCGGTCGGCACCGAGGCGCACGGCAGCCTCGCCGCCCGCCTCACCCAGAAGGCGTCGGCCATGCTGCCGCGCAGGATCGGCGGCCCCCTCGCCGAACGCTTCAGCATCGACCGGCTCGCCGCCCTGCACACCGCGATCGAGCTGGTGCGCCGCGGCGGCACCCTCTCGCTCTCCGGTGTCTACGGCGGCATGGCCGATCCGCTGCCGATGCTCACCCTGTTCGACAAGCAGCTACAGATCCGGATGGGCCAGGCCAACGTCCGCCGCTGGGCCGACGAGATCCTGCCGTACCTGAGCGAGGACGACCCGCTCGGCGTCGACGACTTCGCCACCCACCGGCTTTCGCTGCACGAGGCGCCGCAGGCGTACGAGATGTTCCAGCACAAGCGGGACGGGGCCGTGAAGATCGTCATGCAGCCCTGAGCCGGCCCCCGTCCGCCCGGCCGGCCGGGTCACCTGAAGGGCGGTCTCCCGCCTGGGGGTCTCACGCCTGGGGCGCGAAGATCTCCGCGAGGTCGTAGCGCACCGGCTCGTCGAGCTGCGCGTAGGTGCAGCTCTCCGCAGTGCGGTCCGGCCGCCAGCGGCGGAAGCGGGCCGTGTGGCGGAAGCGCGCGCCGTTCTCCATGTGGTCGTACGCCACCTCGCACACCCGTTCCGGTCTGAGCGGCACCCAGGACAGGTCCTTCTTGCCCGACCAGCGGCTCGGCGCCCCCGGCAGCCGGGCCGTCTCGTGCGCCGCCTCCTGGGCCCAGGCCGCCCACGGATGCCCCGTCACCTCGTCCAGGCGCAGCGGCTCCAGCTCCTCGATCAGCTCCGCGCGCCGGGCCATGGAGAAGGCCGCCGACACCCCGACGTGCTGGAGGGCGCCCTTGTCGTCGTAGAGGCCGAGCAGCAGCGAGCCGACCACGGGCCCGCTCTTGTGCAGCCGGTAGCCGGCCACGACGACATCGGCCGTGCGCTCGTGCTTGACCTTGAACATGGCCCGCTCGTCCGGGCGGTAGCCCAGCGTCAGCGGCTTGGCGACCACACCGTCGAGGCCCGCCCCCTCGTACTGCTCGAACCACTGCCGCGCCACGTCGATGTCGGTCGTCGCCGGCGCCACGTGCACCGGGGCCCTCACCCCGGACAGCGCCATCACCAGCAGCGCGCGGCGGTCGGCGAGCGGCACGTCGAGGAGCGAGCGGTCGGCCAGCGCCAGCAGGTCGAAGGCGACGAACGAGGACGGGGTCCGCTCGGCCAGGGTCCGCACCCGGGACGCGGCCGGATGGATCCGCTCGGTGAGCGCGTCGAAGTCCAGCCGGCCCTCCCGGGCGATCACGATCTCCCCGTCCAGCACGCAGCGCTGCGGCAACCGCTCCTTGAGCGCCTCCACCAGCTCCGGGAAGTACCGCGTCAGCGGCTTGGTGGTACGGCTGCCGAGCTCGACCTCGTCGCCGTCGCGGAACACGATCGCGCGGAAGCCGTCCCACTTCGCCTCGTAGTGCATGTCCGGCGGGATCTTCGCCACGGACTTGGCGAGCATCGGCTTGACGGGCGGCATCACCGGCAGGTCCATGCTCCGACTGTAGGCGGACTCCGGACGCGGCGCCGTGCCGGCGGCGAGGGACTGCTCCGGACCGGTGGGCGCGCGGAAGCGACGTCCGACGCCCGGGTGCGGGACGGGGGCGGTGCGCCTACCGTGGCTCGCATGGGTGACGCGGTGGAACTGGAGGCGGGCGGCCGCACGGTACGGCTGTCCAGTCCCGGCAAGGTGTTCTTCCCGGAGCGCGGCTTCACCAAGCTGGACCTCGCCCGGTACTACATCGCCGTGGGCCCCGGCATCCTGCGCGCCCTGCGCGACCGGCCCACCACCCTGGAGCGCTACCCGGAGGGCGTGGGCGGCGAGTCCTTCTTCCAGAAGCGGGCGCCCAAGAACATGCCCGACTGGATCCCGACCGCCCACATCACCTTCCCCAGCGGCCGCAGCGCCGACGAGATGTGCCCGACGGAGGAGGCCGCCGTCGTGTGGGCCGCCCAGTACGGCACCCTCACCTTCCACCCGTGGCCGGTGCGCCGCGACGACGTCGACAGCCCCGACGAACTCCGCATCGACCTCGACCCGCAGCCCGGCACCGACTACGACGACGCGGTCCGCGCCGCCCACGAACTGCGGTCCGTCCTCGACGAGTTCGGCGGCCTGCGGGGCTTCCCCAAGACCTCCGGAGGCCGTGGCCTGCACGTCTTCGTGCCCATCGAGCCCCGCTGGACCTTCACCCAGGTCCGCCGCGCCGCGATCGCCGTCGGCCGGGAGATGGAGCGCAGGATGCCCGAGCACGTCACCATCAAGTGGTGGAAGGAGGAGCGGGGCGAGAAGATCTTCATCGACTACAACCAGACCGCGCGGGACCGCACGATCGCCTCCGCCTACTCGGTGCGTCCCCGTCCGCACGCCCCCGTCTCGGCGCCGCTGCGCTGGGAGGAGGTCGGGGTGGCGCACCCCCGGGACTTCGACCTCGCGACGATGCCCGCGCGCTTCGCCGAACTCGGCGACGTGCACGCGGACATGGACGACCGGCGCTACTCGCTGGACGCGCTCCTGGAACTCGCGAACAAGGACGAGCGCGACCACGGGCTCGGCGATCTGCCGTACCCGCCCGAGTACCCGAAGATGCCGGGCGAGCCCAAGCGGGTGCAGCCGAGCCGCGCGAAGAAGGGCGACCCCACGACGTAGGGCCGCCCCATGACTTCACCTAACGGTCACAGCTCCTTGATCCGGATGTCCCGGTAGGAGACCACGTCCGTCGTGCCGTGCACCTGGAGCCCGATGTAGCCGGAGGCGAACCGCCGCCCGTCCGTGCCCGGGTCGTCCGAGCGGGGCGGGGAGAAGTCCTGACCGCCGATGTTGTCGAACTCGTTGATCAGCTTGCCGTTGCGGTAGACCGAGTAGTGCTGGTCCACCACGCGGATCTCGTAGTCGTTCCACGTGCCCTTCTGGGTGACGCCCGCGCCCGCGAGCCCCACCCGGTCGAAGCCGTAGAGCGAGCCCGTCTTGTACATGTCGCCGGTGGGCGAGTCGAACACCTGCACCTCGTGCCCGTACTTGATGGCGACCCACTCCGGCCGCGTCTCCTCCGGGTGGTCGTGGACGTACGGGAACCGTACGAACACCCCGGAGTTGGCGTTGCCGGTGCCGGGAGCGTCGTCCCGCCACTGGAGCTTCAGCGAGAAGTCGCCGTACTTGCGCTGCGGGAACCACAGCATGCCGAGACCCGCCCGGGTGGTGCCGCTGGTCATGGTGCCGTCGGCGTTCAGCGCGAACGAACCGCCGCCCACATGGCTCCACTTGGCGAAGGAGTCCGCGGTGCCGTCGAACAGCGGACGGTAGCCCTCGGTCTGGCCGGGCTTGCCGATGCCGGACTGGCGGGCGGCCCTGGTGACGACGTTGTACTCACGGTTGTCGATCACGCCGTCGGCGCGCAGTCCGTCCAGCACCTGCTTGACGTGCTTGAGGAACAGCGCGTGGGACGTCCACTCCTTCTCGTCCTCGATCAGCTCGTTGATCCGGCACCGGTTCTCGGTGAGCCGGTTCGGCACTCCCGTGTCGACCGTGCCGACGACGACCGTCAGCCGCTCGTCGTACTCGGGACAGGGCGGGGCCGGCACGCCACCCGCGACCACCGTGAAGCTCACGGTGCGCGCCGCGGAGGTGTTGCCCGCCGTGTCGCTCGCCCGGTACGCCAGGGTGTGCGCGCCCGCCCGGTCGACGATCACGGGCCCGCCGTACGCGAGGTACGGCCCGCCGTCGAGCGAGTACTCGACGCTCGCGACCTCACCGCCGTGGTCGGTGGCGCTCACGGTGACCTCGGCGCTCCCCACGTAGGCCCCGTCGGAGTTGCGGGTGCCCTCGACGGTCACCCCCGTCACCGGCGGTGTGGTGTCCTGCGGCGGCGCCGCGACGACCGTGAACTGCACGCTCTTCTCGGCCGCGACGTTGCCCGCCTTGTCGGTGGCGCGGTAGCGGACGGTGTGGGTGCCCACCTGATGCACCATCACCGGCTGCGCGTACGGCTGCCAGGCGCCGGACGCCCCGATCGCGTACTCGATCGTGTTGACACCGGAACCCGTGTCGGACGCGGAGACGGTGACCGTCGCCATGTCGACGTAGGTGCCGTCGGGGTTCTGCTCACCGCTGACCGACGCCGAGGTGTCCGGCGCCGTGGTGTCGTCCGACTGCGGCGCCACCACCGTGAACTCGGTGCTCTTCTCGGCGGACACGTTGCCCGCCTTGTCGAACGCCCGGTAGCGGACCTTGTGGTCGCCGACCTGGTCGACGACGACCGGGGCCGTGTAGGGCTGCCAGGCGCCGGCGTCGCCGATCGCGTACTCGATCCGGTCGACACCGGAGCCACCGGTCTCGTCGGTCGCGTGCACCGCCACGCTCGCCGAGCCGACGTACTGGCCCTGCTGGTTCTGCGTGCCGCTGACGTGTGCCGAGGCCTCGGGCGCGGTGGTGTCCTCGCCGCCGCCCTCGGTCACCGTGAGGATGCCCTGCATCATGCCGTGGCCCGGGATGGTGCAGTGGTAGAAGTACCGGCCCGGGGTGAGCGTGACCTCGGCGGTGTGCTTGCCGCCCTGGTCGTCGTTGGGGTTGGCGAGGATGTTGAGCTGGACGTCGCTGTTGAACTCCGGGTCGCTGGTCACGAACGTCAGCGTGTGCGGCATGCCGGTGGTGTTGCCGGTCGCCTCACTGTTCTCGAAGACGATCGTGGCCTGGCCCGCGACCGCCGTCGTGGGTGCCGAGGCGTACTTGTCGATGGCGTTGCCGGCCGTCCAGGTCAGCACCTGGGCGGCGGCCGCGCGATCGGCTCGGTCGGACCGCTCGCTCTGCCCGGCCGCCGTGGCGGCCTGGAGCCCGAGCACCATGAGGAGCGCGGCCAGCAGGGCCGCCCACATTCTTCGTTGGCCTGTCACTGCTGTGTCCCCCTCGCCAGCTGACCGGCGGCCGGCGTGGGACCGCCGCCCTGGTACGTCACGCGCCACAGTGCCGACCTCGGGTCCGAGGTGAAGAAGCCGCGCCCGTAGTCGAGGACGTACAGCGCGCCGTCCGGACCGAACTTCCAGTCCATCAGGTTCTTGATGCCGTCGTTGCCGATCGGCACGATCTTCTTCAGCGACTCCGAGTGGACCGGCAGCCCGCCGTCACCCAGGGTCTTCGGATCCATCAGTACGGCGTTGCGCGGCTGGTCGGCGTCGTAGAAGTCGCCGACGAACCACTTGCCGTCCCAGTACGAGGGCCACTTGACGGCGCTGTCGGCCGGCACGTCCTCGGACCGGTACACCGGACCGTTCATCGCGGCCTGTCCGCCGCCCTTCAGCCACGGCAGCCGGTAGGTGGCCTCCTCCTGCTTGTAGGAGGGGACTCCGGCCGCGTCACGCGGGAAGTCCGGTGCGCCGCCCTGGGGCGAGTACCAGATGTTGTTGCCGGTGACCGGCGGCAGGTTCACGAGACCGTCGTTGTTCGGGGACTCGTTCTTCGGGTGGTCGCAGTCGTACCAGCCGAGCGGCTTCGAGGGATCCGGCAGGTTGCGGTCCCGGTAGGGCTGCTTGTTGCCCATGCAGTACGGCCAGCCCCGGTTGCTCGCCTTGGTGATGGCGGCGAAGGTGTCGTACTTCGCGGGGCCCCAGGTCGTCGAGGGCGCCGAGGCGTCCGGGCCCACCCAGCCCGCGTACAGGACGTCCGTCTTCTTGTCGACGAAGATGCGGGCCGGGTTCCTGACCCCCATCACATAGATCTCGCCGCGGGTCTTCCCGCCACCCTCGGCGGTCTCCTCACCGGTGAAGAGGTTGCCCTCCGGGAGCGTGTAGGTCCCGTTCGCCTCCGGGTGGATGCGCAGGATCTTGCCGTTGAGGTTGTTGGTGTTGCCGGCGGTGCGGCGCGCGTCGGCGAACGAGACGCCCTTGTAGTTCGGCTCCGGATTGTTGCCTGAGTAACCGCCGCTGAAGCCGCTGGAGTTGTTGTCACCGGTCGCGATGTACAGGTTGCCCTCGGAGTCCCAGGTCATCCCGCCACCGGCGTGGCAGCAACTGTGGATCTGCACCGGCCAGTGCAGCAGCACCTTCTCGCTGCCGAGGTCCAGCTTGTTGGTGGCGAGGTCCAGCGTGAAGCGGGAGACCCGCCGCTCGGCCATCCTGGTGTCGCGGTCGATCTGCGAGTGCGGCGTCCAGTGCAGGTACACCCAGCCGTTGTCCTCGAAGCGCGGGTCCAGCTCGATGCCGAGCAACCCCTCCTCGACCTTGACCAGTTCGTCGCCGCCGCCCTTGTTGCCGAAGACGGTCAGCGCGCCGGCCAGGGTGACCTGCTTGGTCTTCGGGTCGTAGACGTGGATCTCGCCCTTGCCCTTGCCGATGTCCGGGTTGTTCCAGTCGGTGATCACCGGCTGGGAGGAGTCGGCGCCGCCGCGGCCGATGTACAGCACACGGCCGTCGGGGGCGGTGACCAGGCCGTGCGGCTCGCCGATCTGGTCGTTCTGACCGGGCTGGTTCGCCTTGGTCAGCCGCTCCGCCTTGTAGTTGGCGTTGATCGTAGCCTTGCAGTCGGCCCGCGCGAGACGGGTCGTCCACTGCAGGGCGCCGCGCAGATGGGCGCGGAAGTCGGTCTCGTCGTACGACGACACCGTGCCGCCCATGCCGGTGTAGAAGGAACGGCCGCCGTCGTAGTCGCGGCACCAGCTGATCGGGTGGTCCCAGCCGTTGGCGCTCGCGCCGGGCTGGTACGTCGACTCGCGCACCCGGGCCACCGTGTGCACCTCGCCGGACGGGTTCTTCACCCAGTTCGGCCACTGGTCGGGCCGCTTCCACTGGACCGGCAGGTCCTTGGTGGCCGGGTGGTTGCGGTCGCCCACCTCGACGGTGGCCCGCTGGACGGAAGCCGGGCTGTTCGGCGCCGGGCGGGCGCCGACGAGGCCGGTGTACCAGTCGGAGTACGGCTCGGCGCGGGCGGCGTCATGGATGCCGACGAAACCGCCGCCGGCCTCCATGTAGGCCTCCAGACCCGCCTCCTGCTCCGGCTCCAGCACGTCGCCGCCGCCGGTCAGGAACACGATCGCGTTGTAACGGCCCAGCCTGGTCTCGTTGGTGAAGACCGAGGCGTCGTTCGTGGCCTCGGTCCTGAAGCGCTGGGCGGTCGGCCCGGTCAGGCCGATCTGCTCGATCGCCTCGATGCCGGCGTTCACCACGGGTGACTCGTCGCCGGCTGCCGCGGAGCCGTGGAAGACCAGCACGCGGACGTTGGAGCCGCCGGGGGGCGACTTGACGGACATCGTTGTCAGGGACGGATCCGGGGCCGGGCGGGCACTCGCGGCCGAGCCGGAGAGCAGGCCCGCGGTGACTAATCCGGCGGTCAGGGCGGCCGTCCAGGCCCGCCGTCCGGTTCTCGTCCTTCTCGGCGGACTGATGAAACGGTTGGGTCTGTGGTGCGATGTGGACCGCATGTGGTCATCCACCCCTCGTCGGTCACAGCAACAGCGCCTAGAAGCTAGACCTCTTTGCTCGGTTCGCCAAGAGATATGACCGGGATCGAACGAACTTTGTCCTGACCGTGGATAAACGGCGCGGTCCCCGCTACCGTCTCGAATCCCGTACCGCAGTGGGGAGTTCGGCATGGACAGACGTGGGTTCAACCGGCGGGTCCTCCTGGGTGGCGCCGCTGTCGGCGGAGCCGCCGTCGCGACATCGTTGTCCCTGGGCACGGAGGCGACCGGCGCCGGTCAGGCGACGACGGCGCGGACGGCCCCGGCCGGAGGCCAGGTCAGACACATCAAGCTCTACGCGGAGAAGCTCGCCGACGGGCAGCTCGGCTACGGCTTCGAGAAGGGCAGGGCGAGCATCCCGGGGCCCTTGATCGAGCTCAACGAGGGCGACACCGTGCACATCGAGTTCGAGAACACCACGGACATCGACGTGAGCCTGCACGTGCACGGGCTGGACTACGAGATCACCAGTGACGGCACCAAGCTCAACAAGAGCCATGTGGCGCCGGGTGGGACCCGTACCTACACCTGGCGCACCCACGCGCCCGGCCGTCGCAAGGACGGCACCTGGCGGGCGGGCAGCGCGGGTTACTGGCACTACCACGACCACGTGGTGGGCACGGAACACGGCACCGGCGGGATCCAGAAGGGCCTCTACGGCCCGGTGATCGTCCGCAGGCAGGGCGACGTGCTGCCGGACCGCACCCACACGATCGTCTTCAACGACCTGCGCATCAACAACAGAGCGCCGCACACCGGGCCCGACTTCGAGGCCACGGTGGGGGACCGGGTCGAGTTCGTCGTGATCACCCACGGCGAGTACTACCACACCTTCCACATGCACGGTCACCGCTGGGCAGACAACCGCACCGGCATGCTGACCGGACCCGACGATCCCAGCCAGGTCGTCGACAACAAGATCGTGGGCCCGGCCGACTCCTTCGGCTTCCAGGTGATCGCGGGCGAGGGCGTGGGCGCCGGGGCGTGGATGTACCACTGCCATGTGCAGAGCCACTCGGACATGGGGATGGTGGGCCTGTTCCTGGTGAAGAAGACGGACGGGACGATTCCCGGGTACGAGCCGCACGACCCCCATGAGCCGCACACGGCGGACGGCGCCAAGGACGCCGCGGGGGCGGCCGCAGCCGAGGGCGCGCACGGCGCCCACCATCACTGAGCGGCGGCTCACCGGCACGGAGCGGGGGGTGCGTTCGCGTGGTGAGCGCCCCCTCCCGCGTGCCGGCGTGCGGTTATCCTGATCGGCAAGCGCCGGTGAGGAGTCCAGAAGTGTCCGAGGCAGTGTCACGTCCCACGCTGGAGGCCGTGGCCGCCCGGGCCGGGGTGTCGCGCGCCACCGTCTCGCGGGTGGTCAACGGCGGGGACGGAGTGCGCGAGCCGCTGATCGAACGGGTGCGGCGCGCCGTCGACGAACTGGGGTACGTGCCCAACCAGGCGGCCCGCAGCCTGGTGACCAGACGCCACGACGCGGTCGCCGTCGTCATCGCCGAGCCGGAGACCCGCGTCTTCGCCGACCCCTTCTTCGCGCTCCAACTCCGCGGCATCAGCAAGGAGCTGACCGCGCACGACAACCAGCTCGTCCTGCTGCTCACCGAGGGCCGCGACGACCACGCCCGCGTCGGCCGCTATCTCGCGGGCGGACACGTCGACGGGGCGCTGGTGTTCTCCCTGCACCTCGACGACGCACTGCCCGCCCTCATCCGGCGCGCCGGCGTCCCCACCGTCTTCGGCGGGCGGCCGGACTGGAGCGACGACGGCGACGGTGCCGTCTACGTCGACAGCGACAACCGGGGCGGCGCCCGCGAGGCCGTACGGCATCTCGTGGGCCTCGGCCGTGGGCGCGTCGCGCACATCGCCGGGGCCCTCGACCAGACCTCCGCGGTCGACCGGCTCGACGGCTTCCGGGACGTCATGGCCGACACCGACCCGCGGCTCGTCGCCGAGGGCGACTTCACCCCGGCGGGGGGCGCGCGGGCGATGCGCGAACTCCTGGAGCGCCACCCCGACCTGGACGCCGTGTTCGCCGCGAACGACCTCATGGCGTCGGGCGCCCTGCGCGTGCTCCGGGAGGCCGGGCGGCGGGTCCCCGACGACGTCGCCGTGGTCGGCTTCGACGACATGCTGCCCCTCGCCGAGCAGACCGACCCGCCGCTCACCACGGTCCGTCAGGACATAGAGGGGATGGGCCGGCTGATGGCCCGCCTCCTGCTTCGCCGGCTGCGCGCGGGGCACGGCGAGCCGGAGGAGGACTCGGAGCCCGGTGTCGTCCTGTCGACCACTCTGGTGCGCCGCGCCTCCGCCTGACGCCGCCTGGGCCCCCGCCAAGGGCGTGAGACACGGGGCGTGCTGAGGGTCCGGCGGCTCAGGTCCGCGGCGCGGCGGTCCTGATCAGCGCGAAGCGGGCGCCGTAGGGATCGGCCAGCTTGGCGACACGGCCCACGCCGGGCAGGTCCACGGGCTCCCTGCGGACCGTGCCGCCGAGCTCCCGGGCCCTGGCCACCACGGCGTCCGTGTCGGTGACCTCGAAGTACGGCAGCCAGTGCGGCACGTCCTCCGCCGGGTCGTCGGCCAGCGGGACCAGACCGCCGAACATCGTGTCCTCGTCCTGTCCCGCCGGGTTGAAGCAGGTGTACGAGCCGCCCGGGAAGTGCACCGCCGAGGTCTCCCAGCCGAGCAGCCTGTTGTAGTAGCCGGCGGCCGCCGCGATGTCCGGCGTGTACAGCTCCAGCCAGCACAGCGCGCCAGGGGCGTCGAGCACGTCCACGCCCTTGTTGAGGCCGGGCTGCCAGATGCCGAACGGCACGTTCTGGCGGTCCGCCAGGATCGCCATGCGGCCCTGGTCCAGCACGTCCATGGGCTCCACTAGCACCCGCCCGTGCGCCTGCTCGGCCGCCTTCGCCGTGGCCTGCGCGTCGGGGCTGTGGAAGTACACCGTCCAGGACGGCGGGCCCTGTTCGCCGGTGGCCTGCATGCCGCCGGCCACGGTCAGGCCGTCGAGCTGGAAGAAGCCGTAGCCCCCGGCCTCGGGGCCCGCCGAGCGGAACCGCCAGCCGAAGAGACCGCCGTAGAAGTGGACGGCGCCGTCGATGTCGGGGGTGGCGACATCGATCCAGTTCGGAGCGCCGTTGACGAAACGGGTGCTGAGCATCGTTGCCTCCCGGTCGGACCCGCTGCCTGCACTGCCGAGTCTCGCACCGCCCACCGGCGAACGCGTGGCGGACACCACGCGCCGAACGCTTCCTTGACGCTCACCTTCCGTGACGAGCGGGATCCTCCTCGTCGCCGCCGCTCCCGCGCGCCGCCGTGCGTCACGCCCCGCCGCACGGGCATCATCGGGGCGGCCGGGGGCCCTGGGACGGGGCGTTGAGCGCGCGTTGATCGAACGTTTTTCGCGCCGCGGCAGGCTCTGCGTCATGCACTTCGAAACCAGCACCCCCGCGGACACCGCATGGCAGGCCGGGGCCCTGTGCGCTCAGACGGGGTCGGACTTCTTCTTTCCCGAGCCGGGCAGCTCGGTGCGTGAGGCGAAGCGCATCTGCGGCCTGTGCGAGATGCGCCCCGCCTGCCTCGACTACGCGCTGAGGAACGACGAGCGCTTCGGCGTCTGGGGAGGCCTGTCCGAGAAGGAGCGCCTCCACCTCCGCCGCACCTCCTGCTGACGGCAAGTCGCCCTGTCGACAGGTCGATTCAGGACGACGTGCCGCACGTCGTGCCGCCCCGTCCGGCGGAGGTGGAGGCGGGGACGGAGCGGGCACGGGGGCGGGGTCAGGCCGTCCCGCGTGCCGCCATCCGCGCCTTGCGCGCCGCGAGCTTCTCGTCGAACTTCCGCGCCTCGGCGTCCAGCCCGTTCATGAAGAGCCCGAGCTCCTCCTGCGCCTTGAGGCCCTCGGGGCCGAGCCCGTCGATCTCCATGATCTTCAGGAAGCGCAGCACCGGCTGGAGCACGTCGTCGTGGTGGATGCGCATGTTGTAGACCTCGCCGATGGCCATCTGCGCGGCGGCCCGCTCGAAGCCGGGGATGCCGTGGCCGGGCATGCGGAAGTCCACGACGACGTCCCGCACCGCCTGCATGGTCAGGTCGGGCGCCAACTCGAAGGCCGCCTTCAGCAGGTTGCGGTAGAACACCATGTGCAGGTTCTCGTCGGTGGCGATGCGCGCCAGCATCCGGTCGCAGACGGGGTCACCCGACTGGTGGCCGGTGTTGCGGTGCGAGATCCGGGTCGCGAGCTCCTGGAAGGCGACGTAGGCGACGGAGTGCAGCATCGAGTGCCGGTTGTCCGACTCGAAGCCCTCGCTCATGTGCGACATCCGGAACTGCTCCAGCTTGTCCGGGTCCACCGCGCGCGACGTCAGCAGGTAGTCGCGCATCACGATGCCGTGCCGGCCCTCCTCGGCGGTCCAGCGGTGCACCCAGGTGCCCCAGGCGCCGTCGCGGCCGAAGAGGGAGGCGATCTCGTGGTGGTAGCTGGGGAGGTTGTCCTCGGTCAGCAGATTGACGACCAGTGCGATCCGGCCGATCTCGGTGACCTTGGACTGGTCCTTCTCCCAGGCCTCGCCGTCCTCGAAGAGGCCGGGGAAGTTACGGCCGTCGGTCCAGGGCACGTACTCGTGCGGCATCCAGTCCTTGGCGACCTGCAGGTGGCGATTGAGCTCCTTCTCGACCACTTCCTCCAGGGCGTACAGCAGCCGGGCGTCGGTCCAGACGGAGGGGCTGCCGAGGTGCGGAGAGGTGATCGTCACGGGTACTCCAGGGGGACGTGGGACTAAGAGTGTCGGACCGGCGAGCGGCGCCGGAACCTACGGGATCGTAGGCTACGAATCCGTAGGTTACGAAGACGTAGGTTAAGTGCGCTGTAAAGACCCCTGTTCAGACCCTCTAGGCATACAGCTCACGGAGCCGCACCGAGAGGCATGTCACAGATCCTTCGAGTTTCTCGAACTCGCTGATGTCCACGACCACCGGGGTGTAGCCGAGGTCCGTGAAGAGCTCGGCGGTCTTCGGGGCGCTGGCGGCCATGAGCAGTTTGTCCCCGCCGAGCAGCACCACATGGGAGCCGGAGGGCTCCGGCACATGGAGGAAACGCCCGAACAACGACGGTGTGTCCATCAGCGGAATGTGCCCGATCACGGTCCCGTCCGGCAACGCCGTGACCGCCGACTTCAGATGCAGCACCTTGCTGACGGGCACGGCGACGACACGCGCCCCCAGCGGCTCGAAGGCGGCCCGCAGTTGCTGCAGCCCGGCAGCGTCGGTGCGGCCGCCGCGGCCGACGTAGATCGTGTCGCCGATCTTCAGCACGTCGCCGCCGTCCAGGGTGCCCGGCTCCCAGATCCAGTTCACCGAGCAGCCCAGACGGGCGACGGCCTCCTCGACGCCCCCGGTCTCGTCCCGCCGGGACTCGGCACCGGAGCGCGCGATCAGCGCGACGTTCCGGTACATGACCACGGCGTCCTCCACGAACACGGCGTCCGGGCAGTCGTCCGCGGGATCGACCTCGATCGTCTCCCAGCCGTGGGTGCGCAGCGCCTCCGCGTACGCCTCCCACTGCCGGACCGCGAGCTCGGCATCGGCCTTCTCCCGCGGGATGTGCGTCACCAGGCCCTCGGCGAGGCGCGGGCCGGGGCGACGGATGAGGGCCTTCTTGCTGGGCACGTGCGGTCTCCGTATCGGATGGGGCGCTGTTGCTGTCCGGTTACCCGGCCGCGGCCGGAACCTGTCGGGGCCGGCCGACATCATGCAGGGACATTGTGGAAGAGGACAGGCCCCGGAGCGCGCACCTACGCCGACACCCTCCGCAGGTGCTCGCCCGTGAAGGACCCCTCGAAGCCCGACAGCTCGCCCGGCGTCCCCTCGAAGACCACCCGACCGCCGTCCCGGCCGCCGCCGGGGCCCAGGTCGATCACCCAGTCGGCGTGCGCCACCACCTCCAGGGAGTGCTCCACGACGACCACCGTGTTCCCGGCGTCCACGAGTCCGTCCAGGAGCCGGAGCAGCCCGTCGACGTCCGACAGGTGCAGCCCGGTCGTCGGTTCGTCGAGGACGTACACCGTGCCGGTGCGGTGCAGCCGGGTCGCCAGCTTCATCCGCTGCCGCTCACCCCCCGACAGCGTGGACAGCGGCTGTCCCAGCGTCAGATAGGGGAGCCCGACCTCCTTCAGGGCGCGCAGCCGGCGCCGTACTGCCGCGTCCTGGAAGAACCCCAGCGCCTGGTCGGCGGTCATCTCCAGCACGTCGGCGACCGAGGTCCCGCGGACGGTCAGCGCCAGCACCTCCTCCCGGAACCGCCGCCCCTCGCAGTCGGGGCAGGTCGTCGTCACCGGGTCCATGAAGGCGAGGTCCGTGAAGAGGATCCCGCGCCCCTCGCAGGTCCCGCACGCGCCCGTCGAGTTGAAGCTGAACAGCCCCGGCGAGACGCCCGTCTCCCGGGCGAAGATCCGCCGCACGGCGTCCATCACCCCGAGGTAGGTGGCCGGGGTGGACCGTGCGGAGATGCCGATGGAGGACTGGTCCACCACCACGGCGTCCGGGTGAGCGGCCGTGAACTGCGAGACCAGCGTGCTCTTGCCGGACCCGGCGACCCCGGTCACGGCGCACAGCACCCCGGTCGGGAACCGCACCGTCACGTCCCGCAGGTTGTGCCGGCCGGCGTCCTTCACCCACAGCCCTCCCGTCGCCCGCCGGACGGGCTCCTTGACGGTCGTTCGGCGCCCCAGGCAGCGCCCGGTCGGCGTGTCGGCGGCCGTCAGCTCGCCCGGTGTCCCCTCGAACACCACCCGCCCGCCGTCGGCGCCCGCGCCCGGTCCCATGTCGACGACGTGGTCGGCCAGCGCGATGACGTCGGGGTCGTGCTCCACCACCAGCACGGTGTTGCCCTTGTCCCGCAGCCGCAGCAGCAGGTCGCCCAGCCGCCCGACGTCGCGCGGGTGCAGCCCGACGCTCGGCTCGTCGAAGATGTACGTCATCCCGGTCAGGCTGGAGCCCAGATGACGCACGGTCTTCAGGCGCTGCCCCTCGCCGCCGGACAGCGTCGACGTCTCCCGGTCCAGGCTGAGGTAGCCGAGGCCGATCGCCTCGACGCGTTCCAGAGCGGTGACGGCGGCCCCGGCGACCGGTCCCGCCACCGGGTCGTCGACGCCCCTCAGCACACCGATCAGGTCGGTCACCTGCATCCGGGCGCAGTCGGCGATCGACAGCCCGCCGATCCGGGTGGCGAGCGCCGCCGCGTTCAGCCGGGCGCCCCCGCACCGCGGGCAGGTCCCCTCCGCGAGGTACTCCCGCACCAGGTCGCGGGTCTTCTGGCTCAGCGCCGACAGATCCCGCTTCAGGTACAGCCGCTCGAAGCGGTCCGCGAGCCCCTCGTAGTCCGTGGTCCAGGTGCCGCCCGAGCCGCTCACGGAGACCTTGCTGCCGGGCCGTCCCCGCATCAGGAACTCCCGTTCGGCGGCGGTGAACTCTCCCACCGGCTTGTCCGGGTCCAGTTCGTCGCTGTTGGTGTACGTCTTCCCCTGCCAGGTCCCCGCGGTGAACGGCGGGAAGCGGACCGCGCCGTCCGCCAGCGACCGGGCCGGATCGAGGACGCGGTCCCAGTCGGGCCGGACCGCCCGGCCCAGGCCGTCGCAGCCGGGGCACATGCCCGACGGGTCGTTGAACGAGTACGCCGTGGCCGGACCGGCGCTCGGGGTGCCGTGCCGCGAGTACAGCACGCGGAGCACGGACTGGATGTCCGTCATGGTGCCGACGGTGGACCGGGAATGGCCCCCGATCGGCCGCTGGTCCACCACGATCGCGGGCGTGAGGTCCTCCAGCCCGTCCGCGTGCGGCCGCTCGTACTTGGGCAGCCGGTTGCGCACGAACCAGGTGAAGGTCTCGTTCAGCTGGCGCTGCGACTCGACCGCGATCGTGTCGAGGACGACGGACGACTTGCCCGATCCCGAAACGCCGGTGAACACGGTCAGCCGGCCTTTCGGGATGCGGAGGGTGACGTCCTTCAGGTTGTTCTCACGGGCTCCGGTCAGGGTGATGTACTCGGTCATGCCTGTGAAGCTAGGAGGGATACCCGACAGCTTCCGGCGTGATTTCCCTGAGTTCGCCGTCCAGCAGCAGCCAGCGCGTGATGCCGATCGACTCCAGGAACGGCAGGTCGTGGCTGGCCACGATCAGCGCCCCCTCGTAGGACTCCAGGGCCGTGGTGAGCTGCCGCACGCTCGCCATGTCCAGGTTGTTCGTCGGCTCGTCCAGCATCAGCAGCTGCGGTGCGGGCTCCGCCAGCATCAGCGCGGCCAGCGTCGCGCGGAAGCGTTCCCCGCCGGAGAGCGTGTCCGCCCGCTGGTCGGCCCGGGCGCCCCGGAACAGGAAGCGCGCCAGCCGCGCCCGGATCCGGTTGTTGGTGGCGCCCGGCGCGAACCGGGCCACGTTCTCGGCGACCGTCAGCCCGCCGTCGAGGACGTCCAGCCGCTGCGGCAGGAAGCGCAGCGGCACGTGCGCCGTGGCCTGGCCGGACACCGGCGCAAGCTCTCCGGCGACGGTGCGCAGCAGCGTGGTCTTGCCCGCGCCGTTGCGCCCGACCAGCGCGATCCGCTCGGGGCCGTGCAGATCGAGGCCGCCCTCGACACGGGCTCCGTAGGCGAGCTCCAGGTCCCGCAGGGTGAGCACGCTCCGGCCCTGCGGGACCGCGGTGTACGGCAGGTCGACGCGGATTTCGTCGTCGTCCCGCACGGCGTCCACGGCCTCGTCTAGGCGCTCCCTGGCCTCGGCGAGCTTCTCCTCGTGCATGATGCGGTGCTTGCCCGCGGACTCCTGCGCCGCGCGCTTGCGCGCCCCCATGACGATCTTCGGCTCGCGCTTCTGCTCGAACATCTTCTGGCCGTACCGCTTGCGGCGGGCCAGCTTGACCTGGGCGTCGGCCAGTTCGCGCTTCTGCTTGCGGAAGTCGGCCTCGGCGGCCCGCACCATCCGCTCGGCCGCCTCCTGCTCGGTCTCCAGGGCCTCCTCGTACGCCGAGAAGTTCCCGCCGTACCAGGTGATCTCCCCGGAGCGCAGATCGGCGATCTGGTCGACCAGTTCGAGCAGCTCGCGGTCGTGGCTGACCACCACCATGACGCCCGGCCAGGCCGCCACGGCCGCGTACAGCCGCCTGCGCGCGTACACGTCGAGGTTGTTGGTCGGCTCGTCCAGCAGCAGGACGTCCGGCCGCCGCAGCAGCAGGGCCGCCAGGCGCAGCAGGACGGACTCACCGCCGGAGATCTCGCCGACCGTGCGGCCCAGCCCGACATGGCCGAGGCCGAGTTCGCCGAGGGCGGCCAGGGCGCGCTCCTCGACGTCCCAGTCGTCGCCGACGGTCTCGAAGTGCGCCTCGCTCGCGTCGCCGGACTCGATGGCGTGCAGCGCGGCACGCCGGGCGGCGATGCCGAGGACCTCGTCGACGCGCAGGGCGGTGTCCAGGGTGACGTGCTGCGGGAGGTGGCCCACCTCGCCCGCGACGCGCACGGTGCCGTCCGTCGGGCGCAGCTCGCCCGCGATCAGCTTGAGCAGGGTGGACTTCCCCGAACCGTTGACGCCGACGAGCCCGGTCCGGCCGGGGCCGAAGGAGGCGTCGAGGCCGTCGAGGACGGAGGTGCCGTCGGGCCAGGCGAAGGTGAGGGACGTACAGGTGATCGAAGTATGCACAAGGGCCTCGCGGTTGCTTGAAGCGTTCAGGGGCAACGCGTATCGAGACACCGGAAGGCGGCGACCACCGCGCGGGCCGACGGGCCCAGGGGTGCGGGAGCACAGGCGAAGCCCTGCTCCGCCAAGGACGGCTCGAACGCCGAGGTCGCACGCGGCATACACACCCGTCAGGTGTGCAGCGGTGTCTCAGGACCTCAGACGAGCAACGTCCTTCTCCAATCGGCGGCAACAGGACCTCATACAACGTACGAGGGGCGCCAGGGCCTGTCAACGGAATAACGGGCGCCCGCGGTCACGGCGCCCCGCACACCGGAAAGGGGCAGGTCAGCAGGCGTCCCGCAGCAGCTCCGCCAGGTCGTGGTCCAGGTCGAGGTAGGCGTGCTCCAGGCCCTCGGGCACCAGCACGCGCGTCGCCTCCAGGAACCGGCGCAGTTCGCCCGAGCGGACGTGTACGACGGCCGTGCCCTCCGGGGCGTGGAACTCCAGCACCGTCCGGTCGTAGGCGTAGGGCCGCACCCGCACGTCGCCGCGGCCCTCGGGCTCGTGCATGCCGGCGGCCAGCAGCTCACGGGAGAACGTCCAGCAGACCTCCTCGTCCTCCAGCGTGGCCGGGGCCGGGAACGTCATCCGGATCGCGAACGGATCCGCCAGGTCGTAGGTGAGCGTCGCGGGGATGCTCGGCATCCGGGGGGCGGCGGCGACGAGACGCGCCTCGACCGACTGCTCGATGACGGTGGACATCGCCTTGCTCCCTTGTGACGGCCGGACGGCTTTCCGGTGTGAGGCCGGGCACTGGGTGAGACGACGGAATCCGCGCATCCGTGCACCCGCGGGCGCAGTGACGTACGTCACCGTGCCCGGCGCCGAGGGCGCGGTCGCGTCGCCCGTCCGGGGAGCTGATCGCGCCCCGGGTGTCGTATTCACCCACGATGGGGGTACTCGTTCGCCCGATGTGAGAGGAAGTGAGCGGACATGCCAAGCGGTTCGAGCCCCAAGCGGGAACGGCAGTACGAGCACATCAAGCAGAGTGCTCAGGACCGGGGCGAGAGCGCCGGGCGCGCCAAGGAGATCGCGGCCCGCACGGTGAACAAGGAACGCGCACGCTCCGGCGAGTCCAGGACCGCCGGCCGCACCTCCACCGAGGACATGTCGTCCGGCAGGCGGGGCGGCCTGCGGTCCGGGAAGGGCTCCCAGGGCCCCACCTACGACCAGCTGTACCAGGAGGCCAAACGGCGCAACATCCACGGCCGTTCGGACATGAACAAGCAGCAGCTGCGGCGCGCGCTCGACAAGTGACCCGGCCCCTGGCGGCCCGAGGACAGGACCGCCCGGCCCCGTACCCTCGTCCTCACCATGACGACGACCGTAGGCATTCCCGAGGACTGGCCGGCCACCGAGGAGCAGGCGCGCGCCGTGCAGGACGCGTTGCGCCGCCGGGTGGTGCTCGACGAGCCGGGGCCCGCGCCCGGCACCGGCCACGTCACCGGCGTCGACGTCGCCTACGACGACGAGCGGGACGTGGTGGCGGCCGCGGCCGTCGTGCTGGACGCGGCCACGCTCGACGTCGTCGCCGAGGCCACGGCCGTCGGGCGGATCTCCTTCCCCTACGTGCCCGGCCTGCTCGCCTTCCGCGAGATCCCCACCGTCCTGGCCGCCCTCGCCGCCCTGCCGGTCCCGCCCGGACTGGTGGTGTGCGACGGCTACGGCCTCGCCCACCCGCGCCGCTTCGGGCTCGCGAGCCACCTCGGCGTCCTGTCGGGCCTGCCCACCATCGGCGTGGCCAAGAACCCGTTCACCTTCACCCACACCGACCCGGCACCCGCGCGCGGGTCGTCGTCCCCCCTGCTCGCGGGCGACGAGGAGGTCGGCCGGGCCCTGCGCACCCAGCAGGGCGTCAAGCCGGTCTACGTGTCCGTCGGGCACCGCGTCTTCCTGGACACGGCCTGCGCCCACGTCCTGCGCCTCAGCCCGCGCTACCGCCTGCCGGAGACCACCCGTCTGGCCGACTCGCTGTGCCGCCGGGCCCTGCGCGAGGCGACGGCCGGCGCCTAGCTGAGTACCCGGGCCCGCCGTGACCGGACCCGTCTGAGTAGCTGTACGGATGCCGGCGCCCCGCCCGGTCGGCAGGGTGGGCCGCATGACGACACACCGCGCCCCCGATCCCGCCGCCCGCCCGAGCCGCCCCGTGGAGCGCGCGATGACCACGGCCCTGTCCCTGGCCGTGCTGGCGGGCCTGGCCTGGCTCGGCGCGATGATCTACACGCTGGCCGAGTGGACGACGTGAGGGCCCACGCCGATTCGCCGTTCGGGGGACGACGGGCGCCGGAGCGGCCCCGCGTCGTGGGCGCCGGGACTACCTGCTGGCCGCCAGACGGAAGGTGATGCCCGCCGCGCGGAGGCGGTCGAGGAGCGCGTCGCCCATCGCCACCGCCGTGGTGACCTGGCCGGCGGTCGCGGGCAGCTCGTCGAAGGCCAGGGACAGGGCGCCCTCGGCGAACATCTTCGCCGTCTCGCCGTACCCCGGGTCACCGCCCGCGACCTCGGTGAACACCTTGCGGCCGCCGCCCTCGCCGACGAAGCGCACGGAGAACCAGCTCTTCGCCCGCCGCTCCGCGCTCGGCCCCTGGCCGGGCTTGAGGCGGTCGGACAACCAGCGCCGGGCGGGCGGCAGTTGGGCGGCCGCCGCGAGCGCGCCGACCGCCGCGACCCCGCCCACCGCCACCGGCAGCCGCCGTACCGCGGCGTAGTGCCGGTAGCGGAAGTCGGGGCCGTAGCGCTCCAGGGCCTTCGCCGAGCGGCGCACGATCTGCGGGTCGATCGTCGGCAGCGGCAGCGCCCAGGCGCGCACCTCGGGGACGAACCGCGGCGCACCGGCCGGCGCCGTCGCGCGCCGCCCCACCAGCCGGGGCTCGTGCCGGTGCCGTTCCCGCGCGGCGGCCGCCATCTGCCGCGGCCGCGCGAACTGGTTCAGCGCCGAGGCGAACGTCCCGCCCGAGAAGGTGGCCTCGACCGCGACGAACCCGTCCACCGTCAGCGGCACGCCGGCGGGCAGCTGCTGGACGGTGAAGTACACGCCCAGGTCGTGCGGCACCGAGTCGAACCCCGCCGCGTGCACCAGCCGGGCCCCGGTCTCCCGCGCGCGGGCGTCGTGCCGGACGTAGGTCAGGTCCACGAACTCGGGTTCACCCGACAGGTCGAGGTAGTCGGTCCCGTTGTCCGCGCAGGCGGCCACGAGTTCCTCGCCGTAGGTCACGTAGGGACCCACCGTCGTGGCCACCACACGCGCCTGCTCGGCGAGGCGGCGCAGCGAGGCCGGGTCGGTCACGTCGGCCCGCAGCACCCCGATCTCCGGGCCCCCGGGCGACCGCTCCCGCAGCCGCTCGCGCAGCCGGGCCAGCTGCAGTTCACTCCGGCCGGCCAGGGCCCAGCGCAGGTCGTCGGGGGCGTGCCGGGCGAGGTACTCGGCCGTGAGCGTCCCCACGAAGCCCGTGGCTCCGAAGAGCACGATGTCGTACGGACGGTCCGCCCTGGACGGCTTGCTCATGAAACCCCTCGCTTCCGCAGCCCGCGCCGCTGTCGGTGGCTGAGGCTAGCGTGAGCCGTGCGGAGCCCGACGACGAGCCCGGAGGTGGACGGTGACGGTGCCCGGGAACGCCCCGAAGAAGTGGGAAAAAGCGCGCGGGTTCGCGCCCTCGCCGTCCGGCGCGGTCGCGGAGCGCCCCTGGGGCGGGCCCGTCGCCGAGCCCGGCACGAGGGCCCGTGGGAAGAGCCGCCGCGACGCGGCCCCCGAACGCCTGATAGCGGGGCCGGACGCCCGCTGACGCCGCTCCGGCGTGGTGGTGCGGCCGGTCACCTGGCACCCTGATGTCTAAGCGCTTGCTCGTTCCGGCTCCTCCGGGCCTTGTGCCCACCGGAACACGTTCTTACCATCACCGGTGTTACATCAGTTGTGTCACAGCGACAGGGGGCTGCAGACCATGGCGAAGACGCCACCGCACGGCCCGCTCACCGGCGTACGCGTGGTCGAGCTGGCCGGCATCGGCCCCGGCCCCTTCGCCGGCATGCTCCTCGCCGACCTCGGCGCCGACGTCGTGCGCGTGGACCGCCCGGGCGGCGGCGGCCTCGCGATCGACCCCCGCCACGACCTCACCAACCGCGGCAAACGCTCGGTGGTCCTCGACCTGAAGTCCCCGGACGGCCCCGCCCGCGTCCTCGACCTCGTGGCCCGCGCCGACGTCCTGATCGAGGGCAACCGCCCCGGTGTCGCCGAGCGCCTCGGCGTGGGCCCCGAGGCCTGCCACGCCCGCAACCCGGCGCTCGTCTACGGCCGCATGACCGGCTGGGGCCAGGAGGGCCCGCTGGCCCAGCGCGCCGGCCACGACATCGCCTACATCGCGCCGACCGGCACCCTCGGGATGATCGGCCGTCCCGGCGAGCCCCCGGCCGTCCCGGCCAACCTGGTCGGCGACTACGCGGGCGGCTCCCTCTACCTGGTCGTCGGTGTCCTCGCCGCCCTGCACCACGCCCGCGCCACGGGCACCGGGCAGGTCGTCGACGCAGCCATCGTCGACGGCACCGCCCACCTCACCGCGATGATCCACGGCATGCTCGCCGCCGGCGGCTGGCAGGACCGGCGCGGCGCCAACCTCCTCGACGGCGGCTGCCCGTTCTACGGCACCTACGAGACGGCGGACGGCGAGTACATGGCGGTGGGCGCGCTGGAACAGCAGTTCTACGACGAGTTCGTGTCCCTGATCGGCCTCGCCGACCAGGCCCCGGCACGCAAGGACGTCACCCGCTGGGACGAACTGCGCGAGGCCGTCGCCGCCCGGTTCAAGACCCGTACGCGCGAGGAGTGGACCGCCCTCTTCGAGGACACCGACGCCTGCGTCGCGCCCGTGCTGTCGCTGCGCGAGGCGCCGCGCCACCCGCACCTCGCCGCGCGCGGCACCTTCACCGAGTACGGCGGCATCACCCAGCCCGCCCCCGCGCCCCGCTTCTCCGCCACCCCGACCGCCGTCCGCGGCGGCCCGGCGCTGCCCGGCGCCGGGACCGCCGACGTGGCCCGCGACTGGGGCGTACCGAGCCTGACGCACGACGGGACCCCGATGTCCGAAGCCCCCGCGAAAGCCCCTCACCGAAAGGCCCCCCAGTGACCACCGAAGCGTACGTGTACGACGCGATCCGCACCCCGCGCGGACGTGGCAAGGCGAACGGCGCCCTGCACGGCACCAAGCCCATCGACCTGGTCGTCGGTCTCATCCACGAACTCCGCGACCGCTTCCCGGGCCTCGACCCCGCCGCGATCGACGACATCGTGCTCGGCGTCGTCGGCCCCGTGGGCGACCAGGGCTCCGACATCGCCCGGATCGCCGCCGTCGCCGCGGGCCTGCCGGACACGGTGGCGGGCGTCCAGGAGAACCGCTTCTGCGCGTCCGGCCTGGAGGCCGTCAACATGGCGGCGATGAAGGTCCGCTCGGGCTGGGAGGACCTCGTCCTCGCGGGCGGCGTCGAGTCGATGTCCCGGGTGCCGATGGCCTCGGACGGCGGCGCCTGGTTCAACGACCCGATGACCAACCTCGCGGTCGACTTCGTCCCGCAGGGCATCGGAGCCGACCTGATCGCCACCGTCGAGGGCTTCTCCCGCCGTGACGTCGACGAGTACGCGGCCCTGTCGCAGGAGCGCGCGGCGACCGCCTGGAAGGAGGGCCGCTTCGCCCGCTCGGTCGTGCCCGTGAAGGACCGCGCCGGTCTCGTCGTGCTGGACCACGACGAGCACCCCCGCCCCGGCACCACCGCCGACTCGCTCGCCAAGCTGAAGCCGTCCTTCGCGGACATCGGCGACCTCGGCGGCTTCGACGCCGTGGCGCTGCAGAAGTACCACTGGGTCGAGAAGATCGACCATGTGCACCACGCGGGCAACTCCTCCGGCATCGTCGACGGCGCGGCCCTCGTCGCGATCGGCTCCAGGGAGGTCGGCGAACGCTTCGGCCTGACCCCCCGCGCGCGGATCGTGTCCGTCGCGGTCTCCGGCTCCGAGCCCACCATCATGCTCACCGGCCCCGCCCCCGCCACCCGCAAGGCGCTCGCCAAGGCCGGGCTCACCATCGACGACATCGACCTCGTCGAGATCAACGAGGCCTTCGCCGCGGTCGTCCTGCGGTTCGTCAGGGACATGGGCCTGTCCCTGGACAAGGTCAACGTCAACGGCGGCGCCATCGCCCTCGGCCACCCGCTCGGCGCCACCGGCGCGATGATCCTCGGGACCCTCGTCGACGAACTGGAGCGCCAGGACAAGCGGTTCGGCCTCGCCACGCTGTGCGTCGGCGGCGGCATGGGCATCGCCACGATCGTCGAGCGCGTCTGACCCGGCCCGTCCCAGACCCCGATACGGAGTAGCAATGACCGAGAGCACCACCATCCGCTGGGAGCAGGACGAGACCGGCGTCGTCACCCTCGTCCTCGACGACCCGAACCAGTCCGCGAACACCATGAACGGGGCGTTCCGCGCCTCCCTCGCCGCGGTCACCGACCGGCTGGAGGCCGAACGGGACTCCATCCGCGGCATCGTCCTCACCTCCGCCAAGAAGACCTTCTTCGCCGGCGGCGACCTGCGCGACCTGATCCGGGTCACCCCGGAGACCGCCCAGGACCTGTTCGACGGCGGCCTGGCCATCAAGCGCGACCTGCGCCGCATCGAGACCCTCGGCAAGCCGGTCGTCGCCGCCCTCAACGGCGCCGCCCTCGGCGGCGGTTACGAGATCGCCCTCGCCTGCCACCACCGTGTCGCCCTCGACGCCCCCGGCTCGAAGATCGGCTGCCCCGAGGTCACCCTCGGCCTGCTGCCCGGCGGCGGTGGCGTGGTCCGCACCGTCCGCCTGCTCGGCATCGCCGACGCCCTGCTCAAGGTGCTCCTCCAGGGCACCCAGTACAGCCCCCGCCGCGCCCTGGAGAACGGCCTGGTCGACGACGTGGCCGGGACGCCCGAGGAGATGCTCGCCAAGGCCCGCGCCTTCATCGACGCCCACCCCGAGTCGCAGCAGCCCTGGGACAGGCCCGGCTACCGCATCCCCGGCGGCACCCCCGCCAACCCGAAGTTCGCGGCCAACCTGCCCGCCTTCCCCGCCACCCTGCGCAAGCAGACGAACGGCGCGCCCTACCCCGCCCCCCGCGCCATCCTCGCCGCCGCCGTCGAGGGCTCCCAGGTCGATTTCGAGACCGCCCAGGTCATCGAGGCCCGCTACTTCGTGGAGCTGGCCGCCGGACAGACCTCGAAGAACATGATCCAGGCGTTCTTCTTCGACCTCCAGGCCGTCAACTCCGGGGCCAACCGCCCGACGGGAGTCGAGCGCCGCCAGGTCGGCCGGGTCGCCGTCCTCGGCGCCGGGATGATGGGCGCCGGCATCGCCTACTCGTGCGCCCGCGCCGGCATCGACGTCGTACTCAAGGACGTCTCCCTGGAGGCCGCCCTCAAGGGCAAGGAGTACTCCGAGAAGCTGTGCGCCAAGGCCGTCGCCAAGGGCCGCACCACGCAGGAGAAGGCCGACGCGCTGCTCGCCCGCATCACCCCCACCGCCGAGGCCCAGGACCTCGCCGGCTGCGACGCGGTGATCGAGGCCGTCTTCGAGGACACCGCGCTCAAGCACAAGGTCTTCCAGGAGATCGAGCAGATCGTCGCGCCGGACGCGCTGCTGTGCTCCAACACCTCCACGCTCCCCATCACCGCCCTCGCCGAGGGCGTGCAGCGCCAGGGCGACTTCATCGGGCTGCACTTCTTCTCGCCGGTGGACAAGATGCCGCTCGTCGAGATCATCAAGGGCGAGCGGACCGGCGACGACGCCCTGGCCCGCGCCTTCGACCTGGTCCGGCAGATCAACAAGACGCCGATCGTCGTGGGCGACTCGCGCGGCTTCTTCACCTCCCGTGTCATCGGCCACTTCATCAACGAGGGCGTGGCCATGGTCGGCGAGGGCGTCGAGCCCGCCTCCGTCGAGCAGGCGGCGGCCCAGGCCGGCTACCCGGCCAAGGTGCTCTCCCTGATGGACGAGCTGACACTCACCCTTCCGCGCAAGATTCGCAGCGAGACGAGGCGGGCCGTCGAGGAGTCGGGCGGCACCTGGACCCCGCACCCGGCGGACGCCGTCATCGACCGCATGGTCGACGAGTTCGGGCGCACCGGCCGCAGTGGCGGCGCCGGCTTCTACGAGTACGGCGAGGACGGCAAGCGGGCCGGCCTGTGGCCGGGGCTGCGCGAGCACTTCACCCGCGCGGGCACCGAGGTCCCCTTCAAGGACATGCAGGAGCGCATGCTCTTCGCCGAGGCGCTCGACACCGTCCGGCTGCTGGAGGAGGGCGTGCTGACCTCCGTCGCCGACGCCAACATCGGCTCCGTCCTCGGCATCGGCTTCCCCGGCTGGACCGGCGGCGTCCTGCAGTACATCAACGGCTACGAGGGCGGCCTGCCCGGCTTCGTGGCCCGCGCGCGGGAACTCGCCGAGCGCTACGGCGACCGCTTCCTGCCGCCGGCGCTGCTGGTCGAGAAGGCGGAGAAGGGGGAGCGGTTCAGCGACTCAGCCCGTTCCTGACTCCGCGAGCCACTCGCCCAGCTCCTCCTTGAGCGACCGCTGAAAGGTCGTCAGGAGCGCCTGCACCACCAACGGGTGCATGTGGGCCGACAGGGACTTCACGTCCCGCGGCCCACGCTCCGACACCTCACCGCGGAAGAGCTGGGCGAGCTCGCGCGCGGCGGCGCGCGAGTGTGCGATGAGCACGCCCCGCGCCGCCAGGATGGCCTCCTCGGAGAGCGGCACGTCCAGCAGCCGCACGCCGAGCCGCAGCAGCCCGAGGTCGACGTCCCACCCGCCGTCCCGCGGCCGGACCACGCCCATCGCGGCCAGCCGCTCGACGTCGGCGTCGGTCAGGGGCCGCCCCGCCCGCCGCTCCAGCTCCGCGCGCGTCATGCTCTCCACGGTGTCCGGCGCCCAGGAGGCCACGACCGCCCGGTGGATCGCCAGGTCGTGCGCGCTGAGATCGCCCGGCAGCTGCCGCAGATAGCGCTCGATGGCGGCCAGCGTCATGCCCTGCCGTTGCAGCTCCTCGATGAGTTCCAGCCGGGCCAGATGCCCGCGCCCGTAGAGCCCCACCCGCCGCCGGCCGATCTCGGGCGGCGGCAGCAGGCCCTTGCTGCCGTAGAAGCGCACGGTGCGCACCGTGACGCCCGCCCGCGCTGCCAGCTCGTCGATCGTGAGGGTGGGCTCCTCGGCGTCGGTCGTCATGCCCAGCAGTATCGCTGTCCCACCAGTGCTGTGAAACCTCGTGCGCACCCCGCGTGCACCCTGTGATGAACCGAAGATGATCGTGAGGCGTCCCCGGGGTGACCTTGTGAGAAGCAACGCTCTGTGACGCGGGCCACCGTCTGGGGGGCGATTCGTGTGGGAAGGTGCTGCCTTGGTCTGTGCCGCGTCACGAGCGCGGTCACGGACCGGAGTCACGTACGGACACCCGAGCGCACGACGCCCGGGCGCACCAGAGAGTGGTACCACCCGTGAGCAAGGAAGCCGTGGACACGGCCAGAATCACCGCCGGGAACGGGACGACCACGACGCCCGCGGACGCGGGCGACGCCGGCTACAGCAAGGATCTCAAGGCCCGCCACGTCAACATGATCGCCATCGGCGGCGCCATCGGCACCGGCCTCTTCCTGGGCGCCGGCGGCCGTCTGCACAGCGCGGGCCCGGCGCTCGCGCTGGCCTACCTGGTCTGTGGCGTCTTCGCCTTCTTCGTCGTCCGGGCCCTCGGCGAGCTCGTCCTGTACCGCCCGTCCTCCGGGTCCTTCGTGTCGTACGCGCGCGAGTTCCTCGGTGAGAAGGGCGCCTACGTCGCCGGCTGGATGTACTTCCTGAACTGGTCGACGACCGGTATCGCCGACATCACCGCGATCGCGCTCTACACGCACTACTGGAGCATGTTCACCGACATCCCCCAGTGGGTGCTGGCGCTGATCGCCCTCGCGGTGGTCCTGGCGGTGAACCTGATCTCGGTGAAGATCTTCGGCGAGATGGAGTTCTGGTTCGCGATCATCAAGGTCGCGACGCTGGTCGGCTTCATGCTCGTCGGCATCTTCCTGCTGGCCACCCAGCACGAGGTCGGCGGCACGACGCCCGGTCTGAGCGTGATCACCGACAACGGCGGATTCCTCCCGCACGGCGTGATGCCCGTCGTCCTCGTGATGCAGGGCGTGATCTTCGCCTACGCCGCGCTGGAGCTGGTCGGTGTCGCCGCGGGCGAGACCGCCGAGCCGGAGAAGGTCGTCCCGCGCGCGGTGAACTCCATCATGTGGCGCGTCGGCCTGTTCTACGTCGGCTCCGTCGTCCTGCTGGCACTGCTGCTGCCCGGCTCGGTCTACTCGGCCGACCAGAGCCCCTTCGTCACGGTGCTGTCGAAGATCGGCGTCCCCGCGGCCGGCGACGTGATGAACCTGGTCGTCCTGACCGCGGCCATGTCGTCCCTCAACTCCGGTCTGTACTCGACGGGCCGCATCCTGCGCTCCATGGCGATGGCGGGCTCCGCGCCCAGGTTCACCGCCCGTATGAACCGCAGCCAGGTGCCCTACGGCGGCATCCTGCTGACCTGCGCGGTGTGTGTGCTCGGCGTCGGCCTCAACTTCCTCGTGCCGGCCCAGGCCTTCGAGATCGTGCTGAACGTCGCGTCGCTCGGCATCATCAGCACCTGGGTGATCATCATGGTCTGCCACCTGGTCTTCGTCCGGCGCGCCCAGGCGGGCCTGGTGCGGCGACCGCACTTCCGGCTGCCCGGCAGCCCGGTCACGGAGATCGCCACGATCGCCTTCCTGCTGGCCTGCCTCGCCATGATGTGGAACGACCCCGAGGTCGGCCGCAAGACGCTGCTGCTGATCCCGCTGATCGCGGTCATGCTCGTCGGCGGTTGGTACGCCCTGCGCCGCCGCGACACGAACCGGGAACCCACCCGTCCGACGAACTAGCCCCCACTGCCGGTGCGGGCCCCTACGGTGGCGTCATGTCGAAGATCACCTACATCCGAGACGACGCCACCGCCCCGTCTCTCCGCAGCGGAGACCGCGCGCCGACGGGACGCGCCCTGAAGGGGCGCGGGGAACTGCGCGACCGGCCCCGGACTATCGGCGGAGACTCCCGTCCCGGCGGGCCCACGGCGAGTGTTCGGGTGCACCGTGCAGGTGCGCGACCCGGGGGAGGGCGCGAGTGCTTCAGGGGCGACGCCCCCGGCCGGTGTCCCCACGGTGAGGGGCGCGCCCTGAAGGGGCGCGGGGAACTGCGCGACCGGCCCGGGACGACCCGCGGACACCCCCTGCCCGGCGGGCCCACGGCGGGTATCCGGATCACGGCGACGGTCTACGACCACGCGGAGGGCGTCAAGTGAGCGGAGGTATCGACGTGCTCGTGCTGGGCGGGGCCGGGGTGGACACGATCGTGTACGTGCCGGAGCTGCCGCTGCCGTACGCCGACAGCTACATGATCGACTCCGGGATCCGCACCCGTGCGGGCCAGACCGGCGACTTCGTCGCCCTCGGCCTCGGCGCGCTGGGCCTGCGCACCCACCACCTCGACCTGCTCGGCGACGACCCCGAGGGCGACCTGGTCCGCGCCCTGCACCGGGACCGGGGCATCGCCCTCACCGCCGTCCCGCAGCCGGCCGGCACCAAGCGCGCGGTCAACCTCGTCGGCCCCGACGGCAGGCGGCTGTCCCTGTACGACACGAGCCGCGCACACGCCGACGACCGGCTGCCCGAGGCGACGGTCCGGACGCTGGCGGAGTCGAGCCGCCACGTCCACGTCTCCCTCACCCACCCCTGCGCACACGCCCTGCCCGTGCTGCGCGAGACCGGCGTGCCGCTCTCCACCGACCTGCACGACTGGGACGGCGAGAACGCCTACCACGAGCCCTTCGCCCTCGCCGCCGACATCGTCTTCGTCTCGGCCGCAGCCCTCACCGACCCCGAGCGCACCATGCGCCGCATCGCCGAACGCGGCCGCGCCCGCCTCGTCGTCGCCACGGCCGGCGCCGAGGGCGCGTACCTCCTCGCCGACGGCGACCTGACCCGCGTGCCCGCGGTGGCGCCGCCCGCCCCGGTGGTGGACTCCAACGGCGCGGGGGACGCCTTCGCCGCGGCCTTCCTCTTCGGCCACCTCGGCGGTGAACCGCCCCACCGGTGCGCCCTGTACGGAGCGATCGCCGGCGCCCACGCCTGCACGGTGCCCTCGACCGAGGCGGACGCGATCGGACGGCGCGAACTCCTCGCCCGCGCGGCCGCGACGACCGGGTGAGCGAAAGCGCGACACGGCCCCGGGGCGGCATCCGCACGCCCCGGGCCGTGTCCGCTGCCCGGGGCTGCCCGTACGCGCCCTATTCGCCGTGCTCGTGGTCGTGCACCCCGTTGGTCGCCGCGATCTTCTTCCACGACTTCGGTTCCTGCGTGGCCCCCCTCCCCGCCGACGGCCGCGCGGAGATGTCCGCGCCCCGCGCAGCCGGCGCCCCCGGCTTCGAGGGCTGGAACAGCCAGGTGTCGAACAGCCGGCCGAGCCGCTGCCCGGAGATCCCCTCGGCGTAGCGACGGAAGTCCGCGACCGAGGCGTTGCCATGGGCGTACTTCCGCGGCCAGCCCTGGAGAACGGCGAAGAAGTCCTCGTCGCCGATCTCGTTGCGCAGCGCCTGCAAGGCGAGCGCCCCCCGGTCGTAGACGGCCAGGTGGAACTGGTTCTCCGGCCCGGGGTCACCCGGGCGCACCGTCCAGAACGGATCGTCCGCCGGATGCGACGCGTAGACGTGGTCCGCGATCTCCTGCGCCGTTCCCTCGCCCTCGCTCTCGGACCACAGCCACTGGGCGTACCGGGCGAAGCCCTCGTTGACCCAGATGTCCTTCCACCCGGACACCGACACCAGGTCGCCGTACCACTGGTGGGCCAGTTCGTGCACGACCACGGACGTGTTCGACCCGCTCGAGAACTGCCGCGGGCTGTAGAAGGGCCGGGTCTGTGTCTCCAGCGCGTAGCCGGTGTCGGTGTCCGGGACGTAGCCGCCCAGCGCGTTGTAGGGATACGGCCCGAAGTAGCCGGTGAGCCAGTCCGCGATCTCACCGGTCCGCTCGACACTGGCCCGTGCGGCGCCGGCGACGTCGCCGAGGTCCCTGGAGTACGCGTTGACGACGGGGATGCCGCTCTGCGACGTCCCGGTGGTGATGTCGAACTTCCCGACCGCGAGAGTGGCGAGATAGGTGGCCTGCGGCTTGTCGGACCGCCAGCCGTAGCGGGTCCAGCCGGCCCGCGAACTCGTCGATTGGAGCGTGCCGTTGGAGAGGGCCTGCGTTCCGTCCGGAACCTGTACCGACACGTCGAAGGTGGCCTTGTCCAGCGGGTGGTCGTTGCTCGGGAACCACCACCACGCCGACTCGGGCTCACCGGCCGCGACCCCGCCGTCCGCCGTGCGGAGCCAGCTGGTGAAGCCGTACGCCTGCTTCGACGACGGCACCCCGCTGTAGCGCACCACCACGGTGACGGACGTCCCCTTGGCCAGCGGCTTGCTCGGCGTGATCTCCAGTTCGTGCTCGCCCGAGGTCCGGAACGCCGCCTTCGCCCCGTCGACCCGCACCTCGCCCACGTCCAGCAGGAAGTCCAGGTTGAACCGGGACAGGTCCTGCGTGGTCCGGGCCAGCAGGGTCGCCGTGCCCTCCAGCCGGTCGTCCGCGGGCCGGTACCTCAGCCGCAGGTCGTAGTGGGAGACGTCGTAGCCGCCGTTGCCGTACGCCGGGTAGTAGGGGTCGCCGATACCGGGGGCGCCGGGCAAGTGGCCGGCGGCGGACGCCGGGACCGCCAGCAACAGGGACGCCGCCGCGAGCACGCCCGGCGTCGTGGTTCTGCGGTGCACTGAAACTCCAAGTCGTAAGGGGGAGGGCTGTTCGGAGCCCGAGGAGCCCGAGGAGCCCGAGGAGCCCGAGGAGGCCGAGGCGTGCCCGGCCCGGCCACGACGGCCGCCGTCACGAGATCGCCCTTCAGCCTTCATACACCGCGACCCCCCGGCGTCGGCTTCCCGCCACTCCCGTCCGTTCCGACGCGCCGTCAGCCGCCCCCTTCTGCACAGCAGTTGACGGCGGTACCGTCCGGCGCATGCCGACACGTATGCGCTTCAGCTGGAGACCGCTCGCGACGGCGGCCGCCGCCGCCCTGACGGCCACACTCCTCACTCCCGCCGCCGCCCAGGGCACGCCGGGGCACAGCACGCCCCGGGAGAGCCGCCCCGTCTACTCCTACGACGCCGCCGTCCGTGAGGCCGTCTGGGTGGACACCGGCCTCGACGGAGACGGCGACGGGAGATCCGACCGCGTCGCCGTCGACATCGTGCGCCCGCGCGAACCCGCCCAGCAGGGCCGCAAGGTGCCCGTCGTCATGGAGGCCAGCCCCTACTACTCGTGCTGCGGCCGGGGCAACGAGAGCCAGCGCAAGACGTACGACGCCGACGGCGAGGCCGTCGGGATGCCGCTGTACTACGACAACTACTTCGTGCCGCGCGGCTACGCCTTCGTCGCCGTCGACCTCGCGGGCACCAACCGCTCGGACGGCTGTGTCGACGTCGGCGGCCGCTCCGACGTGCGGTCCGCGAAGGCCGTCGTCGACTGGCTGAACGGTCGCGGCAGGGCCTGGACCACCCGCACCGGCGGCACCAGGGCCACGGCCGACTGGACCAACGGCCGTACGGGGATGATCGGCAAGAGCTGGGACGGCACCATCGCCAACGGCGTCGCCGCCACCGGCGTCGAGGGTCTGGAGACCATCGTGCCGATCAGCGCGATCTCCTCCTGGTACGACTACTACTTCGCCAAGGGCGCCCCGCTGTACGGCTCCGGCCCCGACTGGCTCTCCGACTACGTCAACAGCCCCGACGCCCGCGCCCGCTGCGGCGACGTGCAGCGCAGGCTCGCCGAGGGCGCCCCGCGCACGGGGGACTGGACCCCGCTGTGGAGCGAGCGCGACCACGTCAGGGACGCGGCCGAGGTGCGCGCGAGTGTCTTCCTGGTCCACGGCATGCAGGACCTCAACGTACGGATGCAGCACGTCGGCCCTTGGTGGGACGCCCTCGCGCGAAGCGGCGTGCAGCGCAAGATCTGGCTCTCCCAGACCGGCCACGTCGACCCGTTCGACTTCCGCCGCGCCACCTGGGTGAAGACCCTGCACCGCTGGTTCGACCACGAACTCCTCGGCTACGACAACGGCATCGACCGGGAGCCGATGGCCGACATCGAACGCCACCCCGACCAGTGGGTGACGTCGCGGTCCTGGCCGCCGCGCGGCACGGACACCGTACGGCTGCGCCCCGCCGAGGGCTCCCGGCCCGGCGTCGGCAGCCTGGGCCTGCGCCCCGGCCACGGCACCGAGACCTTCACGGACGACCCGCGCAACAGCGAGACCGACTGGGCCGCGCGGATCGACCTGAGCACCCCCGACAAGGCCGGTTTCGTCACCCGGCCCCTCGCCCGCGACCTGCGCCTGGCCGGCGCCTCCGAGGTCACCGTCGCCGTGACCCCTTCGACGCCCACGGCCCACCTCTCGGCCGTCCTCGTGGACCTCGGCCCCGCCACCATCCGCGACTACGCCGACGCCGCCGAGGGCATCGTCACCCTCCCCGACCGCACCTGCTGGGGCCCCTCCACCACCGCGGACAGCTCCTGCTACAAGGAGACCGAGGCCAAGAGGACCGACGTCGGGTACACGATCGTCAGCCGCGGCTGGGCCGACCTCGGCAACCACGCCTCGGACCTCACCGGCGCACCGCTCACCCCGGGCAAGCGCTACTCCCTCACCCTCGACCTGGCGGCGACCGACCACGTGATCCCCGCCGGACACCGGCTGGGCCTGATCGTCGCGGGCACCGACAAGGACCTCATCGACCCGCCGTCCGACACCCCGGCGCTGACCGTGGACCTCGCCCGCAGCTCCGCACGCGTCCCGGTCGTCGGCGGTACGGCCGCCTACGTCCGCGCCACCGCCGGCGCGCACGCCGACGCCGCCCTCCCGGCCGCCGAGCTGAGCGGCGTACGCGATCCCCGCACCGCCGGGCGCCTGCCGGAGGGACGGAGGTGAGCCGGAGCGGCGTGTCCCGACACGGGCCGATGAAACAGGCCTATTTTCCGCCACATGGGTAGGGGCGAGACGGAGGGATCACCTGTGACCTCCGTGGCTCTGACGAAAGGTGCCGCCCGTGACGAACGAACCACCGACCGACCACCCCGGCCCGGCAGGCGACGCGCTGCCGGGCTCGGAGGCGGGTCTTCCCGGGCAGGGGCAGCCCCGGACCGACAGGGTCGTGTTCGGGGTCACCGCCGTGCTCACGCTGGCCTTCGTGATCTGGGGCGCGACCGCGACGGACTCCCTGGAGAGCGTCTCCAGCAGCATGCTCAGCGGGCTGATGCACAACGGCGGCTGGGCGTTCATGCTCACCGCCTCGGGGTTCGTCGTCTTCGCGCTCTGGCTCGCGATCAGCCGGTACGGCCGGATCCATCTCGGCGCCGAGGGTGAGGAGCCCGAGTTCCGCACGGTGTCGTGGGTCGCGATGATGTTCAGCGCCGGCATGGGCATCGGCCTGATGTTCTACGGCGTCAGCGAGCCGCTCGCGCACTACACCACGCCACCGCCGGGCACGGATCCGGTCGACTCCGGCGAGCGCATGGAGACGGCCATGGCCACGACCCTGTTCCACTGGACGCTCCACCCGTGGGCGATCTACGCCGTGGTCGGTCTCGCCATCGCCTACAGCACCTTCCGCAGGCGCCGACGGCAGACCATCAGCGCGGTCTTCACCCCGCTCATCGGCCGCAAGCACGCGAACGGCACCGCCGGGCGGGTCATCGACATCCTCGCGATCGTCGCGACCGTCTTCGGCTCGGCGGCCTCCCTCGGACTCGGCGCGCTCCAGATCGGCTCCGGCGTGCGGGAGCTGGACTGGATGGACGACGTGAGCACCGGACTGCTCGTCGCGATCATCGCGGTGCTCACCCTGGCGTTCGTCGCCTCCGCCGTCTCCGGCGTGGAGAAGGGCATCCAGTGGCTGTCCAACACCAACATGGTGCTGGCGCTGGTGCTCGCCCTGTTCGTGTTCGTCGCGGGCCCCACGGTGATCGTCCTCGACCTGCTGCCCACCTCGATCTTCGCCTACCTCGGTGACCTCCCGCAGCTCGCGGGCCGCACCGAGGCGAGCGGTGGCGAGGGCGTCGCGGACTGGCTCGGCAGCTGGACCGTCTTCTACTGGGCCTGGTGGATCTCCTGGACGCCGTTCGTCGGCATGTTCATCGCCCGGATCAGCCGGGGCCGTACGATCCGCCAGTTCGTCGGCGGTGTCATCCTCGTGCCCAGCTCGGTCAGCCTGGTCTGGTTCGCGGTGTTCGGCGGCTCGGCGATGAAGATGGAGCAGCAGGGGCGGCTCGGCGACGAGTCGACGCCGGAGGGCCAGCTCTTCGCGCTCCTGCGGGAGTTCCCGATCGCCACGGTCACCAGCCTGCTGGTGATGATCCTCGTCGGCATCTTCTTCGTCTCCGGCGCCGACGCGGCCTCGATCGTCATGGGCAGCCTGTCCCAGAAGGGCGCCCTCGAACCGGCCCGCACGGTCGTGGTGTTCTGGGGTGTGCTCACCGGAGCGGTCGCCGCCGTCATGCTCCTGGTCGGCTCCGGGCAGGGCGACGCGCTGACCGGTCTGCAGAACCTGACGATCCTCGCGGCGGCACCGTTCGTCGTCGTGATGATCTTCATGTGCGTCGCGCTCATGCGCGACCTGCGCCGCGACCCGGTCATCGTCCGCAACGCGATGGGTTCGGAGGCGGTCGAACTGGCCGTCATCGAGGGCCACAAGAAGTACGACGGCGAGTTCGAGCTGCGTATCGGCCCGGGCCGCGGCACGGACGTGGAGGGCGACCCGATCGGCAAGCACTGACCGCCGGCCCAGCGTCAGGAGGAGGCGGTCAGTCCGGCCGCCTCCTCCGCGCACCCCCACGCCACGGTGACTCCCGCGCCCCCGTGACCGTAGTTGTGCACCAGCACCCGCCCGTCCGGCAGCGTCGCGCGCTCCAGCCGCACGGCGTCGCGCACCGGCCGCAGCCCCACGCGGTGCTCCAGCACCCGCGCCCCGGCGATCTCCGGGCGCAGGGCCGCGCACCGCCGCACGATCGCCTCGGCCTGAGACGGATCCGGCGTCCTCGACCAGGAGTCCTCCTCCGAGGTGCCGCCCAGCACCAGCCGCCCCGGATGCGGGAACACGTACGCCATCGCACCGCCGGCGTCCTGGGAGACGACCCAGGTGCGGATCCCCGGGTTCTCCACCACGACCAGCTGCCCGCGCACCGGGCGCACGGACGCGTCCGGCACCAGCTCCCGCGCGCCCAGCCCCGTGCAGTTCACCACCACCGGCGCGTCCACCTCCGCGAGCGCCGACACCGCGCGCTCCTCCACGAGTCCGCCGGCGGCCCTCAACCGGTCCCGCAGATACGGCAGATGGGCAGCCATGTCGACCAACGGCAGCCGCGCCCACAGCCCCACCGGACCGGCGTACTCCTCGGGTGTCGCCGCACGCAGCCCGTGCAGCCGGCCCGCCGCCCACGCCGCCGCGTCCGCGTCCGTCTCGCCCATCACCCCTTCGACCAGGCGCACGCCGGTGACCTCGGGGCTCGCGGCCAGTCGCTCGTAGACATCCAGCGAGCGCAGCGCCCAGCGGCGCGCCGCCTGTTGCGGCTCGATCCGGTACGGCCACCACAGCGCGCCCGCCACCGCCGAGGTGGTCCGCTCGGCAGGCTCCCGCGTCCACACCCGCACCCCGAGGCCCCGCTCGGCCAGCACCACGGCCGTCGTCAGCCCCACGACACCGCCGCCGACGACGATGACATCGCCCCTCGCGTCACTGCTCATGCGGGGACGGTAGCGGAATGTGTCATGCCGCGATCAGGGTGCCGCAAGTGTGGGGATACTCACCGTATGTCTGCCGTGTACGTGACCTTCGCCCTGGCACCGGCCATGCGTGCCGGTGGAGTTCTCGCGGACGGCGGCCACCAGGTGCACCGGGACTTCGTGGACTTCGTCGTCGACGGGCGCCCGCTGCTCTTCCAGCTCTCGGACCTGGACGCCGTGTCCCCGCTCGCTTCCGACGTCCCGCCCGCCGTCCTCGCCGCCCAGGTGCGCGGCCTGCTGCTGGAGGCCGAGGCCCCGCTGCCCGGCGGGCGGTACGTCCTCTACGGCTGTCCCGAGTGCGCCGACCTCGCGTGCGGCGCGGTCACCGCGGTCGTCCAGCGCGTCGACGACGACTACGTGTGGCGGGACTTCGCCTGGCAGACGTCCGAACAGGCCGACCTGGAACGGAACGGCTACCAGGGCATCGGCCCGTTCCGCTTCCACGGCGCCGCCTACCGCACGGCCCTGCGCTCCCTGCTGGACGCCGCCGGGCCCGACCGCCCGCGCGTGCTGCTGATCGGGGCCCGCGTCGCCCTGGTCGCCAAGCTCGCCGCCGCGCTGCGCACCATCGGCGTCGGAGCCGACATCGCCCACGACGCCGACGGCGTCCCCGCCGACGAACTGCGCGGCTACAGCGCCGTGGCCTTCCCCCGGCCGGTGGACGCGCGCCGGCGCGCCGCCGTGCGCCGGGCCTTCGAGCGCGCCGGGGTCGAGGTGGCCCACGTCGACGGCCTCGCCCCGATCGTCCCGCTGCTGGTCGCCCAGATCGAGCACGCCCTCGACCCCAGACCCGTCGCACGGCGCCGCCTGACCGGCCTCGTCACCGCCGACGGCGAGGCGGGCGTCGAGGTCACCTCCGCCTGCCGGGTGCGCCTGACCGCGTACCGCCTCGACCGGCTCTCGCGCACCCGCACCCACGAGGTCTTCGACGGCCTCCTCGAACCGGGCCGGCACCGCATCCCGCTCGACGCGAAGGCCGTGAGGGGCGCCGCGTACGTGGTCGCGAGGACGGCGGAAGGCGTGCTGGTGGCGCCGACGGCGCACTGACGGCCGAGGCGGTCTGGTGCCCCGGCGGGGCCACTAGAATCGGCGGTCTGATGACTGCCACCCTCGTCGCCAAGAACCTCGCCGCAGGCCACGGCGACCGCGCGCTCTTCACCGGCCTCGACCTGGTCGTCGCGCCCGGTGACGTGATCGGGCTCGTCGGCGCCAACGGTGCCGGCAAGTCGACCCTGCTGCGCATGCTCGCCGGACTCGCCACCCCGGAACAGGGGGAGCTGCGTCTGTCCCCGCCCACCGCCACGGTCGGGCATCTGCCGCAGGAGCCGGAGCGGCGGCCCGGCGAGTCGGTGCGCGCCTTCCTGGCCCGCCGCACCGGCGTCGCCGAGGCCCAGCGGGTCATGGACGCCGCCACCCAGGCCCTGGTCGACGGCGCCCCCGGCGCGGACGACGCCTATGCCCTCGGCCTGGAGCGCTGGCTCGGCCTCGGTGGCGCCGACCTCGACGAGCGCGCCGAGGAGGTCGCCGACTCGCTCGGCCTCGCCGTCGGACTCGACCAGCCCATGACCTCGCTGTCCGGCGGCCAGGCGGCCCGCGCCGGACTCGCCTCCCTGCTGCTCTCCCGCTACGACGTCTTCCTGCTCGACGAGCCCACCAACGACCTCGACCTCGACGGACTGGAGCGCCTCGAACGCTTCGTCGGCGGGCTGCGCGCCGGCACGGTCGTGGTCAGCCACGACCGCGAGTTCCTCACCCGCACGGTCACCAAGGTCCTCGAACTCGACCTCGCCCAGCAGCAGATCAACCTCTACGGCGGCGGCTACGCGGCCTACCTGGAGGAGCGCGACGTGGCCCGCCGGCACGCGCGCGAGGAATTCGAGGAGTACGCCGACAAGAAGGCCGCCCTCCAGGACCGTGCGCAGATGCAGCGTTCCTGGATGGACAAGGGCGTCAAGAACGCCCGGCGCAAGGCGGGCAACGACAACGACAAGATCGGCCGCAAGTTCCGCAGCGAGGCCAGCGAGAAGCAGGCCGCGAAGGCGCGCCAGACCCAGCGCATGATCGAGCGTCTGGACGTGGTCGAGGAGCCCCGCAAGGAGTGGGAGCTGCGCATGGAGATCGCCTCGGCGCCCCGCTCCGGCGCGGTCGTGGCGACCCTGCGCGACGCCGAGGTCCGGCGCGGCGGTTTCGCGCTCGGACCGGTCTCCCTCCAGATCGACTGGGCGGACCGGGTCGCGGTCACCGGCGCCAACGGCGCGGGCAAGTCGACGCTGCTCGGGGCGCTGCTCGGCCGGGTCTCGCTGGACGCGGGGCACGCCGCGCTCGGCTCGGGCGTGCTGGTCGGCGAGGTCGACCAGGCCCGCAAGCTGTTCCACGGCACGCAGACCCTGCTCGACGCGTTCCAGCAAGCGGCACCCGACACCGAACCGGCCGAAGTACGCACCCTCCTGGCCAAGTTCGGTCTGAAGTCAAACCATGTGCTGCGTCCGGCGGACACCCTCTCGCCCGGCGAGCGCACCCGTGCCGCCCTCGCCCTCCTCCAGGGCCGGGGCGTCAACCTGCTGGTCCTCGACGAGCCGACCAACCACCTCGACCTGCCCGCCATCGAGCAACTGGAGTCGGCCCTCGACGCCTACACCGGCACCCTGCTGCTGGTCACCCACGACCGCCGCATGCTGGACGCCGTGCACGTCACCCGCCGGCTGGAGGTGGCGGACGGCAAGGTGACCGAGCGCTAGCGGGGCGTCAGCCGCGACGCCAGCTCGGGGTAGTCCACCACGAGGCCGTCCGCGTCGAAGTCCAGGTCGCTGCGGAAGTCGCCGGAGGCGTACCGCACCCGCCCGCCGCCGGTGCCGGCGAGGTGGGTGTAGGTCTGCACGGAGGGCCGGACGGCCAGATCCGGTACGGCGACCCAGGCCATCAGGAACTCCCGTTCACCTGCGGTCCGGTGCAGGTCGTGCCGGAGCACCGGCATGGTGTTGGTCAGGGGACACAGGCCCAGGTCGCAGTCGAGCGCCCCGTTCACCTCCGGCAGCGGCTCACCGTCGGCGGTCCACTCGCCCCGCCCGTCGTGGCGCAGATCGAGGGTCCGCGTGACCTCGGGGGTCTCGGTGGTCACCCGCAGCCGCCGGGTCACGTACCCCTCGGCGGTTTCGAGCTCGTACGACACCCAGTAGGGCTCCGGATCCGTCCCCACCGCCCGGCCCCGCGCCCGCAGGGTCTCCCCGTCGAACGTGACCCAGGCGGTCTCGAAGCCGTGACTGGCCATGACGTCCCAGGTCACCGCACGCGAAGTGGTCATGGCGTCACCCTATGCGCGGACGGGGGTGGCCCGGGGCCGCGCACACGCGCGCCCCCGGGCCGCCGAACTCAGCCCCGGCCGCCCTTCTTCGGGTCGAGCAGCCCGGCGCGGCGCAGGGCGTCGGCCATCGCGCTGTTTGCCGGAGCGGGTGCCTGACGGGCGCCACCGGCGCCCTGCCGCCCGCTACCGCCACCGGTGCCCTGCCGCCCGCCACCGCCGCCCTGGCGCTGCTGCGGCGGGCGCCCGCCCCGCTGCGGACGGCGCTCGCCGGCACCCCGCTCCTGGGGCGCCGCCTCGTCGTCCAGACGCAGTGTGAGGGAGATCCGCTTGCGCGGGATGTCGACGTCGAGGACCTTCACCTTGACGATGTCACCCGGCTTGACGACGTCCCGCGGGTCCTTGACGAACGTCTTCGACATGGCGGACACATGCACCAGGCCGTCCTGGTGGACGCCGACGTCGACGAACGCCCCGAACGCGGCCACATTGGTGACCACGCCCTCCAGGACCATGCCCGACTCCAGGTCGGCGAGCTTCTCGACGCCCTCCTTGAAGGTGGCCGTCCGGAACGCCGGGCGCGGATCGCGCCCCGGCTTCTCCAGCTCCTTGAGGATGTCGCCGACCGTCGGCAGACCGAAGGTCTCGTCCACGAAGTCCTGCGGCCGCAGCGACCGCAGCACGCTCGTGTTGCCGACCAGCGCGGCCACCTCCTGGCCGGTGGTCTTCACCATCCGCCGCACCACCGGGTAGGCCTCGGGGTGCACGCTGGAGGCGTCCAGCGGGTCCGAGCCGCCCCGGATGCGCAGGAAGCCCGCGCACTGCTCGTAGGCCTTCGGCCCGAGCCGCGCCACGTTCTTCAGCTCGGAGCGGGACGTGAACGGGCCGTTGGCGTCCCGGTGGGCCACGATGTTCTCCGCGAGCCCCGAGGAGATGCCCGAGACACGGGAGAGCAGCGGCGCGGACGCGGTGTTGACGTCGACACCCACGCCGTTCACACAGTCCTCGACCACCGCGTCCAGTGAGCGCGACAGCTTCACCTCGGACAGGTCGTGCTGGTACTGGCCGACCCCGATCGACTTCGGGTCGATCTTCACCAGCTCGGCGAGCGGATCCTGGAGCCGGCGTGCGATCGACACCGCGCCGCGCAGCGACACGTCCATGTCGGGCAGCTCCTGCGAGGCGAAGGCGGAGGCCGAGTACACCGACGCGCCGGCCTCGGACACCATCACCTTGGTGAGCTTCAACTCCGGGTGCTTGGTGATCAGTTCACCGGCGAGCTTGTCGGTCTCGCGGGACGCGGTGCCGTTGCCGATGGCCACCAGCTCGACCGCGTGCTCCTCGGCGAGCCGGGCCAGCTTGGCGATCGCCTCGTCCCAGCGGTTGGCCGGGACGTGCGGGTGGATGACGTCGGTGGCGACGACCTTGCCGGTGGCGTCGACGACGGCCACCTTCACCCCGGTGCGGAAACCGGGGTCCAGGCCCAGCGTGGCGCGCGTGCCGGCCGGGGCGGCGAGCAGCAGGTCGCGCAGGTTCGCCGCGAACACGCCGACGGCGTCGTCCTCGGCGGCGGTGCGCAGCCGCAGGCGCAGGTCGATGCCGAGGTGGACCAGGACACGGGTCCGCCAGGCCCAGCGGACGGTGTCCGTCAGCCACTTGTCGCCGGGGCGCCCGCGGTCGGCGATCCCGAACCGGCCGGCGATGATCCCCTCGTACGACGAAGGGCCCTCCACCGGCTCCTCCGGCTCCAGGACGAGGTCGAGGACCTCCTCCTTCTCCCCGCGCAGCATCGCGAGGACGCGGTGCGAGGGCAGTTCGGTGAAGGGCTCGGCGAAGTCGAAGTAGTCCGCGAACTTGGCGCCGGCCTCCTCCTTGCCCTCCCGCACCTTCGCGGCCAGCCGCCCGCGCACCCACATGCGCTCACGCAGCTCACCGATGAGGTCGGCGTCCTCCGAGAACCGCTCGGTGAGGATCGCCCGCGCGCCGTCCAGGGCGGCCTGCGGGTCGGCCACGCCCTTGTCCGCGTCGACGAACGCAGCCGCGGCCGCGAGGGGCTCGACGGAGGTGTCGCCGAGCAGCCCCTCGGCCAGCGGCTCCAGACCGGCCTCGCGCGCGATCTGCGCCTTCGTACGCCGCTTGGGCTTGTACGGCAGATAGATGTCCTCCAGGCGCGCCTTGGTCTCCGCGGCCAGGATCCGCGCCCGCAGCTCGTCGGTGAGCTTGCCCTGCTCGCGCACCGACTCCAGGATCGCCGTGCGCCGCTCCTCCAGCTCCCGCAGATAGCGCAACCGCTCCTCGAGCGTGCGCAGCTGCGCGTCGTCGAGCATCTCGGTCGCTTCCTTGCGGTAGCGGGCGATGAAAGGCACCGTGGAACCGCCGTCGAGCAGCTCCACGGCAGCCTTGACCTGCCGCTCCCGTACGCCGAGCTCCTCGGCGATCCTGCCTTCGATGGACCCTACGAGGGGTGTCGTCACGATCCCGTACCGCCTTCTCCACTTCGGGTTGCGCGGCAATTGTGGCAGGTGGCACCGACAACAGGGGACCAGGGCGGGAAGTGGCGGGGCGGCGGTTCTCAGACCCGGCGCGCGCCACGCCGTCCGGATCCGGAGGCGCCGCCGAAGAGGCGGGCCACGGCCCTGAACGGCAGCGTCACGACCGTGGCGACGGCACCGCCGATCTGGCGCAGGACATCCGCGATGGCACGGAACACGTTGTTCCCCTTTCGTCCGTGGTGCTGCTCTCTCTCGTCCGCGGCGCAGCGGTCGCTTCCGGCGGACGCCTGTCGAGTACCTCGTCCTCGGCGGCCCATGCCGATCAAGGCGAGGGCAGGAAAGGTGGGAAGCGCGTCATTGCGGCCATGCCGGGACACGCGAAGAATCGCCGGTATGGCGCAGCGAACCGTTCTGGTCGTCCTCTTCGACGGCGTGCAGAGCCTCGATGTCACCGGCCCCGTGGAGGTCTTCGCGGGAGCCGAGCAGCTCACCCCCGGGACCTACCGCATCCGTACCGCCTCCCTGGACGGCGGCCCGGTGCGCGCCTCCAGCGGACTGACGCTCGTACCGGACCAGGCGCTCGCCGACGCCCCCGATCCGCACACCCTCGTGGTGCCCGGCGGGCGCGGCACCCGCGGGCCCGACCCGCGTCTGACCGACTGGCTGCGGGTGCGCGGACCGCGTGCCGCACGGCTGGTCTCCGTCTGCACCGGCGCCATCCTGCTGGCCGAGGCGGGCCTGCTCGACGGCCGGGACGCCACGACCCACTGGGCGTACGCCGCCACCCTCGCCCGGAACCACCCCGCGGTACGGGTGGACGCCGATCCCATCTACGTCCGCGACGGTCAGGTCGCCACCTCGGCGGGAGTCACCGCGGGCATCGACCTGGCCCTCGCCCTGGTCGAGGAGGACCTGGGCCGCGACGTGGCCATGACCGTCGCCCGGCACCTCGTGGTCTTCCTGCGCCGTCCCGGCAACCAGTCCCAGTTCAGCGCCCAGCTCGCCGCCCAGACCGCGCGCCGCGAACCGCTGCGCGAGGTCCAGCGGTGGATCACCGAGCACCCTGCCGGTGATCTGACCGTCGAGGCCCTCGCGGCGCGTGCCGGCTTCTCGCCCCGCCACTTCGCCCGAGCCTTCCGCGCCGAGACCGGCACGACGCCCGGCCGCTACGTGGACCGCGTCCGCCTCGAACACGCCCGCCGCCTGCTGGAGGACACCGGCGAGGGCATACACGAGATCTCCCGTTCCAGCGGCTACGGCACCCCGGAAGCCATGCGCCGCGCCTTCGTCGCCGCCCTGGGAACGCCCCCGGCCGAATACCGCCGGCGCTTCCGCCCGGCCCCGGCCCCGGCCCCGGCCCCGGCACCGGCCCCGGCCCCGGCACCGGCCCCGGCCCCGGCACCGGCCCCGGCACCGGCCCCGGCCCTGGCACCGACCCCGGAACCGGCACCGGCCCGATGAGGCTCCGCCCACCCACCGAAAGGCCCGCCATGCAGATCGCCCTGCTCGTCTTCGACCGTTTCACCGCCCTCGACGCCGTCGGCCCCTACGAGATCCTCTCCCGGATCCCGGACGCCGAGACGGTCTTCGTCGCCAAGGAGGCCGGACCCGTCCGCAGCGACAACGGGGTGCTGGCCCTGACCGCGGACAGGACGCTCGACGAGGTCCGGCGACCGGACGTCGTGGTCGTCCCCGGCGGCCCGGGACAGAGCGCCCTGATGGACGACCGCGTCCTCCTGGACTGGCTGCGCGCCGTGGACGCCACCAGTACCTGGACGACCTCCGTGTGCACCGGCTCCCTGCTGCTCGCCGCGGCCGGCCTGCTCGCCGGGCGCCGTGCCACCTCCCACTGGCTGGCCCTCGACCAGCTCAGGCCGCTCGGCGCCGAACCGACCGGCGAGCGGGTCGTCTTCGACGGAAAGTACGTCACCGCCGCCGGCGTCTCCTCCGGCATCGACATGGCGCTGACCCTCCTCGGCAGGATCGCCGGTGACGACCACGCCCAGGCCGTGCAACTGGCCACGGAGTACGACCCGCAGCCGCCCTACGACGCCGGGTCCCCGCAGAAGGCGCCGGCGCATGTCGTCGAGGCCCTGCGCGCCCGGAGCCGTTTCATCCTGAGGTAGGCACCGTCCAGGTGAAGCGCGGCCGGCGCCGCTCCAGGAACGCGGCGACGCCCTCCGCCGTGTCGGCGCTGCCGCGCGCGTGCTCGGCCCAGTGGGCGTCGCGGTCGGTGCGCCCGTCGGCGAACTCCTTCGCCGAGGCCTGCGTCAGCTGCGAACGGGAGACCAGGATCCGGGTGAACTCCGCGACCCGCTTGTCGAGTTCTCCCTCGGGCAGCACCTCGTCGACCAGCCCGGTGCGCAACGCCCGGCCGGTGTCGATCAACTCGCCCGAGAACAGCAGGTACTTGGTGGCGGCCGGACCGATCAGCGACACCAGCCGCCGGGTCGCGGAGGCCGGATAGACGATCCCGAGCTTCGCGGGCGTCACCCCGAACAGCGCGCCCTCCTGCGCGAACCGCAGGTCGCAGGCGGCCGCCAGCTGTGCCCCGCCGCCCACACAGTGCCCGCGGACCGCCGCCAGCGTCGGCTTCGGGAACGCGGCGAGCGCCTCCTCGGCCAGCACGGCCAGCCCCTGTGCCTCGGCGGGCGAGGAACGTAGCGTGGAGATGTCGGCGCCCGCGCAGAACGTGCCGCCCTCGCCCGTCAGCACCAGGGCCCGTACCCCGGGGTCGGTCGCCAGGGCGTCCAGCAGCACGGGCAGCGCGCGCCACATCCCGGCGGTCATGGCGTTGCGCTTGGCCGGATGGGAGATGACGACGGTGGCGACCGAGTCGGTGACGTCGTGCAGCAACTGGGGCTCCATGTGCCGGATGCTAGCCGTAGCAAGGCTCACCGCCGTCGCCGAGGGGCTCGGGAGAGGAGGCGGTCCGATGACCGGGACCGCGAAGGACGGGAAGGCGAAACTGCGGCGTGGCTTCGCCCGGCTGGTCGCGCTGGGCGTGCTGCTGGTCCTGTGCGGTCTCGTGGGGCTGGTGTACACGGGTGTGGCCACCCTGACGTCCATGCTGCTGTTCGGCTGGCTGCTGCTGATCGGGGGCGTCGTCGGACTGCTGCACGCCATCGAGGGGCGCGGCAGCAACTTCTTCTGGCTCGCGGCGATCGTCGCGGCCCTGAACCTCGCGGCGGGCGTGGTGATCCTGACGAGCCCCGAGGCCGCGGCGGACGCGCTGGCCATGTTCGCCGCCCTGCTGTTCCTCACCGCGGGGATCTTCCGGCTGGTCGGCGGCCTGGTGGTGCGCGGCCCGCAGTTCGGCTGGACGCTGCTGCTGGGCGCCTTCGACCTGCTGCTGGGCATCGCGGTGCTGGCGTCGTGGCCGAGCGCCGGCCAGTACGTCATCGGCACGTTCATCTCGCTGGCCCTGCTCTTCGACGGCCTCGGCCTGATCGCGACCGGCTTCGGCGGCCGCCGGGTCGTCGGCCTGGTGGAGGAGGCCACCGGCGCAGGCGCCGAGGAGGACGGCCCGGACGGCACCACGAAACCCGTACAAGCCGAATAGTTCGTAAAGTCGGCACCGGCGGAACAGGATGCAGTCCCACACCTGACGGGGTCATACGCCAACGGTCAGAAGCGCTCGATAGTCGCTGACTTCTGTTCAGTCCTCCGGTGGGGAGCGGTCCGGTACCAACACTCGACGTGTGGTGACAATCGAGCACAAGGGTGGCGACCGGACCATGGACGACCACGGGCGCGGGCCCGCCCCACGCCCCGAAGGCGGCACAGACGCACCCGTCGAGCCGAGGACACGCGACCCCTTGTCCTACGAGGGGGTGTGGCGGTTCACCGCTCCGGCGGTCGACGCCTCGGTCCCGCAGGCCCGGCACGCCGTACGGGACCTGCTCCTGCGTCAGCGGGTGCCGGTCACGGAGGACGTGCTCCAGGGACTGCTGCTGATCGTCTCCGAGCTGGTCACGAACGCCGTACGGCACGCGGCGGTGCTCTCGCCGATGCTGGCCGTGGAGGTCGCCGTCGGCGCCGAGTGGGTGCGGGTGTCCGTCGAGGACAACCACCCGTACCGCCCCACCGCCCTGGAGACCGACCACGGCAGGACCGGCGGACGGGGCCTGCTGCTGGTGCGCGAGATCACCCGTGAGGTGGGCGGGGTGTGCGACGTCGAGCACACGACGAGCGGCGGCAAGGTGATCTGGGCCGCCCTGCCGCTCGACCCCCGCGGGCTGATCTGAGGCTCACCAGCCCTCGGACGGACCGGTCAGCTCCCTGATCGCGGGACGGGCCGCGTCCAGCACCGTCATGAACCAGGCCGAGAAGGTGTCCTTGGCGTGCCGCTCCGTCAGCTCGTCCGGTGTGACGAACGCGGTGGCGTGCACCTCCTCCGGGTCCGGCCGCAGCGGTGCCTGCACCAGTCCGACGAAGAGGTGGTTGTACTCCTGCTCCACCAGTCCGGAGGCGGGATCCGGATGGTTGTAGCGCACCGTGCCCGCCTCGGCGAGCAGCGACGGGGAGACGCCGAGCTCCTCGAACGTCCGCCGGGCCGCCGCCGCGAAGGGCGCCTCGCCGGGGTAGGGGTGGCCGCAGCAGGTGTTGGACCACACACCGGGGGAGTGGTACTTGCCCAGGGCCCGCTGCTGCAGCAGCAGACGGCCGTACTCGTCGAACAGGAACACCGAGAACGCCCGGTGCAGCTGCCCCGGCGGCTGATGGGCGGCCAGCTTCTCCGCGGTACCGATCGTCGCGCCGTTCTCGTCGACCAGTTCCAGCAGGATCGCTTCCGCGGTGCCGTTCGACGAGCTGTGCGTCGCGGTGGCAGGTGTGATCGGCATACCCATCCTTCGCCTCGTTCCTCGCGCCCCAGTCTGCCGTACGAATCCGGCACTCCCGGCACTTCCCGGCGCGTCGGCACCGGAAGAGGGCCCCGGAAGGTGATCGTGCCCGGATCACGGAGAAGGAACCATCCGTTACGGGCTGTACACGAAGACGCGGGCGCGCGCGGCGGTGCGGCGCGCTCCGGAGGCTCCGGCGAGGGCCCGTCCCACGTCGGGCGGCCTGGGTGCGCGGGGCTCGAAGCTCAGTGGCACAACCGCGGCTCGTGCTCCGCGTGGCCGCCCGGCTCCAGCTGGAAGGTGCAGTGCTCCACGTCGAAGTGGTGTCCCAGGCAGCCCTGGAGCTCGTGCAGGATCTTCTCGTGCCCTATCGCGTTCAGGACGTCGGAACGGACGACGACGTGCGCCGAGAGCACCGGCATCCCGGAGGTGATCGTCCAGGCGTGCAGGTCGTGCACGTCCTCGACCCCGTCGACCCCGAGCATGTGGGTGCGCACCTCCGCCATGTCGACGCCCTTGGGCGCCGACTCCAGCAGCACGTCGAGCGTCTCGCGCAGCAGTTTCAGCGTACGCGGCACGATCATCAGGCCGATGACCAGCGAGGCGATCGGGTCGGCGGCCTGCCAGCCGGTCGTGAGGATCACCGCGGCCGAGATCAGCACCGCGACCGAGCCCAGCGCGTCGGCGGCGACCTCCAGGAACGCGCCGTGCACGTTCAGGCTCTCCTTCTGACCCCGCATGAGCAGCGTGAGCGAGATCATGTTCGCCACCAGACCGATCGCGCCGAACACGATGGTCAGTCCGCCCTCGGTGGCGGTCGGCGTGATGAAGCGCTGGATCGCCTCCACGAGCACGTAGCCGCCGACCCCGAGCAGCAGCAGACAGTTGGCGAGCGCGGCGAGGATCTCGGCACGGGCGAACCCGAAGGTCCGGTTGGCGCTGGCCGGCAGGTTGGCGAAGTGGATCGCCAGCAGGGCCATGCCGAGACCGAGCGCGTCGGTGGCCATGTGCGCGGCGTCGGCGATCAGCGCGAGGGAGTCCGCGAGCACACCGCCGACGATCTCGACCACCATGACCGTGAGCGTGATACCCAGCGCGACCCGCAGCCGGCCGCGGTACGCCGCGGCCGCCGTACCGGTGGGCGGCGCGCCGTGCGCGTGCCCGTGATCGTGCCCTGCCCCCATGAAACGCCGCCTCCTGCGATCGGGTCCGGAGCCCAGTGAACTACGGGTGGGGGGTATCCGGCAACGCGGCACTGAACACCGTTGTCATGTGCCCTGACCTGCGGAAACGAAGGGCAGGTCAGGGCGCTGCGAGGCTCGGCGAGGGCTCAGCGGCCGTGGTGGAGCCGCCATCCCCGCCATGCCGATTCGACCATCTCGGGTACTGAGCGCCGCGCTGCCCAGTCCAGCTCCGCGGCGGCCAGCGCCGCCGAGGCGACGGCGCGCGGCGCGTCCCCGGGCCGACGCTCCTGAACTACGGCGGGACGCCTGTCACCGGTCACCTCACCGATCAGGGTGACCAGCTCACGCACCGAGACACCCTCGCCCCGTCCGATGTTCACGGTCAGGTCGCCCGACGCCCCGGGCGCCGACAGCCGCCGGGCCGCCGCGAGGTGCGCGTCGGCGAGGTCGGCGACGTGGATGTAGTCGCGCACACAGGTGCCGTCCGGCGTCGGGTAGTCGTCGCCGAAGATGCGCGGGGCCTCGTCGCGGGTCAGCCGGTCGAAGACCATGGGAACCACGTTGAACACCCCGGTGTCGGCCAGCTCCGGGCTCGCCGCGCCCGCCACGTTGAAGTAGCGCAGGCACGCGGTGGCGATGCCGTGCGCCCGGCCCGCCGCGCGCACCAGCCACTCACCGGCGAGTTTGGTCTCGCCGTAGGGGCTCATCGGGGCGCACGGGGTGTCCTCCGTGATGAGTTCCACATCGGGGTTGCCGTACACGGCCGCGGAGGAGGAGAAGAGGAAGCGCCCGACCCCGGCGCCGGCGACCGCCTCCAACAGGGTCGCGAGGCCGCCGACGTTCTCCGCGTAGTAGCGCGCCGGCTGTGCGACGGACTCGCCGACCTGCTTGCGTGCCGCGAGATGCACCACACCGGTCACCGCGTGCTCGGCGAGCACCCGCTTGAGCAGCTCGGCGTCCCCGCAGGAGCCCCGCACCAGGGGGACGTCCGCCGGGAGCCGCGTCGGCACCCCGGCCGAGAGGTCGTCCAGCGCCACGACGCGCTCCCCGGCCTCCGCCATGACCCGCGCCACGTGCGCTCCGATGTATCCGGCACCGCCGGTGATCAGCCATGTCATGGTGGCCCACCCTAAGGGCCGGACCGGCGGTTCCCGTCGTCGCCCGCACGGGGAGGTCCCGTCTCCCGTATGCCGTGTTCGCCCGCTCCCGGGGATCCGATGTTGTCCGCCGGCCCCGGCGTCCCCGATGATGATCACCGCGGAGGCTCAGCAGACCGTGTCGACCGGACCGTTAACGGCCGGTGAACACGGGCTTCCCATCATCCGATAGCCTCTGCCGACACGCCGTCCGCCGGTGCAGCGCCGCCTGCCCCGAAGGGCGCCCCACCATGCACACGACCGGCGCGAGACCGCCGGCCCCCAGGGAGTGAGTTCGGTTGCCGACCGCCATCCTCACCGGTCAGCCGGTCCCCGGATCGTCGATCGAGGGCGATCTGCGGTCGCTCGGCTACGAGGTGCGCGTCGCCGCCGACCCCGCCGAGACCGAGACCCTGCTCGCCCAGGTGCCCGGTGACCGCCGGGTCGCCGTGGTCGACGCCCGGTTCGTCGGTCATGTGCACGCGCTGCGCCTCGGCCTCACCGATCCGCGCTTCCCGCTCGCCGCGATCCCCGGCGCCGTCACGGCCCGGCCCGCCGGCCGTCAGGCCCTGACGCGCGCGCTGGCCCGTGAGACCTCCGCCCAGGGCGCGCTGCTGGTCGACAGCCTCCCCGACCGGATCACCGGCACGCTGGACACGGAGGTGCACCGGCCCGAGCTCGGCAGCCTGGTCGCCGTCGTGCCCGCCGACCCGCAGACCCGCAACGAGGCCCGGCAGGCCGTGGCCGCCGTCGACGACGAGGCCGTACGCCTGAAGTCGGCGGTCAAGTCGCGCGACGGCTTCTTCACCACCCACTTCGTCAGCCCCTACTCCCGCTACCTCGCGCGCTGGTGCGCCCGGCGCGGGCTGACCCCCAATCAGGTCACCACCGCCTCCCTGCTCACCGCCCTGGTGGCGGCGGCCTGCGCGGCCACCGGCACCCGCGCCGGGTTCGTCGCGGCCGGCGTGCTGCTCATCGCGTCCTTCGTGCTGGACTGCACCGACGGGCAGCTCGCCCGCTACTCCCTGCAGTACTCCACCCTGGGCGCCTGGCTGGACGCCACCTTCGACCGCGCCAAGGAGTACGCCTACTACGCGGGCCTCGCCCTCGGCGCCGCCCGGGGCGGCGACGACGTGTGGGCCCTCGCCCTCGGCGCGATGATCCTGCAGACCTCCCGGCACGTCGTCGACTTCTCCTTCAACGAGGCGAACGCCGGCGATCCCACAGGCCCCGCCAACACCAGCCCCACCGCCGCACTTTCGGACAAACTGGACAGCGTCGGCTGGACGGTGTGGCTGCGCCGGATGATCGTCCTGCCGATCGGCGAGCGCTGGGCGCTGATCGCCGTCCTCACGGCCCTCACCACCCCGCGCGTCACCTTCTACGCGCTGCTCGTCGGCTGCGCCTTCGCCGCGACCTACACCACGGCGGGCCGTGTCCTGCGGTCGCTGAACCGCAAGGCGGCGCGCACCGACCGCGCGGCACGCGCCCTGGCCGATCTGGCGGACAGCGGACCGCTCGTGGAACTTCTCACACGCCGCGCGAGTGTGCCGCTCGCCCCGGTCAGCGCCGCCGTCGGCGGTCTCCTCGTGGTGACCTCCGCCGCACTGTGGGGCGCGACCTGGCCGACCCTGCTCGCCGCGCTCGCCCATGTCGCACTCTCCGCGGCGGCCGTCTCACGCCCCCTCAAAGGCGCGCTGGACTGGCTGGTTCCGCCCTTCTTCCGGGCCGCCGAGTACGGGACCGTGCTGATCCTGGCAGCTGAATCGGAGGTGAACGGAGCACTTCCCGCGGCTTTCGGGCTGGTTGCGGCCGTCGCCTACCATCACTACGACACGGTCTACCGCATCCGTGGCGACGCGGGCGCACCCCCGCGGTGGCTGGTGCGGACGATCGGGGGGCACGAGGGCCGGACGCTGGCGGTCGTGCTGCTCGCCGTGGTGCTGACCGCGGCGCAGTTCACGGTCGCCCTCACGGTCCTCGCCGTGGCCGTGGCCCTGCTGGTGCTCCTGGAGAGCATCCGGTTCTGGGTGTCCGCCCATCGACAGGGCGCACCCGCCGTACACGACGAAGGAGAACCCGCATGATCGGCCTCGTGCTGGCGGCCGGCGCCGGCCGGCGTCTGCGCCCCTACACCGACACCCTGCCCAAGGCGCTGGTGCCGGTGGGGCCCGCGGGCGACGAGGACGGGACCGACGGGATCACAGTTCTCGACCTCACCCTCGCCAACTTCGCCGAGATCGGCCTGAGCGAGGCCGCGATCATCGTCGGCTACCGCAAGGAGGCCGTGTACGCCCGCAAGGCCGAGCTGGAGCGGAAGTACGGTCTCAAGCTCACGCTGATCGACAACGACAAGGCCGAGGAGTGGAACAACGCCTACTCCCTGTGGTGCGGGCGTGACGCGCTCAAGGACGGCGTGATCCTCGCCAACGGCGACACCGTGCACCCGGTCTCCGTGGAGCGCACGCTGCTCGCCGCGCGCGGCGAGGGCCGGCGGATCATCCTCGCCCTCGACACCGTGAAGTCGCTGGCCGACGAGGAGATGAAGGTTGTCGTCGACGCCGAGCAGGGCGTCCGGAGGATCACCAAGCTGATGGACCCGGCGGAGGCCACCGGCGAGTACATCGGCGTCACGCTCATCGAGGGCGACGCCGCCCCCGAACTGGCGGACGCCCTGCGGACGGTCTGGGAGAGCGACCCCCAGCAGTTCTACGAGCACGGTTACCAGGAGCTCGTCAACCGCGGCTTCAAGATCGACGTGGCTCCGATCGGCGACGTGCCGTGGGTCGAGATCGACAACCACGACGATCTGGCCCGGGGACGGGAGATCGCGTGCCGGTACTGACCAGACTGGTTCCGACGCCGGTCGTCGTGGACATCCGCCCGGGTGCCCTCGACGACCTGGCGGGCGTGCTCGCCGACGAGCGCATATCGCACTCGGGCCGGCTCGCCGTCGCCGTCAGCGGCGGCTCCGGCGCCCGGCTGCGCGACCGCGTCGCCCCCCAGCTGCCCGGCGCCACCTGGTACGAGGTGGACGGCGGCACCCTGGACGACGCCGTGCGGCTGGCCGCCGACATGAAGTCGGGCCACTTCGACGCGCTCGTCGGACTCGGCGGCGGCAAGATCATCGACTGCGCCAAGTTCGCCGCGGCCCGGGTCGGCCTCCCGCTGGTCGCCGTGCCGACGAACCTCGCGCACGACGGACTGTGCTCTCCGGTGGCGACCCTCGACAACGACGCCGGGCGCGGCTCGTACGGCGTGCCCAACCCGATCGCCGTCGTCATCGACCTGGACGTCATCCGCGAAGCCCCGGTCCGCTTCGTGCGGGCCGGCATCGGCGACGCGGTGTCCAACATCTCCGCGATCGCCGACTGGGAGCTGGCCAACCGCGTCAAGGGCGAGAAGATCGACGGTCTCGCCGCGGCCATGGCCCGCCAGGCCGGCGAGGCCGTGCTGCGGCACCCGGGCGGCATCGGCGACAACGACTTCCTCCAGGTGCTGGCCGAGGCACTGGTGCTCAGCGGCATCGCCATGTCGGTCTCGGGCGACTCCCGCCCCTCCTCCGGCGCCTGCCACGAGATCAACCACGCCTTCGACCTGCTCTTCCCCCAGCGGGCGGCCGCGCACGGCGAGCAGTGCGGACTGGGCGCGGCCTTCGCGATGTATCTGCGCGGCGCGCACGAGGAGTCGGCGTTCATGGCCGAGGTGCTGCGCCGGCACGGGCTGCCGGTGCTGCCGGAGGAGATCGGTTTCACCCCCGACGAATTCGTCCGGGTCGTGGAGTACGCCCCTCGGACCCGTCCCGGCCGCTACACGATCCTCGAACACCTCGACCTGCAAACCCACCAGATCAAGGACACCTACGCCGACTATGTCAAGGCCATCGGTAGCTGAACTCCGCCCCGTCGTGCACCCCGCCGGGGTGACGGACCGGCGCAGCGGTGAGCACTGGGCGGGACGCCTCTACATGCGTGAGGTGTCGCTGCGGGTCGACCGCTACCTGGTGAACACCAGGGTCACGCCCAACCAGCTCACGTACCTGATGACCGTCTGCGGTGTGCTCGCGGCCCCGGCCCTGCTGGTGCCGGGCATCCCGGGCGCGGTGCTCGGCGTGGTGATGGTCCAGCTGTACCTGCTGCTGGACTGCGTCGACGGCGAGATCGCCCGCTGGAAGAAGCAGTACTCGCTGGGCGGCGTCTACCTGGACCGGGTCGGCGCCTACCTCACCGACGCGGCCGTGCTCGTCGGCCTCGGCCTGCGCGCCGCCGACCTGTGGGGCAGCGGCCGGGTCGACTGGCTGTGGGCCTTCCTCGGCACCCTGGCCGCCCTCGGCGCGATCCTGATCAAGGCGGAGACCGACCTCGTCGGCGTCGCCCGGCACCAGGGCGGGCTGCCGCCGGTCCAGGAGGCCGCGTCGGAGCCGCGCTCCTCCGGCATGGCGCTGGCCCGCCGCGCCGCCGCGGCACTCAAGTTCCACCGTCTGGTGCTCGGCATCGAGGCCTCGCTGCTGATCCTGCTCCTCGCGATCCTGGACGCGAGCCGCGGCGACCTGTTCTTCACCCGGCTCGGCGTCGCCGTGCTCGCCGGGATCGCCCTGCTCCAGACGCTGCTGCACCTGGTGTCCATCCTCGTCTCGAGCAGGCTCCGGTGAGCCCGGGGATGCGGGTCGGGGCCGTCATCATCACGATGGGCAACCGGCCCGAGGAACTGCGCGCGCTGCTGGACTCGGTCGCCAAGCAGGACGGTGATTCGATAGACGTGGTCGTCGTCGGCAACGGCTCACCCGTGCCCGAGGTCCCCGCCGGAGTGCGCACCGTCGAGCTGCCGGAGAACCTCGGCATCCCGGGCGGCCGCAACGTCGGCATCGAGGCCTTCGGCCCCAGCGGCCGGGACGTCGACATACTGCTGTTCCTCGACGACGACGGCCTGCTGGCCCGCGCCGACACCGCTCAGCTGTGCCGCGAGGCCTTCGAGGCCGACCCCCGGCTCGGCATCGTCAGCTTCCGTATAGCCGACCCCGACACCGGCGTCACCCAGCGCCGCCACGTGCCGCGGCTGCGGGCCTCCGACCCGATGCGCTCCTCGCGCGTGACCACCTTCCTCGGCGGCGCCAACGCGGTGCGCACCCGGGTCTTCGCCGAGGTGGGCGGCCTGCCCGACGAGTTCTTCTACGCGCACGAGGAGACCGACCTGGCCTGGCGCGCCCTCGACGCGGGCTGGCTGATCGACTACCGGTCGGACATGGTGCTGTACCACCCGACGACCGCGCCCTCGCGGCACGCGGTCTACCACCGCATGGTCGCCCGCAACCGCGTCTGGCTCGCCCGCCGCAACCTGCCGGCCGCCCTCGTCCCGGTCTACCTGGGCATCTGGCTCGCCCTCACGCTGCTGCGCCGCCCCTCGCGGCCGGCCCTGCGGGCCTGGTTCGGCGGGTTCCGGGAAGGCTGGAGGTCCCCCTGCGGACCCCGCCGGCCCATGAAGTGGCGTACGGTGTGGCGGCTGACTCGACTGGGCCGACCTCCTGTCATCTGACAAGCTCGTCCCTGAGAGCATTCGGGGCGTAACGCTCGGCTCCCGGCCGCTGCCCAGCCCGCAGGGGCTGCGCATCTCGAAGACGAAAGTTTCGACTAGTGAGTGAGACCACACACGACGGCACAGTCGCGGTGACCGCGCCCGTGTCACCCGACGAGGGCCTGTCCGCGGCGGAGCTCGCCGCCAAGTACGGCCTGACCGTGAGCGGCGCCCGCCCCTCCCTCGTCGAGTACGTCCGCCAGCTCTGGGACCGCCGTCACTTCATCCTCGCGTTCTCGCGGGCGAAGCTGACCGCCCAGTACAGTCAGGCCAAGCTGGGCCAGCTCTGGCAGGTCGTCACGCCGCTGCTCAACGCGGCCGTGTACTTCTTCGTCTTCGGCGTGATCCTGGAGGCCGACCGCGGGATGCCGCGGGAGGTGTACATCCCCTTCCTGGTGACCGGCGTGTTCGTCTTCACCTTCACGCAGAGCTCGGTGATGGCGGGCGTCCGCGCGATCTCCGGCAATCTCGGCCTGGTGCGCGCCCTGCACTTCCCGCGCGCCTCGCTGCCGGTCTCCTTCGCGCTCCAGCAGCTCCAGCAGCTGCTCTTCTCGATGATCGTGCTGTTCGCCGTGACCTGCGCCTTCGGCAGCTACCCGGATCTGTCCTGGGTGCTGATCGTGCCGGCGCTGGCGCTGCAGTTCTGCTTCAACACCGGCCTCGCGCTGATCATGGCGCGGGCCGGCTCCAAGACCCCGGACCTGGCGCAGCTGATGCCGTTCGTGATGCGGACGTGGATGTACGCGTCCGGTGTCATGTACTCGATTCCGATCATGCTGGCCGACAAGCCGTCCTGGATCGCGAACATCCTCCAGTGGAACCCGGCCGCGATCTACATGGACCTGATGCGCTTCGCGCTGATCGACGGCTACGGCTCCGAGAACCTCCCCGACCACGTCTGGGCGATCGCCGGCGGCTGGGCGGTGCTGTTCGCCCTGGGCGGCTTCGTGTACTTCTGGAAGGCGGAGGAGAGGTACGGCCGTGGCTGACCATACGACCGAGGAACTCATCCCCACCGTCGTCGCCGACGACCTGCACATCGTCTACCGCGTCAACGGCGCGAAGACGGGCAGGGGCAGCGCCACCGCGGCGCTCAGCCGGATCGTCAAGCGCCGCGAGGACCGCGGGGTGCGCAAGGTGCACGCCGTGCGCGGTGTCTCCTTCGTCGCCTACCGGGGCGAGGCCATCGGCCTCATCGGCTCCAACGGCTCCGGCAAGTCGACCCTGCTGCGCGCCATCGCCGGACTGCTGCCCGCCGAGAGCGGCAAGGTCTACACCGACGGGCAGCCCTCGCTGCTCGGCGTGAACGCCGCCCTCATGAACGACCTGACCGGCGAGCGCAACGTCATACTCGGCGGCCTCGCCATGGGCATGACCCGTGAGCAGATCAAGGAGCGCTACCAGGAGATCGTCGACTTCTCGGGCATCAACGAGAAGGGCGACTTCATCACGCTGCCGATGCGGACGTATTCCTCCGGCATGGCCGCCCGCCTGCGGTTCTCCATCGCGGCGGCCAAGGACCACGACGTCCTCATGATCGACGAGGCGCTGGCCACCGGCGACCGCAAGTTCCAGAAGCGCTCCGAGGAGCGCATCCGGGAGCTGCGCAAGCAGGCCGGTACGGTGTTCCTGGTCAGCCACAACAACAAGTCGATCCGGGACACCTGCGACCGCGTGCTGTGGCTGGAGCGCGGCGAGCTGCGCATGGACGGACCCACCGCCGAGGTCCTCAAGGAGTACGAGAAGTTCACGGGTAAGTAGACAGCCGTTCAGGGCCCTGCCGGAACCGCTCCGGCGGGGCCCTGCGTCGTCGGCAAAGGGCCCCTGTGCCGGCCGCAAAGGAAGCGTCAACTCTGCGCGGCCGTAGGAATCTTGAAGCCAATCGGTGTGTTCTTGTGATGCGCAGGACACCCCCTCGGTCCGCGCCGCGTTGTACAACGTAAGCTGTACCGGTGCCGAAACACGGCAAGTAGGGCCATACTGCGCGACACACTCCAAGGTGGCAGCCGCCTGAACGCATGGCGGCGTGTCCGAAATAGTGTGAATTGGGTCGGCAGTGTAGAACGGGAGATGTGACGGCAATGGCTACGGAAACTCCCCAGCTCCGCGAAGCATGTGCCGTCCCTGCCCTGGGCAGCGAGCGGTGACGGGAACCGCCACGACGCGCACGGACGAGACGGAGCGCGCGACGCTGGACAAGGCCACGGCAGAGAACTTCCCCGTGGCCCCCTTCTTCCTGCCCCGGGCCTGGCGCACCGACCTCATGGCCGTCTACGGCTTCGCCCGCCTCGTCGACGACATCGGCGACGGCGATCTCGCCCCCGGCGGCGCCGACGCCCGCCTGCTCGGCGTGCCGCCCGAGTCGGCCGACGACCGCATGGCCCTGCTCGACGCCTTCGAGGCCGATCTCCGCCGCGTCTTCGACGCGACACCCCGCCACCCCCTGCTGCGCCGCCTCCAGCCGACCGTCCGGCGCTGCGCCCTGACGCCCGAGCCCTTCCTCGGCCTGATCGCCGCCAATCGCCAGGACCAGCTCGTCAAGCGGTACGAGACCTACGACGACCTGCTGGCCTACTGCGAACTGTCCGCGAACCCCGTGGGCCGGCTCGTCCTCGGCGTCACCGGCACCAGCACCCCCGAGCGTGTCCGCCGCTCGGACGCGATCTGCACGGCCCTGCAGATCGTCGAGCACCTCCAGGACGTGGCCGAGGACCTCGGCCGCGACCGCGTCTATCTGCCCGCCGAGGACATGAAGCGCTTCCACGTCCAGGAAACGGACCTCGCCGCGTCGACCACCGGCGCATCGGTGCGCGCACTGGTCGCGTACGAAGCGCAACGCGCCCTCGACCTCCTGAATGAAGGCGCCCCCCTCGTGGGTAGCGTGCACGGCAGACTGAGGCTGTTGCTCGCGGGGTTCGTGGCGGGGGGAAGGGCGGCCGTCGAGGCGATCGCCGACGCCCGGTACGACGTACTTCCCGGCCCGCCCAAGCCCGGCAAGCTCCGGTTGCTGCGTCAGGTGGGCGTGACCCTGCGAGGAGAGGGGTGATCCGGACCGTGGAATCCGAACCGCACGTGTCCGCACCGGTACTCGCCGCCTACAGCTACTGCGAGGCCGTCACCGGACAGCAGGCACGTAACTTCGCCTACGGCATCCGGCTGCTGCCGACGCCCAAGCGCCGCGCGATGTCCGCGCTGTACGCCTTCTCCCGGCGGGTCGACGACATCGGCGACGGCGACCTCGGCGCCGACCTGAAGTTCGAGCGGCTCCAGGAGACCCGGTCGCTGCTCGCGCGCATCCGCGAGGACGGGATCGGCGAGGACGACACCGACCCGGTCGGCGTCGCCCTCGCCCATGCCGCCCGGCACTTCCCGATCCCGCTCGACGGCCTCGACGAGCTCATCGACGGCGTCCTGATGGACGTCCGCGGCGAGACCTACGAGACCTGGGACGACCTCAAGGTCTACTGCCGCTGTGTGGCCGGGGCCATCGGACGGCTCTCGCTCGGTGTCTTCGGCACGGAAGCGGGAGCGCGCGGCGCCGAGCGCGCGTCCGAGTACGCCGACACCCTGGGGCTCGCGCTCCAGCTCACCAACATCCTGCGGGACGTCCGCGAGGACGCCGAGGGCGGGCGTGTCTACCTGCCCGCCGACGACCTGGCCAAGTTCGGCTGCTCGGCCGGGTTCGGCGGACCGAACCCGCCGGAGGGCTCCGACTTCGCGGGCCTCGTGCACTACGAGGTGCGCCGGGCCCGCGCCCTGTTCGCCGAGGGGTACCAGCTGCTGCCCATGCTCGACCGGCGCAGCGGCGCCTGCGTCGCGGCGATGGCCGGCATCTACCGCCGTCTCCTCGACCGCATCGAGCGGGAGCCCGAGGCCGTGCTGCGCGGCCGGGTCTCGCTGCCCGGACGCGAGAAGGCCTACGTCGCCGTACGCGGTCTGTCCGGTCTGGACACCCGGCACGTGACCCGGCGGACCGTCAGGAGGCGCGCCTGATGGACAGCCTGGGGCAAGGTGACGGCGACGCCGGGAAACGGTACGCAACCCTCCGTGGCCGGACGGCGTCCCTGACTGCGACGGCCCGCCGGGGTGCTGTGACGCGTCGCGGCGGGTGCGCAGGGGAGGGTGCGCGATGACCGACGGCATGCGGTCCGGACCCGCACGGGACGCGGTGGTGGTCGGCGGGGGGCTCGCCGGAGTCACCGCGGCGCTCGCGCTCGCCGACGCGGGGGTGCGCGTCACCCTGCTCGAAGGCAGGCCGAGACTGGGTGGCCTGGCCTTCTCCTTCCGGCGCGGCGAGCTGACCGTCGACAACGGCCAGCACGTCTATCTGCGCTGCTGCACCGCCTACCGCTGGTTCCTCGACCGGATCGGCGGCGCCGCCCTCGCGCCGTTGCAGGACCGCCTCGACGTGCCCGTCGTCGACGTCACCAAGCCCGAGGGCCGGCGACTCGGCAGGCTCCGGCGCGACGCGCTGCCGGTGCCGCTGCATCTGGGGCGCAGCCTCGCGACGTATCCGCACCTCTCACTCGCCGAGCGCGCCAAGGTCGGCCGGGCCGCGCTCGCGCTCAAGGGTCTCGACCTCGCCGACCCGGCGCTGGACGCGCAGGACTTCGGCGGCTGGCTGACCGCGCACGGTCAGTCGGCGCGCGCCGTCGAGGCCCTGTGGGACCTGGTAGGGGTCGCGACCCTCAACGCGGTCGCCGGCGACGCCTCCCTGGCGCTCGCCGCGATGGTGTTCAAGACCGGTCTGCTGTCCGACCCGGGCGCGGCCGACATCGGCTGGGCGCGGGTCCCGCTGGGCGACCTGCACGACCGGCTGGCCCGCAGGGCGCTCGACTCCGCCGGCGTGCGCACCAGGATCCGTTCCCGCGTCACCTCCGTCTCCCGTAGCGACAACGGGCGTTGGAGCGTCCAGGTTCCCGGCGAGGCCCTCGCGGCCGACGCCGTAGTGCTCGCCGTACCCCAGCGCGAGGCCCACGACCTGCTGCCGGACGGCGCGCTCGACGACCCGGCACGACTGCTCCGGATCGGCACCGCGCCGATCCTCAACGTCCATGTCGTCTACGACCGCAAGGTGGTCGACGCCCCCTTCCTGACCGCGCTCGGCACGCCCGTGCAGTGGGTCTTCGACCGAACCGACGCCTCGGGGCTGACGTCCGGCCAGTACCTCGCGCTGTCGCAGTCGGCCGCGCAGGACGAGATCGACGCGCCGGTGGCCGCGCTGCGCGAGCGCTATCTGCCCGAGCTGGAGCGCCTGCTGCCGCGGAGCCGGAGCGCCGAGGTCAGGGACTTCTTCGTGACCAGGGAGCGCACCGCGACCTTCGCGCCCGCCCCCGGCGTCGGACAGCTGCGGCCCGGCGCCCTTACCAAGGCATCCGGCCTGTACCTGGCCGGAGCGTGGACCGCCACCGGGTGGCCCGCGACCATGGAGAGTGCGGTCCGCAGCGGCATCGGCGCGGCGGACGCCGCGCTGCGTGCCCTCGGCCGGCCCCGCCCCCGCCGTCTCTTCGACGTCGAGGAGGCGGCGTGACGACGCAGCAGCGCGCGGCAGGTCCCCACACCTCCGGCACCGCAACAAGAGGAGAGACTGTGCCCACTGTGCCCCCGGCCTCGAAGGCCGCTCGAGAGACCGCGGTGGACGTGGCCGCGCTCCTGGAGCGCGGCCGGACCCTGGCCACACCGGTACTGCGGGCGGCCGTCGACCGCCTGGCGCCTCCCATGGACACGGTCGCCGCCTACCACTTCGGCTGGATCGACGCCGCAGGAAACCCCGCCGACGGGGACGGCGGCAAGGCGGTACGCCCCGCGCTCGCCATCCTGTCCGCCGAGGTCACCGGCGGCGCTCCCGAGGTCGGCGTCCCCGGCGCGGTCGCCGTCGAACTCGTCCACAACTTCTCCCTGCTGCACGACGACCTGATGGACGGCGACGAGCAGCGCCGGCACCGCGACACCGTCTGGAAGGTGCACGGTCCCGCGCAGGCCATCCTGGTCGGCGACGCACTGTTCGCGCTGGCGAACGAGGTTCTCCTCGAACTCGGCACCGTCGAGGCCGGCCGCGCCACCCGCCGGCTGACCACCGCGACCCGCGCCCTGATCGACGGCCAGGCCCAGGACATCTCCTACGAGCACCGCGACCGCGTCAGCGTCGAGGAGTGCCTGGAGATGGAGGGCAACAAGACCGGCGCCCTGCTGGCCTGCGCCAGCTCCATCGGTGCCGTGCTCGGCGGCGCCGACGACCGCACCGCCGACGCGCTGGAGAAGTACGGCTACCACCTCGGCCTGGCCTTCCAGGCCGTCGACGACCTCCTCGGCATCTGGGGCGACCCGGAGGCCACCGGCAAGCAGACCTGGAGCGACCTGCGCCAGCGCAAGAAGTCCCTGCCCGTCGTCGCCGCCCTCGCGGCCGGGGGCGGTGCCTCCGACCGCCTCGGTGAGCTGCTCGCCGCCGACGCCAAGAGCACCGACTTCGCGAGCTTCTCCGAGGAGGAGTTCGCGGCCCGCGCCGCCCTGATCGAGGAGGCCGGGGGCCGCGAGTGGACCGCCGAGGAGGCGCGCCGTCAGCACACCGTCGCCGTCGAGGCCCTCGGCGCCGTCGACATGCCCGACCAGGTGCGGGCCCGCTTCGTGGCCCTCGCCGACTTCGTGGTCGTACGAAAGAGATGATCATTATCGGCCGAATAGCCCTCGCTTAGTCGCCGGCCGGTGCCACGCCGTTCTCGTGCGCACCGGCCGACGGCGGACCCACAGCAGACGCACCGATTGCAGCACTGCACGAAGGGGAAGCCATGACAGCGACGACCGACGGAAGCACCGGGGCCGTGTCGCCCCGCGCTGCCGCGGCCAGCGAAAGCGACAGCACCACCCCGGTGGCGGCCGGGGTCCAGGAAGCCGCCGAACGCGCCGTCCGGCGCGCCACCGACCATCTGCTCGCCCGGCAGGACCCGGAAGGCTGGTGGAAGGGCGACCTGGAGACCAACGTCACCATGGACGCCGAGGACCTGCTGCTCCGTCAGTTCCTGGGCGTCCGCGACGAGTCCACGACGAACGCCGCCGCCCTGTTCATCCGCGGCGAGCAGCGCGAGGACGGCACCTGGGCCACCTTCCACGGCGGGCCCGGCGAACTCTCCACCACCATCGAGGCGTACGTCGCGCTGCGGCTGGCGGGCGACGCGCCCGACGCGCCCCACATGGCCCGCGCGGCGCAGTGGATCCGCTCCCGGGGCGGCATCGCTGCGTCCCGTGTCTTCACCCGGATCTGGCTCGCCCTGTTCGGCTGGTGGAAGTGGGAGGACCTGCCCGAACTGCCGCCGGAACTCATCTGGTTCCCGAAGTGGCTGCCGCTGAACATCTACGACTTCGGGTGCTGGGCCCGGCAGACGATCGTCCCGCTGACCGTCGTCTCCGCCAAGCGCCCGGTACGGCCCGCGCCCTTCCCGCTGGACGAGCTGCACACCGACCCGGACCGGCCGAACCCCGCCAAACCCCTCGCCCCGATGGCGAGTTGGGACGGCGCCTTCCAGCGCCTGGACAAGGGCCTGCACGCCCTGCGCAAGGTCGTGCCGAGGTCGGTGCGGCGCGCGGCGACGCGGTCGGCCGCACGCTGGATCGTCGAACGGCAGGAGAACGACGGCTGCTGGGGCGGCATCCAGCCGCCGGCCGTGTACTCGCTCATCGCCCTGCACCTGCTGGGCTACGACCTCCAGCACCCCGTGATGCGCGCCGGACTCGAGTCCCTCGACCGGTACGCCGTGTGGCGCGAGGACGGGGCCCGGATGATCGAGGCCTGCCAGTCGCCGGTGTGGGACACCTGCCTGGCGGCCATCGCGCTGTTCGACGCCGGCCTGCCCGCGGACCATCCGCAGCTGGTGAAGGCGGCCGACTGGATGCTGGGGGAACAGGTCGTGCGGCCGGGCGACTGGTCGGTGCGCAGGCCGCACCTTCCGCCGGGTGGCTGGGCGTTCGAGTTCCACAACGACAACTACCCCGACATCGACGACACCGCCGAGGTGGTCCTCGCGCTGCGCCGCGTCCGGCACCACGACCCGGAGCGGCTGGAACGGGCGATCGGGCGCGGGGTGCGCTGGAATCTCGGCATGCAGTCGAGGAACGGCGCGTGGGGCGCGTTCGACGTGGACAACACCAGCCCGTTCCCCAACCGGCTGCCGTTCTGCGACTTCGGCGAGGTCATCGACCCGCCGTCCGCGGACGTGACGGCGCACGTGGTGGAGATGCTCGCGGTGGAGGGCCTCACCGGCGACCCACGCACCCGGCGCGGCATCGAGTGGCTGCTCGCCGCGCAGGAGCCGGACGGCTCGTGGTTCGGGCGCTGGGGCGTCAACTACCTCTACGGGACCGGATCCGTGGTGCCCGCGCTGACCACGGCCGGCTTCCCCGTCTCGCACCCGGCGATCCGGCGGGCGGTGACCTGGCTGGAGAGCGTGCAGAACGACGACGGCGGCTGGGGCGAGGACCTGCGCTCGTACCGTTACGTCAAGGAGTGGAGCGGCAGGGGCGCCTCCACCGCCTCGCAGACCGCGTGGGCGCTGATGGCGCTGCTCGCGGCCGGCGAGCGGGACTCCCCGGCGGTCGCCCGCGGTGTCGAGTGGCTCGCCGCGACCCAGCGGGAGGACGGCTCCTGGGACGAGCCGTACTTCACCGGCACCGGCTTCCCCTGGGACTTCTCGATCAACTACCACCTGTACCGGCAGGTCTTCCCGCTCACGGCGCTGGGGCGCTACGTGCACGGTGAGCCCTTCGCCCGGACAGCGCTCGCCGGGGCCAAGGGGAGCGGATGAGCGCCCCCTCCGCTCCGGAGCCGCTGCTGATCGCCTGTGCGCTCGGCATCGAGCGGCTGGCGCTGCGGCTGGGGGAGCGGAGCGGTGCCGGCGGTCCGGTGACCGTGCTGCGCACGGGCATGGGACCGGCGGCGGCCGAGCGGGCCGTCACGCGGGCGCTGGCCGACCCCGCGCTCGGCGGGGCGGCCGTGCTGGCCACCGGATTCTGCGCGGGGCTCGCACCCGGCATGCACCCCGGTGACCTGGTCGTCGCCGAGGAGACCCGGGATCCGCGCGGCACCACGCCCTGCGAGGGCACCGACCTGCTCGTCAAGGAACTACGGCGTGCGGTGCCCGGCCGCACCGTCCACACCGGCCCCCTCACCGGCTCCGCCCACGTGGTGCGCGGGCAGGAACGGTCGGATCTGCTGGCCACCGGCGCGATCGCCGTCGACATGGAGTCCGCCGCAACGCTTCTGAGCGCCGGGCGCGCGGGGGCGCGTCCGGTTGCGGCCGTCCGGGTGGTCGTGGACGCTCCAGAACATGAACTCGTCCGTATCGGCACGGTGCGCGGTGGAATATCGGCTTTCCGCGTCCTTCGTTCCATTCTTCCCGCATTCTTTGAATGGCACCGTAATGTGCTGCTCCCCAGGAGGTGAGCCCGATGGCCATGCCGCTGCGCCAGTCCATCAAGGTCGCTACATACTTGGCTGAACAGAAGCTCCGCAAGCGGGACAAGTTCCCGCTCATCGTGGAGCTGGAGCCCCTGTTCGCCTGCAACCTGAAGTGCGAGGGCTGCGGCAAGATCCAGCACCCCGCGGGGGTGCTGAAGCAGCGCATGCCGGTCGCGCAGGCCGTCGGAGCGGTCCTGGAGTCCGGGGCGCCGATGGTGTCGATCGCGGGTGGCGAACCGTTGATGCACCCTCAGATCGACGAGATCGCACGGCAGTTGGTGGCCAAGCGGAAATACGTCTTCCTCTGCACCAACGCGATGCTGCTGCGCAAGAAGATGGACAAGTTCACGCCCTCGCCCTACTTCGCCTTCGCCGTGCACATCGACGGCCTGCGGGAGCGGCACGACGAGTCGGTCGCCAAGGAAGGCGTGTTCGACGAGGCGGTGGCGGCCATCAAGGAGGCCAAGCGGCGCGGTTTCCGCGTCACCACCAACTCCACCTTCTTCAACACCGACACCCCGCAGACCGTCGTCGAGGTGCTCAACTACCTCAACGACGACCTCCAGGTCGACGAGATGATGATCTCGCCCGCCTACGCCTACGAGAAGGCGCCCGACCAGGAGCACTTCCTCGGCGTGGAGCAGACCCGCGAGCTGTTCAAGAAGGCCTTCTCGGGCGGCAACCGGCGCCGCTGGCGGCTCAACCACTCGCCGCTCTTCCTGGACTTCCTGGAGGGCAAGGTCGACTTCCCGTGCACCGCGTGGGCGATCCCGAACTACTCGCTCTTCGGCTGGCAGCGCCCCTGCTACCTGATGAGCGACGGGTACGTGCCGACGTACCGCGAACTGATCGAGGAGACCGACTGGGACAAGTACGGCCGCGGCAAGGACCCGCGCTGCGCCAACTGCATGGCGCACTGCGGCTACGAGCCCACCGCCGTCCTCGCCACCATGGGATCGCTGAAGGAGTCGCTGCGCGCCATGCGCGAGACGGTCTCCGGGAACCGGGAGTGACGCCATGACCGCCATCCCCCTGGGCGTTCCCGAGGTGCCGGTGCGGCCCGTCGCGCGGCGGCGGGCGTCACGGCGGATCCAGGTCGGCACGGTGGCGGTCGGGGGCGGGGCACCGGTGTCGGTGCAGTCGATGACGACGACGCGTACGTCGGACATCGGTGCCACGCTTCAGCAGATCGCCGAGCTGACGGCTTCGGGGTGCCAGATCGTGCGGGTGGCGTGTCCGACGCAGGACGACGCGGACGCGCTGGCGACCATCGCGCGCAAGTCGCAGATCCCGGTGATCGCGGACATCCACTTCCAGCCGAAGTACGTGTTCGCGGCGATCGAGGCGGGCTGTGCGGCGGTGCGGGTGAACCCGGGCAACATCAAGCAGTTCGACGACAAGGTCAGGGAGATCGCCAAGGCGGCGAAGGAGCACGGCACGCCGATCCGGATCGGGGTGAACGCGGGCTCGCTGGACCGGCGGCTGCTGCAGAAGTACGGCAAGGCGACGCCGGAGGCGCTGGTGGAGTCGGCGCTGTGGGAGGCGTCGCTGTTCGAGGAGCACGACTTCCGCGACATCAAGATCTCCGTCAAGCACAACGACCCGGTGGTGATGATCGAGGCGTACCGGCAGCTGGCGGCGCAGTGCGACTATCCGCTGCACCTGGGTGTCACGGAGGCCGGTCCCGCTTTCCAGGGCACGATCAAGTCGGCGGTCGCCTTCGGGGCGCTGCTCAGCGAGGGCATCGGGGACACGATCCGGGTGTCGCTGTCGGCCCCGCCCGCCGAGGAGGTCAAGGTCGGCATCCAGATCCTGGAGTCGCTCAACCTCAAGGAGCGCGGTCTGGAGATCGTTTCCTGCCCCTCCTGCGGCCGCGCCCAGGTCGACGTCTACAAGCTCGCCGAAGAGGTCACCGCGGGGCTGGAGGGCATGGACGTGCCGCTGCGCGTCGCGGTCATGGGCTGTGTCGTCAACGGCCCCGGCGAGGCCCGCGAGGCCGACCTCGGCGTCGCCTCGGGCAACGGCAAGGGGCAGATCTTCGTCAAGGGCGAGGTCATCAAGACCGTCCCGGAGTCCAAGATCGTCGAGACCCTGATCGAAGAGGCCATGAAGCTGGCCGAGCAGATGGAGGCGGACGGGGCGGCGAGGGACGACTCCGCCGGCACGGGGAAACCGGCAGTGACTGTGAGCTGACACGAGGCACGGACCGAGAGGGGGCCCGAGCGTGACGATTCTGGAGAGCATCCGGGGACCACGCGACCTGAAGGCGCTGTCCGAGGCGCAACTTGGCGAACTGTCCGAAGAGATCAGGGAGTTCCTGGTGCACGCGGTCGCCAGGACGGGCGGCCACCTGGGACCCAACCTGGGCGTGGTGGAACTGTCCCTCGCGCTGCACCGGGTCTTCGAGTCGCCGGTCGACCGCATCCTGTGGGACACCGGCCACCAGAGCTATGTGCACAAGCTGCTGACAGGGCGTCAGGACTTCTCCAAACTGCGCGGGAAGGGTGGCCTGTCCGGGTATCCCTCGCGGGAGGAGTCCGAGCACGACGTCATCGAGAACTCGCACGCCTCCACCGCGCTCGGCTGGGCCGACGGGCTCGCCAAGGCGCGTCAGGTGCAGGGGGAGAAGGGCCATGTCGTCGCCGTCATCGGCGACGGCGCGCTGACCGGCGGGATGGCCTGGGAGGCGCTGAACAACATCGCGGCCGCCAAGAACCGGCCCCTGATCATCGTCGTCAACGACAACGAGCGCTCGTACGCCCCCACCATCGGCGGCCTCGCCAACCATCTGGCGGCGCTGCGCACCACGGACTCGTACGAGAGGGTCCTCGCCTGGGGCAAGGACGTGCTCCAGGGCACGCCGATCGTCGGGCACACCCTCTACGAGGCGCTGCACGGCGCCAAGAAGGGCTTCAAGGACGCGTTCGCGCCCCAGGGCATGTTCGAGGACCTCGGTCTGAAGTACGTCGGCCCGATCGACGGGCACGACGTGGGGGCCGTCGAGTCGGCGCTCAGACGCGCGAAACGCTTCCACGGGCCGGTGCTGGTGCACTGCCGTACCGAGAAGGGCCGCGGCTACGAACCGGCCCTCGCGCACGAGGAGGACCACTTCCACACCGTCGGCGTGATGGACCCGCTGACCTGCGAGCCGCTGGCGCCGGCGGGCGGGCCCTCCTGGACCTCGGTGTTCGGTGAGGAGATCGTGCGGATCGCCGAGGAGCGCGAGGACGTCGTCGCGATCACGGCGGCCATGCTGCACCCGGTGGGCCTCGGCGCGTTCGCCCAGCGGTTCCCGGACCGGGTCTGGGACGTCGGGATCGCGGAGCAGCACGCCGCCGTCTCCGCGGCCGGTCTCGCCACCGGCGGGCTGCACCCGGTCGTCGCGGTCTACGCCACGTTCCTCAACCGCGCCTTCGACCAGCTCCTGATGGACGTGGCCCTGCACCGCTGCGGGGTGACCTTCGTCCTGGACCGGGCCGGGGTGACCGGGGTCGACGGGGCCTCCCACAACGGGATGTGGGACATGTCGGTCCTCCAGGTCGTGCCCGGGCTGCGGATCGCCGCCCCGCGCGACGCCGACCAGCTGCGGGCGCAGCTGCGCGAGGCGGTCGCCGTCGACGACGCGCCCACGCTGGTGCGGTTCCCGAAGGAGTCCGTGGGGCCGTGCGTCCCCGCGATCGACCGGGTGGGCGGCATCGACGTGCTGCACCGTGCCGAGGCACCCGAGGTGCTGCTCGTCGCGGTCGGTGTGATGGCGCCGGTGTGCCTGCAGGCCGCCGAGCTGCTCGAGGCCCGGGGGATCGGCTGCACGGTGGTGGACCCGCGGTGGGTCAAGCCCGTGGATCCGGCGCTGCCCGGCCTCGCCGCGGAGCACCGGCTGGTGGCCGTGGTCGAGGACAACAGCCGGGCGGCGGGGGTCGGTGCCGCCGTGGCGCTGGCGCTGGGCGACGCCGACCTGGACGTGCCGGTGCGCAGGTTCGGCATCCCCGAGCAGTTCCTGGCGCACGCCAAGCGGAGCGAGGTCCTCGCCGACATCGGCCTCACGCCGGTCGAGATCGCCGGGCGGATCGGCGCGAGCCTGGCCGTACACCAGGAGCGGTCCGCACCTCGCAAGCCCGCCACGGGGGCCGTCGTACCGGTGCCGGAGCAGTCCTCCAAGGCGACCGCCGCCGGGGAATCGCTGTCCAAGGAGAACCACCCATGACCACCGCGGAACCCGCCTCGCCGCCGCCGGAGCCCGCGCCCGGCGGCACGTTCGACCTCGGCGCGCTGCTCGCCGAACGGGGGGCCGAGCGCTACGAGCTGCACTCCCGGTACCTCAACCACCAGTTGCCGCGCATGCTGCACACCATCGGCTTCGACAAGGTCTACGAGCGGGCCGAGGGCGCCCACTTCTGGGACGCCGAGGGCAACGACTACCTCGACATGCTCGCGGGCTTCGGGGTGATGGGCCTGGGCCGCCACCACCCCGTCGTGCGCAAGGCGCTGCACGACGTCCTGGACGCACAGCTCGCCGACCTCACCCGGTTCGACTGCCAGCCGCTGCCCGGCCTGCTCGCCGAGCGGCTGCTGGCGCACAGCCCCCACCTGGACCGGGTGTTCTTCGGCAACAGCGGGACGGAGGCGGTGGAGACCGCGCTGAAGTTCGCCCGGTTCGTGACCGGCAGGCCCAGGGTCCTGTACTGCGCGCACGCCTTCCACGGCCTGACGACCGGCTCGCTGTCCGTGAACGGCGAGGCGGGATTCCGCGACGGTTTCGCCCCGCTGCTCCCCGACACGGCCGTCCCGCTCGGCGACCTCGACGCCCTGGCACGCGAGCTGAAGAAGGGCGACGTCGCCGCGCTGATCGTGGAGCCGATCCAGGGCAAGGGCGTGCACGAGGCCCCGCCCGGCTACCTGCGGGCCGCGCAGGACCTGCTGCACCGGCACAAGGCGCTGCTCATCGCCGACGAGGTGCAGACGGGCCTCGGCCGCACCGGCGACTTCTACGCCTACCAGCACGAGGAGGGCGTCGAGCCGGACCTGGTCTGCGTGGCGAAGGCGCTCTCCGGTGGCTACGTGCCGGTGGGTGCCACGCTCGGCAAGGACTGGATCTTCAAGAAGGTCTACTCGTCGATGGACCGCGTGCTGGTCCACTCGGCCAGCTTCGGCTCCAACGCACAGGCCATGGCGGCCGGGCTCGCGGTGCTCTCCGTCATGGAGAGCGAGCAGGTCGTCGCGGGCGTCCGGACCACCGGGGAACTGCTCAGGTCCCGGCTCGCCGCGCTGGTCGACAAGTACGAGCTGCTCGCGGACGTGCGCGGCCGGGGGCTCATGATCGGCATCGAGTTCGGCCGGCCCCGGTCGCTGAAGCTGCGCAGCCGCTGGACCATGCTCCAGGCGGCCCGCAAGGGACTCTTCGCGCAGATGGTCGTCGTCCCGCTGCTCCAGCGGCACCGGATCCTGACCCAGGTCTCCGGCGACCATCTGGAGGTGATCAAGCTGATTCCGCCGCTCGTCATCGGGGAGCCCGAGGTCGACCGGTTCGTGGCGGCCTTCACGGAGGTGATGGACGACGCGCACAGCGGCGGCGGGCTGATGTGGGACTTCGGAAGGACGCTGGTGAAGCAGGCGGTGGCCCACCGCTGACGCCGTCGTTCCCCTGACGGGGGGCGAGGAGCTCGGGCTTTGCCTCTGAGGCAAGAAATTTGCCCCAGGGGCAATAATCCGGCTCAATGGAGCCATGAACTCCTCCCCGGAGACCGGGGCAGAAGCGGCCGGTGCGCTGCCGGTCGTCGCCCCGCAGCTCCGCGACCTGCGCCGCCGGGCCTCCCTCACCCTGGAGGCCGCCGCCCGTGCGGCCGGGCTGTCGCCCGCCCATCTGTCCCGGCTGGAGACCGGACAGCGCCAGCCCTCACTGCCGATGCTGCTGGCGCTCGCGCGTGTCTACAGTACGACTGTCTCGGAGCTGCTGGGGGAGACGGTCCCCGACCGGGACGCCGTCGTGCGCGCCGCCGACATGGAGCCCAGCGGCGCGGGCGGCTGGACGTACTGGCAGGCCGGCGCCTCCGGGCGCGGCATGCAGGCCCTGCGCGTGCACGTGCCGTACGGCTCGCAGGGCGACATCGTCCGGGTGCACCCCGGTGAGGAATGGCTCTACGTCCTCACGGGCCGGCTGCTGCTGCGCCTCGGGGACGCCGCGCACCCCCTCGGGCCGGGCGACAGCGCCCACTTCGACTCACTGACCCCGCACCGCATCGCCGCCCAGGACCCGGGCGGGGTCGACCTCCTCTTCGTCCACACCCTGCTGCAGAGCCCCACGGCCGCGCTGTGCCTCGGCCCTATCACGGGAGACACGCCATGAGTGACATCGAGGGGAAGATTCCCCGCGGCATCTGGGTCCGGTTCGTCATCTACATCGCGGCGGGACACCTCTTCGCCGGCTTCCTCTATCTGCTGTTCGAGGTCGGGGCGAAGTAGGGGGCAGGGTTCAGCGGGGATCAGTCGAGCAGGCGCTCGCGCAGTCGCTCCCGGGTTTCGGGGGTGACGCCGAGCCCCTGCGCCAGATAGGTGTCGACGTCGCCCCAGGTCGCCTCGATGGTCTCGAACGCGGCCGTCAGATACTCGGCACGCGCGTCGAAGAGCGGGCTGAGCAGCTCCATGACCTCCGGGGAGTAGGCGGAGGCGGAGCTGCCGCCCCGGTGCACCTTGTAGCGGCGGTGCTTGGCGTTGGACTCCAGGTAGTCGGCGAGGATCGCCTCGCGCTCCACGCCCACCGCGAGCAGCGTGACGGCGATCGACAGGCCGGCGCGGTCCTTGCCCGCCGCGCAGTGCATCAGCGCGGGGACGCTGTCCTCGGCGAGCGCGTGCAGCACCCGGGAGTGCTCGGCGGTGCGCTCCGTGACGATCGCGCGGTACGAGGTGATCATCCGGTCCGCCGCCTTGCCGTCGGACAGGACCTCGCGCAGCTGCTCCAGATCGCCGTCCCGGACCATCTTCCAGAACTCGGCGCCGTCGGCGGGGTCCGTCAGCGGAAGGTTCACGTTGCGCACACCCGGCAGCTCCACGTCCGGGCCCTCCAGCTTCTGGTCCGCGGCGTTGCGGAAGTCGAAGATCGTGTGCAGCTCCAGGGAGGCCAGGAACACGGCGTCCTGCGCGGTGGCGTGCGCGAGGTGGCCGCTGCGGAACAGCACTCCCTGCCGCACCCGGCGCCCGTCCACCGTCGGCAGCCCGCCCACGTCACGGAAGTTGCGCACTCCGGCCAGTTCGGGCTCGGTCGACGGCACCTGCTGCGTCACGGGGGCTCCCTCCCATCGGCCCCGCCGGCGCGACTCGTCGGCGGGCACGCCTTGACGATACGACACGCGATCTGGCGGCAACACGCCTCGTATGTCTCTTCTGTCCTTTCTGTCTCAATAGTGGGATTCGCTCCAACTCGTTCTGGAATGAGGAAGCCTGGAGCAGTGTCACGTGAGCAGCGTCATATTCGTGACCGAGCGTCGCTCGTCATGCTCACGTAATTCACATGCCTTCAAGGGCGTTTACGGAATGCACATGTGCCCCACTGCACGGAGTGTGACCGTAAATCGGGCGAACGGATCACGAAAACGGCGTTCCGGTGAAACCTCTTGCTTGTCCCGTTGCGTCTCGGTCGCTTACGTTCCACCCGATCCGGACGGACGCCGAATCCTGCCGCCGCCCGGTGCCCGCGCTAACTCACCCGTGTTCGGCAGGAGCGGGGGACCCACAGGTACAACTGCCTGTTCCGGTCTCCGGAACGGCTTGGGGTACAGCCGCGTCCCCACGCGGCCGGACATCTCCAGTCCGCACCCGACAGCTCACCTCGCAGGCGCCGGAGAGGAATTCGCCATGCCCGCGAAGGGTAAGCACCGCCGTCCCAAGTCCCAGCGCTTCACCCGCTCCATCGCCGTCGCCGGAACCGGTGGCGCCGCACTCGCCCTGCCGCTGATGGGGGCCGCCGGCGCCCATGCCGCCCCTGTCCCGTCCGCCGCGGAGAAGGCCGTCTCGTCGATCCCGGTCCAGAAGACGGCAGTTCGGCAGCAGGTCACCGAGAAGCAGTCCGCCGCGAAGCAGGCCACCGCGCAGAAGTCGGCCGCCCGGACGTACTCCGTGAGGGTGGGCGACTACCTCTCCAAGATCGCCGACGAGCAGGATGTCAGCGGTGGCTGGCAGCGGCTCTACGAGGACAACCGGGAGGCGGTCGGCGAGAACCCCTCGCTCATCCACCCCGGTCTGAAGCTCACGATCGGCGAGCGGGCCGAGTCGGGCGCCGACGAGCCGGCCTCGTCGTCCTCCGGCTCCTCCGAAGCCGAGTCCTCGGCGTCCACGGCGTCACCGTCCTCCGAGAGCTCCGAGAGCTCCGAGCCCGCGGCTGAGGCGCAGGCGCCCGAGCCCGCCGCCGCCGAGGCCCCGGCCGCCGACACCGCCGCGGCCGCCGGCTACTCCGCCCCCGTGGACGGCGCCGGCGTCGGCACCGCCTACCGCGTGGCCGGCAGCATGTGGGCCAGCGGCTACCACACGGGTGTCGACTTCGCCGCCGCGAGCGGTACGCCGCTCAAGTCCGTCGGCGCGGGCACGGTCGTCTCCGCGGGCTGGGCCGGTTCCTACGGCAACCAGGTCGTCATCAAGCTCGCCGACGGCTTCTACGCCCAGTACGCCCACCTCTCCTCGCTGTCCGTCTCCAGCGGTCAGAGCGTGACCGGGGGCCAGCAGATAGGCCTGTCGGGCTCCACCGGCAACTCCACCGGCCCGCACCTGCACTTCGAGATCCGCACCACCCCGGACTACGGCTCGGACGTCGACCCGGTCGCCTACCTCGCCTCCAAGGGCGTGACGGTCGGCTGACGCACGCCCCCCGGTACATGGCCGAAGGCCGGACCCCGCTTCCGGGGTCCGGCCTTCGGTGTACCCGCCGTCGGGCGCACCGGCCTTATTCCGCAGTTGACCAATCCTTTGGCCGTGGCCTTTCTCACCGTCCGTCAACCCCTGCCTACGGTCGCGTAGGTCACATTCGAACAGGAATCATGTCCCGACGTGGCAGACGATTCGAAGAGTGACAGCACATCAGTGATCGGGTCGTACGTGGCGGTGGGGGACAGCTTCACCGAGGGCGTCGGCGACCCCGGACCGGACGGGGCGTTCGTCGGCTGGGCCGACCGTCTCGCCGTACTGCTCGCGGACCGCCGGGCCGAGGGCGACTTCCAGTACACCAACCTCGCCGTGCGCGGCAGGCTGCTCGACCAGATCGTGGCGGAGCAGGTCCCGAGGGCCGCGGAACTCGCCCCGGACCTGGTCTCGTTCTGCGCCGGCGGCAACGACATCATCCGTCCCGGCACCGACCCCGACGACGTGGCGGAGCGCTTCGAGCGCGGGGTCGCCGCGCTGACCGCCACCGTGGGCACCGTCCTCGTGACCACCGGCTTCGACACCCGCGGCGTTCCCCTGCTGCGGCATCTGCGCGGCAAGATCGCCACGTACAACGGCCACGTACGCGCCATCGCCGACCGGTACGGCTGTCCCGTGCTCGACCTGTGGTCGCTCAAGTCCGTGCAGGACCGGCGCGCCTGGGACCACGACCGGCTGCACCTGTCGCCCGAGGGGCACACCCGCGTGGCCCTGCGCGCCGGTCAGGCCCTGCGCCTGGCCGTCCCCGCCGACCCGGAGCAGCCGTGGCCGCCGCTTCCGCCGCGCGGTGCCCTCGACGTGCGCCGGGACGACGTCCACTGGGCGCGTGAGTACCTGGTGCCCTGGATCGGCCGACGGCTGCGCGGCGAGTCGTCGGGCGACCATGTCACCGCCAAGGGTGTGCTGTCGCCGGACGACATCAGGACGTGGATCGCCTCCGTGGCGTGAGGTCGTGACAATGCCGCATATGCCGCATATGCCGTTAATGTTGCCTATGTCGCGAAGGTGAACGAACCGGTCGGCGGCTCAGCGCTGTTGAGCCGCCGGCATCCCCGTCAGGCCCAGTTCCCGCGCGAGCGCCTCGTCCACCCACTCCTGCGCACGCGCGCGGGACACGGCTCCCGCGTAGGACGTGATCTGCACGGCGAGCCCGTCGAGCAGGGCCGTCAGGCGCAGCGCCGCGCCCATGGGGTCGGGGCAGCGGAACTCGCCCGCCGCCACACCCTCGGCGATGACCTCGGCGATGGCCGCCTTCCAGCGCTTGTCGAGGTCCTGGGTGACCTCCCGCAGCGCCGGCTCGCGCAGCGCCGCCGCCCAGCCCTCGATCCACAGCCGCCAGCCCTTGGCCGGTCCCGTCGGCGCGTACCAGCGCACCGCGGCCCGCAGCCGGCGCTGGGCCGTCGTGCGCCGGCCGAGCAGCTTGGCGAGGTGGGCGAGATCGTCCTCGGCCGCGTACGCGAACGCGGCGGCGACCAGCTTCTCCTTCGTGGAGAAGTGGTACAGCACCAGCGCGTTGCTCACGCCGAGCGCGGACGCCACGTCGGCGATCCGCACCGCCGCCACGCCCCGCTCCTCGATCTGTTCCACGGCGGCACGCAACAACTCCTCGCGCCGCTCCGCCACGCTCAACCGCACTCTCGCCACCGGGTCACCCTAACGGGCCACGTCCCAGCGGTGGCCGCGCGGTGACCTTCAGGTCAGCGGTACGACCCGAAGCGCTCCGCCAGCAGCGACAGCCGCTCCCCGGCGACGGCGTGCGCGGCGGCACGCGGCGTGCTCCCGTCGGCCTCCGCACGGGCCAGCACCAGGTCGGTCAGGGCGCGCATCGAGCGCCGTATGTGGGCGAACGCCTCCTGCGCGTCCGCGCCGATGTCGCCGAACAGCGTCCACCACCACCACGCGTTGGTCCCCGAGTTGACCACCACGTCGGGCAGGACCGTCACCCCGCGCGCGGTGAGCTGCGCCTCGGCCTCGGGCACGACGGGCATGTTGGCGGCCTCGACGATCCAGCGGGCGGTGATCCGGTCCTGCTCCGCGGGGCCGATCGCGTACGACACGGCGGCGGGCACCAGCACCTCGGCCTCGGTGGCCGGCCAGGCGTCGCCGGGAAGTTCCTGGTCCCCGGGCCCAAGCGCCGCGCGGTCGACCGTGCCGTAGGCGTCGCGCGCGGCGAGCAGCGCCTCGACGTCGAGACCCGCCGGATTGGCGATCGTGCCCCGGACGTCGGCGACGGCCACGACCGTGAGGCCCGCGCGCGTGAGGAAGCGTGCCGTGGCGCCGCCCATGGTGCCCATGCCCTGCACGGCCACCCGGGTGCCCGCCCAGGGCACCCCGGCCCGGTCCAGGGCCGCGAGCGCCGACTCCGCGACCCCGCAGCCGCCGGCCAGCTCGCCCAGCCCGATCCCGTCCACCTCCACCGCGAACGCCTCGGCGAGCCGCCGCCGCGCCGCCGCCTCGTCGTCCAGCAGCGGGTACACCGCCTGGATCGAGGAGACCAGCCCCACCTCGGTGGCGGCCCGGTCCACCAGGTCCTGTGTCAGACCGAGGTCCTCGCCGGTGGTCCAGACGCTCTCGACGTAGGGCCGCACGGCCCGCAGGTACCGCACCAGCAGCCCGTACGCCGCCGGGTCCCGGGGATCGCAGTCGATGCCGCCCTTGGCGCCGCCGAGGGGGACGTAACGGGCCTCGGGGTCGTAGTGCAGGGCCTCCTTCACGGTCATTCCGCGCGCCAGCCCGGTGACCTCCTCCAGGGTGCAGCCCGGGCGCATCCGCAGCCCGCCGCTGGCGACACCTCGCACCAGACGGTCGACGACCAGGAAGCCCCGGCGGCCGGTGACGTGGTCGGTCCAGGTGAGCGAGAGAAGGGGGGCGGTCACGGAAGCTCCTTGTGGCGGCGGCTGTTCCCGGCTCGCGCGCGGACACGCGTACTGAATCACGAGTCAGTATGGGGGGCGGGCGGCCGATGGTGTCGGTGGGGCGGACCATAATGGAGCTTCCACCGATTCCACCTGGAGGTACCGTGGCCGGTTCCCGTTCCCTGAGCTCCGGGCTCCGCGCGTTGCGGCCCGCGGCCTTCGGCGTGGAGCCGAGCGGCGAGCGCATGGCGCGCATCCGCAGATCGCCCCACTTCAAGGACGGCGTCTTCCAGAACCCCGGAGGGCCCTCGCGGATCCGGCCCTCGGGTTCGACGCTCGACTTCGCGAAGACCTACTTCGACAAGGACGCCCGCAACCGCCGCACCCCGCACGGCGCCATGCCGGTGTACCCCACGACGGCGGCCGACCTCGCGCGCCCGCCCGCCTCGGGCCTGCGGCTGACCTGGCTGGGCCACTCCAGCGTCCTCGCGGAGATCGACGGGCAGCGGGTGCTCTTCGACCCCGTCTGGGGCGAGCGCTGCTCCCCGTTCGCCTTCGCCGGGCCCAGGCGGCTGCACGCGGCGCCGCTGCCCCTGACCGCGCTCGGCCCGGTCGACGTGGTGGTCATCTCGCACGACCACTACGACCACCTGGACCTGCCCACGATCAAGGCGCTGGCCGGCACGGACACGCTCTTCGCCGTCCCGCTCGGCGTCGGCGCCCACCTGGAGCACTGGGGCGTGTCCGCCGACCGGCTGCGCGAGCTGGACTGGCAGGAGTCGACCAAGGTCGGCGGACTCACGCTGACCGCCACCCCGGCCCGCCACTTCTGCGGCCGCGGCCTGCGCAACACCCAGCACACGCTCTGGGCGTCCTGGGTCGTCGCGGGGGAGAGCCACCGGTTGTTCCACAGCGGTGACACCGGCTACTTCGAGGGCTTCCGGGACATCGGCGCCGACCACGGCCCGTTCGACGCCACGATGATCCAGATCGGCGCGTACAGCCAGTACTGGCCGGACATCCACATGACTCCCGAGGAGGGCGTCCGCGCACATCTGGACCTGCAGGGCGGCGACGCCTCGGCGGGAGTGCTGCTCCCCATCCACTGGGGGACCTTCAACCTCGCCCCGCACCCCTACGCCGAGCCCGGTGAGTGGACGAAGGACGCGGCCGAGGAGGCCGGAGCGGCGGTGGCGCTGCCCCGGCCCGGCGAGCCCTTCGAGCCGGCCGGTGACCTCCCGGTGGACCCCTGGTGGCGCACGGTCACGGCGCCCGTCGCCCGGCACTGGCTGCGCGGCCGGGACACCGGCGCCGCTCCGTCCGCCAAGGGCGACCTCGACCTCGCGGGCGAGCGGTAGGGATCTCGTTCTCGCGGCGGTCGTGTGACCGCCGTCCTCCGGTCGGGGACCGGCACACCGGCGGGGCCGGGGCTCATCGCCCCGGCCCCTTGCCGTGTCGGCGGCGCGCCTCGCGGTCCGGCGTTTCCTGACCGCTTCCGACCAGGTCGGATCGATCCCTGACGGCATCGATGTCCTCGTCGGGGCGCGCTTATCGGTCTGTCGTACGAGGCCTCATACCAGAGCGGGACGCGGGCCGTAGGACTTTGTCAACTGCCCACCGCACATGATGCGTTGCCGACTACTGTGAGTGTCCGTCGGGCGACGCAGGGCCGAATTCCTCTCGCCGTCGTCGGCCGACACCGAGCCGCCGCATGCCCGCTTCACACCGACGGGCCCGCCCGGCTTCCGACCGCTGGACCAGTACGAGGACGCCCGATGTCACACCTCCGCGCACCGGCCGCACGCGCAGACCGCCGCGAGGGCGGGCGGCACGGACGGCCGGTCGCCCACACCGCTCCCTCGCTGCCCGAGGCCCACATACGGCCCCAGCTGCTGCGGCTGGCCGTACTGCCCCCGCTCGCGGTCGCGCTCAGCGCCTGCGCGGCGGTGCTGTTCACCGTCCGCTCCACGGGCGCCCGCACCAGCCTCACCCTGTGGGCCGTCCTGGCCTGCGCGGTCTGTGTGACGCTCGCCGGCATCGGGATCGCCGTGATCGCCGCCGGCCGCGCCGCCCGGGCGGTGCACGACCGCGTCGGCGCGCTGCGCCGCAGCAGCGCCCGCCGGGAGGCCGATCTGCGCACCCTCGTCGAGGCGTTGCGCCGCGGCGAGCTGCCACCGCAGCGCAAGCCGCGCGGCGGCCCGCCCGAGGACGCCGACGACTTCGAGCTGCTCGCCGCCGACCTGGCCCGCGCGCACGACGGCGCCGTCACCGCCGTCGTGCAGGCCGCCCAGCTCTCCAGCCAGGCCGGCAGCGAACAGAAGCTGGAGGTCTTCGTCAACCTCGCCCGGCGCCTCCAGTCGCTGGTGCACCGCGAGATCGCGATCCTGGACGACCTCGAGAACGAGATCGAGGACCCCGACCTGCTCAAGGGCCTCTTCCACGTCGACCACCTCGCCACCCGCATCCGCCGCCACGCCGAGAACCTCGCCGTGCTCGGCGGCGCCGTCTCCCGGCGCCAGTGGAGCAACCCGGTCTCGATGACCGAGGTGCTGCGCTCGGCCATCGCCGAGGTCGAGCAGTACTCGCGGGTGCGACTCGTGCCGCCGATCGACGGCACCCTGCGCGGCCACGCGGTCGCCGACGTGATCCATCTGCTGGCCGAACTGGTCGAGAACGCCACGGTGTTCTCGGCCCCGCACACCCAGGTGCTGCTGCGCGCCAACCTCGTCACCTCGGGTCTCGCCGTGGAGGTCGAGGACCGCGGACTCGGCATGCCCGTCGACGAGCAGAACAAGATGAACGCCCTGCTCACCGACCCCGACCAGGTCAATGTGGCCCGCCTGCTCGCGGACGGCCGGATCGGGCTGTTCGTGGTCTCCCAACTGGCCCGGCGGCACGGGATCACGGTCCGGCTGCAGAGCAACATCTACGGCGGTGTCCAGGCCGTCCTCGTCGTGCCGCAGGCGCTGCTCGGCAGTCGGCCCGACGCCGGCCGCCCCGCCCCGCCGCCTCAGCAGCACCCCCAGCCCGCATCTCCTCCCGCACCCCAGCCCGCATCCCGTCCCGCACCCGAGGCCGCCCGGCCGGCACCGCCCGTCGCGCCGCCGCGGCCCCGGCGGCCCGCGCCGGACCCCGCGCCCCGGCCTGCTCCCGCCGCCGGGCCACCCGCCCCCTCGCCCCTGCCGGTCCGCGGCACCCACGGGCAGCGGCCCAACCCGGCCGAGGCCGTGCCCGGCATCCGGCCCGGCGACCGGCCGACCGTCGAGGAACACGCCGCCGCGCCGCTCGCCCCGCGCACCGGCACCGTCCGCGGCACGATGGGCAAGCCCACGCTGCCCCGTCGCCGTGCCCAGGAGCACATCGTGCCCCAGCTGCGCGGGGGCCCGGCACCCCGTCAGGACGCGGAGGACCCGGTCGGTCACGACCCCGGTCTGATGGCGGCGTTCCAGCGTGGCATCGGCCTCGCGGAGGCCCAGCACCAGGCAGATCCCGGCCATGCGCCACCGGCCCGCCCGGACACCCCGCACGCCGACACACCCGCACTCCCGGACCACACCCCGACGGAGCCCGCCCGCCTGGACCCGGGGCCCTCGGACCCGGGGTCCTCGTACCCGGACTCCGGGACTCCCGCGTCGGCCGTCCCGCCGCCGGCCGGCCGCCGACCCGACGTTCCCCCCGTGGTGACGCAACTCCCCATGGCCGTACCGCACATGGACGTGCACGCGCCTCGGGACGAGCCCCCGCAGTGGGAGGCCGTCCGTACGCCCCCGGACCACCCCGCCCGGCACGACGGGAGCGGACCAGCCGGATGACCGCAGCTGCCGCCGCCGTCACCACCCCCACCGCAATGACCGCCGGCGTACCCACGGGCGCGCCCGCAGACCTTCGTATCCCAAGGAGTCGATCCACCATGGCGACCGATGCCCCCACCGGCCATGTATCCGATCTCGACTGGCTGATGAGCGGCCTCGTACAGCGCGTACCGCACACCAGCAGCGCGGTGCTCCTCTCCTGCGACGGACTCGTGAAGTCGGTCCACGGCCTCGACCCCGACAGCGCCGACCACATGGCGGCCCTGGCCTCCGGCCTGTACTCCCTCGGCCGCAGTGCCGGGGTCCGGTTCGGCGACGGCGGTGACGTCCGCCAGGTCGTCGTCGAACTCGACTCGACCCTGCTGTTCGTCACCACCGCCGGCTCCGGCACCTGTCTGGCGGTGCTGGCGGGCCGTGAGGCCGACGCCGCCGTGCTCGGCTACGAGATGGCCATGCTGGTCAAGAGCGTCCGCCCCTACCTGGTGACCGCTCCCCGGCAGCAGTCCGCCGAACCCCCGGCGATGAGGCCTTGAGCGTGACGGCGGCCGGCGACGGGCCCTGGCTCGACGAGGCGGCCGGACGGCTGGTGCGCCCCTTCACGGTCAGCAACGGCCGTACCCGCCCCTCCGTCGCCCTCGACCTCATCTCGCAGGTGATGGCCACCGGAGCCACCCCCCTCGGCTATCTCGGCCCCGAACACACGCAGGCCCTCGACCTGTGCCGGGCGCCCGTGTCGGTCGCCGAGGTCGCCGCGCACCTCATGTTGCCGGCGGTGGTCACCAAGGTGCTGCTGTCGGACCTCGTCGACTGCGGGGTCCTCACCACCAAGCCCCCCGAGTTCCACCACAACCCCACGGACCGGGCCCTTCTGGAGGCAGTGCTCGATGGACTACGACGACAACTCTGACCCCTACTCCGACCACACCGACCACCCGGATCACCCCGACCGCTCCGACCAGGACGACGGCTACGGCGCCGACCCGTTCCCCACCGCGCTCAAGATCCTGGTCGCGGGCGGCTTCGGTGTCGGCAAGACCACCTTCGTCGGCGCCGTCAGCGAGATCGCGCCGCTCAGCACGGAGGAACTGCTCACCACCGTCAGCGCCGCCACCGACAACCTCGACGGCATCGAGAACAAGGTCGAGACGACGGTGGCCATGGACTTCGGCCGCATCACCCTCGACCCGGAACACGTCCTGTACCTGTTCGGCACGCCCGGCCAGGAGCGCTTCTGGTTCATGTGGGACGAACTGTGCGAGGGCGCCCTCGGCGCGGTGATCCTCGCCGACACGCGGCGGCTGGAGGAGTGTTTCGCGGCCGTCGACTTCTTCGAGGAACGCGGCCTCGGATTCATCGTCGCCGTCAACGAGTTCGACGGCGGCCACCGCTACGACCCCGAGGAGGTGCGTGCCGCCATCGACCTGCACCCCGAGGTCCCCGTCGTCCGCTGCGACGCCCGGATCTCCGCGTCCGGCGTCCAGACCCTGCTCACCCTCGTCCGCCACCTCATCGCCCACGCGCCCGTCACCCCCGCGCCCAGCCACGGCGCCCACATGTGACAGCCGCCCACACCGCACCGGAGCCGCACATGACACACGCCCACTGCGACGGGACCCGGACATGAGGTACGACCCGCCGCGCCCGGCCGGTCGGCTGCTGCTCACCCCCGAGGACAAGGAGGCACCCGCGCGCACGCGGCGACTGCTTCAACTGGGCCTGGGGGACCGTCCGGAGCCCGCCCTCGACGCCTTCGCGGGCCATCTGGCGTCCCTGACCGGTGCGCCGTACGCGATGGTCAACTTCCTCGGTGAGAAGGGCCAGTTCTTCGCGGGCCTGCACGTGCCCGACGTCGGGCTCGTCGTGAAGGAGGACGGAACGCGCCCCGTGATGGGCCGCTTCCTGCCCCGCGACCACGGTTTCTGCCCCCACGTGGTGGTCCGGCACAAGGCGCTGGTGCTGGAGGACGTCCGCGACTACCCGCGGTTCGCGGGCAATCCGGTCGTCGACGAGTTCGGCATCCACTCCTACCTCGGCGCGCCGCTCATCGACACCACGGGCATGGTGCTCGGCACCGTCTGCGTCGCCGATGTCTCCCCGCGCCCCTGGGGGCGCTCCGGTCTGGAGACCATCAAGGCGACGGCCGCGGACCTCGTCGTACGGCTCGAAGGGCCCTTGAGCGGCGGACCTCTGCTCTGACCAGGTGAACGTCGCGCGCGGGCGTGAAGGAAAGCTGCGGCGGCGGTTAAGAAATCCTCGATGGACCAGGACGGCGGCGTACGGCAGATTGCTGTGCGATTCCACTTCTCTCCCCGTCCGGGGGCTTCTTCGGCATGCCCGCGGCAGGGATCTCACCCTCAGGAGCCCCAGCGGTGAAGGCACTGGTCAAGGACAAGGCGGAGCCAGGGCTGCGGCTCATGGAGGTCCCGGAGCCCGAGGTCGGCCCCGGCGACGTACTGATCAAGGTGCTGCGCACCGGGATCTGCGGCACCGATCTGCACATCCACTCGTGGGACGGCTGGGCGCAGCAGACCATCCGCACCCCGCTGGTGCTCGGGCACGAATTCGTCGGCGAGGTGGTCGGCACCGGCCGGGACGTCAGCGAGATCAAGTCCGGCGACCGGGTCAGCGGCGAGGGCCATCTCGTGTGCGGCAAGTGCCGCAACTGCCTGGCCGGCCGCCGCCACCTGTGCCGGGCGACCGTCGGGCTCGGGGTCGGACGCGACGGCGCCTTCGCCGAGTACGTCGTGCTGCCGGCGACCAACGTGTGGGTGCACCGCGTGCCGGTGGACCTCGACGTCGCGGCCATCTTCGACCCGTTCGGCAACGCCGTGCACACCGCGCTGTCGTTCCCGCTGGTCGGCGAGGACGTGCTGATCACCGGGGCCGGCCCGATCGGGCTGATGGCCGCCGCCGTGGCCCGGCACGCGGGCGCCCGCAACGTCGTCGTCACGGACGTCAGCGAGGAGCGGCTGGAACTGGCCCGCAAGATCGGGGTCAGCCTCGCCCTCGACGTGCGCGAGTCCACGATCGCGGACGGGCAGCGCGTCCTCGGCCTGCGGGAGGGCTTCGACATCGGCCTGGAGATGTCCGGCCGCGCCGAGGCGCTCCAGGACATGATCGCGAACATGACCCACGGCGGCCGGATCGCGATGCTCGGCCTGCCCGCGCAGGAGTTCCCGGTCGACTGGGCCCGGATCGTCACCTCGATGATCACCATCAAGGGCATCTACGGCCGGGAGATGTTCGAGACCTGGTACGCCATGTCGGTGCTGCTGGAAGGCGGCCTCGACCTCGCGCCCGTGATCACCGGCCGGTACGGCTACCGCGACTTCGAGGCGGCGTTCGCCGACGCGGCGAGCGGCCGCGGCGGCAAGGTCATCCTCGACTGGACCGCGTAACCCCGACAGCACCTTTTTAGGAGACCCCGTCATGTTCGACTCCGTGCGCGACGACCTGCGCGCCACCCTCGACGAGATCCGCGCCGCCGGTCTGCACAAGCCCGAACGCGTCATCGACACCCCGCAGTCCGCGACCGTCAACGTCTCCGCGGGCGGGCGGCCGGGCGAGGTGCTGAACTTCTGCGCCAACAACTACCTCGGCCTCGCCGACCACCCCGAGGTGATCGCCGCCGCCCACGCGGCCCTGGACCGCTGGGGCTACGGCATGGCGTCCGTCCGGTTCATCTGCGGCACCCAGGAGGTGCACAAGGAGCTGGAGGCACGGCTGTCCGCCTTCCTCGGGCAGGAGGACACGATCCTGTACTCCTCCTGCTTCGACGCCAACGGCGGTGTCTTCGAGACCCTGCTCGGCGCCGAGGACGCGGTGATCTCCGACGCCCTCAACCACGCCTCGATCATCGACGGCATCCGGCTGTCCAAGGCCCGCCGCTTCCGCTACGCCAACCGCGACATGGCGGACCTGGAGCGGCAGCTGAAGGAGGCCGGCGAGGGCGGCGCGCGCCGCAAGCTGATCGTCACCGACGGCGTCTTCTCCATGGACGGCTACGTGGCACCGCTGAACGAGATCTGCGACCTCGCCGACCGCTACGACGCCATGGTCATGGTCGACGACTCGCACGCCGTCGGCTTCGTCGGCCCCGGCGGGCGCGGTACCCCCGAGCTGCACGGCGTGATGGACCGGGTCGACATCATCACCGGCACGCTGGGCAAGGCGCTCGGCGGCGCCTCGGGCGGCTACGTCGCCGCCCGCGCCGAGATCGTCGCGCTGCTGCGCCAGCGCTCCCGGCCGTACCTCTTCTCCAACACCCTGGCCCCGGTGATCGCCGCCGCCTCGCTGAAGGTGCTCGACCTGCTGGAGTCGGCGGGCGATCTGCGGGAGCGGCTCACCGGGAACACCGCGCTGTTCCGGCGCCGGATGACCGAGGAGGGCTTCGACGTCCTGCCCGGCGACCACGCGATCGCGCCGGTGATGATCGGCGGCGCCTCCCGGGCCGGCCGGATGGCTGAGCTGCTGCTGGAGCGCGGTGTGTACGTGATCGGCTTCTCCTACCCGGTGGTGCCCCAGGGGCAGGCGCGCATCCGCGTCCAGCTCTCCGCGGCGCACTCGACCGAGGACGTGAACCGCGCGGTGGACGCGTTCGTGGCGGCGCGGGCGGAGCTGGACGCCTGACCCCGTACGGGGCGACCTGCACACACCACCGGTTTGAGACAATCGGTGGCATGATCGAGGCGCGGCGGCTCCACATCCTCCGTGCGGTGGCCGACCACCGCACCGTGACGGCGGCGGCCGCCGCGCTGTATCTCACCCCCTCCGCGGTGTCCCAGCAGCTCACGGCACTGGAGCAGGAGACGGGGCACCGGCTGGTGGAGCGGGGGGCCAAGGGGGTGCGGCTCACCCCGGCCGGCGAGATCCTGCTCAGCCACACCAACGCGGTCCTCGCCCAGCTGGAGCGCGCGGAGGCGGAGCTCGCGGCCTACGGCTCGGGCGACGCCGGCACGGTCAGCGTCGCCTCCTTCGCGACCGGCATCGCCGAGGTCGTCGCGCCGGCCGTGGCCCGCCTCGCGCGGACCGCGCCCGGCATCCGCATCCGCGTCCGGGACGCCGAGGGGGACGCCAGCCTGCCCATGGTGCTGGACCGGCAGGTCGACGTCGCGGTCGCCGTGGAGTACCGCGGTGCGCCGCCGGCCGACGATCCGCGCCTGGCGCACGTCCCGCTGTACGCCGAGCCCTTCGACGCCGTGGTGCCCGTCAGCCACCGGCTCGCGGACACCGGTGAGGTGCCGCTGGCGGAGCTGGCCAAGGACGCGTGGATCGGCCCCTACCCCGGCAATCCCTGCCATGACGTGGTGGTGCTGGCCTGTGAGGCGGCGGGGTTCCAGCCCCGCTTCGAGCACTCCTCGGACGACTTCCGCGCGGTGGTGGCCCTGGCCGCAGCGGACGCGGGAGTGGCCCTCGTACCGCGCTCCGCGCTGCGCGGGATGGACCTGACCGGTGTCCTCGTGCGCCCGGTGGACGGGGAGGCCCCCACCCGCCGGGTCTTCGCCGCGATACGCCGGGGCGCGGAGGAGCATCCGCTGATCCGGCCGGTGCTGGAGGCGCTGGAGGAGGCCGGGCGGGCCACCTGAGCCGGGCAGGTGTGAGGTTCCCGTAACACCGCTGTCTCATATCCGGGATAGCGTCCCGGATATGAGACACGAGGAACCCGGTGTCGCGCGTGACGTCGACACCCGGCTCGGCGCGAGGCTGGCCGAGCTGAGGGCCGAGCACGGCCTGTCCCTGGGGGAGCTGGCGCAGCGCAGCGGAGTGAGCCGGTCGACCCTGTCGCGCGCGGAGCGCGCCGAGATCAGCCCCACGGCGTCCGTGCTGAACCGGCTGTGCGCCGTATACGGGCGCACCATGTCCCAGCTGCTGAGCGAGGTCGAAGGCGAGTCCGCGCTGCTGCTGCGGGCCGCCGACCAGCCCGTCTGGGAGGACCGGGCCGCCGGATTCGTACGCCGCTCCGTGTCGCCGCCGCACGCCGGGCTGCGCGGCGAGCTGGTGGAGGGGCGGCTCGCGGTCGGCGCCGACCTCGCCTACGACCGGCCGCCCGTACCGGGCCTGGAACAGCACATCTGGGTGCTGGAAGGAGACCTCGCGGTGACCGTGCGGGACGTCGAGCACCGGCTCGCGGCGGGGGACGCGCTGCGGTTGCGGGTATGGGGGCCCACGCGGTTCCGGTGCGCCGGCGACGTGGCGGCGCGGTACGTCCTCGCGGTGGTGCTCCCGTGATCGTGGAACGGCTGAACGCGGCCCAAGTGCGGGCACACGCGCAGGAATTGGCGGACCTGCTGGTCGAGACCGTGCACAGCGGCGCCTCGGTGGGTTTCCTCGCGCCGCTCGACGGGCCCGAGGCCCTGGCCTGGTGGCGGGGGCGGGCGAGGGGCGTGGCCGCGGGTGAGCTCGCCGTCTGGGCGGCCCGCGAGGGGACGAGGGTGGCCGGGACGGTGAGCCTCGCCTTCGCGGACAAGCCCAACAGCAGGCACCGGGCGGAACTGGTCAAGCTCATGGTGCGCCGCGAGGCGCGGGGGCGAGGCCTCGGGCACGCGCTCCTCGACACCGCCGAGCGGGCGGCCGTCGCGTCCGGCGTCACGCTCCTCCACCTGGACACCGAGACCGACAGCCCCGCCGAGCGGCTGTACCGGGCGGCGGGCTGGACGCCGCTCGGCGCGATCCCCGACTACGCGGCGAGCCCGGCGGGGGTGCTGCGGCCGACGACCGTCTACTACAAGCAGGTCGGAGCACCCGCTCTCACCGGGTGACTGTCGGTGGCAGGCGCTACCTTGCGTCTCATGCCGGACGCCGAAGACGTACGCCGTATCGCCCTGTCCCTTCCGGACACGACGGAGAGGATCGCCTGGAGCATGCCCACGTTCCGGGTGGCGGGCAAGATGTTCGCCACGCTCCCGGAGGAGGAGACCTCCCTCGCCGTGCGCTGCCCCAAGGAGGAGCGCGACGAACTGGTCCTCGCCGAGCCGGGGAAGTTCTGGATCGCCGACCACGAGGCGCAGTTCGCCTGGGTGCGGGCGCGGCTGTCCGCGCTGGAGGACGAGGACGAGCTGCGGGACATCCTCGCCGACTCCTGGCGGCAGGCCGCGCCGCCCCGGCTGCTGGAGGCCCACCCGGAACTGGGGCTGCCGTCCGGGGGGTGAAACTGCCTCCGGGCCGTCGGTGCGGGGTGGCATGATCCGCGGGGGGCCGGGGTGGCGTGGGACGTGGGAGGGGAGCGCGGGGGATGGGCGGAACGCCGGACAACGTTGCCGACGCGGGGGAGAAGGACGGTCCGGGCGAGGACGGCGTGGGCCGTGCGGGGGGTCGTGCGCACGAGGGCGAGGGCTCTGGCGGTGCGGTGGTGCCGCCCGTCTGGTCGCGGGACTTCGCGCTGTTCTTCGTCGCCCGTGCCGTGGCCCGGCTCGGCGACACCATGCTCCCGGTGGCGCTCGCCGCGGGCCTGCTCCAGCACGGGTACGGCGCCGGCGCGGTCGGCCTGGCCATGGCCTCGACCGCGGGGGCGTTCGCCGCGCTGGTCGTCTTCGGCGGGGTCGTCGCCGACCGGTTCAGCACCCGCAAGCTGATGATCTGGGCCGACGTGGTGCGGCTGGGCACGCAGGCCCTCACCGCCGCCCTCTTCCTCGCGGACCGCGTCGTGCTCTGGGAGATCTGCGCGATCGGCGTCGTCAACGGCATCGCGAGCGCCGTCTTCCAGCCCGGCGTCGCGAGCATGGTGCCCCGGCTCGCGTCCGACATCCAGGGCGCCAACGGCGCCATCCGCATCGCCGAGTCCTCGGCCCAGCTCGCCGGTCCCGCCGTGGCGGGCGTGCTGGTCGGCCTCGCGTCGGCGGGCGGGGTCTTCGCCGCGCACGCCGCCACGTACGCGGTCAGCGCCCTGTGTCTGCTGTTGCTGCGGCTGCCCCCGCCGGTGCCGGGCATCCGGGCCGCGGGGCGCGGGGCGAGTGCCTTCAGGGCCGATCTCGTGGAGGGCTGGCGGGAGTTCAGGGCGCGGACCTGGCTGTGGGGCGTCATCGCCGTCTGGTGCCTGTACATGATCGCGGTCTTCGGCCCGACCGTGCCGCTGGTGGCGACGGAGGTGGTCCGGGAACACGGGCCGGGCGCCTACGGCCTGGTCAACTCCGCCCTGGGCGCCGGCACCGTCGTCGGCGGCCTCCTCGCCCTGCGGCTGCGCCCGCGCCGGATGCTGCGGGCCGGGGCCGTCGCCCTGTTCGGCTTCGCGGGTTTCCCGGCGACCGTCGGGCTCGGACTCGACGTGCCGGCGATGGCGGCCGGCGCGGCCGTCGCCGGGGCCGGGATGTCGTTCTGGGGCGTCATGTGGGCGACCAGCGTGCAGACCCAGGTCCAGCCCGCCGTCCTCAACCGCATCCACGCCTACGACGTGGCCGGCTCGCTCGCGATGCTGCCCGTCGGCCAGGCCCTCGCGGGGCCCGCCGCGGCGGCCCTCGGCGCGGACCTGGTGCTGCTCGTCGCCGGCGCGATGAGCTTCGTCGTCGTCTTCGCCCTGCTCGCGGTGCCCGCGATACGCGATCTGGAGCGTGTCGACACCCGCCGCACCCGGGCACCGGCGGCCAGGCCCGCGCCGCGGCGGGCCTGAAACCGGTGCGCGACCACCGACCCGAGTGCGGTATTGTTGCCCTGCGCGTTCGCCCGGGGGAAACCCCAGGTCAGACCGCACCGGGACGTGGCGCAGCTTGGTAGCGCACTTGACTGGGGGTCAAGGGGTCGCAGGTTCAAATCCTGTCGTCCCGACCAGCTTCACCGCAGGTCGGAGGCCGTCTTCTCAGAGAGCTGAGGAGGCGGCCTTTTCTCGTGTGTGCGGGAACGGCCGAGGCCGTCCGGCCCGGCACCGAAGTGCCGGACCGGACGGCCTCATGGCCGACCCGGGTCGGATCAGACCAGGTCGAACCGGTCCAGGTTCATGACCTTGTCCCACGCGGCGACGAAGTCCGTCACGAACTTCGCCTTCGCGTCGTCGCTCGCGTAGACCTCGGCGACCGCACGCAGCTCGGAGTTGGAGCCGAAGACGAGGTCGGCGCGGGTGCCGGTCCACTTGACCTCGCCCGAGGCGGCGTCGACGCCCTCGAACGTGGTCTGGTCCTCGGACGTGGACCTCCACGTCACACCCAGGTCGAGCAGGTTGACGAAGAAGTCGTTCGTCAGGGCGCCCGGGGTCTCGGTGAGGACGCCGTGCTTGGACTGCTGCGAGTTGGCGCCCAGCACGCGCAGACCGCCCACGAGCGCCGTCATCTCGGGCGCGCTCAGCGTCAGCAGGTTCGCCCGGTCCAGCAGCAGGTACTCGGCCGGCAGGCGGTTGCCCTTGCCGAGGTAGTTGCGGAAGCCGTCCGAGGTCGGCTCCAGCGCGGCGAACGACTCGACGTCCGTGTGCTCGTCCGTCGCGTCGACACGACCCGGGGTGAAGGGCACCTCGATGTCGTGGCCCGCGGCCTTGGCGGCCTTCTCCACGCCCACGCAGCCGCCGAGGACGATCAGGTCGGCCAGGGAGACCTTCTTCGCGGAGCCCGCGTTGAACTCCTGCTGGACGTTCTCCAGGGTGCGCAGGACCGTGGCGAGCTGGTCGGGGTCGTTGGCCTCCCAGCCGCGCTGCGGCTCCAGGCGGATCCGGGCGCCGTTGGCGCCGCCGCGCTTGTCGCTGCCGCGGAACGTCGAGGCCGAGGCCCACGCCGTGCCGACCAGCTGCGCGACGGTCAGACCGGAGTCGAGGAGCTTGGCCTTGAGGGCCGCGATCTCCTCGGCGCCGACGACCGCGCCCTGGGCCTCGGGCAGCGGGTCCTGCCACAGCAGGGTCTCGGCGGGCACCTCGGAGCCGAGGTAGTGCGACTTCGGGCCCATGTCGCGGTGGGTCAGCTTGTACCAGGCGCGCGCGAAGGCGTCCGCGAACTCCGCCGGGTTCTCGTAGAAGCGGCGGGAGATGGGCTCGTAGATCGGGTCGAAGCGCAGCGACAGGTCGGTGGTGAGCATCGTCGGCAGGTGCTTCTTCGACGGGTCGTGCGCGTCCGGGATGATCGCCTCGGCGTTCTTGGCGACCCACTGCTTGGCGCCGGCCGGGGACTCCGTCAGCTCGTACTCGAACTCGAAGAGGTTCTTGAAGAAGCCGTTGCTCCACTGGATGGGCGTGGCGGTCCAGGTGACCTCCAGGCCGGAGGTGATGGTGTCACCGCCCTTGCCCGTGCCGTAGGTGTTCTTCCAGCCGAGGCCCTGCTCCTCCATGGAGGCGGCCTCGGGGTCGTTGCCGACGTGGTCCGCGGGGCCGGCGCCGTGGGTCTTGCCGAAGGTGTGGCCACCGGCGATGAGGGCGACGGTCTCCTCGTCGTTCATCGCCATCCGGCGGAACGTCTCACGGATGTCGCGGGCCGCGGCCACCGGGTCGGGGTTGCCGTTGGGGCCCTCGGGGTTGACGTAGATGAGGCCCATCTGGACCGCGCCGAGGGGGTTCTCCAGCTCGCGGTCACCGCTGTAGCGCTGGTCGTCGAGCCAGGTGGTCTCGGGGCCCCAGTAGACGTCCTCCTCCGGCTCCCAGACGTCCGCGCGGCCGCCGGCGAAGCCGAAGGTCGTGAAGCCCATCGTCTCCAGGGCCACGTTGCCGGCGAGGATCATCAGGTCGGCCCAGGAGATGCTCTGGCCGTACTTCTTCTTCACCGGCCACAGCAGACGGCGGGCCTTGTCCAGGTTGGCGTTGTCCGGCCAGCTGTTCAGCGGCGCGAAGCGCTGCTGACCGGCGCCGGCACCGCCGCGGCCGTCGCTGATGCGGTAGGTGCCCGCGCTGTGCCACGCCATCCGGATGATCAGCGGACCGTAGTGGCCGAAGTCGGCGGGCCACCAGTCCTGCGAGGTCGTGAGCACCTCGGCGAGGTCCCGTTTGACGGCCGCCAGGTCCAGGGACTGGAACGCCTGCGCGTAGTCGAAGTCCTCACCGAGCGGGTTGGACACGGCGGGGTTCTTCGCGAGGATCTTCAGGTTGAGGCGCTCCGGCCACCACTGGCGGTTGCCACCCCCCTGCGTGGGGTGCGCGGCGCGCCCGTGCGCGACCGGGCAGCCCCCAGTGCCCTCCGTCTTGGGTTCGGTGACGATTGCATCCGGGTTCTCAGCCATGGGCATCCTTCTTCGGGACGTGGATCACGGTGCTCAGGAAGTACGGGTGGAACAGGCGGGGCACAGGCCCCAGTAGATGACCTCGGCCTCGTCGATCGAGAAGCCGTGGTCGTTTGACGCGGTCAGGCAGGGGGCCTGGCCGGTCGCGCACTCGACGTCGGTGACCGTGCCGCAGGACCGGCACACGAGGTGGTGGTGGTTGTCGCCGACACGGCCCTCGTAGCGGGCCGGGCTGCCCGCCGGTTCGATACGGCGGACGAGACGTGCCGCGGTCAGCGCGTGCAGGGCCTCGTACACCGCTTGCAGGGATATGTGGCCCACACGCTCGCGGACCCCGGAGGCGATCGCCTCGACGCCCAGGTGGTCACCGGCCCGGACGGTCTCGAGCAGAGCGACGCGGGCTGCCGTCACCCGCAGGCCGGCACCGCGCAGCTCCTCGGCGGTGGTCGGATTCCGGGAGGCGGTCATGGGGGCGAACCTATCGCGCCAAACACGAACGGTTCAAGAAAACGAGGGGTTAAATCAAGGGCCGTGTCAGCCGGCGCCCCGGCCGCGCCGGCCGGGCGCGGTGGTGGGCGGGGCCGTGGGGGAGAAGCATGGTGACCGACGCCGTCGTCCCCACCGCCGAGAGGTGATGACCATGACCGAGCTGCCCGAGGTGGTGTCCCGCGAGGAGTGGCTGCGGGCGCGCAAGGAGCTGCTGGCCACGGAGAAGGAGCTGACGCGCGCCCGTGACCGGGTCAACGCCCGGCGGCGCAGGCTGCCGATGGTCCGCGTCGACAAGCGGTACACCTTCGAGGGCCCGGACGGCACGGTCGGGCTCGCGGACCTGTTCGAGGGGCGGCCCCAGCTGGTCGTGCACCACTTCATGTGGGAGTACGACACCGGCGCCGACGGCAGCGAGCGGCCCCGCGAGCACGGCTGCCCCAGCTGTTCCTCCGCCGCCGACCAGATCCCCGCCCGGCTGCGCCAGCTGCATGTGCGCGGCACCTCCCTGGCGGCGGTGTCCCGGGTGCCGTACGAGCGGATCGCGGCGTTCCGGGACCGGATGGGCTGGACGTTCCCCTGGTACTCCGCCGCCGGCAGCGACTTCAACTACGACTTCCACGTCACGCTCGACGACCGGGTGGCCCCGGTGCTGCTCGACTACCGCACGGAGGCCGAGCTCGCCGAGGCCGGCCAGCCGTGGGAGGTGGGCTGGCGCGGCGACTACCCCGGCATCAGCGCCTTCCTGCGGGTCGGCGACGAGATCTTCCACACCTACTCCACCTTCGGCCGGGGCCTCGAGGAGTTCCACAACGGCGACAACTACCTGGATCTGACCGCGCTCGGCCGCCAGGAGGCCTGGGAGGAGCCGAAGGGCCGCGCGGTGCCCCTCGGCCTGCAGGTCGGCGGGCCGGCGATGCGCCTCCCCGACGAGTACGGCGACGCGCCGGGCGTCACCCCGCCGCCAGGGACACCTCCGTCGCCTTGATCAGGGCGACCACGGGAGAGCCCGGCGCGAGGCCGAGGTCCTCGACCGCGTCCTTGGTGATCGCGGAGGTCAGTTCGGCGCCCTCCACCGCCACCTTGACGGAGGCCATCGCGCCCCCCGTACCGACCGACACCACCGTGCCGCGCAGCCGGTTGCGGATGGACAGCCCGTCCACCGGGCCCGTGGCGAGGGAGACCTCGGTGGACTTGACGAGGGCGCGCACGGCGGCCCCCTCGGTCAGTGCCAGGTCCCGCACCGCGTCCACGGTGATCGCCGCGGTGAGGTCCTGACCGCCGTCGAGGCGCACTCCGACGGTGGCCATCACCTCGCCGGGGGTGATGGCGGTGACGGTGCCGGGCAGTTGGTTGCGGATACTCAGGACCATGGTGAAACACCTCAAAAGGGGAAGAAGCGATGCTCGTTGCGCGCCCTACCGTAACCGTGTGATCGCACAGTGTGACCTACCCCACACCGGTGGTGTGGAACTCCACGGGTCCCGTCCCCGACTCCTGTTCCGGCACGGCGCGAACCGAGTGACGCCGTGCGACGTGATCTGGAGACCGGTGATGCACGACCCCCGAACACCCGCCCGCCGCGCCCCGAGGGCGCTCAAGGACCTGCTGCCCCCGCCCGCCCTCGGCGGTTTCCTGCTGCTTCTCGCCCTCGTGTTCGTGGTGGCCTACGCCGTCGGATCGGCCGTCGGCCCGGTCGCCCCCGGCATGCACCGCCCGGACGGCGGCGCCACCGGGACGGACCCCCGCACCGGCACGCACGGCGACCACACCGAAGGCCACACCCCGTGACGACCAGGCCGGCGCCGGCCCTGACGACGACCGACCTCACCGTGGGCGGAATGACCTGCGCGGCCTGCGTGAGACGGGTCGAGAAACGGCTGGGCCGCCTCGACGGCGTCACCGCCACCGTCAACCTGGCCACCGGCCGGGCCCGGGTGACCCACCCGACGGCCGTCCGCCCCGAGGAACTCGTCGCCACGGTCGAGCGGGCCGGCTACACCGCCGCCCTGCCCACGTCGTCGCGGGCCGGGGAACCGGACGCCGGGGACGACTCCGAGCTCGGCCGGCTGACGGTGACGGCGCTGCTGGCGGTGCCCGTGCTGGTGCTGTCGATGGTGCCGGCCCTGCAGTTCCGCAACTGGCAGTGGCTCTGCTTCGTCCTGACGGCGCCGGTCGTCGTCTGGGGAGCGTGGCCGTTCCACGTACGGGCCGCGCGGGGGCTGCGGCACGCGGCGTCGACCATGGACACCCTGGTCTCGCTCGGCGTACTGGCCTCGTTCGCGTGGTCGGCGTACGCGCTCTTCCTCGGCGGGGCCGGCACGCCCGGCATGCGGATGCCGTTCAGTCTGGTGCCGTCCGCCTCCGACGGCGTCGCGCACCTCTACCTCGAAGCGGCCGTCGCCGTACCGCTGTTCGTGCTCGCGGGCCGAGTGCTGGAGGCGCGCGCGAGGCGCGGCACCGGCGCCGCGCTGCGCTCGCTGGCGCGCCTGGCCGCCAAGGAGGTGTCCGTGCGGGAGGAGGGCGGCGGCGAACGGCTCGTCGCCGTGGAGCGGCTGACGGTCGGGCAGATCTTCGTCGTGCGTCCCGGAGAGCGGATCGCCACCGACGGCGAGGTCGTCGAGGGCAGTTCCGCCGTGGACCTCGCCCTGGTCACCGGGGAGAGCGAACCCGTCGAGGTCGGCCCCGGCACCGCGGTGGTCGGCGGCGCGGTCAACGCCGGCGGGCTGCTGCTCGTCCGGGCCGGCGCCGTCGGGGCGGACACCCAACTAGCCCGCATCACCGCGATGGTGACGGAGGCCCAGGCGGGCAAGGCGAAGGCGCAACGGCTCGCCGACACCGTGGCCGGGGTGTTCGTGCCGGTGGTGCTGACGCTCGCCGTGACCGTGCTCGGGTTCTGGCTGGGCGCCGAGGCCGATCCGCAGGCCGCGATCACCGCGTCCGTCGCCGTCCTGGTCGTCGCCTGCCCGTGCGCGCTGGGCCTCGCCACCCCCACCGCCCTGATGGCCGCCACCGGGCGCGGTGCCCAGCTCGGGGTGCTGGTCACCGGTCCGCGGGCGCTGGAAGGGCTGCGGCACATCGACACCGTCGTCCTGGACAAGACCGGCACGCTCACCACCGGGCACATGACCGTCGCCCGGGTCACCACGCCGTCCGGCGGACCGGGCCGGGACGCCGTGCTGCGGCTGGCCGGCGCCGTGGAACAGGGGTCCGAACATCCGCTGGGGCGGGCGATCGTCGCGTGCGCGGGCCGGCCGGCGGCCGACGTACGGGACTTCTTCGCCGAGGCCGGCCGCGGGGTGCGGGGCCGGGTCGAGGGCCGGCTCGTCGAAGTCGGCGTCTGCGAGGGCGAGTTGCCATCGGAGCTGGCCGAGGCGCGGCAGGCGGCCCACGCGGCCGCGCGGACGCCGGTCCTCGTCCGGGTGGACGGGACGCCCACGGCGGTCCTGGAGATCGGGGACGTCGTACGGCCGGGCAGCTACCGCGCGGTGGAACGCCTGCGCCGCCTCGGCATCGAACCCGTGCTCGCCAGTGGCGACGCCGAAGCGCCCGCACGCGCCGTCGCGGCGGCCCTCGGCATCGGCGAGGTGCACGCCCGCCGCACCCCGGAGGGCAAGACCGACCTGGTGCGCAGGCTGCGGGCGGAGGGACGCCGGGTGGCGGTGGTCGGCGACGGGGTCAACGACGCCGCCGCGCTGGCCGGCGCCGACCTCGGCATCGCGATGGGGGGCGGCACGGACGTGGCCATCGGGGCGGCCGACGTGACCCTGGTGCGCGGGGACATCGAGGCCCTCGCGGACGCGGTGCGGCTGGCCCGGCGCACCCTGGGCACGATCCGCGCCAACCTGGTCTGGGCCTTCGGCTACAACGCGGTGACGCTGCCGCTGGCCATGGTCGGCCTGCTCACCCCGATGCTCGCCGCGGCGGCGATGTCCGTCAGCTCGCTGCTGGTCGTCGGGAACAGCCTGCGGCTGCGCACCTGGCAGCCGGGGCGGGGACGGAGGCCCGCGCGATGAGCCGACCGCCTGCCGCCGACACCCTGCTCACCGCGCTCGCCCCGGTGGCGGCCTGCGTGGTCGCCCTCGGCGCGCTGACCGCCTGGGTCGACACCGGCGGGGCGGGCAGCCCGCCCCGGATCGAGGTGACGCCCGGCCGGGTCTTCCTGCCGTTCGGCGACACCGAGGACACGGCGGCGTTCTTCGACATCACCAACTCCGGGGGAGCGGAGGACCGCCTGGTCGCGGTGGCCTCCGACGAGGACGGCCGGCAGCCCACGCTCAGTCGGCACCGTATGACCGAGGGCGGGGCCGCCTACCGCGCCGCCGTCGGCTCCGCCTCCGTGCCCGCGGGCGGCGACCTGTCGATGACACCGCTCGGCGTGGACGTGACCCTGCGGGCGGGCCCGGGCTGGCACGTGGGCGACGTCGTGCCGTTCACGCTGTACTTCGAGCACAGCGGCAGGGTCGAGACCTCGGCGGTGGTGGTGGTGCCGGGCGGCACGTAGGCGGCCGTCAGGCCTGTCGGCGGGCGGGGCGGCCGAAGCGCACCGGCACCCCAGGTGAGTACAGGACGCTCGCCGGTTCGCCCACCGGCGCCGCGAGGCCCGCCGCGGCGACCAGGTCCTCCTCGCACTTCAGCAGTTCGGCGCGGTGCAGGGGCCAGCGCGGGTGGGTGTTCGGGAGGTGCACGGGGCGTCCGAGGAGTGTGGTGGGCATGCCCCAGCGGGCGGTCACGAAGTGCTCGGACCCGGTGGGCTCGGCCACGGGTTCGCCGACGCGCAGGGTGATCCGGCTGGAGGCGCCGCGGGGGCCGGGCAGCCGCCGCGAACCGGTGTACGTCAGGACGTCGCCGTCCCGGGACACGGTCATCCTCGACCACATATAGGGGAGCCGGAACACGGACCGGCCGATCGCCACCGGCAGCAGACGGGAGGCGTCCAGCGAGCGGAAGACCACACCGCGGCGGCCCTCGCCGTCGACCGTGTAGAGCCGGACGTTGGTCTCCGGGAAGCTCCCGAGATACGGCACGCCGGGCAGCCGCAGCCAGCCGACCCGGTGCATCCGGAACGCCACGAGACCGACGTACGTCACCCCGTCCAGGGTGTCCGGGACGCAGCCGGCCGGCAGCAGCGGTGCCACGTCCGCCGGGTCGGCGGCCCAGTGCAGGAAGGCCAGATCCAGCCACGACTGGGTGAGCAGCGGGCGTGGCGTGGAACCGGGCGGATCGGGGGATATCGGCTCGGGCACGACGGCGGGACCGGGAAGGGGCACGTTTCGAGGATGCCAGAGGGAGAGGCGGGCCAGGCAGTACGTCGTCCCGGCCGGTGGCCGGTCCGGACGACGGGACGGTTCCGGCATATGTGTGTGGTCTGTCTCACGCGTCTCGGATTGAGTCACCGACACCACCCGATTCCGTACCCACCGTTGACGACCGCGCGCCGGATGCAAGGATGAACGCCGTCATGACTGTTGGGTGGTGTTCCCGCACGGTTCGGGCCGCGGTGTTCGCGGCCGTCTGCGTGCTGCTCGCCGCCCTGGGGCACGCGCTGATGTCCGGCAGTCAGGTGCCCTGGTGGGCACTGGCCGCCGGCGCCGCCGCGGCCGGTGCCGTGGGCCTGGGGCTGGCGGGCCGGGAGCGCGGGCTGCCGCTGATCGTGACCGTCGTCGTCACCGTCCAGACGGCACTGCACTCCGCGTTCTCCCTCGCCCAGTCGACGGCCGCCGGAACCGGGCCGCAGACGCGGGCGGGCGGCGCGGGGCACGACATGACGGCGATGCCCATGGACGCCGGGCACATGGCCGGGATGCCCATGGGCTCCTCGCACACCCACGGCATGGACGCCATGGACGTGACCCAGGGCGGGCCGGTCGGCCACGTCATGGACGGCTCGTCCTCGTTCGGCATGCTCGCCGCCCACCTGCTGGCGGCACTGCTGTGCGGCCTGTGGCTCGCGTACGGCGAGCGGGTCGCGTTCCGCCTCCTGCGCGCCGTGGCCGGATGGCTGGCGGCACCGCTGCGGCTGCCCTTGGCCGTGCCCGCCCCGCCGCACCCCCCGCGCCCCCGCCCGGGGCGCCGCAGGTCGGCGCGGTCACCGCGCCGGCTCCTGCTCGTCCACGCGATCACCTCTCGGGGGCCACCCCTGGGGAGCGCTGTCTGACGACAGCCGCCAGGACCTGTCGCGAACGTGGTGTCCGCCGCGCGACGCCCGGACGCCACGCTGCCGTCCTTCGGACGGCGACGCCCCTTTCGCGACCGGCCCTTGCCCGAGGCAGCCCCTGTGCGCCTCGGGCCACGGCCGTACGCCCGCGCGGGCCCCCGTGGCCACGCGAGACGCCGTACGGCCGGCTCCCCACTCCCCGGATCCGCACCGCACGCGCGCCCACGCGCCGCCGTGCGGGTCCTGGACGGCCGACAAGGACACCAGGTGATCACTCCTGCCCTGCCCGACGTACCCGAGAGAACCGAGGACCACGGCACCACCGACGACGAACCCACCGCGCCCCACGCCGGATCCGCCGACGACTCGATAACGGCATGGGCGCTGGCCGCCCGCACCGGCGACCCGGCGGCGGTCGACCGCTTCGTGCGCGCCCTGCACCGCGACGTCCTGCGCTACGTCGCCCATCTGTGCGGCGACCCCCAGGCCGTGGACGACCTGGCCCAGGACACCTTCCTGCGGGCGCTCGGCAGCCTGCACCGGTTCGAGGGGCGCTCCTCGGCGCGGGCCTGGCTGCTGTCGATCGCCCGGCGCGCCGTGATCGACAGCTACCGCTACGCCGCGGCCCGGCCCCGCCTGTGCGACGTACCGGACTGGCGGCTGGCCGTGGAACTGGCCCAGCCGCGCGACCTGCCCGGCTTCGACGACGGCATCGCGCTGCTCGACCTATTGGCCGCGCTGCCCGAGGAACGGCGGGAGGCGTTCGTGCTCACCCAGTTGCTGGGCCTGCCCTACGCGGAGGCGGCGGTGCTCAGCGGCTGTCCGGTCGGCACCGTCCGCTCCCGGGTGAACCGGGCCCGGGCCACGCTCGTCGACCTGCTGGCGGCGGCCGACCGGCCGTCCGTGCTGGTCGCCTGACCGACGCGAGGGCGCCGGCCGCGAACCGGCGCCCTCGGGGCGGTCAGAACGTCAGACCCACATGCGCCAGTGCCTGCTTGAGCAGCACCCCGTGCCCGCCCGGCATCTCGCTCTGGAGTGCCAGCGAGGCCGCCTCGTGGGGTTCGAACCACTCCAGGTCCAGCGCGTCCTGGCGGGGCCTGCAGTCGCCGGTGACCGGCACCACGTAGGCGAGGGACACCGCGTGCTGGCGCGGGTCGTGGTACGGCGTGATGCCCTGGGTCGGGAAGTACTCGGCCACTGTGAAGGGCTGGAGGGAGGCCGGGATCCGGGGCAGCGCCACCGGGCCGAGGTCCTTCTCCAGGTGCCGCAACAGGGCGTCCCGGACCCGCTCGTGGTGCAGGACCCGGCCGGAGACAAGGGTGCGACTGACCGTCCCGTCCGGTCCGATGCGCAGCAGCAGGCCGATGCTGGTGACTTCACCGCTGTCGTCGACGCGCACCGGCACCGCCTCGACGTACAGGATCGGCATGCGGGCGCGTGCCATCTCCAGCTCGTCGGAGGACAGCCAACCGGGCGTGGTCTCGGTCATGTCAGACATTGCTTGATCATACTTTCAGGTGTCGTCGGAAAACCGGTAGACCCGGTGGGCGTTGTCCCGTCCCGCCCACCGCACGAGGCGCAGCGCGTCGGGCAGGCTCAGCTCGTCCGCGTCCACCCGCTCCTGGAGCAGCTCGGCCAGCCCCCGCCGGAAGGCCAGGGCGCCCAGCAGGTGGAACTCCGCCACACCGTAGGCGTCGGAGCTGTACAGCAGTTTGGGGAACGGCGTGATCTCCGTCGCTTCGGCCAGTACCGCGCCGGCCCGTCCCGGACCCACGTGGTGCAGGGTGAGGCCGACGTCGAGGTACACCTGCTCGAACACGGCGGAGAGATAGGCGGCCTGGCGCTGGTAGGGCCAGCAGTGCAGGAGCATGACCGGGATCGTGCCGGACGTCAGGTGCAGCCAGTCGGTCAGGTGGGTGGGGTCGCAGCGGTGCAGCCGGACGTCGTTGTCCCCGAAGCCGGTGTGGAGTTGGAGGGGGAGCCCGAGGCCGACGGCCGTCCACAGCAGGTGCCGTACGAGCACCGGGTCGTCCAGCCGGCCGCCGTGCGGCATGCGGCGCCGGACGGCCTCGGTGATCTCGGCCTCGGTGGGGCGGGACGGGTCCAGGTCGAAGCCCGTGCGGTAGGCGGCCACGGAGTCACCGCCAGCACACCGGGCCGGCGCACCGCCTCCCACGCCGCCGTCTCGACCGTCCGCGCGTACGCGTCCGGTTCGACCCCGGCCGCCAGTACCGCCTCGGCGACCGTCTCCAGCCGCACGACCTCGTGCGCGCGGGCTCCGGTTCCGGCGAGCCGGGCCAGCTGTTCCGGTGTGGTCAGGTGCTCCGGGGTGTACCCGGTGTCGACGCAGAAGACGCCGGTCCCGGCGGCGGACAGGAACCGCCGGTTCACCTCGTCCGCGCCGAGGGCCGCCCGGCGGGCCACGTAGTCCTCGGCCGGGGCGTGCCGCGGCAGGTCCAGCACGGGCGCGCAGTGGCGGCGGACGGCGACGCCCGCTGGGGTGTCGAAGGGCGAGACGCCCGGCCAGGCCGCACCCTCGGTGAGCAGCGACGCGAAGCCCGGCAGGTCCAGCCCGGCGGTGACGACGCCGTGGCAGTGGTGGTCCACGAGCGGCAGCGCGTCCAGCGCCTCGGCGACCGGCCCGGCGGCGCCCACGTCAGTACACCCAGCGGTAGGCCGCAGCCACCCGCGCGTCGTCCAGTCCGGCCACCGCGGCGACCTCCCCGAGCCGCACGGCGATCACCGCGTCGGCCAGCACCGGTCCCAGGGCGGCCCGCACGGCGTCGTCCCGGCGGAACGCGGCGACGGCCTCCTCCAGCGACTGCGGCAGCCGGCGCACCCCCCGCTCCGCCGCCTCCCGCGCGTCGAGCCGCGCCGGGTCGCCGGTGGTCCGCTCCGGCAGCGTGGCCCCCGTCGCCATGCCGTCCAGTCCGGCGGCGACGACACAGCCGAGGGCCAGATAGGGGTTGGCGGCCAGGTCCACGGGCTTCACCTCCAGGTTGGCGGCCTGGTCGCGCAGGCCCGCGGTGCCCGTGACGAGGCGCAGCGCGGTCTCCCGGGTCTCCAGGCCCCATGCCGTGAACACGCCGGCCCACTGGGCCGGCCTGAGCCGCAGATAGCTCGCCGGGCTCGGGGCGGTCAGCGCCAGCAGGCCCGGAAGATGACCGAGGATCCCGGCCGCGAAGGACTCGGCACCGGCCGTCATGCCGTGCCGGCCGGTGCCGCCGGAGTGCAGGTTGACGCCGTCGCGCCAGGCGGACAGGTGCAGATGGCCGCCGTTGCCGACGCCCTCGCCGGACACGGCCGGCGCGAAGCAGGCGCGCAGACCGTGCCGGGCCGCCACCGCGCGGATGGTCTGCCGCAGCAGCACGCTCCGGTCGGCCGCGGCCACCGGGTCCAGCGCCCGCACCGAGACCTCGAACTGCCCGGCCGCGTACTCGGGGTGGACCTGCTCCACGTCCATCCCCTGCGCCGCGCACGCGGCCAGCAGATCGGCGGTCAAGTCGCTCAGCTCCACCTGCCGGGTGGCGCCGTACGCCGGTCCCGACACCGCCGGGACGAACTCGCCGCCGGGCGCCGACCCGAGTCCGACCGCCCACTCGACCTCCACCGCCGCCCGGAAGGTGACGCCGTGCTCCCGGGCCGCGCGGTCGACGACCCGGCGCAGGAACGTGCGGGCGCAGGCCGGGTGCGGCTCGCCGTCCTGGGTGATCCGGTCCACCGGCGCCCAGGCCCAGCCGGGCTGCGCGGCGAGCACGGTCAGCTGGTCCAGGTCGGGGTAGAGCCGCAGATCGCCGTCCGGCGAGCCGAGCACGTCGGTGCTGACGATCGAGTCGTTCGCGAGGAAGGTGTCGAACACCGGTGACATCCCCACGCCCCAGGCAGAGGCGTCCGGGAGCCGCGCCGTCGGGATGCCCTTGACGCGGCCGATGCCCGCCGTGTCGACGTACGACAGGACGATCCCGTGCACACCCCGCGAGGCGAGCTCGCCGCTCAGCGCGTGGGCCCGCTCCGTCTCACCGGGGCGGCCACCGGGGACCGGGTCGGCAAGGGTCGTCATACGTCCTCCTCGACGGGCGCGACGGGCGGGTCGCCACCGGAGTCAGGGTTTCACGGCCACCGCTCCGTACTGCGGTACCACGACGGGGGCCTGCAGTTCGGCGCGCCAGGCCGAGCACGAGACCAGGCCCGGTTCGAGCATCTCCAGCCCGTCGAGGAACGAGGCGATCTCGGCGCCGCTGCGCGCGGTGACCGGCGGGGTGGCGTTCTCGTTCCAGAACTTCATGGCCGGGATCTGGCCCTCGCCGCCCAGTTCCGCGTCGTGCGTGGGATGCGTCATGACCAGATAACTGCCCGAGGGGACGGCGGCCATGACCCGGCGCGCGATCTCCCGCGCCTCGTCGGTGTCCAGCACGAAGTTGAGGATGCCGAGCATCATCACCGCGACGGGACGCGTGAGGTCCAGGGTGCGTGCGGCCCGGTCGAGGATGGTGTCCGGGTCGCGCACGTCGGCGTCGATGTAGTCGGTGACGCCGTCGGAGGTGCCGGTCAGCAGGGTCCGCGCGTGTATCAGCACGATGGGGTCGTTGTCGACGTACACGATCCGCGACTCGGACGCGATGCGCTGCGCGATCTCGTGGGTGTTGTCCGCGGTCGGTAGCCCCGTGCCGATGTCCAGGAACTGCCGCACCCCGCGCTCACCGGCCAGGAACGACACCGCCCGGCCGAGGAACTCGCGGTCCGCCCGCGCGATGTCCCGGACCAGCGGGAACATCGAGGCGACGTGGTCGCCGACCTGGTGGTCGACCTCGTAGTTGTCCTTGCCGCCGATCCAGTAGTTCCAGACCCGTGCGTTGTGCGCCACACCGGTGTTCAGGCGTGCCGATCCCTCCGCCGGGGTGGGAGCCTCGCTCACGTCTCTTCCTCTCCTCGCCGGTACCGCGGTCGCGGCCATTGTGCCGCGTCCAAGATCGGCCCGTGGGCGAACCGCGGGACCGGGGTCTCACTCGTACGCAGGAGTGCGCTGGGTAGGGTTGACGGCCGCACCCGGAACGACGAGCGGCGCGCGACCGAGCACCCCAGGGCAGCGGCCGAGCGCCTCAGGAAACAGGACATGCCCCACTCCCACGCGACCCTGCCCACCCCGTCCGCCACCCCGCCGCCCGGCACGGCCGACATCCGCCTCGTCGTCACCGACATGGACGGCACGCTCCTGGACGACGACAAGCGCGTCCCCGCCGGACTGTGGGAGGTGCTGGAGCGGCTGAAGGAGCGCGGGGTGCTGTTCAGCCCGGCGAGCGGCCGCCAGTACGCCACGCTGGCACGGGAGTTCGCCCCGGCCGCCGAGGGCATGGTGTTCATCGCCGAGAACGGCACCTACGTCGTGCGCGACGGCGTGGAACTCAGCTCCGACACCCTGGCCCCCGCCGTCGTCACGGACGTCGTCCAGGAGGTACGGCGGCTCGCGGCGGACGGCGTCGACGTCGGCGCCGTCGTCTGCGGCAAGCGCTCCGCCTACGTCGAACGGGCCGACGCGCCCTTCCTGGCGGAGGTCGGCAAGTACTACGTCGAGCACCGCGTCGTCGACGACGTCAGCGCGGTCGACGACGACGTCCTCAAGGTCGCCCTCCACGACTTCGGCCCCGTGGAACGCGTCACCGCCCCGGCCCTCGCCCGCTTCGGCGCCACCCACCAGGTCGTCGTCTCCGGCGCGCACTGGGTCGACCTCATGAACCGCACCGCGAACAAGGGCGCCGCCGTCCGCCGCCTCCAGCGCGAACTGGGCATCACGCCCGCGCAGACCGTGGTGTTCGGCGACTACCTCAACGACCTGGAGATGCTCGACACGGCCGAGTGGTCCTACGCCATGGCCAACGCCCATCCGCAGGTCGTGCGGCGCGCCCGCCACCTGGCACCGGCCAACACGGACAACGGGGTGCTCCGCACGCTCACGCGCCTGCTGGGCCTGCCGGAGATTCCGGACGTCGGCATCAACAAGGCGTAAAGATTGCCGGAACCCGGCAGTGAAACCCCGCGACGCCGCGTGTCAGGATCTCGTCAACGGGGAGACCGGCGAGGGGCGGGACGGGGGCGGCACGCATGGCCTGGTTCCTGGGAATCGGCATCACGGGGGTCGTGCTGCTCGCTCTGGCGCTGGTGCTCGACGGGGTGCTGGAGGGCGTGCTCGACGGCGCGCTGGACGGTGTCCTCGACGGGTGGCTGTCGTTGCCGGTCGTCGCCGGGTTCCTGGCGGCGACCGGCTTCGGCGGAGTTCTCGCCACCGGGGTGACGGGGGCCGGGCCGGCCCTCGCCGCCGGATGCGGCGCCCTGTGCGGGGTGGGCACGGCCTGGCTGACGTACCGGCTCGGCCGCGCCCTGATGTCGGACCGGTCGGCCCTCGCGCCGCGCGGCGAGGACCTCGTGGGCAGCTCCGGCAGCGTCGTGACCCCGATCCCGGACGGCGGCTTCGGTGAGGTGCTGCTCCAACTCGTCGGCCAGCCGGTGAAGTTCGCCGCACGCAGCGCTGGGCCGGTGGCCAGGGGCGCCGAGGTGTGGGTGGAGTCGGCACCGTCCGCGACCTCCGTCGTGGTGCGCCCGGTCCGCTGAGTGCCGGGGCACACCTTCTCGTACATGTCCAGCTCTTGGAACGGGGGCGTTTGTCGTGAATCCAGTGGTGGTCGCCGTGGTGGGGGTCGTCGTACTCCTCGTCCTGCTCGCTCTGGTGGTGGCCGGCCGGTACAAGGTGGCCGGGCCGAGCGAGGCGTTCATCGTCACCGGCCGGCGCGGCAAGCCGGCCACCGATCCGGACACCGGCCGGGTCTTCACCGACAACAGCGGGCAGAAGGTCGTCGTCGGCGGCGGGGTCTTCGTGGTGCCGTTCGTGCAGCAGCGGTTCACGCTCGACCTGTCCTCGCGGCACATTCCGGTGGCCGTGCGGGGCGCGGTCACCCTGCGCGGGATCAAGGCCCATCTCGAGGGCGTCGCCATCGTGAAGGTCGGCGGCACCGAGGACTCGATCCGCGCGGCGGCACAGCGGTTCCTGATGCAGCAGGACGGGATCGTCGGCTTCACCCAGGAAGTGCTCTCCGGCGCCCTGCGGGCCATCGTCGGGCGGATGTCGGTGGAGGACATCATCCGTGACCGGGCCGCCTTCGCCGGGCAGGTCGCCGAGGAGGCCGAGGCCAGCCTGTCCGGACAGGGCCTGGTGCTCGACGCCTTCCAGATCCAGGACATCACCACCGAGGGCTCCTACCTGGAGGACCTCGGCCGCCCCGAGGCGGCGCGCGCCCGGCAGGAGGCCGACATCGCCGAGGCCGAGGCCCGGCGGGCGGCCGAGCAGGCACGGCTGAAGGCCGAGGAGGAGATCGCCGTCGCCCAGCGGACCTTCGCACTGCGACAGGCCGAGATCAAGGCCGAGACGGACGCCGCGGCGGCGCGGGCGGCCGCCGCCGGACCCCTCGCGGAGGCGGCCCGGCAGCAGGACGTCCTCACCCAGCAGGAGAAGGTCGCCGAGCGGCAGGCCGCGCTGAAGGACCGCCAGCTCGACACCGAGGTGCGCAAGCCCGCCGACGCCCGGCGCTACGCCGCCGAGCAGGAGGCCGAGGCCAGGCGGGTGGCACGGGTCAAGCAGGCCGAGGCCGAGCGGCTGGCCGAGATCGCGGCGGCCCAGGCGGAGGCCGAGCGGTCCCGGCTGACCGGTGAGGGCGAGAAGCAGCGGCGCGGGGCACTGGCGGAGGCGGAGGCGATCGAGGGCCTCAAGCAGGGCGAGGCCGAGCGCTCCCGGCGGGCGGCGATCGCGGAGGCGGTCCGTCTGGAGGGCGAGGCCGAGGCGTCGGCGATCGGCGCGAAGGGCGCGGCCGAGGCGGAGGCCATGCGGCAGAAGGCCGACGCCTTCGGACGGTACGGCGACGCCGCCGTGCTCCAGATGCTGGTCGAGGTGCTGCCGCAGGTCGTCGCCAAGGCGTCCGAACCCCTTTCGGCGGTGCAGAAGATGACCGTGATCTCCACCGACGGGGCCGGCCGGATCCCCCGCGCGGTCGCCGACAACGTCACCCAGGGGATCGAACTCCTCGGCGCCACCACCGGCGTCGACCTCGCCGAGCTGCTGAAGGGCGTCACCCGGCGGGACGGCGCGGCCGAGAAGGCCGAGATCACCGGCTGAGCGGCACGGCGGCGGCCCGCCCGGGACCTCAGAGTTCCTGGGCGGGCCAGTCCAGCAGCCGGGCGCCGATCACGGCCGTCTGGAGCGTGTAACGGTGCATCGGACCGGCCGGGTTGGCGCCGGTCAGCTCGTGGATGCGCTCCAGGCGGTAGGTCAGGGCGCGCACGCTGAGCGCGAGCCGCCGCGCCGCCTCGGCCGCGACACAGCCCGCGTCGAAGTACACCTCCAGCGTACGCAGCAGCGGCTCGGCGCCGCCCCGGGCCCCGCGCAGCGGGCCCAGAACGCTCAGCACCAGGTCCGCCATGGCCTGCCGGTCCCGGGTGAGCACCGGATAGACCAGCAGCTCGGCGGCGCGCACCACCGGGTCGTCCAGCGCGAGGCGCTCGGCCAGCTGCAGCGTACTGAGGGCCTCCTCGTACGAGTGGACCACGCCGCCCGCGCCGGGCTGCGGCCGTCCGACGGCCACCCGCCCGGCCCCCGTCGCGGCGTGGGCCTGTTTGGCGAAGAAGGCGAGCACCTCGTCCTGGTCGCCGGGCGCGATGCAGATCAGCTGCCCGTTCTTGGTGGCCAGCAGGATGCGCCGGTCGCCGAAGCGGGCTATCAGTGCGGTCTCCACACGGCGGGTCACCGGGTGGGTGTCCGCGTAGGCCTCGGGGCCCTCGGCGACCGCGACCGCGTGCGCCCCGGACAGCACCAGCCCGAACCGCTCGGCCCGTTCCGCCAGCCGTCCGAGGTCACTGCGTCCGTAGAGCAGGTCGTCGATGAACTCCCGGCGCGCCGCCTCCTCCTGACGTACCGCCAGGTGCTGCGCCCGCTCGTAGCCCTCGGCGAAGGCGTCCACCGCCTGGGCGACCGCGGCCAGCACGCTGTCGGCCGTGGCGGGCGCGCCGGGCCACCAGGCGCGTGTGGCGTCGAGGTGCTGACGCACCAGCGCGCGCAGGCCGTGCCCGGCCTCCGCGGCCCGTTCCCCGAGGGCGCGGCGCTCCTCCAGCTCGTCGCGGGTCGGGCGGCGCCCGGTGGCCGAGACCTCCGTCAGCATGTCGGCGTAGCCCCGCAGGTAGCCGTCCTCGTTCGCCGTCACGCTCACTCCGCCCCGTCCCGCCCGCCTCTTCGACGCCGTCCTGACGTCTTTTGACGCCTTCTTGACGGCATGCGGCATCGGGAGGGTAGTCAACTCTGCCGGAACACGGCAATGCGCGGGGTTTCCGGGCCCGGCCATCATGGCGGTGGGGAGCCGCGGGGCTCCGGTGCCGCACACCCGGGACGGACGGGGGCACCGGAGCCCCGCACGCCGTGTGCCGGGTGCGCGCGGGACGTCAGTCCTCCCCGTCGTCTCCCTCGTCGCCGTCCCTCTCGCCGTCGCCGCCGTCGTCCCCGTCGCGTCGCCGGTCGTGCCGCTCCTTCCCGGACCTCTCCTGCGTCCCGGTCGCGACGGGCGACGGGGACGTCCCGGCGGCCGGGGCGGCGGAGCCCGCCGACGGTGAGGACGGATCCGACGCGGGGGCGCCGCCCGTCGTGATCGTGCCGACGGAGGCCGTGGGCGTGCCGCTGGGGGAGTCCGTGCGGGAGCCCTCGGTCGCCGTGTCGTCGGGCGAGAACCACAGCATGCCGGCGACCACCGCCGCCAGGAACAGGGCCAGCGCGGCGGCGGCCCCCAGCATGCGGGGCTGCAGCAGCCCGCTGCGGGCCGCCGGCCGGCCGCGACGCCGGGACGCGGTCCTGGTCGAGGACGGCAGCATGTACGTCGTCGCGGGTCCCGTACCGCCGGCCGGCGGCGACGGGGAGGGCACGGGCACCGGCGCCGTGGCGGGCAGTGGCTCGGGGCGGCCCTGCCAGGCGCCGGCCGCGAACCAGTCGGCGACCTGGGCCGCGCCGGGCCGGTGCTCGGGCTCCTTGGCCAGCAGGCCCAGTAGATAGCTCTCGAAGGCGGGCGGGAGTTCGGCGCCGAGCTGCCGCGGCGGCACCGGACTGGCGTCCAGGTGCTGGTGGAGGATGGCGATCGGGGTGTCCGCCTGGAACGGTGGACGCCCGGTGAGCAACTGGTACAGCACGCAGCCCAGCGAGTACACGTCGCTGGCCGGCCCCGCCGGGCGGCCGAGCGCGCGTTCCGGGGCGAGGTAGAGGCTGGTGCCGACGATCTGTCCGGTGGCGGTGAGCGCGGCGGCCGGGTCGTCGAGGAACCGGGCGATGCCGAAGTCGCCGATCTTGAGGGTGCCGTCCGCGTCCAGCAGCAGGTTGGCCGGCTTGATGTCGCGGTGCACGATGCCCTGCTGGTGGGCCGCGGCCAGGCCGGCCGCCGCCTGCGAGGCCATCTGCGCCACGCGCGCGGCCGGCTGCGGGCCCGACTGGGCGAGCAGACCGGCGAGGCTGTCGCCGTCGACCAGCTCCATCACGAGGAACAGCCGGTCCTCGTACGTACCGAAGTCCAGTACGCCCACCACGTACGGGTGATGCAGCCGTCCGGCGGTCTGCGCCTCCAGGCGGAAGCGCGAGGCGGCGGTGGGGTCGGAGTCCTGGGGCAGCAGCAGCTTGACGGCGACCCGTCTGCCGAGCGTCTCGTCGTACGCCCGCCAGACCTCTCCCATCGCACCGCGCCCGATCGGATCCTGCAGCTGGTACCGGCCCGCTATGAGCACCTGTGATTCATCCTCATGCTGTGTGAAGTCTCGGCGCCGCAGGCCGTAACTCACCGCCGGTGCGGGTGAGGTGGAGGGTTGCCGCAGCTGCCACAGCGTACCGGCAGCGGCGTGGTGCTCATGATCACCCGAGCGGATGGCCCGGCTCCGCGGCACGCGGCAGGATGGCCGTCGCAGGCCTCAGCAACCCCGCACGTGACCCCCGTGGGCGAGCGTGCCCCCTGTCGGAGGAGAACGAAGCAGCCATGAGCGAACCCGCCGCCGCAGCCCGCCTCGCCCTCGAACTCACCGCCGGCCTCAAGCGCGACGAACTGGAGGACCTCTACCGCGATCTGCACCGCCACCCCGAACTCGCCTTCCAGGAACATCGCACCGCCGCCAAGCTGGCCGGCCGGCTGCGTGCCGCGGGCTACGAGGTGACGGAGGGCGTCGGCCGCACCGGCGTCGTCGGCGTGCTGGCCAACGGGGACGGCCCGGTCGTCTGGCTGCGCGGCGACATGGACGCGCTGCCCGTGCACGAGGCGACGGGGCTTGCCCACGCCTCCACCGTCGACGGTGTGATGCACGCCTGCGGGCACGATCTCCACGTGACCTGGCTGGTCGGTGCCGCCGAGGCGCTCGCGGCCGGCCGGGCGGCCTGGTCGGGCACGGTCGTGGTGGTCGGGCAGCCCGCCGAGGAGGCCGACGGCGGCGCGTCGGCGATGGTCGCGGACGGGGTGCACACCCGATTCCCCCGCCCCGACGTGCTCTTCGGGCAGCACGCCGCGCCCGGTCCCGCCGGGTTCTACCCACACACCCCTGGCCTGATCATGTCGGCCTCCGACGACGTCGACGTCGTCGTGCACGGCGTCGGCGGCCACGGCTCACGCCCCGAGTCGACCGTCGACCCGCTGGTCACAGGCGCGTACATCGTCACCCGGCTCCAGTCGGTGGTGTCCCGCGAGGTCGCGGCGGCGCACTCGGCGGTGCTGACCGTAGGGCAGTTCCACGCCGGTACGCAGGCCAACATCATCCCCGCCGAGGCCCGGCTCGCGCTGAACCTGCGCACCCAGGACCCCGAGGTACGCGAACGCGTCCTGGCCGCCGTGCACCGCATCGTCACCGGCGAGTGCCAGGCCGCCGGCTGCCCGCGCCCGCCCGCGATCGACGTCCGCCCGGGGTATCCCAACACCGTCAACGACGCCGCCCTCGACGAGGAGATCGCCGCCGTGCACCGCGAACTGTTCGGCGAGCACACGGTGTTCGCCTTCGGTCCCGCGATGGGCAGCGAGGACTTCTCCCTGCTGGCGCCGCGGGGAGTGCCGTACGACTACTGGTACGTCACGACGACGCCGGCCGAGGTGTGGGAGGCGGCGCCGGGGGAGGGGCTGCTGGAGCGGCTGGGCAACGTGCCCGGCAACCACAGCCCGCTCTTCGCGCCTGACCTCTCGGTGCTCCTGCCCGGGGTGCAGACGCTGGTGTCGGCGGCGCTGAGCCGTCTCGGGTAGCCGCGCGCCGCGCCGGACGCGCTTGTGTGCCCCGCTGCCGGTGTGTCAGATTTCCCTGGCCCGCACGCCCGCACCACCCGACCGGAGAAGGGACGCGATGAGCACCGAGACGCTGGAGTTCCAGGCCGAAGCGCGGCAGCTCCTGCAGTTGATGGTCCACTCGATCTACTCGAACAAGGACATCTTCCTGCGTGAACTGATCTCCAACGCGTCCGACGCCCTGGACAAACGGCGCCTCGCCGCTCTCACCGACGACAGCCTGCGGGCCGAGGACCCGCACATCGCCGTCGAGGCGGACAAGGACGCGCGCACGCTGACCGTCCGGGACAACGGCATCGGCATGACGCGCGAGGACGTGGTGGGGCTCATCGGCACCATCGCCCGGTCCGGCACGGCCGAGACGCTGCGCAGGCTCAGGGAGAGCAAGGAGAACAAGGAGAACAAGGACTCCGCCGAGCTGATCGGCCAGTTCGGTGTCGGCTTCTACTCCGTCTTCATGGTCGCCGACAAGGTCCGCCTGATCACCCGCAGGGCCGGCGAGGAGACCGGCGTGCGCTGGGAGTCGGACGGTGACGGCACGTACACCGTCGAGACCGTCGAGGACGTGCCGGAGGGCACGTCGGTCACCCTCCACCTGCGCCCCGCGGACGAGGAGGACGCCCTCCACGACTATGCCGAGGAAGCGAAGATCCGGGAGATCGTCAAGCGGTACTCGGACTTCATCTCGTTCCCCATCCGCCTGGGCGACGACACCCTCAACTCGATGAAGGCGCTCTGGTCCCGCCCGCGGTCCGAGGTCGAGGACGAGGAGTACCAGGAGTTCTACCGGCACATCAGCCACGACTGGTCGGCGCCCCTGGAGATCATCCAGATGCGCGCGGAGGGCACCTTCGAGTACGAGGCCCTGCTCTTCGTCCCGGCGCGCGCCCCGCACGACCTCTTCCAGCGCGACGCCCGTCACGGCATCCAGCTCTACGTCAAGCGCGTGTTCATCATGGACGACAGCCGTGAGCTGCTGCCGGGCCATCTGCGCTTCGTCAAGGGAGTGGTGGACGCCGCCGACCTGTCGCTGAACGTCTCCCGCGAGATCCTCCAGCAGGACCGGCACATCCAGCTGATCCGCCGCCGCCTCGCCAAGAAGGTCCTGTCGACGGTCAAGGACCTCATGCGCAAGGACGCCGACAAGTACCGCACCTTCTGGCGGGAGTTCGGTGCCGTCGTCAAGGAGGGGCTCCTCGATCCGGCCGAGGACCACGGCGCCATCCTCGGCATCGCGTCCTTCGCCTCCACCGCCGGCGACGAGCCCACCACTCTGGCCGAGTACGCCGCCCGGATGAAGGACGGCCAGGACAAGATCTACTTCATGACCGGCGAGAGCCGGGCCCAGATCGAGAACTCCCCGCACCTGGAGGCCTTCAGGGCCAAGGAGTACGAGGTCCTGCTGCTCACCGACCCCGTCGACGAGATCTGGGTCGAGGCGGTGCGGCAGCACGACGGCAAGGAGTTCCGCTCGGTGGCGCGGGGCGCGGTCGACCTGCCCGCCGGGCAGGAGGTCACCGAGGAGCGGTCGGGCGCCTACGCGACCCTGCTGGCCTGGCTGAACGAGACACTCGACGAGGTGAAGGACGTCCGGCTGACGACGCGGCTGACCAGTTCCCCGGCGTGCCTGGTCAACGACGCGGACGGCATCACCCCGGCCCTGGAGCGGATGTACCGGGCGATGGGCCAGGAACTCCCGCCGGTCAAGCGCATCCTGGAGCTGAACCCGGAGCACCCGCTGGTCGGCGGTCTCCGGTCGGCCTACGAGGAGCGCGGCGCGGACGCGGAACTGGCCGAGACGGCCGAGCTGCTGTACGGCACGGCCCTGCTCGCGGAGGGCGGCGACCTGGCCGACCCGGCGCGCTTCGCCAAACTGCTCGCCGACCGCCTCGCCCGCACCGTGTGACGGCGCCGCGCCGCCGCGCCCCTCGGGTCAGGCGGCGGCGCGGCGGAGGCTGTCCTCGGCGACGTCCTTGTCCAGCGCCGCCCGCACCAGCGCCGCCGCGAGCACGGCGGGTTCGGTGTCACCGGCCAGTTCCACCAACCGGGCGGGGTCCTTCGGCAGGCCGAGCCGCTCCGCCCCGGACAGCGCCTTGGCGTCCAGGTACGGAGCGGCCTCGGGCCACACGCGCTGGGCCTCGCGCAGAAAGATGTCGGCGCCCGCCGGGCCCACGCCGGGGATCTCCTGGAGCAGCCGGCGCAGTTCGGGAACCTCGCCGCCGGCCTCCTCGCGCAGCCGCCGCAGATCGCCGCCCCACCGTTCGGTGAGCAGCTTCGCCCCGTCACCGAGCTGGGTGGCGGTGCGCTCGTCGTAGCGCCGGTAGCCGCCCCTGCCAAGGGCGTCCACCCGGTCCTGCCAGGTCGCCCCGGCCGTCCGCCGGGGGTCGCGCAGGCCCGCCTCGTGCAGCGCCCGGGCCGTCGCGACCGCGACCGAGGCCCGGATCCGGGCGCTGAGCAGCAGGGACAGCACCTGGAGGCGGTACAGCGGCTGCGGGGTGTCCCGCAGCCGGATGCCCGCCTCCTCGGCGTACGTCCGCCCGTGCGCGTCCAGCAGCGCGCGCACGACGCGGCGCGCGTCGCTCATGGTCTCGACGGGTCGTGGCCCAGCGTCATGAGCTGGTGCCGCCGGCGCGTCCGGCCGGGCTCGCTCTCCCCGCCGGCCTGGGCGTCGACCGCGTCCACCACGTCGTACATCACCTCGATGTCCTCTTCGGTGAGATCGGTGCGCCGCTTCTGCAGGATCGCGAGCACGTGCTGCCCGGTGGGGACGCCGGCCCGCTCCGGCGGCGGCTCCGCCTGCTCGTCGGCCTCGCGGACCTGCAGCCAGGCCGCCAGTTCCTGCGAGGTCATGTTCACCGCGCGGTGGAAGTCCTCCCACAGCGCGTCGAGTTCGAGGGCGTCGGTCATGGCTGCCCTTCCTTCGTACCGGGATGCCGGGCGGTGGTCACTCGCGCGGGGCGTTCTCCGCCTCGAACATCCACCGCTGCTTCTCCAGCTCCGCGGTGATGGAGATGAGCAGGTCCTGCGTGACCGGGTCGGCCTTCTCGGTCGCCTCGATCCGCGACCGCAGCCCGCCGATCGCCGCCCCCAGGGCCTCCACCATCACCTGGACGACCTCGTTGTCGCGCAGCCAGCCCTCCTTGGGGCCGGGCAGCGAGAAACGGGCGGCGATGGTCTCCGGGCGGCCGTCGGGCGAGGTGCCCAGCGCCGCGGAGCGTTCCGCCACCGTGTCGGCGAAGCCACGGGCGGCCGAGACCACCTCGTCGAGCTGGAGGTGGATCGAGCGGAACCGGGGTCCCACGATGTTCCAGTGCGCCTGCTTGCCGGTCAGTGACAGTCCGAGCAGGTCCACCAGGGTCTCCTGGAGCGCGTCGGTGGCGACGCGCCGGGCGTCGTCGGGAAGGGTGCTCCTCACGACGGTCATGGTGCGTTTCTCCCTCTCATGTCGTCCCTGGTCCTCGATGTACGGAGCAGTTCGGCGCGTTCGTGCTCGCCGGTCCCGCCCCACACGCCGGACGTCTGCCCGCTGTTCAGCGCGTAATGCAGACACTGGCTGATCACCGTGCACCGGGCGCAGACGCGCTTGGCGGCCGCGATGTCCCTCAGTGCCGGTCCCGTCGTGCCCACGGGGAAGAACAACTCGGGGTCCTCGTCCACGCAGGCGGCTCGCCGCAACCACTCCATGCGGGCGCGGGTGCCCCGGGCGAACCGGTGCAAACGGGCATGTCTCAGCGTGCGAGCACCGTGTCCAGGAACCCGGTCAGGTCGGCGAGGACCTCGGCCCTGTTCGTCTCCAGGAACACCTCGTGACGGGCGCCCGGATAGATCCGCTCGGTCATCTCGCCCCCGCTGAGCCGCGCCACGCCGGCCCGGCTCCCGGCAATCGGCACCAGCCGGTCGTCGTCGCCGTGCAGCCACAGGATGGGCAGTCCGCCCACGTCACCGCCCTCGGCCACGTCCTTGAGCGTGCGGGCGAACGCCTGAAGCGTCGGCCGCTTCATCGGGCCGTGCCAGACGAGCGGGTCGGCGGCGTAGGCGGCCCCCACGGCGGGGTCGCGCGCGAGGGCGGCCGGGCCGACGGGGACGTCGGGGATCTCGTCGTGGGCGAGCAGCCGCCCGGGCGTCTCCCAGGAGCCGATCACGGGCCCGGACAGCACGAGCGCGGACAGGTGGTCGCCGTGGCGCTGGGCGTGCCGCGCCGCGACCAGGCCGCCCATGGAGTGGCCGATCAGCACGAGCGGCAGGCCCGGGTGGGCCGCCCGGGCCAGTTCGGCGACCGAGTGCAGGTCGGTGACCACGTCCTCGAAGTCCTCGATCAGCACGCGCTCGCCCGAAGACCTGCCGTGGCCCATGTGGTCCGAGCCGAGGACGGCGGCCCCGTGCGCCCGCAGCGTCCCGGCCACGCCCTCGTACCGGCCGACGTGCTCGCCGTAGCCGTGCGAGAGGAGGGCGACGAAGGAGGGCGCGGGGTGCGACCATTCCCGGACGCTGATCGCGCCCCGGGTACCGGTGAGCACGTGTGTGCGGGTGTCGGCCATGGATCCCCCAGACGGCGTCGGTGAAGGCCTGCCCGGATCTTCCCAGGGTGGTGCACGGGGGGCTATAGTTTAAAACTAGCGGTGCTAATTAACTTTCGGGGCTGCCGATCCAGCTCCCGGTCAGGAGTCCCCTCGTGCGTCCCGTCCACTTCGCGGCCGCCCGCCGCACCCCCATCGGCAAGCTGCGCGGAGCCCTCTCCCCGGTGCGTCCCGACGACCTCGCCGCGGCGGTCGTGCGCGCTCTCGTCGCCGAGGTGCCGGCGCTCGACCCGGCCCGCGTCGACGACGTCTACTGGGGCGCCGCCAACCAGGCAGGCGAGGACAACCGCAACGTCGCCCGGATGGCCGCCCTGCTCGCCGGACTGCCCGAGTCGGTCCCCGGCGCCACCGTCAACCGCCTGTGCGCCTCCGGCCTGGAGGCGATCACCCTCGCGGCCCGCACCGTCGCCGCCGGCGAGGCCGACATCGTGATCGCGGGCGGCTCCGAGTCCATGAGCCGCGCCCCCTTCGTGCTGCCCCGCCCCGACGAGGCCCTGCCGCACCGCATGGAGACCGTCGACACCCGCCTCGGCTGGCGGCTGGTCAACCCGGCGATGAAGGAACTGCACGGCCTGCTGTCCATGGGGGAGACCGCGGAGGAGGTCGCCGAGCGGTACGGCGTCCCCCGCGAACGCCAGGACGAGTTCGCGCTGCGCAGCCACCGGCTGGCCGCCGACGCCCGCAAGAACGGCCACTTCGACGACGAACTCCTGCCGGTGCACCGCCCCGACGGCGTCGTGGTCGACAGCGACGAATGCGTCCGTGAGGACACGTCGTACGAGAAGCTGGCGCGGCTGAAGCCCGTGTTCCGTCAGGGCGGCACGGTGACCGCGGGCAACGCCTCCCCCATGAACGACGGCGCCGCGGGGCTCCTGCTGGTCAGCGAGGAGGCGCTCGGCGAACTGGGGCTGGAGTCCATGGGCCGCTACGTCGCCGGGGGCTCGGCCGGCGTCCACCCGGACGTGATGGGCATCGGCCCGGTCCCCGCCACGCGCAAGGTGCTGGAGCGCGCCGGCTGGAGCATCGGCGACATCGAGGAGGCCGAGTTCAACGAGGCGTTCGCCGCGCAGGCCCTCGCCTGCGTGGACCGGCTCGGCATCGACCCGGAGCTGGTCAACCCGAGCGGCGGCGCCATCGCCCTCGGCCATCCGCTCGGCTGCTCGGGCGCCCGCATCCTCACCACCCTCCTGCACCGGATGCGCCGCACCGGCGCGGGGCGCGGACTGGCCACGATGTGCGTGGGCGTGGGACAGGGCAGCGCCGTACTGGTGGAGCGGGCCTAAGGGCCTGTCTGACAATTCCCGTCTGCCGGACGGCGCCATGCACGCACTCTCGCCGCACCGGGCCCTGACCCGAGTACGTCCAGTACGCGGGTCAGGGCTCGGCGCCCCGAGAGCACGCACCTGACGCCGTCCGGCCGCCCTCCGGGCGACGACGCGAATTGTCAGACAGGCCCTAGCGGCCGCCCCTCGGGGTCCGCGTGGGGAACGCGCGGTTCCACGCGGTGGGACGCGCCTTACGGCGGCCAGTTGCATGGGCATAGCATCGGTGTCCGCATGGACACGATGACGCTCTGGCACATCACCGGCTGGGAGTTCGCCGCCCTCGCCTTCGCCGCGCTCCTGGTCGGCTTCTCCAAGACCGCCGTGAGCGGGGCCAACACGGTCAGCCTCGCCGTCTTCGCCGCGGTGCTGCCCGCCCGCGCCTCCACCGGGGTGCTGCTGCCGATCCTCATCGCCGGGGACGTGCTCGCGGTCCTCACCTACCGGCGGCACGCCCACTGGCCCACGCTGTGGCGGCTCTTCCCGGCGGTCGCGGCGGGTGTCGTGCTCGGCACGCTGTTCCTGGTGTGGGCCGACGACGAGATCGTACGGACCTCGATCGGGGCGATCCTGCTGCTGATGGCGGGCGTGACGATGTGGCGCCGCCGGGCGGGCGAGGCGACGGGCGAGGAGCCGGACTCGGTGAGCAGCAGACCGGGCCGCATCAAGGCACGGTCCTACGGCGTCCTCGGCGGCTTCACCACGATGGTCGCCAACGCGGGTGGCCCGGTGATGTCGATGTACCTGCTCTCGGCGGGGTTCCGGAAGCTGGGCTTCCTGGGCACCTCCGCGTTCTTCTTCCTGATCGTCAACGTGTCCAAGGTGCCCTTCAGCGCGGGACTCGGGCTGATCGACGGCCGGTCGCTGCTGCTGGACGCCGCGCTCGTCGGCTTCGTGGTGCCCGGCGCCGTCCTCGGCAAATGGGCCGTGAACCGGATCAACCAACGGCTGTTCGAGCAACTCGTGATCGCCGCGACGGTGCTGGGCGGGCTGCAACTGCTGCTGCGCTAGGCGGGCCGAGACTCGTACGATCTCGACAGCGCGTCACAAGCTCTGCGGGCAGCTTTTCCGTTCAGTCGTCAGGAGAGCCGCGCGCAAGGCCTTCTTGTCGGTCTTCCCGACGGCCGTCAGCGGGAGAGCACCCGTGAAGGTGTAGGAGACGGGTGTGTACAGGGGGCCCAGCCTCTCGGTGATGCGACGTGTGAGCTCGTCGAGGTCCGGTAGGCGCGCGGGATCCTCCGGCACCATCACCACGTGCACGCACTCCTTGCCGTCGTCGTCGGGCAGGCCGATGGTGGCCGCGTCCCTGATCTCGGGAAGCGAAACCAGGAAGTCGTCCAGGAGCCGGGAGTAGACGTTGCTCGCCGCACGCCCCGTCACGATGACATCGCGCACCCGATCGACGATGTAGAGGTAGCCGCGAGCATCCTGTCGTGCCAAATCGCCGCTGCGGAACCAGCCTTCGTCGTTCAGGACCTCCGCTGTGTTCTCCGCGTCCTCCCAGTAGCCCTCCATCACCGTGCGGCTGCGCACGTACAGTTCGCCCGGCTCGCCCACCGGAATGGGGTCGCCCTTCTCGTCCCGCAACTCCGTCTCGACTCCGGCAGCCGGCCGTCCACAACTCGTCAGCAACCCGGGCAGCGCCAGATCGTGCTCAGCCGCTGTGAGCATGCTGACCAGACCCGTCTCGGTCGCACCGTAGATCTGGTACAGAACTCGACCGAAGCGTTCCATCGCCTGGTGGAGCCGGGCGGGCGCCGCGGAGGCACCGGTGTAGTAGAGGGTCGACAGGGCGGGGCACCGGCCGCTGACACAGCTGGGGTGATCGAGCAGTTCGTAGAGCATCGGCGTCACTGTCATCATCGCGGTGACACGTTCGGTCTGCATTGTGGACAGCACATCACCGGCGTCGAAGTCTCTCAGCAGCACGATGGTGTGGGACGTCAGGAGACCCAGCAGTCCTGAAATGTGACCGCTGCTGTGCGTCACGAGCGTGCTGATCAACAACTTGGGATCCGCCGAATTGTGGAACCAATCCTCCGGGTTGCGACTCAAGGCCGTGTAGAAACGGCTGCGATGAGTGACCAGCTTGGGGTGCCCGGTGGTCCCGCCGGTGTAGAGCAGAGTGGCGATGTGGCGACCATCCGCCGCGTCACCGGGCGAATGATCGGTGTGGGCCGAGGCGATCCCCAAGAAGTCAGGCGCGACCGATGACGCGCCGATCCCGAGGATCTGAGGAATGCCCGTCCGGTCAGTGATCTTTCGGACTCGTTCGTCGAAGACGGGGTCGAACAGGAGAGCCTTAACATCGGCACGCCGAACAAGCTCTTCAAGTTCACTGTCGCCGGGCTCGGGTGGTACGAAAACGAGCCGAAATCCTGCGTAGTGGACGGCCGGCGCCAACAAGAGCGCCTCCGCGGAGTTCTTGGCGAACAGCGCCACCCCGTCCCCCTCTTCGAGCCCTGTCTCCCTCAAGGCCCCGGCGAACCGAAGAATCATGTCGGCGGCTTCGGTACCACTTATTCGCCGCGAACCGTCGACCACCGCATCGCGGCTACCTGCCGCCCGCAGTCGTTCCCATACCTTGACCGTGTAATTCGCATCGAAGGGTGCGCTGTCCATGATGCTCCCTGTCGAGCCGACAAGAAATTGCGTGATGAACAGGCTAGTCCTACGGACGGTGTGACGCCCTGGCGCCATGTGCCAGAGTCACTGACGAATTGCGCCACCGCTGACTTTCTGTGCAGACCTGTATGCGGCGGGCGTCAGGCCGGTGACTTCACGGAAGGCGCGGTGCAGTTGCGTCTCACCGCCGAAACCGCACTCGGTGGCCAGCGAGGCCACCGACCGACCGGGGGCCGAGAGCAGCAACTGACGAGCGCGCTCGACGCGTTGGGCACGCACCAGGGAGGTGAACGACTCGCCGTGGAGGGCGAGGGCGCGGAAGAGGCTCCGGCGAGAGATTCCGCAAGCGGCAGCGGCCATGTCCGCATCGGTGCTCGGATCGCAGGCATGTCTTCGCACGAACCGATGAATGCGTTCGTAGGTCATATCCGCCGCCGCCGACGTACTGGGTACGGCGCCTCTGGCCCATCCCACAGCCCAGTCCAGCAGACCGACCGCGTGAGGTATCAGCGCCTCGACGCCCTGCGGATCGGTACGGTGCTTGCGCTCCAGTCCCCTCCAGAACTCGGCCACCAGTCGGCCCGGCCCCGCCGCATCCAGTGCCACCGCCGTTACCGCTTGCAGTGAGCGATGAGACAGCCTGGCGCGGGGAACCCGGATCACCAACTGCGAGAATTCGTCGTCGAACTCCAGCGCATAGGAACGAGTGCTGTCGGTGAAGGTCATGACACCCGGGGACAGAAACGCGTGCCGACCGTCCTGATGCACCCAGCCGTGACCCGTGACCTGAATGTCGACCAGGACATCGTCTCTCCCGTCACGGGCGATGAGCTTGCGGGTCCGGCTCACCTGCTGCGGGGTGCACTCCACGACGGTCAGGCCGATCCCGTCGCACGCCACGTGTTCAAGACGTCCTTGGAGCGGCGCCGACGCGGGGGCGCGAATCCATGCCGGCAGCAATGCCGACCAGATCGCATCAATCCAATAGGCGCTCGTGTCCGCGCCCACTGCGTCCGCGGGGGACTGGATCACTCTGATTGAGGAACCCATTCGTCCGAGGGTACTCCACCGTACTTTTGTGTCTGCTGTCTGTTTCGGAGTTCACCTCTTGATCCCGACCGCACGTTTTGCGAAAGCATTGCATTGCGGCGGATAGCTGAGTTCGCCCGAAAGCTCCCGTGATCAGGGCCGCCGGTCGAGTCCCAGCAGGGACGGGACGTCGGCGAAGGAGTCGAGTACGTGGTCGGGTGTGCCGTCGGCCGCACGGTGGGTCTCGGGCAGGTACTTCCCGGTCCGCACCAGCACCCCGGTCACCCCGGCCCGCTGCGCCCCGAGGACGTCGGACTCGATGTCGTCGCCCACCATCAGGGCTTCCTCCGCGCGCACACCGAGCCGGTCGAGCGCCGCCTCGAAGAACGCGGCCGACGGCTTGCCGGTCACCACGGCCTCGGTGCCGGCGGCCCGCTCCAGCCCGGCGAGGTACGCGCCGGTGTCGAGCCGCAGACCGTCCTCCGTGCGCCAGTACAGATTGCGGTGCACGGCCACGAGCCGTGCCCCGCGCCGAAGGTGCCCGAAGGCCCGGTTCAGCGCCGGGTACGTGAACTCCGGCCCGGCGCCCCCCACCACCACGACGTCCACCGCCTCCGCCCCGGCGTCCGCGTCGCCGGGCACCAGCCGCACGCCCTCCAGGTCCTCGGCGACGTCCCCGCTGTTCAGCAGCAGGCACCGCGCCCCCGGGAAGTGCTCGGTGAGATACGCGGCGGTCGCGGCCGGTGCGGTCAGGACGTCCCGCGCAGTCACCGGAAAGCCCGCCTCCGCCAGCGTCCCGGCGACCGAGGCGCGTGTGCGGGACGTCGTGTTGGTGACGAGCGCGACCGGCAGCCCGGCGTCCCGGATCGCCCGCAGCGCCTCGACCGCGCCGGGCAGCGGGCGCCACGAGACGGTGAGGACACCGTCGATGTCGATCAGCACGGCACGCACCGGACCCATGTCCGGACCATAGCCACCAGGGTGCGGGGCAGCCACTGGACGAGGCGGCTGGGCCGGCCGGTGCCGCGGACCTCGTACGCTCGACGGCATGTCCCCTCACGTGCTGATCCTCGGCGGCACCACCGAGGCCCGCGAACTCGCCGCCACGCTGACGGCCCGTACGGGGACCCGGGTCACCACCTCGCTGGCGGGACGCGTGTCGCGGCCGGGGGCCGTCGCCGGCGACGTGCGGATCGGCGGGTTCGGCGGCGCCGAGGGGCTGGCCGCGTGGCTGCGCGCCCACGACGTGTCCGCCGTCGTCGACGCCACGCACCCCTTCGCCGAAGCGATCACCGCGAACGCCGTCCGCGCCGCCGCACGCTGCGGCGTTCCGGCCGTCGTGCTGCGACGCCCCGGCTGGCGGCCGGGACCGGGGGACGACTGGCATCCGGTCGCCTCGCCGGCCGCCGCCGCGGCAGTGCTGCCGCGGCTGGGCCGCCGGGTGTTCCTCACCACCGGCCGGCTGGGCCTCGCCGCCTTCGCCGGGCTGACGGGGCAGCACTTCGTCGTACGGTCCGTGGAACCGCCCGCGCCGCCGATGCCCGCTGACGTCGAACTCCTCCTCGCCCGCGGCCCGTTCACCGTCGCCGGCGAGCTGGCGCTGTTGCGGGAGCACCGGATCGACGTGGTCGTCACCAAGGACAGCGGGGGAGCGGCGACGGCCGCCAAGCTCACGGCGGCCCGGGAACTCGGGGTTCCCGTCGTCGTCGTAAGCCGTCCGCCGCTGCCGCCGGGCGCGGCGGCCGTACCCGACGTGCCGGGCGCCCTGGCGTGGCTCGGGGCCGGTTAGGGCCCGTCCGGGCTCAGAGGATCTTGCGGTGCACCAATGCCGACAGCACCAGTGCCCCCGGCAGCAATGGCACCCACACCGTGAGCACGCGGTAGGCGATGACGGTCGCCGTCGCCAGGCCCACCGGTGCGCCGAACGCGGCCATGGTGAACACCAGCGCCGCGTCGACCGGCCCGATCCCGCCCGGCGCGGGCACGGCACCGACCGCCGTGCTGGCGATCAGCAGCGCGAAGACGACCTGTGCCCAGGACAGCTCCAGCCCGAGCGAGAAGCCGACGGTGGCGATCACGCTGCCCTGGAGCAGCGGCGTCGCTGCCGCACCGCCCCACAGGGCGAGGACGCGGGCGGGCCGGGTGTGCAGGACGCGGGCGTCGGTCAGGGCGGTGCGCAGGAAGCAGACCGCCGGGCGGCGCAGGGCGGGGACGACGGCCAGCAGACAACCCGCCAGGACGCACGCGACACCGACGCCGGCGGCGACCAGCAGGAGGGTGCTGTCGTCGGGGACGAGTGCGCCGAGGTGCAGCATGCCGGGGAAGGCGACGAGGAAGACGATCAGCACCGCCGTCTTCGCGACCGGCTTGACCAGCGAGTACAGCGCGAGGGAGGCGGTGCCCCGGGCCAGCGATATGCCCTGGCTCTGGAGGAAGCGCAGGGTCACCGCGTGGGCACCGATGCTGGCGGGGAGGACGTGGTTCGCGGTGCCGGCGGCGAACTGCGAGGCGATCAGCAGCCCCGGCGGCAGCCGCTCGGGGATGGCGCCCTGCCGTACCAGCGCGGCGGCCGGCCAGCCGAGGCAGGTGAAGAACAGGGCCGCGAGCAGCCAGCCGGGGTCGGCGGCGGCGAGCCGGGCGGCGCCGTCGCGCACGGAGGGCCAGTCGACGAGGGCCCAGCCGCCGATGAGCAGCAGCGGGAGCGCGGTGAGGCCGTGACGGGTCAGGCGGGAGAGGCGCGCGGCGGAGGGGGAGCGGACGGGGGCGGCGGTGGCGAGCGCGCTGGGGAGAGCGGCGGCCGGCGGAACGAGGGACACGGCGTACGTCGTCCTTCCGCATCGCGCCCGAAAGGAGCGGGGCGGACGGATGCAAGGCGAGACAGGTGGGGACGGGCGAAACGTGCCCTCCCGGTATGACGCTGCGGTGTCCGGCAGCCGAAGCGGCGCCAGCGCGCAGCGCAAGAAAGCCGCCGTGGCGGTACGACGGGGCGCTCCTGCCGCTTCGAGGGGCGGGTGCGGGCGTCGCGGCCCGGTGCCGCCTACTCGGCGTGCGGGTTCCGGCGCAGCAGATAGGTGTCCATGATCCAGCCCTTGCGCTCCCGCGCCTCGGCCCGCAGCCGTTCGATGCGGGGCGCCGCCTCCGCGATCGGGCCGGCGGCGAGGATCTCGTCCGGCGTGCCGATGTAGGCGCCCCAGTAGATGTCGATGTCCTGGTCGGCGTACTGCCGGAAGGTCTGGTGGGCGTCGAGCATCACGACCACGTCGTCGACGCCCTCGGGGAACCCCTCGGCCAGTCGCCGGCCCGTGGTGATCTGCACCGGGCGGGCGACCCGGTTCAGGCCCGTGCGGTGCCGGGCCACCAGCGCCGAGACGCTGCTGATGCCGGGCACGACGTCGTAGTCGAACTCGACCGAGGCGCGGGTGCGGACCTCCTCCAGGATTCCGAGCGTGCTGTCGTACAGCGCGGGGTCGCCCCACACCAGGAAGGCCCCGCACTCGTCCTCGCCCAACTCCTCGGCGATCAGCCGCTCGTAGATCCCGGCGCGGGCGCTGCGCCAGTCCCCGACGGCCGGGGAGTAGGCCGCGCCGCCCGCGCTGCGGTCCCGGTCCGGGTCACGTGCCTCGACGAGGCGGTAGGTGCCCCGCGGCAGGTGTGCGTCGAGCATGTCCTTGCGCAGCCGGGTGAGGTCGGACTTCACCTCGCCCTTGTCGAGCAGGAAGAACACGTCCGTGCTCCGCAGCGCCCGGACCGCCTGGAGGGTGAGCTGGTCGGGGTCGCCCGCGCCGATACCGATGACATGAATCTTTCGCACGCCCCGAGTCTGCCGCACCCCACCGCCGGCGATCCCACCGCCTCCCGCGGCGCTTCAGCTCGCGCGCAGCGCCGGGGCCCGGGTGCCCGCGTCCACCGTCACCCCGCGCTCCACGTCGTCCGCCAGCGTCCGCGCCCAGCGGGCCAGCCCCGGCAGGTCCAGGTCGTGGGGCCGGTCGTGGCCCGTGCCGGCCGCCCATTCCTCGATCGCGCCCGCGCCGCGGCGCAGCAGCCGGGCCCCGCCCGTGGTGTTGCCGCGGGCGGCGTGCGTGAGGCCCACCGCCAGTTGGGCGAGGCCGCGCCACAGGGCGCGTTCCTCGTCGGGTCCCGACTTCCAGGCGTCCTCGAAGACCTCGTGCGCGTGGAAGGGCTTGCCCGCGTCGAGCAGGGCCTGTGCCTCGGTGACCGTCTCCGGCGGCGTCCGCACCACCCCCTCGGGCTGCCGGGCCACGCCCGCCGCGTCGTAGGGCAGGGGCCGCCCGAGCCCGTCCCGCGGCCTTGCGTTGCGGGCGCGGCCCTCGTTGTCGCGGTCCCGTGCGCCGGCCCGCCGTCCCTCCGGTGTGGTGCCCATACGGCGATTGTCGCGCCTGCGGTCCCGCTTCGGCGCGTCCGGGGGTGTGGGGTAAAGTACTGAGCGCGCGATCACGCGGTTCTCCGCGGTGAGGCGCACCGGGACGTGGCGCAGCTTGGTAGCGCACTTGACTGGGGGTCAAGGGGTCGCAGGTTCAAATCCTGTCGTCCCGACGGTTCGGCGAGGGGTCATCGTTTCGATGGCCCCTTTTCCGTCGGTGCACGGCGCCGGATGATACAAGCGGGAACATGACCAACGAGTTCCTCCCCTTCCGTCCGGGCGGTGCCCGGTGACCGCGGGCGTCGACACCCCCGACCGCCGCGGCCGCACCGGGCTCGACCGGACCGGCCGCGACCTGACAGGCAACCCGCGCGTGCGGGTGCGGGACGTGAGACTGCTGTCCAGCCACTGGTACGTGGAGCGCACGACCACCTTCGACTTCCGCCACGCCGACGGCAGCTGGAGCACCCAGGAGCGCGAGACGCACGACCGGGGCAACGGCGCCACGATGCTGCTGTACGACGCCGCCCGCGAGACCGTGCTGCTCACCCGCCAGTTCCGCTTCCCGGTGTACGTAAACGGACATCCCGACGGCATGCTGATCGAGCGCCCGGCGGGCTGCTCGACGACGAGGACGAGCACCCGGAGGAGGCCGTGCGGCGTGAGGTGACCGAGGAGACCGGGCACACCATCGACGCCGTCCAGCACGTCTTCGACATCTACATGAGCCCCGGCTCGGTCACCGAGCGCGTCAGCTTCTACGCGGCCGCCTACGGGCCGTCGACCCGCACCCACGAGGGCGGCGGGCTCGACGAGGAGGGCGAGGACATCGAGATCCTCGAACTGCCCTTCGGCAGGGCCCTGGAGATGATCCGCACCGGCGAGATCGCCGACGCCAAGACCATCATGCTGTTGCAATGGGCCGCCCTGGAGGGGCCGTTCGCCAAGCGGTAGCCGGTACTCCCTCGCCTGGAAGCCGGCCGCCGCGCACCGAGGTCAGGGCCGTACCAGGAGCTGGAAGTCGAAGGCGTAGCGGGACGCGCGGTAGACGTGCGTCCCGTACTCCACGGCACGGCCGGTGTCGTCGTAGGCCGTGCGCTGCATGGTGAGCAGGGCCGCGCCCCTGTGCTCGTCGAGGCGTGCGGCCTCCTCGTCGGTGGCGCCGCGGGCGCCGATGGTCTGGCGGGCGCTGTGCAGGGTGACTCCGGTGGCGCGCAGCATGCGGTAGAGGCCGGTCGTCTCCAGGCGGGCGGTGTCCAGTGAAAGCAGGCCCGCGGGCAGGTAGTTGCACAGGAACGCCACGGGGCTGCCGTGGGTGAAGCGGAGCCGTTCGAGGACGACGACCTCGCCGCCCTCGGGCACGGCGAGCGCGGCCGCGACGTCGGCGGCGGCCGCCACCGTCTCGTTGCGCAGCACCCGCGTGGTGGGCTGCTGTCCGGCCGCCTCCAGGTCGTCGTAGAGGCTGCTCAGCTCCAGCGGGCGCTTGACCTTGCTGTGCACGACCTGGGTGCCCACGCCGCGGCGGCGGACCAGCAGTCCCTTGTCGACCAGGGACTGGATGGCCTGACGGACCGTGGGCCGGGACAGGCCGAGGCGGACCGACAGGTCGATCTCGTTGCCCAGCTGGTCGCCCGGAGCGAGGACACCGCCCTCGACGGCCGCCTCCAGTTGCTGGGCGAGCTGGTGGTACAGCGGCACGGGGCTGGTGCGGTCGAGCACGAAGTGCACGGCGGCGAGCCCGGAGACAGTACTCATCATGGCGTCCCTCCCGGCCCACACCGTAGCAGTTTGTTCTAACATTAGGACCTGCTCGTGAAATGATGTCTTAACAAAGTATTGACACTGGGCGCGCCAGGGGATTTGATCCCGTGCCAACAACAGCCTTTCCCCCATCGCACAGTGAGGTGCAGGAAAGATGGACCGCTCTCGCAGAATCACCTCCGCCCTGGCCCTGGCAGCGGCCTCGGCCCTGGTCCTCGCCGGCTGCTCCAGCAGCTCCGGCGGCAAGAAGGCCGAGGAGGGAGCGGACGGCGCCTCGGCGGGCAAGGCCACCACGCCCCGGATGACGATCGCTCTGGTCACCCACCAGGCGCCCGGCGACACCTTCTGGGACATCGTGCGCAAGGGTGCCGAGGCCGCCGCCGCCAAGGACAACGTCAAGCTCGTCTACTCCGCCGACCCCAACGCCGGCAACCAGGCCAACCTGGTCCAGAACGCCATCGACCAGAAGGTCGACGGCATCGCCGTCACCCTCGCCAAGCCGGACGCGCTCAAGGGCGTCCTCGGCAAGGCCGAGCAGGCCGGGATACCGGTCGTCGGCCTCAACTCCGGGCTGAGCGACTGGAAGCAGCTCGGCCTGATGGAGTTCTTCGGGCAGGACGAGAACGTGGCCGGCGAGGCGCTCGGCAAGCGGCTCAACGAGGAGGGCGCGAAGAAGGCCGTCTGCGTCATCCAGGAGCAGGGCAACGTCGGCCTCACACAGCGCTGCGACGGGGTGAAGCAGACGTTCGAGGGCACCACGGAGGTCCTGAACGTCAACGGCACCGACATGCCCTCCGTGAAGTCGACCATCACCGCCAAGCTCAAGCAGGACGGCGCCATCGACTACGTCGTGGCCCTCGGCGCCCCCTTCGCGATGACCGCCGTGCAGTCGGTGTCCGAGGCGGGCAGCAAGGCCAAGATCGCCACCTTCGACCTCAACAAGGACCTGACGGGCGCCATCGAGCGCGGTGACATCCAGTTCGCCGTCGACCAGCAGCCCTACCTCCAGGGGTACCTGGCGATCGACGGGCTGTGGCTCTACAAGAACAACGGCAACTACAGCGGCGGCGGTGAGCAGCCCGTGCTGACCGGCCCGGCCTTCGTCGACAAGGCCAACGTCGAGCGGATCGCCGCGTTCGCCGCGAAGGGCACCCGGTGATGTCCATGGCCCAGCAGGCCGCGCCGGCGGTGGCGACACCGCCGGAGCCCGGCGGCGACCGGCCGGCCGACGGACGCACCAGGCAACGGCCGCTGGTGGTGCGGCTGCTCGCCCGGCCCGAGGTGGGCGTCTTCCTCGGGGCGGCGGCCGTGTTCGTCTTCTTCCTGATCGCCGCGCCCTCGCTGCGCCAGGGCGGCTCCATGGCCACGGTCCTCTACCAGGCGTCCACCATCGGCATCATGGCGCTGCCCGTGGCCCTGCTGATGATCGGCGGCGAGTTCGACCTGTCGGCCGGCGTCGCCGTGATCACCTCGGCGCTCACCGCCGCCATGCTCAGCTACCAGCTGACCCTGAACGTCTGGACGGGCGTGATCCTCGCCCTCGTGGTCTCGGTCGGCGTCGGCGCGTTCAACGGCTGGGTGCTGGTGAAGACCGGGTTGCCGAGCTTCCTGGTCACCCTCGGCACGTTCATGATCCTCCAGGGCGTGAACCTCGCCGTCACCAAGATGGTCACCGGCAACGTCGCCACCGACGACATCAGCACCATGGACGGCTTCGAGCAGGCCAGGGCGCTGTTCGCCTCCTCCTTCGATGTCGGCGGCGTCCAGGTGAAGATCACCGTGGTCTGGTGGCTCGTGTTCGCGGCCCTGGCCACCTGGGTGCTGCTGCGCACCAAGTACGGCAACTGGATCTTCGCCGTCGGCGGCAACAAGGAGAGCGCCCGCGCGGTCGGCGTCCCGGTGACCTTCACCAAGATCACCCTGTTCATGCTGGTCGGGTTCGGCGCCTGGTTCGTCGGCATGCACCAGCTGTTCTCCTTCAACACCGTGCAGTCCGGCGAGGGTGTGGGCCAGGAGCTGCTCTACATCGCCGCGGCCGTCATCGGCGGCTGCCTCCTGACCGGCGGCCACGGCTCCGCCATCGGCCCGGTCTTCGGCGCCTTCATGTTCGGCATGGTCCAGCAGGGCATCGTCTACGCGGGGTGGAACCCCGACTGGTTCAAGGCGTTCCTCGGTGTGATGCTGCTCGGGGCCGTCCTCATCAATCTGTGGGTGCAGCGCACCGCGACCCGGAGGTGACCGCCATGACCACCACCCCCCAGGCAGCGCCCCAGGACGCCGCGACCCGCGGCCGCGGGCCCCTCGTCGAACTGCGCGGCGCCGGCAAGTCCTACGGCAACATCCGCGCCCTGCACGGCGTCGACCTCGCGGTCCACCCCGGCAAGGTGACCTGCGTCCTCGGCGACAACGGCGCGGGCAAGTCCACCCTCATCAAGATCGTCTCCGGGCTGCACCGGCACACCGAGGGAGAGTTCCTCGTGGACGGCGAGCCGGTGCGCTTCGCCACCCCCCGCGAGGCCCTCGACAAGGGCATCGCCGCCGTCTACCAGGACCTTGCGACGGTCCCGCTGATGCCCGTCTGGCGCAACTTCTTCCTCGGCTCCGAGCTCACCAAGGGGCCCTGGCCGCTGCGCCGCCTGGACATCGCCCGCATGAAGCGGACCGCCGACGAGGAACTGCGCAACATGGGCATCGTCCTCGACGACCTGGAGCAGCCCATCGGCACGCTGTCCGGCGGCCAGCGCCAGTGCGTCGCCATCGCCCGTGCCGTGCACTTCGGCGCCCGCGTGCTGATCCTGGACGAGCCGACGGCCGCCCTCGGCGTCAAGCAGTCCGGCGTGGTCCTGAAGTACATCGCCGCCGCCCGCGACCGTGGCCTCGGCGTCATCTTCATCACCCACAATCCCCACCACGCGTACATGGTCGGCGACCACTTCAGCGTGCTGCGCCTCGGCACCCTCGAACTGAGCGCCGACCGCAGCGAGGTGAGCCTGGAGGAGCTGACCAACCACATGGCCGGCGGCACCGAACTCGCCGCCCTCAAGCACGAACTGGCGCAGGTGCGGGGCGTCGACGTGGAGGGGCTCCCCGAGGCGGAGGACCTCTCGGGGCCGCCCGCCGAGGAGGCTCACTCCAGGGAGGCTCCCGCCGAGGAGGCTTCCGTCAAGGAAACTTCCGCGCCCGCCGCTCCGGCCACCTCTTCCGAAGGGACCACCTGACATGGCCGACACCCCCGCCCTCGACCGCATCCGGGTCGGCTCGGCGCCGGACTCCTGGGGCGTCTGGTTCCCCGACGACCCGCAGCAGGTGCCCTGGGAACGCTTCCTGGACGAGGTCACCGAGGCCGGCTACTCGTGGATCGAGCTGGGCCCCTACGGCTATCTGCCGACCGACCCCGCACGGCTCACCGACGAGGTGGACCGCCGGGGCCTGAAGGTCTCGGCCGGCACCGTCTTCACCGGCCTGCACCGTGGCCCGTCCGTCTGGGAGTCCACCTGGGAGCACGTCAGCGAGGTCGCCGCCCTCACCCAGGCCATGGGCGCCCGGCACCTCGTGGTCATCCCGTCGTTCTGGCGGGACGACAAGACCGCCGAGATCCTGGAGGCGCCGGAGCTGACGGGCGAGCAGTGGGCGCACCTGACCAAGGGCATGGAGCGCCTCGGGCACGAGGTCAAGGAGACCTACGGCCTCGACATCGTCGTGCATCCGCACGCCGACACCCACATCGACACCGAGGAGCACGTCGAGCGCTTCCTCGACTCCACCGACTCCGGGCTGGTGCAGCTCTGCCTGGACACCGGGCACTACGCCTACTGCGGGGGCGACAGCGTCAAGCTGATCGAGACGTACGGCGAGCGCATCGGCTATCTGCACCTCAAGCAGGTCGACCCGGAGATCCTCGCCGACGTCGTCGCGAACGAGGTGCCGTTCGGGCCGGCCGTGCAGCGCGGGGTGATGTGCGAGCCGCCGTCCGGCGTGCCGGAGCTGGGCCCGGTGCTCACGGCCGCCCAGAAGCTGGGCGTGGACCTGTTCGCGATCGTCGAGCAGGACATGTACCCGTGCGAGCCGGACAAGCCGCTGCCGATCGCGGTGCGCACCCGCAAGTTCCTGCGGTCCTGCGGCGCCTGACGGGCCACCGGAGGCGGCCTGCGGGGCGGGGGCTCACCCCTCGTCCGCGGGCCGCCTGCGCCCCCGTGCGACCAGCACCCCGCCCACGACCGCGAGGACGAACCCCACGGCTGCCGCGCCGATCGGGACGGTGAGGCCCACCGCGCGCAGTCGGGCGCCGTCCGCCTTCGCCTTGTCGACGGCGAACTTCTGCGTGGCCGGGGTGTGGCTGAGCCTCTCCACGTCCAGCAGGACCACGGCGTCCTTGTCGCCGCCGGGGGCGCGCAGGGTCTGGCGGGGGCCCAGCTGGGCGTACAGGACGCGGCCCGTGGGCTGGTCGACCACCAGCTTGATGCCGTGGTTGGAGTACCACTCCTCGGCGAACACCTGCGCGGCCCCGGGCCGTCCGACGAGGGCGCCCGGGACCTGCCGGGTGCCGATCCGCGTGGGCGGCACGGTGCCCGTGAAGACGTACCCCTGGTGGCCGCGGATCCTCTCGGTGCCCCGGTAGGAGAGGGTGACCGCCGAGCCGAGCTGGCTGTCCCACCAGCGGTAGGAGCGCTTCTGCACGTCGAACGGGAACTTCAGGTAGGCCTCGCCCTCGTGGTACGGCTGCTCCTGGCAGCAGTGCGCGGGCCGGTTGCTCCTGCGGTCGGTGACCCAGCGGGCGGTGGAGAAGTCCAGCGCCTCGTGCGGGTCGGCAGCGGGCAGCGACTTCTCCGTGTCGACCGTGGTCACCACGTCCCACACGGCGCGGCCGCTGCGTTCGCTGTCGCCGACGTCGCCGCGCACCCGCTGGGTGACGGTGACGGGCCGGTCGTGGAGCGTCTCGGTCTCCGCGACGTCGAAATAGCTGCCCGTGCCCTTGTAGACGGCGGTCACGTCGATGTCGACCGGGGTCACGGCGGCGCGGGGCTTGACGTACCACGCCAGCATCGGCGCGAGCACGAGCAGGAAGACACCCAGGCCCAGCAGGACCAGGGAGAGGGGCGAGGCGCTACGGCGCATCCGGCACTCCAGGGCTTGGCTGCCCCGGGACCGTAGGCCCCGGCGTCGCACCGCGTCTACGCACCGGTGTGACAAACCCGCTGCCGGTCGTGCTCATGGGCACGCCAAAATGGCGCACACCCGCGCCGACCCTGGAGGCCCCGTGATCCACCGCACCCTGGCCGAGCCCGACCTCGACCGCGTCCTCGCGCTGCTGCCCGCCGGTGAGGTGGGCGTCTGGGCGGACGCGGACCTCTTCCGGGAGAGGCTCGCCACGGGCGAGTACCGGCCGGAGTGGACGTGGGTCGCCGAGGACGCCGGTGAGCTGCGCGCCGTCGCGGTGTGGTGGGGCAAGCCCGGCCAGGAGCGGCCGGGCGCGCTCGACACCCTCAACGCCGTGCCGTCGCCCGCCCGCACCGACGTGGTCGCCGGGCTCCTCGACGCCGCCCACGCCGCCTTCGGAGGGACCGCTCCGGAGTGCCACCTCCTGCTCCCCGCCGACTGGCGGGAGCGTCCGGACGCCGCCGCCGCCCTCGGCTGGCGGCAGGAGGCGGCCGGGCGCGCCGGCCTCACCACGGCCGTCGAACGGCTGCGCTACGAGTGGACGCCTGACCGCGGCGTCCCCACGCCGTCCCGCCGGCTGCGCTTCCGCCCCGAGGCCGACGACGAGGTCTTCGCCGACCTGTTCCGCCGGGTGCTCGACGGCACGCTGGACGCCGCGTCGCGCACCGAGGCCGCCGTCGTGGGAGCCGAGGCGCAGGCCCGCGCCGACGTCGCGTTCTACCGTGACGTGATGCCGGGCGAGCGCACCTGGTGGCGGGTGGCCGAGGACGCCGACGGCCGCCCGGCCGGCTTCGCGCTGCCCTCCCGCAACAACGCCTCGCACGTCGTCGGCTACCTCGGCGTCCTGCCCGAGCAGCGCGGGCTCGGCTACGTCGACGACCTGCTCGCCGAGATCACCCGCATCCTCGCCGAGGAGGCGGGCGCCGACCTCGTCCGGGCGGACACCGACCTCGGCAACCACCCGATGGCCGCCGCCTTCGAACGCCTGGGCTACCGCAACTTCGCACGGCGCATGGTGCTGTCCACGACCTGAACCGGGACGCGGGAGCCGCGCGGTCCCCGGCCGGCGGGGGTGTGCCTGCCGTCGTGAGGGTGCGGGCGGTGACTGGCCGGGGTGTGCCTGCCGTCGTGAGGGTGCGGGCGGTGACTGGCCGGGGGAGTGCCTGCCGTCGTTTGAGTGCGCGCGGGGTGTCCGGCGGGGTCTGCCGGTCGTCGTTCGGGTGCGGGGGTGACTGGCGGGGGTCCGCGTGCCGTCGTATCGGTGCGCGCGGGGACCGGCGACGGGCCGCCTGTCGTCGTACGGGTGCGCTCGGCGGGCGTCGGGGCGGGGGGTGTGCGAGATTGCCGACTGAGGGTGGCAGCCGGGTGCGGGTCGCTGTCCCTCGGTGAGCCGCGCCGGTACGCGCGGCCCGCCCGCGTGACGTCCCACGACCCGGGGGTTCGACCCGATGGCCCTGCACAAGACCAGCCGCCCGGAGCCGGGCCCCGAAGAAGACGTGTACACCCTGCCCATCAGTGAGCGGGCGCTGCCGAAGTACCGGATGCCCGACGGCGTCTCCGACGCCCGCGCGGTCCGCGCCCTGATCCACGACGAGCTGAGCCTCGACGGCAACGCCTCGCAGAACCTGGCGACCTTCTGCACCACCTGGGCGGAGCCCGAGGTGCACCAGCTGATGGACGAGTGCCTCGGCAAGAACATGGTCGACAAGGACGAGTACCCGCAGACCGCGGCGATCGAGGACCGCTGCGTTCATATGCTCGCCGACCTGTGGAACGCCCCGGACGGCGCCACCACCGTCGGCTGCTCCACCACCGGCTCCAGCGAGGCCGGGATGCTCGGCGGACTCGCCCTGAAGTGGCGCTGGCGCGAACGCCGCCGCGCCGAGGGCAGGCCCACCGACCGCCCCAACCTGGTCGTCGGGCCGGTCCAGGTCTGCTGGGAGAAGTTCGCCCGCTACTTCGACGTGGAGCTGCGCCAGGTCCCCCTGGAGAAGGACGCGCTGGGACTGCGCGCGCACCAACTGCGCGAGTACGTCGACGAGAACACCATCGGCGTGGTGGCCATCCTCGGCGTCACCTACACCTGTGTCTACGAGCCGGTCGCCGAGATCGCCGCGGAGCTCGACCGCATCCACGCGGACACCGGCCTCGACATCCCCGTGCACGTCGACGCGGCCAGCGGCGGCTTCGTCGCCCCGTTCCTCCAGCCCGAGCTGGTGTGGGACTTCCGGCTGCCCCGCGTCGCCTCCGTCAACGTCTCGGGCCACAAGTACGGCATGGCACCGCTGGGCGTCGGCTGGGTGGTCTGGCGCTCGCCCGAACTGCTCCCCGAGGACCTGGTCTTCCGCGTCTCCTACCTCGGCGGCAACATGCCCACCTTCGCCCTGAACTTCTCCCGCCCCGGCGGGGAGGTGGTCGCCCAGTACTACAACATGCTGCGCCTGGGCCGCGACGGCTACGCCAAGGTGCACGGCGCCTGCGCCAGGACCGCCGGGATGCTCGCCGAACAGGTCGCCGCGATGGGCCCCTTCACCGTCCTCTACGACGGCCAGGGCGCCCTGCCCGCGGCCACCTGGACGCTGACCGAGCCCGACACGACGCCCTTCACGCTGTACGACGTCACCGACCAGTTGCGCCGCCGCGGCTGGCAGGTACCGGCGTATCCGCTCGCGTCGGGCCGGGAGGAGACCGTCGTGCAGCGCGTCCTGGTCCGGCACGGCACCAGTTACGACAAGATCGCGCTGCTCGCGAGCGACCTGCGCGCCGCCGTCGACCACCTGCGGGAGGGGCCGACGGCCCATGTGGCGGCGCAGCCGGGGTTCCACCACTGATTCAGGCGCCGCGCACCTCCTCGATCCGGACGGGCCGGTGCTCCTTCAGCGACAGCGTGCAGGCCTCCGCGATCCAGCCCGCCTCCAGCGCGTCAGCGACGGTGCAAGGCGAGGGCCGGCTGCCCGCGACGACCTCGGTGAACGCGCTGAGTTCGGCACGGTAGGCGGCGGTGAAGCGGTCCATGAAGAAGTCGTGCGGGGGGCCCGCCGGGAAGGTCACGCCCGGCTCCACCGACCGCAGCGGCAGCTTGTCCTCCAGACCGACCGCGATGGAGTCCTCGAAGCCGTGCAGCTCCATGCGCACGTCGTAACCCCGGCCGTTGTGGCGGCTGTTGGAGACCACGGCGATCGTGCCGTCGTCCAGCGTGAGCAGCGCGCCCGTGGTGTCGGCGTCGCCCGCCTCCGCGATGTAGCGAGCGCCCCGGTTGCCCCCGACGGCGTACACCTCGCTCACCTCGCGGCCCGTCACCCAGCGGATGATGTCGAAGTCGTGCACGGAGCAGTCGCGGAAGATGCCTCCGGAGGCGGCGACGTACGCGGCCGGCGGCGGCGCCGGGTCCAGGGTCGTCGACCGCACGGTGTGCAGCGTGCCGAGCTCACCGGCGAGGACGGCGTCCCGCGCGGCCACGAAGCCGGCGTCGAAGCGCCGGTTGTAGCCGATCTGCACCGGCACGTCCCGGCCCTCGACGGCGCGCAGCACCGCCACGCCCTCGGTCATGGTGCGGGCGACGGGCTTCTCGCAGAACACGGGCACGCCCGCCTCCACCGCCGCCAGGAGGAGGCCGGGGTGGGCGTCGGTCGCCGCGGCGATCACCACCCCGTCGACGCCCGCGGCCAGCACCGCCTCGGGTGAGTCGGCGACCTCAGCCCCGAACCGCTCGGCGGCCGACTTGGCGGCCTCCGCGAACGGGTCGCAGACGACGAGCGACTCGACCACGTCGAGTCCGGAGAGGGTTTCGGCGTGGAAGGCACCGATGCGGCCGAGGCCCAGGATTCCGATACGCATGAGGGTGTGGCTCCTTGTGGTGCGGAAGGCGTACGAGGGTGGAGTCGGGTCAGTCGAGTCCGCCGAGGACGTTCTGGTCCCAGTCGATCACCGAACCGGTGACCACTCCGGACCGGTCGGACAGCAGCAGGACCACGAAGTCGGCGATCTCGTCCGGTTGGCCGAGCCGGCCCATCGGCAGCCCGGCGGCCGCCTGTTCGCGCCAGTCGTCGCCGGCCCCGTGGAACGCGCGCTGCGTGGTGTCCTCGCCCTCCGTGGCGGTCCAGCCGATGTTGAGGCCGTTGATCCGGATCCGGTCCCAGCGGTGGGCGTGCGCGGCGTTGCGGGTCAGTCCGGCCAGTCCGGCCTTGGCGGCGACGTAGGGGGCGAGGAACGGCTGGCCGCCGTGCGCCGAGGAGGTGATGACGTTGACGATCGTGCCGGGAGCGGCGCGCGCCAGCATGTCGGCCACCGCGGCCTGCATCGCGAAGAACGGTCCCCTCAGGTTGATCGCGATGTGCTCGTCGAACAGCTCGGGCGTGGTGTCGAGGAGCGTGCCCCGGGAGGTGAGGCCCGCCGAGTTGACCAGGCAGTCGATCCGCCCGTACGCGGCGACGGTCCGCCGTACCGAGTCCCCGGCCTGGCCGGCGTCCGCGAGGTCGGCCCGCACGAACACGGCTTCGCCGCCGGCGGCCTTCAGCTGTGCCACCAGCGCCTCACCGGGCTCGGCGCGCCGTCCGGTGACGGCCACGACCGCCCCCTCACGCACGGCGGCCCGCGCGACGGCCGCGCCGACGCCCTGGCTGCCGCCGTTGACGAGGACGACCTTGTCGTCGAGAAGTCCCATGCCGTGCCGTTCCCTTCAGCTCTCGCGCCGCTCGGCGCCGGCCCGCAGCGCCGCCCGCAGCGCCTCGGGGGTCCAGTCCTCGCCGAGCGCCCGCCGTACGAGATCCGCCTGCGAGGGCGGGGCCAGTCCGTCGACCGGCGGGTCGCTGTCGAGGTTGGTGGGGAAGGGGTAGCCCTCGGCGCTCGCGGCGATCACCCGGTGCAGCGCCCGCTCGTCGGCGCCGTCGGCCCGCAGTGCGCGCAGCACCGGGAAGACGGCGTTGACGACGGCCTCCCGGTCCACCGTCTCCATCGCGCGCCCGAAGGCGGACGAGACCTGGAGCAGGTTGGCCATGCGCCGGACGTCCCGGGAGCGGTTGGTGCCGGCGGCGTGGAACAGCGCGGGGTTGAAGAAGACGGCGTCGCCCTTGGCGAGCGGCAACTGGACGTGGTGCTCCTCGTAGTAGTCCCGGAACTCCGGCAGCCGCCAGGCCAGGTATCCGGGCTCGTAGGTCTGCGAGTACGGCAGGTAGGTCGTCGGCCCGGAGTCCAGCGGCATGTCACCGTGCGCGACGGCGCCCTGCAGCGTGAGCGCGGGGGAGAGGCGGTGCACGTGCGCCGGATAGGCCGCCGCGGCCTCGTTCGAGAGGAACCCCAGGTGGTAGTCGCGGTGCGCGGTCTGCGCGGCCCCGCCCGGGTGCACGACGTTGACCTGCGAGGTCACCTGGTAGCCGGGGCCCAGCCAGGCCTCCGCGAGCAGGGCGAGGACATCGCTCGCGTAGTAGTCGGCGAACGCCCGGGGGTCGTACAGGGCCGTCTTCTCCAGCGCGTTCCACACCCGGTCGTTGGCCCCGGGCCTCGCGAAGTGGTCGCCCGCGGCCGCACCCGAGGCGCGCTGCTCGGCGATCAGGGCCTCGAACACGTCCGTGACCGCGTCGACCGCCGCCAGGTCCGCGAAGGCGCCCCGCAGGACCACGACCCCGGGGCCGTCGGCGAGCGCGCGGACCAGCTCGGCCTGGACGTCCTGCCGGTCCGGGGCCGCCCGCAGCCGCTCGCTGTCGTAGACGAGGACGCCGCGCTCCGCGTGGCAGGCGTACGGGTAGGAGGCGGCGTCGGTGGTGCGTTCGACCTGGGTGCGGAAGGCGGCTAGGTCGCAGTCCCGCTCGGTCAGGCGGGCACCGCGGTGTACGGAGGTGAAGGACATGGGCGTCCCCTCGGTGACGGGATGGCACAGCGCTGTCATTCTTGTCAGTACAAACCCCTCGAACAACCAGCAGCGACCCATCAAAAACCCCTCAAGGAGCCGTCCGTGGGCCACCCCTTCCCGATCCGGGAGATCGCACGTCAGGCCGGCTTGAGCGAGGCCACCGTCGACCGGGTCCTCAACGGGCGGGGCGGCGTGCGCGACAGCACCGCCCGGGACGTGCGCCGCGCCATCGCCGACCTGGACCGGCAGCGCACCCAGGTCCGGCTCGTCGGGCGCACCTTCATGATCGACATCGTGATGCAGGCGCCCGAGCGGTTCACCACCGCGGTGCGCGCCGCCCTGGAGGCGGAGCTGCCGTCCCTGCACCCGGCCGTCGTGCGCTCGCGCTTCCACTTCCGCGAGACCGGCCCCGTGGCGGAGCAGGTGCGCACCCTCGACCGGATCGCCCGGCGCGGATCCCAGGGTGTGGTCCTCAAGGCCCCCGACGTCCCCGAGGTCACCGCCGCCGTGGGCCGGCTCGTCGCGGCCGGCATCCCGGTGGTCACCCTGGTCACGGACCTGCCCGCCAGCGCCCGCCTCGGCTACGTCGGCATCGACAACCGCGCGGCGGGCGCCACCGCGGCGTACCTCATGGGCCAGTGGCTCGGCGACCGGCCCGGCAACGTGCTCACCAGCCTCAGCAGCGGGTTCTTCCGCAACGAGGAGGAGCGGGAGATGGGCTTCAGGAGCGCGATGCGCGCACGCCACCCCGAACGCGCCCTGGTCGAGATCGCCGAGGGCCAGGGACTGGACGCCACGCAGTACGACCTCGTCCGTGCCGCCCTCGTACGCGACCCGGAGATCCGCGCGGTCTACTCGATCGGCGGCGGCAACATCGCCACCGTGCGGGCCTTCGCCGACCTGGGCCGCCCGTGCGCCGTGTTCGTCGCGCACGACCTCGACCACGACAACACCCGGCTGCTGCGCGAGCGCCACCTGTCGGCCGTGCTCCACCACGACCTGCGCCAGGACCTGCGCGAGGCCTGCCATCTGGTGATGCGCGCACACGGCGCGCTCCCGCCCGCCGGACCCACACTGCCCTCCGCGATCCAGGTGGTCACGCCCTACAACATGCCGCCCGGGGTGGCGGCCGTGTGACGTCGGCGGGCCGCCCGGCGCGGACCGGGCGTGTATCCCCGCGCGCCGGGCCGCGGTTCCCTAACGTCCTGCGCATGGGGAAATCGATCCCGGCCGGCGGACCCGAGCGGGTGGTGGCGCTCGCCGACGGTGTGTTCGCCATCGCCATCACCCTGCTGGTCCTGGACCTGTCCGTGCCCCGGGGCCTCGACTCCGCGCAGTACCAGGACGCGTTGTACGAGCTGATCCCCGACCTCGGGGCCTACGCGCTCAGCGTGGCGGTGCTCGGCGGCTTCTGGCGCGACCACCGCAGGATCTTCGGGCCCGTCCGGCAGGTGGACAGCGGGCTCGTCTCGCTGTCCCTGCTCGGCCTGGGCATCGCGGCCCTGCTGCCCTTCCCCACCCGGCTGCTCGCCGACTACGGCGGGGAACCGGCCTCCGCCGCGATCTACGGAGCGGCGGTCGCCGCGCTCGGCGCCACCCACCTCGCGATGTCCGTCCTGGTGGCCAGGCGCCCCTGGCTGCGCGACGGCGCCGCCACCGATGTGGGCAGCGGGCGCGACCTGCTCGATCCCGTCGTGACGGTCGTCGTCTTCGTGGTCACCGTCCCGCTGGCCGCGCTGGTCGGACCGCAGGCCATGCTGTGGTGGCTGATCCTGATCCCGGCAAGGGTGTGGACCGCGCGGGCCGGCCGCAGGGTGCGCTGACCGCTCCGGTCAGCCGGCCGCGTCGACGGCCACCCAGGCGCCGCTCTGCGCGGACCGGACCATCGCGTCGAGCACCACGGCACTGCGCACGGCGTCCGCCGGCGTGGCCCCGTAGGGGGTGCCCTCGGCGACGGAGCGCAGGAAGCGGTACGCCTCGACGACCTTCAGGTCGTCGTAGCCCATGGCGTTGGCGGAGCCGGGCTGGAAGGCGGCGAACTCGCCCTGGCCCGGGCCGACGTACACGGTGCTCACCGGCTGGTCCTGGTAGGCGCTGCCCCGGCTGACCGCCAGCTCGTTCATGCGCCGGAAGTCCCAGAACACCGCGCCCTTGGTGCCGTGCACCTCGAAGCCGTAGTTGTTCTGCTCGCCGACCGAGACCCGGCACGCCTCCAGGACGCCCCGGGCGCCGGAGGCGAAGCGGAGCAGGCAGTTCACGTAGTCCTCGTTCTCGACCGGCCCGAGTGCGCCGCCGGTGGCGCGGGAGTGGCCGGCGGTGGCGCCGGTGGGACGGGCCCGCTCGGGGATGAAGACGGCCGTGTCGGCGGTGAGCGACGTGATGTCGCCGAGCAGGAAGCGGGCCAGGTCGGCCCCGTGCGAGGCCAGGTCGCCTAGCACTCCGCTGCCGCCGCGCTCCCGCTCGTAGCGCCAGGTCAAGGCGCCTTCCGGATGCGCCGCGTAGTCGCTGAACAGCCGGATCCGGGCGTGGGTGACGGTGCCCAGCTCACCGGTGGCGATCAGGTCGCGGGCGGTCTCCACGGCGGGCGCGTTGCGGTAGTTGAAGCCGACCGCGCCCTGCACTCCGGCCGCGGCCACCGCGTCGGCGACCGCACGGGCGTCCTCGGCCGTGAGGCCGACCGGCTTCTCGATCCAGATGTGCTTGCCGGCCTGCGCCATCGCCACGCCGATCTCGCGGTGCAGGAAGTTCGGCGCGGTGATGCTGACCGCCTCGATCCGGGGGTCGGCGGCCACCTCGCGCCAGTCGCGGGTGGCCGAGGCGAACCCGAACTGCCGGGCGGCCTGCTCGGCCCGGCCGGGCACCTCCTCGGCGACGGTCACCAGCTCCGGCCGCAGGGCGAGGTGCGGATAGTGGTGCGGCAGGCGGGCGTACGCCTGGGTGTGCACCCGGCCCATCCAGCCGAAACCGACGACGGCGACACCGAGCGTGCTCACCATGACAGCGCCCCTCCTTGGACCGTTTGGTTCCTGTCCGGGCCACGATCATCGGCCCCCCTCCCCGCTGTCAACGTCCACCGGGCGCGGCGAGCGGCCCCGGCCCGCGGCCGCCTCACAGATCGATCGCGTACGCCTTGCGCAGCGTCTCGTGCACCGTCCACGTCGTCCGGTCGCCCTCGCGCAGCACCGCCATGTCGCCGGGGCCGACGCGCAGGGTGGGCCCACCGGCGACCTCGATCGTCGCCGACCCGCTGATCACCACGAACATCTCGTCGGCCTCGGTGTCGGTGACCACTCCCGGCGTGATCTGCCAGACGCCGCGGATCCGGCGCCCGTCGCGCGACTCCCAGACGACCTTCCCGGTCACCTCGGGCGTCCCGGACACGATCTGCGCCGGGTCGAGCGGCTCCGGTTCGAGCTCGGCGTCGGCAAGGTGAAGAGCGAAGCTGTGATCCATGGGGCGACCCTAACCAGCGCGAACGCCGCTCCGGAGCAGACAGGGTGTGCGGTAGGGGCGCCCGTGGTAGGACAGTTCGTCGCGGAAGCGCACGGCGGCACCGGCGGGCGGGGCGCGTCACCCGCGCACGAGCATGCTGAGCGCGTTGGCCGCCACGACCGCGCCGATGGCCGACCACTCCGCGAGGCCCAGGCCCTGATCGAGGACGACCTGGCCGACCACCGCCGCGAGCACCGGGTTGACGCTCATGAACAGGCCGAACGTCTGGGCCGGCACCCGGCGCAGGGTGAACATGTCGGCCAGGTAGGGCACCGCGGACGCGAGCACCCCCGCCGCTACCGCGCACGCCAGTGCCGTCACGGTCGGCGGAGTGCGCAGCGCCACCACCACGCCCACCGGCAGGAACAGCAGCGCCGACACCCCGGCCGCCGCCGCGGAGCCCTGCGCCCCGGGCAGCCGTCTGCCGACCGTGCGGTTGAGCAGGATGTACGCCGCCCAGCAGCCGGCCGCCAGCAGGCCGAAGCCCATCCCTATGTAGTCCGCCGACGGCTGAGGGCGCATCAGAACCACCACGCCCGCCGCCGCGATCACCGCGCAGCACGCGTCCAGCCGGCGCCGCGCCGCGACCAGGGCGATCACCAGCGGACCCAGGAACTCCAGGGTCACCGCCAACCCCAGGCCGACCCGTTCGACGGCGGTGTAGAGGCTGAGGTTCATCGTGCCGAAGACCACCGCGAGCAGCAGCACCGGCCACCACTGGCTCCACGTGAACTCCCGCAGGCGCGGTCTGCCCACGGTCAGCAGCACGGCGGCGGCCACGTACTGGCGTACCACCACGACACCGACGGGTCCGACGACCGGGAAGGCCAGCGCGCCGAGGGCCGCGCCCACCTGGTTGGACAGTCCGCTGCCGACCATGGTGACCGCCCCGGCCAGTCGTTTCGGGGCCGGCCGGGCCGTGCCGGGACGCGTCGGCAGCGCGCGTGCGGGAGCGGTTTCCATGGTCCGATCGTGCGCCCGAGGAGTGCATGCGCAAAATGAATGAACCGCTCTGTCTATACGCTGGACGCATGGATGTGGAACTCCGCCAGCTGCGCTGTCTCGTCGCGATCGTCGACGAGGGCACCTTCACGGACGCGGCCCACGCCCTCGGCGTCTCCCAGGCCGCGGTCTCCCGCACCCTGGCGTCCCTCGAACGCACGCTCGGGGTACGGCTGTTGCGGCGGACCTCCCGCGAGGTGGCGCCGACGGCCACCGGACTGCGCGTGCTGGCGCACGCCCGCCGGGTGCTGGCGGAGGTCGACGACCTGGTCGGCGAGGCCACCTCCGGGCACGTCCGGCTCCGGATCGGCTACGCCTGGGCGGCCCTCGGCCGGCACACGCTGCCCTTCCAGCGCCGCTGGGACGCCGCCCGCCCCGGGACCGAGCTGCATCTCGTGCGGGCCAACTCGCCCACGGCCGGTCTGCTGGAGGGCGGCTGCGACCTCGCGGTGGTGCGGTGGGCGCTGGACGAACGGCGCTTCGACTCCGCCATCGTGGGGCTGGAGCGCCGGCTGTGCGCGCTTGCCGCCGACGACCCGCTGGCCCGCCGCCGCTCCGTGCGGCTGGCCGAGCTCGCCGGGCGCAGGCTCCTGATCGACCGCCGTACCGGTACCACCACGCCCGAGTTGTGGCCCCCGGACGCCCGGCCGGAGACGGAGGAGACCCACGACGTCGACGACTGGCTCACCGTGATCGCCACCGGCCGGTGCGTCGGCGTCACCGCCGAGTCCACCGCGCACCAGTACCGGCGCCCCGGCGTCGTGTACCGGCCGGTCCGGGACGCCGAACCCGTCGCCGTACGGCTGGCCTGGTGGCGCGACGACCCGCATCCGGCCGCCCCGGCGGTGATCGAACTGCTCTCGGCCCTCTACCGGGCCTGATCGGGGCGCTCGGCGGCAGGCCGCGGGCGCCCCTTCCCGCGAAGCCCCGGCGTCCGGCGGGTGAACGAGCTTCCGTGTCGCATGGGGTAGGGTTTACCTGCGTGTTCACCCGGATCTCCGGGTGCCGACGCACCGGGACGTGGCGCAGCTTGGTAGCGCACTTGACTGGGGGTCAAGGGGTCGCAGGTTCAAATCCTGTCGTCCCGACGGTGCGAACAGGGCCTTCGCCGGTGGGAGCCGGCGAAGGCCCTTCGTGTGTTCACGCGGTGCGCCTGCCACGCAGCAGCCGCCACAGGACCCAGGCCTGGGCCAGGCCCCCGGCGGTCAGCAGCAGGACGAAACCCTCCGGTGAGGCGGGTATCGCCAGCAGGGGGATCGAGACGGGCAGGGTCAGGGCGATGAGCCAGATCCCGCCGAAGCCGGGCTCACCCGCCGCGATCAGCGCACCCAGCCAGGCGGCGACGCCGACGACGAGCGTGGCGTAGCCTCCGGCGAGCAGCAGGGCGGTGTCTCCGCGCGTGTACAGACCGGCGGTCTGCCGGGGCGAACGCATGGGATCTCCTCGGTACGGGACTGTGTCCCCCGACGGGTACCCGTCCCGCGGGTGCCGAGGCCCGGCCGGCGACGTCCGGCCGGGTACGCGTACGTCCGCCCACGTGATGGCGTGGTCGGAGCCCGTCACCCTCCCCCGAAGGTGACGGACCCCGACCGCTCCCCCGGTGCCGGACTGTGGTCCAGGCGTCCGTGTGCGTGGGGCGGTGCGGTCACCAGCACATGACCGCCGTCTCGCCCGGACCCCACGAGGAGTACAGGCGCACGCGGACGAAGTAGCGGCGGCCCTTGACGAGCCGGGTCCGGACTGTGGCGTTGCCGGGGGTGCCTCCGTCGTCCTGGCCCCCCAGGTAGCGGGGTTCGCCGTCCCGCTCCTCGAAGACCACGACGACGGTGTCGCTGTCGCCGAAGGTGCCCACGGTGTACGTGCGGGTCTGCGGCGGCTCGACGACGAAGTCGGCCTGCTCGCCCGGCCGCAGAGCGAGCGGCGCCGAACGGAACGGCACCAGCGCGGGCGGCCGCGCGGAGCCGGACGGCGGGTACCAGCGCAGTACGAACTCCTTGTCGAGGCCGGAGAGCGTGCCGGGCGGGTGCAGCCCCGCGCGGAACTGCTCGGGTTCCAGGACCAGTCCCGACGAGAACGCGTACTCCATGATCGAGTGCGGGTCCCAGACGGAGCCGTTGACCTCGTCCGGGTCGAGCTTGCGCAAGATGTTGAAGAAGGTCCGGTCGCGGTTCCAGAAGTTCGGCGGGCCCGCCAGCTCGTCGTAGACGGCCTCGTCGTCCCAGTGGATGCCGGCGAACGGGCTCTGGTGCTCGTGCAGCATCCCGAGCGCGTGCCCGATCTCGTGCAGCGCCGTCCCGCGCTCCCCGGGCTCGGTCAGGTCCCAGCCGAAGTTCATCGTGCGGTCGTTCCGCCCGGCCCGGAGCGCGTCCCTGCCCACCGCCGACCACGAGCCGTCGCCCGGCTGGAAGCCGATCCGCAGTTCGGCCTCCGTCCGGTCCTCGACCTCCGTGAACGTCAGGCCGATGCCGAGGCCCTGCCACTCCGCGAGGCACTCACGGACGACGTCCTGCTGTTCCTTGGCGCCGCCCCACGACATGCGCCGCGTCTCCCCGGTCCCCGGCACGGGGATCACGGAGCCGTCGGCGTCGCCGGTGAAGAAGTAGTAGTGCAGCACGGTGCCGTTGACCCACATCCGGTGCCCGCCGGCGAGCGCACCCAGCCGCTCGGCGGTCAGCCCCGGTGCGAAGACGGGGGCCGACGCCTGCGCGAGGGAGCAGTAGCGTCCGGGCATGCGCACAGACTGCCGCCGGACCTGCCCGGGGCGCCTGAGTCGGGGGCTACTCAAGTCGCCCTGTATCAGGACTGAGTAGGGGCGCTCATGCTCATGTGACGACTTACGAACAGGACGCGAGGACCCTGGAGTTGCCCTGGCCGTTCACCGGGCGGGAGGACGAGCTGGAACTCGTGCGCCGCTCGCTGACCGCCGGCCGGCCCGGCATCGTCGTGACCGGCCCCGCCGGGTGCGGCAAGACCCGCCTGGCCACCGAGGCGGTCCGGGGCGCCGACTGCGCGAGGGCCGCCGGGACACCCGAGACCCGGGACATCCCCTTCGCCGCGTTCGCCCCCCTGCTGCCCGAGGAGGCCACCCTGCACCGGGCGGTGCAACTGCTCTCCGGCACCCGGCTGTTGCTGGTCGACGACGCCCACCTGCTCGACGACGCCTCCGCCGCGCTGCTCCACCAGCTCGCCCTGCACGGCCGCACCCGCCTGCTGGTCGTCGCCGACGACGGCGCGCCCCTGCCCGCCGCGGTCTCCCGGCTGTGGACCGGTGAACTGCTGCCCCGGCTCCCCCTGGAACCGCTGCCCGCCGAGGAGAGCGCACACCTGATCACCGCGAGCGCGGGCGCCCCGCTGGAGCCGCTCACCGCGAACCGCCTGCGCCACCTGTGCCAGGGCGACCTGCGGCTGCTGCGCGACCTGGTCGGCGCGCTGCGCGACGGCGGCCACCTCGGCCGCGTCGAGGGCACGGACGAGCGGGAATGGCGCGGACCGGTGCCGGTCCCCGCGACGGTCCTCGGCCGGATCGCCCCCGCCCTGGACCGCACGGCACCCGACGAGCGCGAGACCCTCGACCGCCTCGCCTTCGCCGAACCCCTCGCGCTGCCCATGGACGGCCTGGACCTCGGCATCCTCGAACGGCTCGAACACGACGGCCTGGTCCGCATCGACGACGAGGGCGCCGTCCGGCCGGCCCACCCGCTGCTCGGTCCCGCCCTGCGCGCCGTCGCGGGCAGGCTGCGCACCCGGCGGCTGGCGGGCGCCCCGGACCGCTGCGACGCCGCCCTCGCCGCGGAACAGGCCGCGCTCATGCGCCACGTCGAGCAGTCCGACGTACGGCGACCCGTCACGGCCGTGGGGGAGTGGCTGGTGGCCGAGGGCCTTCCGGTGCCGGCCGGGTACGCCGCGCTGCGGGCGCGGCTGGCACGGTTGCGCGGCCGGCTGCGGGAAGCCGGGGCGTGGGCCAGGGAGGGGCTGCGCGGCGCTGCGGACGACGTCTCCTGCCGCGCCGAACTCGCCCTCGCCACCGCCCAGTCGGGCGAGGTACCCGTCGCGGCGGAGACCGGGCTGAGCGGAGCCGTGGCGGTGTGGACGGCGGCGGCGCGCGGCGACCTCGACCGGGCGCTGGCCGCGGCCGAGGCGGACAGCGCCTACGACGCCGTACGTCTCGGAGCGCCGGAGCGCGGCGCGGGCCGGCTTCGGGGAGTCTTCGCCGAGCACGCCGACGCGCTCGCCCGGGGCGACGGGCCGGCGCTGGACCGCGTTGCCGCGGGCCTGGAGGAGCGGGGGTTCCTGCTGTTCGCCGCCGAGGCGCACGCCCAGGCGGTCCGCGCGCACCGCGACCCGCGCGCCGCCCGCACCTCACGCACCCGCGCCGTGGCCCTGTCCCGGCGCTGCCAGGGAGCGCGCACCCCTGCCCTGTCCGGCCTCGCGCTCGGTGAACTCACCGCCAGGCAACGGCAGATCGTCACCCTCGCGGCGGCCGGCCTCAGCAACCGCGAGATCGCCGAACAGCTCACCCTCTCCGTCCGCACGGTCGGCAACCACCTCTACAGCGCCTACGTCCGCCTCGGCACCGGTGACCGGGCCGCCCTTCCCTGCCTGGTGGAACTGCCCGACGCGCAGCCGGCGTAGGGCAGCCGTCGGGATCAGGCAGTCGTGGTCGCGCGGACCCGTCAGGCCGCGCCGAACGCCGTGAACGCCCACCCCGTCGCCCGGTGGACCGCGTCGTCCGGCAGCGCGGCGCGGGCGTCGCGAAGGGCCTCGGCCAGGGTGAGGCCGGTGGCGAGCCCCTTGTGCAGGGCGAGCATCAGGGGGACGACGGCGGCGTCGTTGACGGGCGCGCTGCTCGCGACGACGCCCGCCGTGCCCAGCGGGAGCAACGCGGTGACCAGGCCCAGCAGTTCGTCCGCGCCGACCGACGCGAGGCGGGCGGTGTCGCAGCTGGAGAGGATGATGCGGTACGGACTGCGGTCCAGGCGTTCGAAGTCGTGCACGATAAGCGGCCCGTCCGCCATCCGCAGCGCGGAGAACAGCGGGCTGTCCGCGCGGAAGGTGCCGTGCGCGGCGATATGCGCGAGCGCCGCCCCGTCGAGCTCCTCCAGCACCCGCGGGACGCGCGCCTCGTCGTGCTCCAGGACGGTCGGCCTGCCGTACCGGTCGGCGACCTCGGGCACCTCCGCGCCCCCCGTCGCCAGCCCCGGTCCGCGGACCAGCACGTGCCGCCCACCCGGCGGTGGTTCCGTCTCCAGGGCCCGCAGCCAGCTGCCGGCCGACGGCGACACGCTGACCACCCGCTCCCGCAGCGACGGCAGCAGCGCCCACGGCACCCGGTGCAGCCGGGCGGGCGGCACGACCACGACGGGCCCGGGCCCCAGGTGCGCGACGGCCGGCCCGAGCAGCAGTTCCTCCAGCCGCCGTCCCGCCGCCTCCACGACCGGCAGCCGCCCCTCCGCGCCGGGGTGGGCCAGGCGCCGCAGCCCGGCCTGTACGTACTCGGCCTCGGCCTCCGCCTCCGTGAGCAAGCCCGCCTCGAACCGCCGCACCCGTCCCTGACCGCACAGCAGCACCTGCACGCGCCCGTCGAGCACGGCGAGTTCCACCAGCCGTGTGCCGCCCAGCCGTGCCAGCAGGCGGCCCACGTCGAACCGGTCCCCGTCGCCGGGCGAGTCGCCCCGCATGTGCAGGGTGCGCGAGCGGACCTCCCGCTCCAGGCGCCGCTGCTCACGCTCCAGCGCCGGCACCGGCCGGCCCTCCATGCGGGCCGCCTCGGCGCGCGCGGCGATCTCCCGGAACGCGGTCAGCGAGCGCACCAGCGCGGGGTCGGCGGGCGGCCGGGTGGGCGGCGCGGACAGCACCGTCGCCCGCCACCGCTCGCTCCACATCAGCAGCCGTCGCGGGCCCCCGGCGGCGAGGCTCGCCTGCTGCGCGAGCGCGGCCAGCTCCGCGCCCTGCTCGGTGGCGCGCGCCCGCAACTCCGAGGCGCCGAGCGTCATCCGGTGGTCGTCCAGCACGTCGAGCCCCCGGCGGCAGGCCTCCAGCACCCCGCGGCTCGAACCGGCGGCCCGCGCGCGCAGGGCCTGCGCCGCCCAGCCGGTCATCCGCGCGTGCGACGGCCCCGTGTGCCTGCTGCGCGCGGCGACCGCGAGATGCCGTTCCGCGTCCGTGCGCCAGCCCAGGCCCAGCGCGATCCGGCCCGCGAGCAGCGAGGCCTCCGGCGCGGCCGGCGCCCCGAACGCGGCCAGCCGGTCGGCCACCGCCGCGGCGTCCGCGACCAGCCGGCCCGAACGGCGGCCGGCGGCCACCCGGGCCTCGATCAGCACCAGCCGGGCGTGCGTCTCCCACCAGGTGCGCCGCTGCGCCGCGAACAGCCGCACGGCCAGCGCCGCGCGCGCGATCGCCGTGTGCGGATCACCGGCCAGCCGGGCCGCGCGGGCGGCGACCAGCAGCAGCTCGGCCTTGCGGGTCGACTGGCCGCCGATGCCGTCCAGCACCCCTATCGCCGCGTCCGCCTCGGTCAGCGCCTCCTTGGCCAGCCCGGCCGCCATCAGCACCTCGCAGCGCCGGATGTCGAGCATGAAGGAGGGCGTGCCGAGCTTCGCGTACCGCTCCTGCGCCTCGTCCAGCAGCCGCAGCGCCGCCGGGATGTCACCGGAGCGGAACGCGGCCAGGCCGCGGCTCTCCACCGCGTCGGCCTTGTCGTGTTCCTGGCCCGTGGTGTCCCACAGCCGCTCGGCGGCCGTGAAGTCGGCGTCGGCGCGCTCCACCGAGCCCAGCGCCAGGTGCACGGTCGCCCGCAGCGTCAGCGCCCGCGCCGTCCAGATCACGTCCTGCGCCTGCCGCAGCACGGGAATCGCCCGGCGTACGTCCTCCAGCGCCTCCCGGTGATGGCCCAGCACCCACCACACGTAGGCCCGCCGGTACAGCACCCGCGCGCGCGTGTGCCCCGAACCGCGCAGCACGCCCCGCTCGAACGCGGCGAGCCCCTGCCGGGTGCGGCCCGCGTGCACCAGCGCCACGCCGAGCGTGCCGAGGACGTCCGCCTCCCGCTCGGCCGACTCCGCGCGCGCCGCCAGATCGCGGGCCCGGCGCAGATGGTCCAGGGCGATCCGCAGATCGCCGAAGTCCCGCTGCCAGATACCGATCACCTGATGGGCGACGGAGGCGTGCAACGGCGACGGATCGGTGCCGAGCACCCGTTCCGCACCCGCCAGCGCGTCGTTCGGAGCGGCGAACACCATCGGCAGCAGTTCGAGAACCGTGTCGCTTCCCGCTGTCACCCCTCGGATGGTAGTGGCCGCGGAACCATGCCACACGGGTTTGTCTCTGTATCAATCAGCGGCCGGTCCGCTCTAGTTGTCGACGCAACGCCCCAGTGGGAGGACACGCCATGGCACCACAGCGATTCCACGAGCAGTTCGACCATATCCAGCGCTCGATGCCGGACGTCCCCCTGGCGATGGGCCCGGACGACTCCGCCGAGTTCATGTACGAGAAGGGGGTCGTGCTCGCCAGGGACGGCGAGGAGGCCCGTGTGGTCGAGGACGTCGTGCGCGCCCACTTCACCGAGACCGCCGGCCTCGTCGGGGAGAGCGTGCGGCGGGCGGGGCCCGAGACCAACCGCTCCGGAATCACCCGTATCCAGGTCGGCGACCCCGGACAGGGCGACCGCGGCGCGGACCGTGAGGTCGCGAGCGCCCTGCGCGCGCTGCGCACCGCGGAGGGGCGCGCGGGACGCAGACTGGTCAGCCGCAACCACGTGGTGCACATCGCGGTGAACGCCTGTCCCGGCGACGAGCCCGTGCCCGCCCAGCCCACCGAGCAGCCCAACCCCGCGCCCGCGGAGGGCCTCTACGACCCGGACACCGCCGTCGGCGTGCTGGTGATCGACACCGGACTGATGCGGGACCACCGCTCCTACCCCCTGCTGGCCCGCGCCCAGGGCGACCACCAGATCCAGGAGTGCGACGACGACGGCGTGCTCCGGCAGTACGTCGGGCACGGCACGTTCATCGGCGGCCTCGTCGCCGCCGTCGCGCCGAACACCGAACTCACCGTGCGCAACAGCCTGAACGACGCGGGCGCCATCCTGGAGTCTGAGTTCGGGGACAAGCTCTTCGAGGCCGTCGACGACGGCTGGCCCGACATCATCAGCCTCTCCGCGGGCACCTCCAACGGCCGCACCGACGGACTGCTCGGGGTGCAGGCGTTCATGGAGGAACTGCGTTCCCGGCGCACCCTGCTCGTCGCCGCCGCCGGCAACAACGGCAGCGCCACCCCGTTCTGGCCCGCCGCCTACGCCGACCTGCCGGAGTACGCGAGTTCCGTGCTGTCGGTCGGCGCGCTGCGCAGCGACGGCGAGTTCGGCGCCTGCTTCAGCAACCACGGCGGCTGGGTGAAGGTCTACGCCCCCGGCGAGCGCCTCACGAGCGCCCTGACCGGCTTCACCGAGCCCGTCCCGTACATCTACCAGCACTCCACGTACGAGTCCTGCCGCTACGGCTTCGGTTACGCCTGCACCTGCCAGTCCCCCCGGCACACCGGCGTGCTCAGCGACGCGCAGAGCGAACCGGGCGATCCGGACCGGGTGATGTTCGAGGGGCTCGCGAACTGGAGCGGAACCTCCTTCGCCACCCCCGTGGTGGCCGGCCTCGTCGCCTCGCACATGGTGGCGCACAAGGAGACCGACCCGCGGGCCGCCCGGCAGCAACTGCTCGCCGCCAACACCGAGTTCGCGGAGGTGCGCGGCGCCGTCGTGCCTGCCCTGCTCCCGCCGACCTGGCGCCCCGGGCCGGTCGGGACCGCCGGCCCCGGAGCGTGAGTGTCCTGACGGTCCCCGCCACGGCGTACGATGACATGCCGTACACGAGGGGTGGGGCCGTGGACCGTGCAGATGTCGGCGCGCTCGTCCAGTCCGCCGTCGACGGCGACGCGGCGGCATGGAAAGCGCTGGTGGAGGGGCTGAGCCCGCTGGTGTGGTCGGTGGTGCGCGCCCACCGGCTCTCCGACGCCGACGCCCACGAGGTCTACCAGACCGTCTGGTTCCGCTTCGCCCAGCACCTGGGCCGCATCCGGGAACCGCAGAAGGCGGGAGCGTGGCTCGCGAGCACCGCGCGCCACGAGAGCCTGAAGGTGCTCAAGAGCCTGCGCCGGATGACACCGACCGACGATCCGCAACTGCTGGACCGGGTCAGCGAGGACCGCACACCCGAGCAGACGGTGATCGACTCGGAGGAGGCGGCCGCCCAGAGCGAGCGCGTCCGGCGGCTGTGGCAGGAGTTCGAGGAACTGGGGGAGCGCTGCCGGCAGTTGCTGCGCGTCCTCATGGCCTCGCCGCCGCCCAGCTACCAGGAGGTGTCCGCCGCCCTGGGCATCGCGGTGGGCAGCATCGGGCCGCTGCGCCAGCGCTGTCTGCGCCGGCTGCGGGCCCGACTCGACGCACGGGGAGCATTGTGAACACCAGCGACGAGAACGACTTCGACGAGATCGAAGGCGACCTGAACGACGACGAGTTCGACTGCGGCTCGCTGGAGGAGGAGCTCAGGGGAGCCGCGGCCGTCCTGGACCCGGTGCCGGCCGAGCTGCGCCGGATCGCCGTGGAAGCCTTCGCGCTGCACGACATGGACGCCCGGCTGGCCGAGCTGACCTTCGACTCGCTGGTCGACGCCATTCCCGTGCGGGGGGTGACGGACGCGCCGCGGATGCTGACCTTCCGCAGCGGTGACCTGACCGTCGACGTCGAGGTGACCTCCCACGGCCTGATGGGGCAGGTACTGCCGCCGCAGCCGGCCAGGATCGAGGTGCTGGGCGGCCCGCAGCCGGCCGCGCCGGACACCCTGACCGCCGACGCGATGGGCCGCTTCGCCGGCGACGTGCCGCCTTCCGGCCCGTTCGCGCTGCGGTTGCGGGCGGGCGAGGACGTCGTCGTCACGGAGTGGCTGCGCGCCTAGGGCCACTTCCACAACAGGCCCTGGCACCGGATCCGGGTCCCCGGTCCGCCCTGCTCCTCACCAGGTGCAGGGCAGGTCCAGTGGGCCCCGGATCATGGTCCCGCGTCGCCACGAGACGTGGTCGGCGGGGACGGCGAGCCGCAGCCCGGGCAGCCGCTGAAGCAGGGTGGCGAGGAGCAGTTCGGTCTGCGTGCGGGCGAGCGCGGCGCCGGTGCAGTGGTGCGGCCCGTTGCCGAAGGACAGATGGGGGTTGGGCTCGCGGGCGGCGTCGACGCGGTGCGGGTCGGCGAAGACGTCCGGGTCGCGGTTGGCGGCCAGATAGGAGACGTGGACCGCTTCCCCTGCCCGGATCAGCGTGCCGTGCAGTACGACGTCCTCCAGGGCGATCCGGGCCAGGCCCACGGAACTGCGGTGCGGGACGTAGCGCAGCAACTCGTCCAGGAGCGGGCCACGGGCCTCGGGGCGCTCCCGCATCCGCCGCATGAGGTCGGGGCGGGTCAGCAGCACGTATAGGATCTGGCCGCAGTTGTGGGTGACGGCCTCGCCGCCGATCTGGAGCGGTCCGGCGAGCCCGACCGCCTCCGCCTCCCGGACCTGCCCGCGGGCCACGGCGGCGGCGATCAGGGAGTACACGTCCTGCCCGGCGCTGTCGCCGCGGGCGCGGACGGCCTCGGTGATCCACCCGTACAGCCCCTGCTTGGCCCGTTCCGCGGCCTCGGCGCCGCCCGAGGTGGAGATGATCTGCCGGGTCCATGCGTGCACCCGCTCCCGGTCCTCGGCGGGGACCCCCATCACCTCGCTGATCACGGCGATCGGGAACGGTTCGAGTACCCGCCCGACCAGATCGGCCGGGGGCCCCTCGCGTACGACGTCGTCCACCAGTTCGTCGAGGAGCCGCTGAGCGCGCGGCCGCAGTCGCCGCATCGCGGCGACGGTGAAGGCGCCCGCGACCGCCGTGCGCAGCCGGTGGTGGTCGGGCTGGTCGGCGAAGGCCAGGGAACCGGGCCGGGGCGCGAAGTGCGGGGCCATCCGGGTGACCTCGCGCCGGGTCAGCTCGGCGCGGCTGAAGCGCGGGTCGTTGGTGATCGCCTTCACGTCCTCGTGGCGGGTCGCCAGCCAGGCCCATCCCTCGCCGTACGGCAGCCGGACACGGGTCAGGGGGCCCTCGGCCATGAGGTTTTCCAGCACCGGGTCGAACCGCAGGCCGTCCAGGTCGGGCGTCGGCCAGGCACGGACCGGGGGCCGTGGCCGCCCGGCCGCCGTGGTGGTCTGCTCCGTCATGCCCCCACCGTCACCGCCGGGTGCCCGGCTGTCGCGCCGGGGCACCCCATCGGGTGGTCAGGGGGACAGGCCGTCCACCAGGCCTGCCAGCGCCGCGGCGAGCCGGGGCAGCCCGGGCCCCGCCGGGCCGCCGGGCTCGGTCATGTAGGTGTCGCGGCGGATCTCGACCATCAGGGCGGACACCCGAGGCTCGCTCCCGTGGTGTCCGAGGGGCACGTACGTCCCGCTGAAGGGGGAGTCGAGCCCGACCTCCCCGGCCTCGGCGAACGCCTCCCGGGCCGCGGCGAGCAGTGCCGGCGGCGTGTGGAAGGAATCGGTGCCCAGACAGACGGCGGGCCGCGGTCCCTCCCCGTGGAGCTCGTAGGGCAGCCGCACGCTCGGATACGAGTGCACGTCGATGATCACGGCCCGTCCGGTCGCGGCCAGCCGCCCGGCGACGGCCTCGGTCATCGCCCGCGCATAGGGGCGGAAGAACCGCTCGACGAGCGGCCCGGCGTCGAAGCCCGCGTCCCGCAGCGCGACCTGGTGCGTGGTCCTCGTGTACACGGCGCCCATCCCGACGGAGAGCATCTCCTCGCGCTCGTCCGGAAAGCGTTCCGGGTCCACGACCAGCCGGGACAGCCGATTGACGAAGCACCAGGGCCTGACCCGGGCGGAGCCGGCCGCCTCCCGCGCGAGGCGCTCGGTGTGCGCGTCCGTGATGTGGTCCAGCTCCCGCTCCAGCGCCCCGTCGTCCAGCACGATCCCCTCCCGTACCTCCTGGGGTATCGCGCGTGCGGAGTGCGGCACATGCAGGATCACGGGTGAGTCACCGGCCCCGGGCAGCAGCGCGTGGGACGACGGCGGGGGGCTGGTCACGGGCGGCTCCGGGACGGTCGGCGGCACAGGGCACGACCACGGTGCCACATCGCCCCGGACGCGTCCTCGCCCCGGCCGGACGGTGCACCGGTCGGGGCGAGGACGCGGACGGGTGGCCCTGGGGGCCGGGGCGTCAGCTCAGGGAGCCGAGCACCTCGTTCCAGGTGGCGGACGGCCGCATGACCGTCGCGGCCTTGGCCGGGTCGGGCTGGTAGTAGCCGCCGATCTCGGCGGGCTTGCCCTGCGCGGCGATCAGCTCGTCCACGATCTTCTGCTCGTTCGCGGTGAGCGTCTCGGCGAGCGGCGCGAAGGCCTTCGCCAGCTCGGCGTCGTCGGTCTGCCTCGCCAGCTCCTGCGCCCAGTACAGGGACAGGTAGAAGTGGCTGCCGCGGTTGTCGATTCCTCCGACGCGACGGGTCGGGGACTTGTCCTCGTTGAGGAAGGTCGCCGTGGCCCGGTCCAGGGTGTCCGCGAGGACCTGGGCGCGGGCGTTGCCGGTGACCTTCGCGTACTGCTCCAGGGACGGGACCAGCGCGAAGAACTCGCCGAGCGAGTCCCAGCGCAGGTAGTTCTCCTTGACCAGCTGCTGGACGTGCTTCGGCGCGGAGCCGCCGGCGCCCGTCTCGAACAGGCCGCCGCCCGCCATCAGCGGGACGACCGACAGCATCTTGGCGCTGGTGCCCAGCTCCAGGATCGGGAACAGGTCGGTGAGGTAGTCGCGCAGCACGTTGCCGGTGACCGAGATGGTGTTCTCGCCCCGGCGGATGCGCTCCACCGACAGCTTGGTGGCCTCGACGGGGGCCAGGACGCGGATGTCGAGGCCCTCGGTGTCGTGCTCGGCCAGGTACGCGTCGACCTTCTCGATGAGGTTGGCGTCGTGGGCGCGGGTGGCGTCCAGCCAGAACACCGCCGGGTCGCCGGTGGCGCGGGCACGGGTGACGGCGAGCTTCACCCAGTCCTTGATCGGCGCGTCCTTGGTCTGGCAGGCGCGGAAGATGTCACCGGCCGAGACGGTCTGCTCGATCACGGCGTTGCCGGCCGCGTCGACCAGGCGGACCGTGCCGGTGGTGGGGATCTCGAAGGTCTTGTCGTGGCTGCCGTACTCCTCGGCCTTCTGCGCCATGAGGCCGACGTTCGGGACCGAGCCCATCGTCGACGGGTCGTAGGCGCCGTGGGCGCGGCAGTCGTCGATCACGGCCTGGTAGACGCCGGAGTACGAGGAGTCCGGGAGCACCGCGAGGGTGTCGGCCTCCTGGCCGTCCGGGCCCCACATGTGGCCGGAGGTGCGGATCATGGCCGGCATGGACGCGTCGACGATGACGTCGGACGGCACGTGCAGGTTGGTGATGCCCTTGTCGGAGTCGACCATCGCCAGCGCCGGGCCCTCGGCGAGCTCGGCGTCGAAGGACGCCTTGATCTCGGCGCCCTCGGGCAGGGCCTCCAGGCCCTTGTAGATGCCGCCGAGACCGTCGTTCGGGGTGAGGCCGGCCGCGGCGAGCTTGTCCCCGAACTGGGCGAAGGTCTTCGGGAAGAAGGCGCGCACCACGTGACCGAAGATGATCGGGTCGGAGACCTTCATCATCGTGGCCTTCAGGTGCACGGAGAACAGCACGCCCTCCGCCTTCGCCCGGGCGACCTGCGCGGTCAGGAACTCGCGCAGCGCGCCGACGCGCATCACGGAGGCGTCGACGACCTCGCCGGCGAGGACCGGCACGGACTCGCGCAGGACGGTGGTGGAGCCGTCGTCGCCCTTGAGCTCGATCCGCAGGGTGCCGTCCTCGGGGATGACGACGGACTTCTCGGTGGAGCGGAAGTCGTCCACGCCCATGGTCGCCACGTTCGTCTTGGACTCGCCGGTCCAGGCGCCCATGCGGTGCGGGTGGGTCTTGGCGTAGTTCTTGACCGAGGCGGGGGCGCGACGGTCGGAGTTGCCCTCGCGCAGGACCGGGTTGACCGCGGAGCCCTTGATCTTGTCGTAGCGGGCGCGGATCTCGCGCTCCTCGTCGGTCTTCGGGTCGTCCGGGTAGTCCGGCAGCGCGTAGCCCTGGCCCTGGAGCTCGGCGACCGCGGCCTTCAGCTGCGGGATGGACGCCGAGATGTTCGGCAGCTTGATGATGTTGGCCGCGGGCGTCTTGGCCAGCTCGCCCAGCTCGGACAGGGCGTCCGGGATGCGCTGGTCCTCGGTGAGGTACTCCGGGAACACGGCGATGATGCGGCCGGCCAGCGAGATGTCCCGCGTCTCCACGGCGACACCCGCCTGCGAGGCGTAGGCCCGGACCACCGGCAGGAAGGAATACGTCGCCAGGGCGGGGGCCTCGTCAGTGTGCGTATAGATGATGGTCGAGTCAGTCACCGGGTGCTCCGCTCCACGTCTGCAACATTGCTCGACATCAAGATATCTCGTGCCGGGGCCCCGTTCGACAGGGGTCCGCGTGATGGCGGGCATCGGGCTCCCCGCCCGCCGACCCGGTGGCTGATCAACCCTGCGCAAGGCGGCCCCACCCGGTGAGAAGGGGCAGGTCACCGGGCGTGCCGAGCACGCCCGGCCACCTGTTGGCCGGCCCCGCTCAGTCGAGGCGCAGGCCCGCCACGTCTTCCGTCTCCACGAGACCCCGCTGCTGCGGTATGGCCCCCGGGCCCGGCTCCAGCAACACCCTGCGCGCGGGGACCGGAATGCGGATGCCCTCGGCCCGGTACCGCTCGTGCAGCCGCTTGATGAACTCGTGCTTGATCCGGTACTGGTCGCTGAACTCGCCGACGCCCAGGATGATCGTGAACCCGATCCGGGAGTCGCCGAAGGTGTGGAAGCGGACCGCCGGCTCGTGCTCCGGGACCGCGCCGTCGATCTCGTTCATCACCTCGGCGATGACCTCCATGGTCACCCGCTCGACCTGCTCCAGATCGCTGTCGTACGCCACGCCCGCCTGGAGGAGGATCGTCAGCTGCTCCTCGGGCCGGTTGTAGTTGGTCATGTTCGTCCCCGCGAGCTGCCCGTTGGGGATGATGACCAGGTTGTTGGAGAGGTTGCGGATGGTGGTCTGCCGCCAGTTGATGTCCGTGACGTAGCCCTCCTCGCCGCTGCTCAGCCGGATGTAGTCGCCGGGCTGGACGGTCTTCGAGGCGAGGATGTGGATGCCCGCGAAGAGGTTCGCGAGGGTGTCCTGGAGGGCCAGCGCGACGGCCAGGCCGCCGACGCCCAGGGCGGTCAGCAGCGGCGCTATGGAGATGCCCAGCGTCTGGAGCATCACCAGGAAGCCGATCGCCAGCACCACGACCCGGGTGATGTTCACGAAGATCGACGCCGAGGCGGCGACCCCGGAACGGGACTGGGCGACCGAACGCACCAGGGCGGCGACCGCCCGTGCCGCGGAGACCGACACGACGAGGATGAACAGCACCGTCAGCGACTGGTTGACGTGGTGCTGGACCGTCCGCGTCAGCGGCAGCACCCCTCCGGCCACCGCCGCGCCGCCGACGACGGCTCCCCACGGCACCACGGTCCGCAGGGCGTCCACGATGACGTCGTCGCCGCCCCAGCGGGTCCGCAGCGCGTGCTTGCCAAGCCAGCGCAGCAGCATGCGCAGCAGGAACGCCCCCAGCAGGCCGGCCACGAGGGCGATGCCGGCGAGCATCAGGTCGTGCATGGTCAGCGCCCGGGTCATCGGTCACCTCCGGGGAAACGAGGGGCGGCATACCGGATGTGAGGTCGCGTCACGTAGTCACCTGCTCGAAGACGGGATGTGCGAGCGCGCCCTCCCCTGCGACGGGGTGGCGCGCCCGCTCATCCTGCCGTATCCGGCACGCCAGTTCGTACCCGGAGCGGCGGCCGGGCCCCGCGGCTCAGATGATGCCCTCGGCCATTTCCGCCTGTTCACGGTCCGATCCGTAGGCCGCGGTGCTCGGGGTCCCGTACGAACGGCGGGCGACGTACCACCACGCGGTGGCGAGGACGAGTACGACGACGAGGGCGAGGGACGCGTAGTTCATCGTGTCGACCGTCACCGGCGAGGACTGCGGCAGGCAGAACAGCACGGTGACGCAGGCCACCCACACGACCGCGATCCAGCCGATCGGCCTGCTCCACCGGCCGAGGTTCCAGGGCCCGGGCTCGAACCGGTCCCCGGCGCGCAGCCGGAGGTACACCGGGATGACGTAGGCGGGCGTGATCCCGATGACGTTGATGGCGGTGACCGCGCCGTAGGCCGTCGCCGAGTAGAGGGAGGGCAGGGCGAGCAGGCAGGCGACGCCCACCGCCAGCCACACGGCGGCCACCGGGGTCCGGGTGCGGTTGCTGACCTTGCGCCACAGCGCCGAGCCGGGCAGCGCCCCGTCACGGCTGAACGCGAACACCATCCGGCTGGCCGCGGCGACCTCCGCGTTGCCGCAGAACAGCTGGGCGACGATCACGACCAGCAGCAGCGCGCTGGCGCCGTCCGTGCCGAGGCCGTCGAGCAGGATCTGGGCGGGCGGCACCCCGGTCTCGCTGTCCCGGGTCGCGGCGTAGTCCTGGATGGCGAACGTCAGCCCGGCCAGCAGCACGAAGCCGGCGATCCAGGACACCCAGATGGCCCGGACGATGCCGCGTGCCGCCGACACCGAGGCGTTGGAGGTCTCCTCGGACAGGTGCGCGGAGGCGTCGTAGCCGGAGAACGTGTACTGCGCGAGCAGCAGGCCGATCGCGGCGACGTAGACCGGGTTCTCCCAGCCGGTCTCGTTGACGAACTCGGTGAAGACGAAGGACGGCGACCGGTGTTCGTCGGGGACGATCGCCAACGCGCCGACGATGAGCGCGACTCCGGCGAGGTGCCACCACACGCTGATCGAGTTGAGCACGCTGACCAGACGGACGCCGAACAGGTTCAGCGTGGCGTGCAGCAGCAGGATCACCACGAAGATCAGCATCGTCTTCTCCGGCGTGGGCGTGAATCCCCACTGGAGGTTCAGGAAGGCGCCGGTGAACAGCGCGGCCCCGTAGTCGATGCCGGCGATCGCGCCGAGCAGGCCGAGCAGATTCAGCCAGCCCGTGTACCAGCCCCAGCGCCGGCCGCCGAGCCGGTCGGCCATGTAGTAGAGGGCGCCGGAGGTGGGATACGCGCTCGTCACCTCCGCCAGCGCGAGGCCCACGCACAGCACGAACAGGCCGACCCCGGCCCAGCCCCACAGCATCACCGCGGGACCGCCCGCGCCCATGCCGAAGCCGTACAGGGTCATGCAGCCGGACAGGATCGAGATCACCGAGAAGCTGATCGCGAAGTTGCCGAAACCCCCCATACGGCGGGCGAGGACGGGCTTGTAGCCGAGTTCGCGCAGGCGCTGTTCCTCGTCCTGCGGCGGAAGGGCGTTGCTGGACATGCGCATCCTTCGAGGGGAGAGGGTGATCAGGGGCGATGGGCCGTCGAGCGGCTGCGGGCCTGGAGGAAGACCTCCACGGCGCCGGCGTGGTCGGACGGGTCCGTCGTGCGGTGGGCCCAGGGCAGGGGCGCGTAGTACGGGCCGATCGCGTCGAACACCCGGGCCGCCTCCGGGAACTGGAGGGCACCCCACAGCGCGTGGGCGAGGTGGTTCAGGTCGAGCGCGGTGCGCTCGGCGACGGTGGTGAGCTCGAACCAGGAGTGGAACGCCCGGCGGGCCTCCCGGGTCGCGTCCTCGGCGACCCAGTGCAGATCGAGGGCGGCGTCGTTGCCGCCCGCCCGCCGGTAGCGCTCGACCCGCACGTACAGCGGCAGGACGTGCAGCGCCGAGCCCGGCGGCGCCCCGTCGGCCGCCCACTGGGCGAAACCGACGGCCTCCGCGAGCCGCCCGGTGGCGGCCCGCCCGAACAGGAACTGGAGCATGCGGTGGTGGGCCTCGCGGTTGTACGGATCGCGCTTGCCGGCCTCCGTGAGCAGCCCCCACGGCCCCGGCGGCAGCATCGGCTCCGGTGCGGCGACCCGGTGCTCGTCCCAGCGCTGCTCCCCGTCCAGCCGGGCCAGCGCCAGCAGGCACACCCAGGGCACCGGGTCGTGCGGGCTCGCGCGGGCCGCGGCGCCGGCCGCCCGCCAGGCCTCGTGCCACAGTTCCTGGGTGCGGCGATGGTCCCCGCGGGCGGCCCGCAGCGCGCGCTCCACCGCCACCCGGGCCCGCATCACCACGGCCGGGACGCTGTCCGGTTCCTCGGTGAGCCAGGCCCGCACCACGTCGGTGCCCGCGGCCGCCGCCGCGAGGACCTGCGTGCGCTGCGTCCACTGCCACCACGAGGAGGTCTCGGCGAGCAGGGTGCGCATCGACATCCAGCGTCCCGTGCGCACCTCCTGGAGGACCGTGCGCAGCGCGGTGTCGGGTCCCGCGGGGTCGTAGGCGGGTCGTGCTCCGTCTCTGGCCATCATCCGCCCGTCCCCTGGTGCGGGTGGACGGGAACGGCGGGCTGGAGTAACAACAGGGCTCCCCCGAGCGACGGTTGACAAGGTCACGTCCGGTCGGCCGTCACTATAGAGGCGGAGCTTCCGCATCTCGGCACGGATCGCCGATCCACCCCGGCTTCCTCGTGTCACCTGTTCACCATGTGAGCTGACTGGCCGTCAGGTGCGCTTGACGCGACGCCGCGGCCGACGGCAGGCTGTCGCACCGTGATCGCCTGAGGAGCCGGAGGGGGCTCGATGACAGGTCCGGTGCTCGCCGTCGACCAGGGCACGTCCGGCACCAAGGCCCTGGTGATCTGCCCCGAACGCGGCCTCCTCGGCGCCGGGTTCGCCGCCGTGCGCCCCCGCCCGCTGCCCGGCGGCCTGGTCGAGGTCGACCCCGCCGAGCTGTACGACTCGGTGATCGAGGCCGGCCGGCGCGCCCTCGCCGAGGCCGGCGAACCCGTCGTCGCCCTGGGCCTGGCCAACCAGGGCGAGACCGTGCTCGCCTGGGATCCGGCGACCGGCCGCCCGCTGACCGACGCGCTCGTCTGGCAGGATCGCCGGGCCGACACCGTCTGCGCCGAACTCGCGCCGCACGGCGAGGAGCTGAGGCACCTCACCGGCCTGCCGCTCGACCCGTACTTCGCCGCCCCGAAGATGGCCTGGATACGACGGCACCTCACCCGCGAGGGCGTCGTCACCACCAGCGACGCCTGGCTCGTGCACCGCCTCACCGGTGCCTTCGTCACGGACGCCGCCACCGCCGGCCGCACCCAGCTGCTCGACCTCGACCACGCCCGGTGGTCACCGCGCGCCCTGGACGTGTACGGCCTGTCCGGCGAACGGCTCCCCGAGGTCGTCGACAACGCCGGCCACGTCGGCACCACCACCGCCTTCGGCCCCGAGATCCCGCTCACCGGCCTGGCCGTCGACCAGCAGGCCGCGCTGCTCGCCCAGCACATCACGGGACCGGGCGGCGCCAAGTGCACCTACGGCACCGGCGCGTTCCTCCTCGCGCACACCGGCGACACCCCCCGGCGCGGCGGCTCCGGCCTGGTCAGCTGCGTGGCCTGGCGGCTCGCCGCGGACACCGGCTACTGCCTCGACGGGCAGGTCTACACCGCCGCCTCCGCCGTCCGCTGGCTCACCGACCTCGGCGTGCTGAAGGGCGCCGCCGACCTCGACTCCGTCGGCGCCACGGTCCCCGACAGCGGCGGGGTCACCTTCGTGCCCGCCCTCGCCGGGCTCGCCGCCCCCTGGTGGCGCGGCGACCTGCGCGGCTCGCTCACCGGACTCGGCCTCGACACCGGACCCGGCCATCTGGTCCGCGCCCTGTGCGAGGGCATCGCCGCCCAGGTCGTCGCCCTCACCGACGCGGCGGAGCAGGACCTCGGCGCGCCGCTCGGGACGCTGCGCGTCGACGGCGGTCTGACCCGCTCTGCGCTCCTCATGCAGACCCAGGCCGACCTGCTGCAACGTCCTGTGGAGGTGTCCGCGCTGCCCGACGCGACCGCCCTCGGCGTCGGCGCGCTCGCCCGGCTGGGCGCGGAGGCGGGACTGACCGTGGCGGACGCCCTGCCCGACTGGAAGCCCGCCGCCGTTCACGAGCCCCGCATCGGCGCCGACGAGGCCGCCGAACGCCTCGCCGCCTTCCGCCGTGCCGTCGCCGCCCTCCTCGACGGGGCGCCCGCATGACCCCGGTGTACGACGTGGCGGTCGTCGGCGCCGGTGTCGTCGGCAGCGCGATCGCCCGCGAACTCGCCCGCCACCCCCGGCTGCGCGTCGCCCTCGTCGAGGCCCAGGACGACGTCGGCCAGGGCAGCTCCAAGGCCAACACCGCGATCCTGCACACCGGTTTCGACGCGGTGCCCGGCACGCTGGAGGCGCGGCTGGTGCGCGAGGGCGCCCGGCTGCTCGCCGCCTACGCCGCAGAGTCCGGCATCCCCGTCGAACCCGTCGGCGCCCTGCTCGTCGCCTGGGACGAGGAACAGCTCGCCGCCCTGCCGGACCTCGCCGCCAAGGCCGAGGCCAACGGCCACCGCACCACCCGAGAACTCGGCCCCGCCGAACTGTACGAGCGCGAACCCCACCTGGGCCCCGGCGCGCTCGGCGCCCTGCACGTACCCGGCGAGTCCGTCATCTGCCCCTGGACGACGACCCTGGCGTACGCCACCCAGGCCGTCCGGCACGGAGTCGAACTGCACCTCGACACCCGGGTGGAGGCGGTCGGCCGGCACGACGGCGTCCATGTGCTGGAGACCGGGGCGGGCACCCTGCGGGCCCGCTGGCTGGTGAACGCGGCCGGACTGCACGCCGACACGCTCGACGCCCGGCTCGGGCACCACGACTTCACGGTCATCCCGCGCCGCGGCCAGCTCATCGTCTTCGACACGTTCGCCCGCGCCCTGGTCCGCCACATCCTGCTGCCCGTCCCCACCGCGCTCGGCAAGGGCGTTCTCGTCGCCCCCACCGTCCACGGCAACGTCCTGCTCGGCCCCACCGCCGAGGACCTGGACGACAAACAGGCCACCGGCACCACCGCCGACGGACTCGCCGCCCTGCGCGCCCACGGCCGCCGCATCCTCCCCGCACTGCTCGACGAGGAGGTCACCGCCGTCTACGCCGGCCTGCGCGCCGCCACCGGGCAGGACGACTACCGCGTCCGCGCCCACCCCGGCCAGGCGTACGTCACCGTCGGCGGCATCCGCTCCACCGGCCTGACGGCGTCCCTCGCGATCGCGGCCCATGTCACCGGCCTGCTCACGGAGGCCGGGCTCGACCCGGGCCCGGCCCGGGAGCTGGAGCCGGTGCGCATGCCGAACCTCGGCGAGGCCTTCCCACGTCCCTACCAGCGCCCCGAACTCATCGCGGCCGACCCCCAGTACGGCACCCTCGTCTGCCACTGCGAGCGGGTCTCGCAGGGCGAGATCCGCGACGCCCTCACCAGCACGATCCCGCCGCGCAGCCTCGACGGACTGCGCCGCCGCACCCGCGCCCGGGCCGGCCGCTGCCAGGGCTTCCACTGCGGCGCGGCGGTACGGCAGCTGTTCGAACAGGGCCGGTCATGACCGGGCCGCGCCAGGTCGACGTACTGGTGGTCGGCGCGGGCCCCGCCGGGCTCGCCACCGCCGCGCGGCTGGCCGCCGCCGGGGCCGGCCGGGTGGAGGTGCTCGACCGGGAACGCGCGGCGGGCGGGGTGCCGCGGCACTGCGCGCACGGCGGCTTCGGTACCTGGCTGCGTCCCCTGACCGGCCCCCGTTACGCACGGCTGCTCACCGCCGCCGCCGTACGCGCCGGAGCGGTCGTGCGCACCGGTGTCAGCGCGCTGGACTGGGCGGGACCGCGGACTCTCGCGACGGTCGGCCCGCACGGCCCCGAGGAGATCGCCGCGCGCGCGATCGTGCTGGCCACCGGTGCCCGCGAACGCCCCCGCGCCGCGCGCCTGGTGCCCGGCACCCGCCCGGCCGGCGTCTGGACCACGGGCGAACTCCAGCAGGCGGTCCACCTCTACGGCCAGCGGATCGGCACCCGGGCCGTGGTCGTCGGCGCGGAGGACGTCTCCTACGCGGCCGCCGCGACCGTACGGGCGGCCGGCGCACGCGTGGTCGCGATGGTCACCGACCTGCCGGCCGCACCCACCTCGCGCGTCCGCGCCCTCGACACCCGGCTGCGCGGGGGCGTCCCGCTGCTCACCGGCACGAGCGTCACCGAAGTCCTCGGCCACGGCCGCCTGTCCGGCGTCCGCGTCCGCCACCGCGACGGCCGTACGACGGTCGTGGCCTGCGACACCGTGGTGTTCACCGGCGACTTCGTCCCCGACAACGAGCTCGCCCGGCGCGGCGGCATCGTCCTGGACCCCGCCACGCGCGGCCCCGCCGTCGACGGCGACCGGCGCACCTCGCGCCCCGGTGTGTTCGCCGTCGGCAACGCCGTGCACGCCGTGCGACGCGCGCCGGCCGTGGCCCACGAGGGCACCCACGCGGCCACCGCCGTCCTCACCGCCCTGGCCCGCACCGCCCCGTGACCGGCCCGGTGCCACCTCGCGCAGCCCGTGCGGCCCCCGACACCCTGCGGCCCGCCCGCCGACGCGCGGACCCGATCCGGGGGGCGGAGCGACGTCGGTCTCGTGCGTCGGCGGGGCGGCACGTGCCGTTCGGGCCGGGGCGTTGTTGTCCGGGCCGGGTGCGAGGGCAGGCGGCCGTCGGGCCGATCCGCTGGCGGACTGCCCTGGCGCCCTGGGGGCGATCCGGGCGCGGGGGCGGGGCAGACGTCCATCCAGTTCGTCGGTGAGCGGGTCACGTGCCGTTGGGGAGGTGTTGTCCGGGTCGGTGCGGGGCAGGCGGGCGTCGGCCCATGCATGGTGGGCGGGCCGTGGCGGGCGGGCCGCGGCGGGGCGCGTGGATCTCGGAGTCAGTCGGTCGTGAACGAGCCGTGTCGTCCGGCTCCCGCCGTGAAGCGGGACGCGCCCTCCAGGGCTGCCGACAGCACGCCCATGCCGTGCCGGAGCTCCCCGCGGATCGCCTCCGGTTCGTCGAGGCCGTCCTGCTCCCACACGGAGGCGCGGTCGGCGCGGAGGCAGGCCTGCGGGAAGCGGGCGATTGCGGCGGCCAGTTCCTCGGCCTCGGCGCGGGCCCGGCCGTTCGGCACCACGCGGTTGGCGAGCCCGATGTCGTAGGCCTCGCGGGCCGGCACCGGCCGGCCGGTGAGGATCATGTCCAGGGCGCGGCCCGTGCCGATCAGCCGGGGCAGCCGCACCGTGCCGCCGTCGATCAGCGGGACGCCCCACCGGCGGCAGAACACCCCGAACACGGCGTCCTCCTCGGCGACCCGCAGATCGCACCAGAGCGCCAGCTCCAGGCCGCCCGCGACCGCGTGCCCCGCCACGGCCGCGACGACCGGCTTGGTCAGCCGCATCCGGGTCGGTCCCATGGGCCCGTCACCGTCTTCGGCGACCCGGTTGCCGCGCTCGGTGCCGATCGCCTTCAGGTCCGCCCCCGCGCAGAACGTGCCGCCCTCACCCCACAGCACCGCCACCCGCGCCTCGTCGTCCGCCTCGAACTCACGAAAGGCGAGCGCGAGTTCGGCTGCCATGGGGCCGTCCACGGCGTTGCGGGCCTCGGGGCGGGAGAGGATGACCGTCGTGACGTGCCCCTGGCGCTCGACGCGTACCGGCATGGTGGCGCCCCCTTCGTTGCGGCTCCGTGTCGTCGAAGGTCAGCACGCTACCGGCCAGGACCGGCCTCAGATCACCTTCAGCCGTACCAGCGCGCCCAGCGTCAGCGCCCCCGGCAGCAGCGGCAGCCACACCGTGATCACGCGGTACGCCAGGACCACCGCCGTCGCCACCGCGGCCGGGCTGCCCGCCGCGACGAGCGCCACGATCAGCGCCGCCTCGACCGAGCCGAGCCCGCCCGGCGTGGGCACCACGGCGACGGCGACCGTCGCGGCCAGATACGCGACGACGATGTGCCACAGCGGTATCTCCAGCCCCAGCGCCAGCCCCACCGCGACCAGCCCGGCCGCCTGCAACGCGGGGAACGCCAGGGAACCGCCCCACAGCGCCAGCGCCCGCGACGGGCGGGTGTGCACCGAGCGGGCCTCACCCAGCGCCGTGCGTACGAACGAGAACACGGCCCTGCGCAGCCGCCCCACGAGAAGCAGCACCGCCGCCGCCACCACGGCGACCGCGCCCAGCACGAACAGCAGCGGGCCGGCCACGTTCTCCGGCAGCAGCGTGCCGAGCCGCAGCGCGCCGGGGAAGGCGATCAGCAGCACGGCCAGCATCCCGACCCGGGCGATGCTCTCGGCGAGCAGATAGAGCGCGACCGCGGCCGAGGAGCGGGCCAGCGGCAGCCCGCACACCGTCATGAACCGCAGATTGACCGCGCTGGAGCCCAGCCCCGTCGGCAGCATGTGGTTGGCGGCCATCGCCGCGACCTGCGTGGCGAGCAGCCGGAACCCCGGCAGCCGCTCGACGACCGCGCCCTGCCGGGTCACCGCCATGGCGACCCAGGTCAGGCAGGTGGCACCGCCCGCGGCCAGCAGCCAGGGCCACTTGGCCGTCGCCAGATGATGGAAGCCCTCGGCGAGCACGTCGCGGTGCCGCACCGCGAGGTACGCCACGAAGGCGAGCGGGATCAGGCCCAGGACGAGCCGGTAAGGGATGCGCCGGGGGCGCCGCCGCGAGGGTTGCCGTTCTGCCGTTGTCACACTTCGAGAGGTTTTCCGCACCGCCTCAACTGCGGGTTGCGGAAGCGGGACCAGGGGATTACGTGCGGGGATCCGGCCGACAACGATCTCTGCGGCGACCGGCGCGGGGCACTTGACCTCAAGCTTGGTCGAGGTCCTAGGTTCGGTCGCATGAGTATGGAGACCACGGCGTGGACGCAGCTGTACAGCGTCATGAACGCCACAGACGAACGCCGCGCCTTCGCCCGCGCCACCCTCCGCCGGATCGCCGCCTTCGCCCGCCCGCACCGCTCACGGATCGCGCTGTTCGTGCTGCTCGGCGTCGCGACCGCGCTGCTCGCCGTCGCGACCCCGATCCTCGCCGGGCAGGTCGTCGACGCGATCGTCACGAACGGCGACGAGCGGACCGTCGTACGGCTCGCCCTGCTGATCGCGCTCATCGCGGTGGTGGAGGCGGCCCTCGGCATCCTCGGCCGCAGGCTCTCGGCGGCGCTCGGGGAAGGGCTCATCCTCGATCTGCGCAGGGCGGTGTTCGACCATGTGCAGCGCATGCCCGTCGCGTTCTTCACCCGCACCCGCACCGGAGCGCTCGTCAGCCGCCTCAACAACGACGTGATCGGCGCCCAGCGGGCGTTCAGCAACACGCTCTCCGGCGTGGTCAGCAACCTCGTCACGCTGGTGCTCACCCTCGCCGTCATGCTCACCCTGTCCTGGCAGGTCACCCTGCTCGCGCTGGTGCTGCTGCCGGTGTTCGTGATCCCCGCCCGGCGGATGGGCAGCCGGATGGCCGGGATGCAGCGGGAGGCGGCCACGCTGAACGCGGCGATGGGCACCCGGATGACGGAGCGCTTCTCCGCGCCCGGCGCCACCCTCGTCAAGCTCTTCGGCCGGCCGGAGGAGGAGTCGGCGGAGTTCGCGGTCCGGGCCCGCCGGGTCGCCGACATCGGCATCCGCACGGCGACCGCGCAGTCCGCCTTCATCACCGCGCTGACCCTGGTGTCCGCGCTCGCCCTGGCCCTCGTCTACGGCCTCGGCGGCTGGTTCGCCCTGAGCGGCAGCATGGAACCCGGCGCGGTCGTGGCCCTCGCCCTGCTGCTGACCCGCCTGTACGCGCCGCTCACGGCGCTCGCCGGGGCGCGCGTCGAGGTGATGAGTGCCCTCGTCAGCTTCGAGCGGGTCTTCGAGGTGCTCGACCTCCAGCCGCTCATCGAGGACGCGCCGGACGCCGTCGAGGTGCCCGAAGGACCGGTGCCGGTCGAGTTCGAGGACGTCCGCTTCGGCTACCCCTCCGCCGACAAGGTCTCCCTGGCCTCCCTGGAGGAGGTCGCCGCCCTCGACAGCCGGGGCGGCGCCGAGGTCCTGCACGGCGTCTCCTTCCGTGCCGACCCCGGCCGCACCGTCGCCCTGGTCGGCTCCTCGGGTGCGGGCAAGTCGACGATCGCGCAACTGCTGCCTCGCCTGTACGACGTGGACGGGGGCGCCGTGCGTGTCGGCGGCGTCGACGTCCGCGAACTGACCGCCGGCTCCCTGCGCGCCACCGTCGGCATGGTCACCCAGGACGGCCACCTGTTCCACGACACGGTCCGGGCCAACCTGCTGCTGGCCCGTCCCGCGGCGAGCGACGGCGACCTGTGGGACGCTCTGCGCCGGGCCCGCCTGGACACCCTCGTCCGGGCCCTGCCCGACGGCCTCGACACCGTCGTCGGCGAGCGCGGCTACCGTCTCTCCGGCGGCGAGCGCCAGCGCATGACCATCGCCCGCCTCCTGCTCGCCCGGCAGCGCGTGGTGATCCTCGACGAGGCCACGGCCCACCTCGACAACACCTCGGAGGCAGCCGTGCAGGAGGCCCTCACCGAGGCCCTCCAGGGCCGCACCGCCCTCGTCATCGCCCACCGCCTGTCCACGGTCCGTGGCGCCGACCTGATCCTCGTCCTCGAAGGCGGCCGGGTCGTCGAACGGGGCACGCACGAGGCGCTGTTGGCGGCGGGCGGTCGGTACGCGGAGCTGTATCGGACGCAGTTCGAGGAACGGGCGGGGGAGACGGACGAGGGGGAGATGGCGGAGGTGGCGGCGGTCTGAGGGTCCAGGACTCCTACGATGCTTGCGCGCCGCCGGATCCGGCTCGATTGAGGGCGTCCCGGGCCGACCCGGTGCCCGCACCCGTGCGCAATTCGTTTCTGCAACGGTCTGCGGAAACAGGTCGGGGAGGGCGGCCTCGACACGCAGGACGACGCGATCGAACGCCGCACGCGGATCTTCGCGAAGAAGAGGAAGAAGCGCACGGCGCCGTCCGCCGCGGCAGCGCCGGATGACCGAACCAGCGAGGTTTAGGAACCCTGGCTACTCGGTGATCCGGATCTCCACGAGCAAGTGGTCGCGGCCCTGCGGATCCGCGGTCTCGCCCACCGGCGTCCAGGTGTTCTTGGTGATCTCGTAGGACTTCTCCTCGGTGCCGACGGTCATGTTGACCGTGGTGGAGTAGTCGTTGCCCTTGAACGAGAAGACGGCGGGGATCTCCAGGGTCAGCCAGCCCTCGCTGCCGACGGTGTTGAAACAGATCTTGTCGGCCCTGTCGCGGGCCAGGAGCTCCAACTGCCCGGTGCCTGTCACGCAGTCGGCGAGCGTGATGTGGCCGTCGCCCCGCTTCAGGACGATGTTCTGCTCCGCCAGGATCTTGTCGGCCTGGGGGTAGTTGAAGTCCTCCACGGCATAGCCGGGGGCGTCATCCGCGACCAGCGCGGCGGTGTCCGCGGCCTCTGCGGTGCCAGTGCCGCCGCCCTGCGCCCCGCCGGCCACCGCGATCCAGGCCAGCGCCCCGCCGGCGGCGGCGCCGACTACCCCGACCGTGAGCCGCATTCTCCGCGGCTTTCCGACGCTGGTGCTGATTTCCTTCATTGCATCCCCAATTTCGCGGCGACTGCCCGGACTTGAAAACCACCGTTCGCGAACAGGGGAAGCCGCACACGCGGAATGAAAGCCCCCTTGCGCACCATTGGCGCGCCTCCGCGACGCACTGTTCCCACCCCGGTGATCGTCATCGGCTCTGGCATCCCAACACGGCGACGCATCCACGTCCAGCACCGTGAACTGCCCATACCTGGACATTGGAAGCAAGTTTTCCGTGACCTGTGTCACGCCGAGAGAAGGCTGTGTGGCCCGGCGGCACGATTCCGCAAGAAATCTGCCGATCCGTCAAATCCACATACAGCGGTGCACCGTTGGAATCTCAGCAGATCCAACCCCCGTAGAATTACTGAGGTGTTGGTAATGTGCACGAATTGTGGCGGGGTCGATCCATGGATCCGCCGTCCGTCACGGCGCGAGATCCGACACGTCACCGCATTACTCGTAGAAGGGCAAGTCCCGCATGCAGACTGCTTTCTGGAGCAGACGCCGCGTCCTCGGCGCGATAGCGGCCGCGACCGCTGTCGCCGCCACCCCCTCGGTCCTGCGACCGGCCACCGCCGCGGCCGCCGAGACAGCGGCCGCCGACCCCCTGCCGCTCCCGGACACCGATCGCGCCAAGGTCGTCCGCGCGTGGCTGACCGGCGGCAAGGGCGTCAAGGCCACTGCCACCGCGGCCCTCCACGGGACCGACGCCGAGATCTATACCTTCCTCGCCGAGACGCTGCCGCAGCAGACCGTGCAGGACAACCGGGTCGCGATCGTCCGCAGCCTGGACCGCGCGGGCAAGGGCCTGCGTCGCGAAGCCGTCGCCGCCCTGGACAACGGCGACGAGGCGATAGCCGGCTTCCTCTCGGCGGGCTTCGCACCCGCCATCCGGGAGGACCTCCAGGTCGCCACCAGCATCGTCTCGTCCACCGGCGGCAGGGGCGTGGTGCGCGAGGCCAACGCCGCCCTCGACGCCGGCACCGAACAGGCCCTCGTCGCCTTCCTCGCCGACAAGCAGTACGACGCGCGGCTGGAGGACACCCGGGTTCAGGTCAGCGCCATGCTGATGACCGGCGGCCCGGAGGTGCGCAAGTACGCGGACCGCGCGCTCAGCGGCACCGCGCAGGACGTCGAGTGGTTCATCGAGACCGGCCAGCACATCGCGCGCGCCCGCGACCAGGAGTCGGCGACCATCGAGGAGCTGGTGGCCGTCGTCGAGCGCGAGGGCAAGCGCGCCGAGCGCGAGACGAACCTGGCCGTCGAGGCCGGGGCCCGCGCCGAGACCGCCGCCACCAAGGCCAAGGAGGCCGCCGAGAAGGCCGCCGCCGAGGCCGCCGCCGCTCAGAGCGACGTGCAGAAGTCGGGGGCCGCGGCCCGCAAGGCGGCAAGCGCGGCGAAGGGCGCCGCCGACGCCGCCCGCAACGCCGTCAACGCCTCCAACGCCGCCGTGAATGCCTCCCGCCGCGCCTCCTGGGCCGCCGCGGGGGCCGCCCAGGCCGCCGCGAAGGCCGGCAACGCCGCCGCCCGTGCCTACAACGCCGCGATCGCCGCGTCCAAGGACGCCGGCAAGGCGGAGGCCGCCAAGAACGCCGCGGTCGCCGCCCGCAACGCCGCCGCCAAGGCCCGCAGCGCCGCCGCGGCTGCCGACAAGGCGGCCCTCGCCGGCGACGCGTCCGCCTCCGCCGGTCTGGCCGCCGCCTCCGCCGCCCGCAACTCGGCCGCCGCCGCGACCGCCGCCGCCCAGGCCGCCGTCTCGGCCGGTGCCGCCCAGGCGGAGGCCGCCGAGGCCAAGCGCCAGGCCGCCATCGCCACCAGCGCCGCCAACCGCGCCACCAACGCCGCCTCCGCCGCCCAGGCCCTGGCGACCGCCGCCGCCAAGGCGGCCCGCACCGCCCGCGACGCCGCCAACTCCGCCGCCGCCCACGCCGACAAGGCCGCGGCCGCCGCCGAGGAGGCCGTGAAGTACGCGGGTCAGGCCGTCGACTACGCCAACAAGTCCACCGCCCACGCCGCGGAGGCCGTGAAGGCCGCCAACGTCGCCACCAAGGCCGTCAGCGACGCCATCGAGGTGGAGAAGAACGCCCGCGCGGCCGAGGCGCAGACCCTGGAGCAGGACAAGCAGCAGGCCATCGAGGAGGCCCAGCAGCTCGCCGCCATCGAGCAGGCCGAGCTCTCCGACGTCCGCGAGAAGCGGCTGATGCAGGAGCGCACCACCCAGGCGACCAAGGACCTCATCACCAGGGCGGAAGAGGCCCTGTACTCCGGCGACACGGCGGTCGCCGCGACCCTGGGCCGACAGGCCGCGGTCGCCCTGATGGACGCCCGCGGGGCCAACACCCGGCAGGCCGCCCAGCACGCCCTCGCCGGCTCCGACGACGACGTCTACGCCTGGATCGACCTCGACCGGGCCCTCGCCCAGACGCAGGACGACCGCGAAACCACCCTCCACGTGGCGACGATCGGCGGACCGAAGGTCGCCGCGGCCGCCGCGGCCGCGCTGGAGAGCACCGACCCCAAGGCCGTAGGCGACTTCCTCACCGGCGGCATGAAGCGCGCCTCGGACGAGGACCTGCGCGTCGCCATCACCAAGATCCTGGGCGACAACGCGGGCCGGGCCGTCACCGAGGCCGGCAACGAGGCGCTCGACAAGAACACGACCGAGTCGCTCAACTACTTCTTCGACCATGCCTACCCGCTGGCCGTCCAGGAGGACGACCGGGTCCGGGCGAGCGAGCTGATCCACACCGGAGGCGCCTTCACCAAGGCCTACGCGGAGGTCGCGCTCGAAGGACCGCAGTGGATGCTGCGGAACTTCATCACCGTGATCCAGTACCGCACGGCCCAGCTCGACTTCGACACCGCCACCCACGTCGCCGCCGTCCGCGGGGCCATCGCCGCCGCCGCGAAGATCGCGGAGAAGGCGCAGCAGGACGCGGCCCTCGCCTCGAAGGCCGCCGCCGACGCGCGCAACGCCGCCGCCGAGGCTCAGCAGTGGGCGCAGAAGGCGCTCGACTCCGCCGCCAAGGCCGACGACTACGCCCAGCAGGCGCGGGACAACGCCGACGCCGCCGACAAGTCGGCCGCCGACGCCCAGGCCTCCGCCGCCACGGCGAAGAACGCCGCCGCCACCGCCCGCGGCGCCGCCCGCTCCGCCAACTACTCGGCCAACAAGGCCGTCGACTCGGCGCGCGCGGCCATCGCCTCCTCCGCCGCGGCCCAGCGCTCCGCCGCCGCGGCCCGCGCCTCCGAGCTCGCCGCCTCCGCCGACGCGAAGGCCGCCGCCGCCGCGTACGCCCAGGCCAAGCAGATCGCCGCCGACAAGAAGCGCGCCGAGGAGATCGCGAAGGCCAAGGCGGCCGCGCTCAAGGCCCAGCAGGAGCGCGAGGCCAGGCAGGACCCGGCCAACAACGACAAGAACAACCAGGTCAACCCGAACGGCACCGGGGACGGCGACGCCGACGAGTGGTGGAACGACGCCCAGTTCTACGCGGACGCCGCCAACGCGGTCAGCATCGGCGCCGGATTCCTGGCGGCCGGCTGCGCCCTCGCCGCCATCGTCTTCCCGCCGGCCCTCGCCGCGGCCGGCTTCTTCGCCGGCGTCTCCGCGGGCGCGGGCGCCCTCGGCACCCTCTTCACGGGCATCGAGCACGGCTTCACCAGCGGCGCCTTCTGGGAGTCCGCCGTCGGCACCGGCCTGAGCCTGGTCTCCTTCGGCGCCTACAAGTGGGTCGGCGCCGCCGACAAGGCGCTCGGCGGCGGCCTCGTCAAGCCCGTCGTCAGCAAGATCACAGACACCGGCGAGGACCTGGTCTCCGGCATCACCAAGGGGCTCAGCGACATCTGGGGCCTGGCGGCCTGATTTCCCTCCCTTCTCTTCGGGGGTGCCGCAATCAGGCGGCACCCCCCTGCCCCCTTCCTGACGAAAGGTCCTGCCCCCATGCAGGGAATACGTGGCGGGCGCGCCACAAGGAGACGCGCCCGCTCGACGGTCCTGACCGTCTTCACCGCCCTGGCCCTCGTCTTCACGACAGCCGCGACGAGCCAGGCGGCCGAGCCGCCCGCGACCGCGAAGACCTCGTCCACCACCAAGTCCGCAGCGCCCAGCGCGGAGACCACCGAGACCAGCACGTTCGCGGCCGGCTCCGGTGAGGACTGCACCGCCACCGCGCCGGGCTCCAAGGAGCGCCGCGCGGGTGCCGTCGAGTCCTGTGTGACGGTCACCCCCGCCCCCGCGAAGGTGACGACCCGCGCAGCCGGCGCCGCTCCTGCTGCCGCTGCCGCCGGAAGCTGCGATGTCACCAACCCCGGCAACTACAGCTACGAGCGCTTCTCGTACTGCGTGACCGGCATCAACGTCACCTACATCCTCCGCGACAGCAGGGGTCTGGAGATCGGACGCGGCACCCTGGCGGTCTCCACCGGCGCCGACCTCTCCGCGACCGCCACGACCTGGAACGAGCAGGTCACCGTCACCATGACCAGCGCGTCCGGCGATGTCACCGCCCTGAACGCCAAGTTCCGCGCCTCCTGCGACGCCGGCTGCACGGCCACCAAGACCGCCCCCTGGTACGGCGGCGCGATCGCCCTCGGCCAGACCCTGACCGGAACCGTCACCTACTCCTCGTCCCAGACGACGGGCTCCTCCGCCTCCTTCTACACGTCCTACGCGATGTACGTGACGTCCCCGGGCGCCACTGCGACCGACCCGAACGCGTCGTGGAAGAACGCGCGTCAGATCAGGTGCGACCACGCGGTCGGCGGCACTTCGGTGGCGGGCTGTGCGGTCCCCTCCGTCATGGCCGTCGTGCCGATGAGCGCCACCGCGTCCGACCCGGGTGGCGCCGTGGCCGCCTACGGCTGGGCGCAGAAGAGCCTCAACGGCGGCTGGGGGAAGAAGGGCAGCCCCCTGACCCGGTCGACGAGTGGTGTGGCCGCCCGCACCGCCGCCACCTGCGGGGGCTTCACGGCCCAGCCGGATCTCGTCGACGCCGACAGCTGCGGCGACTTCCCGTTCGGCGAGGCGAAGGAGGGTGGCGCCGCCGGCAGCCAGTGCGTCGAGGTGATCCCCAACCTCGGCAACGGCGAATGGGACACCTACGTCCTGAACGACGGCCATGTCCTGGACCCCTCCGCACCCTGCGTGCAGGCCCACGTCACGCCCACCGAGAAGCAGTTCGCCGACACCCAGCTCGCCGACGGCTTCAGGGACCAGCGGGTGATCGACACCGACCAGTTCGAGCTGACGGTCTCGACGCCGGACACCGGACCGCAGGCCAGCTGCCTGAACGACCGCCCGCCGGCCGGCTCGCTGCCCAACGGTGACGGCTGGTTCAAGAACACCACCGAGCCGGTACCGCTCGTCAACAAAACCGACCCGACGAGCGGCCCCGGATACCGTCCGACCCAGGCGCAGGCGTGCCTGGGGCGGAAAACCGGCAAGGGGACCGGAACCAGCGACCCCGTCACCGGCATGTCGGACGCGGAGGACTTCAAGAAGGCGAACAGTGTCACCTACCAGCTGGCCCGGTGCCATCTCATCGCGAACATCCTCGGCGGACAGGGCACAAGTGCGCTCACTCGCTACAACCTCGTCCCCTGCTGGCAGTCCGGGATGAACACGGGCACGCCCAGCATGCGGACCTTCGAGACCAAGGCGCAGGACCTGATCAAGGGCCCCATCGCCGCTTTCGGAGCGAACGACGCCGTCTTCTACCAGGTGACGCCCGTCTACAAGGACGCGAACAGCACCATCCCGACGGGTGTCACGATGAGCGGGACGATCCAGCGGGCGAACGGGACAACCGAGGAACTGTTCCCGAACGTCTACGTCACCAACACCTACCAGAACACCGGATTGCTCAACCTGGGTAACTGACCCGCCCAGTTCGCGCCAACGGGAGCCTGCATGAGTTTCACCACCCCACCGCGGCCGTTCGACGTCACCGCGCTCTTCCCTCAGCTCGCCCCGCTGGCGCGCACGGCGACCCGGCTGCATCCGCGGCCGGGGTCGCCGACGGTGCACGACAGTTCCGTCGGCGGGCCGCTGCTGTGGCCCGCCGACGAGCCGTGGCCGCACTGCGACGAGCCGCACGACCGGCACGCGGCGCCGGTGGTCCACTCCCCGGACGACGTCCGGACCCTCCGCCGCGATCTCGCCGCAGCGACCGAGCGGCTGCGCCTCGACCCCGAGGCACCCGAGACCACCCCCGAGGAACGGGAGAACTGGGAGCGGATCAAGGCGGGCCGCCCGTGGTTCGACGGCCCGATCCCCCTCCTCCCCGTCGCCCAGCTGTACGCCCGTGACGTTCCCTTCCCGTGCCCGCCCGACGCGGACCTCCTCCAGGTCCTGTGGTGCCCCTTCGACCACGCGGAATACGCCCACCCCCGGACCGCCCTCTTCTGGCGCTCCGCCGCCGGCGTCACCGACGTCCTCGACGCGCCGCCCGAGCCGCCGGTCATCCAGTCCGTGCACTACCTCCCGGAGCCGTGCCTGCTCTCACCGGAGCAGGTCACCGAATACCCCCACCCCAGGGAGCTGGACAAGGAACTCCGGGACCAGCTGGACGACGTCAGCCGCTGGGAGACGATCGACCCCGCGCGGTACAACACGTACGCGTATGACCCGGGCGAGCTCTACCTGGGCAACCTCTCCACCGCCCCCGGCTGGAAGACCGGCGGCTGGACCAGCTGGCAGGTCACCGACCCCGCCGACCGCTCCTGCCCCGAGTGCGGCACCGAGCAGGTCCCGCTCCTCACCATCGCCTCCTCGGAATGGGACGCCATCAGCAAGTCCTGGATCGCCGAGGAGGATCGGACGACCCCGGCCGTGCCTCCGCTGGGCGCCGAGGACGGCAACTTCACCTTGATCGACATTGTCGGCGGCTACAACCTCCAGCTCCACGCCTGCCAGGCCGACCCGTCCCACCCCCACATCGAACTGGTCCCGTGACCGGCACGTCGGGAGCCGGCATGAGTTTCACAACCCCACGGCGGCCGTTCGACGTGACCGCGCTCTTCCCTCAACTGGCCCCGCTGGCGCGCACGGCGACCCGGCTGCACCCGCGGCCGGGGTCGCCGACCGTGCACGACAGCTCCGTCGGCGGGCCGCTGCTGTGGCCCGCCGACGAGGCGTGGCCGTACTGCGACGAGCAGCACGACAGCCGCGCGGCGCCGGTGGTCCACTCCCCGGACGACGTCCGGCTCCTCCGCCACGACCGCGCCGCAGCAGCCGAGCGGCGGCGCCTGAACCCCGAAGCATTCCAGTGGACTTCCGAGGAACGGGCGACCTGGGAGCGGCTCGCGGACCGCCCGTGGTTCGACGGCCCCGTCCCCCTCCTCCCCGTCGCCCAGCTCTACGCTCACGACGTCCCCTTCCCGCACCCGCCCGACGCGGACCTCCTCCAGGTCCTCTGGTGCCCCTTCGACCACGAGATGGCCCACCCCAGGACCGCCCTCTTCTGGCGCTCCTCCGCCACCGTCACCGACGTCCTCGACGCACCGCCCGAGCCACCCATCGTCCAACGGGACTGCTACCTCCCGGAGCCGTGCCTGTTCTCACCGGAGCAGGTCACCGAGTACCCCAACCCCTTGGACCTGGACGAGGAGCTCCAGGACCAGCTGGACGACATGAGCCGCTGGGCGACGATCGACCCCGAGCGGTACCGCACGTACGCGGACGACCCGGGCGAGCTCTACCTGAACAACCTCTCGACCGCCCCTGGTTGGAAGACCGGCGGCTGGACCCGCTGGAGCCTCACCGACCCCAAGCCCCGCCCCTGCCCCGAGTGCGGCACCGAGCAGGTCCCGCTCCTCACCATCGCCTCCTTGGAATGGGACGGCGGCAGCGGGACCTGGATCGCCGAGGAGGACCGGACGGACCCGTCCCCGCCTCCCCTGGGCGCACTGGACGGCAACTTCACCCTGATCGACATCGTCGGCGGCTACGACCTCCAGCTCCACGCCTGCCCGGCCGACCCGTCCCACCCCCACATCGAGCTGGTCCAGTGACCGGCACGCCGAGAGCCGGCATGAGTTTCGAGGTCCGCCGGCCCGCCCGCGGGAATGGTCGGTGACGTCACAACGGCCTGGTTCGCACGCGAACGCGGGCAGGGAGCATTGTCGTCAGAGTGAAGCGATGTTCTTCACAACCTGCGGGTCCCAAGCGTGCCAGTAGAGTGAAGAACGCCCTTGACCTGCAGAACGCCGGCAGGGAGCCGCCCTTCAGGAGTCCAACATGCTGCGCACCATGTTCAAGTCCAAGATCCACCGCGCCACCGTCACCCAGGCCGACCTGCACTACGTGGGATCGGTGACCATCGACGCCGACCTGCTCGACGCCGCCGACCTGCTGCCCGGTGAGCTCGTGCACATCGTCGACATCACCAACGGCGCCCGGCTGGAGACCTACGTCATCCAGGGCGAACGCGGCTCGGGTGTCGTCGGCATCAACGGGGCCGCGGCCCATCTGGTCCACCCCGGGGAGCTTGTGATCATCATCAGTTACGCTCAAGTCACCGACGCCGAGGCCCGGGCGCTGAAGCCGCGCGTGGTGCACGTGGACGGCGAGAACCGGATCGTGGGCCTGGGGACCGACGCGGGAGAACCCGTGCCGGGTTCTGACCAGCACCGCAGCCCGCAGGCCCTGCGGGCCTGAAGCGAGGAGTGCACATGAGTGAGGTCGAGATCCGCGACGACCGGGCGGCGGGCCGCCTGGAGGCCGTCGGGGACGGCGAAGTCACCGGACGGATCGAGTACTTCGTGCTCGACGCCCCGAGGCGCGCCCTCGTGCCGGTGCACACCATCGTCGAGCCGGCCCACGAGGGCAAGGGCATCGCGGGCTCCCTGGCCCGCGAGCTGTACGCCCTCGCCGCACATGAGGGCATCCCCGTCGCCCCGCTCTGCCCCTACGTCGTCAAGTGGGCCGAACGCCACCCGGCCGAGGCCCCCGCCGCCGACCCCGGGCTGCTCGACGCCGCCGAAGCCTGGCTGGCGGCGCATCCGGGACGCTTCTGAGCATGCTGGCCCTGCTGCACACCTCGCCCCTGCACATCCCGGTCTTCGACGCCCTGCGCGACGAGGACCACCCGGGCCTGGAGCTGCGCCACCTCGTCCACGAGGATCTGCTGACCCGGGCCGGGCAGGACGGGCCGGAGTCCGTCGCCGGGGACGTGGGGGCCGTCATCGACCGCGCGGTGGCCGCCGGCGCACGGGCCGTGCTGTGCACCTGTTCGAGCATCGGCGGCGTCGCGGAGGCGGCCACCGCCGGGGTGCCGGTGCTGCGCGTGGACCGTCCGATGGCGGCCGCCGCCGTGGCCGCCGGGGCGCGGATCGTCGTCCTCGCGACGGTGGCCGGCACCCTCGGACCCACTGTGTCGCTCGTGGAGGAGGAGGCCCGGCGCGCCGGCCGGTCCGTCGCGGTGCGCACCCTGCTCGCCGAGGACGCCTGGACCCACTTCGAGGCGGGCGACCTACGGGAGTACGCCCGCCGGGTCGCCGTCGCGGCCGACTCGGTCACCGGCGCCGACGCGATCGTCCTCGCCCAGGCCTCCATGGCGCCCGCCCAGCGGTTGACGTCGACCACCGTGCCCGTGCTGTCCAGCCCTCGGCCGGGGCTGGCCGCGGCGGCCCGTGCGGTCGGGGTGCGGCCCACCGGGGCCACGAAGTGACTCCAGGGGGTGACTGGCGCGGCGGGGCGCCGGGTACGCGGGAGACGTAGCAGAGAGCCGACGTTCGCCCATGGCCGGAGGACCTCATGACCAGCCCGCCACAGCCCGAACCGGTACCGCCGCCGCCGGGCCCGCAGCCCCACCCGGTACCGCCCCCCGAACCACCCCCGGCCCCGGCCCCTCCACCGCCTCCGGCCCCGGAGCCGCCTCCGGCCCCCCATCCGCCGCCGGACCCGAGCCCGTCACCGATCCCCCCGGGACCGGAACCGATCCCCGACCCGGAACCGGGCCCACCCCTCACGTGAGCCCCGGCGGTGGGCGATCGCCCACCGCCCATCGCGGCGTCGAACGGGGGCGCGGGGAACCGTACGACCGGTTCCCGCGCCCCTCGACGTGTCGCCGGACAGGGCCTAGGCGGACACCTCCGACCGGTCGCCGCCCCACAGCGTGTGGAACGCGCCGTCCCGGTCGGTCCGCCGGTACGTGTGGGCCCCGAAGAAGTCCCGCTGTCCCTGGGTGAGCGCCGCGGGCAGCCGCTCGGCGCGCAGCGCGTCGTAGTACGCCAGCGCCGCCGCGAACCCGGGCGTCGGCACGCCCTGCCGTGTCGCGGCGACCAGCACCTCACGCCAGTCGTCCTGGGCGCCGGCGATCTCCCGCGCGAACGTCTCGTCGGACAGCAGGCTCGGCAGGTCGGCCCGCGCGTCGTACGCGGCGCGGATCCGGTCCAGGAAGGCCGCGCGGATGATGCAGCCGCCGCGCCAGATCGAGGCGACCTGCCCGAGGTCGATGTCCCAGCCGTACTCCTCGCTGCCCGCGGCGATCTCGTGGAAGCCCTGGGTGTACGACACGATCTTCGACGCGTACAGCGCCTGCTCGACCCGGTCCGCGAACGCCCCGGCCTCCTCCTTGCTCAGCGGCTCGGCCTTCGGACCCGCGAGCCCCCGCGAGGCCTCCCGCAGCGCCGCGTGCCCGGACAGCGAGCGCGCGAAGACCGCCTCGGCGATCCCGGACACCGGAACGCCGAGGTCCAGCGCGATCTGGACGGTCCAGCGGCCGGTGCCCTTCTGCTCGGCCTGGTCCACCACCACGTCCACGAACGGCTTGCCCGTCGCTTCGTCGACGTGGGACAGCACCTCGGCGGTGATCTCGATCAGGTACGAGTCCAGCCGGCCCGTGTTCCAGGTGCGGAAGATCTCCGCGATCTCCGCCGGGGAGTAGCCGGCGACGTCGCGGAGCAACTGGTACGCCTCGCCGATCAGCTGCATGTCGGCGTACTCGATGCCGTTGTGCACCATCTTCACGAAGTGACCGGCGCCGTCCGGGCCCACGTGCGTCACGCACGGCGCCCCGTCGGACGCCTTCGCCGAGATCTTCTCCAGCATCGGGCCCAGCGACCCGTACGACTCCTTCGAGCCGCCCGGCATGATGCTCGGTCCGTGCAGGGCGCCCTCCTCGCCGCCGGAGATGCCGGTGCCGACGAAATGGATGCCCTGCTCGCGCAGCTCGCGCTCACGGCGGCGGGTGTCCGCGAAGTGCGCGTTGCCGCCGTCGATGATCATGTCGCCGGGCTCCAGGAGCGGGGCGAACTCCTGGATCACCGCGTCCGTGGGCTCACCGGCCTTGACCATGATGACCAGGCGACGCGGGCGTTCCAGCGCCGCGACGAAGTCCTTCGCGGTCTCGGCCGCGACGAACTCGCCCTCGCTCCCGAACTCCTCCACCAGCGCGTGCGTCCGCGCCACGGTCCGGTTGTGCAACGCGACCGTGTAGCCGTTGCGCGCGAAGTTGCGGGCGAGGTTGCGGCCCATGACCGCGAGACCCGTGACGCCGATCTGGGCTGATGTGCTCATCGGTGACTCCTAGTGACCTGGTTACGGTGCTGCCGGTCGTGCCCGCCAGTATGGCCACCACCATCCTGACGTGCAGATCCTCCGTCCGCACGGGCGGGTCGGTCGACGCCGCGCAGGCACATACGCACGAAGACCCGTGCCGCACTCAGCCGACGGGCGCCCCAGGGCGCCGCACAGCAGGGCGTGCGCGGTGCACGTCCGTCGCACGGGTCGCACAACGACAGCCCGATCCCAGCCATTTGGCGCTCCCAGGCGGCCGATTGCCGTCTTGTCATGGCCTGTTCGCGGCGCATACTTTTGGCCCTCCTGACGCTTGTCGAGGGGGCTCTCCATGGCCGTACGCGGCCGGCACCGCCGGTATCAGCCGAACAGGATCAACCGCGCCTCACTCACCGTCACGGCGGGCGGCGCCGGCATGGCGCTCCCGTTCGTCGGCACCGGTGCGGCGCACGCGGCGGACGTGGCCACCTGGGACAAGGTCGCAGCCTGCGAGTCGACCAACGACTGGAACATCAACACGGGCAACGGCTACTACGGCGGACTGCAGTTCAGCCAGTCCACCTGGGAGGCCTACGGCGGCTCGGCGTACGCGGCCCGCGCGGACCTGGCCACCAAGGACCAGCAGATCGCCGTCGCGGAGAAGGTGCTCGACGGGCAGGGGCCCGGCGCCTGGCCCGTGTGCTCGCAGCGGGCCGGGCTGACCCGCGGCGGGGAGAGCCCCGACATCCGGCCTGCCGGCACGGGGGCGCGAACCCCGAAGTCAGCGGCCGCGGACGTCCAGCCGCAGACCCCGCCCCAGTCACGCGCCGGCACCGCCGAGATGTACACGGTCGTCCGCGGCGACACGCTCTCGACCATCGCCGACGAGCGCGACGTCCGGGGCGGCTGGCAGCGCCTGTACGCCGGCAACCGCACGACGATCGGGGCGGACCCGGACCTCATCCTCCCCGGCCAGCGGCTGAATCTGCGCGCCAAGGCCCAGGCCGCCACTACCGCGCCGTCCGCCCCGAGCACGCCACGGCGGACGCCCAAGGCTCCCAGGACCGCCGAGGCCCCGCCCAAGGCGGCGCCGAAGTCCCCGCCGAAGAAGTCCACCTCCGACGCGGGCGCCGAGCGGCGCGGCGACTCGCGTGTCGCCCCGGTCAGCGGCCCCCTGGGCACCTCCTACCGGGCCACGGGCTCCAGCTGGTCCAAGGGCTACCACACCGGCGTCGACTTCCCCGCCCCCACCGGGGCCACGGTCAAGGCGATCGGGGCGGGTCAGGTCGTCGACGCCGGATGGGGCGGGTCCTTCGGCTACCAGGTCGTGATCCGGCACTCGGACGGCCGGTACAGCCAGTACGCGCACCTGTCGGCCATCTCCGTGAGGGCCGGACAGTCGGTGGGCGCCGGGCAGCGCATCGGCCGGGTCGGCTCCACCGGCAACAGCACGGGCCCGCATCTGCACTTCGAGGTGCGGACCGGGCCCGGTTTCGGCTCCGACGTCGACCCGCTGGCGTACCTGCGGGCCGGCGGGGTCAGGATCTGACCCGGACGCGACTGCGTTCCAGAGCCGGGAAGGGGACGTACGGCGCGCCGTAGAGCGCGTGGTACGACGGCGTCGTGTCCGGAACGAGGGCGGGCGGGGCGTCCTCGTGCGCGGGGGCGGTGTCCGCGTCCGTCGTGCGGTCCTCCCCGGCGTACGCGCCGTCCACCAGCGGGCTGGGCAGGAAGACGCCCTCGGGCAGGTCCAGGGCGGCCGGCTTCCCGGCGGGGACGACGTCCGGCACGGCCGGCACGGTCTCGTTCCCGGCGCGCTCGACACGCTCCGCCGTCAGCAGGATCAGCCCGCCCGCCGCCACCACACCACAGCCCAGCGCGAGCAGGGTGCCGGTGGTGCCGTAGCGGAAGGTCTCACCGAACATGGTGATGCCCACCGCGGCGGCGACGACGGGGTTCACGACGGTCAGCGTGGCCAGCGGGGCCGCCAGCCCGGCGCCGCGGTAGGAGGCCTGGGACAGCAGCAGACCGGCGACGGCGAACACGCCGATCGCGGCGAGGGCCGGCAGCAGCGCCACCGTCAGCCCGCCGGTCCACTCGACGGCGACGGACTTCGTGAACACCGAGGACATGCCGAACGCGATGCCGGACGCCGTGGCGAGCACCATCGCGCGCACCGTCGGATGCCGGTGCGCCGCACGGCCCACGACCATCAGCGCCGCCACCGCGCCGGCGGTCACCACGAACACGCCTGCCTGCTGGGCCCCGTCGAGGGAGCGCGAACCGGAGGAACCGACCAGCGACAGCAGGCCTCCGAGGCCGACGGTCGCCATGACGGCCCCCCGCCAGGCCGTCGACCCGGCCCTGCGCCCCACGAACAGCGCCGCCATCGGCAGCGCGAAGACTATGGTCAGCGCCCCGAGCGGCTGCACCACGCTCAGCGCGCCGTAGGCGAGGGCCGCCACGTGCAGCAGACCCCCCAGAGCGTTCAGCGCGACCGCGGCCCACCAGCCGGGCCTGCGCAGCGGGGCGTACTGCCCGTCCGCCTCCGCGACGCGCTCCTGCACGATCGCCCCGCCCGCGTACGCCACGGCGGAGACGAGCGACAGCAGCACGGACAGCGCCAGGGCGCTCATGGCCTGCTCCTCAGCGGGTGGCGGGGGCTCTCGGCCCGGCGCGGCGAACGGTCGGTCTCCATGGGAAACACGATGCCCCCTCGCGCTGTTCCCGTCGTCGTACCTGAGCACGCAATAGGACCTACTGCCGATGGAGTACGACCGGCCGCCCCTCATCCCCAGGGTGGGCTACCAGGGAGGTACACCCCTGGGGTGCGGCCCCTAAGGGCCTTGGTACTACTGACCCTCGTGGACCTCGACCCCGCTCTCACCGCCCTGAGGCCGCTCGGCGGCTACTTCGCCCTGCGCACGGTCGCGGACGCCCCACGCGCCCCATCCGGGCCGCTGCCGACCCTCGCGCAGACGTACGACCGTACGGCACCGGACGGGTCCCCCGATCCCCTGGACCTCCGCGTCCGCAAGGTGGCGGCCGCCCTGCGTGCCCCCGAGGCCCGGGTCGCCGCCTCGGTGGCCCATCTGGGGCTCGCGGCCCGGCTCTGGTCGGCCGCTCTCGGATGCGCCGTCCTGTACGGCCGGATCCCCGACCTCGACCCACGGCTGCTGCGCTGGGACGCCGACGCCGGCGCCCCCGACGACCTGTGGCTCACCGAGGTGCGCCCGCTCCCCGGGGACACCGCCACCCTCGTCGACGTCGTGCTGCACGGGCACCTCGAACCCCTGGCGGCCGCCCTGCGCGTCCGGCACCGGCTCGCGACGGGCCTGCTGTGGGGCAACGCCGCGTCGGCGCTGGCGGGCGCCGCCCGGGAACTGGACCGCTGGGCGCGCGCCCACGGCCGTACGGACACCGGTGCCCGGACCCGTTCGCTGACCGCCGGGCTCTTCGCGCATCCCCTCCTGCGCGGCACCGGCACGCTCACCGGCGGCGCCTTCCGGCGCCGTAGCTGCTGCCTGTACTACCGGGTGCCGGGCGGCGGCGTCTGCGGCGACTGCTGTTTCACCCGGCCGCCCACGGCTTAACCAGGTGGCCATCCCGTGGTCTTCCGCCCGCGACGCATCTGGGTGACCATGAAGGCACCAGCCGCTGAGACAGGGGGTTCCGGGTGCGAGTGGGACTGCTGACCCGGGAGTACCCGCCGGACGTGTACGGCGGCGCGGGCGTCCATGTCGAGTTCCTCGCCCGGGAGTTGCGCCCCCTGGTCGACCTCGAGGTGCACTGCTGGGGCGAGGGCCGCAGCGAGGGCGTGGTCCGCCACCGCTCCTGGCCGGCCCTCGACGGCGCCAACGACGCCCTGCGCACCTTCTCCGTCGACCTCTCGATGGCCGCCGCCCTCCAGGGCCGCGAAATCGTCCACTCGCACACCTGGTACGCCAACCTCGCCGGCCACTTCGCCAAACTCCTGTACGGCGTCCCGCATGTGATGACCGCTCACTCCCTGGAGCCGCTGCGGCCCTGGAAGGCCGAGCAACTCGGCGGCGGGTACGCCCTGTCGAGCTGGGCCGAGCGCACCGCGGTCGAGTCCGCCGACGCGGTGATCGCCGTCTCGGGAGCGATGCGCGAGGACATCCTCGCCTGCTACCCGGCGCTGGACCCGGCCCGCGTCCACGTCGTGCACAACGGCATCGACACCGAGATGTACCGGCCGGACGCGGACACCGACGTCCTGCGCCGCCTCGGCGTCGACCCGGCCCGCCCCTACGTGCTGTTCGTCGGCCGCATCACCCGGCAGAAGGGCGTTCCCCATCTGCTGCGCGCGGTGCGCGACATCGACCCGTCGGCGCAGGTCGTGCTGTGTGCGGGCGCGCCCGACACGCCCGAGATCGACCGGGAGTTCCGCGAGCTGTACCGGGAGCTGAGCCGGGTCCGCGACGGCGTGCACTGGATCCGCCGCATGCTGCCCCGCCCCGAGGTGATCCAGCTTCTGACCCACGCCGCCGTCTTCGTCTGCCCCTCGGTGTACGAGCCCCTGGGCATCGTCAACCTGGAGGCGATGGCCTGCGGCACCGCCGTCGTGGCCTCCCAGGTCGGCGGCATCCCGGAGGTCGTCGCCGACGGCAAGACGGGCCTCCTGGTGCCCGTGGACGAGGAGTTCGAGCCCGCTCTGGCCCGCGCCCTGGACGCCGTGCTCGGCGATCCGGAGGGCGCGCGGCGGATGGGTGAGGCGGGGCGGGAGCGGGCGGTGGGGGAGTTCGGCTGGGACACCGTCGCCCGGCGCACGGCCGGTCTTTACGCGGATGTCCTCGGTCCGGGGTAGATCCGGGGTACACGACAAGCAGTGCACGGCGCACTAACGGGCAGAGGGGCGGCGGGATGCGGCGCGGTGGACCTTCGGTGCTGGGAATCGTACTGGCGGGCGGAGAAGGCAAGCGCCTCATGCCCCTGACCGCGGACCGGGCGAAACCCGCGGTGACCTTCGGCGGCACGTACCGCCTCGTCGACTTCGTCCTGTCCAACCTCGTCAACGGCGACATCCTGCGCATCTGCGTCCTGACGCAGTACAAGTCGCACTCCCTGGACCGGCACATCACCACCACCTGGCGGATGTCCAGCCTGCTGGGCAACTACGTCACCCCGGTCCCGGCCCAGCAGCGGCTCGGCCCGCGCTGGTTCCTGGGAAGCGCGGACGCGATCCTGCAGTCCCTGAACCTGATCCACGACGAACAGCCCGAGTACGTGGCGGTGTTCGGCGCCGACCACGTCTACCGCATGGACCCGCGCCAGATGCTCGCCCACCACATCGACTCCGGCGCCGGGGTGACGGTGGCCGGCATCCGGGTGCCGCGCGCGGAGTCGTCCTCCTTCGGGGTGATCACGCCGGGCTCGGACGGCAGCACCGTCGAGCGGTTCCTGGAGAAGCCCGCCGATCCGCCGGGCCTGCCGGACGCTCCCGAGTGCGTCCTCGCCTCCATGGGCAACTACATCTTCACCACCAAGGTCCTGGTCGAGGCCCTCCAGCGGGACGCCGAGGACCAGAACTCGGTGCACGACATGGGCGGTTCGATCCTGCCCCAGCTCACCGCCCGCGGCGAGGCCCACCTGTACGACTTCGGGGACAACCACGTGCCCGGCGAGACCACGCGCGACCAGGGCTACTGGCGGGACGTCGGCACCCTCGACGCGTACTACGACGCCCACATGGACCTCATCGCCGAGCGGCCGGCCTTCAACCTCTACAACCGCAGCTGGCCCGTCTACACCCACTCCAACCAGCTCTCCCCGGCCCGCTTCAACGCGGGCGGCATCGCCGGCGAGTCCATCATCAGCGCCGGCTGCCTGATCCGGGGGCAGGTCACCCGGTCCGTGCTGTCGCCGGGCGTGGTGGTCGACCCGGGAGCGGTCGTGCAGGGCTCGGTGCTCCACGACAACGTGCACATAGGGCGCGGCGCGGTGGTGCGGGGCGCGGTGCTGGACAAGAACGTCGAGGTGCCGCCGGGCGCGACGATCGGGGTGAACCCGGAGCGGGACGCGGAGCTGTACACGGTGTCCAAGGGCGGGGTGATCGCCCTGGGGAAGGGACAGCGGGTGCCCTGAGGGCACGAGGGCTCGGGGGCGTCGGGGCGGTCGTCCGTTCGGCCCCCTGGCGCGCCCTCGTGTGGCGCGCCCCCCTTCCTCATGTGACGCTCGCTACAACCCCCGTGGTGCCCTGCTCCTCCTTCGTGACCTCTTCCGTCACATGTGTCCCCGTGAGTCCCACAGCCCTTTCCCGGGTCGCGGGATTAATCTGTTGTTAACTGTGCGTAGCCTGATCGTACTTGACCGTAATCGCGCGTGGGCGATTGACTGCTGGCCCACCCGTCGTCGACGCGAGGCAACCCATTGATCACTGACGACCTGCTCGCCCCCCTCGACCTGGCGTTCTGGAACATCGAGTCGGACCGGCACCCCATGCACCTGGGGGCGCTCGGTGTCTTCGCGTCCCATTCGCCCGCCGCCGGCGCCCACGCCGCCGACCTGCTGGCCGCGCGCGCCGCCGCCGTGCCCGGGCTGCGGATGCGGATCCGCAACGTGTGGCGGCCGCCGGCCGTGCGGCATCCGCTGGCCTTCGGCGGGGCCGCGCGGGAGCCCGCGCCGGACTTCGACCCCCTCGACCACGTCCGGCTGCACGCCCCGACGAGCGACTTCCAGGCGGTGGCGGGACGGCTGATGGAGCGTCCGCTGGAGCGCGGCCGGCCGCCGTGGGAGGCGCACGTGCTGCCAGGGGCGGACGGGGTGTCGTTCGCCGTGCTCTTCAAGTTCCACCACGCCCTCGCTGACGGTCTGCGCGCACTGACCCTGGCGGCGGCGATCCTGGACCCCACGGACCTGCACACCTCCCGCCCCCGCCCGGCTCAGCCACCCCGCCGCCTCGTCCCCGACGTGCGCAGACTGCCCGACCTGGTGCGCGGCGCCCTCTCCGACGTGGGCCGCGCCCTGGACATCGGCGCCTCCGTCGCCCTGTCCACCCTCGCGGTGCGCTCCTCGCCGGCGCTGGCCTGCGATCCCTCCGGCACCCGCCGTACCGCCGGAGTGGTCCTCGACATCGACGACGTGCACCGCGTCCGCAAGGCCGCGGGCGGCACCGTCAACGACGTCCTGATCGCCGTCGTCGCGGGTGCCCTGCGCCGCTGGCTCGACGAGCGCGGTGACGGCAGCGACGGCGTGGCGCCGCGCGCCCTGATCCCTGTCTCCAAGCGCCGCCCGCGCACCGCGCACCCACAGGGCAACCGGCTCTCGGGGTACTTGATACGGCTTCCGGTCGACGATCCCGACCCGCGCGGCCGCCTCGACGCGGTCCGCACGGCCATGGACCGCAACAAGGACGCCGGCCCCAACCGGGGCGCGGGCGCCGTCGCCCTGCTCGCCGACCACGTCCCGGCGCTCGGCCACCGGCTCGGCGGGCCGCTGGTCAGCCAGGCCGCGCGGCTCTGGTTCGACATCCTGGTCACCAGCGTCCCGCTGCCCGGCCTCGGCCTGAAGCTGGGCGGGAACGCGCTCACGGAGGTGTTCCCTTTCGCCCCGCTGGCCGCCGGGCAGTCCCTCGCCGTCGCCGTCTCGACGTACCGGGGCCGGGTCCACTACGGGCTCGTCGCCGACGCGGCGGCCGTACCGGACCTGGACCGGCTCGCCCAGGCGGTGACCGACGAACTGGCGTCGCTGATCAAGGCCTGTGCGCCGTGATCATGACGGGTTTGGCGGTGCGGCCCGGCGCTCCGTAAAATCTGCCGTTCGAATGCGGGCGCGACCGGAGCGCCGCGACGGCAGATCCAGGAACGGCAGCGGCGATGACGGTGACAGAGGACGGCTCGGCGATCACGGACGAGATCGTGTACGGGCCCGGCATCGACCCCGAGCGACTCGCCGTGTGCCTGAGCGTGCTGGAGGAGCTCGACGAGCTGGACGTCGACCACCCCGACGCGATCCTGGTGCGCCGGGCCACCTCGCACATCTACCGCACCGTCAAGCAGCGCCGGCGGCAGGAGCGCCGGGCCGCCAAGACCGCCCACGACAAGGCGGTCACGGAGGCCACGGCGACCGGCTCCGCCGAGCGCATCGACGACGAGACCGAGGGCCTGCTGCCCTCGTCCCGGACCGCCGAGGGCCAGATCGCGGGGATACTCCAGCGCCCGCGCTCCTGCTACACCTGCAAGCAGCGCTACGTCGAGGTCGACTACTTCTACCACCAGCTCTGTCAGGACTGCGCCGCGATGAACCGCGCCAAGCGCGACGTCCGGGCCGACCTCACCGGCAAGCGCGCGCTGCTCACCGGCGGCCGCGCCAAGATCGGCATGTACATCGCGCTGCGGCTGCTGCGCGACGGCGCGCACACGACGATCACCACGCGCTTCCCCAAGGACGCCATCCGCCGCTTCAAGGCGATGGACGACTCGGGGGAGTGGATGCACCGCCTGGAGGTCGTCGGCATCGACCTGCGCGACCCGGCGCAGGCCGTGGCGCTCGCCGACCAGGTCGCCGAGGCGGGCCCCCTCGACATCCTGATCAACAACGCGACGCAGACCGTGCGCCGCCTGCCGTCCGCCTACGCCGCGCTGGTCGAGGGCGAGAGCGCTCCGCTGCCCGCCGGTGAGCTGCCCGCCCACCAGGTCATCGGCGCCTTCAACTCCGGCGCGGTCGACGGACTGGCGGCGCTGCCGGTCGGCATCAGCGGCCTCGACGCGCAGCAGGTCGCCGACCTCGCCCTCGTGGCCGGCAACGCCAGCGTCGCCCGGCACCTCGACGGCACCGCCATCGACGCGGGCGGACTCGTCCCCGACGTCGTCGACAGCAACACCTGGGTGCAGACCATCGAGCAGATCTCCCCGGTGGAACTGCTGGAGACCCAGCTGTGCAACTACACGGCGCCGTTCATCCTGATCAGCAAGCTCCGGCCGGTCATGGCCGAGGCCGCGAGGCGGGCGGCGAGCGGGCGGGCCTACGTCGTGAACGTCTCCGCGATGGAAGGCGTGTTCGGCCGCGGCTACAAGGGCGCGGGCCACCCCAACACCAACGCCGCCAAGGCCGCCATGAACATGGTCACGCGGACCAGCGCGCAGGAGATGTTCGACACCGACGGCATCCTGATGACCTCGGTCGACACCGGCTGGATCACCGACGAGCGACCGCATTACGACAAGCTGCGCATGGCCGAGGCCGGGTTCCACGCCCCGCTCGACCTGATCGACGGCGCGGCCCGCGTCTACGACCCGGTGGTGCGGGGCGAGACGGGCGAGGACCTGTATGGCGTCTTCCTGAAGGACTACGAGCCCGGCAAGTGGTGAGACCGCTCACCACTCGCTGCGGGCGTTGTCCACGAGGTCCATCCAGGCGATGCCCATCAGCAGCGCGGCGACACCGACCAGCAGGGCGCTCACGGCCAGGGCGAAGTACAGGACGGTGCGGGACAGGCCCCCGAGATCCGGGCTGCGCCGGGGGCGCGCGGGCGGAGTGACGTCGCTCATGGGTGCCACCTTCCTCACGGTGGCCTGCCGAGGAGTCCCGACCGGGCTGCCGGGGCGCGCCGGCCGACAGGCCCCACGCTCATGATCCCACCGGCCCGCCGGTCCCGCACCCAGCCGGCGGTCTCAGTCCACCGCGCCGAGGCGTGAGTGCCGGGAGGCGACCAGTTCCAGGACCGTGCGCCAGTCCTCCATGACCCCGGCGTCGAGGCCGACGACCTTGCCCGCGTCGTCCGCCTGGCGCAGGGTGACGGCGTCCTCGGCGAGGGGATCCTGGGCGAACGCGGCGGCCTCGGCCGGGCTCATCGTGCCACCCTGCAGCGTCAGGGTCAGCGCGCTCTGCGGGGACAGACCGCGCTCCGGGGCGACGGCGGCCAGATAGCGCTTGGCCGGGACGTGCAGCTGCACGAGACGGGCGACCCGCTCACCGAGCAGGGGCCGCACGACGTCCGCGGCGTGGTCCGCGTGTCCGGCGTCGTCGCCGGGCCGCAGCAGGTGGCCGATGTCGTGCACCAGGCCCGCGACCTGGAGCTCCTTGTCGGCGGGGTGGCTTCTGCGCAGCAGCGCGGCCGTCTGCAGCGCGTGGTCGTGCAGGTCGACCGGGTCGCCGGTGCGGTCCGGGGTGTCCCAGGCGCCGCGACAGGCGCGCAGCAGATCCATCAGTTCTTCGACACCGCGCAGTTCCATGTGCGTCACTCCTCCCGCCGGCCGGGCCGTGTCCGGGCGTCAGCAGAGCATGGCCGGCTTGCGAATCGGCCAACGGCACCTGAACTGCGTGGCTCCCGACGTCCGCCCCTCGCGGGCCTGTTCGCCCGGGTAGGCCGGTCGGGTGAGTCCGTATGGGTCCATTTCGTTATAAAGAGGCCCAGAAGTCGCCGGTTCGAGCACGGGATGACGCAGGAACGTTACCCGCAGTTTTCAGCCCCATCGAGCACGCCCCCGCTCATTTGGTTAATCTGTTCCGGACGGACAGCAGTAACGGGTCCCTACCCACACCCATCGTCCGTCCCGGGACAAGCCGGTGCACAACGGCGTGCTCTCACGCGAGTTACCGACGCCACCGCGTCCAACTGCAACATGGCAGACCCGAACGGGCGTCGGGCAGCGGACCGCAGGCCGCCGGCGCGCCCCCGCGGGTGACCCGACACATAAGGAGTGCGCGGTGACACCGGAGAAGACGAATCGCGAACAGCGCCCCAAGGAACGCGCGGAGCGCGCGGGCCGCCGGCCGGGCGAGATCGGCAGCCTCGACGTGTGGGCCCGGTCCGCCCCGATCCGCCTGGCGGGCTACGAGGACGACCTCGCCGAGCCGCACATCCTGCCCAGCGTGGACTGACCGGCAGGAGTCCTTCGCGATCGCCGACCGCATGGGCGTGCCAGACTCACGCCCATGCTGATCAGGGAAGCCACCGCCGCGGACTGGCCGCACATCTGGCCGTTCTGGCACCGCATCGTCGCCGCCGCCGAGACATACGCCTGGGACCCGGACACCACCGAGGACGCGGCCCGAGCCCTGTGGATGAACCCGGCCAAACGCGTCTACGTCGCCCAGGACGACGACGGAAGCGTCATCGGCTCCGCCTACCTCACCGCGAACTACAGCGGCCCCGCCGCCCGGATCGCCAACGCCGGCTTCATGGTCGACCCCGACCAGGCCGGGCGCGGCATCGGCCGGGCCCTCGCCGAGCACATCCTGACCCAGGCCAAGGCCCACGGCTACCGGGCCATGGTGTTCAACGCGGTCGTCGAGACCAACCCGGCCGTCCAGCTGTGGACCTCGCTCGGCTTCACCGTCCTCGGCACGGTGCCGGACGCGTTCGACCACCCCCGGCACGGCAGGGTCGGGCTGCACATCATGCACCGGACCCTCTAGCTCCGGACCCTCAGCTCTCCGGGTCGACGGGCGCCGTCCGCCGCCAGGGCCGCGCCGCCTCCAACTGGCCCGCCAGCTCCAGCAGTTCTCCCTCCGACCCCGGCCGCCCCACGAGCTGTACGGCACACGGGGCGCCCGACGGCAGGGTGCCGAACGGCACGGCCATCGCCGGCCATCCGGTCAGGTTCCACGGGGGAGTCATCGGCGAGTAGTGCGTGTTGGCGGCCACGTTGCGCAGCCAGCCCCGCTCGTGCCAGGGCCCCGCCTTGGGCGAGCGGTGCGCCAGCGCGGGCGTGAGCAGTACGTCGTGCTCGGCGAAGAACGGCTCCAGGCGCCGGCGCAGTTCCTCCCGGCTCGTACCGGTACGGACCCGGCGCTCGAACCGCCGCCCGACCGCCGCGTGCACGCGGGTGCGCCGCGTCAGCAGCCGCGGGTCGAGCCCCCGGGCGTCGACCGAGGTCCCCGCGGTCCAGTGGGCGAGGGAGGTGAGGCTCAGCGACACGGGATAGGGCGGGTCGGCGCGCCGCACCTGGTGGCCGGCCCTCATGAGCAGCCCGGCGGCCTCCCGGGCGGCGTCCTGGTAGGGCCTCGCGACGGTGACGCCCACGATCGGGCTGCGCAGGGAGACGGCGACCGTCCGGGTGCCGGGCGCGGGCCTGCCCACGGCGTCGCCGCCGGCGAGGACGGAGAGCATCAGCCGGGCGTCCTCGACGGTCGTCGCGAGGGGGCCGTTCTCCGACATGCCGAACCAGTCGCCCTCGCCGATGCCCGCCGGGACCACCCCGAGGCCGGGCTTGACGGTGACGAGCCCGCAGTTGGCCGCCGGGATGCGCAAGGAGCCCATGCCGTCGTTGCCGAGGGCGAGCGGCACCATGCCCGCCGCCACGGCCGCCGCGCCGCCACCGGAGGAGCCGCCCGCCGAACGCGTCAGGTCCCAGGGGTTGCGGGCGGTGCCGTGCACCCCGTCGGTCGTACCGAACACGCACAGCTCCGGCACATTGGTCAGCCCCACCACCACGGCACCGGCGGCCCGCAGCCGGGCGACGGTCACATGGTCCTGCCCGGCCGGCGTGTCCGGCGTCGCCGCCGAACCGACCCGCATGCTCTCGCCGCGCACCGCCAGATTGTCCTTGACGGCCACGGGCACGCCCGCGAGCGGCAGTTCCGCCAGATCGGCGCGCGCCGCGACCTCGTCGGCCTCGGCGAGCGCCTGCGCGGCCCGGACGGCGCGGAAGGCCCCGATCCGGCCGTCCAGCCGCTGGATCCGCGCCAGATGCGCGGCCACCACCTCCCGCGGCGTGACCTTCTTGCCCCGCACGGCGGCGGCGATCTCGACTGCGGTCCCTCCGAACTCGTCGGTCACGGGCACTCCTTCGTCCTGGGCCAGGGGTACGGAATCCGCCCGACATCCTCGCAGGGTCACTGCGTCCACGCAGGACGCCGCCGAACGGGATCTGCCCGACTGCTCCTCAGAGGCGTTTGCGGTACCAGCGCTCCGCGTACGTGGCGTGGTTGTGCGGTGCGGCCCGTTCGTAGCCGCTGCGCTCGTAGAGCGAGCACGCCTCCGCCAGGTCGCTGCGGGTGTCGAGCAGCATGGCGCCGGCACCGAGCGCCCGCGCCGCGTCCTCGGCGGCCGCGAGGAGGACCGGGCCGCCGCCGCTGCCGCGTGCTTCCTTGCGCACGAAGACCCGCTTGAGCTCGGCGGCCACTTCCGCCGGCTCTCCCTGTGCCGCGCTGTCGCGCTCCAGGAGACGCACCCCGGCCGTGCCCGCGGGCTCACCCCCGTACCGGCCGAGCAGGAGCACCCCGGAGGGCGGCGTGAGCACGGCGTGGTCGTTGGATGCGACCACTTCGCGCTCCAGCTCGTCGGCAGGGGTGTCCCGCCCCTCGTGCACCTGGAACCAGCGGTCGCTGACCTCCGTGTAGTACGCGCGCCACAGGTCGAGTGCGACGGGGGAGTCGGAGGGTTCCGGAGAGACGGTCCAGGCACGGGTCATGGCGGCCATTCTCGGACGACGGCAGCCGCGCGCCGCAACCGGATTTCGATCATGCGCAGCTGGGCGCCGGTATCCGACGAGGCCGAGGGCGAGCCGGAACGACGGGCCTTCACCCGGCCGGCGACCACCAACGACGAAGCGCGGTACTCACACAGGGTCCGCCGAGCCTCGTCCGTCCTCGACGTGGACGACGTGAACGACGTGGCGCAGGCTCACGCCCGGCTGGGGCCCGTGCTGTCGCGTTCTATCAGGCGTGGCACCGGCACCCGCACGGTCCGGGCCGGGCCGCCGTCCAGCAGTGACGTCAGTTCCTGCGCGGCGGTCCGGCCGAACTCCACCGTGTCGCGGGAGAGTGCCGACAGCCAGGGTGTGACCATGCGGCACAGCGCGGAGTCCTCCCAGGCCACGACCGAGACGTCGGCCGGCACCCGGAAGCCCAGTTCCGCCGCGGCCGCCACCCCGGCGACGGCCATCACGTCGTTGTCGTAGATCAGGGCGGTCGGCGGAGCGTCGCCGGACAGCACCCGCCGGGTCACGGCGGCGCCCTCCGCGTCGGAGTAGTCGGTCGTCACCGACCGCACCTCGGTCAGCCCGCGCCGCCCGGCCTCCGCGCGCAGCGTACGGATCCGGCGTTCGGTGTGCGCGAGCCCCGCGAGACCGGCGATGTGGACGACCCGCCGGTGACCGAGGGCGTGCAGTTCGCCGACGACGGCGGCCATGGCACCCCCGTCGTCCGCCCACACCGTGGACATGCCGGGGTGGCGCTCCTCGGGCGCGCCGCCGATCACCACGGCGGGCAGGCCGAGTTCGTCGAGGAGTCCGGGCCGGGGATCGTCCGTGCGCGGGTCGACGACGAGGACGCCGTCCACCCGGTGCTCGGCCCACCAGCGCCGGTACACCGCGCACTCGTCGGCCACGTCCTCGGCGACCTGGAACAGCAGTCCGAGATGACGCTCGGCCAGTACTTCCTGGATGCCCGAGACCAGTTGGAGGAAGAACGAGTCCACGCCCAGCGTGTGCGCGGGCCGCGCCAGCACGAGGCCGACCGTGGCCGCGCCCTCGCCGGACAGCGCGCGGGCCGCCGTGCTGGGCCGCCACCCCAGTTGCTCCGCCACTCGCCGGACCCGGGCCCGGGTGGCCTCCGAGACCCCGGGCCGGTCGTTGAGCGCGAACGACACCGCGCTCTCGGAGACCCCGGCGCGCCGCGCGATGTCCTTCATCGTCGGCCGGCGCGCGGGAGACCGCTTGCCCGTCAACCCCGCCTCCCCATCGATCACTCAAGGACTAATGCGCTTCAGCACCGGCCCGATCGCCGCACTCTAAAGCGCATTAGCAAGAAGCCGCAAGAGTCCGCTCTCAACTCCCTGACCTGCGGTCATGCTCGACTAATGACTTTAGCTGAGCCGAATCCATTGACTTCCCTCCGAGTTGCCGTGCAGGGTCTGCCCCGGCGCCATTTCCCGCTCACTTCGTCGTAAAGGAGCCCGGTCACCGTGCGCATCTCCCGCAGAACCCTCGCCGCCGCTGCCGTCGTCGTCGCCCTGCCGCTCAGTGCCTGCGGCGGCGGGGGCGAAGGCGGATCGGCCGACGCCTCCGGCAAGGTCGAGGGCGACATCACCTTCCAGACCTGGAACCTCCGGGCCAACTTCAAGCCGTACTTCGAGGACCTGATCGCCGAGTTCGAGAAGCAGCACCCCGGCACGGACGTGAAGTGGGTCGACCAGCCCGCCGAGGGCTACGCCGACAAGATCAGTGCCGACGCGGCCGGCGGCACCCTGCCCGACGTCGTCAACGTCTCGCCCGACCTCGTCGCGCCGCTCGCCAAGGCGGGGCTCGCGCTGGATCTCGACAAGGCCGCCGGACAGTACGAGAAGGAGTACCTGCCGGGCGCCTGGGCCGGTCACCAGGTGCCGGGCATGAACGGCACGTACGCCTTCCCCTGGTACCTCAACACCGGGCCGCTGTTCTACAACAAGTCCCTCTTCGAGAAGGCCGGACTCGACCCCGAGCAGCCGCCGAAGACGTACGACGAACTCTTCGCGGACGGACTGCGGATCGCCGAGAAGACCGACGGCGAGGTCGCCACCCTCGCCAACGTGCCCACCGTCGAGGACTTCGGCCGCTACGGCGTCCCCCTCATGAACGCGGAGGGCACCGGGTTCACCTTCAACGACGCCAAGGGCGTCGAACTGCTCACCAAGTACAAGGAGCTCTACGACGCCAAGGCGCTCGACCCGCAGGCGCTCACCGCCACGCCCGAGTCCTCCGGCAAGAAGTTCCTCACCGGCGCCGTCGCCATGAACCCCGGCAGCGCCCTCGACCTCGGCAACTTCAAGAAGCAGGCGCCGAACCTGTACAAGAACATCGGCATCACCGACCAGATCACCAGCACCGGCCACGTCAACATGTACGTGATGGGTGTGATGGTCAACGCGCAGACCCCGCGCAAGCCCGCCGCCGTCGCCTTCGCCCACTTCGTCACCGACGCCGCGCACCAGATGTCGTTCGCGAAGCAGGTCGCGATCTTCCCCAGCACCGCCGGCTCGCTCGACGACCCCTACTTCACCAAGGAGGACGGCACCGACGAGACCCGGGTGCGGGTGGCCGCCGCCCAGTCGCTGAAGACCGCCGTCAACTACACGCCGGTGCTCTTCAGCGAGCAGATGAAGACCGAGCTGCGCAACTCCGTGGCCCGGGCGCTGCAGGGCAAGGAGACTCCGCAGGAGGCCCTCGACAACGCTGTCAAGGCCTGTGATCGGCTGCTCCAGCAGCAGGGCTGAGACACCGTGAACGGCTCCCCTCGCATCCGGCGCCACCCGCCGGCCGGCCCCTGGCTGTTCGCCGCACCCGGACTGCTGGTCGTCAGCGCCTTCGTGCTCTACCCCTTCGTCTCCACCGTGGTGAACGCCTTCACCGACCGGCGGACCCTGGTCCCCGGCGAGTTCGTCGGCCTCGCCAACTTCCGCGAGCTTCTCCAGGACGACATGTTCTGGATCGGGCTGCGCAACAGCACGCTCTACGTCCTCGGCGTCGTGCCCGCCCTCGTGATCCTGCCGCTGCTGCTCGCGCTGCTGGTGCAGAAGAACATCCCCGGCATCACGTTCTTCCGCTCCGCCTTCTACACCCCGGTCGTCGCCTCGATCGTCGTGGTCGGTCTGATCTGGGTGTGGCTGCTCGACGAACGCGGCCTGGTGAACGCGCTGCTGGAGACCGTCGGCGCCGGCGGTGTCGGATTCCTCAGCGACCAGTGGCTGCTCCTGCTGAGCGCCATGACCGTCACGGTCTGGAAAGGGCTCGGCTACTACATGATCATTTACCTGGCCGCGCTCGCCAACGTGCCGCGTGAACTGCACGAGGCGGCCGCCGTCGACGGCGCGGGACCGGTGCGCCGGTTCCTCGCGGTCACCGTGCCCGCCGTCCGGTCCACGATGGTGCTGGTCGCGGCGCTCTCCTCGGTCGCCGCCTTCAAGGTGTTCTCCGAGGTCTATCTGCTGGCCGGCCCGAGCGGCGGCCCCGCGGGCGAGGACACCACGCTCGTGATGCTCGTGCAGCGCACCGGCACCGGCCTGTCCGGCCGGGTCGGATACGCCTCGGCCATCTCCGTCGTCGTCTTCGTGGTGACGGTGGCGCTGATGCTGCTGGTGCTGCGCGCCGACCGCAGGGAGGACACATGAGCGTCAGCGACGAGCACGGACGGCGGATCCGCGTCGGGGAGCTGATCCTGCGCTATCTGCTCCTGCTGGGGGTACTGGCGCTGACCGTGGGACCGTTCCTGTGGCAGCTGTCGACCTCGCTCAAGGGGCCCACCGAGGACATCTTCAGCTCCCCGCCGAAGTTCCTGCCGGGCGATCCGACACTGCACAACTACGAACGGGTCGCCGAGACCATCCCCGTGTGGGACTACGCCCTGAACTCGCTGAAGGTCGCCACCGCCAACGTCGTGACCAACTGCGTCGGTTCGGCCCTCGCCGGCTACGCCCTGGCCCGGCTGCGCTACCGGGGCCGCCGGGCGGCGACGCTCGCCTTCGTGCTCGCCATGCTCGTACCGGTGGAGGGCATCATCATCGCCCAGTTCACCACCATGCGGGAGCTGGGCCTGAACAACACCCTGGTGGGCGTGGTCCTGCCCGGCTGCGTCAGCGCGCTGAACGTGCTGCTGATGCGCAACGCCTTCCTCAACCTGCCGTACGAGATCGAGGACGCCGCGTTCGTCGACGGTGCCAACGTCTGGCAACGGTTCTGGAGGATCGCGCTGCCGTCGGTCAAGGGCACCCTCGCGGTCGTGGCGATCTTCGCCTTCATGGGCGCCTGGGACGACTTCCTGTGGCCGCTGATCGTGCTCAGCGACCCGTCCAGGTTCACGCTGACCATCGGCCTCAACTATCTGCACGGCACGTTCGCCAACGACGAACGGCTCGTCGCCGCGGGCACGATCATCGCGGTCGCGCCGCTGATCGCCCTCTTCGCCTGTCTCCAGCGGTACTTCTTCCGCGGGGTCGGCGAGGGCGCCGTCAAGGGCTGACCTCCTCCGTACGCACCACGACCACCGGGACCTCCATGTCTTCTGCCGTGCGCTTCGGCGTCAACTACACCCCCAGCGAAGGGTGGTTCCACCACTGGCTCGACTTCGACCTGGACTCCGTGCGCGCCGACCTCGACTCGATCGCCGCCCTCGGACTCGATCACGTACGGGTCTTCCCGCTGTGGCCGTACTTCCAGCCCAACCGCACCCTGATCCGGCCCCGGGCCGTCGAGCAGCTCGTCGCGCTCGTGGACGCCGCGGCCGAACGCGGGCTCGACGTCAACGTGGACGGCCTCCAGGGCCACTTGAGCAGCTTCGACTACCTGCCGGCCTGGACCCGGACCTGGCACCGCAGGAACCTGTTCACCGACCCCGACGTGATCGACGGCCAGGCGGCCTACCTGCGCACCCTGGCCGCCGCCCTCGACGACCGGCCCAACTTCCTCGGCCTGACGCTCGGCAACGAGGTCAACCAGTTCTCCGCGGGACCGCACCCCGACCCCGACCGGGCGACCGAGGCGCAGATCGACGCATGGCTGACGCGGATGCTGGCCGCGTGCGCGCAGGGTGCCCCGGGCAAGGCGCATCTGCACGCCGAGTACGACGCCACCTGGTACCAGGACGACCAGCCGTTCACACCGGCCCAGGCCGCGCGGCGCGGCGCGATGACGGCCGTGCACTCCTGGGTGTTCAACGGCACCGCCCAGCGGCACGGGCGCGCCTCCGTGCCGAGCGAGCACCACGCCGCCTATCTGATCGAGCTCAGCAAGGCCTGGGCCGACGACCCGGACCGGCCCGTCTGGCTCCAGGAGGTCGGCGCGCCCGCGCCGCTCGTCCCGGCCGAGCACGCGGCCGCCTTCACCGGGGCGACGGTGGAGCACGCCCTGGACTGCCCCGGTCTGTGGGGCATCACCTGGTGGTGCTCCCACGACGTCTCCCGCGACCTCGCCGACTTCCCCGAACTCGAATACGGCCTGGGCCTGCTGACCAACGACCGCCGCCCCAAGGACAGCGCGCTGGTGCTGGCCCGCGCCGCCCGTGAGCACACCAGGGCCGCCCCGGCGCCGCGCACCACGGCACTCGCCGTACCCGCCGATCCGGCAGTCCGCTCCCGCTGCGCACCCGGCGGCCCCGTCTTCGACGCGTTCTTCCGGCTCGTCGCCGACGGAGCCCGCCCCACCACCGTCCTCGACAGCCGTGCGCACGACAAGGACCATCTCGCCGCGCGCGGCATCACCGAGGTCGTCACTCCCGACCAGGTACTCCCCGTCCCGCAAGGAACCCGAGGAACCCTCGGAACCCAAGGAGGCACCCGCTCGTGAACCCCACCAGACGCACCGTCCTGCTCGCCGGCGCCGCCGCCGCCCTGCTCCCGTCGCTGCCCGCGACGGCCGCCCCGCGGCCCGCGGAGGCGGCGCTCCAGCCGTACGCCTCGTACTGGTACCCGGACTCGCTGCCCTCCGGCAGCCCGGGCGCCGGCATCACCTGGCGCAGCCTCAAGGCCTGGCGCGCCGCCGACGACGCCGACCTCGCCCTCAACGCCGCCTCGGTGCCCCTCGCCCCGCGCTTCACCCCGACCCCGGCGAACGCCACCGCCTGCTCGGGGCAGGCCCGTATCCAGTCGCTGGTGTCCTTCGGGCCGACGGCGGGCAACCCCTCCCAGGGCTCCGCCACCGCCGACTACTACGCGCTCACCCACTGGGCGTACATCGACGAACTGGTCTTCTGGGGCGGCTCGTCGGGCGAGGGGCTGATCCTCGCCCCGAACGCGCCGATCGTGGACGCCGCCCACCGGCACGGCGTACCGGTCCTCGGCAACGTCTTCCTGCCGCCGGTCGCCTACGGCGGGCAGCTGCGGTGGACGCGGGACCTCGTGCAGAAGGACGCCGCCGGGCGGTATCCGCTCGCCGCGCAACTGGTCGCGGTGGCGGCCGCGTACGGCTTCGACGGCTGGTTCGTGAACGCCGAGACCGGCGGCGGTGACGCGGCCCTGGGCGCGGACATGCAGGGGTTCCTGCGGGAGCTGAAGTCGCTCTCGGCCGCCCGCGGGCAGCGGGTGACCTGGTACGACTCGATGACCGTGAACGGCGGCGTCAGCTGGCAGGGGGCGCTCAACGCGCAGAACCAGCCCTTCTTCCAGGCCGCCGACAGCATGTTCCTCGACTTCCGCTGGTCGGCGGCGACACTCGCCTCGTCCGGGCAGCGCGCGCAGCAACTGGGGCGCAGCCGGTACGAGTTGTGGGCGGGCGTCGACGTCGAGTCGAACGGCTGGAACACGAGCGTCGCCTGGGACGCCATCGTGCCGACGGCCGCCGCGCACGTCACCTCGGTCGGCTTCTACCGGCCCGAGTGGACCCGCCACCAGCTCCCGGCGGACGGGCGGACCCCCGCGGCCTTCCACGCGGCCGACGACCGCTTCTGGACCGGGCGTTCGCTGGACCCCTCGCGGCCCGACGGCACGGACCGGTGGCGGGCACCCGCGGTGACGGTGGCGGACCGGTCCACGGTCACCTCGATGCCGTTCGCGACCGTCTTCAACACCGGCCACGGGCTGCGGTGGTTCGAGAACGGCGAGGTCGCCTCGGACACGCCGTGGAACCACCTCGGGTTGCAGGACCGCCTGCCGTCACGGCGCTGGACCGTGCGCACCGCGGGCGCCCGGCCCACCGTGAACTTCGACTTCGCGCAGGCCTGGTCCGGCGGCAGCAGCGTGCTCGTGGACGGCGCGCCCGACGAGCCCGTGGTCCTCGACCTGTACGCGACCCGGCTCCCGGTCACCGGCGAGACCGTCGTCGAGCTCACGCACCGGGCCGACACCGGCTCCGTGCGGGTCGAACTGGCCGTCGCCACCGCCGAACCCGGCACTCCGGGGGCGGCACCGCCGTACTCCTACTTCCCGGTGAGCTCGTCCGGCGCCTGGCAGACCACGGCCGTACGGCTCACCGGCCTGTCCGGCACCGTCCGCGCCCTCGGCGTGCGCCTCACGCCCACCACCCCCGGCGCTCCCGTGCGCTGGCGCCTGGGCCATCTCGCCGTGCGCGCGGACCAGCCTCCCCTGACCCCCGCAGCACCCACCGCGTTCCGCGTCACCGCCGCCTCCGGAGGCGACCTGCGCCTGGCCTGGCAGCCCGCGCCCGGCGAGGTCCGCCACCACACCCTCCACCGCATCCTGCCCGACGGCACCCGGCGCTTCCTCGGCGGCACCTGCCAGCGCGCCTGGTTCGCCGGCGGACTGCGCCCCGAGCAGGGCGAGCAAGTGGCACGGTTCGAACTGCGCGCCGTAGGGGAGCTGTACACCTCGTCGGACCCCGTCACCGTGAACCACACCTGGTAACCCCTCGCACAGCTACGGAGCACCCCGCCATGCATGACGACCGCAGCCTCGTCGAAGCCCGTCTGAAGCGTGTCCTCGACGAACGCATCCGACCCGCCGTGTACCCCGAGTCCGTGCCGCTCGACGTCGCCGTCTGGCACGCGCCCGACGAGCCCGTGCCGGTCGCCGAGGGTCTCGCGGCCGAGCCCGCGCCGATCGAGGTGGGCGCCCGGTGGGGTGCTCCGTGGGGCACCAGCTGGTTCCGGGTGACCGGAACCGTCCCGCGTGACTGGGCCGGGCGGACCGTGGAGGCGATCCTCGACCTCGGGTTCGACGAGAACATGCCCGGCTTCCAGTGCGAGGGCCTCGTCTACCGCCCCGACGGCACTCCCGTGAAGGGCCTGAACCCGCGCAACCAGTGGGTGCGCGTCGGCGCGCCCGTCGAGGGCGGCGAGGAGGTGCGCCTGCACATCGAGGCCGCGTCCAACCCGGTCATCCTCGACTACCACCCCTTCCGGCCGACCGAGCTGGGCGACAAGGAGACCGCGGGCCACGCCCCGCAGTACACCCTCACGCGTATGGACCTGGCCGTCTTCGACGAGACGGTGTGGGAGCTGGTGCTCGACCTGGAGGTGCTCGGGGAGCTGATGGCCGAGCTGCCGGTGGAGTCGGCGCGGCGCTGGGAGATCCTGCGGGGGGTGGAGCGGGCCCTGGACGCCGTCGACCTCCAGGACGTGGGCGGCACGGCGGCCGAGGCGCGGTCCCGTCTCGCCGGCGTCCTGGCCACCCCCGCCGGCCCCTCCGCGCACCGCATCAGCGCCGTCGGCCACGCCCACATCGACTCGGCGTGGCTGTGGCCGCTGCGGGAGACGGTCCGCAAGGTCGCCCGCACCACCGCCAACATGACGGCCCTGCTGGAGGACGAGCCCGACTTCGTGTTCGCCATGTCGCAGGCGCAGCAGTGGGCCTGGGTCAAGGAGCACCGGCCCGAGGTGTGGGCGCGGGTGAAGAAGGCGGTCGCGGACGGGCGGTTCGTGCCGGCCGGCGGCATGTGGGTGGAGTCGGACACCAACATGCCGGGCTCCGAGGCGATGGCCCGGCAGTTCGTGCACGGCAAGCGGTTCTTCCTCGACGAGTTCGGCATCGAGAACGACGAGGCCTGGCTGCCGGACACCTTCGGCTTCGCGGCCGGACTGCCGCAGATCATCAAGGCCGCCGGCGCCAAGTACCTGCTGACGCAGAAGATCTCCTGGTCCGCGACGAACAAGTTCCCGCACCACACCTTCACCTGGGAAGGCATCGACGGCACCCGGATCTTCACCCACTTCCCGCCCGTCGACACCTACAACTGCTCCATGAAGGGCAGCGAGATCGCGCACGCGGCCCGCAACTTCAAGGACAAGGGCGTCGCCCGCCACTCGCTGGCACCGACCGGCTGGGGCGACGGAGGCGGCGGCACCACCCGGGAGATGGTCGCCAAGGCGGCCCGGCTGCGCGACCTCGAAGGCTCGGCGACGGTGGCCTGGGAGACCCCGGCGGCCTTCTTCGCCAAGGCCGAGGCCGAGTACCCGAACCCGCCCGTCTGGGTCGGCGAGCTCTACCTCGAACTCCACCGCGCGACCCTCACCAGCCAGGCGAAGACCAAGCAGGGCAACCGGCGCAGCGAACACCTGCTGCGGGAGGCGGAGCTGTGGGCGGCGACGGCCGCCGTGCGGACCGGGTTCCCCTATCCGTACGAGGAGCTGGACCGCATCTGGAAGACGGTGCTGCTGCACCAGTTCCACGACATCCTGCCCGGTTCGTCCATCGCCTGGGTGCACCGCGAGGCCCGGGCGACCTACGAGCGGCTCGCGGGCGAGCTGAACGCCGTCGTGGACGCGGCCCAGCGCGCGCTGGCCGGCGAGGGGCGGCGCGAGCTGGTCTTCAACGCCGCCCCGCACGACCGGCGCGGCGTCCCCGCGGGCGGCGCCGGAGCCCCGGCCGTCGAGGGGACCGTGTCGGTCGGCCCCCGCCCGGACGGCGGGTACGTCCTCGACAACGGCCTGCTGCGGATCGGGATCGACGAGCGGGGCCTGGTCGTCTCCGCGTACGACATCGGCGCGGACCGTGAGACCGTCGCCCCGGGCCGGGCGGCCAACCTGCTCCAGCTGCACCCCGACTTCCCGAACATGTGGGACGCCTGGGACGTCGACGAGTTCTACCGCAACACCGTCACCGACCTGACCGGCCTTGACGAGCTGGCCGTCGGTGAGGACGGCGAGTCGGTGCGGATCGTGCGGTCCTTCGGCGCGTCGCGCGTGACCCAGGTGCTGTCGCTGCCCCCGGGGGAGCGGCGGCTGGTGCTGGACACCGAGGTGGACTGGCACGAGACGGAGAAGTTCCTCAAGCTCGCCTTCCCGCTGGACGTGCACGCCGAACGGTACGCCTCGGAGACCCAGTTCGGGCATTTCCACCGGCCCACGCACACCAACACCTCATGGGAGGCCGCCAAGTTCGAGGCGTGCAACCACCGCTTCGTCCACCTGGAGGAACCCGGCTGGGGCGTCGCCGTCGTCAACGACTCGACGTACGGACACGACGTGACGCGCACGGTGCGCACCGACGGCGACGGCGGTACGACCACCACGGTCCGCGTCTCGCTGCTGCGCGCCCCGCGCTTCCCGGACCCCGAGACCGACCAGGGCGTGCACCGCTTCCGGCACGCCCTGGTGCCGGGCGCCGGGATCGGGGACGCGGTGCGCGAGGGCTGGCGGATCAACGTGCCGGAGCGGCGGGTGACGGGTGCAGGAGACGTCGCGCCCCTGGTGAGGGTCGATCAGGAGGCGGTCGTGGTCACCGCCGTGAAGCTGGCCGACGACGGCAGCGGTGACGTGGTGGTCCGCTTCCACGAGGCGCACGGCGGCCGCGCCCACGCCACCCTGACGGCGGGCTTCGACGTCGCCGGTGTAGCGGTCACCGACCTGCTGGAACGCCCGCTGGCGCAGGCCACGGCGCCCGTGGTGGACGGCGAGCGGATCACCGTACGCCTGCGTCCCTTCGAACTGGTGACGCTGAGGCTGCGGCGGGCTTAGGGCCTGCCCGGTGTCGTGAGGGTCTGTCCGTCAGGCCCTCACACGCCCGTCGCGGGGCCGTCCGCGCGAGGCACGGGCGCGCCCTGCTCGCCGAGCTGGGCGCGCAGCCACTCCTCCACCTCGCCGACGTGCGCGGCCGCCGCCGCCCGTGCCGCCTCCGGGTCGCGGGCGGCCAGGGCGCGGTGGATCGCGGCGTGCTCGCGGCGGGTGCGGGTGAAGGCGCCCTCCTCCTGGTAGCCGCGCCAGACCCGGGCGCGGAAGGTGCGGGAGGACAGGCCCTCCAGGATCGCCGCCATGGTCTCGTTGCCCGCGGCCAGCGCGATCTCGCGGTGGAAGGCGAGGTCGTGGGCGAGGATCTCCTCCGGGTCCTCGGTGGCGTTCATGGCCGCCAGATGCTTCTCGACCTCGGCCAGCTGGTCCGGTGTGATGCGGGCGGCGGCCAGCGCGGTCGCCGTCGACTCCAGGACGCGGCGGATCTCCAGCAGTTCCACCAGACGCGGGCCCCGGGACAGATCGGCGACGACCCCGAAGGTCTCCAGCAGATCGCCGGCCTGGAGCTGGGTGACGTAGATGCCGGAGCCGTGCCGGGCCTCCAGCACCCCCATGACCGTCAGCGCGCGGATCGCCTCCCGCATGGAGCTGCGGGAGATGCCCAGCTGGGCCGCCAGTTCGCGTTCGGTGGGCAGCCGCGCGCCGGGTTCGAGGAGCCCTTCGCCGATCATCGCCTTGATCCGCTCGATGGCGCGCTGCGTCACCGTGCCCTTCTGCGGGGCCGGCCCCGACTCCGTCTCGTTCACGCCACTTCTCCCGTCGCCGTGCGCCGCAGTCTAACCAGCCAGGTGGTCGGACCACTATGGCCGAGAAGCCAAGAAATTCGGCTCCCGAGGGTGTTGACGGCGCCAAGTGGTCTGATAAATATGCGGTCAACTGCTCGATCACGCTCGATGAGGAGCCGGCAGATGGCCGACGGGACACAGCGGAACGCACGGCGGTACGGACGGCGGTACGGGCGAACAGTCCCGCGTGCGGCGGCTGCGGCGGTCTGCGCCGCCCTCGTGCTCACCGCCTGCGGCAGCACCAAGGACACCGGCGCCTCCGGCGCCTCAGGCGGTGGCACCGGCGAGGTCGGGGTGATCCTGCCGCTGCTGACCTCGCCGTTCTGGCAGTCGTACAACGACTACGTGCCGAAGATGGCCGAGTCCGAGGGCATCCAGGCGCGCAAGACGGTCAACTCCAACAGCGACCCCTCGCAGCAGATCACCGACATCAACAACCAGCTCAACCAGGGCGTCAAGGGCCTGGTCGTCGCCCCGCTGGACAGCGCCGCCATCGAGGCGGGACTCGACCAGGCCGAGCGCAAGGGCGTGCCGGTCGTCGCCGTCGACGTCGCGCCGGACAAGGGCAAGGTCGCCATGGTGGTGCGCGCCAACAACGTGGCGTACGGCGAGAAGGCCTGCCAGTACCTCGGGGAGCACATCCCCTCCGGCAAGGTCGTGCAGATCATGGGCGACCTCGCCTCGGTCAACGGCCGGGAGCGCTCCGAGGCCTTCCGCTCCTGCGTGAAGGAGAAGTTCCCGAAGCTGAAGGTCCTGGAGATCCCCGCCAAGTGGGAGTCCGACACGGCGGCCTCCAAGCTGGACACGCTCCTGAACGCCAACCCGGACATCAAGGGCATCTACATGCAGGCGGGCGGCGTCTACCTCGCCCCCACCCTGCAGACCCTGAAGTCGAAGGGGATGCTGAAGAAGGCCGGCCAGGCGGGCCACATCGCGATCGTCTCCAACGACGGCATCCCGCAGGAGTACGACGCCATCCGCAAGGGCGAGATCGACGCGACGGTCTCGCAGCCCGCCGACCTCTACGCCAAGTACGGGATGTACTACATCAAGGCGGCGATGGAGGGGAAGACCTTCGAGCCCGGGCCCACCGACCACGGCTCGACCATCGTGAAGCTGCCGAGCGGCATCCTGGAGGACCAGCTGCCCGCGCCCCTGGTCACCAAGGACAACGTCGACGACCCCGAGCTGTGGGGCAACACGGTCGAATGAGCACACCACTCGTTGAGGCGCGGGGCATCGTCAAGCGGTACGGCCCCACCACCGCGCTGGCCGACGGGCGGCTCACCGTCCTGCCGGGCGAGTCGCACGCCCTCGTCGGCCGCAACGGCGCCGGCAAGTCGACCCTGGTCTCCGTCCTCACCGGCCTCCAGGCACCCGACGAGGGCACCGTCCGCTTCGACGGCGAGCCCGCCCCCTCGCTCGCCGACCGGGACGCCTGGCGCCGCAAGGTGGCCTGCGTCTACCAGAAGCCCACGGTGGTACCCGAGCTGACGGTCGCCGAGAACCTCTTCATCAACCGGCAGCCGCTCAAGCGCGGTCTGATCAGCTGGCGCCGGCTCAAGGCCGAGGCCGCCGCACTCCTCGCCACCTGGGACGTGCACGTCGACCCGGAGGCGCGCACCGCCGACCTGCGGGTCGAGGACCGTCAAATGGTGGAGATCGCACGGGCGTTGAGCTTCGGCGCCCGGTTCATCGTGCTGGACGAGCCGACCGCGCAGCTGGACAACCGGGAGATCGAACGGCTCTTCACCCGGATGCGGGCCCTCCAGGACTCCGGCGTCACCTTCCTGTTCATCTCCCACCACCTCCAGGAGGTGTACGAGGTCTGCCAGACCGTCACCGTGCTGCGGGACGCCCGCTGGATCACCACCGCACCCGTCGCCGACCTGTCGCGCCGGGCACTGGTGGAGGCCATGGCGGGGGAGACCGTCGCCGAGCGCGAGGACCGCGCCGCCCGCGACGAGGTGCCCGCGGACGCCCCCGTGGCGCTCGACGTGCGGGCCCTGTCCTCACCCTCGTACGAGGACGTCGACCTCACCGTGCGCCGCGGCGAGGTCGTCGGGCTCGCCGGCATCAGCGGCAGCGGCAAGACCGAACTGGCCGAGACCCTCGCCGGCCTTCGCACGCCGAGCGGCGGATCGGCCCGGCTGGACGGCGAGCCCCTGCCGTTCGGGGACGTGCGGGCCTCGCTCGCGGCCGGAGTGGGCTGCGTGCCGCGCGACCGGCACGGGCAGGGCCTCGTGTTCGGCATGACGATCGGCGACAACGCCACCATGAGCGTCCTGGACCGCCTCGGCCGGTTCGGCTTCGTCGGCACCGACCGCAGGCGCGGCCTCGCCGCCGAGCTGATCGACCGGCTCGACATCCACGCCGAGGGCCCCGACCAGCCCGTCTCCGACCTGTCCGGCGGCAACGCGCAGAAGGTCGTGATGGCCCGCGCCCTCGCCTCCGACCCACGGCTGCTGATCCTGATCAACCCCACGGCGGGCGTCGACGTGAAGTCCAAGGAGTCCCTGCTGGCCCGCGTGGACAGCGCCCGCGAGGACGGCACCGCCGTGCTCGTCGTCTCCGACGAACTCGACGACCTGCGCCGCTGCGATCGCGTCCTCGTCCTCTTCCACGGCCGTGTCGTCGCGGAACACCCCGCGGGCTGGCACGACCACGAGCTGATCGCCTCCATCGAAGGAGTGGACCATGGCTGACACCAAGGCGGCCCCGCCGCTCGCGCCCGCGCGCGTCCCCGCCGCCGCGTCCGCCAGAACCGTACTGCTGCGCCGTGCCCGCGAACTCGCGCTGCTGCCCGCCCTGTTGCTGCTGCTGGTGCTCGGCGCCGTGCTCAACGACTCCTTCCTCACCGAGCGCAACCTGATCTCCATCCTCGGTGCCTCCGCCGCCCTCGCGATGGTCGTGCTCGCCGAGTCGCTGGTCCTCATCACCGGCAAGTTCGACCTGTCCCTGGAGTCGGTCGTCGGCATCGCGCCCGCCGTCGGGGCGCTCCTGGTGCTGCCCGCCGCCCAGTCCGGCTGGGGCACCGAACTCCCCGCCGCGCTCGCCCTGCCGGCGATCCTCGTCGCGGGCGCCGTCGTCGGCGCCTTCAACGGCGTCCTGGTGGTGAGGTTCCGGCTCAACGCGTTCATCGTGACGCTCGCCATGCTCATCGTGCTGCGCGGGCTGCTCGTCGGCGCCACCAAGGGCAAGACCCTGTTCGGCATGCCCGAGTCCTTCTACGCGCTGGCGACCACCACCTTCATCGGCGTGCCGCTGTCGGTGTGGCTGGCCGCCGGCGCCTTCGCGGCGGCGGGACTGGTGCTCAAGTACCACCGGGTCGGGCGCGCCCTGTACGCCATCGGCGGCAACGCCGACGCGGCCCGCGCGGCCGGCATCCGTGTCGAGCGCGTCATGCTCGGCGTGTTCGTGGTCGCCGGGATCCTCGCCGCGGTCGGCGGCATCATGCAGACCGGGTACGTCGGCGCGATCAGCGCCAACCAGGGCAACAACATGATCTTCACGGTGTTCGCGGCGGCGGTGATCGGCGGTATCAGCCTCGACGGCGGCAAGGGCAGCATGCTCGGCGCCCTCACCGGCGTACTCCTGCTGGGGGTCGTGCAGAACCTGCTCACCCTCGCCCAGGTGCCGTCCTTCTGGATCCAGGCCATCTACGGCGGGATCATCCTGGTCGCCCTGATGATCGCCCGGGTGACCACCGGCCGCGCCCAGGACTGACCCGTCGCGGTTCCCCGCACCCCACCGAAAGGCTCTCCGTGTCCCCGACTCCCGCCCGCATCACGGCCGTCGACACGTACGACATCCGCTTCCCCACCTCCCGCGAGCTCGACGGCTCCGACGCGATGAACCCGGACCCCGACTACTCGGCGGCCTACGTCGTGCTGCGCACCGACGCCGCCGACGGGCACGAGGGGCACGGCTTCACGTTCACCATCGGGCGGGGCAACGAGGTCCAGGTCGCCGCGATCGAGGCGTTGCGCGGCCATGTCGTCGGACGGGGGGTCGACGAGCTGTGCGCCGACCCCGGCACCCTCAACCGCGCCCTGATCGGCGACAGCCAGCTCCGCTGGCTCGGGCCGGAGAAGGGCGTGATGCACATGGCCATCGGCGCGGTCGTCAACGCCGTCTGGGACCTGGCCGCCAAGCGCGCCGGCACACCGCTGTGGCGGCTGCTCGCCGACGCCGAACCGCAGTGGCTGGTACGGCAGATCGACTTCCGCTACCTCACCGACGCCCTCACCCCCGAGGAGGCGCTGGACATCCTGCGGCGCGGACGGGAGGGGGCGCCCGAGCGCCGGGCCCGGCTGCTGGAGCGCGGCTACCCCGCCTACACGACCTCGCCGGGCTGGCTCGGCTACGACGACGCCAAGCTCACCCGGCTCGCCACCCAGGCGGTCGCCGACGGCTTCCGGCAGATCAAGCTGAAGGTCGGCGCCGACCTCGACGACGACATCCGCCGCTGCCGGGCCGCCCGCGCGGCCGTCGGCCCGCACGTGCGCATGGCGATCGACGCCAACCAGCGCTGGGACGTCGCCGAGGCGATCCGCTGGACGGAGGCCCTCGCCGAGTTCCGCCCCTACTGGATCGAGGAGCCCACCAGCCCCGACGACATCCTCGGCCACGCCGCGATCCGCCGGGCCGTCTCCCCGGTCAAGGTCGCCACCGGTGAGCACGCCCACAACCGGATCGTCTTCAAACAGCTCCTCCAGGCCGGCGCCGTCGACGTCCTCCAGCTCGACGCGGCCCGTGTCGGCGGCGTCAACGAGAACCTCGCCATCCTGCTGCTCGCCGCCAAGTTCGGCGTCCCGGTCTGCCCGCACGCCGGCGGCGTCGGCCTGTGCGAACTCGTCCAGCACCTCGCCATGTTCGACTACCTCGCGATCTCCGGCACCACCGACGACCGGGTCATCGAGTACGTCGACCATCTCCACGAGCACTTCCTCGACCCGGTCCGCATCCGCGACGGGCACTACCTCGCCCCCACCGCGCCCGGTTTCTCGGCCACCATGCATCCCGAGTCCCTCGCGCGCCACACCTTCCCCGGCGGCACCGTCTGGGCCGCCGCACCCGACGAGAAGACGCACCGGAAGGGGCAAGCGGCATGACCGACTTCGAGGGCCTGCGGGCCCTGGTGACCGGCGGCGCCTCCGGCATCGGGCGCGCCACCGCCGAACTCCTGGCGGAGCGGGGCGCCCTGGTAGCCGTACTGGACCTGTCGAAGGCCGACGCGCCCTTCCTCTCCTACGAGGCCGACGTCACCCATGACGCCTCGGTGCGGCAGGCGGTGGCGGACGCCGTCGCCGGCCTCGGAGGCGGACTCGACGTCCTGGTCAACAACGCCGGCATCGGCGCCCAGGGAACCGTCGAGGACAACGACGACGCCGAGTGGCACCGGGTCATGGACGTCAACGTCCTCGGCATGGTCCGCACGGCCCGCGCCTGCCTGCCGCATCTGCGCCGGTCCGCGCACGCCGCGATCGTCAACACCTGCTCGATCGCCGCCACCGCGGGCCTGCCGCAACGCGCCCTGTACAGCGCGAGCAAGGGCGCCGTGTACTCCCTCACCCTCGCCATGGCCGCCGACCACGTCCGCGAGGGCATCCGCGTCAACTGCGTCAACCCGGGCACCGTGGACACCCCGTGGGTCGGCCGGCTGCTGGACGCGGCAGGCGACCCGGGCGCCGAACGTGCCGCGCTCAAGGCCCGTCAGCCCACCGGCCGGCTCGTCACCGCCGCCGAGGTCGCGGGCGCCATCGCCTACCTGGCCGGCCCGCTCTCCGGCGCCACCACCGGCACGGCCCTCGCGGTCGACGGCGGCATGCAGGGCCTGCGGCTGCGTCCGGAGGCCCGGTGACCATCCCCCGCGGACTCGGCTTCGGAGCCGCCGGCATCGCCAACCTGTACACCGAGGTCACCGACCAGCAGGCCCATGACGCGGTGTCCGCCGCCTGGCGGCGCGGCGTCCGCTACTACGACACCGCGCCCCACTACGGCCTCGGGCTGTCGGAGCGCCGCCTCGGCGCCGCGCTGCGCGAGCACCCACGCGAGGAGTACACGGTCTCGACCAAGGTGGGGCGCCGGCTGGAACCGCGGGACGGCGGCGGTGACGACCTGGCGAACGGCTTCGCCGTCCCGGCAACGCACCGCCGGGTCTGGGACTTCAGCGCGGACGGGATCCGGCGCACCCTGGACGGCAGCCTGGAGCGGCTCGGCCTCGACCGCGTCGACGTCGTCTACCTCCACGACCCCGACGACCACGCCGAGACGGCCTTCCGGGAGGGCTACCCGGCCCTGGAGGAGCTCCGCTCGCAGGGCGTGGTCGGCGCGATCGGGGTGGGCATGAACCAGGCGGAGATGCTCACCCGCTTCGTCCGCGACACGGACGTCGACGTGGTGCTGTGCGCGGGCCGCTACACACTGCTGGACCAGAGCGCGCGAACGGCCCTGCTGCCGACGGCCGTCGAGCGCGGCGTCCGTGTCGTGCTCGGCGGTGCCTTCAACTCGGGTCTGCTCGCCGACCCCAGGCCGGGGGCGACGTTCGACTACGCCGAGGCACCGGCCGCGTTGCTGGAGAAGTCCCTGCGCATGCAGCGGATCGCGCGGCGTCACGGCATCTCGCTGCGCGCGGCGGCGCTGGCGTTCTGCGCGGCCCATCCGGCCGTGGCGAGCGTGCTGGTGGGCGCCCGCTCGGCCGTCGAGGTCCACGACTGCGCCGATCAGTTCGCCACACCGGTCCCCGCCGCCTTCTGGCAGGAGCTGCGGGACACCGGCCTCCTGGCCACCGAGGAGCCGTGATGAGAGTCGCCCTGCACACCAAGGTCCGTCCCGACCGCGTCGACGCGTACGAGGCCGCCCACCGCGCGGTCCCCGAGGAGCTCACGGCCGCCATCCGCGCGGCGGGCGCCACCTCCTGGACGATCTGGCGCAGCGGGACGGACCTCTTCCACGTCCTGGAGTGCGAGGACTACGCCCGCCTCCTCGCCGAACTGGACCAGCTGCCGGTGAACGTCGCGTGGCAGGCCCGCATGGCCCAGCTCCTGGACGTGGTGCACGACTACTCCGAGGGCGGCGCCGGCGCCGGTCTGCCCACCGTCTGGGAGCTGCCGTGACCGTGGACGCGCACCACCACGTGTGGGACCTGTCGGTGCGGGACCAGGACTGGATCACCGGACCCGAACTTCAGCCGCTGCGGCGCGACTTCACCCTTGCCGACCTCGTGCCCCTGGCCGCGGCGGCCTCCGTCGACCGCACCGTCCTCGTCCAGACGGTGACCGTCCCCGAGGAGACCCCGGAGTTCCTCGCCCTCGCCGCCGGGCACGACCTGGTCGCGGGCGTCGTCGGCTGGACCGACCTGACCCGTCCGGACGTCGCGGACGAACTCGCCCGGCTGCGCGAACTCCCCGGCGGGCGGTACCTCAAGGGCATCCGCCACCAGGTGCAGGGGGAGCCCGACCCGGAGTGGCTGCTGCGGCCGGACGTACGCCGCGGACTCGCCGCCGTCGCCGACGCGGGCCTGGTCTACGACCTTCTCGTGCTGCCCCACCAGCTGCCCGCGAGCGTGCGGGCCGCCGCCGCGCTGCCGGGCCTCACCTTCGTCCTCGACCACCTGGGCAAGCCGTCGCCGGCCGCCGGAGCGCCGGAGCCCTGGGCGTCGGACATCAGGGCCCTGGGCGAGCTGCCCAACACCGTCTGCAAGGTGTCGGGCCTGGTGACGGAGATGGACCGGTCCCTGTGGGGCGGGACCAGCTGGCCGCTCGCACCGCTGCGCCCCTGGTGGGACACCGCGCTGGACGCCTTCGGACCGGGCCGCCTGATGTTCGGCTCCGACTGGCCGGTGTGCACGGTGGCGGCGACGTACGCGCAGGTGTCGTACCTCGCGGGCGCCCTCGCGATCGACCTGGGCCCCGACGAGCGCGACGCGTTCTTCGAGGGCACCGCCACCCGCGTCTACGACCTCTGAGCGCTCCCCGACAGCCGTGTCGGCGGCAGGTACTCGCGCACGAACGTCCGGTCCCAGCACGCGCCCGTCTCCCGCAGCTCCCGCCAGGTCGTGTACCGGTAGCGGAAGAGGCGGGCGCGCACGAAGCGCGGGGGCGCGTCGGCCGGGAAGGGGGAGTGGCGCAGCAGCCGCAGGGTGTCGCGGTCGTTCTCCAGCAGCCGTTCCACGAAGGCCCCGAACCAGGGGCTCGCGTAGGACGGGGAGAGGGCCGCGAACCACATCAGCCAGTCCAGCCGCAGATGGTACGGCGCGAACTGGCGTGGCCAGCGCCGTGGATCACCGGGCTTCCCCTTGAACGCGTACTCCCGCCAGTCGGAGTCCTCGCGCGGCACGTCGTCGGCGGTGCCCTCGACGACGACCTCGTACCGGACGCGGCCCACGGTGCCGAACGCGCCGTAGGTGTTGACCAGGTGGAGCGGGTCGAAGGAGCGGTTCATGACCTGCCGCCGGGAGGTCATGTTGGTCACCGGGTGGTAGCTCAGGACCACGACCAGGGCGGCCACGGCGAGGACCACGACCGTGAACCACAGCGGAGCCCCGGGGACGGCCGGCGCGTCGGCCGGGAAGCGGATCGCCGCGAGGGCGAGCACGATGGTGATCCAGTTCAGCCAGGAGAAGTTGCCGGACAGGACCAGCCACAACTGGGTGACGATCATCAGCGCGGCGGCGGCCGTGGCGATCGGCTGCGGGGCGAACAGCAGGACGGGCACGACGAGTTGGGTGAAGTGGTTGGCGGCCACCTCCACACGGTGCAGCGGCCGCGGGAGCCGGTGGAAGAACCAGCTCAGCGGGCCCGGCATCGGCTGGGTCTCGTGGTGGTAGTCCAGGCAGGTCAGCTTGCGCCAGCAGGCGTCGCCGCGCAGCTTGATCAGCCCCGCGCCGAACTCCACCCGGAACAGGATCCAGCGCAGCAGGAACAGCACCACGACCGGTGGCGCGACCTCGTCGTTGCCGAGGAACACCGCGAGGAAGCCGACCTCCAGCAGCAGGGACTCCCAGCCGAACGAGTACCAGGTCTGGCCGACGTTGACGACCGACAGGTACAGCAGCCAGGGCACCACCCACAGCAGCATCCCGGCCCACAGCGGGACCAGTGAGTCCACGCCCGCCAGCAACGCCGCCGAGACCGCGCAGCCCGCCCAGGCGCACCCCGCGAAGAAACGGTCTGAGTAGTGGAGGTGGAAGAGGCTCGGCGCCCGCCGGAACGGAACGGCCTCGGTGAAGCGCGGGACCGGGAGCATGCCGCGCGCTCCGATCAGTGCCCGGAACTGGAGGGCCGCCGTCAGGAACGCCACCAGGTACACGGCCGCCAGAGCCCGCTGGAAGACCAGCCGGGTCAGCCAGTACTCGGGTGCGGTGAACCACTCCACGGTGGGGCGCTCCTCTCCTCGGTCAGTGGCCGCGTCTCCACTCCCAGGGCGGCCCGTCACTTTCGGTAGTCGCACTCTCCGTTTGCGTGACCCATGTGAGTGAAGCAGACAATAGTGGCGAAAACCCCCAGGACGAGGCGGGAGAACGTGGTGCGAATACCCACCGGAACCTTCGTCACGGCCTGCGCGCTCTCGGCGGCCCTGCTCGCCGCCGGCTGTGGCGCGGGTGGCGACGAGAAGACGAACGCGGGCGACGAGAGCGCCGAAGCGGGCGGCGAACTGCTGCTCCAGCCCGTCGCGGACCGGGGCCCGGACCCCTTCACGGCCTCCACGGCCACCATCCCGGCTACCCCGGACCTCGTCACCCGAACGCCGCAGTCGGTCCCGGTCGGCCGCTCCGGGCCCGGCGCCCCCGCCCCGGGAAGCCTCGCGGAGGTGCGGACCTACGCCGGCTGGACCCCCGGCCTCTACGCCGGCCGCGCCCAGGCGGGCAGCTGTGACGTCGACCGTCAGATCCGCCTGCTCACCGCCGACACCGGCCGTGCCGACACCTTCGCGGACGTCACCGGTGTCCCCCACGGCGCGATCGAGGACTACCTGCACTCGCTCACCTCGGCCGAACTGCGCGCCGACACCCGGGTCACCAACCACGGCTACCGCGCGGGCGGCGCCACGGCCCACCAGGCCGTCCTCCAGGCGGGCACCGCGGTCCTCGTGGACAACCGGGGCGTGCCCCGGGTGCGCTGCGCCTGCGGCAACCCCCTCGGCGCGCCGATCGCCATGGAGGGAACGCCGGGTACCACCGGCCGGGCGTGGGAGGGGTACGAGCCCACCGAGGTGATCATGGTGCTGCCCGCGCCCGAGACGATCACCAACATCACGCTCGTCGACGAGGTCGAGAACACCTGGATCGAGCGGCAGATCGGGCAGGACGTCCGCCACGACAAGGTCGTGCCCAGGCCGGAGCCGGAGCCACAGGGCGGCGAGACGGTCCTGCCCGACGACGGGGCCGTCCTGGCCGACGGCGGCGGGCTGCCGGACCCGCCGCGCCGGGAACCCGCCACGGGCGCCGCCCCGCCGGCGGCGGAGGGTGACGCCCCGCTGCTCCCGCGGGTGCCCGACGAGCCGGAGGACCTTTCGCAGGACATCGGTCCCCTGACCGTGCCGGAGATCCCCGACGTGCCCGACGGCGGCGGCCTGATCCCGGACGACCCGGACGTCAGCGACGACCTGGGCCCCGCAGGCGACGTGGCCGGACTCGGCGACGAGGGCGACGCGGGCGACCCGGGCGAGGCAGGCGACGGGGCCGACTCGGACGACCCCGGCGACACCGGAACGACCGGCGACGCCGGTACCTCCGGCGACAGGGACGGGTCGAAGGAGGCGGACACGCCGGAGGCCGGCGACAGCATCTTCGGCAGCATGACGGACGTCTTCACGGGCTGACGCCCACCGACATGGTCCAGCCGGAGCACCGGGCCCATCCGGTCGAAGAATCGGGCGAATCCTGGCAAGGTGGGCGCATGGTTGCACGGGGAGCGAGCGCCCTGTCTCTCCCGGACGACTGGCCCGCCCACCCGGACCCGATCCTGGCGCTCAACCAGATGGGCAGCTTCGACTGGGACCTGGACAGCGGTCTGTTCCACATGGACGCCCAGGCCCACGAGGTCTTCGACGTGCGCCCCGAGGAGTACGACGGCCGCCCCGAGAGCCTGCACCTGCGGGTCCCGCCGGCCGAGGGGCGCCGGCTCGACAGCCTGGTCTCGCAGGCGATCAAGGACGGCAGCGAGAACTACGGCGCGTACTTCCGTCTGCGCCGCCGCGACGGCACCCTGCGCTGGACCCACACCCAGGGCTACATCCGCCGCGACGAGACCGGCCGCCCGCGCCGGATCATCGGCATCGTCCGGGACGCCACCCGTGAGCTCAACGAGTACGCGGCGCGCCGCGACCAGACCGCCTGGAACCTCGCCGCCCGTCGCGAGCGGACCAACGTCGTGCAGCTCATCACGGCCGCGCTCGCCAACGCCCGCACCGTCCAGGACGTCATCGACGTCCTCAAGGACACCCACGGCGTCACCCATCTGGGCGCCACCAGTCTGGTCATGGGCCTGGTCGAGGCCGGGCGCATCCGGCTGGTCGCGGAGGGCCCCGAGGGCAGCTTCGTGCCCGGCACCCTCGTCACCCGCATCGACGAGCAGTACCCGATGAGCGAGGTCGTGCGCACGCTCGGCCCCCGGTTCATCGAGTCCCCCGAGGAGTTCGCGGAGAGCTACCCGATCCTGTGGCCGCACATCACGGACCTCGACATCACCTCGGCCGCGTACCTCCCGCTCATCGTCCAGGCCCGGCCCATCGGCGCGATCGGCCTGCTCTACGGCGACCGGCGCGGCTTCACGTCCGAGGAGCGCAACCTCCTGGTCGCCCTCGGCAGCAGCATCGCCCAGAGCCTGCAACGCGCGATGTTCTACGAGCAGGAGAAGGACCTCGCGAGCGGCCTCCAGCAGGCCATGCTGCCGCGCACCATCCCGAGTGTGCGGGGAGCCGACGTCGCCGTCCGCTACCGGTCGGCCTCGCTCGGCCGGGACATCGGCGGCGACTGGTACGACCTGATCCCGCTGCCGGGCGGCCGGGTCGGCGCGGTCATCGGCGACGTCCAGGGGCACGACACGCACGCCGCCGCCGTGATGGGCCAGCTGCGCATCGTCCTGCGCGCCTACGCCGCCGAGGGCCACACCCCGGCCACGGTGATGGCCCGGGCCTCCGTCTTCCTGCACGAGCTCGACACCGACCGCTTCGCGACCTGCCTGTACGCCGAGGCCGACCTCGCGACCGGTGTCGTGCAGGTGGTCCGGGCCGGCCACATCGACCCCCTGATCCGCGCCCCGGACGGCAGTTGCCGCCGCGCCGGGGTCCAGGGCGGTCTGCCGCTCGGCCTGTCCGCCGAGTTCGGGCGGCTCGCCTACCCCGTCGGCACCATCGAGCTGGACCCCGGCCACACGCTGATCCTGTGCACCGACGGACTGGTCGAACAACCCGGCGCCGATCTCGACGACGGCATGCAGGTCCTCACCGCGCTCGTCGCCTCGGGCCCGCAGGACGTCTGGAAACTCGCGGACCTGCTCATCGACGTGGCCGAGGAGCGCGGCGGCGACGACGACGTGGCGCTGCTCCTGCTGCGCCGGCGCGGCGCGGACGCCCCGCAGAGCGGCGGGCGTCTCCAGCAGCACGTCGCGCCCGGCGACCCGGAGGCCCTGGCCCAGGCCCGGCACATGATCCGTGCCGCCGTGCGCGCCTGGGGCGCGGCCGACCGCTCCGACGAGGTCGAACTGGTCGCCGACGAACTGATCACCAATGCCCTCATGCACACCGAGGGCGCGGCCGTCGTCACCCTGCGGGTCGTCTCCGACACCGACCGGCGGCTGCGCGTCGAGGTCGAGGACTGCTCCAGTGCCCTGCCCCGCCGCCGTGAGGCCGGCGAGTCCGGCGTCTCCGGCCGCGGCCTGCTCCTCGTCGACTTGCTCACCGACGTCTGGGGCGTGGAGGCGCGGGGCGGCGGCAAGTGCGTGTGGTGCGAGTTCGTGGTGCCGGAGCGGGACTGAGCGCCGGGTACGGCCCGCTTCCCGGTCGCCGCCGCAGACCTGGCGCCGTCCGTCCCGGATGGCACCCTGGACGTATGCCGGAACTGCCCGAGGTCGAAGCGCTCAAGGACTTCCTGACCGACAACCTGGTCGGACACGAGATCGTGCGCGTGCTGCCGGTCGCGATCAGCGTGCTGAAGACGTACGACCCGCCCCTGTCGGCCGTCGAGGGCCACGAGGTCCGTGCCGTGCGCCGGTACGGCAAGTTCCTGGACGTCGCGACGGACGGCGGCCCGCATCTGGTCACCCACCTGGCCCGCGCGGGCTGGCTCCACTGGAAGGACCGGCTGCCCGACGGCCCGCCGCGCCCCGGCAAGGGCCCGCTCGCGCTGCGCGTCGCCCTGGAGACCGGAGCGGGCTTCGACCTCACCGAGGCCGGCACCCAGAAACGGCTCGCGGTGTACGTCGTGGGGGATCCGCAGGAGGTGCCCGGCGTGGCCCGCCTCGGCCCCGACCCGCTCGCCGACGACTTCGACGAGGCCCGCTTCGGCGCCCTCCTCAAGGACGAGCGCCGCCGGCTCAAGGGCGCCCTGCGCGACCAGAGCCTGATCGCCGGCGTGGGCAACGCCTACAGCGACGAGATCCTGCACGCCGCGAAGATGTCCCCCTTCAAACTCGCCGCCTCCCTCACCCCCGAGGAGACCAGCAGACTCTACGAGGCCCTGCGCACCACGCTGACGGAGGCCGTGGAGCGTTCGCGGGGCGTCGCGGCCGGCCGGCTCAAGGCCGAGAAGAAGAGCGGCCTCAGGGTGCACGGCAGGGCCGGCGAGGCCTGCCCGGTGTGCGGCGACACCATCCGCGAGGTCTCCTTCAGCGACTCCTCCCTCCAGTACTGCCCGACCTGCCAGACCGGCGGCAAGCCGCTGGCCGACCGCAGACTGTCCCGACTGCTGAAGTGAGGCCGCCGAAGCAGTCCCTGGCGGGACGCCGGCCACCACACGACCGGTCCGCGCCTCGGTCACCCCGTCGGTGTGCGGCAGCACCCGCTCACCGGGCTGGAGGGCGCTCTCGTGCATCTGGCGCGACGCGCGGCCGGCACTGACGGCAGTCCCATCGGCGGATCCGCCTCCCGCTCGGTGAGCGGGACGAGCCGGCGGCCGGCGAGATTTCATCTGATTAGGGACCAAAGTCCCGAATAGGGGCAAGGGGGTCATGGGCAAGGTCCGTCGGTAGGAACAACCTCCCGCCCGACCGAAAGGCCTCGAGGAACCACGATGCCGACCGTCGTCACCACCGCCCCGACCGAAACCGCCACCACGGCCCCGAACGCGACCGCCGCCCGCCCGGCCCGCGACGCCCCCGACACCGGGGCCGACTTCCGTCGTCTCGCCGCGCTGCCCGCCGGGCCGGAGAGGGACCGGGTGCAGGAGGAGTTGCTGCGGGCGTGGCTGCCGATGGCCCACCGCATCGCCTGGCGCTTCCGCGACAAGGGGGAGGCCATCGAGGACCTGCGGCAGGTCGCCGCGCTCGGGCTGCTCAAGGCGATCCGCCGGTTCGACCCGGACCGGGGCCCCTTCGAACCGTTCGCGATACCGACGATCAGGGGCGAGCTGCGCCGGCACTTCCGGGACCGGATGTGGGACGTGCGGGTGCCGCGCCGGGTCCAGGAACTGCGCAACACGGTCCGGGCCGCCTATGCCGAGCTGGCCCACGTCCCCGGCAGCCGGCAACCCACCGTCACGCAGCTCGCCGACCGCACCGGCCTGGGCGAGGAGCAGGTCCGCGAGGGCATGGCGGCCCTGGAGAGCTACAGCGCCCTGTCCCTGGACGCGGCGAACGGCGACGCCGACACCGACGACGGCGGGCCGAGCCTGACGGACCTGCTGGGCGAACCCGAGCACGGATTCGAACTCGTCGTCGACCGGGAGAGCGTTAAGGGCGCGGTACGCAGGCTGCCGCAGCGCGAGCGCGCCCTGCTCTATCTGCGCTTCTTCGAGGACCGGACCCAGAGCCAGATCGCCGAGCGGCTCGGCATCTCCCAGATGCACGTCTCCCGGCTCCTGATCCAGACCTGCGCCCGCATCCGCGAGGAAACCCTCCAGCCCACCGAACGGGACCGGCCCTAGGGCCGGGCCTCCAGTGTCACCAGGCGCTCCCCGGCCGTCGTCCGTACCTCGTAACGGTCGATCTGGTCGGGGTGCAGGGCGGTGGCGCCCCGCATGGTGTTGGGGCGGGCGTCGTGCCGGGGCACGGTCCAGTTGGTCGCCGTCTCCTCCGAGCCGTCGCCGCCGATCACGACCAGCCGGCAGGCCCGGGGCCCGGCGGCGTCCTTGACCTCCAGCATCACCTTGCTGCCCCAGGGCACGTCCTCGGTCGTGATCTGCGCCCACACCCCGGAGCGCTCGTCGGTGGCCGAAACCCGCGCCGCCTGTTTCCCGCCCTCGGCCATGATCGCGACCGCGGGTCCGGCCAGGGCGCACACCACCGCGGCCGCCACCGCGAACAGCCGCAGCCGGCGTCCGGCGCGGTGCCGTGCCTCGACCTCGCCGAGCAGCCGGTCCAGCAGCCTCGGCCCGGGACCCGCCATGGGGTGCACCGAGCGCGGCGTGGCCCGCCGGTAGAGCATCAACTGCCGTGCGGTGACCCCGAATTCAGTGACCTGAACGGTGCACCGGGGGCACTCCATGAGGTGATCCTCGAAACGGAAGGCGTCCGTTTCGTCCAGCACGCCGAGCGCGTACGCGCCGACGTCGCGATGCCTCTCCAGGGACCTCATGCCGAATCCTCGTGCCTTTGGGTGCGGGTGGGGTTACTCCTTGCTCCCATCGGTACGGACCAGGCACCGGAATCACTCAAGGCGTATACAGAATCGCAACCAAGGGGTTCGGAGCGGCCCGCCCCACGGATTGGTCGGTTTCCCGCCGAATCCCTGAAGCACCCGAAAGCCCCGGCGGCACGCCCGGCCGGCGCCCCTCTAGAAGAGGTGGATGGCCAGATGCCCCAGGGGCAGCCCCAGCTGCCACGCCGGTGTCCACACCTTCGGCCCCTCCTCCTCGCCCACCACGGGACCGCCGCCCGGCACCGCGTTCAGGTCGGGCGCGAGCAGCTCGGTCTCCTCCAGCCAGCGCCAGGCGGCCTCCGCCAGTTCCAGGTCCGGGGCGGGTCCGCCGGACGCGGCCGCCTCGGTGGCCACCTCCGCCATCCGGTCGCGCACCCAGTCCTGCCAGGGCTGGTCGTAGGCGGTCAGGGACAGCCAGGTCTCCAGCTGGGAGACCACCCGGATGCCGGAGAGCTCGCCGTCGGTGTCGGAAAGGAAGATCGTCAGCGCCAGGGCGTCCCGCCCCGCGCGGAACTCGAAGGACGTCGGCGGCATCAGGTCGCCGGTCCGCAGCAGTTCGTCGGCGATGTACTCGGCGTACAACCAGGCCATGGGGACGGTGAGTTCACCGCCGCCGGTGCCGCCCATGCTCTGTTGACCTCTGTGCTGCATCCCTTCCTGCCTTCCTCCGGTGGTGCGCGTCGTCCGACCCGGGTCTCCAGTCCGGAACACGGATGAGGACAGCCGATTACTCAACCGGGGTCCTCAGCAAGGCGCTTTACGGAGGTTTGACTCGCTCATTGGTTTCACCGCAGGTCGGTCGCGTATCCCGGAAGCACCCGGCGCAGGGCACGCAGCGCGTAGTACGCGCGGGACTTCACGGTACCGGGCGGAATGCCCAGGGCCTCGGCGGCTTCCGCCACACTCGCCCCCTGGAAGTACACGAGCACCAGGACTTCACGGTGCTCCGGCGTGAGTGTCTTCACAGCCTCGCGGACGTCGACCGTGGCCGCCGACCGCTCGGCGTGGTCGGCGCAGACCCGGGCGTTCTCCAGGATCGCGTCGCCGACCTCGGGCGGGCGCGCCTGCCGGGCCCGCCGCGCGTCGATCGCGAGCCGCCGGCCCACGGTCAGCAGCCAGGGCCGTACGGACTCGAAGGCGTCGGCGCGCAGCGCCTCGGGATGCTGCCAGGCGCGGACGAGGGTCTCCTGCACCAGGTCCTCGGCGCGCTGCCGGTCGCCGTCGCAGAGCCTCAGCAGCAGTGCGAAGAGCGGTCGGCCGTGCTCGCGCTGGAGCGCGGCGAGCTCGTGCTCGGCGGTCGTCCCGCTGGTGATCGTGGTTCCGGCCGTCATGGCCGTATGGCACCGCAGGGTGCGGTTTCAGGACAGGGAGCGCGCACGGCGGTGCGACGGACGGTCGAACAGGTCGACGAACGGTACGACGAACGGTCCGCGTTGCCCACTCGCGCGACGCGGATGGGTTAAAGGGGCCCCTGGGGTTGTTTGCGATGCTCTCCAACTTCGTACGTATTTGTGCGTAAATACGACCGCTCTGAGGTGAGCTGATGATCGTACGCATCGCACGCAGGCGGCAGGTCGCCCTGGCCCTGACGGCTGTGCTCGCCGCGGCCGCCGCCTGCCAGGCCCGCGGCGAGGAGCCCCGCGCCCGCACGGGTCCTCCTCCGGCCGCCGCCCCCAGTCACCGCCCCTTCACCCTCGTGGCGACCGGCGACGTCCTGCCGCACACGTCCGTGATCGAGCAGGCCCGCTTCGACGCGGGCGGGGTGGGCCACGAGTTCGGGCCGATGTTCTCCGGCGTTGCCCCCGTGGTCTCCCGTGCCGACCTGGCGCTGTGTCACATGGAGACGGTCTACGGCGAGAACGGGAACTACTCCGGCTACCCCGACTTCAAGTCCCCGCCGGAGATCGCCCTGGGTCTCGCCGCCACCGGCTACGACGGCTGCTCCACCGCCTCCAACCACAGCCTCGACGACGGCGCCGAGGGCATCCGGCGCACCCTGGACGCCCTCGACCAGGCCGGGGTGCGGCACGCGGGGACGGCACGCACCGAGCGGGAGGCGCGCACCGTCACCGTCCTGCCCGCGGGGACGGCGCAGGTGGCCCACCTCGCCTACACGTTCGGCACCAACGGCCACGCGCTCCCGCCGGGGCGGCCGTGGTCCGTGAACCTGCTCGACGAGAACCGCGTCGTCGCCGACGCCCGGGCCGCCCGGAAGGCGGGCGCCGACGTGGTCGTGGTCTCCGTCCACTGGGGCACCGAGTGGCAGGAGGAACCGGACCGGCGGCAGCTCTCCCTGGCCCGCACCCTCACCGCGGCCAACTCCGCCGGCCGCCCCGACATCGACCTGGTCCTCGGCACCCACGCCCATGTCCCGCAGGCGTACGAGAAGGTCAACGGCACCTGGGTGATCTACGGCATGGGTGACCAGATCGCCGGCAAGATGACCAACCACAAGGGCGACCTGGACCCGCGCGGCAACCAGTCCACGATCGGCCGCTTCACGTTCGTCCCGCCGGACCGGCCCGGCGCCCGCTGGGAGGTGCGCAAGGCCGAGTTCATCCCGCAGCTGTACGACATGGACGCCGGCCGGGTGGTCAACCTCAACGCGGCCCTCGCCCAGGGTGCCGATCTGGTCGGGGTGCGCGACCGCATCCGGGCGGTCGTCCTCAGCCGGGGCGCGGCCCAGCAGGGGCTGGTGATGGGGGAGTAGAGGGCGCTCGGTCCACGTCGACGGGGTCGAAGAGCTTCACCATCTCGCCGAGCACCCGTACGCACGCCCGCACGTCGGCGTCCGTCAGGTCGCCCCCGACCTCGCGCAGCACGGTGTGCTCGCGGGCGACGACGGCGGTGATCGCCTCCCGGCCCCGGTCCGTGAGCCGGATCAGGGGCGAGCGGCGGTGTGCGGGGTTCGGGACGCTCTCCACGAGGCCGCGCGCGGTGGCGTCGTTGACCATCCGCTGCACGAACTGACGGCTGATGGCCTGCGCGCGGCCCATCCGGGGGACGGTCATCGGCCCGTGCTTGCGCAGCAGGTCCAGGACGGCGCGCACGCCGACGGAGAGTCCCTCGACGGCCTCGCCCTGCTCGACCGAGCGCTGGACGCGCCGGTAGAGCGGGCCCACCAGATCGAAGACCTCGACGAGGCGGTGGGCGAGTTCGTCGGGAGGGAGCGGTGCGGCGGTGTCGTTCACCCGCCCATCATGACACCTGGGTTGCCAAACGCGGCCAGGAGATGACACCTTGGTTGTCATGAATGCTGCTTCGGGTCTTCATTCCTTCCCGTCCGCGGACGGCGAACTCGCCTATCTCGACACCGGATCCGGCGACCCGGTGGTCCTGCTCCACTCCGGATACGTCGACCACCGCGTCTGGGCCGGCCAGATCCCCGCCCTCACCCCCGGCCACCGCGTGATCGCCCCCGACGTCCGCGGTCACGGCTCCTCCGCCAACGCCACCCGCCCGTTCCGCTGGGCCGACGACCTCGCCGCGCTGCTGCGCCACCTCGACACCGGGCCGGCGGTCCTCGTCGGTCTGTCGATGGGCGGGGTGATCGCGACCGACACCCTGGCGGAGCACCCGGAGCTGGTGCGCGCGGTGGTCACCAGCGGCGCCGTCACCGGCGACGTGCGCTACACGGATCCCTGGCACGTGGAGATACAGGCCGAGCACGCCCGCGCCCTGGGCGCCGGGGACATCGACGCGTGGCTGGGCGCCTTCCTCCGGGTCGTCGCCGGACCGCACCGCACCCTCGCCGACATCGATCCGGAGATTCTCGGAGGGCTGCGCGAGATGGCCCTCGCCACGCTCTCCAAGCACACGCCCGACGAGAAGGACTGGCACGTACCGGTCACCGGCACCTGGGACCGGGTGGTGCAGAGCGGCGTCCCGGTACTCGCCGTCAACGGCGCGTTCGAACCCGCCGAACTGCTCGCCGCCGCCGAGCGGCTGGCCGGCGCGGTCGCGGACGGCCGCTCACTGACGGTCGACGGCACCGGCCACTACCCCAACCTGGAGAAGCCGGAGGCCTTCAACGCGGCCCTGCTGGACTTCCTCCGCGGTCTCTAACGGCCGGCGAGCTTCGAGTTCCGGTACGAGTAGGCGAAGTAGATCACCAGGCCCAGCGCGAACCACAAGGCGAAACGCACCCAGGTCTGCCAGCGCAGGAACGTGATCAGCCAGAGCGAGAACAGCACGCCCACGGCCGGCACGAAGGGCATCCACGGCGTACGGAAGGTGCGCGGCAGGTCGGGCTGCCGGTAGCGCAGCACGATCACCGCGATGCACACCACCACGAAGGCCAGCAGGATCCCGATGTTGGTCAGTTCGGCCGCCTCGCCGATCGGCAGGAACCCGGCGATGGCGGCCGACGCGATCCCCGCGATCCAGGTCACCCGCGTCGGCACATGGCGGGTCGCGCTGGTCTTCGCGAACCAGCGGGGCAGCAGCCCGTCCCGGGACATCGAGAACCAGACCCGGGTGACGCCGAGCATGAAGGTGAACATCACGGTGAGGATGCCGATGATCGCGCCCACCGCGATCACGTTCGCCAGCGAATCCAGACCCACCGACTCGAACGCCGAGGAGAAGCCGCTCTCCGGGTCGATCTCCGTGTAGTTCTGCATGCCCGTGAGCACCAGGCACGCGGCCACGTACAGCACCATCGAGATCGCCAGCGAGTAGATGATCGCCTTCGGCATGTGCCGCTGCGCGTCCTTCGACTCCTCGGCCGCCGTGGACATCGCGTCGTACCCGAAGACCGCGAAGAACACGGTGGCAGCCCCGGTGAACGCGCCGCTGACGCCGTACGGGAAGAACGGGTTGTAGTTCGCGGTGTCGATGTGGAAGACACCGACGCCGATCACCAGCAGAACCACCAGCACCTTCAGCACCACGACGACCATCTCGAACCGGGCCGCGTTGCGGATGCCGAGCGTCAGCAGGTAGGCGATGAACAGGCAGAGCACCGCCGCGAAGAGGTCGACCCGGTGACCCTCACCGGTGCCGGGCGCACCCAGCATCCAGCTCGGCAGATCGGCGCCCAACTGGTTGATCAGAAAGCTGAAGTAGCCCGAGATGCCGATCGCGACCACCGCCACGATCGCCGTGTACTCCAGCAGCAGATCCCAGCCGATGAACCAGCCCACCAGCTCGCCGAGGACCGCGTAGCCGTACGTGTAGGCGGAACCGGCCTTCGGGATCAGGCCCGCGAACTCCGCGTAGGACAGTGCGGCGGCCGCGCTCGCCACACCCGCGATGAGGAAGGACACCAGCACCGCGGGACCGGCCGTGCCGTTGGCCACCGCGCCGGCGAGCGTGAAGATGCCGGCGCCGATGATGCCGCCGACGCCGATCGCGGTGAGCTGCCACAGCCCGAGCGACCGGTCGAGGCTCGTGCCCTCGGCGACTTCCGTCTCTTCGATGTGCTCGATGGGTTTGCGGCGGAGAATTCCCTCGCCCATTCGGAGCCGGGCCATGCGCCTCACCTCTTCGCGATCGCCAAACGGCTGACGGCGGATCATGATGGCTCAGTCGCGTACCCGAGGGAAGGCGCCACGCACCGCTACGGCACGACTGTCACCGGCCAGCGTCCGGCCTTCACCAGCCGGATCGCCACCGAGCCGATGATCCGGTGCCCGGCCTGCTCCGAGGCGCCCACCACCACGGCGTCCGCCTTCAGGTCGTCGGCCGCCTTCACCAGTCCGTTGTAGGGGTCACCGCGGAAGGTGTGGAACTCCCAGCGCAGATCGAATATCCCCTTGACCCGGTCCGTGGCGTCCCGGATCTGCGCCACCAGGTCCTCGGCGATCTCGTCGGTGGTCACGGCGACCGGGGCCCCGAGCGCCGCGCCCGCCGCCAGCACCGGCTGCACGTACACGAGCGCCAGCAGCGCCTTCTGCCGCCGGGCCAGTCCACCGGCGTAGGCGGCGGCCCGCAGCGAGGAGTCGGAGCCGTCCACCCCGACCACGATGACCTTGGGCCCGTCCGTGCCGCGCTCGAACTGGTGCGCATGCTGTTCCGTCACGGCCCGAGGCTATCGGAAGCCCCGCCTCCGCAGGCCGGGAGCCCGCGCATCCGTGAGGCGCTGCCGTACCCGCGACTCCGCAGCCGCCGGCGCCGGACGCGACAGGGTCCCCGACTCGTCCGCCCGGGTGCTTTCCTGCCGCCGCGCCGGTGTCGCTGAGGTGGGTCGGGGGTGCGCCGGGCGACTGATGAGTCATGAAGAAGGATCAGTTGCTCACCCGCCGACGGGCGTTGGCCGCCGGCCTCGGGGCCCTGGGCGCCGCAGGGGCCGCCGGTCTGCTGCGGGCGGGATCGGGTGGCGAGGCCGGCCCGTCGGCCGCCCCCGCCCCGGGACCCCCGGCACGGCGCCCGCTCAAGCCGTCCACCTACCGCCTCCAGCCCCTGGCCGGCCAGGGCCCGCCGGCCGCCGCCGACCGCCTCCGCGTCCGCCGCGAACCCCTGCTGCGCATGAGCGGGATCGGCCGCACCATGGTGCTGACCTTCGACGACGGCCCCGACCCGCACTACACCCCGGACATCCTGCGCACCCTGCGCGAGTACGACGTGCGCGCGACGTTCTTCGTGTGCGGCGAGATGGCGGCCGAGAACCGCGACCTGCTCGCCCGGATGGCCGACGACGGCCACGTGGTCGGCAACCACACCTGGTCCCACCCCTTGCTGACCACGCTCAGCCGGGCCCGCATCCGCTCCGAGATGGAACGCACCAGCGAGATCATCGAGAAGGCGTACGGCGAACGGCCACGGTGGTTCCGCGCCCCCTACGGCGCCTGGAACCGCGCCGCCTTCCAACTCGGCGCCGAACTCGGCATGGAGCCCCTCGCCTGGACCGTGGACACCCTCGACTGGACAGAGCCCGGCACCCGCACCATCGTCGACCGGGTGGAGGGCGGCGCGGGCCCCGGCGTCGTCGTCCTCGCGCACGACGCCGGGGGCGACCGCTCGCAGAGCGTGCGGGCGCTGCGCGACTATCTGCCGCACCTGCTGGACGCCGGGTACCACCTCACCGTGCCGCGCCGGTACCAGGTGTGAGCGGCCCCCGCCCGCCCGGTCGGGGCACGCTCAGCGCACCTCGACCAGGCGGGCGAAGGCGACGACGTTCCCGTCGTAGCCGTTCTGCTTCGAGAAACCGCCGCCGCAGGTGATGACCCGCAGTTCCGGGACGCCCTTGGAGCCGTAGACGCGGTCGCCGGGGAAGTTGTTCTTCGCGAACACCTCGACGCCGTACACCTCGAACACGGCCCTCTTCTTGTCCTGCCGCACGACCTCGACCCGGTTGCCGCGCTTCAGCGCGCCGAGGCCGTAGAACACGGCCGGCCCCGACTGGTTGTCGACATGGCCGACCACCACCGCGGTGCCCTTCTCGCCGGGCGAGACGGCGCCGGTGAACCAGCCCGCCAGATTGGGATCCTCGGGAGGCGGCGCGTCCACCCAGCCCTGCGAATCCAGGCCGACCGGCATCACGGGCGCGTCGACCTGGATCGCCGGAATCCGGATCCAGTCGGGCAGGGAGTACGGCAGCGCCTGCGCGGAGTTCGCCACGGGTGCCGGGGTGGCGCGGGTGTCCGCGGCGGCCGCCGACGCGGGCTGCGGCGGACCCACGTCGAACTCTCCCGAGCCGTTCCGGATGAGCGCGAGGCCGGTCAGCAGAACAAGCGCTATCACGCCCCAAGGCGCACGCTTCCTCTGCCGCTCCTCCTCTTCCGCCAGCTCGGAAAGGAACATGGTGTCATCCCCTCTCGACATGGCCGTCACCACGTCAATTCAGCGCATGGGAGCACGCTAGGACCCCGACGGGAAACCGGCGACGGGAGAAGGGCGAACGGGTGTACCGGTCACGCCCGGTGCGCCATCCGAGTTGCCGCGCACAGGATTTTTCCCATGGTCCGTGACCTGCGGCAATATCTGATTGTGCGCTTATCTCGCGGCGTGTTGTTTCACCAGGACGGCCCATTCCCGAAATGCGAATCTGCGCAAGGCATCTGAGGGTTTTGCTGGGAGACGCTGTCTCGCCGATTTACCGGGAACGGGTCCCGGGGCGTCTTCCGCGGAGGATGACATGCGTAACTCTCGTGCCCTGGCGGTCTCCGCCGTGGCCGCCGCACTGCTCGGGGTCCCGGCCCCGGCGGCCGTCGCGGGGGACTTCCCGGCCAACATCGTGTCCCTGCCCAGCGTCATCGCCCGCGGGGGCCAGCTGACGGTCACCGTGGACAGCTGCCCGCGCGGCGGCGCCATGTACTCCGATGCCTTCGGAACGACCACCCTGTCGCCGGTGGGCGGCTCCGGCCGCGCGTCGAGGGGCTCCGCGACGATCTACCGCGACGCCCGGCCCGGCACCTACGACATCGCCGTCCAGTGCTCGGGACGCCGGCTGAACCGTCCGAACGCCTTCACGGTCATCGGCGGTGTCCGTGGCGGTCTCGGCGGCAGCAGCACCACCGGGGCGACGCCGACCGACGTGGCCATCGGCGGCGGGCTGGTCGCCTCGGCCGTCATCGGCGGCGGTGTCTTCTGGATGCGCCGCCGCTCCGAGACCCACGCCTGACGCGCCGCCCCGCGTCGGGACACCTGATCGCACGTACGACGTCGGCCCCGGACCACGGTCGGTCCCGGGGCCGACGTCATGTCCGTACGGGGTGCCGTGGTCGCCGGCGGCCGGTGCGCCCGGTCGCGGACGCCGGCGCGCGCCGCCCCGTGTATCGCCGCCATGAGCGTCCTCCGGTCCCGAGGAGCAGCCGCGGACCGATCCGCTCGCATGAGGAATGCGCCTCGATGACTGAAACGCTAGGAACAGGCGCGCGTGTCCGCGATCGCAGTGGTGCGAACGGGGCACGGACGTGGGCCGCGCGGGGGACGCGGATGCGGCGGCCGGGGGACGGCGGCGGCGTGCCGGACGCCCCCCGGCGGCCCGCGGTGTCCGGGCGCGGGCCCGTCCCCGTCAGCCGCCCCTGGCGTCCGGGAACAGGTCCAGGAAGGGCTGGTACGAGGCCGCGACACCCCGGCTGTAGGGCGAGTCGAAGTCCCAGATCAGGAAGAGCAGGAAGGCGATCAGCGCCGAGAACAGCACGGCGAGGACCAACTCGCGCGGGGTGCGCCGGATCTGCAGGGCGAAGATCATCCCGATGGTGATCACGGCCCCCCCGACGAGCCCGAACCACACGACGCCAGGCATGGTCGGCTCGGTCGAGTCCGCACGTGCGTGGCGGGCCCGGTCCGCCTCCGCCACCTGGTCGACCAGGGGCTGGTAGGCCTGCGCCTCGAAGTCGTTCTCCGGCTCGTAGTCCGTGACGGTGGCGCGCACCTGGTCGAGCAGTTCGGTGCCGCGCGCGGTGACCTTGCCCTCATCGGTCATCGCCTTCCACTCGGTGGTGACGACGTGTCCGACATAGGCGTTGACATCCTCCCGAATACGGTCACGGGCGTCCGCCGGGTACACCCGCACCCGCTCCGTGATCTCGTGCAGCGCCTGCGCCTCCGCGCGGACGTGGTCCTGGGCGACGCTGCGTGCCTCCCACACGCCCGCGATGGCCAGACCGAGCACGATGGCGTAGACCACGCCGATCCACATCGTCATGTACTCGATGACGTCCGGCGTCTCGGAGGGATCCTCGTCCTCGGACGCCGCACGGTTGCGAAGCAGGACGATGAGGACCACCAGGGCGCAGGCGGCCAGGATCGCGAGGGTGAGAACAAGCCATTCCGGCAACGAAAGCCTCCAGGGATCAGCGCGGACGCAGGGCGGCGACGGCGAGCAGCGCCGGCACGGTGATGAGCAGGACGTAGGTGACCGGGGACTGGCCGCCCCGGGTCTGCCGGTTGCGCGGCGGGGTGCGGTAGCGCGGATAGCTCACCGGCGTCACGGTCGGACGCGGGGTGGGCTTGGCCGAGGGGGTCGGCGACGGCTCGGGGGCGGGCGGCGGCGGGGGTGGTGGTGGCGTCGGCCTGGGAGCCGGAGCCGGCGGGGGTGCGGGAGCCGGCGGCGGCGCGGGCCGCGGTGGCGGCTCGGGGCGCGGGGTGGGCTTCGGCTTCGGCGGTGGAGTGGGCTTGGGCGGCGGTGGTGGCGGGGGCGGTGGAGGAGGGGTCGGCTCGGGGGGCGGTGTGGGCGTCGGTGTCGGCGTCGGGGTGGGGGTGGGCGTGGGGCTGGGACAGGTCGGGGGGACGGGCCATGTCCGGCTCCCCGCGACCGCCACCGCCTCCGTGCCCCCCGGTCCGGTCGACGCGTACGCGCACGCGTCGGCCGCGGTCACGCCGACGGGGGCGCCGAGGAGCGCCACGGTCAGAGTGACCAGCACCAACATCCGTGCGCGGACGGGCGATTGGGTCGGTTCGGAACCATGCACGACCGAGATCATGAGGCTTCTCGTGGCCTCACACGCCGGACGGCCGGGGGATTGCCCCGAACGGGGGAAGCGGGCGCCTCGGGGTTTGATCGGCGCAGGGCCGTGTGCCCGCAGTGCCGGACGCGCATACGAGCGGCGGCCGGCTCCGCAAAGAAATCTGCGATCCGGTTGAACACAACCGGCATCCCCGTGCGTACCCATTGCCGTGCGGCGGCACAGCAGGGCGCTGCAATATCCAGGTGATTATGGGGAGTTGACGATGAAGACCTCCTGGCGGAGCGCCTCACTCGTGGTGGGCGCCGCGGCCGTACTGGCGCTGACGACGGCGTGCGGTCAGGAAAGTGGCCCCCAGTCGGCCAGCCAGAACGTGGGCGTCACGGCCCCCGCCGGCGGATACGGGGGCACGGGACTCGACACCGGCGCCGGTACGGGCGTCGGCGCCGCCGCGGGCGAGCAGAACGCGGGCGCCCAGGCAGCCCCCGCGGGCAAGCTGTCGGTCGCCGCCAACGCGGAGTTCGGGCAAGTGCTCTCCGACAGTGCCGGACGTACCCTCTACCGCTTCGACCAGGACACCGCGGAACCGCCGAAGACCAACTGCGAGGGCGACTGCGCGACCGCCTGGCCGCCCGTCCCCGCAGGTGACGCCACCGCCGGCGAGGGTGTGGACGAGGCGCTGCTCGGCGAGGTCACCCGCCCCGACGGCACCAAGCAGCTGACCGTCGGCGGCTGGCCCGCGTACCGCTATGCGAAGGACGTCAACCCGGGCGACATCAAGGGCCAGGGTGTGGGCGGCACCTGGTACGCGCTGGCCCCCGACGGCAAGAAGGCCACGTCGGCCGACCTGCCCGGACTGTCCACCCGCAAGGACCCGAAGCTCGGCGAGATCGTCGTCGACAAGAACGGCCACACGGTCTACCGCTTCATGAAGGATTCCCAGTGGCCGATGAAGACCGCGTGCACCGGGGAGTGCCTGGAGAAGTGGCCGGTCGTCGCGCCCGTCGACGCGAAGGACACCAAGGGCATCGACCTCCAGGGCTCCACCGCCAACCGGGGCTATGTCGTCTTCGACCGGCCCGACGGCGTCAAGCAGCAGACCATCGACTGCGTGCCGATCTACACCTTCGCCGGGGACAAGAAGCCCGGTGACACCAACGGCCAGGGCGTGGGCGGCACTTGGTTCGCCGTGAAGCCCGACGGCAAGCCGGTCGGCGCACCCGCCCAGTAACGGAGGACCTCCCCCCGGTCCGGCCCGGCGTTCGACCGAGCGGTCCGCATCCCGCACACCACGCGGGACGCGGACCGTTTTGCCGTCATTCACCGGGAGTCTTCGGGATTCGTGAGCCTTCGCCGGGAGGGGTCGATTCGGCACGTGCCGCAGGCAGTGACCGGGAACGGATGGTCAATTTCCGTTTCGGGTCGCTCCTTTGGCGGGCGATCAGTAGCCTCTGCTCGAACACCGGATCGCCTACGCCTTGGAGAGATAGATGGAACGTCCCGCCTGGGCCCCACGGAGCATCGACATCTCGGTGCCCAGTGTCGCGCGGATCTACGACTACTACCTGGGCGGTTCGCACAACTTCGAGGTCGACCGGGAAGCGGCCCGCCGGGCCATGGAGTTCCTGCCGGGACTGCCGAAGATCATGCAGGCGAACCGGGCGTTCATGCGCCGCGCGGTGCGGCACGCGGCCGCCGAGGGCATCACCCAGTTCCTGGACATCGGCTCCGGCATCCCGACGTACGGAAACGTCCACGAGGTGGCACAGGAGGCCAGCCCCGGCGCGCGCGTGGTCTATGTCGACCACGACCCGGTCGCCGTCGCGCACAGCCAGGCCGTTCTCGAAGGCAACGACGACGCCGGCGTGGTGGCGGCGGACCTGCGCAAGCCCCACGACATCCTGTCCAGCCCGCAGGTGGAGCAACTGATCGACCTGAAGCGGCCGGTGGCGCTGCTGCTCGTTGCCATACTGCACTTCGTGGAGGACGCGGACGACCCGTACGGGGTGGTCGCTCAACTGGGCGACGCACTCGCGCCCGGCAGCATGCTGGTGCTCACGCATGCCTCGTACGAGGGAATCCCGCTGGCACCCGAGCGGGCGGGTGGCGCGGTGGACGTATACAAGGACCTTCGCAACCCGCTGATCATGCGCTCGCGCGAGGAGATCGCGCGGTTCTTCGAGGGGTACGACATGGTGGAACCGGGACTGGTGCCGATGCCTGTCTGGCGGCCCGAGACCGCGCCGGAGGACGAGGATCCCTATGCCTTCTCCGGGTTCGCGGGCGTGGGGCGTACGGCGTGAGCGCGGAGCCGGACGGGCCGGAGGACAGACTCCGCAGGTTCGCGACGATCTGGAGCCGGGCGGTCTACCCGGCCACCTCGACGTCGCTGACCCGGTCCGAGTTCGAGGAACAACTGCTGCCGCTGGCCCGGAGACTGAGCGCGGCCCTGCGCGCCCGGGCCTTCGACGCCGCCGAGGGCCGCGCGGTCGGCGCCGCCCTGGTCGGCACGCACTGCACCGACCCCGAGGCGCTCAGCCACGCCCTGGACTGCGTCGACGCCTATCTGGTGCTCTACTGCGGCGACGACGGTCCCCAGGAGGACCTGCGGGCCCGCTCCTCCCGTCTGCAGCACGCCATGGCCGCCGGGTTCGCCCAGGCGCTGCGTGAACGCACCCTCGCGGAGCAGGAGTCCATCGCGCAGGCCGCGCTGCGCGCCCAGGGCGTGGTCGCGCAGGCGCTGCACGCCAGCGAGGCCCGCTTCCGGGCGGTCTTCGAGGGTGCGGCCATAGGCATCAGCATCGCCGACCTCGACGGCAACGTCCTGGAGGTCAACGGCGCGATGCTGCGCATGTTCGGCGGCTCCGAACACACCCTTCGCGGGCGCAACGTCCGCGAGTGGACGCACGCCGACGACGCCCCGCAGGTCTGGCGGCTCTACGAGGAGCTGGTGCGCGGCGAACGCGAGCACTACCACGTGGAGAAGGCCTTCTACCGGCCCGACGGCACGGTCCTGTGGACCAACCTCACCGTCTCCCTGCTGCGCGACCCCGACGGCAACCCGCAGTACCAGCTCGCGCTGATGGAGGACACCACCGAGCGGCGGCTGCTGAACCTCCGGCTGCGCTACGAGGCCACCCACGACGCGCTGACCGGACTGCCCAACCGCACGCTCTTCTTCGAACGCCTGGAGAAGGTCCTCGGCGCGGGCGAGGGGCAGCGCTTCGGCCTGTGCTACCTCGACCTCGACGGCTTCAAGACCATCAACGACAGCCTCGGTCACGCGGCCGGCGACCGGCTGCTGGTCGAGGTTGCCGACCGGCTGCAGGCCTGCGCCACCGCGCCCGGCGAGATGGTCGCCCGGCTCGGCGGGGACGAGTTCGTGGCGCTCACCACCGGGCCCGAGACCCAGCGCGAGGTCGACGAACTCGCCGCCCGGATCATGAACGCCCTGGTCGCCCCGATCACCGTCGACGGCCGTCAGCTGACCGTGCGCGGCAGCATCGGCGTGGTCGAGGGCGCGGCGGGGGAGCGCAGCGCGGCCGAGGTGCTGCGCAGCGCCGACATCACCATGTACCGGGCCAAGTCGGCCGGCGGCAACCGCTTCGAGGTCGCCGACGCCGAGGCCGACGCCCGCGCGATCACCCGCAACGGCCTGACCACCGCGCTGCCGACGGCGCTGGAGCGCGGCGAGTTCTTCATCGAGTACCAGCCCCTCGTCCACCTCGGCGACGGCAGTGTGCGCGGCGCCGAGGCCCTGGTCCGCTGGCTGCATCCGCAGCACGGGGTGCTCGGCCCCGACCGGTTCATCCCGCTCGCCGAGCACACCGGGCTGATCGTCCCCCTCGGCCGCTGGGTCCTGGAGCAGTCCGTGCGCCAGGCCCGCGACTGGCGGGAGCGCTACGCCGGCACCCCGTCCGCGCCGCTGCGCATCAACGTCAACCTCTCGCCGTGCCAGCTCACCCACCCCGGCCTCGTCCAGGACACCGTGGAGATCCTGGAGGCGGCGGGTGTCGCGCCCGACGCCCTGTGCCTGGAGGTCACCGAGTCCGCCCTGATCGGCGCCGACGACGATCTGCTCAAGCCGCTGCGCCGGCTGGCCGAGATGGGCGTCGACATCGCCCTGGACGACTTCGGCACGGGCTACTCCAACCTCGCCAACCTGCGACGTCTCCCGGTGAGCATCCTCAAGCTGGACCGCTCCTTCACCCAGAGCATGCAGCAGTTCCCCGCCGATCCCGTCGACCTCAAGATCGTCGAAGGGATCGTCTCCCTCGCCCACAGCCTGGACCTCGCGGTCACGGTCGAGGGCGTGGAGACCGGCGCCCAGGCCGAGCAGCTGCGCATACTCGGCTGCGACACGGCCCAGGGCTGGTACTACGCGCGCCCCGGCCCCCCGGAACGCCTCCACGACCTGGCCCTGGCCGACGCCACCACCTGACCCGTCCCTCCCACGACGCCCGGTGCCAAGACGCCCTCAGGGGCGCGGGGAACTGCGCGACCAGCCCCCACGCCCCGCCCCCGGCGCCGCGGCACAACGGCGCTCACCGCTCGAGCAACATCCGCTGCAACTCCCGAGCCGCCCGAGGCGGAGCCACGTCACTGCGGTGCGCCAGCGCGATCGTCCGGTGCAGCCCCGGCCGCCCGAGCGGCGTCACCCGTAGACCCCGCCCCGACCGCGCGGCGACCATGCGCGGCACGACGGCCACCCCCAGCCCCGCCCGCACGAACCCCAGCACGGCGTCCATCTCCCCGCCCTCCACCGCGAAGTCCGGCTCGAACCCGGCGGAGCGGCACGCCGCGACGGTCAGCTCCCGCAGGTCGTACCCGTGCCGGAACATCACGAGCCGCTCGCCCTCCAGGTCGGCGATCTGCACCGTCCGCCGCCCCCCGCCCGGCGCGGACGCCTCCGGCGAGGACACCACCACCAGGTCCTCCCGCAACAGCTCCACCGTCGTCAGCGCCGGTGACGGCGTCGGCAGCGGCAGGACGACGAGGGCGAGATCCAGCGCACCGCGGGCGAGATGCCGTACGAGATCGTGCGAGCCGCTCTCCTCGATCAGCAGCTGGATCCCCGGATAGCGGTCGTGGAAGGCCCGCAGCACGTCCGGCAGCAGGCCCGTGCACACGCTCGGCGTGGCCCCCAGCCGCACCCGCCCGCGCCGCAGCTGCACCAGCTCCTGCACCTCGTACCGCGCCGTGTCCGCGTCGGCCAGGATCCGCCGGGCCAGCGGCAGCAGCGCCTCGCCCGCGTCGGTGAGCGTGATGTTGCCCCGCGCCCGCAGGAACAGGTCGGCACCCAGCTCCCGCTCCAGGGCCTTGATCTGCTGCGACAGCGACGGCTGGGCGACATGGACGAGATCCGCGGCCCGGGTGAAGTGCCGGGTCTCGGCCACCGCCACGAAGTACTGGAGCTGCTGGAACTGCATACCGCAAGCATAGGCCCGGACTATCGATTCAAGCCGGACCATGTCTTGGACTGATCACCCCCGTCACGCTTACGGTGCGTGACATGGCTCTGGCAACGCGGACGGACCGACGGCCGTCCATGGCGCGCACGATGTGGGACAGCTCCGTCGGCAAGAAGACCGTGATGGCGGTCAGCGGCTTGATCATGCTGCTGTACCTGGTCGTCCACATGATCGGCAACCTGAAGATCTTCTTCGGGCCCGAGGAGATCAACCACTACGCCCACTGGCTGCGCACGGTCGGCGAGCCGTTCATGCACTACGAGTGGACGCTGTGGCTGGTCCGGATCGTCCTCGTCGCCGCGGTCGTCGCCCACGCCGTCTCCGCGTACCAGCTGAGCCGTCGCGACATCAAGGCGCGTCCCAGCAAGTACGTGCACAAGAAGCCGCGCTCCTCCTACGCGACGCGCACGATGCGCTGGGGCGGGATCATCCTCGCCCTGTTCATCGTCTGGCACATCCTCGACCTGACCACCGGCACCGTGCACCCCGGCGGCTACGAGCACCTGCGCCCGTACCAGAACATCGTGGACACCTTCTCCACCTGGTACGGCAACGTGATCTACATCGTGGCGGTGCTCGCCGTCGGCCTGCACGTCCGGCACGGCTTCTGGAGCGCCGCACAGACCCTGGGCGTCGGCAGCCGCACGCGCGACCGCGCGCTGAAGGCGACCGCCGACGTCCTCGCCCTGCTCCTCACGGCCGGATTCCTGGCCGTGCCCGTGGGCGTCATGACCGGATTGGTGAGCTGACATGAGGTACACCGAGTACGTGACCGGTGAGCCGGTCGCCGACACCAAGGCCCCCAGTGGGCCGATCCACGAGCGCTGGGACACGCGTCGCTTCGAGGCCAAGCTGGTCAACCCCGCCAACCGGCGCAAGCACACCGTGATCGTCGTCGGCACCGGCCTCGCCGGTGGCTCTGCCGGTGCCACGCTCGCCGAACAGGGTTACCACGTCGTGCAGTTCTGCTACCAGGACTCCCCGCGCCGGGCCCACTCCATCGCCGCGCAGGGCGGCATCAACGCGGCGAAGAACTACCGCAACGACGGCGACTCCGTCCACCGGCTGTTCTACGACACCGTCAAGGGCGGCGACTTCCGGGCCCGTGAGTCCAACGTGCACCGGCTCGCGCAGATCTCCGTCGAGATCATCGACCAGTGCGTGGCGCAGGGCGTGCCCTTCGCGCGGGAGTACGGCGGTCTGCTCGACACCCGCTCCTTCGGCGGCGTCCAGGTCTCGCGGACCTTCTACGCCCGCGGTCAGACGGGTCAGCAGTTGCTGCTCGGCGCCTACCAGGCGCTCAGCCGGCAGATCGCGGCCGGGAACGTGGAGATGTATCCCCGTACCGAGATGCTCGACCTGATCGTCGTCGACGGGCGGGCGCGTGGGATCGTCGCCCGGGATCTGATCACCGGGAAGATCGACACGTACTTCGCGGACGCGGTGGTCCTCGCCAGCGGCGGCTACGGAAACGTCTTCTACCTGTCGACCAACGCGATGAACTCCAACGCCACCGCCGTCTGGCGGGCGCACCGGCGTGGCGCGTACTTCGCCAACCCTTGTTTCACCCAGATCCACCCCACCTGCATTCCGCGTACCGGTGACCATCAGTCGAAGCTGACCCTCATGAGCGAGTCGCTGCGCAACGACGGCCGCATCTGGGTGCCGAAGGCCAAGGGCGACGAGCGGCCCGCGCACCGGATCCCCGAGGACGAGCGCGACTACTACCTGGAGCGGATCTACCCCTCCTTCGGCAACCTCGTCCCCCGCGACATCGCCTCGCGCGCCGCGAAGAACGTCTGCGACGAGGGGCGCGGTGTCGGGCCCGGCGGCCAGGGCGTCTACCTGGACTTCGCGGACGCGATCAAGCGGATGGGCCGCGAGGCGGTCGAGGCCAAGTACGGCAACCTCTTCGACATGTACCAGCGGATCACCGACGAGGACCCGTACGAGGTCCCGATGCGGATCTACCCCGCGGTGCACTACACGATGGGCGGCCTGTGGGTCGACTACGACCTCCAGACGACCGTACCGGGACTCTTCGCCATCGGTGAGGCGAACTTCTCCGACCACGGCGCGAACCGGCTCGGCGCCTCGGCGCTGATGCAGGGCCTGGCCGACGGCTACTTCGTGCTGCCGGCGACCATCAACGACTACCTGGCGCGCAACCCGCACCAGGACCCGGTCACCGACGAACACCCCGCGGTCCAGGAGGTGCTGGCCGAGACCCAGGACCGCATCAACCTGCTGCTGGCCGTCGACGGCGACCGCACGCCGGACTCCTTCCACCGCGAGGTGGGCGAGCTGATGTGGGAGTTCTGCGGCATGGCCCGCACCGAGACCGGACTGCGCAAGGCCCTGGAGCGGATCCCGCAGATCCGGGAGGAGTTCTGGCGCCGCATCAAGGTGCCGGGAACCGGCGAGGAGTTCAACCAGTCGCTGGAGAAGGCCAACCGGATCGTCGACTACCTCGAGCTCGCCGAGCTGATGTGCCTCGACGCGCTGCACCGCTCCGAGTCCTGCGGCGGCCACTTCCGCGAGGAGTCCCAGACCCCCGACGGAGAGGCGGCCCGCCGGGACGACGAGTTCACCTACGCGGCCGCCTGGGAGTTCACCGAGACCGGCGAGTCGCCCGTCCTGCACAAGGAAGACCTGGTCTTCGAGTACGTCCACCCCACCCAGCGGAGCTACGCATGAAGCTCACCCTGCGCGTCTGGCGCCAGCGCAACGCCGACACCGACGGCGCCATGTCCACGTACGAGGTGGACGGCGTCTCGCCCGACATGTCGTTCCTGGAGATGCTCGACACGCTCAACGAGGACCTCATCCTCAAGGGCGAGGACCCGGTCGCCTTCGACCACGACTGCCGCGAGGGCATCTGCGGCGCCTGCTCGCTCGTCATCAACGGCGACGCGCACGGCCCCGAGCGCACCACCACGTGCCAGTTGCACATGCGGTCCTTCCGGGACGGCGACACGATCGACATCGAGCCGTGGCGGGCCGCCGCCTTCCCGGTGATCAAGGATCTGGTCGTCGACCGGACCGCGTTCGACCGGATCATCCAGGCCGGCGGCTACGTCACCGCGCCGACCGGTTCCGCTCCCGAGGCGCACGCCACGCCCGTGCCGAAGCCGGACGCGGACTTCGCCTTCGAGCACGCGGAGTGCATCGGCTGCGGCGCCTGCGTGGCGGCGTGCCCGAACGGCGCTGCGATGCTGTTCACCTCCGCCAAGATCAATCACCTCAACGTGCTGCCGCAGGGCGCGCCGGAGCGCGAGACACGGGTGCTGGACATGGTCGCGCAGATGGACGAGGAGGGCTTCGGCGGCTGCACCCTCACCGGCGAGTGCGCCACGGCCTGCCCGAAGGGCATCCCGCTGATGTCCATCACCGGCATGAACAAGGAGTGGCTGCGCGCCACCCGCAAGGCGGCCAGGAAGTAGTGCCGCGCAGGTAGGAGAGACGTTCGCCGACCAGGTGCGGACGGGCGGGACCGGGAGTGGTGCTCATCCCCGGTCCCGTCTCGCTTTTGGCCCACCCCGGGCATTCAACATCCGCACATCCCCGCTCCGGGCGCAGGTAACGCGCACGCCAACCGGCATCGGAAGAACTGTGGCGGCAGGCCGAACGACCCGGCCCGCCCGCTGCCGTCGTCGAACCGGCCCGTGACCAGGAGTGTGCCATGACCGGCGTTTCCACCCTCGACCGTCCCCCGCAGCCAGCGGCACCCACCCGCTACACCGTCACCCTCGCCCGCGACGAGGACGACGTGCGTGCGGCGCAGAAGCTGCGGCACGACGTCTTCGCCGGCGAGATGGGCGCGATGCTGTCCTCCCCGCAGCCGGGCCTCGACGTGGACTCCTTCGACGCGTACTGCGACCACCTGCTGGTCCGCGACACGCTCACCGACCAGGTCGTCGGCACCTACCGGCTGCTGCCGCCCGAGCGCGCCGCGGTGGCCGGCCGGCTCTACTCCGAGGGCGAGTTCGACCTGAGCCGTCTCGACCCGATCCGCCCGGGCCTCGTCGAGGTCGGCCGCTCCTGTGTGCACCCCGACCACCGCGACGGCACGGTCATCGGCCTGATCTGGGCGGGGATAGCGCGCTACATGGTCGACCGGGGCCACGAGTGGCTGGCCGGCTGCTGCTCCATCCCGCTGGCAGACGGCGGCGCCGTCGCCGCCGCCACCTGGGACCGGGTCCAGGCCAAGAACCTCGCCCCCGAGGAGTACCAAGTACGGCCGCTGCTGCCGTGGTCCGCGGACGGCGTCGTCCGGCCCGCCGGGCGCACCGAGCTCCCGCCGCTGCTGCGCGGCTATGTGCGCCTGGGCGCCTGGGTGTGCGGCGAGCCCGCGCACGACGCCGACTTCGGCGTCGCCGACATGTACGTGCTGCTGTCGATGCGCCGGGTCAACCCGCGCTATCTGAAGCACTTCCTCTCGCTCGTCCCGGCCTGATGAGCGTCTGGCTGCCCAGCGCGCCCTGCACCCCCAGGGCGTGCGTGGAGCCCGCGGGGCGGGGCAGGGTCGCGCTGTGGGGGGTGCTGCGGTTCACCGCGGTGCTGGTGCTGCTGCTCGGCGGGATCACGCTGCTGCCGCTCGGCAGGCGCGTTCCCGCCCGCTGGGTGCGCCGGTGGGCCCGGACCATCGCGTGGGCGGCGGGCGTGCGGGTGCGCATCACCGGCTCCGCCGCGCCCACCGGTGGTCTGCTGCTGGTCGCCAACCACATCTCCTGGCTGGACATCCCGCTGCTCGCGTCGGTCCGCCCGGCCCGCATGATCGCCAAGACCGAGATACGGCAGTGGCCGGTGGCCGGCCCGCTGGCCGCGAGCGCCGGCGTCGTGTTCATCGAGCGCGACCGCCTGCGCACCCTTCCGGCCACGGTCGCGCACATCGCCGAGCTGCTGCGGTCCGGGGCCGCGGTCGGCGTCTTCCCCGAGGGCAGCACCTGGTGCGGCCGGGCCCAGGGCACCTTCCGCAGGGCCGTCTTCCAGGCGGCCCTGGACGCCGGGGTCCCCGTGCAGCCCGTCCGGATCCACTACCGCCTCGCCGACGGCCACGCCAGCACGGCTCCGGCCTTCGTCGGCGAGGACTCCCTGCTGTCCTCCCTGTGGCGGGTCATGACGGCACGCGGCCTGATCGCCGAGGTGGACGTCCAGGAACCGATCCTCCCGGGCAGTCTTCCCGACCGCCGGGCCCTGGCCCGTGCCGCCCAGCCCGCGACGACCCCGGAACCGGGCCGGACCCACGCGGTGCCGGCGTCCTAGAGCCCGGCCGGCCGAGGTCTTCCGGCCACCGTGGGGCGTCCACCGGCGGCCGGAGGAGCACTACCGTCCCCTGGCCAGCACGCGCGCCAGATAGGGCGCGGTCGCGCTTCGGCGCACCGCCGCCACCTCGCTGGGCGGTCCGGCCGCCACGACGCGGCCGCCCGCCTCGCCGCCGCCGGGCCCGAGGTCGACGACCCAGTCCGCGCCCGCGGCCACGGACATGTCGTGCTCGACGACGATCACGGTGTGCCCGGCGTCCACGAGACCGTGCAACTGACGCATCAGGACCTCGACGTCGGCGGGGTGCAGACCCGTCGTGGGCTCGTCGAGGAGATAGAGGGTGTGGCCACGGCGGCCGCGCTGCAACTCGCCGGCCAGCTTGATGCGCTGGGCCTCCCCGCCGGACAGCTCCGTCGCCGGCTGACCGAGACGCAGATAGCCGAGGCCCACGTCGAGCAGGGTGCCGAGGCTGCGCGACACCCCCGGGTGGTCCGCGAAGAACTCCGCGGCGGCCTCGACGGTCAGGTCCAGCACCTGCGCGATGGAGCGGCCCCGGTAGGTCACCTGGAGCGTCTCGGGGTTGTAGCGGGCCCCGCCGCAGTCGGGGCACGGCGTGTACGTGCTGGGCAGGAACAGCAGCTCCACACCGACGAACCCCTCGCCCTGGCAGGTCTCGCAGCGTCCACCCGCCACGTTGAAGGAGAACCGCCCCACGCCGTACCCGCGTTCGCGTGCCGCCTCCGTCGCCGCGAAGACCTTGCGGACGGCGTCGAACAGGCCGGTGTACGTCGCCAGGTTGGAGCGCGGCGTGCGGCCGATCGGCCGCTGGTCCACGGAGACCAGGCGCCCCACGCCCGTCGGCTCCTGCGTGATCTCGCCGATCAGCGTGGACTTTCCCGACCCCGACACCCCTGTGACCGCCGTGAACACCCCCAGCGGGAACGCGGCCGTCACCCCGTGCAGGTTGTGCCGCGTGACCGGCCCGACCGTCAACCAGCCCCGGGGTGAGCGCACTTCACGTTCCGGTGCCGGTGAGTCGTCGAAGAGGAAGCGGGCCGTCGCCGAGTCCGCGACCGCCGCGAGACCGGCGACCGGCCCGCTGTACAGCACCTGGCCGCCGTGCTCCCCGGCGAGCGGACCGACGTCCACGATCCAGTCGGCGTCCCGCACCACATCGAGGTGGTGCTCCACCACGAAAACCGAGTTGCCGGCCGACTTCAGCCGCCCCAGCACCGTGAGCAGCGCCTCCGTGTCCGCCGGGTGCAACCCCGCCGACGGCTCGTCCAGGACGTACACCACCCCGAACAGACCCGAGCGCAGCTGGGTCGCGAGGCGCAGCCGCTGCAGTTCGCCCGCGGAAAGGGTGGGGGTGGCACGGTCGAGACTGAGGTAGCCGAGGCCGAGCTCGGCGACCGGGGCGATCCGGGACCTGAGGTCGTCGGTGAGGATCCGGGCCGTCTCACCGGTGGGGACGAGGGCGTCGGCCAGCCGGGACAGCGGCAGCGCGGCCAGCTGCGCGATCGTACGGCCCCCGAACGTCACCGCCAGCGCCTCGGGCCGCAGTCGGCTGCCCCCGCAGGCCGGGCACGGCGCGCCGGTCAGGAACCGCTCCGCCCGGGCGCGCAGCGCCGGGCTCCTGGAGTCGGCGAAGGTCTTCATCACATGGCGCCGGGCGCTCATGTACGTGCCCTGGTACGGGCGCTGGATGCGGTCCGCGTCGCGTACCGGGTGGACGGTGACCACCGGCTGCTCGTCCGTGAACAGGATCCACTCCCGCTCACCGGCGGGCAGTTCGCGCCACGGCCGGTCCACGTCGTACCCGAGCGCGTCGAGGATGTCGCGCAGGTTCTTGCCCTGCCAGGCACCCGGCCACGCCGCGATCGCCCCCTCGCGGATCGACAGCGCCGGGTCGGGGACCAGCAACTCCTCCGTCGTGCGGTGCACTTCGCCGAGGCCCTGGCACCGCGGGCACGCCCCGGCCGCGGTGTTGGGCGAGAAGGCGTCCGAGTCGAGCCGCTCGGCGCCCGGCGGATGGTCGCCGGCCCGGGAGAAGAGCATCCGCAGCGAGTTGGAGAGGTTCGTGACCGTGCCGACCGAGGAGCGCGACGTCGGGGCCGAGCGGCGCTGCTCCAGCGAGATCGCCGGCGGCAGCCCGGTGATCTCACCGACCTTCGGCGCGCCCACCTGGTGGATCAGCCGGCGCGCGTACGGCGCGACCGACTCGAAGTAGCGGCGCTGGGCCTCCGCGTACAGGGTGCCGAACGCCAGCGACGACTTCCCGGAGCCTGACACGCCGGTGAACACGGCGACCACGTCGCGCGGTACGTCGACGTCGACGCCCTTGAGGTTGTGCTCCCGGGCGCCGCGCACCCGGACGTAGGGATCGTGGGGGTCGGACATGGGGACGCGCTCCGGCCTTCGGTTCCGGCGAGGGACAAACCCCACAATTCTATGCGACGCGGCCCGGTGGCACCCGGTGACCGGCGCGGGTGCGGAGCTCAGGGCTCTGTGCGAGCTTGGAGAACAGGATGCCCGTCGACACCCGCGTGGAAGGTCCGTGACCATGTCCAGTCCCGGTTTCGGTTTCGGACGCAGCCCCTTCGAGGAGTTCGACGAGCTCATGTCCCGGTTCTTCGGCGACGCGGCACCGGCCTCGTCCCCCCGCCGGATGCAGCGTGTCGACATCGGCAGCCTGCTCTCGGAACGGGCCCGTGAGCTGGTAGCCGAGGCCCGGGACATCGCGGCCCGGGAGGGCAGCGAGGAACTCGACGCCCGGCACCTGCTCGCCGCGGCCACCGAGCACGACTCCACCCGGCGGCTGCTCTCCGAGGCCGGTGCCGACCCCGACCGGCTCCGCGAGCGGCTCGGCGGCGCCACCGAGGGGGCCGAGAAGACCGAGCCCGGCACGCTCACCCCGGCCGCCAAGCGGGCGCTGCTCGACGCGTACCGGATATCCCGCGCCGAGGGCTCCTCGTACATCGGCCCCGAGCACCTGCTGCGCGCCCTGGCGGCCAACCCGGAGTCGAGCGCGGGCGAGGCGCTCGCCGCGGGCGGCTGGGAGGGCGCGAAGTTGCCCAGTGAGGGGACGGGGGAGCGCAGGCAGCCCAGCAACACGCCGACCGTCGACGAGTACGGCCGTGACCTCACCGAGGACGCCCGCGCGGGCAGGCTGGACCCGGTGATCGGCCGGGACGAGGAGGTCGAGCAGACCATCGAGGTGCTCTCCCGGCGCAGCAAGAACAACCCCGTCCTCATCGGGGACCCCGGCGTCGGCAAGACCGCCGTCGTCGAGGGCATCGCCCAGCGCATCGCCGCCGACGACGTGCCGAAGACGCTGGCGGGCAAGCGGCTGGTCTCGCTGGACCTGGCCGGGATGGTGGCCGGCACCAAGTACCGCGGTGAGTTCGAGGAGCGGCTGAAGAAGCTGCTCGACGAGGTCGGCGAGCACGCCGACGAACTGGTGCTCTTCCTCGACGAGATGCACACCGTGGTCGGCGCCGGTGGCGGCGGCGAGGGCGCCCTGGACGCGGGCAACATGCTCAAGCCCGCGCTGGCCCGCGGCGAGCTGCACCTCATCGGCGCCACCACCGTCGACGAGTACCGCAAGCACATCGAGAAGGACGCCGCCCTGGAGCGCCGCTTCGCGCCCATCCTGGTCGGCGAGCCGTCGGTGGACGACACCGTGGAGATCCTGCGCGGCCTGCGCGACCGCTACGAGGCCCACCACCAGGTCCGGATCACCGACGAGGCGCTCGTGGCGGCCGCGGAACTGTCCGACAGGTACATCACCTCCCGCTTCCTTCCCGACAAGGCGATCGACCTGATGGACCAGGCCGCCGCCCGGGTCCGGCTGCGGGCCCGGACGCCGCTCGCGGACACCCGCGAGATCGAGGACCGGATCGCCGCCCTGAACCGGGAGAAGGACCAGGCCGTCGCCGACGAGGAGTACGAGCGCGCCAAGGAACTGCGCGACCGGGTCACGGAGGCCGAGGAGCGGCTCGCCGAGGCCGGCAAGGCCGAGGCGCGCACGCCCGAGGTCACCGCCGACGACATCGCCGAGGTCGTCTCCCGCACCACCGGCATCCCCGTCGCCGAGCTCACCGAGGAGGAGCGCGAGCGGCTGATGAAGCTGGAGGAGCACCTCCACGAGCGGGTCGTCGGCCAGGACGAGGCGATCACCGCGGTGGCGCGCGCCGTGCGGCGGGCCCGGGCCGGCATGAGCGACCCGAACCGTCCCGTCGGCAGCTTCCTCTTCCTCGGCCCGACCGGCGTCGGCAAGACCGAGCTGGCCCGCGCCCTGGCCGCCGCGCTGTTCGGCGACGAGAACCGGATGATCCGCCTCGACATGAGCGAGTTCCAGGAGCGGCACACCGTCTCCCGGCTGATCGGCGCCCCGCCCGGATACGTCGGCCACGACGAGGCCGGTCAGCTGACCGAGGCGGTGCGCAGGCAGCCGTACGCCGTGCTGCTGCTGGACGAGGTGGAGAAGGCGCACCCCGACGTGTTCAACACGCTGTTGCAGCTGCTGGACGACGGCCGGCTGACCGACGCCCAGGGCCGCACGGTCGACTTCAAGAACACGGTCGTGATCATGACGTCGAACATCGGCGCCGACCGGATCCTCGCCGCCGGCGTGGAGGACTACGCGACGGTGCGCGCGTCGGTGATGGACGTGCTCAACCAGCACTTCCGGCCCGAGTTCCTCAACCGCATCGACGAGATCATCGTCTTCCGCGGTCTGGAACGCACCCAGCTGCGCGAGATCGTGGAGCTGCTGCTGGAGCACACCCGGCGCCGCCTGCGCGCCCAGGACGTCTCCCTTGAGGTCACCGGGGCCGCCGAGGACCTGCTGGCCGAGATCGGTCACCAACCGGAGTTCGGTGCCCGTCCGCTGCGCCGCACCATCCAGCGCGAGGTCGACGACCGCCTCGCCGACCTGCTGCTGTCCGGAGAGCTGAAGCCGGGCGACCGTGCCCGGGTGGACGCCGTCGACGGGGCGGTGGAGGTACGGGCCGAGCAGCCGGCCGAGCTATGAGCCGACGATCGCGGCCAGCCTGCGGTAGGAGTCGACGAGCGCCTCGCGGTCGTACGTGCTGGTGGTGACGAGCACCTCGTCGGCGCCCGTCTCCTTCAGCACCGACTCCAGTTCGTGGGCGACCTGTTCCTCGGTGCCCGCGATCTGTCCGGCCAGACCGGAGTCGTAGAACCCGCGCTCCCTGTCCGACATGCGCAGCCCCTCGACGCGCTCGGCGGGCGGCAGCGGCGGGAAGGTGCCGTGCGTGCGGGAGTGCGCCATCGACCAGGCCTCGGGGAGCAGCAGCCGCCGGGCGTCCTCGGGGGTCGCCGCCACCGCGACCGTGCCCGAGACGACGACGTAGGGCTCCCGCGCCCACGGCGACGGGACAAAATGCCCGCGGTAGTGGTCGATGCCGCGTCGCATCCGCTCCCGGTCGCGCAGGTCGCCGATGACCATCGGCAGGCCCGCGCGGGCCGCGATCGTGGCTCCCTCGCCCATGGCGAGCACGAAGGGCGGCACGCTCAGGCCCTCCGGGGGACGGGCGTGGACCCGCGTCGGGGAGGTGCCGCGGAACCAGCCGAGCAGTTCCTCCAGCTGGGCGGCGAAGTCCTCGGCGTCGCCCTTGTCCCGGCCGAGCGCCTTGCGCACGCCGTCCGTGAACCCCACCGAGCGCCCGAGCCCCATGTCGATCCGGCCCGGGAAGAGCGACTCCAGCACGCCGAACTGCTCGGCGACGACCAGGGGCTGGTGGTTGGGCAGCATCACCCCGCCGGTGCCCACCCGGATCGTCCGGGTCGCGCCTGCCACGGCGGCCGCCAGTACGGTCGGCGCGGAGCCGGCGACGCCGGGCACACCGTGGTGCTCCGACACCCAGAAGCGGTGGTAGCCGAGTTCCTCCACCTCCCGCGCCAGCCGGACGGTGTCCCGCAGCGCCTCGGGAGCCGTGTGCCCCTCGCGGGTGCGTGAACGGTCCAGCACGGAGAAACGGGTCGAGGCGGTCAGCGAGGTCACACACCGTTCAACGCCTGACGGGGACCGGCATTCCCGCCCGCTGTCTAGGGTGGGCGTGTGACAGCTCGTGACCAGCGGCCGATCGCCGTGTTCGACCTCGACAACACCCTCGCCGACACCGCCCATCGGCAGCACTTCCTGGAGGGCAGGCCGCGGGACTGGGAGGGCTTCTTCGGCGCCGCGCCCGCGGACCCGCCGCTCGCCGAGGGCGTCGCGATGGCGCGGGCGAGCGCCGAGGAGTGCGAGGTCGTGTATCTCACCGGGCGGCCCGAGCGGTGCCGGCAGGACACGCTCGACTGGCTCGCCGCCCAGGAACTGCCCGAGGGGCGGGTCCACATGCGGCGCGACGCCGACCGCAGGCCCGCCCGGCACACCAAACTGGAGACTCTGCGCAGGCTCGCCCGGAACCGGGAGATCCGGATGCTCGTGGACGACGACGAACTCGTGTGCGAGGCCGCGGAACGCGCCGGTTTCACCGTCGTACGGGCACGCTGGGCCACCCCGTCGGAGGAACTCGAGGTGGCGCAGGAGCGCGAGGGGCGGACCTGACCGGTCCAGGTCCCGGCCGGCGCCTCAGCCGGTGTCTCAGTCGGTCTCTCAGTCCGTCTCTCAGTCGGTCTCCTCCAGGCGGAAGCCGACCTTCATGCTCACCTGCCAGTGCGCGATCTCGCCGTTCTCCAGCTGACCCCGCACTTCCGTCACCTCGAACCAGTCGAGATTGCGCAGGGTCTGCGAGGCACGCTCGATGCCGTTGCGGACGGCCTGTTCCATGCCCTCGGGCGAGGTGCCGACGAGGTCCGTGACCCGGTAGGTGTGATTCGACATGCGGTTGCTCCTCTCCGCGCGGTGACGAAGGCGTCAGATGTCTCCCGCGTCACTCCACCGTGCCCCAAGCGGCAGCGGAGCGCGAGGCGTCGGCCGCCTTTCCCGAATCGCTTGACCTTCGCATTGGTCCATACCAAACTCCAGACACCCGTACGAGTCCACCACTCGTCCCCCCACGCCGGGCCCTTTTGCCCTGTCCTCCAGACAGAACAGGACCGCCGTGAAGCTTCGACTCCTTGCCCTCGCCTGCGTCTGCGCGTCCCTCCTCGGCGGCTGCGGACTCGTGCCGTCGAGCGGGGCCGAACGGCGCACGGTGACCGTCTGGCTGATGAAGGGCAGCGCCTCGGCGCAGTTCCTGGAGCGGTTCACCGAGGAGTTCGAGCGCACCCACGAGGACCTCGACCTCGACATCCGCATCCAGGAGTGGACCGGCATCGGCGAGAAGGTGCAGGCGGCGCTGGAGGCCGAGTCCCCGGAGGGGCCCGACGTCATCGAGGTCGGCAACACCCAGGTCCCGCAGTACGTCGACGGCGGGGGACTGCTCGATCTGACACTGGAGTCGTTGCGGGACTGGGGCATGCGCGACTGGCTGCCCGGCCTCGCCGAACCGGGCCGGCAGCGCTCCACCCAGTACGGCATCCCCTGGTACGCGGCCAACCGTGTCGTCATCTACCGCAAGGACCTCTTCGAGCAGGCCGGGATCGCCGGCCCGCCCAAGACGCGCGAGGAATGGCTCACCGTCACCGAGAAGCTCGACACCGGCGACGACCAGGGGATCTACCTGGCCGGACAGGACTGGTACACGCTCTCCGGATTCATCTGGGACGAGGGCGGCGACCTCGCCACGGAGAACGGTGGCGTCTGGACCGGCACCCTGGACACGCCGGCCGCCCGGCGCGGCATGGACTTCTACCGCCGGCTCCAGGCACTCGGTGACGGCCCGGTCGACGCCGACGAGGAACACCCGCCGCAGGCCGAGGAGTTCGCCAAGGGCCGGATCGCCCAGATCGTGGCCGTCCCGGGCCAGGCCCGCGCGATCGTCCAGCAGAACCCCGGACTCGACGGCGAACTCGGCTTCTTCCCCGTCCCCGGCACGTCCCCCGGCAAGCCCGGCGCGGTCTTCACCGGCGGCTCCGACCTCGTCGTGCCGAAGCGCACCGACCAGCGCGACGGCGCCGTCACCGTCGTCGAGGAACTCACCGGCGCCAAGTGGAACACCGAACTGGCCCGCGCCATGAACTACGTGCCCAACAAGACGACGCTCGCCGCGGCCGTCGCCGGCGAGGAGGGGGTCGCCGCCATGGCGGCGGGTGCCGCGCAGGGGCGGGCGACCCCCAGTACGCCCGAATGGGCCGCCGTCGAGGCGGACAACCCGATCAAGGAGTACATGACCAGGGTGCTCACCGGGGCCGACCCGGGCGCGGAGGCCCGCCGCGCCTCACGGCGGATCACCGAGGCGCTGGCGGTCCCCCTCGGCTGATCAGCCGGCGGTGCTCAGCGACAGCGCGAACCGGCCCTCGCCGTCCGTCCACCAGTGGGACAACTCCAGTCCCGCGGTGGCCAGTTCGGTGCGCACCCGCTCCTTGCGGAACTTCGCCGACACCTCGGTGCGCAGGTCCTCGCCCGCCGCGAAGTCGACGGCGAGGTCGAGGGAGGGGATCTTCACGGTCTGCGCGGTCAGGGAGCGCAACCGCATCTCGATCCACTCGTTCCCGGCGTCCCACCGGGCCACGTGGGCGAAGGCGCCGGGATCGAAGTCGGCGCCCAGCTCACGGTTGACGACCGACAGGACGTTCTTGTTGAACGCGGCCGTCACGCCCGCCGCGTCGTCGTACGCCCGGACCAGCACCTCCTCGTCCTTGACCAGGTCGGTGCCGAGCAGCAGTGCGTCGCCGGGGGAGAGCAGGGCGCGGATCGAGGCGAGGAACGCCGCGCGCTCGTCCGGCAGGAGATTGCCGATCGTGCCGCCGAGGAACGCCACCAGCCGCGGACCCGGCGTGTCCGGCAACTTCAGCGCCACCGTGAAGTCGGCGATCAGCGCGTGCACGTCCAGGCCGGGCCGCTCCGCGACGAGCGCCTGACCGGCCTGCGTGAGGGCGCTCTCGCTGACGTCGACCGGGACGTAGGTGCGCAGCCCGGTCAGCGCGTCGAGCAGGTGCCGGGTCTTCTCCGAGGAGCCGGAACCCAGCTCCACCAGGGTGCGCGCCCCGCTCGCCGCGGCGATCTCGGGGGCCCGGTCGAGCAGGATCTCCCGCTCGGCCCGGGTCGGGTAGTACTCCGGCAGTTCGGTGATCCGCTCGAAGAGCTCGCTGCCCCGGGCGTCGTAGAACCACTTCGGCGGCAGGGTCTTGGGCGAACTCGTCAGGCCCTTGAGGACGTCGGCGCGCAGCGCGGCCTCCGTGGCGTCCTCGGGCAGGGTGCGGGTGAGAAGGAACGGACTCACGTGCGGGGCTCCTTCGAGGGTGGGGCCGCCGAGGCGTCGCTCGGCTCCTTGAGCGGGGTGAGCTGTACGTCGGTGCCGCTCGCCACCAGCAGGGTGTGGTCGGGCACCTCGTGCCAGTGGGGATCGTCGTCGTACGGTTCCGAGGCCACGACGGTGCCGCCGCCCGGCGGGCGGAGGTACCACAGTGAGTCGCCCCAGGTGGTGGCGGCGACGGACGCGCCGTCGGTCAGCAGCAGGTTCAGCCGGGACCCCGGGGCCGCCGCCGCGACCTCGGGGACCGTGTCGGCCAGCGCCCGCCCGGGGTCGTCGCCGGCGCGCAGCCGGGCGAGCACGAGCGCCCAGACGAGCGCGGAGTCGTTTCTGGCCTCCAGGGACAGCAGGTCCACGGGGGGCAGACTCCGGGCGAGCTCGGCGAGCGAGTGGGGCCAGCCCTGGACCGCGCCGTTGTGGCTGAACAGCCAGGACCCCGCCGCGAACGGGGCCGCCGCGGCCTCCGCGTCGGCGCCCGCCAGGGTCGCGTCCCGCACGGCGGCGAGCAGCGTCCGGGTGCGCACGACCCGCGCCAGGTCGGCGAAGGACAGATCGGCCCAGATGGGCCCGGCCCGCCGGTAGCGGGCCGGCAGCGGATCGCCCGGCGCGTACCAGCCCACCCCGAAACCGTCGGCGTTGACGGTCCCGTACCGCTGCCGCCGGGGCGCCCAGGACTGCCGGTACAGGCCCGACGGGGGCTCCACCAGCAGCGTGCCGAGAGACACCTCCGGCCCGGTGTAGGCGAGATGACGGCACATCAGACGTCCCCGTCGCGGGCCGTGCGGAAGCCGGCGAAGATCTGCCGCCGGATCGGATAGTCCCAGTTGCGGAAGGTGCCCCGGCAGGCCACCTGGTCCACGGCGAAGGACCCGCCGCGCAGCACCTTGTGCTCCGGCCCGAAGAAGACCTCCGAGTACTCCTTGTACGGGAACGGCTGGAAGCCCGGGTACGGCTGGAAGTCGCTGGCCGTCCACTCCCACACGTCACCGATCAACTGCCGTACGCCGAGCGGTGACTCACCCTTCGGGTAGCTCCCGGCCGGTGCCGGGCGCAGATGGCGCTGGCCGAGGTTGGCGTGCTCGGGCGTCGGGTCGGCGTCGCCCCACGGGTAGCGCGTCGAGCGGCCGGTGGCCGGGTCGAAGCGGGCGGCCTTCTCCCATTCGGTCTCGGTGGGCAGCCTGCGTCCGGCCCAGCGGGCGAAGGCGTCCGCCTCGTACCAGCACACGTGCAGCACCGGCTCCTCGGGCGGCACCACCTCGGTGACGCCGAAGCGGCGCCGTAGCCACTGCCCGCCGTCCCGGTGCCAGAACAACGGCGCCTTCAGGGCGGTGCGGCGCACGTGCGCCCAGCCGTCCGCGGTCCACCAGCGGTCGTCCTCGTAGCCGCCGTCCTCGATGAACGCCAGGTAGGCGCCGTTGGTCACCGGGGTGGTGTCGATCCAGAAGGACGCCACCTCGCGACGGTGCGCCGGCCGCTCGTTGTCCAGCGACCAGGGTTCGGTGGAGGTGCCCATCGTGAACGGGCCGCCCGGCACCAGGACTTCGGCGGGGCCGGTGAACAGCGGCACGGGCTCCGGGTCGGGGGCGTGCAGTGCCTGCGGCCCCTTGCGGAGCTGGTGGGTGATCAGCATGGTCTCGTCGTGCTGCTGTTCGTGCTGCGCGATCATGCCGAAGGCGAAGCCCGCCTCCGTGAGCCGGGTGCCGTGGAACGCGGTGCCGGCCAGCACGTCCAGGGCCCGGCCGCGCACCTCGGCCGCGTACCGGCGGGCCTCGCCGGGTGCCAGCAGCGGCAGGGTGGGCCGCTCCGCGCGCGGGTGCTCGAAGGCGTCGTACAGGCTGTCTATCTCGGGTCGTATCGCCTCCTGGCCCGCGACCGCGCGCAGCAGCCAGAGCTCCTCCTGGTTGCCGATGTGCGCGAGGTCCCACACCAGCGGGGACATCAGCGGCGAGTGCTGGGCGGTCAGGTCGGGTTCCTCGACACAGCTGGTGAGCAGGGTGGTGCGGTCCCGCGCGGCCAGGAGCGAGTCCAGGGCACGCTCCCGGAAGGCCTCGCTGTCGATCTCGCTGTCCTTCTCGGTGTCGATGGCGGGGTCGGTCATGTGCGCGGGTCCTTCCCATGCGGGCGGCGGCCGTCGCCGCGCCGCCCTTCGAGCAGATCGTCGGCGGGGCAGCGGCCCCGCAGGACATAGCGGTCCCGGTAGGCGGCGACGGCGTCCGTCACCTCGGTGGACGCGCCGAGCCGCGGCAGCGCCCGCAGCGCCGCCGCGAAGCAGGCGACGGCCACCTCGTGCAACTCCGGGTCGGCGAGCCCGTGGCGGGCCGCGTCGAGCCACAGCGGGTTGTGCGGCGCGGGCAAGGCCCCGGTGCGTTCGGTCAGCGGCTTGACCGTGCGGTACGCGTCCTCCGCGGCCTCCGGGTCGTCGAACAGGGCCGTCGTCACCGCGAGCGGCACGATCCACCCGTCCTCACCGGGCTGCGCGTCCATCATGCGCAGTTCGAGATGGCCGCGCGGCCGGACCGGCGGGAACAGCGTCGTGAGGTGATAGCCGAGATCGTCCCAGGTCGGCGGTCTGGGCGCCCCCGATCTGGTCCAGTCCCGGAAGGTCAGGCCGTCCGGCACGTGCCAGGGGCCGGTGTCCTGCCGCACGCACATCACCTGGGAGTCCAGCACATGCCGGGCCCAGGCGCGGCGCGGATCGGCGTCCAGCACGGGCGCGCCCGCCCGGCCCGCGCCGATCTGGACCCAGCGCAGTTGCCGGGTGGACTGCCAGCCGGTGGGTTCGTCGCCGGCCAGCGGGGAGTTGGCGAACGCCGCCAGCAGGACCGCGCCGAGATGGTGCGCCAGCCACCAGCGCCGCACATGGCCGAGCGGGCCGGGCTCCTCGTGCCCGGCGTCCAGGCACACCTGGACCGAGGCGGAGGTGCACATCATGGCGCGACCGGCCGGGCCGGTGCGGTCGAGGAAGGTCTCCATCGCCTCGTAGCGAGGCTCCCGCAGGAATCGGCGGGGGGAGTGCCACGGGTCGTGGCCGATGCCGAGGAGGCCGAGACCGCGCTCGCGCAGTGCCGCGCGGACGGCGTCCAGATCGGCGGAGACGGTGTCCACGCACTCCATCAGGGAGGCGGCGGGCGGAGAACTCAGCTCCAGCTGGCCGCCGGGTTCGACGGTCAGCGCCGACTTCAAGGGGACGGAGCGCAGTGCGGCGTAGGCCGCTTCGAGTCGTTCGGGTGTGACGGGGAGCTGCGGACCGCGCAGCTCGTGGACGAGCCATTCCACTTCGACGCCGACGGTGCGCGGCGGTCCGGTCTTGAAGCAGATGCCCCGGACGAGGGCCTCCACCTCGGGTTCGGTGACGGCTGTACGCGGTTCCGTACAGCCGCTGACTGAGTCGGACATGTCGGGATCCTCCTGAGATTCCACCATGCCGCCGGTCCGCCAAACGGCAAGTCGGACCGACAGACCCGTCCCACCCAAGCCCCTTGTCCCGCTTCGCACAAGGGTGCACTTCCGGACGTCCCGGACCGGATGCCCGCTCGTCGGGGCCGGGGGAAACTCTGTTGCACCGCAGGACCAGCATCGCTCACGATGCGTTCATGAGCACGACGGGGGAGATCGCGGGGCGCGCGGTCATGGCGCCCACGGGGGTGGCGCCATGAGCGCGCGCCTGCGTGGCATCGCGCGGGAGACCGAGGAGATCGTGGCCGTGGGCGCCTACCAGGCGTCGAACGGGCGTACGGTTTCGATCGCGGCGGCGGTGGCCGCCGCACGGGACGCGACCCGGATGCACGGCCCCGGTCCGGTGCCGGTCGCGGCAGCGCCCGCGCTGGACACGATCGTCGAGGTGACGGGCGAGAGCAGCCTGGAGGCCGCCCGCCGGATCGGCGACGCCGCGGTGCTGAACTTCGCCTCCGCGCGCAATCCCGGCGGCGGCTTCCTGAACGGCGCGCAGGCGCAGGAAGAGGCCCTGTGCCGGGCCTCCGCGCTGTACTCCTGCCTACGGCGGGCCCCCGAGTTCTACGACCACCACCGCACCCACCGTGACCCGTTCTACACCGATCGGGTGATTCACTCGCCGGCCGTCCCGGTGTTCCGCGACGACCGCGGGCGCCTGCTGGACGAGCCGTTCACGGCCGGATTCCTCACGGCGGCCGCGCCCAACGCCGGGGTCGTGCGCCGCGCGGCACCCGAGCGGGCGGCCGACCTGCCACGCGCCCTCGCCGCCCGCGCCGAGCGCGTCCTGGAGGTCGCGGCCCGCCACGGCCACCGGCGGCTGGTCCTGGGTGCCTGGGGCTGTGGCGTCTTCCAGAACGATCCCGCCCAGGTCGCCGGCGCCTTCCGGGACCTGCTGGGTCCGGACGGGCGGTTCTCGGGGCGGTTCGCGCACGTGGTCTTCGGCGTGCTGGACCGTACGACGGGGACGGTCACCCGCCGTGCTTTCGAACGCACGTTCTTGGAACGTCAGGTCCAGCCGTAGCGCTCGCGCAGCCGGTGCCGGACCGCGTTGAACCGCATCCGGTCCAGGGCGCACGCCTCCCGGCGCATGCCCGCCTCGTGCAGCCGCAGCACCCGGTCCACATCCACCCAGGAGTCCCGCCCCGACCTGTCCCAGGGCCCGTTCCCGATGGCGACCCACTCCCGGTCGCCGTCGTGCCGCTTGCTGGACAGCTGCACCGCGAGGAACGTGCCCCCCGCCTCCCGGGCCACCACCAGCACCGGCCGGTCCTTGCCCCGCCCGTCGTTCTCCTCGTAGGGCACCCACGTCCACACGATCTCCCCGGGATCGGGGTCGCCGTCGTGCGCGGGCGAGTACTCGGTGCGCACCCGGCCGACCTTGCGCGGGTCGCACTGGGTGGTGGCGGTGGGGCCGAAGCGGCCCGGGACGTTCTCGTCCGTGAAGGCAGTCACGGGGTCACCGTAACGGGCGACTGTGAAGCCCTGGCCAAGGGGCGGGCGAACCCCCTTATGCCGCAGGGGACTCCGAGGCGGCCGGGTCCGGCGGGCGCAGTTCGTGCCAGCGCAGGTCCGCCTCCAGTTGCGCGGCGAGCGAGACGAGCAGCGGTTCGCTGTGCGCGGGGCCCAGCAACTGGGCACCGACCGGCAGACCGCCGGTGACGAAGCCCGCCGGGACGTTCACGCCGGGCCAGCCCAGCACGTTCCACGGCCAGGCGTAGGGGCAGGCGGCGATCATCGCGCGGTCGGTGGCCAGCCCGCCGAGCCGCAGCATGGCACCGATCGGCAACGGGGGAGCCGCCGTGGTCGGCGCGAGGATCACGTCGTACGACGAGAAGAAGGCGCCGATACGGCCGTGCAGCGCCGACTCCGCGCGCCGGGCCGCCCGCAGCGGCGCCCCGCCGAGCAGCCGGCCGAGCCGTGCGGCGTCCCGGGTGCGCGGGTCGAGCAGCGCGGCGTCGGGCGCCTCACGGACCCAGTCCGCGACACCTGCCGTGGCGCGCGGCACGAAGGTCAGCCCGATCCGGCCGTAGGGCGGGTCGGCCTCCTCGACCGTGTGCCCCGACGCGGCCAGTCTCTCGGCGAGTTCGACGACGCGGGCGCGGATCTCGGGGTGGAGGCGGGCGGGCACCGCCGTGAACGGCGGCTTCAGCGCGAGGGCCACGCGCAGCCGGCCGGGGTCCCGGCCCGCCGCGGCCGACACGTCGACCGCGGGCGGGCGGTGGGGGTCGCGGGCGTGGTTGCCGCGGGCGGAGTCCAGCAGCAGGGCGGCGTCCGCGACCGTGCGGGCCAGGGTGCCGTTGACCGTGATGCCGTGGAAGGACTCGCCGCGCGGCCAGGTCGAGATGCGCCCGCGCTGCGGCTTGATGCCGATCAGATGGGTCCAGGACGCCGGTATGCGTACCGAACCGGCGCCGTCCGAGCCGAGCGCGGCCGGCACCAGACCCGCCGCGACCGCCGCCGCCGAGCCGCCCGACGAACCGCCCGGTGTGTGCCCGGTGCTCCAGGGGTTGCGGGTCGCGCCGAACGCGGGCCCCTCGGTGAACGGCCACTGTCCGAGCTCGCAGGTGTTGGTCTTGCCGACGATCACCGCGCCGGAGGCACGCAGCCGCCGTACCGCCTCGCAGTCCTCGGCGGCCGGGGCGAACGTGCCGGGGCAGCCGAACGCGGTGGGCTCGCCGGCCACGTCCATGTCGTCCTTGACGGCGACGGGCACCCCGAGGAGCGGCCGTCGCCCTCCGGCGGCCAGTTCCCGGTCGGCGGCCGCCGCCTCGGCGAGCGCCGCCTCGGCCCGCACGATCCGGAAGGCGTTGAGGGTGCCCTGCGTCGCCTCGATCCGGGCCAGGGCCGCCTCGACGAGCGCGCGCGAGGACACCTCGCCGTCGGCGAGCGCACGGGCGGTCTCCGCCAGACCGGCGAAAGGGGCGAGCGTCATGCGGGGCACCTCCGGGACGTGTGGTCTACCGAACGGTAACGTCAGGAGGCGCGCGGGGGAACGGGGTTGGGGGAGCGAGGGTACGAGGACGGCCGGTGCCCCCGCTGTTCTGCGGGGGCACCGGCCGTCGTGGGTGTCAGGCGTTCGGGTCGAAGGGGATCTGGGCAGGCATCGAGTGGGCGAGGGCGTACTGGAAGTCGCCGTCGTCGATCTTGATGGTGGCCGCGCCGAAGTCGGCGCCCATCAGCTTGTCGCGGTATCCGGCCGGGTAGCCGTTCCAGCCGACGAGCCGCGGGAAGAACCATCCGCCCGTGGCGTTCTCCGCCGGTTCGTCGTTGCCGCCGGCGAACCGGAAGCAATGGCTGCCGATGCCGTCCTTGTGATAGACGATCTTCGGGTGGGTGCCGTCGAACCGGATCGACGAACGGGCGGCCACCTCATAGGTGTTGTGCTGGGAGACCGACACGTACTTGGCCTCGTTGTCGTTGACCCACACCACGACGTGTTCCCAGTCGTGGGTGTGCCCGAGAGCCGCCGGACCGAGGGTCACCTGGTCCTTCTCGAAGTAGCTGGCGTACATCACCGCGCACCAGCCGTTGTTGCACTTGGCGCGCGCATACGTGTTGGCGTTGGCCAGCTGCGCGTGGTCGTGGCAGCGGCCGTTGACGTCACCGCCCAGCTCGAGGCCGGGGTTGAGGGTGCCGTCGGCGCCGATGGCGGCGGTGGCGTAGCAGCCGTCGCCGTCGTAGTCGTACGCGGGCGAGAAGGTCTGTTCCAGGCCGTCGGCGTTCTGCGGCAGCAGTTGCAGAACGTTCGCGTGGGCACTCGTCGGTACGGCCACCAGCAGCGCCATCGCGCCGAGCGCGCCGAGGACGGCCCTGGCGAGGGGTCTCGCGTTGCGCATCACACCTCCTTGTCCGGCGCCGCCGTCAGCAGTAGAGGTTGCCGCCGGGGGAGACCCCGAGGATCGAGGCGAACCGCTGGTAGGCGTCGACGCGGCTCTGCACCTGGGCCGGGTTCCTGCCGTCGCACTCCAGGGAGCCGTTGATGCTGCGGATCGTCTGGCCGAAACCGGCGCTGTTCACCATGGCGTTGTGCGGGGTCATGGTGCCGGGGCCGGACTGGGTGTTCCAGTACCACAGGCCGGTCTTCCAGGCCACGGCCGAGTCGTTCTGCACCAGCCAGGGGTTGTTGAGCAGGTCGATGCCGAGCGCGTCCCCGGCGGCCTTGTAGTTGAAGTTCCAGCTCAGCTGGATGGGCCCGCGCCCGTAGTAGGCCGCCTGGCCGGCCGGGCAGCCGTACCACTGGCCCCAGTCGCAGTAGTGCGGGTAGTTGGCCTGGTTCTGCTCCACGATGTGGACGAGGCCGCCGGTCTCGTGGTTGACGTTGGCGAGGAAGGCGGCGGCCTCCTGCTTGCGCACGGTGTCGCTGCCGGTCTTGGCGAAGCCGGGATAGGCGCTCAGGGCGGCGGTGAGTCCGCTGTAGGTGTAGAACGAGTTCCGGCCCGGGAACATCTGGTTGAACTGGGCCTCGCTGACGACGAATCCGTTCGGGGTGCCGCCCCCGCCGCTCGCGGGCGCGTTCCACTTCTGGTTCGCCGCGCCGGTGCAGCTCCAGATCTGCAGCCGGGTGCCGTTGGCGCTGCTGTTCTCCCGTACGTCGAGACACTTGTTCGCGGCCGGGTTGACGATGTCCCGCGCCCCGGTGACGACCCACTGCTGGTTGGCGCCGCCGGAGCAGTCCCACAGCTGGACCGCCGCACCGTCGGCGGTGCTGCGCTCGACCACGTCCAGGCACTTGCCGAGCGCCCGCAGGGTCCCGTCGCCCGGGTTGGACCACACCTGGGCGCCGGTCCCGTTGCAGTCGTAGAGCTGTACGGCGGTGCCGTTGGCGCTGTTCGCGCCCGCCACGTCGACGCACTTTCCGGCGAGCCCGGTGATGGTGCCGTCGGCGGCCTGGGCGGGGCTCGCGGTGAACAGGGCGGTGACGACGGCGGAGGCGGCGGCGAGGGCCGTGAACCGGCCGATCAGGCTTCGCCGGGCACCGGGACGTCTGAGGTGGGAGATACGCATGCTGGACGACGCTCCTTGGGTGGGGGTTCGCGTCATCGCGCGCTCGGGCGCCCTGTGGATGGTTCGTCAGGTGGCCTCGATCGGGGCCACGTTCACCCTGAGGACGGCCGAGTGCGCGGACGGGGGGAGGTATCGTCCGGTGAAACTAAAGGTATGGACCAATTTAGTCAAGGTGTGAAGTAAGAGCTGAGGAAAGGGAGTTGAGATCGGTGCCGGGCCCCGGAAACGCGGAAGGCCGGCTCCGACCCCCGCTCGTGCGGGTCGGAGCCGGCCGGGTGCGGGGCCGGTGATCAGGCGGCCTGCGGCACCGCCTGCCCGTGCACGCGCGCCACGACCTCCGTGAGCTGCGCGACGACCTCGGCGTCGTCCGCGGGGTGGACCTCGGCGAAGCGGGTCACCGAGCCCGGGATGGAGAGCTTGATGTCCTCCAGCACCGTGGCGCCGGCGATGCCCAGCGCCTTGCGGGCCTCGTCCTGGGCCCAGACGCCGCCGTACTGGCCGAAGGCGGTGCCGATCACGGCGACCGGCTTGCCGCCGAGCGCGCCGGCGCCGTACGGGCGGGACAGCCAGTCGATGGCGTTCTTCAGCACGGCCGGGATGGTGCCGTTGTACTCCGGCGTGAACAGCAGCAGGGCGTCGGCGGAGCCGGCGGCCTCGCGAAGACGCTCGGCGGCGGCCGGGACCGTGCCCTCCACATCGATGTCCTCGTTGTAGAAGGGGATCTCGGCCAGGCCCTCGTACAGCTGGACGTCGGCACCCTCGGGGGCGAGCTTGACGGCGGTCTCGGCGAGCTGGCGGTTGTGCGAGCCGGCGCGGAGGCTGCCGACGAGGGCGAGGATGCGTACAGACATGGCTACTCCATGGGGGATGGAACGTGGGGTGAGTATCCGGACCGGGGTCCGTTTAGCTTTCTATCACCCTAACCGGACCGCGGTCCAGTTTCTTCCGCGTGCTTTACGCTGTCTTCATGTCCGCCTCCCTGCCGCCCTTCCCGGAGTCCCGTGAGCCGCTGGACGCACCCGAGCTCCTCGAACTCGGTCCGTCGGTCGAGGAGCAGTGCCTTCGCGCGGACGCCGCGCGCAACCGAGCCCGCCTGCTGGAGGCCGCCGGCCACCTGGTCGCGGAGCACGGCGCGGCGGCGCTGACCATGGAGGCGGTGGCCACCGCCGCCTCGGTGGGCAAGGGCACGGTCTTCCGCCGCTTCGGGGACCGGGTCGGCCTGCTGACGGCGCTGCTCGACCACTCGGAGAAGAAGTTCCAGGCCGCTTTCCTCGGCGGGCCACCGCCGCTCGGGCCCGGCGCGCCGCCCGTGGAGCGGCTGCGCGCGTTCGGCTGTGCGTCGTTGCGCAGGTCGCTGGAGCAGCTGGACCTCCAGCTCGCCGCCGAGGGGACCCCCGACCGCCGGCACAGCGCGGCGCCACGGCAGTTGCTGCACCAGCACCTGCTCCTGCTGCTGCGGCAGGTGGTGCCCGACGCGGACTGCGCCCTGCTCGCCCAGACCCTGCTGAGCTACCTCGACCCCGCCGTGGTCCACCACCTGACCAAACGCTGCGACATGCCGCTGGAGCGGCTGGAGGCGGGCTGGGTGGACCTGGTGGCGCGCATCACGCGGACCGAGTGCCCGCCCGCGGGGGAGCTGCCCGAGTGGCCCGGCACCGCCGAGCAGCCCTGTACCGGGCCGCCCTGCTGAGCCGCGGCGGGCTCGTCCGGCAGGCCCGGCACGCCCGCTTTGGTTGAAGGCGGGAGCACGTTCCCCCGCCCGCCGGCCGTGCCGCCGCCTCTGCCAGGATGCGGTACGTCATGGTGCAGATACCGAACACGCCCGCGTCCGCGACGCCCGCGCAGCGCTCGGTGCCCACGAGCGCCGATGTGGCCCGCCTGGCCGGCGTCTCCCGTGCGACCGTCTCGTACGTCCTCAACAACACCAGCGCGGTGCGGATCAGCGAACCCACGCGCCGCCGGGTCCACGAGGCAGCGAAGGAACTCGGATACGTGCCGCACGCGGCCGCCCGCAGCCTGCGCGCCGGGCACAGCCGGATGGTCCTGATGCCCTCCCCGGCCATTCCCGTGGGGCCGCTGCACGCGCAGTTCATCAACGAGCTCCAATGGGCCCTGAGCCGCCTCGACTACACCGTCGTGCAGTACGGCACGCTCGGCCTGCACGGCGACGAAGCCGCCCGCGCCTGGGCCGAGTTGCGGCCGGTCGCCGTGCTGGCGCCCGGACAGGGCCTCGGCCCGCAGGGCGTGGCGGTCCTCAAGCGCTCCGGGGCCCGGGCGGTCGTCAGCCTCGGCCCGGCGGCCGTCGAGGGCGCGCACGCCCTGCTCATGGACCACACGGCCGTCGGCCTGGCGGCCGGTCGCCATCTGTGCGAACGCGGCCGCCGCCGGATCGGCGTCGTCACGCCCGCGGAACCCGGCCTGGAGGCCTACTCCGGCCCGCGACTGGCCGGCGTACGGCAGGCCCTGCACGGCACCGGCGCCGTCGTCACCGAACTGCCCCTCGCCCACGACGAGGAGGCCGCAGCCCACCTCGCCGCGCGCTGGCGCAGGCTCGGTCTCGACGGGGTGTTCACGTACAACGACGAGTACGCGATGCTGCTGATGCGCGCCCTGCAGGACGAGGGGATACGGATCCCCGAGGAGACGGCGGTGATCGGCGCGGACGACCTGATGCTGGGCCGGCTGCTCAGGCCGCGCCTGAGCACCGTCCACATCGAGCTGCCGTCCGGCCGGTACCTCGCGGAACTGGTCGACCGCGCGGTCCGTGACCCGGGCGCCGCACCCGAGAGCCATGAGGTGCTGGGCGCCTCGGTGGTGCACCGCGACTCCAGCTGACTCCGGCGGCGCGGCCGGCTGCCTCGGCCGGCCGGCGCCGGACGACCGCCCTACTGCGCCTCGCCCTCCTGCGCCTGCTGCTCGGCGACCGCCTTGCGGACCTCGTCCATGTCCAGCTTGCGGGCCTGGCCGATGACGTCGGTGAGGGCCGCCTCGGGCAGGGCGCCGGGCTGCGCGAACACCGCCACCCGGTCGCGCACGATCATCAGCGTCGGGATCGACTGGATGCCGAAGGCGGCGGCCAGCTCCGGCTGCGCCTCGGTGTCCACCTTGCCGAAGACCAGGTCCGGATTGTCCTCCGCGGCCTTCTCGTACACCGGGGCGAACTGTCGGCACGGCCCGCACCAGGACGCCCAGAAGTCGATCAGGACGAACTCGTTGTCCGTGACCGTCTGGTCGAAGTTCTCCTTGGTGAGCTCGACTGTCTGGCTCATGGCGTGATCCCTACTTCCTGGGGTGGGGGCGAAGCCGTCGGCACAACACGGTCGGACCGCCGGGTATTCCGGGCGGCCGATCGATCATGTAACGGCGCGCGTACCCATGTGGCCACGCGCCACACCACCCACCAGACTGACCCCCATGACGGAAAAGCAATCCATCGCCTACGACGTCGTCGTGCTCGGTGCCGGACCGGTGGGCGAGAACGTCGCCGACCGCACCCGCGCGGCCGGTCTGAGCACCGCGATCGTGGAGAGCGAACTGGTCGGCGGCGAATGCTCCTACTGGGCCTGCATGCCCAGCAAGGCCCTGCTGCGCCCGGTCACCGCCCGCGCGGACGCCCGCCGGGTCCCGGGGCTGAGCGGGCTGGTGCAGGGGGACCTCGACGTGACCGCGGTGCTGGCCCACCGGGACTACTACACCTCGCACTGGAAGGACGACGGCCAGGTCGCCTGGCTCGACGGCATCGGCGTCGCTCTCCACCGGGGGCACGGCCGCCTCGCCGGACCGCGCACGGTCGTCGTCACCGGCCCCGACGGCGAGGAGACCACCCTCACGGCACGGCACGCCGTCGCCGTCTGCGTCGGCAGCCGCGCCGAGCTGCCCGACCTGCCGGGGCTCGCCGACGTCCGGCCCTGGACCAGCAGGGAGGCGACCAGCTCCCAGGAGGTGCCCGGCCGGCTCGTCGTCGTGGGCGGCGGCGTGGTCGCCACCGAGATGGCCACCGTCTGGCAGGCCCTCGGCTCGCGCGTGACCGTCCTGGTACGGGGCAAGGGCCTGCTGAACCGGATGGAGCCCTTCGCCGGTGAATTGGTCGCGGAGGCGCTCACCGAGGCCGGCGCGGACCTCCGCACCGGTGTCTCGGTCGCGTCGGTGACCCGCGAGAACGGCACCGTCGTCGTGGTCACCGACCAGGGCGACCGCATCGAGGCCGACGAGATCCTCTTCGCCACCGGCCGCGCGCCGCGCACCGACGACATCGGCCTCGACACCGTCGGCCTGGAGCCGGGCTCCTGGCTGTCGGTCGACGACAGCCTCCAGGTGACCGGCTCCGACTGGCTCTACGGCGTCGGCGACGTCAACCACCGTGCGCTGCTGACCCACCAGGGCAAGTACCAGGCGAGGATCGCGGGCGCCGCCATCGCCGCGCGCGCCCTGGGCGAGCGTGTCCTGGGCTCCGGCGCCTGGGGCGCGCACGCCGCCACCGCCGACCACGCGGCCGTACCGCAGGTCGTCTTCACCGACCCGGAGGCGGCGTCCGCCGGGCTCTCCCTGGCGGAGGCCGAGCGTGCGGGCCATCGCGTCCGCGCGGTGGACGTCGAGTTCTCCTCGGTCGCCGGGGCGGGCCTGTACGCCGACGGCTACCGCGGGCGCGCCCGGATGGTCGTCGACGTGGAGCGCGAGATCCTGCGAGGGGTGACCTTCGTGGGCCCGGGCGTGGCGGAGCTGATCCACTCGGCCGCCGTCGCCATCGTCGCCGAGGTGCCGCTGAGCAGGCTGTGGCACGCGGTGCCGTCGTACCCGACGATCAGCGAGGTGTGGCTGCGGCTGCTGGAGAGCTACCGCGACAACTGAGGAAGCGGGGCAGCACCGCACCGAGTCGAGCGGCTCCCCTCACTCCGGCAGCGCGAAGCCCAGCTCCCGCGCCGCCTCCTCGGGCGTCGGCTGCGCCCAGCGCTGTGCCACCGCCCCGTTCGCGGACAGGGAGCGCAGCTCGGCGCGGTCGACGTAGAGCACGCCGTCCAGGTGGTCCGTCTCGTGCTGAACGATCCGGGCGGGCCACCCGGTGAACACCTCGTCCACGGCACGGCCGTGCTCGTCCGAGCAGGTCAGCCGCACCTGGGTCGGCCGGGCCACCACCGCCTGCCAGCCCGGCACGCTCAGACAGCCCTCGAAGAACCCGGCCCGCGCCGCGCCGGCCGGCTCGTACGACGGATTCACCAGGACCCGGAACGGCAGCGGCACCCGCCCACGCGCCAGCCGCACCTCCTCCGGCACCGGCGCCGGGTCCTCGATCACCGCGATCCGCAGCGGCACGCCGACCTGGGGTGCCGCCAGACCGACGCCCGGCGCCGCGTGCATGGTGACGCGCAGGGCCTCGACGAACCGGGCCAGCAGCGCGGGCTCCAGCTGGCCCTCGAACGGCTCGGCGGGCCGCCGCAGCACGGGGTCTCCGGCCGCGACGATCGGCAACGGGCCCTCCGTGGCGAGGAGTTGCTCGACCTGTCGGGCGAGCGGCAAACGGTCACGGGGTGTCGACATGGGGCCAGGATGTCATGACCCTCTGTCGTGTGACGCGGGCCACTCATATCTCCGGGAACTCCCCGCGCCCCCACCCCGACTACTGGACCGCTACGGCCGAAAATCGTCCCCCCTCCCCGGAGTTCCCATGACCACCGCTCCCCCGACCAGCACGGACGCGCCCCCGCAGCCCGCCGCGCCGCCGCCGAAACCGAGCCTGTGGGCGCCCTTGCGCCCGCTCGTGCTGCGCCTGCACTTCTACGCCGGACTCCTCGTCGCCCCCTTCCTGCTCGTCGCGGCCACCACCGGTCTCCTGTACGCCGGTTCGTTCCAGGCCGAGAAGATCGTGTACGCCGACGAGATGACCGTCCCCGAGGTCGGCGGCACCGAACTGCCCATGTCCGCGCAGGTGGCCGCCGCCCGCGAGGCCCACCCCGAGGGAGCGGTCTTTGCCGTTCGGCCCGCGCCGGAGGACGACGCCACCACGCGCGTCATGCTCTCCGGGGTGCCCGGCGTCGACGAGGACCACACGCTCGCCGTGTTCGTCGACCCGTACACCGGGAAGGTGCGAGGCGCCCTGGAGCAGTACGGCTCCACCGGGGCACTGCCGCTGCGCACCTGGATCGACGAGTTCCACCGCGACCTGCACCTCGGCGACAGCGGACGCCTCTACAGCGAACTGGCCGCGAGCTGGCTGTGGGTGATCGCGGCCGGGGGCCTGGTGCTGTGGTTCTCCCGCCGCCGCGCGCGGCGCAAGGTGCGCGGCACCACCGGCCGCCGCCGCTCCCTCGGCCTGCACGGGACGATCGGCGTCTGGGCCGGGATCGGCTTCCTCTTCCTCTCGGTGACCGGTCTGACCTGGTCGACGTACGCCGGTGCGAACATCGACGAACTGCGCACCTCCCTCGGCCACTCCACCCCGTCCGTGTCGGCGTCGGCGGGCGGCGACCACGGAGGCCATGGCGCGGCGGCGGGGACCGGAGGGTCCGGTGAGCACGGTGTCGGTCTCGACAAGGTGCTGGCCGCCGCCCGGGCCGAGGGGCTGGGCGACCCCGTCGAGATCGTTCCGCCGGCCGACGCGGGCTCGGCGTACGTGGTGAAGCAGGTGGAGCGCGGCTGGCCCGGCAAGCAGGACTCGGTCGCCGTCGACCCGGCCACCGGCGAGGTCACCGACGTGCTGCGGTTCGCCGACCACCCGCTGCTGGCGAAACTCACCCGGTGGGGCATCGACCTGCACACCGGCGTGCTCTTCGGGCTGGTGAACCAGATCGCCCTCATGCTGCTCGCGCTGTCCCTGATCGTGCTCATCGTGCTCGGCTACCGCATGTGGTGGCAGCGCGGCCGCGGGTCCGCGTTCGGCCGGCCGATCCCGCGGGGCGCCTGGGCGCAGGTGCCGCCGCAGATCCTGGTCCCGCTGCTGGCCGTGGTCGCCGTCGTGGGCTACTTCGTGCCGCTGCTCGGCATACCGCTGGCGGCGTTCCTCGTGGTGGACGTGATCCTGGGCGAGATCGCGCACCGGCGGGGGCGGCGGACGTACGCCGCCGGGGGAGGGACCACCGACGAGGCGGCCGCCGGATGAACGACGGCCCGGCCTCTCGGTCGGAGGCCGGGCCGTCGTCGGCGTCGAGGGCGCTCGCGCCGGTCAGACGCGTTCGCCGAAGTCGCCCGCGAGCGCGGAGGCGAGGCGCAGATGCGGCTCCGCCTCCGTCTGCCGGCCCTGGCGTTCGAGCGTACGGCCCAGCATCAGGCGGGCGTACTGCTCCACCGGGTCGCGCTCCACGATGACGCGCAACTGGTGCTCCGCGCGGCGCAGTTGCGCCGAGTGGTAGTAGGCGCGGGCCAGCAGCAGTCGCGGTCCCGTCTGCTCCGGCACCTCCTCGACCAGCCCGTCCAGGATGCGCGCCGCCGTCGTGTACTCCTTGGCGTCGAAGAACATCCGTGCGCGGTCCCAGCGCTCGGCCGGCGTTCCGTGGTCGTAGTACGTCGTCTCCACTCTGACCTCCTTCGGGCCCCTCAACCCGCGCGCGTGGCCGAAAATTCCGGCACGGGAGGCGGCGCCTCGCCGGTCGCGGCCCGCGCACCGGCGCACCTCAGGCCGGGCCTTCGCGCGGCGCCGGTGCCGGTGCCGGGGGATCGCGTCGCCGGAACGCGAGGAGCGCGGCGTCGTCGCCGAGGTTTCCGCCGCCGGTGTAGTGCAGCAGGTCGCCGCGGAGATAGGAGACGAGCGACTGCGGGTCGCCGCCGGGCCAGGTGCGGATGCGGTCGGGCAGGGGATAGAACGTCCCGGCCCGGTCCCGGGCTTCGAGGACGCCGTCGGTGCACAACAGCACGATGTCGTCCGGGCCCAGGGCGAAGCTCCCGGTGCGGGCGTACAGGGTCGCGAGGCCCAGACCGAGCGGCGGTGCCGGGTCGGGCAGCGCGGGCTCCACGGGCAGGCCGCCGCGGACGACGAGCGGCGCGGGGTGGCCGCAGGACAGGCAGCTGACCGGGCCGGCGTCGTCGGGGACGTCGAGCAGCAGCGCGGTGACGAAGTCCTCCCCGGCCGCGCGGTCCAGGGGGCCGGGGGTCGCGGCGAGCGCGCCGTCCAGGGCCGCGGCGAGCGTCGGCAGGTCGGGTTCGCGGTGGGCCGTGGCGTGGAACGCCCCGAGCACGAGGGCGGCCTCACCGACGGCGTCGAGGCCCTTGCCCCGCACGTCGCCGATCATGAGCCGGGTGCTGTGCGGTCTGCGGGCGACGGCGTAGAGGTCTCCGCCGATGACCGCCTCGGCCTCGGCCGCGAGGTAGACGGATGCGATGTGCAGCGGGCCGGCGTGTTCGGGCAGTGGCCGGAGCACCGCCTTCTGCGCGGTCAGTGCCAGGGAGCGTACGTGGCGGTAGTGGCGTGCGTACTGGTCGCGCAGGTAGGCGAAGAAGACCACGAGAGCCGAGACGGCCGCCAGGGCGAGGGTGGCCACGCTCTGGTTGAGGGCGGGCGGTCCCTCGGTCATGTCGACGGCGACCTCGGCGCCCAGGGCCAGGGCCGCCACGGCCGCGGTGAGCCGGGCGCCGGAGAAGGAGGCGGTGATCGCCGGCGCCACGACGAGGAAGGGGCTGAGCCGGACCTGCGGCGGGGTCAGCACGTCGACGAGGGTGATGACCGCGATCAGCGCCAACGGCCCGGCGATCCAGAACGGCCGCCGTCCCTCGCGCGCGCTCAGGAGATCGAAACTCATGAGCAAGCAATACTCGCCCCGCGTGGGCCGGGCCCAGGTGGTGCGCGTGTCGGCACCCGTATGGCGGGCAGCGCGGCGCGGATCGGTGCCTGCGCGGGCTCAGGCGAGGGCCGTGAGGAACTCGACGAGCGCGGCGTTCACCTCGGCCGGGCGTTCCTGCTGGGTCCAGTGGCCGCAGCCCGCCAGCCTGATCGGCTCGCGGCGCAGTCCGGGCATCAGCTCCGGGAGCCGCGCGATGAGTTCGGGCGTGCCGGGGAAGGCGGGGACCAGGTCGCGGTCGCCGTAGACGTACAGGGAGGGAGGGGTGACGACCGCGCCGTCCCAGGGGGCCGTCAGTTCCCAGTTGCGGTCCAGGTTGCGGTACCAGTTGAGCGCGCCGGTGAAGCCGCCGGAGAAGCTCTCGGTGAGCGCGTCCAGATCCTGCTCGGTGAACCACTCGGGCAGCGTGCCGGGGTCCGGCATGGTCGCGAGCCAGCCCCGCTCCAGGTCGACCAGCGGCTGCTCGACCTCGCCGGGAGCGTCGCCGGAGGCCGAGGCGATGAACTTCCGCAAGGCGGTGCGGGTGTCGGCGGCGAACTCGGCGTCGGCGACACCGGGACGGTTGAACCAGTTCCAGTAGAAGCGGCCGCCGAACCTCTTCTCCATGGTGACGAGCGGCGGTTCCGGGCCCCGGAAGGGAGGGGGCACGCTGAGACCGGCCACCCCGAGCACCAGGTCCGGCCGCAGCAGGGCGGTGTGCCAGGCGACCGGCGCGCCCCAGTCGTGGCCGACGACGTACGCCTGCTCCTCGCCGAGAGCGCGGATCAGGCCCACCACGTCGCCGACCAGGTGCAGGATGCTGTACGCGGCGACGTCCTCGGGACGGTCGCTGCGGCCGTAACCACGCTGGTCGGGGGCGACCACCCGGAAGCCCGCGGCGGTCAGCGGAGCGAACTGGTGGTGCCAGGAGCGCCAGGACTCCGGGAAGCCGTGCAGGAGCACCACCAGGGGGCCGGTGCCCTCCTCGGCGATGTGCAGCCGGATGCCGTTCACGTCGACCATGCGATGCGCGACCATGCGCCCGAGGCTAGGGCCTGTCGCCACGGCGGCGGCCGCGGCACGGCGCGCCCTCGCGCCGCACAACCCGAAAGCCCGAGTCGCGGCGCGCGTCACAACGACAGTGTGAACTTCGCACGGCGGCCACACCTCTCACACCGACAAACCACCACCGTGGTGGCGGCCGCCGCGCTTCCGGGCGGTCAGGCCTCCGTGTTGTGGCTGGGGTGGGGGGCGGCGGCAGGCCCGCGGGTGGTGACCCAGTTGGCCAGGAACGTCAGGGCCTCGGCCGTTGCGGAGCCCGGTTCCGCCGTGTACACCAGCAGTGACTGGTCGGCTGCGCCCCGGACGTCCAGGACCTGGAAGTCCAGGTCGAGCTCGCCCGCGATCGGATGCCGGAACTTCTTGCGTCCCTGCCGCTGGGCCCGCACCCGGTGGCCGGACCACCAGGAGCCGAAGTCGTCGTCCTTGAGGGACAGTTCCCCGACGAGCTGGGCGAGTTCGGGATCGTCCGGATACCGTGCCGCGTCCATCCGCAGATACGCGACGCACTCCTGCGCGACCTTCGCCCAGTTCTCGTACATGCCGCGCACCCGCGGATGCAGGAACGTCAGCCAGATGTGGTTGCGCTGGCGTTGCGGCAGCTCGGCGAAGTCGGTGAACAGCGCCGCTCCCAGCTCGTTCCAGGCGAGGACGTCCATCCGTCGTCCGAGGACCAGCGCCGGGACGTTGACCAGGCTCTCCAGGAGCACCCGGGTGCCGGGGGAGACCTGTTGCCGGCGCGGAGCCGCGGGCCGGAACCTCTCGGGCACCGTGGCGTCCTCCGCCGCGACCCGCAGCAGGTACTCCTTCTCGTCCGCCCGCAGCTGGAGCGCCTCGGCCAGCGACAGGAGGACCGTCGGGGAGGCGGACTTCACGCGGCCCTGTTCGAGACGCACGATGTAGTCCACGCTGATCCCGGCGAGAGAAGCCAGTTCCTCCCGGCGCAGGCCCGGTACCCGCCGCCGCCCGACGGCGGGCAGGCCCACGTCCTCCGTGTGGATCCGTGCCCGGCACGCACGGAGATAGTCGCCCAGCTGGGTCATGTGCCACTCCTCATCGATCACTTCCACCGCGCGCCCGACCGCGCGTTCCTGCGCGAGCGGATCAGCTCCGCACCGCGACGTCCTCGTGGTCCGTGGAGAGCGCCAGGTGCCGCCAGGCACGGGCCTCCCGGTCCAGCTGGGCGATCTTCTGCTCCATCGCCCCGGCGCAGTCGCTGCCGAGCTGAGCCCGCAGCGGCGGCTCCTCGGCGTCGACGAGCGCGAGGATCGCCGTCGCGCCCTTGACCGGGTCGCCCGGCTGGGCGTGGTTGAGCCCCGGCACTGCTCCGCGCACGGCGCCGGCCGTGGCCGCGTAGTCGCCGATGACCTGCTCCTCGACGTGCAGGCTGGTGCCGTCCAGGAAGTCGGTGCGGAAGTATCCGGGCTCGACGACCGTCACCTTCAGCCCCAGCGGCGAGACCTCCTGGTGCAGTGCCTCGGACAGGCCCTCGACGGCGAACTTGGTGGAGCAGTACACACCGAAGCCGGCCACACCGTTGAACCCCCCGATGGAGCTGAGGTTGATCACGTGTCCACGGCCCTGCCGCCGCATCACGGGGAGCACGGCGCGCGTCACGTTGAGGAGGCCGAAGACGTTGGTGTCGAACACGCCGCGGGCGGCGGCGTCGGACGTCTCCTCGACGGCACCCAGCACACCGCGACCCGCGTTGTTGACCAGGACGTCGATGCCGCCGAACGCCTCCGTGGCGGCGCGCACGGCCGAGGCCGCCTGCGCCTCGTCGGTGACGTCCAGGGGCAGGGCCAGCAGCCGGCCGCCGTGACCGGGCAGCGCCTGCTCCAGGCCCTCGGGCCGCCGGGCGGTGGCCACGACCCTGTCGCCGCGCTCCAGCGCCTGGCGGGCGAGTTCGAGGCCGAACCCGCGGGAGGCGCCGGTGATGAACCAGACAGTCATGAAGATCTCCGTCACAAGGGGTGTGAATTCGCGTAGGTCAATCGTCTGTCACACGCCGGTGACCAGCCAGGGAAGGATCTGCATAGGCTGACGGGCCGGCCCCCGCGGACCCCGGCCGGGGGGGGGAGTGCCGTGTGCCCGTGGTGAGGTGCCAGCGCTGCTGATACAGCTCGTACAGGGCCGATGGCGCGCTGCCGGCCGCCCCATGACCACGAAGACGGTGCCCGCGACCGTCCAGAACTCCCGGCGCCGAAACGGCCGGGCGGGGGCGGGCAGGGCAGGCTTCCTCGGGTGCATGGACGTCTTCGCCGCCGTGCAGGGGGGCATGGGTGATCCCTTCGGTCCGCTCGCCGACCCGGCGCACAATGTTTGCGTTCATGGTGCATCGAGTTGGCGTGCGGAGGCAGGGCATGTTCTTCCTGGGATGGCGAACCTGGGAAAGGCAGTACCAGGAAGACCCCTCGTCGCTCAATGCTGTGGCCCTGGCAGTGTGATCGCCGGCGGACACCACGGTGTCACACCACCTTGGGCGCGGGCCCGACTGTACGGGGGAACAACCGGGCCCGCTGCGCACCACGGTAGTGGCGTCGGGACCCGGCACACCGCACGCCGAGGGGGAGTGGGGACGATCGGGAAGACCACACTTCCCCAACGGTCACCACACCGCCGCTCGGGGCCGCCGTCAGAGGATCCCGAGCCGGGCGCCGTGGCCCACGGCATGGGCGCGGTTGCGCAGGCCGAGCCGGACGTTCAGGGAGTGGAGAACGTTCTTGATCGTGCGCTCCGAGTAGCCGAGCTTGTCGGCGATCTCCTCCGTCGTCCACCCCTCCGCCAGCAGCCTGACGATGTCGATCTCACGCTCGGTGAACCCGACCGGCGATGCGCCCGCCTCCTGCATGACCCGCAGATCGTCGATCAGGCTGCGCACGAGAGCCGCCGGAAGGCAGGCGTTGCCCGCCCAGGCGTCCAGGACCGCCGTGAGGATCTGCCGCATCCCGGTCCGCCGGCGGGGCAGGAAGCCCACCAGCCGATGGCCGATCACGTCCTTGAGCTGACGCTCCGTGATGCTGTTGGCGACCAGCACGATCCGCATCTCCGCGTTGGCCGACTCCCGTGCCTGTCGCCGGATTTCGGCGAGCGTCGTGGAGGTGACATCGGTGTCGAGGACGACCAGGACGTCCGCCCGCGCGCTGTCCTCGCGGTCCAGGACCTCGACCTGGGGGCGGGAGCGGAGATAGGCGACCACACCTTGTTGTGTGAGGGGGTCACCGGCCAGGACGGCCACGGTCGGCAGGGCACGCGGGTTCATGAAAGGTCTTCGCCACTCTCAAGTGCTGGGGCTGCGATCGGCCGGTGAAGGTCGGAAGGCCTTGATCGCGCTCGACAGTCTGCCTCGCGGACACGGGCCGCGTCCACAGGAGTTGCGGGCCGACGGGCCGGGGCCGCCAGGGGTGGCCCGGAGGGATCGGGCTCACGTGTGTTCACCACTGGTTCGGCGCCTCCCTGCCACCGAAACCCACCGTCTGCCACGCACCGCGTGCCACTGCTCGTGTTCCGAGGTCTCCTCGGCCTTTTGTTCACAGGGGCACCAAGTACGGGACAGGGGGCGGGGTGACCGTGCCCGGACGCCCCCGCGGCGTCCGGAAGGGCCGCCGTATGCTCGTCGCGGAGACGGAGCCAGGAACAGGGAGAACACATGTCAGCGCCAGGGCCGGCGGCGAACAGCATCGAGGCGGCGACGGCGTTGCTTCAGTCGGAGCTGGTCCAGCTGGAGGAACGGCAGGAAGGGCTGTACCTGCAACAGCAGTCGGTCCAGGCGGAACTCGCGGTCGTCTCCGGTCACATCGAATCCCTCCGGGGTGCCCTGGCCGCGCTGCGTGCCCTGCCGCCCACCGTGCCACCCGCCGCTGACGGTGCGCCCGTGGCAGGCGCGCCCGTCGACGGTGCGACGGCCGAGCGTGCCCCGACGGGAGGCGACGGCGCGGTGACGGCGGCCCGGTTGGCGCCCGAGCTGCTCGGGCGCGGCTTCACCGAGCAGGTGATCGCCGTGCTCTCCGGCGATCCTGGTGCCGCCCTGCGGGCCCGGGACGTCGCCGAGGCGCTCGGCCGCGCCGGGAGCGCGGGCAGCATCAACGCCGTTCGCAGCACCCTCGACCGCCTCGTCGCCACCTCCCGGGCGTACCGGGCCGGCCGGGGCCTGTACCAGGCCTCGCCCCCCGGACGCCGCTGAAGACGAGGCCACCTACCCGGCGCTGCCGGGCCGCAGGCCGACCTCAGGCGGCCGGGATCCATCCCCCGCCCCGGGCGCCGGAACGCCGCATGTTCCAGCGCGCGAGCGGCATCAGGGCCTCCACCAGTTCCTCGCCCTCCGGTGCCAGCCGGTAGTGGATCTGCACGGGCGTCGAGGGGATGACCGTGCGCTCGATGAGGCCCTCGGCCTCCAGTTGCTTCAGCCGCTGGGAGAGCAGGCGATCGGAGATCCCGCTGATCATGGCGCGGTACTCGCCGAAGCGCCGGGCGCCCCGGCCGGCGGCGACCAGGATCGAGCCCGTCCAGCGGCGTCCGACGAGTTCGAGGGTGGCCTCGAAGCGCGGGCAGGTGTCGTCATGAATGGAGTCCACTTACGAAAGATTAGCACCTTACTGGACGTTTGGCCGGGCGGCCGGTGCCACGCATCGTGGAGGCATGACCGACTACGAACGCCCGCTCTCCTTCGGCGTGAGTCTCGACCCCGCCGCCGAGACGTGGCCGCGGACCCTGCGCCTAGCGCGGACGGCTGAGCAACGCGGCCTGGACCACCTCGCCGTCCAGGACCACCCCTACCAGCCCGGCCACCTCGACGCCTGGACCCTGATCGCGCACCTGTCCGCCTTCACGGACCGCATCTCCTTCGTCACCGACGTCGCCGACCTCCAGCTGCGGCAGCCCGTGATGCTCGCCAAGGCCGCCGCGTCCCTGAGCGTGCTCACCGGCGGCCGCGTCCGGCTCGGCGTCGGCGGGGGCGGCATCCCCGACGCCATCGCCTCCATGGGCGGACCGGCGCGACGCGGCCCCGACATGGTCGCGTTCGCCGAGGAGTCGCTGGGGCTGCTGCGCACGGCCCTGGACGGGGACGCCGTGCGGCTGCACAGCCCGTACCACAGCATCGGCGGGTACCAGGCCGGACCGGTGCCCCCACGGCCCGTCGAGCTATGGCTCGGCGCGCAGAAGCGCCGGATGCTCACGCTGGCCGGTCAGCGGGCGGACGGCTGGATCTCACCGCTGAACATCTACGTCCCTCCGGGCGAGGTTCCCGCCCGGCAGCGGATCATCGACGAGGCGGCAGTGGCGGCCGGGCGTGACCCGAGGACCCTGCGGCGCGTCTACAACGTGATCGGCGCGATCGGCGGCCACGGAGGCGCGCCCGGACTCGTGGGTGACGTGCCGCGTTGGGTGGACACCCTCACCGGCTGGACCGTCGAACTCGGCTTCGACACCTTCGTCTTCTGGCCGGTCGCCGACTCCGAGCGGCAACTGGCCCGCTTCGCCGACGAGGTCGTGCCCGCGGTGCGCGAGAGCGTCGCGAAGATCCGGGGCGGACGATGAGCGGCGTACCCGGCGACGCGCCGGCCGAGCTCGCGGGCAAGATCGTCACGCCCGGCGACAGCCGCTACCAGCGGGTGCGCTCCACCTATACGACCGTGGGCCGCCCGGCCCAGGTGGTGCTGCCCGAATCGGCGCAGGACGTCGCGGCGGCGCTGCGGTTCGCGCGGGACCGAGGTCTCCCGGTCGCCGTCCGCAGCGGCGGTCACGGTCTGGCGGGCACCGGTACGAACGACGGCGGGCTCGTCATCGATCTGAGAGCCCTGAACCGCACCGACGTCCTCGACCGCCGCACCCGGATGGTCCGGGTCGAGGCGGGCGCCCGCTGGGCCCAGGTCGCCCAGGCGCTCGCGCCGCACGGGCTCGCCGTCAGTTCGGGCGACCACGGCAACGTCGGTGTCGGTGGCATCGCGACCGGCGGCGGTGTCGGCTGGCTGGTACGGAAGTACGGGCTGACCGTCGACCACATCCGCGCCGTCGAGGTCGTCCTGGCCGACGGGACGCTCGTGCGCGCGGACGCCGCGAACGAGCCCGACCTCCTGTGGGTGATGCGGGGCGCGGGCGCGGGCGCCGGTGTCGCCGTCGCCTTCGAGATCGAGGCCATGGAACTCCGCGACGTCGGCCACGCGCAACTGGTCGTGGCGGTGGACCCGGCCGGGGAGACGCTGCGGCGCTGGGCGGACGTCATGGCACGGGCGCCGCGCGAGCTGTCGACGGAGCTCAGGCTGGCCTCGCAGCACGACGGCTCCACCGCCGCCGTCATCACCGCCGTCGTCACCTCGGGCAGCGTGCCCGTCGTCCGCGGGGCGCTCGAACCCCTGCTCCAGGTGGGCGACGTGCTCGGGCAGCAGGCCCGGATCGTCGCCTACACCGACCTGGTCTCCCCCCTCCATCTCCACGAGAACACCGGGCAGATGCCGGCCCGCACCACCAACGGACTGCTCACCGAGATGTCCGCGGGCGCCGCGCGCGCCCTGGTGCGGGCATCGGCGGCCCCCGACCCGGTCCTCGTGCAGATGCGCTCGCTCGGCGGCGCGACCCACGACCCGGACCCCTCCGCCACCGCCTTCGCGCACCGCCACCAGAACGTCCTCGTCATCGGCGCGGCGTTCCCGCCGGACGCGCGGGACACCCTGCGCACCGGCTGGGTGCCGCTCGCCCCGTACCTGGACGGCGCCTACGTCAACTTCGAAAGCGCCCCCGACGGGACGACGTTCGACCGCTTCTACCCCGGACCGACCGGTGCCCGGGTGGCCGACCTGTGGAAGCGCTACGACCCCGAGGGCGTCCTGCGCCCCCGGCCGCGGGTCTGACGGCGCCGCCACCCGGGAAAGACGGCCCCTGATGTGGAGGGGTGCCTCATGTTACGCTGGAGTCATGACCGAGCGAACCTTGTCCCGCGCGCAGGAGGCTCAGGCCAAGCCGCTGCGGCGTGACGCCCAGCGCAACCGCGACGCGATCGTGGCGGCGGCGCGCGTGGCCTTCGCGGAGCAAGGTCTGGAGGCATCCCTGGAGGGCATCGCGCGCCAGGCCGGTGTCGCGATCGGCACCCTCTACCGGCACTTCCCGACCCGGCTCGCACTGGTCGAGGAGCTCTTCGCCGAGAAGTTCACCCTTCTTCTGGACACCGCCGAAGAGGCGGCCGCGATGGACGACGCCTGGGAAGGCTTCTGCGTCTTCCTGGAGCGGTTCTGCGAACTGCAGGCGTGCGACCGCGCGTTCAACGCCATGGCCGCGGCGCGGCTGCCGGTGAACACCCGCAGCGGGCGGCTCAACGAGCGCGTCAAGGAGCTGGGGAACGAGATCCTGGACAGGGCCCAGGAACAGGGCGTGGTGCGTACCGACGTCACGCCGGAGGACATCGCCTTCGTCGCCTGGTCCCTGGAAGGCATCATCCAGGCCACGAGCACGGTCGCCCCCCGGGCCTGGCGGCGTCATCTCCACCTGATGCTGGACGCCTTCCGCGCCGGCGGCGCCCATGAGCTGCCCGAGCCGCCGCTGAGTCCCGAGCAGGTCCAGCAGACCATCGCGGCGCTGGAGTGCTGCGTGCCGGACTGCTGAGGGAGCGGCCCGTCGCGAGAGTCCGAGGCGTCAGGAGGACGGCCTCGGTCCGCTCAGCTTTCCGCCAGGAGGTGCGCGAGCTCGGTGTCCATGTCGAACTGCTCCGACTCGGCCCCGAGCGGCACCATCGACTGCGTCCTGCTCAGAAAGGACCGCATGTCCCGCAGGGGCGCCTCGAGCAGGGCCGAACCCCCGGGCGAGTTGAGCGCGATGTACACGACGTCGCGACCGGGCCCGACGGCCGCCGGCCACACCCTGACGTCGCCCTGACCGGCGTGGTGATTCAGTCCCTGGGCGACCACGTCACGGCTGAGGATCCACTCCACCGGCGCGCCGCCGTCCGTCGCGCCGAAGATGGCCCGCAGGGCATAGGGGTCGTGGGCCGCGTAGTGCAGCCGCATCCGGACGGGATCGGATTCGGTGAAGGACCGCACCAGCCGCACGGGCAGCTCGATCTCGACGGTACTGATCGATTCCATGATCCCACTCCGATGTGCCCCCGCGGGAGGATGTGCCCCGCGGAAATGAACGCAACAGGCGGTACGGAGCCGCCCCCGGTGTCGGTGGCGGCTCCGTACCGCTTCGCCTGAACGTGCCGGTCCTCAGCGCTCGAACGCGAGGACCTGGTCGACGTACCAGCGGTCCACCTCGCCGTGGCGGGTGGGCGTCACGTCGATCCAGCGGCCGTCCACCAGCTCGTGGAGGCGGTGACCGTCCCAGCGGTACCGCACGTCGTGGTGCCACACCCACCCGCCGTCACGCCGGTCGTCGACGTGGCGCCAGGTCCCCGGGTGGCCGCGCCGGTCGTCGAAGTGGCGGACGGCCAGGGCGTCGTGACCGTCGTCCCGCTCCTGGTACGAGCCCCGGTCCTGCCCGGTGCGCTCCGGGGTCGCCGCCGAGGCCGCGCCTCCGGCTCCGAGGACGGCCGCGCCCGCGAGGGCAACGGAGGCGGCGACGACGGGGAGTCGCTTGACGAGGTTCTTCATGGTCATCTCCCTGATACTGCTGAGCTCTATGAAACCGGAGGGGTCCCTCACGTTCTCTTGCGGCCCAGCGTACCTGAGGGCCCCCTCATGTTCTTTTCGGCTTCGGGTGAAGCTGCTCACAGGCAGTGCGGGCCCTCAGCGGAAGCGGACCTCGCTGAGGTCGATCCAGACCATGAGCCGGTCCGGGACGGGACGGCCGTCGGGGGCCCGGCGATGCGCCCGGCGCTTGGTGGGCACCAGCACGCCGTCGGCCTCCACGTAGTCGTGGACGTACTGCGCGGTGGCGAATCCGCCGGCGATGTCGACGTGGTAGTCGTGCCGGCGCAGCAGCCCGTCGGCGCCGAAGTAGAAGTCCTGCCGGGGGCTGTGGCCGGCGATCCCGGGCGGGAAGGACGCGCGCAGCCCTCGCCAGGTCTCGCCGGCCTCCTGCCAGGGGTCGATCCCGGTGACGGTGAATCCGGGCATGGCCAGCAGGAAGGGGGTGGTGAGGTAGGTCCACATCGCGTAGCCGTTGAAGTAGGCGCGGTCCAGCGGGTCCCAGGGGGTCTCCAGCGTGTGACCGGCGAAGGACGCGCGCGGATCCTCGCGTTCCGCCACCACGCGCCCGTCGGGCTTCTCGATCCGCACCCGCCCCGGAGTGAAGTCGGTCCTCTGGTCGGGGGCGCCGAAGGGCCGGAGCGACGCGTGCTCCTCGTGCAGCCGGACGGTCATCTCGCGCGGCGCCGGATCCTGCGGCAGGCCCTTGACGTCGAACAGTTCGCCACCGCTGACGAGGGTGGCCCGCACCTCGGTCAGCCGGCTCCAGCGGGCGGCTCCGCCGTGGGCCTCGACGGCCTCGGTGAGCAGTTCGTTCATGTGCGCCCCCGCAGGTGCCTCCGCCGACGGGTCCTGCCGCCGACGCGCCGCTCAGGCCACCCCTGCGACGGCCTGCTCCGCCTCGTAGCAGATCCCGCACGTAAGGCGCCGGGCGTCGGGCGCCTGCGCGGAGACACCCGCGGCACCGGGAACCGGAACCCTGGTGGCATGCAGATGCCCGCTGCACATCCCGGCCCCGCACCGGGCGCAGACGGCCACGGCAGGGCTCTGCACCGGTCGCAGCGCGTCAGCGGCGCAGTCGTAGCAGTTCATGGCGGCCGACCTTTCCAAATCCGACCCGGCGAGGTGTCACCGGCCGGGCTGGCGCTCGGTGATCTCCTGAAGCACCCAGCCGTTGCCGTCCGGGTCGCTGAAGGTGGCGTAGGAGGCGTAGGAGGTGCGGTCGGGGTGCGGCCCCGGCACACGCTCCTGCCCGGCGCCGGTGTGCGTGGCGTCTCCGGCCTCGTGGCCGTGGTGGAGGAGTCCTCCGGCGTCGTGGAACACCTCGCTCACCTCGACACCGCGGTCGACGAGTTCCGCGCGGGCCTGTTCGACGTCCGGGACGATGAGGTACAGGCCCTGGAAGGAGCCGGGTTCGGCGGCGATCGTGCCCTTCCCGAAGATGACCGAGCACTGGGAGCCGGGCGGCGTGAGGTGCACCAGCCGGTAGTCCTCGCTGAACGTGTTGTCGACGTCCATGCGGAACCCCAGCGATTCGTAGAACTCCTTGGACCGGTCCACGTCGGAGACGGGCAGCACGACGACTTCGAACTTCAGGTCCATCTCTCTCACCTTCAGGAAAAAGGGGATCCGGGAGTCCGGGATCAGGTGAGTGACTCGGGGACGGGACCGCGCGGGCCGCCGGTCGACCCGTCGCTCGACGAGACCCTCCAGGTCCCCCGCAGTGCTTCGCCACCGGTGAAGGGGCTGGGAACGCGGCCGACGGTCGCCCTGTCAGTGTCTCTCCACCGCCAAAGGGGCGCACTCCGGGGCCCGTCGGTGTGCCGCGCCGCCCGGGTCGGGAAACGCCTCGAGGTGGCCGGAGGGGTCGCGTCGCCCGCCGCGTCCGGGCGCCTTCTCGCTGGAGAGCACCTGTACCAGGAACTCCACCGGGACCGTGATCCGCGCGGCGTCTGCGAAGTCCGCTTCCCTCCCTCGTCGATCTCCGACGCGGTCCGGCAGCTCGACCACGTCGGCGCCGGCCCGGTGGGCTATCGGGGAGTGTCGAGCTCGCCGGACGCGGTGAGCGCCATGACGAACTCGTCCAGGTCGGCCCCGAGAGGGGTCTCGCAGTCCCAGACGGCCTCGTACGCGATCTCGACGGGCTCCCCGGCCTGGAGCAGGGGGCGGCAGCCGGTGTGCTCATGGGTGATCTTGGAGCGGGGCAGGAGCGCCGCTCCGAGGCCCATCGACGCCCATTCGTCCACCGCCCGGAAACTGGCGGCCTCGCCCGGGTACGAGATCAACGGGAGGTCCTGGTCGCGGAAGAGGTCGGTGGTGAAGGTGGTCAGACCGCAGGCGCGCGGTCCGAGGATGTAGGTCGCGTCCGCCACGTCCTTGAGCTCCACCGGGCTGTCGTCACCGGCCGCGGCGGGGTCGACGACGATCATCGGCTCGCGGGCGATGACGCGGTGCCGGAACGTGGGCAGACCGGGCACGGCGGGGACGAGGAGGATGTCCAGGCGGCCCGCCTGGAGGTCGCCGCTCAGCGGGTCGAGGTTCGCCTCCCTGAGGATCAGGTCGCGTGGGCGCGTCAGGGTGCGGGCGGCCTCGAAAGCGCGGGCGACCAGCTCGGGACCGATCAGCGGGGACACACCCATGCGGATCGTCTCCGTGCCCGGGTGAGCCAGCCGCTGGGCCTCGGCGACCAGCTTGTCGAGGGCGTTCAGGACCTGGTCGACGAGCGGCAGGGTCTGCGCGCCGTGCGCGGTCGGACGCACGCCCCGGGGTGAGCGGTCGAAGAGCTTGACGCCGAGTTCGTCCTCCAGCCGGGCGACGCCGTTCGACAGCGCCGGCTGGGTCACCCCGTAGGCCCGCGCGGCGGCGCTGAAGGACTTCGTCCGGGAGACGGCCTGGGCGTAGCGCAACGCCTCGATGTTCACGCTGACGATTATCCCCTCGGGGCGCACCCGGGGTCGACCCCCGCGGCGCACCGCCCCTCAGGCGTCCGACCAGGAGCGGAACAGGGCCGCCTGGCCGCGGAGGGTGCCGTCGGCGTCGACGAGGTCCCACATCGTGACGTCCCTGATCCGGAACCGGCGTCCGGACCTGCTGATCCGCACGCCCTGGTAGCCGGTGACGTAGTGGTGGACGGCGACCTGGTGCAGCAGGGCCTCGCGGTCCTCCTGGGCGGCCGGCTCGGCGGAGAGCCGGGAGGGGAGCCCGACGAAGGCGTCCCAGTCGTATGCGAAGCACCGCAGGGCGGTCCGGTTCGCGTAGACGAACACGGGGTCGGCGGCGGTGTCGTGGGCCAACAGGCCGAACGGGGCGTCCTCGTAGAGCCACCGGGCGGCCTCCGCGTCCGACGACGCCCGGAGCGAGGGCCACGGATCGGCGCCGACGAGGCGGCGGTGGCTGTCGCGCAGGAGCGCGGCGAACTCGGGGTCGCGGCGCGGATCGGGCGGCCGGGGCGTCCGCCGGTGCGCCTCGTTCATGGTCGTCGGCCGGGTCGGCGCGGTCGCCCGAACTCACGTGCCCTCGCCCCGCCGTCCTCGCTCATATGCACCATTCCTCCCGTTTTCGTCAGGATAACAACGGGGTGGAACGGCTCGGCGCTCGCGCTCCGCGGGGCTCCGTCGGCCGGGGCGGCAGCCGCGACCGCGGCACCTACGCTGGAGGTGTGGGCGGCGGTGTCGTGACGCTGTTCCTGTGCGGGGACGTGATGCTCGGGCGCGGCGTCGACCAGATCCTCGCGTACCCCGGCGACCCGGGGCTGCGGGAGGGGTACGTCAAGGACGCCCGCGACTACGTGGCGCTGGCCGAGGCGGTGAACGGCCCGATCCCCGTGCCGGTCGCTCCCGCGTGGCCGTGGGGCGAGGCGCTGCCGCTGCTGGACGCGGCGGCTGCGGACGTCCGGATCGTGAACCTGGAGACGGCCGTGACGAGCGGCGGCACCTTCGCGCCCGGCAAGCAGGTGCACTACCGCATGCACCCGGCCAACCTGCCCGCCCTGAGCGTCGCGCGCCCGGACGTCTGCGTGCTGGCCAACAACCACGTCCTGGACTTCGGCCCGTCCGGCCTGGACGAGACCCTGGACGTGCTCGAAGGCGCCGGTCTGCGGACGGCCGGCGCCGGCCGGGACGCCGAGGGGGCGAGGGCTCCCGCCGTCGTCCCGCTGGGCTCCGGCGGGCGCGTCCTGGTCCTCGCCCTGGGTTTCCGCTCCAGCGGCATCCCGCCGGACTGGGCGGCGTCCGGGGAGGCCCGGCCCGGTGTGGCGTACGCCCCCGGCCCCTCACCGGGCGCGGCGCAAGCCCTCGTCCGGCGCGTACGACGGGTCAGGCGCGCCGGTGACCTCGTGGTCGTCTCCGTGCACTGGGGCTCGAACTGGGGCTATCTCGTCCCCCGTGACCAGGTCCGCTTCGCGCACGCCCTGGTGGACGGCGGTGTCGACCTCGTCCACGGTCACTCCTCGCACCACCCCCGCCCCGTGGAGGTCTACCGGGACCGGCTGATCCTCTACGGCTGCGGCGACTTCGTCGACGACTACGAGGGCATCCCCGGCCACGAGGAGTACCGCGACGACCTTCGCCTCGCCCACCTCGCCACGCTGGAGGCCGGCACCGGGCGGCTGACCGGGCTGCGCATGGTGCCGCTGCGGGCCCGGCGGATGCGGCTGGAGGCCGCGCCCCGGCGGGACCGCGACTGGCTGTGCGGCGTCCTCGACCGGATCAGTCCGGGCGTCCACGTGGACCCGGCCCGCGACGGGACGCTCACGCTGGTGCCATGAGCCGGCGCGGGCCGTCGCGTGTCCCGGGCCGCATGTGAGGTCCGGCTTCACCGCGGTTACTCGGGCCCCATGGCTGACATCGACATCAGAAGTAGCGCATTCGACGACCACTCCTTCATCGCGCGCCGCTACGCGTACGAGGGGGAGAACGTCTCGCCCCCGCTGGCCTGGAGCGGCGTCCCGGACGACGCGGCCGAGCTGGTGCTGCTGTGCGAGGACCCCGACGCCCCCTCCGGCACGTTCGCGCACTGGATCGTGGTCGGCATCGATCCCCGTAGCGAGGGTGTCGGCGCGGGCGAGGTCCCGCCCGGCGGCACCGAACTCGTCAACGGCTACGGCGAGCGCGGCTGGGGCGGACCGCATCCGCCGCCGGGCGACGACGCCCATCACTACGTCTTCCGGCTCTACGCCCTGTCGGAGCCGTGCGTGCTCCCCGACGCGCCGAACGCCGCCCAGGTGCACCGGACGCTCGGGGAACGGGAGGTCGCCGACGGGACGCTGGTGGGCCTGTACCGGCGCTGAACGGGCATGGCCTAGACTCGGAGTCCAAGTGCTGGATTTCGAGTCCAATGAGGTGGCCGGTGCCCGAGCAGGATCCGGAGGGTGAGCGGAACGCGATCCTGGCCGCGCTGGTCCCGGTCGCCGAGGGCATCGCCGCGACCTTCGGGCCGGTGTGCGAGGTGGTGCTGCACGACTACCGGCGGCCGGAGAACTCCGTGGTCGCCGTGGCCGGTTCGCTGACCGGGCGCGCGGTGGGCGGGGCGATGAGCGAGATCGGCATGCGCGTGCTCGCCCGCGGGGACGAGGCCCGCGACGAGCTGAACTACGTCACCCGCACCGGCGCCGGACACCTGCTCAAGTCGTCCACGATGGTGCTGCGCGACTCCACGGGCGCGGTCTTCGGCGCCCTGTGCGTCAACCTCGACGCCGGCGCGGTGCAGCAGGCGCAGGCGCTGCTCGCCGCGCTCGCCGGTACCGGCGAGTCGGTCCAGGCGCCCGTCACCATCTTCGGCAACGACATCGACTCGGTGGTCGACGCCATCCTCGACGCGCACGAGTCGCGCCGCCACCAGAACTGGGCCGGCCTCGGCCGCGCCGAGCGCCTCGCACTCTTCCGCAGCCTCGACGAGCAGGGGGTCTTCGCGGTCCGCCGCGCCGTCGAGCACGTCGCCGGGCGCCTCGGCATCTCCCGTGCCTCCGCGTACAGCTACCTCTCCCAGGCCCGCGCCACCTCAGCCCCCGCCTCCGAAGGAGCCCGCCCGTGACGACCTCCACCCCGCCCGTCACCCTGGACGACGTCCGGGACGCCGCCGTCCGGCTGAAGGGCGTCGCCCACCGCACGCCGGTCCTGCGCTCCCGCGCCCTCGACGCCCGGGTCGGTGCCGAAACGTTCCTGAAGTGCGAGAACTTCCAGCGGGTCGGCGCCTTCAAGTTCCGCGGCGCCTATCACGCCGCCTCGCGGCTCTCTCCCGGGCAACTGGCGCGTGGCATCGCCGCCTACTCCTCCGGCAACCACGCCCAGGCCGTCGCCCTCGCCGCCCGTGAACTCGGTACCACCGCGGTGATCGTGATGCCCGAGGACGCCCCCGCCTCGAAGCGGGCCGCCACCGAGGGATACGGCGCCGAGATCGTCACCTACGACCGCTACACCGGCGACCGGGTCGCCCTCACCGAGGCGCTGGCCGCGGACCGAGGCCTCACCGTCATCCCGCCCTACGAGCATCCGCACGTGATCGCCGGGCAGGGCACGGCGGCACTCGAACTCCTCGAAGAAGTGGGGGAACTGGACGCGCTGATCGTCCCGGTCGGCGGCGGCGGGCTGATCGCCGGCAGCGCCTCCGTGGCCAAGGGGCTGCGTCCCGGTATCCGGGTGATCGGTGTCGAGCCGGAGTCCGGCGACGACACCAAGCGGTCGCTGGAGGCGGGCCGGCGCGTGAGCATCCCGGTGCCGCACACCATCGCGGACGGGCAGGCGCTGCACACACCGGGGGAGTTGACCTTCTCCCTCAACCGGCGGCTGGTCGACGCCGTCACGCTCGTCTCGGACGACGAGATCCGGGCCGCCATGCGCTTCGCCTTCGAGCGGCTGAAGATCGTCGTCGAGCCCAGCGGCGCCACCCCGCTGGCCGCGCTGCTCTGCGGCCACGTGGAGCGCCTGCCGCGCCGGGTCGGCGTCATCGTCTCCGGCGGCAACGTCGACGCCGACCGCTTCGCCCGCCTGTGCGCGGGCGCCGACTGAGCGCTGGGTGGCGGGCCGGGGCCGGGCGGGCGGACGATGAGAGGGAGGGTCCGGCCGTCGCCGGTGCCGCTCACGAACTCCCGGAGCGGGCCGCGCGGACCGGCACCCCGGCCGGAAGGAGGAGCGGTCATGCTAGAGGTGAAGACGATCGACAAGCCGGACGAGCGACGCGACTTCCCGCGTGGCCACCTGGAGGCGGTCCACCTCTCGGGGCTGGACTTCGCCGTGGCCACGTTCGAGCCGGGCTGGCACTGGACGGAGTCCGTCGGACCCCTCGCGGGCACCGACACCTGCCAGATCCACCACAACGGCTACGTCCTCCAGGGCAGGATGCGGCTGCGCATGGACGACGGCGCCGAGCAGGAGGTCGGCCCCGGTGACGTCTTCGTCTGCACGCCCGGGCACGACGCCTGGGTCGTCGGCGACGAGCAGGTCATCCTCTACGACTTCGCGGGATCCATGGCCCGGGATTACGCGAAGGGCCAGTAGGGCGGACGGGGCGGGGGGGGGGGGGGGGGGGGGGGGGGGGCGGGGGCGCCCCCCCCCCCCCCCCCCCCCCCCCCCCCCCGGCCCTCACACCACCACGACGATCTTCGCGCGGGCGTGCTCCTCCTCCAGGTGCCGTATCGCGAGCGCCGCCTCGGACAGCGGATAGGTGCGCTCGACGACCGGCGTGACCTGGCCCGACTCGACGAGGTCCCGTAGCGCCGCGAGGTTCTCCTTGGCGGCCTTCGCCGGGAGTTCGAGCAGCCGCTGCCCGACGAACGGCGCCACCATGCGCCGCTTCAGGAAGAGGGTCATCGGGCCGAGGAGACTGCCGCCCTCGTAGAAGCCGCCGCCGGACAGGACGAGGGTGCCGTCCGGGGTCAGCGCGCGCCGGAGGTCGCCGAGGGACCGGTTGCCCACGAGGTCGAGCACGACGTCGTGGTGCCGTCCGGCGCGGGTGAAGTCCTCCCGTGTGTAGTCGACGACATGGTCCGCGCCGAGCGAGCGGACCAGCTCCGCGTTCCGCGTGCTGCAGACGCCGGTGACCTCCGCGCCGTACGCCTTGGCGATCTGCACGGCGAACGTGCCCACTCCGCCCGACGCGCCGTTGACCAGCACCGTCCCACCCGCCCGTACCCCGGCCACGTCGCGCAGGCCGACAAGGGCCGTGTTCGCGGCCAGCGGCATCGCGGCGGCCTGCTCGAAGGTGAGGCGGGGCGGCTTGCGGTCCACCGCGCCGTCCGCCACGCACACGAACTCCGCGAAGGCCCCGTCGGCCTCGCCGTACACCTCGTCGCCGGGCGCGAGCCCCCGCACCGCGCCACCGACGGCCTCCACCACGCCGGCGAAGTCCCGGCCCCGGACGGCCGCCTTCGGCCGGCGCAGCCCGAACGCCGCGCGGGCGATCTTCGGGTCGCCGTGCATGTAGTGCCAGTCGTAGGCGTTGACCGAGGCCGCGCGCACCCGCACCAGCACCTCGGCCGCCCCGGGCACCGGCCGCTCCACCTCCCGGAACTCCAGCGTGTCCCATCCGCCGTACCGGTCCTGGACCACTGCCTTCATGGGTCCCCCCTCCGTCGTGGCGAGCCTAGGGAAACCCGGGGCCGTGCACATCAGGGTGGAACCCCGAATCACTTCCGGGAGGGCCCGGGACTTGCCCCGGGAAACCGATCGGTTTACAGTCGCCGAGGCGGAGGAAACCGATCGGTTTCCCCGCCGCTCCCTGACACCGAGACGGCAAGGACAGACCCATGACCTCCCTCGAAGGCTCCGTCGCCCTGGTCACCGGCGGCAGCCGTGGCATCGGCAAGGCACTGGTGGCGGCCCTGTACGAGCGCGGCGCGAAGAAGGTGTACGCCACCGCCCGCGACCCCCGTACGATCACCCACCCCGACGCCGTGCCGCTCGCCCTGGAGGTGAGCGACCCCGCGTCCGTCGCGGCCGCCGCGGCGCAGGCGCAGGACGTCACGGTCCTGATCAACAACGCGGGAGCCTCGGTGAACGCGAACTTCCTCGACTCGCCGGTGGAGGACGTCCGCCGCGAGTTCGAGACCAACTTCTACGGACCGCTCCTCGTGACCCGCGCCTTCGTCCCGGTCCTGGAGCGCAACGGCGGCGGCCACATCCTCAACTTCCACTCGGTGCTGTCGTGGCTCGGCCTCGCGGGCTCCTACAGCGCCTCCAAGGCCGCCTTCTGGTCCCAGACCAACTCCCTGCGCCTGGACCTCAGGCCGCGCGGCATCGAGGTCACCGGCCTGCACGTCGGCTACGTCGACACCGACATGGCGGCCGAGGTCGACGCGCCCAAGTCCACGCCCGAGAGCGTCGCGGCCCAGGCCCTCGACGGCATCGAGTCGGGCGCGTTCGAGGTGCTGGCCGACGACATCACCCGTCAGGTCAAGGCGGGCCTGTCGGCCGACCTCGCGGCGCTCTACCCGCAGCTCGCCGCCTGATCAGACCGGCAGCAGCCGGGCGATCAGCCCGCTCAGCTGCCGGGCGTTGCGGCACTCGTGCATCTCGACGAGTCCGGCGTAGGCGGGCGCGGCGGAGTCGCCGGTGCCCCACTGGGCGCGCGGCTCGGGGTTCAGCCAGTGGACGCGGCGGGCCCGCCCGCCGATCCGCCGCAGCGCGGCCACGTTCGGGTCGCTCATGTTCGTCCGGGCGTCGCCGAGGACGAACACCGTCGTGCGCGGGCCGACCGCGTCGCCGTAGCGCTCGGCGAACTCGCCGAGCGCGACGCCGTAGTCGCTGCTGCCGTGCCAGCCGGTGAGTGTCGCCTCGGCGCGGATGCGCGCGCTCAGCCCCTCCGCGTCGGCGGCGCCGTGCACCAGCAGCCCGGTCACCTCGTCGATCCGGTTGACGAAGGCGAAGACGCGCAGCTTGCTGAACTCGTCGTGCAGCGCCTGCACCAGCAGCATCGTGAAGTCCGAGAAGCCGGACACCGACCCCGACACGTCGCACAGCAGCACCAGTTCGGGCCGGACCGGACGCCGTCTGCGCAGCACCGGCCGCATCGGCACGCCGCCCGTGGAGAGCGAGCCGCGCAGGGTGCGCCGCAGGTCGATGCTGCCCCGGGCGGCGCGGCGGCGCCGGGCGGCCAGCCGGGTGGCGAGCTTGCGGGCGAGCGGCCGTACGGCCCGGCGGAGTTCCGCCAGCCGGTCCTTGCCGGCGTAGAGGAAGTCGACCCGGTCGGCGGTGGGCGCCACCGCGCGCCGCGCGATCTCGTCCCGGTCGCGCCGCTCGGCCACCCGGCGCCGGGCCTCGGCCGCCACCAGGGCGCGGAAGGCGTCGATCCGCCGCCGGATCTCGTCGTCCAGCAGCCGGTCCGCGAACCCCGGCGTGCCCGGCCGGCCCCGCACTTCGGCGCGGACCCGGGCGAGCAGGGTCTGCGGGCGGATCCGGTCCAGCGTCTGGTACGCCGACCAGCCGTCCGACCCCGGTGAGCTGCCGTACCCGCCGAAGCCGTCGACGGCCTCGATCGCCAGCCGGCCCAGCAGCGCGCCGTCGTCGGCGGTGAGCGCCGCCGCGAGCCGCTCGCGCAGGTCGTCGCGGTCCGCCGTCGCGCCGTCCGGGCCGCCCACGGCGCGCGGGAAGTACAGGTCGAAGACCGGGTCGAACACCGGCCGTTGACCCGTGGTGTGCAGCAACGACGCGGCCAGCCCCTCGCGCAGCAGCTCGCGGTCGGCCAGCCCCAGCGCCTCCACCGCCCGCGCCGCGTCCACGGTCTCGCCGGTGCCGACGCGGATGCCGTGCGCGCGCAGCGCGGCCACGAGGTCCGTCAGCCGGGAGGCGACGTCGGAGGTCATACGGCGTCCAGGTCCAGCTTGGCCGCGGCCTTCAGCACGTCGTCCTGGTGCTTGAGGAGCACGCCGAGGGTGTCGCGCACCACGTCCTCCTCCAGCGTGGCGGCGCCCAGCGCCAGCAGCGTCCGGGCCCAGTCGACGGTCTCGGCGACCGACGGCGCCTTGCGCAGGTCCATCGCGCGCAGCGCGCCCACGACCCGGACCACCGAACCCGCCAGCGCCGCGTCGATGCCCGGCACCTTCAAGCGGACGATCCGGCGCTCCAGCTCCTCGTCCGGGAAGCCGATGTGGAGGAACAGGCAGCGCCGGCGCAGGGCCTCCGACAGCTCTCGGGTCGCGTTCGAGGTGAGCACGACGAAGGGGCGGCGCGTTGCGGTGACCGTGCCCAGCTCCGGGACGGTGACCTGGAAGTCGCTCAGCACCTCCAGCAGCAGTCCCTCGACCTCCACGTCGGCCTTGTCGGTCTCGTCGATCAGCAGCACCTTGGGGTCGTCACCGCGGATGGCGGTGAGCAGGGGCCGCGGCAGGAGGAACTCCTCGCTGAAGATGTCGGTGCGCGCCTCGTCCCACGTCTCGTCGCGGCCCGCGCTGATGCGCAGCAGCTGCTTGGCGTGGTTCCACTCGTACAGCGCCCGGGACTCGTCCACGCCCTCGTAGCACTGGAGCCGTACCAGCCGGGCGTCGGCGACCTGGGCGACGGCCTTGGCGAGCTCCGTCTTGCCGACGCCAGCCGGGCCCTCGACCAGGAGAGGCTTGCCGAGGCGGTCGGCGAGGAAGACGGTCGTGGCGACCGCGGGCGACGCCAGGTAGCCGGTCTCGGCGAGGCGTGCGCTGACATCGTCGACGGAAGTGAACAACCGGGCCTCCGGCGGTGGCGGCGGGCGGGATCAGGCTCCTATCTAAGCGCTTGTTCAGCGCTTCTGTCACCCCATGGCAGCTGTCGGCCCCCGGCCTGTATACCGATCGGTTTCCTCCGTGGCGTCCGCGCGGTAACCTCGCGGTATGGCCACGACAGACAAGGCGTCCCCCCGCGACCGGCTGCTCGACGCCGCCGCCATGCTGTCCTACCGCGACGGCGTCTCCATCGGCGTGGAGGCCCTGTGCCGGGCGGCCGGTGTGTCGAAGCGGTCGATGTACCAGCTCTTCGACAGCAAGGACGAGATGCTCGCCGCGAGTCTGGAGCGCGGGCTCCCGCGCTACGAGGCACAGCTCCTCCCCGGGGACGAGGACGCCGGGACGCCCCGCGAGCGGATCCTCGGCGTCTTCGCACTGCTGGAGAAGGCCTCCGCGCAGGCCGATTACCACGGCTGCCCCTACCTCGCGGCACTGGTCGAGCTGAAGGACCCCGAACACCCCGCGAGCGTCGTGGCCGCCGCGGCCAAGGAACGGCTGAAGAGCTTCTTCCGCACCCAGGGCCGGCAGGGCGGCGCCGCGGATCCCGAACTGCTCGCCCGGCAACTGCTGCTGGTCTTCGACGGGGCGAGCGCCCGCGCCGGAGCACACGTGGAAACCCTCGACGACGGGCTGACGACGGTGACCGCGGGCGCACTCCTCGACGCGGCGGGCATGCAGTAGCCGAGCGGCGGATGCGAAGGAGCGGCACCGGGGCAGCACCGCGACCCACCACGACACCCTCGGCCGCCTGCCCCGCGCCGAAACCGCAGCGGGCGGCCGCCCGAGGCGCCGCCCGCTCCAGTCCCGTCCCTCATGCCGCGACCGCCACCGCCCCCACCGCCGGTGTCCGCAGCACCCGGCGGGCCGTCAGCAGACTCGTCCCCAGGGTCGCGGACGCCGCGACCGCGAGGACGCCCGCCCAGATGCCGAGCGTCTGTCCCGGCAGCACCCCGTCGGTGCGGACGACCGTGAACGGGACGATCCCGGCCAGCGCCGCAAGGGTGCCGAAGAAGGCGCCCGTGAGGGTCATGACCACCCCCTCGACGGCGACCGTCGCCAGCACCTGCCCCGGCGTCGCCCCCGCGAGGCGCTGCTGCCCGAACTCCCGGGAGCGGTAGGTGGTCGCCGCGTAAAGCGAGTTGACCAGCATCACGCAGACGAACACCACGACGATGCCGACGACCGTGTAGTTGAGCGTCTCCAGGTTCTTCGCGTCGACCGACTTCACGAGCCCCGAGGCCTCGATCGCCTCGCTCTCCACGGCCTGCATGGTCAGGGTCGCCGTGGACACCGCGGTGAACAGGATCAGCGACACCAGGGTCCCGGCGAGCCGCGAGGCACGCTCGCGCAGATTGCGCACCGCCAGCCAGCCGCTCGCACCCCGCGGCGACAGCCCACCCAGCACCCACCTCAGCAGCCGCGGCGACAGCGACGCGAACCCGACCGACAGCAGGATCGCCCCGTAGGCGCACGGCGCCATCAACGCCTCGTCGGTCGCCGAGAAGGCGAACGCCGACGTCACCGACGCGGCACCGGCCAGCAGAGCGCCGTACGCGAGGAACGTGCGCGCCCGGCCGCGCGGTTCCCGCCGCCGGGTGGCCCGCCGTACCGCGAGGAGGGCCGCGCCCGCCGCCGCGAGCAGCGTGATGCCGACGCCCGAGGACAGGGCTACCGGCCCGAAGGCGGGCTCGACCGACCCGGCGACCTGGCCGCTGCTGCGGAACATCTCCAGCAGCGCCCGTCCGCCCAGCACCGCCGGGCCGATCGCCAGGGCGGCACCCGCCAGGGCGACGGCCACCGCCTCACCGATTACCATGCGCCGCAGCTGGGCCGGGGTCGCCCCCGAGCAGCGCAGCAGTTCCAGCTCGGCGGTCCGCCGGCGCACGTCGACCGTCAGGGTGGAGGCGACCGCGAAGAAGACGAGCAGCGCACCGTATCCGCCGACCACGCTCGCCGAGACGGTCAGGGTCTCGGCGCTCACCGGGTCCACGCCCGGCCCCGCGGCCGTGTCGTGCAGCGAGTGGAAGGTCATGATGATCGCCGCGCCCAGGAACGCCGCCAGCAGCGTCGCGAGGAACCGCCCGGGACGGTGCCGGATCGACCGCATCGCCAGTACGAACATCGCTCACACCCCCATCGCGACGTCGTCGCCCAGGTGCGCCATCCGCTCGGCCACCGTGTCGGGCGTCGGCATGTCCAGCCGTCCCGCGAGCCGGCCGTCGGCCAGGAACAGCACCGAGTCGGCGTAGGAGGCGGCGACCGGGTCGTGGGTCACCATCACCACGGTGCGGCCGTGCACCCGCACCGCGTCCCGCAACAGCCGCAGCACCTCCCGGGCACTGCGGGTGTCCAGCGCACCCGTCGGCTCGTCCGCGAAGATCACCCGAGGTTCCGTCACCAGCGCACGGGCGATCGCGACCCGCTGGCGCTGACCGCCCGAGAGCTGGGCGGGCCGGTGCCCGAGCCGGTCGCCCAGCCCCACCGCCGTCAGCACCTCCTGGGCCCGCCGGCGGTCCACCCGTCGTCCGGCCAGCCGCAGCGGCAGCACCGTGTTCTGCGCGACGGTGAGCGTGTCGAGCAGGTTGTACTGCTGGAAGACGAAACCGACCCGCGCGCGCCGGAACCTCGTCAGCTCGGCCTCCGTCCTGCCGGTCATCTCGGTGCCGTCCACCTGCACGATGCCGCTGTCCGGCAGATCGAGCCCGGCCGCGCACTGCAGCAGCGTGGACTTGCCCGAACCCGACGGACCCATCACCGCCGTGAACGTGCCGCGCGCCAGCGTGAGCGTCACACCGTCCAGCGCGGTCACCGCGCCCTCACCGCTGCCGAAGGACCTGGTCACCTTGACCAGTCGCAGCGCCTGAGCGGCGGCCCCGGTGCCGGGCCCCTGTCGTGACCTGGTGCGAAACATCGTCGTCCCCCTCCCTGCGGCACTCCCTGTGCCTCGCCCACGACGCTACGGGCGGCTCCGGCCGGGCACACGGGGCGCAGAACCCGTATCGCGGGGTGTACCCGGCGACACCCCGGACGGGTCACCAGAACGAGGCGACCCGGCGGGCCGCCCGATGCAATGGACGGGTGACCGCGCCCCCGGACGACTGCCTCGCGCGCAACGAGTGGATCTGCGGCGACTATCTGAGCACCCGCCGCGAGATCCTCCTCGACGCCGTGGGCCAGCACCTCCAGCTGACGTCCGTCTCGGTGCTGATCGGTCTCGCCCTCGCCCTGCCGCTCGCGGTGCTGGCCCGCCGCTGGGGCTGGGCGGCCGGTCCCGTGCTCGGCGTGACGACGATCCTCTACACCATCCCGTCCCTGGCGATGTTCTCGCTGCTGCTGCCCGCGTACGGGCTCTCCGCGACCCTCGTGATCGCCGGGCTGGTCCTCTACTCGCTGACCCTGCTGGTGCGCAACATCCTCGCCGGGCTGCGCGCCGTCCCCGAGGAGACCCGACAGGCCGCCCGCGGCATGGGCTACGGACCGGTCCGCCTCCTGCTCACCGTCGAGCTGCCGCTCGCCCTGCCCGCCGCCATGGCAGGGCTGCGTATCGCCACCGTGTCCGCGGTCTCGCTGGTGACGGTCGGCGCCATCGTCGGCTTCGGCGGGCTCGGCAACCTGATCTACGCGGGCATGAACACGTTCTTCAAGGCGCAGGTGCTGACGGCGTCCGTCCTGTGCGTCGTCATCGCGGTCGCGGCCGACCTGCTCCTGCTGGGTGTCCAGCGGCTGATCACACCCTGGACGAGGGCCCGCACGTGAACACGCTCACCGAGACCTGGGACTGGCTCACCGACCCCGCGCACTGGTCGGGCGCCGACGGCATCTGGCAGCGGCTGCTCCAGCACCTCGTGCTCACGGTGGTCTGCCTGGTCGTCAGCTGCCTGATCGCCCTGCCCGTCGCGGTGGTCCTCGGCCACCTCGGCAGGGGCGGGGCGCTCGCCGTCAACATCTCCAACGTCGGCCGTGCCGTCCCCACCTTCGCGGTGCTGGTCCTCCTGCTGCTGACGCCCGTCGGCGCCTGGGGCGAGGGCCCCACCGTCGTCGCCCTGGTGCTGTTCGCCGTGCCGCCCCTCCTGACGAACGCCTACGTCGGCATGCGCGAGGTCGACCGCAGCACCGTGCAGGCGGCGCGCGGCATGGGGATGACGGGCCGCCAGGCGATGCTCCAGGTCGAACTGCCCCTGGCGTCCCCGCTGATCCTGAACGGCATGCGCATCGCCGCCGTCCAGCTCGTCGCGACCGCCACCATCGCCGCGCTGGCGGGCGGGGGCGGCCTCGGCCGCATCATCACCGCCGGGTTCAACCTCGCCAGCACGCCGATGGTGGTGGCCGGAGCGGTGCTGGTCGCCGTGTTCGCCCTGATCGTCGAGGGCCTCTTCGAGATCGCCGAGCGCCTCGCACCGGCGTGGGCGAGGGGCACGCCGTGAACCGCCGCGCGCCGTCGGTGGCCGCCCTGCTGCTCCTGGCGACCGGCTGCTCCACCGGCCCCTCCCTGGAGAGCCAGGGCGAGGTCACCGCCTCGCCCGGGGACAGCCACCATCTGACCGTCGGCTCGGCGGGATTCACCGAGAGCGACCTGCTCGCCCAGATGTACGCCCTGCTCCTGGACCAGGCCGGCTACCGGACCTCCCTGATCACCGTCGCCAACCGCGAGCTGTACGAACCCGCCCTGGAATCGGGCCAGATCGACGTCGTACCGGAGTACGCGGCCACCTTCGCCGACTGGCTCAACGCCAAGACCAACGGCCCCGACGCGCCGCCGGTCGGCTCACCCGACCTCGACGCCACCATGAAGGCGCTGCGCGCCCTGGCGACCCCGCGCGGCCTCACCGTCCTCGCCCCCGGCCGGGCGGTCGACCAGAACGCCTTCGCGGTGAGCGCCTCGTACGCACGCCGGCACCACCTCAAGACCCTCAGCGACCTCGGCAGGTCCGGCCTGAAGGTACGGCTCGCGGCCGGCGACGAGTGCGTGCAGCGGCCCTACTGCGCCCCCGGCCTGCGCAAGGTCTACGGCATCGACATCGTCGCCGTCGACCCCAAGGGCGTCGGCACCACCCAGGCCAAGAGGGCGGTGCAGAGCGGCCAGGACCAGATGGTCCTCACCACCACGACGGACGCCACCCTCGACGAGTTCGGCCTGGTGCTCCTCGCCGACGACAGACACCTCCAGAACGCCGACTACGTCGTCCCGGTCGTCAACCGCGCCCGCGCCGGCGCCCCCCGCGTCGCCAAGGCCCTCGACAAGCTCAACGCCGTCCTCACCACGGCCGACCTCGCCGCCATGAACCAGCAGGTGGACAGCTGGCGCCGGCTGACCACGGACGTGGCCCGCACCTACCTCCAGGACAAGGGCCTGCTGAAGTGAGACCCGGGCGCCGGCCCCGGCTCAGGCGTCCGCCACCGAGTCGAAGTCCACCTCGTCCCGCGGCACGCCCTGGGCGTCCGCGTCCACCGAGCGGCGCAGGGCCTCGTGGAGCTTGGCCGGGGTGAGGACGCCGAGGAACCGGGAGCCTTCGAGCACCGCGACCCAGCCGGCGTCGTGCTGGAGCATGACGCCGAAGGCCTGTTTCAGCGGGGCCCCCACCGGGACCCAGGCGTTCATGCGGTGGGCGAGGTCCCCGACGGAGGCGCTGGTGCCGAGTTCGTCGAGCCCCACCCAGCCGTGCAGGTCCCCGCGCGCGTCCAGGACCACCGCCCACCGGGCGCCCTGGGCGCGCAGCCGCCGCGCCGCGCCGTCGGACGGCTCGTCGAGGCGGGCGACGGGCGGCTGTTCCAGGTCGCCGCGCTCGATCGCGGTCACCGACAGCCGCTTGAGCCCCCGGTCGGCGCCGACGAACTCGGCGACGTAGGGGGTCGCCGGCGTGCCCAGCACCGCCCCGGGCGTGTCGAACTGCTCGATCCGGCCCTGCCCGTAGACGGCGATCCGGTCGCCGAGCCGCACCGCCTCCTCGATGTCGTGCGTCACCATCAGCACCGTCTTGCGCACCGCCGCCTGCATCCGCAGGAACTCGTCCTGCAACTGCTCCCGCACCACCGGGTCGACCGCCCCGAACGGCTCGTCCATCAGCAGCACCGGCGGATCGGCCGCCAGCGCCCGCGCCACCCCGACCCGCTGGCGCTGACCGCCCGACAGCTGGTGCGGGTAGCGGGGCCCGTACGTCTTCGGGTCCAGACCCACCAGGTCGAGCAGCTCCGCCGCCCGGGTCCGCGCCTTCGCACGCTTCCAGCCGACCAGCGAGGGCACCGTCGCCGTGTTGTCGAGGACGGTGCGGTGCGGGAAGAGGCCGACCTGCTGGATGACGTAGCCGATGCGCCGCCGCAGGCGCACCGGATCGACCGCGGCGATGTCCTCGCCGTCCACCAGGATCCGGCCCGCGGTCGGCTCGATCAGCCGGTTGACCATCATCATGGTCGTCGTCTTGCCGCAGCCCGAGGGCCCCACGAGCGTGACGAGCTCCCCCTCGGCCACCTCGAAGGAGAGCGCGTCCACCGCGGTCGTACCGTCCGGGTACCGCTTGGTGACCTGCTCGAACCGGATCATCACCTCACGCTAGCCGCGGCGCCGCGACGGCGCTCCTTCGTGCGGCCCGGCACCTGCCGAACGGCTGACTCGGTCGCGCGGCGGTCTCCTGCCCCTACGAGGCGACCTCGGCGCTCGACCGTTCGCCCACCAGCACCACCTCCAGGGTGCGCGGACCGTGCACCCCCTCGACCCGGTCCAACTCGATGTCGCTGGTCGCCGACGGACCGGAGATCCAGGTCAGGGGACGGGCCGGGTCGAGGCGTTCGAGGGCCTGCGGGACGGAGGCCACCACCTGGTCCGGAACGCGTACGACACAGATGTGGTGGTCCGGGACGAGCGTGATGCGGCGCCTGCCCTGGTCGGGGCCGCCGTCCAGGACGAGGGTGCCGGTCTCGGCGACGGCCACCGCGCACGCGGTGACCACGCTGTCGATCCGGTCCAGCTCGTCAGGGGTGCTCCCGCTCCGGTCCGGGATCCGCTCGGCGTCGGCCGCCGCGAGCCACGACGGGTCCAGACCCGGCGGCACCAGCACCGTCTTCGCGCCGCGCGCGGCCAGCAGCCCGGCGAGCGTCGCCGCCAGGTCGGCCGCCGCGCAGCGGTGCACGACCGCCCGGTAGTCCGCCAGGTTCTCGGCCAGCAGATCCACCCGCTGCGCGGCATCGAGCCCGCCGTGCTCGCGCAGGTAGTCCCGGACGACCGCCTGCTCGTAGGGCGCGTCGTCCTCGGGCACGTCCGCGAGCGCGCGCCGCACCCGGCCCAGGATCCGGTCCCTGCTGCTCACTTCGCGCCGTCCTTTCCGCCGTGGGTGCGCTGCCACCAGTCCCGGAAGGGTTCCGGCGGCACCGGAGGCAGGGCCCGGCTGTGGCTCCATGCCCTGCCGGGCCCCGGCAGGGTTCGCGGGTGGAAGCGCCGGGTGCGCGAGGCGAGCCGCTGTCCGGTGCGCACGACGCCGGGGTGGGCGAACGCCCAGCCGGCCGCCCGCATGGCCGCCCGCTCGGCGGCATGCCCCTTGGCCGGCTTCAGCACGACCTTGTTGCCGCCGCGGACCACCGGGCCGCCCGCCACGACCCGCTCCCGCAGATGCACCAGCACCTCGGGGATGTCGATCGCCACCGGGCAGACGTCGTAGCAGGCCCCGCACAGCGAGGACGCGTACGGCAGCGAGGCGTCGATCTCGCTGTCCGTGCCGCGCAGCTGGGGGCTGAGGATGGCGCCGATGGGGCCCGGGTAGACCGAGCCGTACGCGTGACCCCCCGCCCGCTCGTAGACCGGGCACACGTTCAGGCAAGCCGAGCAGCGGATGCAGCGCAGGGCCTGGCGTCCGACCTCGTCGGCGAGGGTGTCGGTCCGGCCGTTGTCGAGCAGCACCAGATGGAAGGCGCGCGGCCCGTCCCCGTCCGTCGTGCCGGTCCACGTGCTCGTGTACGGGTTCATGCGCTCGGCCGTCGAGGAGCGGGGCAGCGTCTGCAGGAACACCTCCAGGTCCCGCCAGGTCGGCACCAGCTTCTCGATGCCGACGACCGAGATCAGCGTCTCGGGGAGGGTGAGGCACATCCGCCCGTTGCCCTCCGACTCCACGACCACCAGCGTGCCCGTCTCGGCGACCATGAAGTTGGCGCCGGAGATGCCGACCTTGGCGCGCAGGAACTTCTCCCGCAGGTGCAGCCGGGCGGCCTCGGCCAGTTCGGCGGGCGTGTCGCTGAGACCGGCGGGCGCCGGGCGCCCCCACTCGGCCATCTCGCTGGTGAAGATGTCCCGGATCTCACCGCGGTTGCGGTGGATCGCCGGGACCAGGATGTGCGAGGGCCGGTCCTTGCCCAACTGCACGATCAGCTCGGCGAGATCGGTCTCGTAGGCCCGGATGCCCTCCGCCTCCAGCGCCTCGTTGAGCCCGATCTCCTGCGTGGCCATCGACTTGACCTTGACGACCTCGCTCTCGCCGGTCTCCTTGACCAGGCCGGCGACGATCCGGTTGGCCTCGTCGGCGTCGACGGCCCAGTGGACGGTGCCGCCCGCCGCCGTCACCGACTCCTCCAACTGCACCAGGTACCGGTCGAGGTGACGGAGCGTGTGGTCCTTGATCCGCCGTCCCGCCTCGCGCAGCCGCGCCCAGTCCGAGACCTCGGAGACCGCCTTCTCGCGTTTGGCGCGGATGGTGTGCGTGGCGTGCCGCAGGTTGCCGCGCAGGGTGGCATCGCGCACCGCCTCGCGCGCGGCCGCCGGAAAGGCCGGCATCCCGACAAAGGTTCCGCTCACAGCGCTGGTTCCTCCTCCGTGCTCGCCAGGATCTCCGCGAGGTGCACCGGCCGCATCCCGGTGCCGAGCCGGGTCATCGTGCCGCCCAGGTGCAGCAGACAGGAGTTGTCCGAGGCGCACAGCACCTCGGCGCCCGTCGACTCGGCGTTGCGCACCTTGTCGGCACCCATCGCCGCCGACACGTCGGCGTTCTTCAGCGCGAACGTGCCCCCGAACCCGCAGCACTCCTGCGCGCCGGGCAACTCGGCCAGCTCCAGTCCCTTCACCGCCGCCAGCAGCCGCTGCGGCCGGTCGCCCAGCCGCAGCCCGCGCAGCCCGTGGCAGCTGGGGTGGTAGGTCACCCGGTGCGGGTAGTACGCGCCGACGTCCGTCACCCCCAGCACGTCCACCAGGAACTCGGTGAGTTCGTACGTCTTCGGCGCCACCGCTGCCAGCGCGGTCGCCAGCGTGCTGCCCCGTCCCTCGGCCCGGGCCCGCGCGCCCATCCGGGGATACAGTTCCCGCACCATCGCCCCGCACGACCCGGACGGCGTCACGATCGCGTCGTACTCCCCGAAGACATCGGAGAAATGCCGGGCCAGCGGCTCCGCCTCACGCCGGTAGCCGGTGTTGTAGTGGGCCTGCCCGCAGCAGGTCTGCGCCATCGGGAAGTCGACCTCGACGCCCAGTCTGGTCAGCAGTTTCACCACGGCGCGCCCCGTGTCCGGATAGAGCGTGTCGTTGACGCAGGTCAGGAACAGGGCGACACGCATCGCGGCTCCTAGGGGTAGATCATCCGATGAGTGCAGGGTAGTGCGGAGGCGCGGTCCGGGGGAGACCCCCTCTCACGCTCCGGCGAGCCCGGCAGCGGCGGCACGCCAGGGTGCCGTGCCGCCACGCGGCGCGTAGCGGGTGAGCGGCTGGGTGCGGGCCAGCAGTCGGCGCATGTCAGAGCGGTCGCCGACGAGCCCGTGGGACCGCGCCTGCACCAGCACGTTGCCGAGGGCCGCCGCCTCCGCCGGGCCCGCCACCACCGGCAGCCCGCAGGCGTCGGCGGTCAGCTGGCACAGCAGCGCGTTGCGCACCCCGCCGCCCACCACGTGGACGACGTCCACGGCGTGCCCGGACAGCCGCTGGGCGTCCTCCACCGCCCGCCGGTGGGCGAGGGCGAGCGAGTCGAGGATGCAGCGCGTGACCTCGGCCGGCGTGCCGGGCACCGGCTGCCCCGAGGCACGGCACGCCTCGGCGATCCGCTCCGGCATCCGCCCGGGCGCGAGAAACGCCTGGTCCCCGGCGTCCACCACCGACCGCAGCCCCGGCACGGCGGCCGCGGCCCGCAGCAGCTCGTCGAGAGCGGGCTCGCCCCAGGCCCGCAGGCACTCCTGGAGCAGCCACAGACCCATGATGTTGCGCAGATGACGGACCGTGCCGTCCAGCCCCAGCTCGTTGGTGAAGTTCGCGGCCCGGCTCTCCTCCGTCAGCACCGGCGCGTCCAGCTCCAGCCCCACCAGGGACCAGGTGCCGGTGCAGATGTACGCGAAGCGCTCCCCGGACGCCGGCACGGCGGCCACCGCGGACGCCGTGTCGTGCGAGGCGACCGTGGTCACCGCGACGGGGCCGTCGAGCCCCGTCTCCTCCAGCACCTCGGGGCGCAGCACCCCTGCCGGGTCGCCGGGGCGCCGCAGCGGAGCGAACAGGCCCAGGTCGACGCCGAGCCGCGCGGCCACCTCCCCCGACCAGTTGCGCGTCCTCGGATCGACGAGCTGGGTGGTCGAGGCGTTGGTGAGCTCGGTGCCCTGCTCCCCGGTGAGCCAGTACGACAGCAGGTCGGGGATGAGCAACAGGCGTTCGGCCCGGTCCAGATGACCGGCGGACCGGGCGGCCACCAGCTGGTACAGCGTGTTGAAGGGGGCGTACTGCACGCCGGTCGCGGCATACAGCTCGGCGGCCGGCATGCGCGCCCACACCCGCTCGGCGACGCCCTCGGTGCGCCCGTCGCGGTAGTGCACCGGATTGCCGAGCAGCGCCCCGCCGGCGTCCAGCAGGCCGTGGTCCACGGCCCAGCTGTCGATGCCGACGGAGTCCACCGGGCCCGCCGCCCGCAGTCCGTCCAGGACTCCGGCGTACAGCGCGAGCACGTCCCAGCGCAGCCCTTCCGGGATGCGCACCGGCCGGTTGGGGAAGCGGTGCGCCTCGGTCAGCTCCAGCTCGTGCCGCCCGACGCGGCCGACCATGACACGCCCGCTGGAGGCACCGAGATCGACCGCGGCGTACGACCGCACGGCGCCGCTCACCGCAGGAACGCGGCGGCCACGCCGGCGTCGACCGGGACATGCAGCCCCGTGGTGTGCGTCAGCTCCCCGCCGGTCAGCGCGAACACGGCCGCCGCCACATGCTCGGGCAGCACCTCGCGCTTGAGGATCGTGCGCTGGGCGTAGAACTCCCCGAGCTTCTCCTCGGGCACGCCGTAGACCGCCGCCCGCTGTGCTCCCCAGCCGCCCGCGAAGATCCCCGAGCCGCGCACGACGCCGTCCGGGTTGACGCCGTTGACCCGGATCCCGTGCTCACCCAGCTCGGCGGCCAGCAGACGTACCTGATGGGCCTGGTCGGCCTTGGTGGCGGAGTAGGCGATGTTGTTGGGCCCGGCGAACACGGCGTTCTTGGAGGCGATGTAGACGATGTCACCGCCCAGACCCTGAGCGGTCATCACTCGCGCCGCCTCCCGGGAGACGAGGAAGGAGCCGCGCGCCATGATGTCGTGCTGGAGGTCCCAGTCCCGCACCGACGTCTCCAGCAGCGGCTTGGAGATGGAGATGCCCGCGTTGTTCACGACCAGGTCGACACCGCCGAAGGCGAGCAGCGCGGCCCGGAACGCCTCGGCGATCTGCTCCTCGGAGGTCACGTCGACGGTCACGGCGACGGCCTGGTCGGGGCCGCCCAGTTCCTCGGCGACCCGGGCGGCGCCCGCGGCGTCGAGGTCGGCCACCACCACGCACGCGCCCTCGGCCACCAGCCGGTGCGCGATCGCCCGGCCGATCCCGCTGCCCGCGCCGGTCACCAGCGCCACCCGCGTCGCGAGCGCCCGGGGCTTCGGCATCCGGCGGAGCTTGGCCTCCTCCAGTGCCCAGTACTCGATCCGGAACTTCTCCGACTCCTCGATCGGCGCGTACGAGGACACGGACTCCGCGCCGCGCATCACGTTGACGGCGTTGACGTAGAACTCGCCGGCGACCCGGGCCGTCTGCTTGTCCTTGCCGAAGCTGAACATGCCGACCCCCGGCACCAGGACGACGGCGGGGTCGGCGCCGCGCATGGCGGGGGAGTCGGGCAGGGCGTGCCGGGCGTAGTAGGCGGCGTACTCCTCCCGGTAGGCGGCGTGCAGTTCCCGCAGCCGTGCGACGGCCTCGTCGAGCGGCGCGGTCGGCGGCAGGTCGAGGACCAGGGGCCGGACCTTGGTGCGCAGGAAGTGGTCGGGGCAGGAGGTGCCGAGCGCGGCGAGCCTTCGGTGCTCGGCGCGCGCGAGGAAGTCGAGCACGACGTCGGAGTCGTCGAAGTGCCCCACCTGCGGCCGGTCCTGCGAGGCGACGGCGCGGACGTACGGCGCGAGCGCGGCCGCCCGTTCCCGCCGCGCGTCCTCGGGCAGCGCCTCGTACCCCTCGACGACCGGGCCGAACGGCTCGGGCCTGCCCCGCTCGGCGAGGAACGCCTCCGCGGTCCGGATGATGTGCAGCGAGTTGCGCTCGCACTCCTCGGCGGTGTCGCCCCAGGCGGTGATGCCGTGCCCGCCCAGGATCACCCCGACCGCCCGGGGGTGGGCCGCCTTGACGGCGGCGATGTCCAGGCCGAGCTGGAACCCGGGCCGTCGCCACGGCACCCACACCACGCTGTCCCCGAAACACTCGGCGGTCAGCTTCTCGCCGTCCGCCGCGCAGGCCAGCGCGATCCCGGAGTCGGGGTGCAGGTGATCGACATGCGCGCAGTCCACGAGCCCGTGCATCGCCGTGTCGATGGAGGGCGCGGCTCCCCCCTTGCCGTGCAGGCAGTAGTCGAACGCGGAGACCATCTCGTCCTCCCGCTCGACCCCGGGATACACCTCGACGAGTGCGCGGAGCCGGTCCAGGCGCAGCACCGCCAGCCCGGACCCGGTGAGCGTCCCGAGATCGCCCCCGGAACCCTTCACCCACATCAGCTCCACCTCACCCCCGGTCACGGGATCGGTCGCGGTGCCTTTGGCGGACGCGTTGCCCCCGGCGAAGTTGGTGTTGCGGGGATCGGAGCCGAGCCGGTGGGAGCGGGCGAGCAGGGCGGCGGCCTCGGGGTGGGTCGACATGGATGTCCGGTCCTTTCAGGTAGAGGTGCGGGTTTCGTGCCGTCGAGCGGCGCGGGGAACTGCGCGACCGGCCACACACGGCCCGCACCCCGCGAGGAACAGCACCGGGCGGACGCTCACGCGCCCCATCCGGCCTGCTGTCCGCCGACGCGCTCGGCGACGATCTTCTCGGCCCACCCGGACCGGGCGTACGCGGCCTGCGGATCGGCGTCGAGCCCCATGTCCTGCCGCACCTCACGGAGCAGCGGCCGCACATCCGTGTTGTAGGCGTCCATCAGCACGGCGTTGGCCCCGAGCACGTCCCCGGCCCGCTGCGCGGCCGTCAGCGCGTCCCGGTCGACCAGCAGCGCCTTCGCCGTGGCCTCCTGCACGTTCATCACCGAGCGGATGATCGCCGGGATCTTCGCCTCGATGTTGTGGCACTGGTCGAGCATGAACGCGACCCCGGACCCGGCGTCCAGCCCGCCCCCGCGCACGACCTCGTACATGATCCGGAACAGCTGGAACGGGTCCGCCGCACCCACCATCAGGTCGTCGTCCGCGTAGAAGCGGGAGTTGAAGTCGAACCCCCCGAGCCTTTCCTCGCGCAGCAGCGTCGCCACGATGAACTCGATGTTGGTCCCGGGCGCGTGATGCCCGGTGTCGACCACGACCTGCGCCTTCGGCCCGAGCTTGAGGCAGTGCGCGTACGCCGTCCCCCAGTCCGGCACGTCCGTCGTGTAGAAGGCCGGCTCGAAGAGCTTGTACTCCAGCAGCATCCGCTGCTCCTCGCCGAGGCGCCCGTACACCTCGGCCAGCCCCTGCGCGAGCCGGTCCTGCCGCTCGCGCACGTCGTCCTGCCCCGGGTAGTTCGTCCCGTCGGCGAACCACAGCTTCAGATCGCGTGACCCGGTCGCGTCCATGATGTCGACGCACTCCAGCAGGTGATCGACCGCCTTGCGCCGCACCTTCGCGTCCGGGTGGCAGATGCTGCCGAGCCGGTAGTCGTCGTCCTGGAAGGTGTTGGAGTTGATCGCGCCCAGCCGCACCCCGCGCTCCTCGGCGTGCTGCGCCAGTGCCGCGTAGTCCTCGACCCGGTCCCACGGGATGTGCAGGGCGACGGTGGGGGCGACACCGGTGAACTCGTGCACCTTCGCCGCGTCGTCCAGTTTCTCGCGCGGATCGCGGGGCACGCCCTGCTGGGCGAACACCTTGAACCGGGTTCCCGAGTTGCCGTACGCCCACGACGGCGTCTCGACTGCCTGGGTCCTGAGCGCGGCCTTCACCGCGGCGAGATCGCTCACTGCTGGGCTCCTGTTGCTACACGGCGTGATGAAACGATTCAGACCCGCAAGCTATGAGCCCTTCACGGGGGTGTCAAGCGGTCCGGCCGACCCTGTTTCCGTGAATTCTCGCTGGCCCTCGGCCATCAGAAACTTTTCGCCACCCACCCATTGACGTGACGCTCTCGGCCCGCCTAACGTCCCGGCAATCCAGTTGAAACCTTTCACGACACGGTCCGGGCCGCCTCGCCGTCCGCGCGCCGCGTCGTCGAGGAGCCCCTCATGACCCACCCGTCCGACACGGGGCCGGCCCCGGTAGTGGCGCTCAAGGGCATCTCCAAGTCCTTCGGCGCGGTCCGCGCCCTGCGGGACGTGTCCCTGGAGCTGTACCCCGGAGAGGTGCACGCCCTCGCCGGTGAGAACGGCGCGGGCAAGTCGACCCTCATCAAGACGCTCGCCGGGGTGCACCGGCCGGACGCCGGCCAGGTGCTGCTCGACGGGGAACCCGTCGTCCTGCACGGCCCCGGCGACGCCCGTGACGCCGGTATCGCCGTGATCTACCAGGAACCCACGCTCTTTCCCGACCTGTCGATCGCCGAGAACATCTTCATGGGCCGCCGGCCCCGGCGCTCTCTCGGCCGCATCGACCACAAGGCGGTCCACGCGGCGACGCTGGACCTGATGCGGCGTCTGGGCGTCGCACTCGACCCCGACCGCCCGGCCCGCGGACTGTCCATCGCCGACCAGCAGATCGTGGAGATCGCCAAGGCACTCTCCTTCGACGCCCGCGTCCTGGTCATGGACGAGCCGACGGCCGCGCTCACCGGCAGTGAGGTGGCCCGCCTCTTCGGCGTCGTGCGCACGCTCCAGGAGCAGGGCGCCGCGATCCTGTTCATCTCGCACCGCCTGGAGGAGATCTTCCGGATCGCGCGCCGGGTCACCACCCTGCGCGACGGGGCCTGGATCGCCTCCGAGCCCCTCGACGGCATGACCGAGGACGACCTGGTGCGCCGGATGGTCGGCCGCGACCTCGACGAGCTCTACCCCAAGCAGGACGTCCGCCCCGGCGAGGTCGCCCTGAGCGTGCGCAGGCTGACCCGCGAGGGAGTCTTCACCGACGTCTCCTTCGAGGTGCGCTGCGGCGAGATCGTCGGACTCGCGGGCCTCGTCGGCGCCGGGCGCACCGAGGTCGCGCGGACCGTCTTCGGCATCGACCGCCGTGACGCCGGCGAGGTCGAGGTGGACGGGCGGGCGCTGCTCAACGGCGCCCCCTCCGCCGCGATGGCCGCCGGACTCGCCCTCGTTCCCGAGGACCGGCGCGCCCAGGGCCTGGTGATGGGCATGTCCATCGAGCGCAACATCGGCCTGACCGGTCTGCGCACCACCGTCAGGGCCGGCCTGATGGACCGCGGCGCCGAACGCAGCCGCTCGCTCGACTGGGCCGTCCGGCTCCAGGTCAAGTACGCCCGGATCGCGGATGCCGTCGCCACGCTGTCCGGCGGCAACCAGCAGAAGGTCGTCCTCGCCAAGTGGCTCGCGACCCGGCCGAAGGTGCTGATCGTCGACGAGCCGACCCGCGGCATCGACGTGGGCACCAAGGCGGAGGTGCACCGGCTGCTGTCCCAACTGGCGGCCGACGGCGTGGCCGTGCTGATGATCTCCTCCGACCTGCCCGAGATCCTCGGCATGGCCGACCGCGTGCTGGTGATGCACGAGGGCCGGCTCACCGCCGAGATCCCCCGCGCGCAGGCCACCGAGGAGAGCGTGATGGCCGCGGCGACCGGGAGGGCCGCGTGAGCGAGGCACGCGCGGCGGCCGGCCGCCGCACCACCACGACGCCCGTCCCCGCCCGCCACCCGGGCGAAGAAACGAACAGGAGGGGCACCCCATGACGGTGACCACCCCGCCGCCGGCCCCCGTCGCCGAGGTGCCCAGGTCGAGCGGCACCCGCCTGGTCGACCGCGTCTTCAAGATGCGCGAACTCGCCATCCTGGTGGTCTTCCTGGTGATGATCGCCGTCACCCAGGCGGGCAACAGCGCGTTCCTGTCCGAGCAGGGCGTCAAGGACCTGCTGCTCAACGCGACGATCCTGGTCCTGGTCGCCACCGGCCAGTCCCTCGTCGTCATCACCCGCAACGTCGACCTGTCCGTCGGCTCCACGCTCGGCATCAGCGCCTTCGCCGCCGGCACCTACCTCCAGGGCGGCGGGTCCCCCGTGGTGGGCGTGCTGCTGGCGGTGCTGACGGGCATCGGCTTCGGCCTGCTCAACGGCCTGCTGGTCAGCCTCGGCCAGGTGCCCGCGCTGGTGGTCACCCTGGGCACGCTCTACATCATCCGCGGCATCGACTCCCTCTGGGTCGGCTCCCGCCAGATCACCGCCGCCGACCTGCCCGGCGGATTCGTCGACTTCGGCTCCGGCGGCATCTCGGCGGTGCCGTACCTCGCGCTGATCGCCCTCGTGGTCCTAGTCGCCACGGCCTACTACCTGAAGCACTACGGCGGCGGCCGGGAGCTGTACGCGCTCGGCTCCAACCCCGAGGCCGCCCGGCTCGCCGGCATCCCGGTCAGGAAGCGGATCCTGGCCGCGTACACCTTCTGCGGGGCGCTCGCCGGACTGGCCGGCGCCATGTACCTGGCCCGGTTCGGCAACGTCGACTCCGGCACCGGCAGCGGCTACGAACTCACGGTCGTCAGCGCCGTCGTCGTCGGCGGCGTCGTCTTCACCGGCGGGTCCGGCAGCGTCTACGGCGCGGCCCTGGGCGCACTGCTGCTGACCTCGATCAACAGTGTGCTGCCCGCTCTCGGCGTCAGCTCGGTCTGGGTGCTCGCGATCAACGGCATCCTGCTCATCCTCGCCATCGCCGTGGACCGTGTGGTCGCCCTGCGTGTGGCGTCCGCCCTGAAGAAGAGGAACGCCCGCCATGCCTGAGTCGTTGACGCGCGCCGTCCGCTGGGACACGGTCGTCGGCGCCCTGCTGATCGTCGTCCTGTTGCTGTCGTTCGGCTTCGTCGACGGCTTCGGGAACGCGCTGAACCTGTCGTTCCTCATCGGCAACACGCTGCCCATCGCGCTGATCGCGCTGCCGATGACGCTGCTCGTCGTCTCCGGCGAGATCGACCTGTCCGTCGCCTCCACCGCCGGGCTGTCCGGCGCGGTGATGGGCGCCCTGTGGAACCAGGGCATGACCATCGAGACGATCATCCCCCTGTGCCTGCTGCTCGGCGTGGTCTGCGGGCTGGTCAACGGCCTGCTCGTCACCCGGCTCGGGCTGCCGTCGCTCGCCGTCACCATCGGCACCCTCGCCGCGTACCGGGGCATCGCGCAGATCGTGCTCGGCTCGGACGCGGTGACCGACTTCCCCGCCCCGTACCTGGACTTCGCGGCGGGACGGATCGGCGACACCTTCCTGCCGTACGCCTTCCTGCCGTTCCTCGTGCTGCTGGCGATCGCCGTGGTCACGCTGCACGCCACACCGTTCGGGCGGTCCCTGTTCGCGACCGGTGCGAGCGCGGAGGCGGCGCGGTTCGCCGGGATCAGGGTGAAGCGCCACAAGCTCGTGCTGTTCACGGTGACGGGCCTGATGGCCTCGCTCACCGGTGTGTTCTGGGCGCTGCACTACGCCAGCGCCCGCTACGACAACGCCACCGGACTCGAACTCTCCGTCGTCGCCGCCGTGTTGCTCGGCGGGATCGACTTCGACGGGGGCAAGGGCACGCTGGGCGGCGCCGTCGCGGGAGTGTTCCTGCTCGGCGCCCTGCAGAACGTGATGAGCCTTCAGGACGTGTCCGCGCAGTCGCAGATCGTCGTGACCGGTGTGCTGCTCGTCCTGTCCGTGCTGGGCCCCAGGGTCGCACGCCAGATTTCGGTCGCAAGGGCCGGCCGTCAAGCAGCCGCTGGAACCGCCGCCAAAGCGCCTGCCCCCACTTCGTAGAAATCCACCCACTCTCTCCTTAAGGAACCCTCATGCGTAGAGCATCCATCCGCCGTGGCTGCGCGGCCCTCGCCGCCGCCACCTCGCTCGCCCTCGCCCTCACCGCCTGCGGCGGGACCACCAAGAAGGACGTGGCCGAGGAGGGCGGCTCCGCCGCCGCGGCCGGCAAGGCGGACCCGAACGCCGAGCTCAAGAAGGGCCTGACCGTGGGCTTCCTGCCCAAGCAGGTCAACAACCCCTACTTCACCAGCGCCGACAAGGGCGGCGAGGCGGCACTGAAGGAGCTGGGGTCCGGCTACAAGGAGGTCGGCCCGTCCAGCGCCACCGACACCTCCGGCCAGGTCTCCTACGTCAACACGCTCACCCAGCAGCAGGTCGACGCGATGGCCGTCTCGGCGCAGGACCCGGGCGCCCTGTGCACCGCGCTCAAGCAGGCCATGAGCAACGACATCAAGGTCGTGACGTACGACTCCGACACCAAGCCCGAGTGCCGCAACGCCTTCGTCTCGCAGGCGTCCGCCGAGGACCTCGGCCGCACCGAGGTGCAGCTGCTCGCCGAACAGATCGACTACAAGGGCGAGATCGCGATCCTGTCCGCCGCGCAGACCGCGACCAACCAGAACACCTGGATCGAGTTCATGAAGGAGGAACTCAAGGACCCCAAGTACAAGGACATGAAGCTGGTCAAGATCGCCTACGGCAACGACGACGCGCAGGCGTCGTTCCAGCAGACCCAGGGGCTGCTCCAGGAGTACCCGAACCTCAAGGGGATCATCTCCCCGACCACCGTCGGCATCAAGGCCGCCGCCCAGTACCTGTCCGGCTCGAAGTACAAGGGCAAGGTCAAGCTGACCGGCCTCGGCACCCCCAACGACATGCGCAAGTACGTCAAGAACGGCACGGTCGAGGCCTTCGAGCTGTGGGACCCGGCGAAGCTCGGCGAACTGGCCGCCCGTACCGCGGTCGCGCTGGTGTCGGGTCAGATCACCGGCAAGGAGGGCGAGACCTTCACGGCCGGCGCCATGGGCGAGTACACGATCGGCGCGGACGGCGTGATCAGCCTCGGCAAGCCCACGGTGTTCGACGCCGACAACATCGACCAGTACGACTTCTGACCGCGGGAGGCCGTCGATGCAGCGCGTGTGCTTCGTGCTGAAGGTCCGGGCGGACCGCCTCGACGAGTACCGCGAGCGGCACGCCGCCGTGTGGCCCGAGATGCGCGACGCGCTCTCGGCCACCGGCTGGCACAACTACTCGCTCTTCCTGCGCGAGGACGGTCTGCTCGTCGGCTACCTGGAGACCGAGGACTTCGCCGCCGCCCGCGCCGGGATGGAGGCCACCGAGGTCAACGCCCGCTGGCAGCGGGAGATGGCGCCGTTCTTCGAGTCGGCGGACGGCACCTTGCCCGACCGGGCGATGACACCCCTCGGCGAGGTCTTCCACCTCCCCTGAGCCACGGTGTGATCGCCGTTGTCCCGCCTCGGCGTGCGGGTAGTGTGAAGCCCTTCCCGTCGCCCCTCGTTCTCCTGGAGGTCGCTGCCCGATGGCCCAGTCGGTGGGTATCAAGGACGTCGCCCGCGCCGCCGGCGTGTCCGTGGGCACGGTCTCGAACGTCATCAACCGGCCGGAGTCGGTGGCCATCGAGACACGGGCGCGCGTGCAGTCGGCCATCGACCGGCTCGGCTACGTCCGCAGCGAGTCCGCGCGCCAGTTGCGCGCGGGCCGCAGCCGGATCATGGGCCTGCTCGTCCTCGACATGGGCAACCCCTTCTTCGTCGACGTGGCCCGCGGAGCCGAGCGCGCCGCCCGCCAGGCCGGCCTGGGCGTGATGGTCTGCAACAGCGCCCAGGACGCCTCGGAGGAGGCCGACTACCTCTCGCTCTTCGCCGAGCAGCGGGTGCGCGGCGTCCTGCTCACCCCGGCCGACGCGACCGGGCGCAACATCGAGAGCTTCCGCCGGCACAACATCCCCTTCGTTCTCGTCGACCGGGTGGCGCAGGGGGCCACCGAGTGCTCGGTCTCCGTCGACGACGTGGCGGGCGGTGCCCTCGCGGTACGCCATCTGGTGGAGGCCGGGCACCGCTCCGTCGCCTACGTCAGCGGACCCCCCGGCCTGACCCAGGTGCGCGACCGCCGCACGGGTGCGCTGAACGCCCTGGCCGAGGCGGGCCTCGGCCCCGAGGCGCTGCGCGAGCTGCCCACCGAGCGGCTCGACGTCGCCGCCGGCCGGGACGCCGGTGCCCGGCTGCTCGGCCTCGCGGACCGCCCGGGTGCCGTCTTCTGCGCCAACGACCTGCTCGCGCTCGGCGTCCTCCAGGCGCTGTACGCGGCGGGTGTGAGCGTCCCCGACGACCTCGCCCTCGTCGGCTACGACGACATCGAGTTCGCCGCCGCGGCCGCCGTACCCCTCACGTCGGTGCGCCAGCCGGCCGTCACGATGGGCGCGCTCGCCGCCCAACTCCTGCTGGAGGAGACGGAGGCGCAGACCGGGGCCACGAACGGCGTGCCCCGGCACGAACACCGCCGGGTCGTGCTCCAGCCGGAGCTGGTGGTCCGCCGCTCCAGCCTGCCGGGCCGCTGAACGGCCGCGCTGACCGGGCGTTCAGCACCACCGCGATCCGGCCACTGAACGGTCGTTCAGCGGCCGTTCATGATCCCCGGCGGTGGCGGCCGGCCGGTGATGTGCTGAACTGGGACGCGGCCGCACCCTCGTCACCGTCGTCACCCCGGGAGCCCTGTTGAGCGCCAGCTACCGCCAGCCCGGCGTCGTCCTCACCGACCGCCGCTTCACCGTGCCCCTCGACCACGACGACCCGGCGGGGGAGACCATCGAGCTCTACGCCCGTGAGGTCGTCGCGAGTGACAGGACGGGGCAGGACCTGCCCTGGCTGCTCTACCTCCAGGGCGGCCCCGGCTTCGGGGCGAATCGTTTCGTCGGAAAGCAGGCCTGGCTCGGCCGGGCCCTGAAGGAGTACCGCGTCCTCCTTCTCGACCAGCGCGGCACGGGCCACTCCACGCCCGCGAGCCGCCAGACGCTCCCGCTGCGCGGCGGCCCCGCCGAACAGGCCGCCTACCTCACGCACTTCCGCGCCGACGCGATCGTGCGCGACTGCGAGGCCGTCCGGCCCGAGGTCACCGGCGGCGCGCCCTGGACCGTGCTCGGCCAGAGCTTCGGCGGATTCTGCACCGTGCACTACCTCTCGACCGCACCCGAGGGCCTGGCCACCGCCCTGATCACCGGCGGCCTGCCCTCCCTCGACGCGCACGCCGACGACGTCTACCGCGCCGCGTACCCGCGCGTCGAGCGCAAGGTCGCCGCCCACTACGCCCGCTACCCGCAGGACGTCGAGCGGGCCCGCCGGATCGCCGACCACCTCCTCGGCCACGACGTGGTCCTGCCGAACGGCTACCGGTTCACAGTCGAGGCCTTCCAGTCCCTCGGCATCGTCCTCGGCGGCAGCGAGGGCAGCCATCGGCTGCACCACCTCCTGGAGCACGCCTTCGTGCGCACCCCGGGCGGCGCGGCCCTCTCCGACGCGTTCCAGGAGGAGGTCCAGGGTCTGCTGTCGTACGCCGGGCACCCGCTGTACGCGCTCGTCCACGAGGCCTGCTACGGCCAGGACCACCGCCCGACCGCCTGGTCGGCCGAACGGATCCGCGCGGACTTCCCGCAGTTCGACGCCGCCAAGGCGCTGGCCGGCGACGGACCGCTGCTCTTCACCGGAGAAACGATCCACCCCTGGATGTTCGACTGCGACCCGGCGCTGCGCCCGCTGCGCGAGACCGCCGAACTCCTCGCCGCCCACACCGGCTGGCGCCCGCTGTACGACCCCGCGCGCCTGGCCGCCAACGAGGTGCCGGTCGCGGCCGCCGTCTACCACGACGACATGTACGTCGACACGGCCCACTCGCTGGAGACCGCCCGTGCCGTCCGCGGCCTGCGCACCTGGGTCACCGACGAGTTCGAGCACGACGGCGTGCGGGCCGGCGGCCCCCGGGTCCTGGACCGGCTGCTGGCCCTGGCCCGTGACGAGATCTGACGCCGAGGGGCCCTGACCCGCGTACCGGACGTACTCGGGCCAGGGCCCGGTGCGGCGAGAGTGCGTGCGTGGCGCCGTCCGGCGGACGGGAATTGTCAGACAGGCCGTAGTCTGCGCGCATGACCGAGCCGACGCCCCCTCAGCTTGAGCCCATGCCCGACGACTGGCAGCGCGCCCTGGCCGTCGTCGCGCACCCGGACGACCTCGAGTACGGCTGCTCGGCGGCCGTCGCCGCCTGGACGGACGCCGGCCGCGAGGTGGCGTACGTCCTGGCCACCCGCGGCGAGGCGGGCATCGACACGCTGGAGCCGGGGGAGTGCGGTCCGCTGCGCGAGCGTGAGCAGCGGGCGAGCGCGGAGGTCGTCGGGGTCACGGTGGTCGAGTTCCTCGACCACCGTGACGGTGTCGTCGAGTACGGCACCGCCCTGCGCCGGGACATCGCCGCCGCCATCCGCCGGCACCGGCCCGAACTGGTCGTCACCCTCAACCACCGGGACACCTGGGGCGGCGTCTCCTGGAACACCCCGGACCACGTGGCCGTGGGCCGGGCCACGCTCGACGCGGCGGGCGACGCCGGCAACCGGTGGATCTTCCCGGAGCTGATCGCGCAGGGGCTGGAGCCGTGGGACGGCGTCCGCTGGGTCGCGGTCGCCGGCTCCAGCAGCCCGACCCACGCCGTGGACGCCACGCCCGGCCTGGAGCGCGCCGTGCACTCCCTGCTCGCCCATCGCGCGTACATCGAGGCGCTGACGCAGGAGGATCCGGAGACGTACGTACGGGAGTTCCTGACCGGATACGCGCACCGGACGGGCGAGCGGTTCGCGGGACGGCCGGCGGTCGCCTTCGAGCTGTTCACCCGCTAAGGGCCTGCGAGGGGCGCCGGGCCGGTCATTAGGCTGATGGTATGCACGATCATCCCGGCGACCTCACCGACCTGCGCGGAGACTGCGCGAACTGCTTCGGGCTCTGCTGCGTGGCCCTGCCCTTCACCGCCTCGGCCGACTTCGCGTTCGACAAGGCCGCCGGGAAGCCCTGCTCCCACCTCCGGGGCGACCACCGCTGCGGGATCCACACCGAACTGCGGCAGAAGGGCTTCACGGGCTGCACGGTCTACGACTGCTTCGGCGCCGGGCAGCGCGTCTCGCAGGTCACCTTCGCCGGGCAGGACTGGCGGACCGCCTCCCGGGAGCACGCCCGCCTGATGGCCGAGGTGTTCCCGGTCGTGCGGCAGTTGCACGAGCTGCTGCGGTACCTCACCGAGGCCCTCGAGCTGCCCGCCGCCCGGCCGGTCCACGCCGCCGTGCGCGACGCCCTGGAGGAGACCGAACGGCTGGCGGGGCGGACGCCCGAGGAACTCGCCGCGCTGGACGTCGGACCGCACCGGCAGCGGGTCGACGTCCTGCTCCTGAGGACCAGCGAGCTGGTCCGGGCCGGAACCCGGGGCCGGGGGAAGAACCGCCGGGGCGCGGACCTGGTGGGGGCCCGGCGCGCGGGCGCCGATCTGCGGGGCGCGAACCTGCGCGGCGCCTGTCTCATCGCCGCCGACCTGACCGGCGCCGATCTGCGCGGTGCCGACATGATCGGCGCGGACCTGCGCGACGCCGACCTCACCGACGCCGATCTGACCGGAGCGTTCTTCCTGACCCAGCCGCAGGTCGACGCGGCCCGGGGCACGGCGGGCACCGGACTGCCGCGGACGGTGTCCCGGCCCGCGCGCTGGACACCCCTGCACTGACGCCCGGGGGAACCGGAGGGTCCCCGCCGGTTGGCGTGCGCCTGGATCTTCGATAGGTTAGGTGAGCCTTACCTAATAAGGAGGAACTGGGATGGGTGACAGCCAAGCCTGGGCGGCCGCGCCCGCCGCGGCGGAACAGGCCCGGTCGGTGCTCGCCGGCTCGTGGTCGTGCGCGGTGACCGCGGAGGGCGTGCGCGAGGAACTCGTCGGCGCGCACACCGTGGCGGAGGACGGCCGGATCGTCCTGCACGTGCCGGAGGACAGCGCCCTGCTCGCGGCCACCCTCTGCGCTCCCCGGGGCGAGCCGTCCGCCGTCCTGGAGTTCGCCGACGTCGCACCCGTCCCGATGCGCAACCGCATCCGCGCCCGGCTCCGGCTGGCCGGCTTCTTCACCCTCGAGGAGGGCCACCTGGCCTTCGAGGCCACCCGGGTGGTGCTGCGCCGGCCGTCCGGTGCCGTGGTGATCGACCTCGACGACTTCGCCGCCGCCGCGCCCGACCCGCTGGCCGGAGCCGAGGCCAGGCTGCTGACGCACCTCGCCGAGGCCCACCCCGACGCGGTCGAGAGGCTCACCCGGCTGGTCGAGCCGGGCAACCTGCACGGCGTGGTGCGCGTCCAGCCGCTCGCCGTCGACCGGCACGGCCTGACGCTGCGCATCGAACGCCGCCGCGCCCACGGCGACGTACGCCTGCCGTTCCACACGCCGGCCGACGGGGTCGCGCAGCTCACCGAACGCATGCATGTGCTGCTCGCGCAGGCGAGCGCCGCCTCCTGCCCCCGAGCGCTACAGCGGCAGCGCACAGACGGCGACGGGTGAGGCGAACGGCTCACCGGCGAGCCGCAGTTCGCCGCTGCCGTCCACGTGGAAGACGCTGACACTGCCGGAGCGCTGGTTCGCCGCGAACAGCAGCCGTCCGTCGGGCGAGAAGGCGATCTGCCGGGGGAAGTCGCCCCCGACGGCGACCGTGCCGAGCAGCCGCAGCCGGGCGCCGCCGCCCTCCACCGCGTAACGGGCCAGGCTGTTGTGGCCCCGGTTGGCGAGGAACGCGTACGAGCCGTCCGCGGTCACCAGGATCTGTGCCGGGTAGGAGGTGCCCTCGCCCGTCCCGGTGGACTGCGGCTCGCCGATCGTGAGGCGCCCCGTCGCCGGTTCGTAGGCGCAGACGGCGACCGTGTTGTCGAGTTCGTTCGCCAGATAGGCGTACCGGCCGCCGGGGTGGAAGGTGAGGTGCCGCGGGCCCGCCCCCGGCCGGGTGTGCGCCTGGGCCACCTCGCGCAGCGTGCCCTTCTGCTCGTCCAGGCGGTAGGTGTGGACCGTGTCGGTGCCCAGGTCGACGGCGAGGACGTGACCGCCGTCCGGGCTCGTGACGACCTGGTGGGCGTGCGGGCCGTCCTGACCGGGGCCGGGCCCCGGACTCGTGTGGGTGACGAGGTCGGTGCGCTCGCCGAGCGCGCCCGAGGACGCGATCGGGTGCACGGCGACACTGCCGGAGGTGTAGTGGGCGCTCAGCAGCCAGCGTCCGCTCGGGTGCACGGACAGATGGCAGGGTGCCGCGCCGCCCGTGCCGCGGCTGCCGAGGATCGCGTGGTCGGCGGTCCGGACGGCGGTCACGGCGCCGTCCTCCCGCTCGCTCACCGCGTACAGCGTGCGGCCGTCCGGATGCACGGCCAGATACGACGGGTCGGCCACCCCGGTGAGCGTCCCGGTCCCGGTGATGCGGCCCGTCACCGGATCGTAGGTCGCCAGGCCGATGCCCCGGCCGCCGCCCTCGACGGACGTGTAGGTGCCGATGTGGAGCGGGCGGGGGCCGGACGGCCTGGCCGCCGTCGTCGGGGTGCCGCGCTCGGCGGCGGCCTCGGGTGCCCTGGCTGCGGGCCGCGTCCCGCAGGCGGCCGACGCGGGCAGCGCCGCGCCCGCGACCGCCCCGACGAAGCGCCGCCTGCTCCAGCCGCCGCCCGCCCGCGCGTCCCCGCTCATCTGTGCACCTCAGCTCGTCGTCCGCACCAGGACTCGTCGGTGGTCCCGCGCGTGTCAGCCACCTTCGCGCGGATCACCCGCCAAGGGCAAGAACGGCAACAGCCGTTGCGTCCCGCGCAAGAACGGCCCGGCCGACACCGGCCCTTGTCACATGGAGCGGCCGCCGGCGCCGGTGCGGTTGCGCCACAGCTGCTCCTGGACGCCGAGTCGCTCGCGCAGCCGGGTCAGCCGCGGCATGCGCTCGCGCTGCTCCCGCGTGTGGCGGTCCAGCTCCTCCAGGAGCCGGCGCGAGCGGTGCTCGGTGTCGAGTTCGTCGAGGATGCGGTTGACCTCCGTGAGGACCGCGCCGTGCAGCTGCCATTCGTGGCTGTCCCGCCGGACCTCCTCCAGCAGCATCTGGGCCAGCTTGTCCCGGGTGGCCGCCGCCGTCTGGAGCTCGGCGGCCAGCCGGTCCTCGGCCGACTCGGCGCTGGCGCTGACGCTGCTGGTGACCAGCACCGCGAAGCTCACCACCGCGTCGCCGATCTCCGACAGCAGCTTTTCGACGACTTTCCCCGTCTCGCCCTCGAACAGGGTCCGCGGGTCACGCGCCTTCGCCAGGTCCGTGAGGGTGCGCGTCAGGACGCGCAGGACCACGGTGCAGATCTCCAGGGTGTCCAGCCCCGTGCGCAGCACCACCCGGTTCAGCAGTCCCTCCCGCACCCGCGGGTTGAACCGCAGACTGTCCTCGGCCTGCCGCAGCGCCGCGTCGACCTCCACGATGTCGTGGTCGAGCCGGCGGGCCTCGTGCAGGCGCTCCGCCGCGTACTCGACGGGGGTGCGGCCTGCGGCCTCCTCGCCGACCCGCAGCATCAACTGCCGCATGCGCCGGGCCAGCCCCTCGATCGACGCGCCGGCCTCACCCACCCACACCGGCGGTGCGAGCAGCAGATTGCACGACAGGCCGACGACCGCGCCGATCAGCGTCTCCACGATCCTCGCCCAGGCGGTGTCGCCGACGGTGGTGACGCCGAGCACCAGCATGGCGCTGATCGCCACCTCCGGCACGTACTCGTGGACCCGGACGAGATGCCCCACGGCCAGCGCCGCCAGGATCACCAGGGCGAGGCTCCACCAGGTCAGGCCGACCAGCAGGCTGAAGGCGATCGCCACCAGCACGCCGGCCACCACCGAGTTCACCCGGCGGATGCCGTTGGTGAGCGTGGCGTAGAGGGTCACCTGGACGACCAGCAGCGCGGTCAGGGGCGCCGTCAGGGGCGCGGCCTCGGGGCTCAGACGCAGCGCGATGACGTACGCGAGGGTCGCCGCGAACGTCGACCGCAGGGTCTGGACGACCACGGGGTCCCGTCGCCATTTCCGCAGGCGCGCGCGGTGGGCCGACCAGTCTCGTTCAACTCGCATCCCTTGGCCTGTTCCCCGTCACCTGCGGCATCGAACGTCACGTCCGTATCGTCCGGCCCACGGCGCGGCGGCGCGTGAGGGCGCGGCCCGCCACCACCTCAGTCGGTCAGCCTGTCGAGGAAGGCGGACAGGTTGCCGCAGGTCCGGGCGATCTGTTCGGCCGGCGTCAGGCTCTCCTCGAAGCGCGCCCCGGACTCCGAGACCTTCTTGCCGCGGACGTAGAGCGAGCAGGCGAGGTCCGCGCACATGTACAGGCCGACGGAGTTGCCCTCGCGGCCCGCCGCGCCGGCCTTGCGGGCCGTCATCAGGCAGACGCCGCCCCGGGGATGGCCCGTCAGGCACAGGGAGCACAGGCTGCGGTGCAGATAGCCGCGCTGCGGCGGGGGGAAGCGCAGGGTGATTCCGATGAGCCGCCCCCGCTGTTCGGCCACCAGGTAGCTGCGGTCGGGCGCCCCGGGATCGCGCCAGCCGAGGAAGTCCAGATCGTCCCAGGGCCGGTCGGCGAGGTCGCGGGGGACGGCCAGCCGCTTTGCCTCGCCCTTGGAGCAGTTGATGAAGGAGTCGCGGATGTCCTGCTCGGTGAGCGCTTGCACGGGGTGCCTCCTGGGGGCGCCGGGCACGGCCTCCGGAACGCCGGAGCCATGACCATAAGCTAGGGGTCCTAGGTTTTTGCCTAGCTTAGATAGGCCGGACGGGGTGGGGCCACCGGTTTTCCCGTCCCCCCGCCGCCCCCGGGGCGCACCGCTCCGGCCGCCCGTCGCCGGATCGGCGGGCAGCGACTAGCTTGAGGGGCGGACGGTGTCCTCGACGGAGCCGGAAGGGGCGTGCGTGTCGTTCACCGAGGAAGAGATCGCCTATCTCCGAGCGCAGCCGCTGGCCCGCCTCGCCACGCTCGGGGCGGGGGAGCAGCCGGACGTGATGCCGGTGGCGCTGGAGTACGACGGGACCCACTTCTGGGTCGGCGGGGGCCCGACGGTCGTGCGCACCCGCAAGGTCCGCAACGTGGTGGCGGGGCGGCGCAAGGTCGCCTTCGTGGTGGACGACATGATCTCCTTCGACCCCTTCGTCGCCCGTGGCATCCGCGTGTACGGCGAGGCGGAGGGGCCCTTCGAACGGGTCGGCATGGTGGGGCCGGGCCACTACTTGCGCATCACCCCGTCGGACTCCTGGAGCTGGAACATGGCGGGCGATCCCGTGGGTGACGCCTGGTACGGGTCACGGCGGGCCGTCCACGCCCGGCCCGCCGCGCCCGAAGGGCCTGCCGGTCCCGACGGGTCGTAGTGATCGCCGTCAGATCTCCGCACCGCTTAGCTCATACCCTGAATTAAGGGTTGGAGTAATATCCCCTGGGTGGCCCGGCCGGTTGTGTCGCCGGTCGGGCAGGGTTCGGAAGGAGCCACATGGCGGGGCGGAACGGGCGCACGGTGCGTGACCTCAGGCGGGCCAACCGGACCGCGGTGCTGCAACGGCTGTACTTCGACGGACCGCTCAGCCGCTTCGAGCTGGGCCCGGCGACCGGCCTGAGCTCGGGGTCGGTCAGCAACGTCGTCGCCGACCTGGTCGCCGATGGTCTGGTCGAGGAGGCCGGCAGCGTCGACTCCGACGGCGGCCGCCCGCGCACACTGCTGCGGGTCGCGCCCGGCAGCGGCCACATGATCGGTGTCGACGTCGGCGAGACCCGGGTGCGCATCGAGCTGTTCGACCTCACCCTCACCGAACTCGCCCGCGCCGAACGGCCGCTGGAACACCAGCGGTACGACGTCGAGGTGATCGTCGGCCACATCCGCGACGGCATCACGGAGGTGCTCGCCGCCGCGGACGTGGCCCCCGAGCAGTTGCTCGGCGTGGGGATCGGCGTCCCCGGCATCGTCGAACGCACCCCGGACCGGGGCGCCGTCGTGCACGGCCAGACGATCGGCTGGGAGGCGGTCCCGCTGGAGGCGCTGCTCCGCTCCACCTCCCGCCTCCCGGAGGGCGCCGCGTACTTCATCGACAACGGCGCCAAGACGCTCGGCCAGGCCGAGATGTGGTTCGGCGGCGGGCGCGGCGCCCGCAACGCCGTCGTCGTCCTGTTCGGCTCCGGTGTCGGCGCCTGCCTCGTCACCCCGGAGGTGGACCACGGGCGGGCCGTCGAGTGGGGCCATCTGACCGTACGGGTCAGGGGGCGCCGCTGCCGGTGCGGTGCGCTCGGCTGTCTGGAGGCCTACGCGGGCGCCGAGTCGCTGCTGGAGCGCTGGCGCGAGGAGGGCGGGCAGCCGCCCGAGGGCACCGACGAGGAGACCGCGCTGACCGCGATGCTGGCCGCCGCGTACCCGTCCGGCGGCGACGCCGACCCGGTGGCGCTCGCCGTGCTGGAGGAGACCGCCGAATACCTGGGCGCCGGGCTGTCCGACCTGATCAACCTGTTCCAGCCGGAGCGGATCCTCATCGGCGGCTGGGCGGGCCTCCAGCTCGGCGCCGGGTTCCTGCCCGCCGTACGCCGGCACGCCGTGGCGTACGCCCTGCGGCATCCCGCGGAGAAGGTCACCGTCGAGCTGGGCAGGCTCGGACCCGACGCGGTCACCGTCGGGGCGGCGATCCTGCCGCTGGCCGACTTCTTCGCCCGCGGCGGCCGCCGCCCCGAGCCCGCGCCCGAGGGGCCGACCCCGGCCTGGCGGGCGGTGCTGGAGGAGCGCGCGCCGCACTGACTCGCGGCGGCGGCGTGCGGGACGGGCGGTTTCGCCGCCCCTGCGGGAGGTACTCGCGTGTGCTCCGGACGCCCACGAAGGGAGCACGCCGTGACCGACCATCGCCATGAGGAGCCGGGCCGCAGCCCCGACCCCGTACCGCGTGACCTGCCCGACCAGCAGGCGGCGACGGACGAGGAGGACGCGCTGGACGTGCCCCCGTCCGGGAAGGACCGCGCCGACGAGGGCGCTCAGGGGGACGCCGCCGACGTGCCGGACACCGACGAGGCGGGAACGGGCAGGCAGGGGGCCCCGCAGCCCGCCACGGTCCACCCCGAGCACCCGACACCCGACGAGTCCCCGGACTGAACGAGCAGGAGCCTCGAAAGGGCGGCCCGGCGTCGGGCACGGCTTCCCGGGCGGACCAGCACCGCCCGCGCCACCGCGCGCACCCGGTGGCCCGTGCCGGCGGATTCCCTCGCGGGGTGGCGCACCCCCGGTGCGGGTGTCCGCCGGGCGCGCCGAGGGTGGGGGCGGTCAGCCGACCTTGCGGCCTCGCATCGGTTCCGTGTGGGCGCCCGCGCCCTGCTGGAGGCCGTGCAGGAACTCCTCGATGACCTCGGGTGCCGTCCGCGTCGGGTGCCAGTCCAGTTCCATGCGGGCGCGCGTGCAGTCCATGAGCGGCAGCCGCAGCACCGCGTCGAAGAGGTGCGGGGAGGCCGGCAGCAGATGCAGCCCCCACGCCGCGGCGATCGCCGAGCGGGCCGCGGTCCGGGGCAGCCGTACCGGGCGGCTGCCGAGCAGCTCGGCCAGCAGTGCGGCGTCGACCGGCGGATCGGCGGCGAGGTTGAAGGCGCCCCGCACGTCCGACCCCACCGCCCGCTGGTACGCCCTGGCCGCGTCGTCGGTGTGCAGCGCCTGCACCCGCAGCCCGGGGATGTCCGGCAGGAACGGCAGCAGCTCGGGACGCGCCAGCGGCCCCGGCAGGAACTTGCCGGCGAAGATCCGCCGCTGCTCGCTCGCCGACTCCCGTTTGAACAGGAACGCCGGCCGCATCCGCACCACGCGGACCCCGGGATGGTCCCGCTCGAAGGTGTCCAGGGCGCGTTCCAGATAGGCCTTCTCCCGGCAGTACGCGGCGTCCGGCCAGCCGTGCGTCGGCCAGGACTCGTCCACGGCGTGGTCCTTGGGCCCCGGTGAGTACGCGCCGACCGAGGAGGCGTGCACGAGGGTGGGCACGCCCGCGGAGGCGGCCGCGTCGAACACCCGTATGCTGCCCAGCACGTTGGTGCGCCAGGTGCGCGCGGGATCGTGCGTCGGCTGGAAGGCCCAGGCCAGATGGATCACGGCGTCGGCGCCGAGGAACTCCTTGACGAGATCGGCCTGTTCGGAGGCGACGTCGACCGCCGCCCACTCGGTCTTCGGCGGCGACCACGCGGGAAGCCGCCGTGCCAGCCCTCGCACCGACCCGACCTGCGGATCCTCGGACAGGAGACGCACCACGCTGGTACCCACGTTGCCCGTGGCACCCGTGACCACGATCCTGCTGCCCGCTTCGATGCTCACGTCGGTCTCCTCTCGGGCGTATGCCACTGGTGGAGCGCTCCGAGTACCCGGCCACGACGGCCCGCACGCGCGCGCGAGGGCAGGGCCGTGACAAGGGAGAGCCCCGACCGGACGGGGGATTCCGGTCGGGGCGGCGTGTGGGTGGGCGCGGATGGCGGTCGCCTCTCGGCGAAAGGCTCCACAGGGCTTCAGCCGAACGATCGTCCCTGTGGGCGAAAGGTGAGGCCCGGGGACACTGTCCCATCCGCATCCACGTGTGGTTCAACGGGCAACCGGCCCCGGGTGTTCCACCACGCCCACCGGGACGGGCGTGACCTCCGTCACCCGGCCGTACCGCCGCCGAGTTCCGGAAGGGACGCCAGCAGGTGCGCGGGGTCGTCGTAGACGGCGTCCGCCCCGGCCTCCTCCAGGTCGGCCCGGGGGATCCCGCCGCACAGCACGCCCACGCACCGCACCCCGGCCCGGCTGCCGGCCCGCATGTCCCACACGGTGTCGCCGACGAACACCGCGCGCTCGGCCGGTACACCGGCGAGTTCCAGCGCCCGCTCGACGGGCTCCGGCGCGGGCTTGCCCTTCTCGACGTCGTCGGCACTCGCCGTCGCCGTGATCGCCTCGTCCGCGTCGATCGCGCGGCGCAGCGCGCTCAGTTCGGCGCCGCCCGCCGAGGTCGCGAGGACCACGGCCCAGCCGTCCCGGTGCAGCCGGCGCAGCAGCCGCCCGGCGTCGGCCAGCGCGGGCAGCCGGTCGAAGTACTGCCCGTAGAGGACCTTGTGGGCGGTGCTCAGCTCGTCGTCGCGGTCCTTGTCCCGGTCGTCGCCGAGCAGATGCGCGATCAGGTCCGGGGAACCCAGGCCCACCGCCCGGTGGATGGCGTGCGTCGGGACCCGGTGCCCCGCCTGCCGGAATGCCTCCCACCAGGTCACGACATGCAGATGATTGGTGTCGACGAGCGTCCCGTCGACGTCGAACACGGCGGCGCGATCCATGGTGTCCCTTCCGCTCCCTTCCTCACCGGCCCCCCGTCGGGCTCCGTCGGCTCCGGTCGGTCCTGCCCGTCGGTCCCTGCCGGCCGCCCGGGTACCACGGGGGCGGCCCGGTAAGCGAGGCGGCCTCATCCCACCCCGGCCGGCACCCGCCCCTCCCGCGTCCAGGCCAGCAGTTCACCGGCCGACCAGCTGGTCACGACGCGTTCCGCGGGGACGCCGCACTCCTCGGCGCGGGCACAGCCGTTGATCTGCCAGTCCAGCTGCCCCGGAGCGTGCGCGTCCGTGTCGATCGACAGCAGCACGCCCGCCGCCACCGCCCGGCGCAGCAGCCGGCGGGGCGGATCGAGCCGTTCGGGGCGGCTGTTGATCTCCACCGCGGTGCCGGACTCGGCGCACGCGGCGAACACCTCGTCCGCGTCGAACTCCGACTCCGGCCGCCCCCGCCCGGTCACGAGCCGCCCGGTGCAGTGCCCGAGGATGTCGGCGTGCGGATCGCGCACCGCCCGCACCATGCGGCGGGTCATGGCGCGCGCGTCCATGCGCAGCTTGGAGTGCACGGACACCACGACCACGTCCAGCCGCGCCAGCAACTGCGGATCCTGGTCGAGCGAGCCGTCGTCCAGGATGTCGCACTCGATGCCGGTGAGCAGGCGGAACGGCGCCCAGGTCTCGTTGAGGGCGGCCACCACGTCCAGCTGCTCGCGCAGCCGCTCGGCCGACAGCCCGCGGGCCACGGTCAGCCTGGGGGAGTGGTCGGTCAGCGCCGTCCACTCATGGCCGAGCGCCGCGGCGGTCCGGCCCATCTCCTCGATCGGGCTGCCGCCGTCCGACCAGTCGGAGTGCACATGGCAGTCCCCGCGCAGCCGCGCGAGCAGCGCCGCACCGCCGTGTTCGGGCCGCTCCCGTCCGGACTCGGCCTCCAGCTGCGCCAGGTACCCCGGCACCTGTCCGGCCAGTGCCTCCCGCACCACCTGCGCGGTTTTCGGGCCGATGCCCTTGAGGGACTCCAGCGACCCCGCCGCCACCCGCGCCCGCAGCTCGGGGGCGGGCAGCTCGGACACCACACGGGCGGCGGTGCGGAAGGCGCGGACGCGGTACGTCGGAGCCAGCGACCGCTCCAGCAGGAAGGCGATCCGGCCCAGTGCGTCGACGGGATCCATCGCCACCTCCTCCGGGTCACCCTCCAGGGTTCCCCAGCCCCACGGGGGCCGCACGGCGGCACCGGGTGTTTCGCCGGGCGCACGGCGGGGAAACGCCAGGCGGCGCCCCCGTGCCGCCTGGGCCCGGGGGCGCCGCCACCGGCCACCGCACAACGGTCGCGATGGCCGGATCCGCTCTACGCTCTATGTCATGACCGAAATCGCGAGCCCCTACATCTCCCATCCGCGGATCATGGTGCTCGGCGTCCAGCCCGGCAGCCCGCCGTTTCGCATCGTGGAGATCGACGGTGAGGTGGTCGGTGCGGCGCGCGCCCTCACCGACGTCCTGGAGACTGCCGCCGCCTTCGGCATCACGGTCCACGACCTGGACGACCCCGACGTGGTCCGCTGGGTCGGCGGCGACAAGTTCCACTGGACCCCGCGTTAGGCCCGGACCGCCTGGGTCAGCCGACGGTCCACTTCTGGTTGGCGGCGCCGGTGCAGGTCCAGATCTGCAGCCGGGTGCCGTTGGCCGAGCTGTTGCCACTGACGTCGAGACACTTGTCGGCCTGCGGATTGACGATGTCGCGTGCCCCGGTGACCACCCATCTCTGGGCGGCGGAGCCGTTGCAGTCCCACAGCTGGACGGCCGTGCCGTCCGCGGTGCCGCCGCTCGCGACGTCCAGGCACTTGCCGAGCGCCCGGATCGTGCCGTCGCCGCCCACCGCCCACTGCTGGGCCGCGGTGCCGTTGCAGTCGTAGAGCTGGACGGGGGTGCCGTTGGCGGAGCTCGCCCCGGCGACGTCGACGCACTTGCCGGCCAGGCCCCGGATCGCGCCGCCCGTGGGGGAGTCACCGGTGGACACCGTCACGTGGTCCACCACCAGCTGCTGCGGGAAGACCGTCGAGCCGTTCGGGTCGCCCGGCCAGTATCCGCCGACCGCCAGGTTGAGGATCAGGAAGAACGGCTTGTTGAACACCCAGGACCGCCCGCCGAGGTCGGCGGGGGTACGGCGCTGGTACACGTTGCCGTCCACGGACCAGGTGATCGAGTCGGGCGCCCAGTCGACGGCGAAGGTGTGGAAGCCGTCCGCGAAGGCCTGCCCGTTCGGCAGCGAGTACGCCGCGCCGATGCCGCCGGCGCCGGAGTAGCCCGGGCCGTGGATCGTGCCGTGCACCGTGGAGGGCTCGAAGCCGACGTTCTCCATGATGTCGATCTCGCCCGAGTCCGGCCAGTTGACCGGGGTTCCGAGCATCCAGAACGCCGGCCACATGCCCTGTCCGCGCGGGATCTTCATCCGGGCCTCGATGTGCCCGTACTGCGCGGTGAACTTCCCCGCGGTGTTGAGCCGGGCCGAGGTGTACTCGCAACGGCCGTACCAGCACTGGTAGTTCGCCGGGTTCTCCCGCTTGGCGGTGATCACCAGATGGCCCTGGCCGTCGAGGGCGGCGTTGTTGGTGCCGGACGTGTAGTACTGCCGCTCGTGGTTGTTGACGTTGTCGCCCGTCTCGATCTGCCACTTCGAGGAGTTGACCCCCGCACCGGCGGGACCGTCGAACGTGTCGGAGAAGGTCACCGCCTGGACGCCCGCCGGCTCCGCCTGGGCGGCGGGCGCGGCGACGGCGGCGGAGGCGACGAGTACGGCGGACAGCGCGCCGAGCAGGCATCTGCGGAGCAGTCGTGGGGAAGCCACGGCCTTCCCTTCCGGCGGCGCTCCGCGCACGGGAGCGCCGACTGAGGTGGGGGGTGAAGGATTCCCCTTGATTTAAGGGATGAGGTAAGGACGCGTCAATACCTTGGCCCAGACCAGGAGTTGAGGTCCTCAGCGCCGCGCGTGCACCGCCCGGCCGAGCCTGCGCCCCACCAGCAGATACCCGGCCAGCGCCCCGGTCGTGTTCAGGATGACGTCGTCGATGTCGAAGGCGCGGCCGGTGATCATCGCACCCTGCACCAGCTCCACCGCGAGCATCACGACGGCGGTGAGCAGGAGCACCCGCAGGATCCCCCGGGCCCGCGGCGCGAGGACGGGTACCAGCACACCGAACGGCACGCCGAGCAGCAGGTTGCCGCCGATCTGCTTCACCGCGTCCCGCAGTTCCGGCTGATTCAGGTAGGCCTGCAGGGAGTCGCCGGGCTGCAGGTTGGTGTGCGTCAGCGCCTCCGAAGCGGGCGAGGGTTGCAGCGTCAGCTTGGCCAGCACCACGGCGAAGGCCACCATGAAGGCGAAGGCGCAGGTCATGGCCAGCGCCCGGCCGATCGAGGCGAGCAGTGAGCGCTTCGGCTCGGCACCCTTCTCGGCCCGCGGTCCGGCGGAGCGCTTGGCGGATGTCTTGGTGGACGTCTTGGCGGGCCGCTTGCCGGATGTCGGGGCGGACCCCTTGGCGGGCGGTTCGGCGGACCGCCAGGAGAAAGCCTTGGCGAACCGTTCACCGGCGGACGGTTTGGCGGTCCGCCCGGCGGCGGGCCGCTTGGCGCCCCCCTTGGCGGGCTGTTCGGCGCCCCGCTTGGCGGGCTGCTTGGCAGGTCGCGGGCGGGTCAGAACGCGGGACAGCAATGCTGCACGGGCCACTCGGTCCTCCAGACTTCAACTTCCCTCGGCCATCAACGCGATTACCCCCGGACCCCGCAGAGATGCGGTGCCGGTTTGCCTTTGTCCGGCGGGGGCACCCCGCCCGGGATCCGCGCGCCGCCCCGCCCCCGCCCGGTGCCGGTGCTTTGATGACGCGCAGTGACCCGAGGAGCCCGCGGAGGTGGCTGCCCGATGACCCGGCGTACGAGGCTGCTCGCCGTGGCCGAGGTGCTGACCTGGTGGGTGCTGCTCGTCGCGCTGTGGCTGGCTCTCATCAGCGCGGTCGACACCCTGGAACTGGTCGTGGGCGCGAGCGCCGCGGCCCTGGCGGCGCCGGCGGCGCGGGCCGCCCGCCGGGCGGTGACCGACCGGTGAACGGCTGGCTGCTCGCGGCGGCCGCCACTCTGGGTGGCGGACTCGCGGTCACCTTGTGGGGCGTGGCCACCGGCCCACTCGGCCGCCGGGTCGTGGCGCAGAACCTCGCCACCGCCGTCGCCTGCCCCGGCCTGCTTCTGCTCTCCCAGGCCTACGAGCGTCCGGCGTACGTCGACGTGGCCCTGGTCCTCGCCCTGCTGGGCCCGGTGGGCACCCTCGTCTTCGCCCGGCTGCTCGCCGGCGAACTGGCCGCGCACCCACCGCGCCTGTGGGGGCCGACCTGGGCGACGGCCGCCCTCGGCACGGCCGTCGTGCTCGCGCTGTGCGTGGTGACCGCGCCCGGCCGGGCGACGCTCAAGCTGCTGGTGGTCGGGGCGCTGCTGGTCGGCGGGAACGTGGTCGCCACCCGGGCGCTGACCGGCGGCATCCGGGGGGTGCGCGGTGGCTGACCCCGTGGTGGTCGTGGCGCTGCTGCTCGTGGCAGGCACCGCGACCCTCGCCGTCGCGGTCCGTGACCCGGTGCGCCAGGCGCTCGTGCTGGCCGTCCTCGGCGTCGTGCTCGCGGTACTGTTCACCGCCCTCCAGGCCCCCGACGTCGCCCTGTCGCAACTGGCCGTCGGCTCCGCCGTCACCCCGCTGTTGCTGCTGCTCACCGTGCGCAAGGCCAGACGCCGCGGCCGGCGCGAGGGGCGTGAGCGGTGAGCCGGCGGCTGCGGCTGTGGCTGCTGGTCGTCGGCGGCACGGGACTGGCCGCGCTGCTCGTCGCCGCCTGTCCGGAACTGCCCGCCTTCGGCGGCGCCTCGCACCCGTACGGGGACCGGGCCGTGCGCGCCTCCCTCGCCCGGCGCACCGCCAACACCATCTCCTCGGTCAACTTCGACCAGCGCGCCTACGACACCCTCGGCGAGATGACCATCCTGTTCGCCGCCGTCCTCGGCTGCGTGGTCCTGCTGCGCCAGACCCGCGACGAACACCGCGCCCGGCCGGAACCGGCCGACGTGGAGCCGCCGGTGCGGCGCTACGCCCTGGTCGTCCTGCCGGTCGCCCTGCTCGTCGGCCTCTACGTGGTGGCGCACGGCCAGCTCAGCCCCGGCGGCGGCTTCCAGGGCGGCGTGGCCGTCGCGACCGCCCTGCACCTGCTCTACCTCGGCGCGGACTACCGGGCCCTGGAACGCATCCGCCCCGTCGGCCTCTACGAGGTCGGCGACGCGGTCGCCGCCTGCGCCTACGTCGTGCTGGGTCTCGCCGGCGTGCTCGCCGGCACTGCCTTCCTGGCCAACACCCTGCTGCCGTACGGCACCTTCAACACCCTGTCCTCCGGCGGCCTCGTCCCCCTGCTGAACGCGGCCATCGGCATGGAGGTCGCCTGCGCGGTCGTCGTCCTGCTCGCCCGCTTCCTGGACCAGGCCGTCGAGATCGAGGAGGAGCGCACGTGAACGAGTTGCCGGCCGTGCTGCCGTATCTGGTCGCCGTGTGGGTCTTCCTGGCCGGGTGCTACGGACTGGCCACCAGCCGCAACCTGATCCACGCGGTCGGCTGCCTGTCGGTCTGTCAGGCGGCCACGTACGTGCTGCTGCTAGCCGTCGGCTACCGGGACGACGCGACCGCCCCCGTGTTCTCCGACATCGAACCGGGCTCCCGTCCGGTCGTCGACCCCGTCGTGCAGGCGCTGGCCCTCACCGACGTCGTGGTCGGTGCCACCGTCACCGCGCTCCTGCTCGCGCTGGTCGTGCAGATCTCCAAGCGGCACGGCACGGTCGACCCCGACGAGCTGTCGGAGCTGCGGGGCTGATGCACCACCTGCTGCCGCTCCTCGTCGCCGTCCCGCTCCTCGGGGCCGGCCTGCTGGTCGCCGTGGGCCGGGCCCTGCCCCGGGTCGCCGCCGACACCGTCGGCTGCGCCGTCTCGGCGGGGACCGCCGCGCTCGCCGTCTGGCTGTTGCTGAACTGCTCGCCGCCCCGGACGGAATGGGTCGGCGGCTGGACGCCCGTGGACGGCCGCGGCATCGGCGTCGTGCTGGTGGGGGACGGCCCCGGGCTCGGCATGGCCGCGCTCGCCTCACTGCTGACGCTGGCGGCCCTTGCGTACTCCTGGCGCTACTTCGAGGAGCCGCCGCGCCGGCACGCCGGCTCGTTCCCGGCCCTGATGCTGCTGTTCCAGGCCGGCATGTGCGGCTTCGCGATCGCGGGCGACCTGTTCAACGCGTTCGTGTTCTTCGAGCTCATGAGCGTCGTGGCGTACGCGCTGACCGGCTACCGCGTCGAGGAGGCCAAGGCCGTGCAGGGCGCGCTCACCTTCGGCGTCGTCAACTCGCTGGGCGCGTACGCCGTGCTGATGGGCATCGCCCTGCTGTACGCGCGCACCGGCGAGCTGTCGATGTCGCTGATCGGCCGGGGACTGGACGCGCACGGCGGGCCCGACGCGCTGGTCCTCGCGAGCTTCGTGCTGGTGCTCACCGGCCTGCTGGTCAAGTCGGCGGCCGTGCCCTTCCACTTCTGGCTGCCGGACGCCCACGCCGTGGCCCCCACGCCGGTGTGCATGCTGCTGTCCGGAGTCATGGTCGAGCTGGGGGTCTTCGGCGTCTGGCGGGTGTACGGGACGGTCTTCGCCGGGCCCGGCGGGATCCCTGCCCCCGACCTCGGACGGGTCCTCGTCGTGCTGGGGGTGCTGACGGCGGTCGTCGGGGCCCTCATGTGCTGGTACCAGCGCCACATCAAGCGGCTCCTGGCGTACTCGACCGTCGCCCACACCGGGCTGTTCCTGATCGGCATCGGCGTCCTCACCCCGGAGGCCGACGACGGGATCGCGCTCTACATCCTCGGCCACGCCGGTGTGAAGGCCGCCCTGTTCGCCTGCGCGGGCATCCTGCTGGACCGGTACGGCAGCGTCGACGAGCACGCCTTGCACGGGCGCGGCCGCGACCTGCGCACCGTGGCCGTGCTGTTCGGTGTGGGCGGCCTGGCCCTCGCCGGGCTGCCGCCGTTCGCCGGGTCGCTCGGCAAGTCGGTGGCGGAGGAGGCGACGGGCGGGGCACTGGCCGGGCTGTACGTGGTCGCCTCGGCGCTGACGGCGGCCGCGGTGCTGCGGGTCGCCGGGCGGGTCTTCCTGGGCCTCGGGCCCCCGCCTCCGGAGGCGGGGGAGTACGAGACGACCGGCTCCGGCGAGGAACCGGAGACCCGGGGACGCCTCGGCGCCGTCCCCGACACCATGACCGTCGTCCCGGCGCTGCTGCTCGCCGGCGCGCTCGTCGCCGGGGTGGTCCCGGGTTTCGCCGAGGCGGTGGCGCACGTGGTGAACGAGGCGGGCTCCGGCGGCGCCGTCGTGCCCGTGCACTGGACGCCGCTCGGCGTCGTGCTGGGCCTCTTCTCGACGGCGCTCGCCGTGGGGCTGGCCGCGGCGGCCGTGGCCCGGCCCAAGCTGCTCGCCGCCCCGGACCGGGCGCTGCCGCTGCGGCGCCTGCAGTCCGGGCACGTCGGGGACTACGTGGCCTGGCTGCTGGTGGGCTCCACCCTGCTCGGCGCCCTCGCCCTGCCCGGTGTCCTCGGCACCTGATCAGGTGCCGTAGGTGACCTTGACCTCCTTGAAACCGAGCGAGCCCAGCAGTCCTTCGAGCATGCCGGTGGTGTTGGTCTCGGCGCGCCGGGTCAGTTCGCTCTCCTTCGCCGCGTCGCGGATGTGGCGCACCGCGAGCTGCTGCACGGCCTGTTCACCGTTGGGGTTGTCCGAGAAGAGGTCGCCGAGCCGGTCGAACAGACCGCGCTGCTTGGAGACGGCGTAGGAGCGGTCGGGGTCGAGTGCGGGCTTGCCGAGTGCCGCGTGCGGCAGCCGCAGCGTGGCGGACGTCCGGTCCTCGTTGACCGTCACGTCGTCCTCGCCGACCTTGCCGAGGTCGACGTAGGCGTCGACGGTGCCCGCCCCGATGTACAGGGTGCGGGTGCCGCGGATGGCGTCGGGCAGGTACTTGGTGTCCTTCTCCAGGTCGACGACGACCTGGAAGTTGCCGGACGCGGCGTCGTAGCGGCTCATGTCCTTTATCGACTTGAGCAGGGCCGGCCCCGAGCGGTCGTGGGTCTCCGTGCCGAACAGGTCCTTCAGGCCCGGCAGCACACTCAGCCGGATCCCGGCGAACAGCACGGCGAGCACCACCACGACGGCGCTCAGTGCCTTCGCCCAGCCGGGCATGCGCTTGATCGAAGTCGTCATGGGCGACGGTCCTCCTTCCTGTTCTCCCCCATGCCCGCCAAATCCCGCGCCAGTCCGATCGGTTGACCCGTGTACGACCGATGGGGTGCGGAAGGGGAGACGGGGGACGGCGCGGGTGTCAGACCGTGGGGGTCCCGGGCCGCCGCAGGGCGTCGTCGAGGGTCGGCAGCGGCGGCAGCAGCCGGTGCAGTCCGGTGACCCGCAGCACGCGCAGCGTCAGGGGGTGGGCGCACACCAGGTGCAGGCGTCCCCCGTGGGCCAGCACCCGGCTGTGCGCCCGGTACAGCAGGCGCAGTCCCGAGCAGTCGAAGAACTCCACCGGGCTGAGGTCGATCACGATCCGGGCGCCGGGGCGCGCCGTCAGCTCGTCCAGGTGGGGCAGGATCTCCTCGGCCGCGGCGATGTCGATCTCCCCCCGGAACTCCAGGACGGTGTGCCCGCGCTCCCGGTGGACCCGCAGATGACGGGTGAGCGGCGCGGTGTTCCGCTCCACGTCCACCTCCCCACCGGTGCCGGTGGGCCCACAACTGCGGGCCCTGCTCTGCAAGTTACCCTCGATGGAAAGCATTGCAGCATGTTCGGTTGACATATGTCTTCGAAACGCGACCGAGTTTCTTCGCTACTTGAACGAAGTGTTACGACAGGGCCCGCCAGATCCTGGTGAGGTCCTGGCGGGCCGGCGGTCGTCGGGCGCGGGTCAGTCGCCCAGCAGCACCAGCTTGCCGGTGGTCCGGCCCAGGTCGCCGATCTCGTGCGCCTTGGCGGCCTCGGCCAGCGGGAAGGTCCCCGAGATCGAGGGCCGCAGCTTGCCCTCCTCGACGAGTCCCGCGACGGCCCTCATGCCGTGCTGGTCGGCGTCCACCAGCATCCGGACCGCCCGCACGCCGAGCCGCTCGGCCTCGGCGTGGAAGTCGTCCGAGCCGACCGGCAGGATCGACACCACGATGCCGCCCGGGCGCAGTACGCGCAGCGAGCGCACGGAGTGGTCGCCGCCGATGGTGTCGAGCACGACGTCGACGTCCCCGACGGCCTCCTCGAAGTCGGTCGTCCGGTAGTCGACCGGCTCGTCCACGCCGATCTCGCGCAGGAAGTCGTGCTTGCCCGCGCTCGCCGTGCCGATCACGTACGCGCCCCGGGCCTTGGCGATCTGCACGGCCACGTGCCCGACGCCGCCCGCCGCGGCGTGGATCAGCACCCGGCCGCCCGGACGCAGGTCCGCCCGCTCCACCAGCGCCTGCCAGGCGGTCAGGGAGACCAGCGGCAGCGCCCCGGCCTGTGTGTGGTCGAGTCCGGCGGGCTTCGGGACGAGGGCGCGGGCCGGGGCGATCACGTACTCGGCGTGCGAGCCGTGCCCGAAGGGGTAGGGCAGCATGCCGAAGACCTCGTCGCCCGGCTGGTGGAGGGCGACGCCCACACCGGTCTCCTCGACGACGCCGGACACGTCCCAGCCGAGGGTGAAGGGCGGCGCGCCGAGGAAGCCGCCGGTGGCGCGGTGCTTCCAGTCGGTCGGGTTCACGCCGGCGGCCCGCACCCGGACCAGCACCTCGTTCGGCCGCGGGACCGGCCGCGGCACCTCCGTCAGCTTGAGGACCTCGGGACCGCCGAGGACGTCCTGGGTGAGGGCTCGCATGGTGTTCACAGTGCTCATGGTCACCCAGCCTGCCCGGATCCGCCCGCCAGGAAAATGGCACGATTGCCAACCTTCGATAAGATCGTGCCATGCAGCGTGTGCAACGGGTCGTGGTCCTGGCCCTCGACGGCGTGTACCCCTTCGAACTGGGCATCCCCAGCCGCATCTTCGGTGCGGCCGACGGCCGTTACGACGTCCGGACGTGCAGCGCGGACGGCGGTCCGGTGCGCACCAACGCCGACTTCTCGATCACCGTCGAGCGGGGTCCCGACGCCCTGGCCACGGCCGACACGGTGGTGATCCCGCCGGTCGGACAGGAGTTCCTGACCGACCACGTGCCGGACGAGGTGCGGGCCGCGCTCGCCAGGATCCGCCCCGGCACCCGCGTCGTCTCGATCTGCACCGGCGCCTTCGTGCTGGCCGCCGCCGGACTGCTCGACGGCCGCAGGGCCACCACGCACTGGAACCTCGCCGACCTCTTCCGGCGGATGTTCCCGCACGTCGAACTCGACCCCGACGTCCTCTTCGTCGACGACGACCCCGTCCTGACCTCCGCCGGGGCCGCCTCCGGCGTCGACGTCTGCCTGCACCTCGTGCGCAAGGACCACGGCAGCCGGCTCGCCAACGCGGTCGCGCGGCGCTGCGTGGTGCCGCCGTTCCGGGAAGGCGGCCAGGCCCAGTACATCGAGCAGCCCGTGCCCGCCGCCGGTGCCGCGAGCACCGCCGCCACCCGCGTCTGGGCCCTCGAACACCTCGGCGAACCGCTCACCCTGTCCGACCTCGCCGCCCAGGCCCGGATGAGCCTGCGCACCTTCGCCCGCCGCTTCCACGACGAAGTGGGGGTCAGCCCCGGCCGCTGGCTCATCCAGCAGCGCGTCGCCCGCGCCCGGCACCTCCTGGAGTCCAGCGACCTCCCCGTCGACCACATCGCCGGCGAGGTCGGCTTCGCCACGGGCGCGTCCCTGCGCCAGCACCTGCACGCCGCGATCGGTGTCTCGCCGCAGGCGTACCGCCGTACGTTCCGCACCACGCGCTGAGCGAACGTTCCGGGCGGCCGGCGCGTCCAGGGAGGGACGACGAAAGCACGGCCCGAGGAGAGACATGCGCGGTGGAGCGAGGACGGCGGGCGCGGTACTGCTGGCGGTGACGGCGACGGGATGCGCGGCGGACCAGGGCGACCGCGAGGACCTGGTGATCACCGGTACCCCTCCGGCTCGGCCGTACGACGGGCCCCTGCACCTCCCCGCGCGCCCCACCGGCGATCGTGCCGCGCCCGCCCCGGACCTCGACGCCGGCGCCGCGGGCCGGGCGCTGGAGTGCGACGGGGAGATCTGGACCGGCGGCCCGAGCGGGGGCTGGGGCGAGGCCGACGGGGGAGCCACTCCCGAGGAGGGCCTCGCGGTCTACTTCGAGGTCGAGCAGGCCGAGGTGCCGGACCACGGCTACCGCGCGGAACGCACGAGCGCCGAGCGCGTCCTGTACTCCTTCGACGTGGCCGGCCGGACGAAGGTCGCCGTCGTGGTCGCGAAGGACCGCCCCGGCTCCCCGGGGTGGGGTCCGGAGACGAGCGCCGTGTGCGACCCCGTCGAACTCCCGGCGTGGTTCACCGACACCCGGCCCTACGATCTCTGGACCGACGCCCACGGCGCCCGCGTGCCGTTCACCGAACTGCACACCGTCCGCGGCGACGCGCACTGCGGCTGGGAGTCGGTCACCTTCCTGGAGACCCGGGGCGTCACCTACGCCCGCGACCCCGAGGGCGCGCTCCCCGCCACCATGCTCGCCGGCCGCTACCTCCCCGCCGCCCGCCTCCCGGCGGACGCCCGCGACACCGGCCACCACCTCGGCGAACGGCGCCTGTGGCGGTCCGCCGACACCACCGCCGTGTACGTCCAGGACTCCGACGGGGTGGAGTCCTGGCCCCGGGTGGAGCCCGGCCGGGGCTGCAAGTGAGCAGCCTGATTCCGCCGGGCCGGGACAACCGCAAGGACAGGGCGCCGGACACCACGGTCCCGCGCCGGACCCTTCGGAGGACGACATGTCAGTGGTGACCGCCGGCGTCATGGTGCTCGACTGCGCCGAGCCCGAGAAGCTCGCCGTGTTCTACAAGGAGTTCATGGAGGCCGAGGAGACCGACGCGACGGCCAACCGTGTGGAGATCCGCAGCCCCGACGGCACCCGTCTGGCCTTCCGGCGCGACGTCAACGCCACGCCGCCGAGCTGGCCGCGCCCCGAGAACTCCCTCCAGGCGCACCTGGAGTTCATCGTCACGGACCTGGACGCGGCCGAGCGCCGCATCGTCTCGCTGGGCGGGCGCCCGGTGGACACCAAGGACTCCGCCGGGCCGTCCGAGGAACGCGGCTACTCCGACCCGGCGGGGCACTCCTTCACCCTGCGCCGTACGCTGCCGACGGCACCGAAGCAGGGCTGACCAGGGCGGGCGTCAGTCCCGGCCACCCTTGTGCGCCGCCGGCCACACGCCGGTGGAGCGCTCGATGGCCTTGGCGCCACCGCGGTCCACGGCGCTGCGCACGGCGGCGAAGATGGCGCCCTGGACCGCGGCGGCGAGCAGGATCTCGCCCCACTTGCGGTCCGGGTCGAGCGCGTCCGGCGCGTCCTCCTCGTGCCGGAGCGCCATCCACGTCTTGCGGAAGGCGAGCCCGGCCACCCATCCGCCGGCCCACCCCAGCAGCCAGCCGACGGGCTGGTACGCCACCGGGAGCTTCTGCTTCTTCTTCTTGCCCACCTGGTTCTCCTTGTCTCGATCGTGAGCTACGGGCTTCGTGCCGGGTACGTACGGTGCGGGCGCCGGTTCAGGGCCTGCCGGCCACGGCCACCTCCTCGGCCCGGCGCACCGGCCCCGGCGGGATGCCGTCCCCGAACGGCCGCCCGCCGAGCTCCTCACGGCGGTGCTGGGTCCTCCAGCCCGCGAGGTCCGGGCCGAGCGGCACGATCCCGGTCGGGTTGATGCCGGTGTGCACCTGGTAGTAGTGCCGCTTGATGTGGTCGAAGTCGACGGTGTCGCCGAAGCCGGGCGTCTGGAAGAGGTCGCGGGCGTACGCCCAGAGCACCTGGTTCTCCGTCAGCTTCCACCGGTTGCACTTGAAGTGACCGTGGTAGACGGCGTCGAAACGGACCAGCGTGGTGAACAGCCGGATGTCCGCCTCGGTGATCGTGTCGCCGACCAGGTAGCGCTGCCGGGCCAGTCGCGGGGTCAGCAGCTCCAGCCGCCGGAAGACGTCCGAGCAGGCCGCCTCGTACTCGTCCTGGCCGGTGGCGAAACCGGCCCGGTACACCCCGTTGTTGACGTCCTCGTAGACGCCCGCCATCACCTCGTCGATCTCGTCCCGCCGGCTCCGCGGATACAGGTCCGGCGCGCCCTCGCGGTGCAGGGGGGTCCACTCGGTGGCGAAGTCGAGCGTGATCTGCTGGAAGTCGTTGGTGACGAGCTGCCCGGTGGGCACGTCGACGATCGCCGGTACGCTCACGCCGCCCGGATAGCCGCTCTCGCGCCGGTCGTAGGCCTCGCCGAGGAAGCGGATCCCGAGGACCGGGTCGCGGTCGTCCGGGTCGAGGGTGAAGCGCCAGCTGCGGTCGTCCTGGATTGGGTCCGTGACGGCCATGGACAGCGCCGCCTCCAGTCCCAGCAGCCGGCGTGAGATCACCGCCCGGCTCGCCCACGGACAGGCACGGCTGACCACCAGACGGTAACGCCCCGCCTCGACCGGCCAGCCGTCCCGGCCGTCCGCCGTGATGCGGTCCGCGAAGTGGCTCCTGGACCGCCGGAACGACTTGCGGCCGTAGGCGCTGTTGCCGCCGCCGTCCCCGTCACTCTGGCCGCTCATGACGTGTCTCCTCCCTGCCGTGGGCGTGTGCCGGCCCCGGGTTCCCCGAGTTCCCCCGATTCCGCCCGCGGCACGGTGTGATCTGCCCGGGCGGGGGCAATCGGCGGTGGTGAATCGGACATCCACGGAATCATCGAAGGCCGACCGCAAGACACGTGTCACCGTCCTGGTCGCGCTCGCGGCCAACCTGGTGATCGCGGTGGCCAAGGCCGTCGGCGGTGTGATCGCCGGCTCGCCGGCCCTGCTGTCGGAGGCGGCGCACTCCGTGGCGGACAGCCTCAACGAGGTCTTCCTGCTCGCCGCGCTGCGCCGCAGCCGCCGCCCCGCCGACCGGCGGCACCCCTTCGGATACGGCAAGGAGCGGTTCTTCTGGTCGCTGCTCGCGGCCGTCGGCATCTTCGTGATGGGCGGATGCTTCTCGTTCTTCCAGGGCGTCGAGGCACTAGCCAAGGGCGGCGAGGAGAGCTTCGGCGGCTATCTGGCCGGCATGATCGTCCTCGGTGTCGCCCTCCTCGCCGAGGGCGCGTCCCTCCTCCGGGCGCTGCACCAACTGCGCGGGCAGGGCTTCGCCGACGGCATGCGCGACCCGGCGCTGCGCACCGTCGTCGCCGAGGACGGCACCGCGGTGCTCGGGGTGACCCTCGCCCTCATCGGCATGGCGCTGCACATGGTCACCGGCCAGGTGGTGTGGGAGGCGTCCGCCTCGCTCGCCATCGGCGCCCTGCTCGTCTACGTGGCGTACCGGCTCGGCAAGGAAGCCCGCGCCCAGCTGATCGGGGAGGCCGCGGACCCGGAGTCGAGCGGCAGGATCCACTCGCTGCTGCGGGCGCAGCCCGAGATCGACAGCGTGGAGGCGCTGTTCACCATGAAGACGGGGATCGACACGGCGCTGGTGGCCGCCCGTGTGGATCTGGTGCCCGGTCTGGACAGCGAGCGGGTCGAGGAGGTGGCCGTGCGCATCAAGCGGTCGATCGGCCGTACGGTCCCGGAGGCCGACCAGATCTTCCTCGACGTGACCGACCGGCACGCCGGGGAGGCAGCGGAAAGCCCCGCCGCGACGGGGGAGCGCGGCGGGGCCTGACGTGCGGGTGCCCGGCACCTTCGCGTTCATGCACACCGGGCGCGCCAGAATTCAGTCCCCGTCCACCGGCTCCAGCACGAACACCGGGATGATCCGGTCGGTCTTCTTCTGGTAGTCGGCGTAGGGCGGGAAGGCGGCGACGGCGCGCTCCCACCACGGCTCCTTCTCCGCGCCGGTGACCTCCCGGGCGGTCATGTCCCGTTTGACGGGGCCGTCCTGGAGTTCCACCCGCGGATTGGCCTTGACGTTGTGGTACCAGACCGGATGCCTGGGCGCTCCGCCCAGCGACGCCACGACGGCGTACACGCCGTCGTGCTCGACCCGCATCACCGGTGTCTTGCGGATCTTGCCGCTCCGCGCACCCAGCGTCGTCAGCACCACGACGGGCAACCCGGTGTCGAGCAGGGTCGTCCCCGCCGTTCCGCCGGAGCTCTCGTACAACTCCACCTGCTCGCGCACCCACTGCTCCGGGCTGGGCTCGTACTCACCCTCAAGAGGCATGGAAACCGTCCCATCGTCACGTAGCGAATCGGACTACTCCGTGCGTCAACACTGGCAAACGCCGATTTGATCCACCTGCTCGACACTCCCGGCACCGCCCATTACCTGCCGGGTAATCGCGCCGGTCCGCGCGCTCGGGGCAGAGTCGGGAGCAGCCCCACCGGCCGCCGCCCGAAGGAGACGAACGCCATGACCGCCACCGCCACGACGACCCGAGCCGTGGTCGACGAACTGCTCCGCAGGATCGGCCAGGGGGACCCCGCGCGCATCGCCGAACTGTACGCCGCGCACACCGACTGGAAGCTGAGCTGGCCGGACGACGAGCACGGCCGGGCCGCCACCCCGTGGATCACGCGGCGGGGGAACGGCGACGCCGCCGCCCACTACCGCGAGTTGGCCGCCCACCACCTCCCCGGGGCCGCGGACACCCGGATCGAGCACGTCCTCACGGACGGCGCCGACGCCGTCGTGCTGGGCGAGATCCGTCAGACGGCACTGTCGACGGGGCGCGCCTACCGCGCCCGGTTCGCCCTGCACCTCACCGTCGAGGACGGCCTGATCGTCCGTCACCATGTGTACGAGGACAGCCTGTCGGTGGCCCGGGCCTTCAGCGCGGACTGAAGTCGCCGAGCACCGCCAGGTCGAGCCGCCGCAGCCGGTCCGGATCGGCGACGACCTCGTACGCGCCGATCCGGCCGCCCTCGACCGTGACCGTGAGGGCGAACAGCAGCCGGCCGCGTGGGGCGACGACGACGCCGACCCGGCCGTCCACGAGGGCGGTGGCCGCGTGCCGGGACCGCTCCCGCAACCGCACCGTCCCCTCGGCCACCGCGCGGGCGCCCCGCAGCCGCGCGGGTGCCCCCGGCGGCAGCGCGGCGGGGTCGGCCCTGCGGACCACGTCCGGGGCCAGTACGTCGAGCAGCGCGGCCAGGTCGCCGCCCCGCGCGGCGGCCAGGAACGCCTCGACCACCTGCCGGTGCCGCTCCAGCTCGGCGGCGGGCAGCGCCGGAGTGCCCCGCACCTTCTGCCGGGCCCGGCTGGCCAGCTTCTTGGCCGCAGGCTGCGAGCGGCCCACGACCCGCGCGATGTCCGCGAAGGGCACGGCGAACAGGTCGTGCAGCACGAACGCGACCCGCTCGGCCGGCCCCAGGGTGCCCAGCACGACCAGCAGCGCCGGTCCCACCGCGTCGATCAGCACCGCTTCGTCCCCGGGTGCGTCGCCGTCGGCGCCGAGGTCGAGGCCGTACGGCTCCTCGCGCCGGGTCGCGCGGGCCCGCAGCATGTCGAGGCAGATCCGGGACACCACGGTGGTCAGCCAGGCGGCCAGGTTGCCGATGCCGTCGCCGCCCGCGCGGCTCAGCCGCAGCCAGGCCTCCTGGACGGCGTCGTCCGCCTCGTGGGGCGAGCCCAGAATCCGGAAGGCCACCGACCGCAGCCGACCGCGCTCGGCCTCGAACCGCGCCGCCAGCTGCTCCTGGTCGCCCATGGGGTCACCCTCTCTCCGGTCCGCCCCGCACCGTCACTCCGTCGACGAAGCGGACCCGGCGGAGGTGACATCCGCCGCCAGCAGCAGCCGGGCCCCCTCGCGGGCCTGCGCGGCGGGTTCCGGGCTCCCGGTGATCCCGGCCGTGGCCATGGCGCCCTCCGCCAGCAGGTGGAGCGGCGCGGTCAGCGCGGGGGGCAGCCCGGCGTCGGCCACCAGCGTGCCGACGTACTCGCGAAAGGCCCGCTTGTGCGCCCGCACCTGCTCGGCCACCGCGTCGGAGACGGCGCCCAGTTCGCCGTACGCGTTGATCCAGGCGCAGCCGCGGAAGTCCTCCTCGGCGAACCACTGCCCCAGCCAGTCGAAGACCGCGAGGATCCGTTCCCGGGGCTCCTGCCGGGCGGCCACGTACGTGGCGAGCCGGTCGCGCCAGCGCACGTCACGCCGCTCCAGATACGCCACGACCAGGTGCTCCTTCGCCGGGAACAGCTGGTACAGGCGTTTGAGCGAGACCCCCGAGGCGCCGCGCACGTCGTCCATGCCGACGGACTGCAGGCCGCGCCCGTAGAACAGCCGCTCCGCGGCGTCCAGGGCCCGCTCCCGGGCGACTGCGCTGTCCATGAGGCGACCACTTCCCTGAGGTGCGAACGAGGGGGGTGCGTGTACCGGTTGACGAGAGAACGCACGTTCTCCTACCGTAGCAGCGACAGGGAGAACGCACGTTCTCCCGACGAGGTCCGGCCCGAGGAGAGCCCATGAGCACCCGCCCGCCCCTGCCTCCCTTCACCCGCGAGAGCGCCGCGCAGAAGGTGCAGGCCGCCGAGGACGCCTGGAACACCCGCGACCCGCACAAGGTCGCGCTCGCCTACTCCGAGGACTCGGTCTGGCGCAACCGCGACACGTTCGTCACCGGCCGCGCCGAGATCGTCGCGTTCCTCACCGCGAAGTGGGAGCGCGAGCTCGACTACGCGCTGCGCAAGGACCTGTGGGCGTTCGACGGCGACCGCATCGCGGTCCGCTTCCAGTACGAGTGCCGGGACGCCGACGGCCGGTGGTGGCGGTCGTACGGCAACGAACTGTGGGAGTTCGACGGGAACGGCCTGATGACCCGGCGGGAGGCCAGCATCAACGACGTCGCCATCGACGAGGGTGCGCGCCGCATCCGGGGTCCGCGGCCGGAGGCGGAGCGGGGGCGGTCCTTCCCGCTTCAGTAGGGTTCCCGGGTGACCGCACCGGGTGGGAAGCCTTTCCTCTACGTCGTCGTCTGCGCCGCCGGGGTCGCCGCGGACGTGGGCGTACTGATCGCCGCCGCGCAGGAGCGGGGCTGGGAGGTGGGCGTGATCGCGACGCCCACCGCGACGGGTGGCTTCTTCGACGTCGCCGCGGTCGAGGCCAGGGCCGGCCGCCCGATCCGCTCCGCCTGGCGGGCGCCGGGCGATCCGCGCCCCTTCCCTGCGCCGGACGCCGTGGTGGTGGCCCCGGCCACCTTCAACACCCTCAACAAATGGGCGGCGGGCCTCGGTGACACCCTCGCCGTCGCCACCCTCTGCGAGGCGTACGGCCTCGGCGTCCCGATCGCGGTCCTGCCCTGCGTCGCGGACGCGCTGGCCGCCCATCCCGCCTACGCGGACAGCCTGATACGGCTGCGGGGGATGGGCGTGCGCTTCGGCGAACCGTACTCGGGCGAGGAGGACCGCGCCGCGTTCGAGTGGGAGCGCGCGCTGGACCTGCTCGACCGCTAGAGCCTGCCGTTTGGATCACGCCGCGGAGGATCGACGGTGGTCCGTCGGCGCCGGCGAGCGTGCCAGACCCGCGTCCGCGGCGTGGTCCCCACGCCAGGCCTCACGGCCGCTCAGTCGCGACGTTCCGGAAGGCGGCGGCGACCGCCGGGAGGTCCAGGCCGGCCAGATGGTCGAGCAAGTGGCGCCGGATGGCGGCCAGATGGGCCGGCCAGGCCTCTTCTAGGCGGGCGAGCCCGGCGTCGGTGAGGGCGGCGTGCCAGCCGCGGCCGTCCTCGTCGCACCGGTGCCGCCGGACGAACCCCTCGCCCTCCAGCCGGTGCACGACCCGGGTCGTGCCGCTCAGCGACATCTCGCAGGCGTCGGCCAGATCCCCCATGCGCAGCCGGCGCCCCGGCGCCTCGGAGAGGTGCATCAGGGCCAGGTACTCGGTCAGCGGGAGCCGCTGCCCTTGGACCAGGGCCGCGTCGATGGCGCGCGGCAGGGCGTGGACGAGATGCGGCAGGGACCGCACGACGGCCTCCTCGTCCGCGGTGAGCGGTCGCGGCGCGGCAGCGGTCGGTGCCGGCTCCGGTGTCATGCAGACATCACCTCGTTCCTCGGGTCGGTGCGCGGCCCGATCGACCGCGCCCTCACTTACTTGACGAAGCAAACACTTCATGCCTAGGTTGCTTGTCGAAGCAAATATATCCCGGGTTCGAGCCGGGAGCGTCCTTGTGAAGGGTTTTGGCATGATCAAGATCGGCATCATCCTCGGCAGCACCCGTCCCGGGCGTAACGGCGAGGCCGTGGCCCACTGGGTCCGCGACATCGCCGCGCAGCGCACCGAAGCCGAGTTCGAGCTGGTCGACCTGCTCGACTACAAGCTCCCGCACCTCGACGAGATGCTCCCGCCGTCCCTGGGCCAGTACGCCCAGCCGCACACCCAGGAGTGGGCGCGCAAGATCGACTCCTTCGACGGCTTCATCATCGTGACGCCCGAGTACAACCACTCGACGTCCGGGGTGCTGAAGAACGCGATCGACTTCCTCTACGCCGAGTGGAACAACAAGGCCGTCGGCTTCGTCAGCTACGGCTCCCTGGGCGGCGCCCGTGCGGTGGAGCACCTGCGCCTGGTGGCGGCCGAGCTCCAGATGGCCGACGTGCGTGCGCAGGTCGCCCTGTCGCTGTTCCACGACTTCGAGAACTTCAGCGAGTTCAAGCCCGGCGCCTTCCAGGAGGAGGCCCTGAACACCACCCTCGACCAGGTGCTCGCCTGGAGCGCGGCCCTCGCCCCGCTGCGCGCCGCCGCGTAACGGCACCACGTACCCCTCCCGCGCCGCCGCCTCCCGCGCGGGGCGTGCCGGCCCGGGGTGGCCCGGGTCCGGCCGGTCGGGCTGGCGTGCGGCTACGGCGTCGCGGGGGAGCCGACCGGTCCGCCGGGTAGCGCGCGGGCCGTCACTCGGGTCGCGAACGGCCGGGGCGTGCCGGGCGCCGAGGTCGCGCTCGCGGGGCTGCTGCACCGGGCGCCCCGCACGGTGGCCCGGGTCCGGCCGGTCGGGCTGGCGTGCGGCTACGGCGTCGCGGGGGAGCGGACCGGTCCGCCGGGTACCACCGTGCGGGGCGCCCGGGCCGGGTCCTTCGCCGGACAAGTAACATGAGGCCATGTCACGTGCCGCAGGGCAGCCCGACCCCGCCGAGCGGGAGCTGCGACCCCTCACCCCGGACGAAGAGGCCGTCGTACGGTCGCTCGGTCGCATCGTCTACTCCCTGCCGCGGGCCCTCGACGCGGACATGCTGCGGGAGCAGCGGCTGTCCCTCACCGAGTACCTGGCCCTGGTGAACCTGTCCGAGGCGCCGGAGCGCCAGTTGCGGATGGGCGACCTGGCCGAGGCCTGCGAGATGTCGCTGAGCGGCATGACACGTCTGGCGAGTCGCCTGGAGAGCCAGGGACTGATCCGGCGGGTCAGATCGGAACAGGACGCCCGCGGCTGGAACGCCCTGCTGACCGACGCGGGATTCGCGCGGCTCGAGGAGGCCTACCCGACCAACCTGGCCTCCGTGCGGCGCCACTTCCTCGACCACCTCACGGAACTCGACCTCGGCAAGCTCGCGGCCGCGCTGCGCAACATCGCCACCTGACCGCGGCGCCGGCCACCGGGCCCGCACCAGGACGCCGACCGGTGCGGTGCGGACCACGCCCCGGTTGGAGTGCGCGCGAAGACGTACGCTCGCCTCGGACTCCCCTCCGACGGCAGGAGCAGCAACGATGCAATACGTGAAGCTCGGTTCGACGGGCCTGGACGTCTCGCGGATCTGTCTGGGCTGTATGACCTACGGTCTTCCCGACCGGGGCGCACACGAGTGGACCCTCGACGAGGAGGCGTCCCGCCCGCTGATCCGGCAGGCGCTGGAGGCCGGGATCACCTTCTTCGACACGGCGAACGTCTACTCGGACGGCACCAGTGAGGAGATCGTGGGCAGGGCGCTGAAGGACTTCGCCCGCCGCGACGAGATCGTGCTGGCGACCAAGGTGCACGGCCGGATGCGGCCCGGTCCCAACGGCGGCGGCCTCTCCCGCAAGGCGATCATGACCGAGATCGACCGGAGTCTCACCCGGCTCGGCACCGACTACGTCGACCTCTACCAGATACACCGCTGGGACCCGCAGACCCCGATCGAGGAGACGATGGAGGCGCTGCACGACCTGGTCAAGGCGGGCAAGGTGCGCTACATCGGCGCGAGTTCGATGTACGCCTGGCAGTTCTCCAAGGCGCAGTACACCGCCCGGCTGCACGGCTGGACCCGGTTCGTCTCCATGCAGAACCACTACAACCTCCTCTACCGCGAGGAGGAGCGGGAGATGCTGCCGCTCTGCGCGGACCAGGGCGTCGGCGTGCTGCCGTGGAGCCCGCTCGCCCGCGGCCGCCTCACCCGGGACTGGGACACCACCACCGAACGCAGCGCCAACGACAACTTCGGCAGCCGCCTCTACCCCGACGGCGACCGCACGATCGTCGAGGCCGTCACCCGGATCGCGAACGACCGGGGCGTGCCGCGCGCCCAGGTCGCCCTCGCGTGGCTGCTGCACCGCGGCACCGTGACGGCCCCGATCGTCGGCGCCGCCAAGCCCCACCACGTCGACGACGCGGTGGCCGCCGTGGAGCTGGAACTCACCGGCAAGGAGATCGAGGAACTGGAGCAGCCCTACGCCCCGCACGCCGTCTCGGGGCACTGAGGCTCAGTGCGGGCCCGGCGGGGCGAACTCCGTGCCGCACGGGCCCGCGCCCTCGCTCTCCGGCAGCGGAACCCGGTCGCCGCTCATCGTCAGCGTGCGGTAGTGGACGCCGATGCGTTCGGTGGAGCGGCCCACGTAGTGGCCGATGAAGGACCGCCGGAAACGCTCGGCGGCGCGGTTCGGCCCGGAGCCGTGCACCAGGCTTCCGTTGAAGAACAGGACGTCGCCCGGCCGCATGTCGACCGGTACGGGCGTGAGCCCGGGCGGCGGCGGCACGTACTCCCGCGCGAACGACAGCTCCTCGTCCGCCTCCTCCGGGCAGAAGATGTCCATCCGGTGCGTGCCCGGCACGACCTCCAGACCGCCGTTGTCCCGGTCGATCACATCGCAGGCCACCCACGCCGCCACGCACGTGCCCGGCTCGACACGCAGATAGAAGTTGTCCTGGTGCAGTGCCTGCCCCCGGGCGCCCGGGGGCTTGAAGTAGAACATGCTCTGCGCGGCCAGGGCCTCCTCGCCGAGCAGCACCTCCAGCACCGCGCGCAGCCGGGCGTCCAGCAGGAAGCGCAGCGCCAGGTCACTGATCTCGTGCGGGTGCATGACCCTCGGGTAGGCGGCGAGCGGGTCGTCGCCCGCTCTCGGCTGGAAGTGCCCCGGCACCGCGCCGCCCGCGTGCAGCGCCGTGAAGTCGGCGCACAGGCGGTCGATCTCGTCGGGCCCGAACAACCCGCGCACGACCGTGAAGCCGTCCTCCCGGAACCGCGCGAGCCCTTCCTCGGTCAGGATGGGATGACCGGCGGCGCCGATGTCCGTGGCTGTCATGCGTCCACTCCTCGATGAGGTGTCCCCGGTGCACCACGCTAGGCCGGACCACGGCTGGGGAGGATGCCCATGAGCGCTGACGACCTGCCCGGAACTGCTGCGCCCGGCGCTCCGTCGCCGCCGCCCGGCCTGGTGGTGATCGGCCACTTCGACCAGTCTCCGGGCTACACCGTGGATCGGCCACGCGGCGCGGACAGCTGGCTGTTCACCTGGACCACGGCCGGCCGGGGCCGGCTGAGCCAGGGCGCCACCGGGACGTCCGCGGACCCGGGCGCCCTGGTGGTGCTCGCGCCCGGCGTCCGGCAGGGCTACGGCGTCGCCCCGGGCGCACGGCACTGGCGCTTCTGGTGGGCGCACTGCCAGGCACGCCCGTCCTGGCGGGCCTGGCTCGGTCCCTACGACACCGGTGACGGCGTCCATGTCGTCGCCCCCGTCCCGGCTGCGCTGCACGGCAGAGTGGAGTCGACCTTCCGCAGGATGCTCGCCGACGCCCGCTGGACGGGCGCACAGGCGCCGCCCGCGCCGCCGCTCGACGACCCGGCGGACCCGGACGGGCCGGTGGCCGTCGCGCACGGCACGGCGGCCCATGAGCTGGCGCTGTGCGCGCTGGAGGAGATCGTCCTGCTCACGGCGTCCGCCGCGCGCAGCGCCGTGCCGGCGCCGGGTGCCGACGCCCGGGTGCGCCGGGCCCAGGCGCTGATCGCCGCCGACCCGGGCGCCCCGCACACCGTCCCTTCCCTGGCGGCGGCGGTCGCGCTGTCCCCCTCCCGGTTCGCGCACCTGTTCGCCCAGCAGGTGGGGGAGTCACCGATGCGGACGCTGCGCGAGGCCCGCCTGCGGCACGCCGCCCGCCTGCTGGAGGGCACCGACCTGTCCGTGGCACGCGTGGCCACGGCATCGGGCTTCGCCAGCCCCTTCCACTTCAACCGGGTCTTCCACGCGCGCTTCGGGCAGCCGCCGGGCGCCTACCGGGCGGCACACCGGTGAAGCGTCACTGCTCCACCAGGGTGGCTCACGTCCCGACGACCCCGAGGGACACCCACAGCGCCAGCACGGCGGTGATCAGCGTCGCCGGGACGGCGAGCAGGCCGAGGCGGGTGAACTCGCCCAGGCCGACGTGGTGGCCGTGACGCTGGACGATGCGGCGCCACAGCAGGGTCGCGAGCGACCCCGCGTACGTGAGGTTCGGGCCGATGTTGACGCCGAGCAGCACCGCCAGCAGCGCGCCCGGCCCGGACGGGGCGGCGAGCGGCAGCAGGACGAGCACCGCGGGCAGGTTGTTGATCAGGTTGGCCAGGAGGGCGGCCAGCGCGGCGATGCCGAGCAGGGCCGGCAGACCGGATCCGTCCGGCAGCGCGTGCCCGAGCGCACCGGCGAGGCCGTTGTCGACGACGGCCCGCACCACCACACCGAGGGCGAGCACGAACGCCAGGAACGCGGGTGCCGAGGCCCGCACCACCGTGAACGGCGTCGCGTGCCGGCGTACGCACGCACGTACCGCCAGGGCCAGCGCGCCCGCGGCGGCGGCCCAGGCCGGTTCCAGGCCGAGCGCCGAGGTCACCACGAACCCGGCCAGCGTGCAGGCCACCGTGACCAGCGCGAACACGGGCCGCTCAGGCGTCTTCACCGCTTCCTCGGGCGCGGGCGCCAGCGCCAGGTCGCGGGCGAAGAACCGCCGGAAGACCAGATACTCGGCGCCGATCGCGACCAGCCAGGGCAGCGCCATCAGCGCGGCGAACCGGGTGAAGCTCAGGCCGCTCGCGGCGAACGCCAGCAGGTTGGTGAGGTTGGAGACGGGCAGCAGCAGCGACGCCGTGTTCGACAGGTGCGCGCACGCGTACAGGTGCGGCCGGGCACGGACCCCCGACCGGGCGGCGGTGGCCAGGACCACCGGGGTCAGCAGCACCACCGTGGCGTCCAGGCTGAGGACCGCCGTCACCACCGAGGCCAGAGCGAACACCGCCGTCAGCAACCGGCCCGGCCGCCCCGCCGCCCGGTGCGCGAGCCACGCCCCGCAGGCCCGGAACAGCCCCTCCACGTCGCAGAAGTGGGCCAGCACCAGGACCGCGGCGAGGAAACCCACCACCGGCGCGAGCCGCCCGATCTCCTCCAGCGCGTGGTCGGGCGAGATCGCTCCCGTCACCACCGCCAGCCCGGCAGCCGGTACGGCCACCACCGCCTCCGGCAGCCGGAACGGGCGCAGTACCGCCCACCCGAGAACGAGGGCGAGCAGAACGACGGACAGGGCTTCGGCGAGCGGGGTGTGCAGGGCGGGATCCTCGGGCGGCGTCGGTCAGCGGGTGCCCGTCCATGGCACCAGGCGAGGGTAAGAGTCCGGTGAGATCCGGCTCAGGCCTCGGCGAGCAGCGTCAGCTCCGCCCAGATCGTCTTGCCCTCGGGTGTGTGCCTGCTGCCCCAGCGCTGGGTGAGCTGGGCGACCAGCAGGAGGCCGCGCCCGCCCTCGTCCCACGTCTTGGCGCGCCGCAGGTGCGGCGCGCTGTGGTTGGTGTCCGACACCTCGCAGATCAGCGTGTTCGCGCCATGGATCAGCCGCAGCCGGATGGGGCGGGCGCCGTAGCGGATGGCGTTGGTGACCAGCTCGCTGACCACCAGCTCGGTGGTGAATCCCGCCTCCTCGAGGTCCCAGCGGCCGAGCTGGTCCACCACCTGCTTGCGCACCGGGGCGACCAGCGCCGGGTCGGCCGGGATGTCCCAGGTCGCGACCCGCGAGGCGGGCAGCCCCTGGGTGCGGGCCAGCAGCAGCGCGACGTCGTCGTAGGCGCCGCCCGCCGGCAGCAGCCGGTGCAGGATCTCGTCGCAGGCCAGCTCCAGGGTCGCGGTGTTCCGGGACAGCGACTCGCGCAGCAGCCGGTGGCCGACGCCGGCGTCCCGCTCCCGGGACTCGACCAGCCCGTCGGTGAAGAACGCGAGGACGGTGCCCTCGGGCAGCTGCAGCTCGGCCGCCTCGAACGGCAGCCCGCCGAGGCCCAGGGGTGGCCCCGCGGGCAGCTCGACCTCCTCGGCCGCGGCGCCCGGCCGCACCATCAAAGGCGCGGGATGCCCGGCCCGGGCCAGCGTGCAGCGCCGCGACACCGGGTCGTACACGGCGTACACGCAGGTGGCGCCCACCTCCCCGGGACTGCCGTCGGTGCCGGCCTCGTCGGAGAGCCGCAGCACCAGGTCGTCGAGGTGGGTGAGCAGCTCGTCGGGGGCGAGGTCGATGTCGGCGAGCGTGCGCACGGCGGTGCGCAGCCGCCCCATCGTGGCGGAGGCCTGCACGCCGTGGCCGACGACGTCACCGACCACCATCGCGACCCGCATCCCGGACAGCGGGATGACGTCGAACCAGTCGCCGCCCACCCCGGCCCGGGCCGCGGGCAGGTAGCGCGAGCACGCCTGCACGGCCGCCGTGCTCGGCAGCGACCGCGGCAGCAGGCTGCGCTGCAGGGTGAGCGCGGTCTCGCGCTCGCGGGAGTATCGGCGGGCGTTGTCCATGCAGACGGCGGCCCGTGCCGTGATCTCCTCGGCCAGCAACCGGTCGTCGGGCGCGAACGGGTCGGCGCGGTGGAACCGGACGAGCACGACGACGCCCAGGGTCGTGCCGCGCGCCCGGATCGGCACGGCCAGCGTGGCGTGGCCGGCGTCCTGCCCGGTCCGCTCTCCGGGGGCGGTGTCGCGGCTCGGCCGCAGACCGAGGGACTCGGCCGGCAGGACCGCCGTCGTCGTCCGGCCGGACAGCAGGGAGTCCGCCTGCGGTGAGGAGGCGGGATAGGTCTCGGCTTCCCCCGGCGGCACGACCGCCTCGTAGCCGGCTTGGGAGACCGACCGGTGGGCCGCCCTGCGCAGGGTGACCGGTGCGGTGAGCGGATCCGTGACGGTCTCGTTTCCCGCCTCCGCGGGGTCGAGCAGATCGACACCGACGAAGTCGGCGATCCGGGGTACGCAGACGTCCGCCAACTCCTGCGCCGTCCGGACGACGTCGAGGGTGCTGCCGATCCGCCGGCTCGCCTCGTCGACCAGCTGAAGCCGTTCGTGGGCCCGGTGCTCGTCGGTGAAGTCGTGCACGGCCACGGACACCCCGCACACCCGGCCCGCCTCGTCCCGGACGGGAGCCATCCGGGCCAGCCAGGCGTTCACCTGGCCGTTCTCCGCCACGGGGACGTACGTCCGGACGTCGCGCCGCTCACCGGTGGTGAGCACGTGGTGCAGCTGCCGTTCGATCTCCTGGCTCTGGGGCCGGCCGCCGAGCTCGGACGCGCGCAGGCCGCGCACCCGCTCCTCGGGCAGCCCGAGGAGCTCGGCCAGGGCGTCGTTCATCCGGTGCAGCCGGAGGTGGTCGTCGTAGATCGCCAGGGCACACGGCGCCTGGATGAGCCCGGCGCGGTCCAGCGCCTCGCCCGGCGGACGGGAGCGCGCGCTCTCCAGCGGGCTGACGACCAGCCATTCCCCGCCGCCGTCGGGTACGGGGCGGTGGTGGGCGAGCAGCCACACGGAGACCGTGCGGCCGTCCTGGCGGCGCAGGGTCAGCGTTCCGTCCCAGCGCCGCCCGCGGGCGGCGGGCGCCGGACCCTGGAGGAGCCGCACGGCGGGGCGTCCGAGTACCTCGTCCGGCGTCCAGCCCAGCAGCCGACGGGCGCCCTCGCCCCACTCGGCCACCCGGCCCTCGGCGTCGATGACCGCCCGGGCCGTGGCAGCCTCGTCGAACGGGTACTCCGGGGTCATCGTCGTCACTCCATCGCGCATACGCACAGTGAACAATCGAGCCACATCGGTTCCAGCGTAGTGCGTCACGGTCCGGCACGAATCCGCTCGCGGAGGACGTCCCGCACACCGGTCGACGGCGGGGTCGCGGCGGTGGGGCGCACCCGGGTGGAGGGAACGTGCCGCATGCCGGCGGATTCTCTGACGGCCCGTCAGAAAGTGTTCGGCCGTGACAAGTTGTGAGCGCTTCTGATGTGCCGTCGACGGCCGCCGGGGCGGCACGCGGAGCCGGTCCGGCGGACCCGGTGGGGGGGCCGGTGAACGGTCCGTGAACGACTCGGTGAACGGCCGGTGAACGAGGCGCGCACCCGTACCGACGGCTGTTCCGGAAATGACATCGGTGCGACTCAATGTGACCCGTCGCTCGCGCATTCTGAGCGTCCACTGCCTTTCCGGTACCGTCTCGTGACCCCTCTGAGCTGCTGGTATTTACGCGTAAGTACCCGGGCGGTACCGTGAGAACATGCCAGCCCTCAACGTGGAGTTCAGCGATCGCGAGCTGGAGGACCTGCGGCAGATCGCCAAGGAGCGCGGTACGTCGATGAAGGCCCTCGTGCGCGAGGCGGCCGCGGCCGACATCGCGCGTCACCGGGCGCTGCAGGAGGGCGCCGAGGCGTTCCGCCGGTTCTTCGCCGACCACGCGGACGAATTCGCGGCCGCCTTCCCCGACGACGAGCCGTCAGCCGGCGGCGAGGGCCGGGTCGCCTGAGCGATGGCACCCGTCCTGCACATCGATGTGCCCTGGCTGCTCCAGCGGCACGAGGAGGTCCTGCCGGACCAGCCGGCGATCAGCGACTTCTCCGCCCTGGTCGCCGCCGTCGCCCGGCACCGCGTCGACCCGCCCCGCCTCGGCGTGAACTCCGACCCGGCCTGGCGGGCCGCGGCCCTGCTGCACACCCTCGCCCTGCTCAGGCCCCTGCCCTCGGCCAACGCCCGCTTCGCCTGCGCGACCGCCGTGGCCTACATGTTCGTCAGCGGCGTCGGCATCGACCCGCCCTACGGCGCCCTGGTGGACCTCGCCCGCGACCTGATCGGCGGCAGGGCGGACGTGTACGGGGCGGCGGACCGGCTGCGGTCCTGGCAGATCTGAGGTCCGGGACCTCGCGGACGTACGGGAGTTTCACACGCGGCGCTCGGAATAGCGAATGGCGAGCCACGTGCAGGAGTTGCCACCGAATTTAACTTTCTGTCAGTGATGGGTATGTTGCCCGACCGCCTTGTTGGTCGAGAGCGAGCTGTGCAAAGGTGAACCCTCCGGCGGGGGGTAATGGCCGGGCGCACGCGCACAATTCACGCCCCCTCGCACCCCGTGAAAGAGGTACGCACCAACCGGGCCTCCCTTTTTGACGGACAGAACTCCTGTGTCACCTTGCGTGGGAAGGAATCCGCTCAGTGCCCACCCCCCACCCCCCTCGTCCGCCCTACCCGCCCGCGGGCGGTGATCCCGCCGAGTCCGACGCCGCCCTCGCCGCCCGGCTGACCGGCGCCCCGGACGTCGAAGTGGCCCACTCGACGGCCCTGCTGTTCGCCCGCCACTGGCCGTCGGCGCACGACTACGCGGTGATCTGCCTCGCCTCCTCGGCGAGCATCGCGTCCATGGTCACCTCGGCCGCCTTCCACCAGGTCTTCGACCGGCTCACGCTGGGCGAGCCGGGCGAGGCGCTGCGCCCCCGGGTACTGGTGACCGTGCGGGACGCCGTACGGATGTGGTCGGCGGAGGAGCGAATAGCGGGGGCACTCCCGGAGTTGCGGAAACCGGCCGGTGGGCGTGGTATGCGCACCGCGAAGTCCATGACCCCGGAAAACCGCAAGTTGGCCGAACGCGCATTCCAGGGCCTTCCCGGAGCCGCCCGCACTCTGCTGTGGCACTCCGAGGTCGAGGCGGAGCCGATCGCCTGCCCCGCCGGTCTGCTCGGCATGGACACCGACACCGCGTCGGTCCTCCTCGACGAGGCCCGGGACAAATTCCGCGAGGGCTGTGTTCGGGCCCATCAGGAACTCGCGCCGTCCAAGGACTGCCGCTACTACAACCGTCTCCTCGACGTCCCGATCCGCCGCGGCGGCGCCTTGCTGCCGGATGTCCAGCAGCACCTCGTGGAGTGCCGCTACTGCCGTGACGCCGCCGAGCAACTGAGCCATTTCGAGGGCGGGCTGGGCGTGCTGCTCGCCGAAGCCGTGCTCGGCTGGGGCAGCCGCCGCTATCTCGACTCACGCCCCGGTCGCCACGAGCACCGGCCGCGCACCCGCGCCGCGGCCCGCCGCGGCCGGGCCCGCCGCGTGGAACGGCACGGCATCCTGGCCCGCCTCCCGGGCATGACCGGGCGTTCGTCCCGGGCGCTGCGCACCGGCGCCGGCATCGCCTCCGCCGCCCTGCTCGGCACGCTCCTCGCCACCAGCCTGTCCTCCTACGACGGCGAGACGGATCCGACCGCCTCCGCGGGCGCCACCGAGGGCACCGAAGGCGCCGAGGGCACCGCGTCGGTGCCGGGCACCGGCACCCAGGCGCAGCCCACGGCCCCCGGCACCGCCCAGCTCCCGAACGCGCCTCGGCAGACCCGGCTGCGCAACGCCGCGAGCGAGCTGTGCCTGGACATCCGCGGTGAGGTCGAGGAGGCGGCGACGGCGGTGCTGAACGCGTGCTTGCCGGAACCGACCCAGCAGTGGTCGTACGAGACCGACGGGCAGCTGCGCAGCGTGGCCGACCCCGAGCTGTGCCTGGACTCGCACGCCGACGCCGGCGTCGTCATCCTCGGCGCCTGTGCGGGGGAGCAGGACGGGCGCGCCGACGACGTGCGCTACGACCTCACCGTCCAGGGCGAGTTGCTGCCGCGCTGGGACGAGCAGCTCGCGCTCTCCGTCACGACCGGGGACCCGGGCGCCGACATCGTGGTCACGGTCCGGGACGGATCCGACGACCAGCGATGGCTGACCGATCCCCAGCCGACCGGTGCGGGTTCGCTGTCGGTCGCGGAGACGGCCGACCCGTCGGCGCGCCAGGCAGGACTGGGCAGCGGCTCCTAGGCTGAGGGTGTCCCCTCCGGGGGAGGGCGTGCCGGCCCCCGCGTCCGCGGCGCGATCCGAACGACGGGCTTCGAGGCGGCGGGCGCGGTCGTCCGCCGGCCTGGCCGGCTTGGGTGCCGGCCAGGGCGTCCGCGGCCCGGGCGGGGGTCAGGCGGGTTCCTCCAGGAGGTCGTGCGGACCCGTCGTGGCGGGGGTGGCGTGGCCCGACAGGGCGAGGGTCAGGTCGAGTTCGGCGAGCAGGCAGCCGATGACGTGCTCCACACCCGCCTGGCCGTCGAGCGCGAGACCGTAGACGTAGGGCCGTCCGACCAGGACCGCCCGCGCCCCCAGGGCCAGCGCCTTGAAGACGTCGTCCCCGGTGCGCACCCCGCTGTCGAACAGCACCGTCAGCCGGTCACCGGCCGCCGCCACCACGCCGGGCAGCGCGTCGGCCGCGGCCACGGAGCCGGCCACCTGGCGCCCGCCGTGGTTGGACACCACGACACCGTCCATCCCGGCGTCGGCGGCCTGCCGGGCGTCGTCGGGGTGCAGGACCCCCTTGAGGACGATCGGGCCGTCCCAGTTCTCCCGCAGGAACGTCAGGTCCGGCCAGGTCTTGGCGGGGTCGGCGAACATGCCGACGAAGTGCATCACCGCCGCGTTCGGATCCTCGTGCACGGGCTTGGCGAGGCCCGCCCGGAACGCCGGGTCGGTGAAGTAGTTGGCGGTGCCGACGCCGTGCAGGAACGGCAGGTACGCCTGGTCCAGGTCACGCGGCCGCCAGGCCAGCAGCGGTGTGTCCAGGGTGACGACCAGGACGCTGAACCCGGTCGCCCTCGCCCGCTTCAGGAAACTGCGGGTCACCTCCCGGTCCTTGGCCCAGTACAGCTGGAACCAGCGCTCGGCGTCGCCCATCGCCTCCGCGACCTGTTCCAGGGGCGTGCTGGACGCCGAGGACAGCACGTAGGGCACGCCCTGCGCGGCGGCCGCCCGGGCGGCCGCGCACTCCGCGTCCGGATGCATGATCGACAGCACTCCCACCGGCGCCAGCGCCACCGGCGCCGGCAGCACGCGGCCCAGCACCTCGACCGACAGGTTCCGCTCGTGCACGTCCCGCAGCATCCGCGGCACGATCCGACGGCGGCGCAGCGCGGCCCGGTTGGCGCGTGCCGTGCTGCCGTCGCCGGCGCTGCCCGCGACGTAACCCACGGGTCCGGGACCGAGCCGCCGCTCGGCGAGCTCTTCCAGACGGGTCAGATCGGTCGGCAGCCGCGGCACGGCCCCCGTCATCCCGTTCAGATAGATCTCGTACTGGAAGTCGGCCCAGTGCTTCGCCATCGCCAAGTCCCCGCCCTCTCACCGTCGACCCGCGTCGTTGCGACGATACTGACGAGTAAGCCCAGGTCCGTCCAGGGGTGCGCCGACGCTGCCGCGAAGGCCGCGCCGGCGAGCGTCGCAGAGGGACACAAAGGGTGGAAACGGACCGCGCTTCGGACCCATCCGGAATGTTTCAGGCCTATTAACGAACCGCGGAAATCCAGCCATTCGGCCACATCGGGTGATCAAGAGCGGCACCTTCACGCGGTTGGAACGTTCGAATTCCGTGACTTCGCGCCACTGCTTCAATACGCAAGGTTACTGAAACGCATGGGGTCGACGTGAGTTTCGGCGGCGGACCAGACAGACTCGCCGTCGCCGGTCGGGCACCAACCGACGCCCACTCCGGCACGACACGCAATCAAGCGGAAGGATGCACACAATGCGGAACCCCGCGCGCTGGGCAGCGACCCTCGGCCTCACGGCCGCCGCCGTCTGCGGACCCCTGACCGGAGCCGCGCACGCCAGCCCCGCCGCCGACCCGGCCTCGCTCTACGCCCCGTCCGCCCTGGTGCTCACCACGGGCCACGGAGAGAGCTCGGCCACCGTCACCCCCGAGCGGGCGGTGACGCTGAGCTGCGCCCCGAAGGCGTCCGGGACGCACCCCAACACCGTCGAGGCGTGCGCCGAACTGCGCGGTGCCGACGGGAACTTCGACGCCCTGGAGATCAGAAGCGGAGTGTGGTGCACCCGTGAGTACGACCCCGTGGTCGTCCGGGTCGACGGCGTCTGGCAGGGCCAGTACGTCTCCTACGAGCGCATCTTCGCCAACGAGTGCGTGAAGAACTCCTACGGGACGAGCGTCTTCGCCTTCTAGGACCGGGATCGCCGGGCCCCCGTGAATGCCGCGAACGACCCGCAGTTGGGGAGTGCGGGCCGTCGTCGTGGGGGCCCTGGGGTCTCGCCCCAGGGGTCGGCAGGGCGGAGTGGGGCCGCCCGCCGACCCCTGGGATCACTCGTCGGACCGGCGCGCCCGGTCCCGGTGGCTGGTGTCGCACCAGGGATAGCGGCGACTGCGCCGGCAGGTGCACAGCGCGACCCGGAAGCGGTCGGAGGAGACGGTCGTACCGTCCTCCAGTTCCACTTCCACCGGCCCCTCCATCAGCAGGGGGCCCTGGCGCCGGACCGTGATCCGGCGCGGCGTGTCAGACGGGGAGTTCGGCACGGACGACCACCAGCTCTTCCTTGTCCTCGGTGGGGGACAGCAGCCCCCGCTCCCGCAGCCACCCCTGTCGCTCCCGCAGTACGGGGCCGAACGCGATCCGGCGCCGCCGGGTCATGCTCGCCTTCAGGCCGGCGGCCCGCAGCAATGCCAGGGTCCGCTCGGGCGCGCTGAGGGTGGAGTGCACGACCAGCAGGACGCCGCCCGGACGCAGCAGGCCGGGTGCCTCCCGGCAGATGCGGTCCAGGATCAGCCGCCCGTCATGGCCCGCGTCCCACGCCCGGGCAGTACCGCGCGGGGCGGCGTCCCCGCCCGGCGCGGGGACGTAGGGCGGGTTGGCCAGAATGACATCGAACGTCTGTTCTTGTACGGGGTCGAAGAGGTTGCCGCGCAGGATGCGGACCCGCAGTCCGGACAGCCGGGCGTTGACCCGGGCGGCCCACACCGCGCGCCGTGACACGTCGACCGCCGTGACCCGCAGGCCCAGGCGTGCGGCGTGCAGTGCGAGGGCCCCGCTGCCGGTGCCGACGTCGAGAACGTCCGCGCCCGGTGGGAGCGGCTCCTCGGACAGGGCCTCGGCCAGCAGGTCTGTGTCTTCCTGAGGCGTGTACACGCCGGGTGGCGCCAGTGGATTCACGTCGACCAGGTACCCCTGCAATCAGGAAATATGGGAAGTTTCGGGCGTGAGGGCCGGGGAAAGCGGCGTCCGCAGCGACGACCTGCCCGCCTGCCAGTCGGTGAGCAGGCGCTCCGCGAGCCGGTCCTCGGTGAACCCGGTCGCGTCGATGCCGAAGGCGACGTCCCGGGCCAGGTGCGGCTCCTCGGCCAGCAGGCCGCCGATGACGTCGTGCCGTACGACCTGCTCGTGCACGGCGTCGGCCTCGACGTGCTCGTCGTAGAAGTGCTCGGCGGCCGGGCCCGCCCCCGTCCTGCGCATGGCCTCTGCGAGCCGCCGGGACCCCGGCGACGAGGTGATCTCCACGGCGGCGAAGTGGCCCACCAGGGCCCCTCGCAGCGAGCGGTGCAGGCCGAACAGCGACATGAGGTTCACCGTGGCGAGGAGCTCCGCGCAGGCCGCGTCCAGATAGTGCCCGTACGTCGTGTCCAGGCCCAGGTCCGTCATCAGGTGGGCGAACAGCAGGGCGTGGACGCGGTCCGGGCGGCCGCCGCCGAACTCGTCGAACTCCACCGCCGCCATCCCCGCCTTCGCCCTGCCCCACAGCCGGGGCAGCACCCAGGCGTGCGGATCGGCCTCCTTGAGGTGGTACAGGGAACGCTGGGCCGCGTACTCGCGCAGCTGCCACAGCTCGCCCTTGTCGCGCAGGAAGTGGCTGACCCCCGTGCCGTCGACCGGTTCGACGAGGATCTCGGCCAGCGCGTCCTCGACGTCGTCGTGCGCCGGGGTGTCGGCCCGCAGGGCGGTCAGGAAGCGGTCCTCCAGCGCGGCGCGGGCGCCCAGCAGGCCGGGGTCCCACTCGCGGTCCTCGGGCACGCCCGCGAAGCCGCGGTAGTGGAGCTCGTAGCACAGGTAGAGGGCGAGCTGGAGGTCCTCGCCGTAGGGCGCCGCGTCCGCGGCGTCCCCGGTGCCGGGCAGTGGGCCCGTGCCCCGGAGGTAGTCCATGACCGAGGCCGAGAGGGGGCCGCGGGCGGACGGCAGCCGTGGTTCGTGGTGGTCGTGCGTCATGCGGGACCGAGTACCCGGGTGACGCCGGGATTCCCGCCCGATGGGCATCCGGCCGCTCGGGGCACACCTCGGACCCGTGAAGGCACTCGTGATCAACCGCACGCCGAAGCCGTCGCCCGAGCCCAGAGACTGATCGTCGCGTCGCCGGCCCGGCCGGGCCGGCCGTCCGGGGACGGCGCCCACCACGTCGTCAGTGAGATCACCTGGACGTGCCGGCACCTCGGCCCCGGCGCCGGACCCGACCACCTCGACGACGAGCGCGGCCGTGAGTGGTCGCACCGCACGGGCCGCGCGACGGCCGCCGACCTGATCGCGGTGGCCCTCGCGGTCCTACGACGTGGCGGCCGCGATCCGCAGGGGGACCGGGTCCGGTGGCGCGCTCTCCTCGCTCAGCCGGCCGACCTCCGCCCACCAGGACGCGCCCTCCTCGATGTGCCGCAGCAGGACACCCTCGCGGATCGCCCACGGGCACACGGTGACTCTCTTCAGGCCGGTCATCTTCATGGCCGTGTGCCCGACCACCGCGCCCGCCAGGCTCTGCCCGGCGCGCGGCGCGGAGATGCCCGGCAGCAGGGCCCGCTCCATGGGGGGCAGGGCGGCCAGCCGCGCCATGGCGGAGCGCAGGTCCGCGCGCCGCAACTGCCGCTCGACGAACGGCCCCTCACGTCCGGGCACGGCTCCGCAGAGCCGGCCGAGCTGCTGGAAGGTCCGCGAGGTGACGACCGCCGACCGCGGTCCCTCCCAGCGGATCCGCGCACCGACGTCGCGCAGTTGGTGGCGCACCTTGCGGCGCAGCGCCTTCACCTGGGCCTGCGAGGGAAGGTCCTGCGCCGGGAAGAACTCGTGCGTCAGCCGGCCCGCGCCCAGCGGCAGCGAGGCCACGAAGTCCGGCAGGCGCCCCCGCCCGAACGCCACTTCGAACGAGCCGCCCCCGATGTCCAGCAGCGCCAGCGGCCCCGACCGCCACCCCATCCAGCGCCGGGCCGCGAGGAAGGTCAGCTCGGCCTCCACCTCGCCAGGCAGCGTGCACAGTTCCACCCCGGTCCGGGCCCGGACGGCGCGCAGCACCTCCAGCCGGTTCGGGGCGCTGCGCACGATCGTCGTGGCGAAGGCCAGCGGGCCCGCCGCACCCCAGCGCTGCGACGTGCGTTTCGCCTCGGCGACCGCCGCCACCAGCCGTTCCAGCGCCTCCTCGGGAATCGCCTCCCCGGTCTTGACGTGCTCGGACAGCCGCAGCCGCCACTTGGCGGTGTGAACCGGCAGTGGAACCCCGCCCTGCGCGTCCGCCACGACCAGACGGACCGTTCTCGACCCCACGTCCACCACACTGATTCGCATGGACGGGCGACTACCCGCTCGCGGCCCCCTCCAACTGTCCCCTTCACCCGTGCGCCCCGCACAGTGCCCCAACGCGCCGGAGGTCCGCCCTCCCCGCGCCCGTGGCCCCTGCCCGGCGGCCCGGCCGCGGCGTGCCACCGGTGCCGCCCAGGTCACCGGTACCGTCGAAGCCGTCGAGGAACCCCACCCAAGGACCGATACCATGACCGCCGACCTCACCGGCACCTATCTGACCCTGGACGACGGCCGCCCCGCGATCCGCCTCGGCCGCGCCTACGACCTCCCGGTCGACCGCGTCTGGCACCTCGTCACCGACCCGGACGAACTGGCCGGGTGGTTCCCGTCCCGCGCCGAGATCGAGATGCGCCCCGGCGGCCGCGTCATGTTCGGCGGCGACCCGAACATGGAGGACTCCACCGGCGAGGTGATCGCCGTAGAGCCGCCACGCCACCTGTCCTTCGCGTGGGACGGCGACGAGGTCCACTTCGACCTGGCGTCGACCGACGGCGGCAGCACCCGCTTCACCCTGACCAATGTCCTCGAAGCCGCCGACACCGCCGCTCGCAACGGCGCCGGGTGGGAGGTCTGCCTGGCCGCGCTGGACGCCAAGGCGCGCGGGGAGCGCTCCGAGGGACCGCACGCGGGTTCGGAGGCGCCCTGGAAGGGCTTCTACCAGGCCTACGTCGACGCGGGCGTCCCGTCGGGGGCCCCGATTCCGGGACAGCCCTGACCCGTCACGCCAACTGGCGGCGCACCAGCTCGTGCAGCCTGCCGCCGGTGTCCGCGAGCAGTTGCGCCGGAGGCCCCTGCTGGGCGACCTTGCCGTCCTCCATCACGACGACGCGGTCGGCGTCCAGGACCGTCGACAGGCGGTGGGCGATGACGATGCGGGTGGCGTGGAGCGCCTTGGTGCTCTCGATGACCTTGCGCTGCGTCTCGTTGTCTAGGGCGCTGGTCGCCTCGTCGAAGAACAGGATGCGCGGCCGGCGGATCAGCGCCTGGGCGATCATCAGGCGCTGCCGCTGGCCACCGGAGACCGCCCCGTTGCCCGCGACGATGGTGTGCAGCCCCATCGGCATCCGCTTGATGTCCTCGGCGAGGCCCGCCATCTCGGCCGCCGCCATCGCCTCCTCCGGCGTGTACGGCTCGGTGCCGCAGATGACGTCCAGGATCGAGCCGGTGAACGGCTGCGCGTGCTGGAGCACCACACCGCACTGGCGCCGTACGGCGGACTGGTCGAGCGCCGCCAGGTCCTGACCGTCGTACAGCACGCTCCCGGACACCGGCTTGTCGAAGCCGATCAGCAGCCGCAGCAGGGTCGACTTGCCGCAGCCCGACGGCCCGACGACCGCGACGAACTCACCCGGCCGCACCTCGAACGACACGTCGTCGAGGACCAGCGGTCCGTCGTCGGAGTAGCGGAACGACAGCCGCCGCGCCTCCACGGCCCCGGAGAGCGGCCCCGGCCGGGTGCTGGCCGTACGCACCTCCGGCGCCGCCTGGAGCACCGGCTTGATCTGCTCGTACAGGGGCAGCGCGGCCACCAGCGACACGAACGCGCCCGTGACCTGGGTGACCGAGGTGAGCAGCATCGTCACCGAGGTGTTGAAGGCGAGGAAGTCGGCGGCCGACATCGAGCCCCGCGCCGGTCCCGCGAGCAGCATGAACATCGCCAGTGAGCACAGCGGCAGATAGATCGCGCCCAGCACGGTGGTGAGGTTCTTGATCCGGCCGAGCCGCTGCTGGAGCTCCCGGCTGCGCGCGAACTCGCGCGCCCAGGCGGCGTACGCGTAGTTCTCGGCCGCCGCGACCCGCAGCTTGGGCAGTCCGCGCAGGGTCTGGAACGCCTGGTTGTTCAGCTTGTTGGCGAGCACCGTCAGCCGTCGCTGCCAGCGCACCTGCCACAGTCCGAGCCCGAGGAAGACACCGGCGATGACGACGAGCATGCCCATCGCGGCCAGCGCCATCGGCACGCTGAACCAGAGCAGCAGCCCCAGATTCATCGCCCCCACGGTCACCGACTGGGCGACGGTCGGGCCGACCCCCGCGAGCAGCCTGCGGATCGCGCTGATTCCCATGGCCGCGCTGGCCAGCTCGCCCGTGGAGCGGCCGGTGAAGAACTTCGTCGGCAGCCGCAACAGCCGGTCCCACACGGCCGGTTGCAGCGTCGCCTCGATCCGGCCCTCCAGACGCAGGATGGTCATGTTCTGCAACAGCATGAAGGCCGCCGCCACGACGCTGCTGACCATCACCGCCAGACAGACCTGCGCGATCAGACCCGCCTGCGCCTTCGGCACGAACTCACCGAGCACCTTGCCGGTCGCGATGGGCACCAGCGCGCCGATCGCCACCGTCACGAGCCCGCTGAGCAGGAGCCCGGTCAGATCCCGGCGCGTGCCGCGCATGCAGAAGCGGAGCAATCCGAGGGGGCCCAGCGGGCGTTCAGGCAGCGGACGGTAGAACATCACCGCGCGCGGTTCGAACTCCGGGGCGTTGGCCTTCTCGATCGGCGTCTCGCGTCCGGTCGCGGGATGCACCGCCACATAACCGCCGCGCCGCCACAGCAGCGCCACCGGCGCCCCCGACAGCGCCCGGTGACCCACCAGCGGGCCCACGTCGTCGTGCCACCAGGTGCCGTCCAGCCGTACCGCGCGGGTCCGCACGCGCGAGGCGAGGGCGATGCGTTCGACCGGGTCGAGGCGGTCGCTCTCGGCGCCGCCGTGCCCGGGGTCGGCGAGCGGGATCCCGGCGGCGGCGGCGACCAGCTTGGACGCCGCGTAGGTGGCGTCGGCGTCGGCGGCGGTGGCGCGCTTGGCCGACGGCTTGCCGATCGCCGCGAGCAGCGTCCGGTCGGCCTGTGCGCGCACCTGCTCACCGGCCTTGATGCCGGCGGCCGTACGGGTCTCGTGGGTGCGCTCCAGCTGCTCGATCCAGCGGTCCAGCGTGCTCAGCAGGCGGTACTGCTGATCGACCATACTCTGCCACAGCGCCGGGTCCATCAGCAGGTCGGCCGCCGCCTCCGCGCCGTACAGGGAGCCGTACTGGACGCTGCCGGGCGGCACCTGCATCCAGAACACGTCGTCGTCGGTCACCTCGGCGGCGCGTTCACCGGCCGTCGGCGCCTGGAAGAGGATCGACAGCCCGCGGCCGACGCCGAGCGCGAGGGCGTACTCCAGCGGACTCGTCGTCGGCGGCACGTACTGCGGGTTGCCGTACTCGTCGTACGACCAGGTCTGCGTCACCGCCGGCTGGTACAGCTCGCGCAGCCCGATGCGGTGCACCACGCAGTCCCTGACCGGCCGGGCGATCAGCGTGTGCTGCGGCCCGGGGACGGGGCCGAGCAGCAGCGCGCCCGCCTCCAGCCGGCCGAGGTGGTGCCAGTGGCCCTGTTGCGCCGCGTCGACCGCGAACAGGTCCAGGGCGCCCGCCGCGACCAGCCACAGCGCCTGCGGGCCCTCCAGGTCCAGGCGGCCCAGCCCGGCGCAGTCGACGGGCGTGCCCACCTGCCCGAGCGCCGCGAGGACGTAGTCGTCGCCGTGCACGGCTGTCATCTCATCGCTCCCTGACCAGCGCCGCGTAGGCGCCGCCGTGTGCCACCAGCTCCTCGTGCCGGCCGCGTTCCACGATCGTGCCGTGCTGGAGCACCACGATCTCGTCGCTGTCCCGCACCGTGCTGAGCCGGTGGGCGATCACCACGCAGGCGCAGCCGCGCCGGCGCAGGTTGTCCATGACGGTCAGCTCGGTCTCGGCGTCGAGCGCGCTGGTCACCTCGTCCAGCACGAGGATGCTGGGCCGGCGCACCAACGCCCGGGCGATCTCCAGCCGCTGGCGCTGCCCACCGGAGAAGTTGCGGCCGTCCTGCTCGACCCGGCTGTGGATGCCGCCGGGGCGGCGCATGACGACGTCGTGCAGCGCGGCGTCCTTGAGCGCCTCCAGCACGGCCTCGTCCGGGATGGACGGGTCCCACAGCGCGACGTTGTCCCGGATCGAGCCCTCGAAGAGGAAGACGTCCTGGTCGACGAAGGAGACGGAGGCCCCGAGCGCGCCGCGCGGAATGTCCTCAAGGCGCTGCCCGTCGATGCGGATCACGCCCTCCCACGGCGTGTAGAGGCCGGAGATCAGCCGGGAGACGGTCGACTTGCCGCTGCCCGAGCCGCCCACCAGCGCGACCTGACGGCCCGGTCCGACCGTCAGGTCGAAGCCGGCGAGGAGGGGTTTGTCCAGCGGGCTGTAGCCGAAGGTGATGTTCTCCAGCTCGACATGGCCGTGCAGCCTGCGTGTGGAGTCGCCGCCCGCGCGGTCGTAGAGCGGGTCGGTGCGGAAGTTCTCCACGTCCTTCAGGCGTGCCACGTCGGCCGCGAAGTCCTGGATGCGGCCCGCCACGCCGTTGAGCCGGGTCAGCGGGGCCGTGAAGCGGGTGACCAGGGCCTGGAAGGCGACGAGCAGGCCGACGGAGATGTGGCCCTCGATGGCGCGCATGCCGCCGATCCACAGGATCAGGGCGCTGTTGAGCGTGGCGAGCGTCGGCGCGACCACGCCCAGCCAGGCGCTCGGCACTCCGAGCGCCTGCTGTTCCTCCAGGGTCGTGGCGTGCTGCCCGGCCCACTTGCGGAAGTAGCCGTCCTCGCCGCCGGTCGCCTTCATCGTCTCGATCAGCTGGAGCCCGGTGTAGGCGGTGTTCGTCAGGCGGGCGTTGTCCGCGCGCAGTTTGGCGGTCCGGGTCGCGCGCAGCCGGATGACGACGCGCATGGCGAGGATGTTCAGCAGCGCCACGCCGATGCCGACGAAGGTGAGCTGCGGGTCGTAGGTGTAGAGGAGTACGGCGTAGAGCACCACGACCACCGCGTCCACGCCCGCCGAGGCCAGGTCGCGCGCCAGCGTCTCGGCCACCGCGTCGTTCGACTGGAGGCGCTGCACCAGGTCGGCCGGACTGCGCTGGGAGAAGAAGGTGACCGGCAGCCGCAGCAGATGGCGCAGGAAGCGGGCGCTGGAGAGGGTGGAGGAGATGATGCGGCCGTGGTGCAGGTTCGCCTGCTGCAACCAGGTCAGCACCAGCGTCAGCAGCACACAGGCGCCCATGGAGGCGAACAGCACGTCCAGCAGCGAGGTCTGCCCGCCGATCAGGAACATGTCGATGTAGGTCCGGCTGAGCGCGGGCACCGCCGCGCCGACCACCACCAGCAGCAGGCTCGCCAGCACGGCGGCGGGCATCGTCCCGGCGGTGCCGCGTAGCCGGGCCGGCATCGCGCCCCAGACACCCGGCCTGCGCCCGCCGCGGCTGAAGTCGTCGCCCGGTTCCATCGTGAGGACGACGCCGGTGAAGCTGCCGTCGAAGTCCTCGATCGGCACGAAGCGTCGGCCCTTGGCGGGATCGTTGACGAACACGCCCCGGCGGCCGAAGCGGCGGCCGATGCCGTCGTAGACGACGTAGTGGTTGAACTCCCAGAAGAGGACGGCCGGCGCCTTGACCTCGGCCAGGGCCGCCAGGTCCATCTGCATGCCCTTGGCGGTCAGTCCGTAACTGCGCGCCGCCTTCAGCAGATTGCTCGCCCGCGAGCCGTCGCGGGAGACACCGCAGGCGATGCGCAGTTCCTCCAGCGGGACGTGCCTGCCGTAGTGGCCGAGGACCATCGCGAGGGAGGCGGCACCGCACTCGACGGCCTCCATCTGGAGGACGGTGGGGGTGCGGACAGGTCTGCGGCGGGCCTTCGGGACGGTACGCCGGGGCGGGGCGGCCCGGCGCCGGCCACGGGTCTCGGGTGCGGCGGTGGTCACGGCAGCAGCCAATCGACGGGACGCTGATCGGCCAGCCGGATCGAGCCCGTGGCCATCGTCATGGAGGTCAGGGTGAAGGGCGGTCCGTCGGCCGAGGACCACTTGTAGCCGCTCCTGGTGGCGGAGGACCGGTCGAGGCGCACCGTTACGGCGACGGGGCGGCCGTCCTTGGTGAACTGCTCGCCGAGCTGGTTGTCACCGAGGAACGAGGCGATCTCCTGGGGCGACTGCGGGGCGCGGTCCACGGACTTCACATGACCGCGCAGCACGCCGTACTCCTGGGTGGGGACCGTCTGCACGGTCAGGTCCACGGCGGCGTCGGCGGGGATCGACCCGGCGTTCTCGGCCGGCACGTACACGGTGGCGTACAGCGGGTCGTCCGCGTCGGCCACCTTCTCCACGGCCGCGACGTCGGCGCCCGTCGAGATGATCTGCCCGATCGTCGCGGCGAGCGCGGTCAGGCGCCCGGCGGCGATGGTGCGCACCACGGTCTCGCCCTCGGCGGTACGCACCTTCAGGACGGGGGAGTTCGCGGGAAGGCGCCGGCCCTCCTCGGCGACGATCGCCGTGACCTGGCCCGCGACCGGGCTCTGCAGGATGTAACTGCCCTCGCCGTGCGTGAGGACGGCGGGCGCGCTCACGGTGGAGGTCACCGAGCCGGTCACCGCCCAGACGGACGCGGCGGCCATCGCGACCACGGTCACCGACAGCACGAGCCAGCCCTGCGGGCGCGCGAGGCGCACCGGGAGATCGAGTTCCTCGGGCGACTGGAGCTTGGCGAGGGCCTGTTGGCGGAACTGCACGGATCTTCCCTCACCGGGTGGACTGAGTGACGGCATCCGAAGAGTCCCGGAGCCGGGGGGCGGCTCCGGGACTCAACGGCACTGGCGTGCGATCAGAGACCGGCGACCAGGTTGGTGACCGGCGCGGTGTTCAGGCCGGTGACACCCTCGACGGTGCCGACGACCGTGTCGACCAGACCGGAAACCGGGGCGATGCCGTCCACGGCGCCGACGACGGTGTTCACGGCGTTCACGGAGAGGCCGCCCGAAACGTTGTCGAGCTCGGCGTCGGAGATCTCGACGGTCTCAACCTGGGGGGTGGAGTTCATGATGGAACTTCCCTTCGTATGGCAATTTCACAAGGGGGGAGCGGCCCCCTCTGGGGACAGATGGACGGCCGCGACCGCGGGCGCCGGGCACCCCTGGCCGGGGAGCCCTCGCAGACCCTGCGGTGCGATGGATCAAAGCACGCGGCGCTGCCGGGCTTCCAATCAAACACAGGCCCCACCAGGGCACTTGAGCCCCAGCGGTCCCGATCCGTGCAGGTGTGGGCACGGCATGTCGGCGACTTCTTCACATGGCGCCCGGCATCGCCCCGCACGGGCTCTTGCGGCCCTGCCGGTGAATCCGGCACTCCGGTCCCAAAGGCGTGCCCCGGGGCGCGCGAATGTGCAGAACCCCGGGGCCCGGTGACTTGGTTGAGTATTGAATGTGCAGATTCCCTGAAGTGAGGATTCCGCTACTGGTCCGGGACGGACCGTTGCTGATCGATTACCAGCCGTATCAGCCCAGAAGCGCGTAGACGGTGCTCGCGTGGGCCGCGAGTTCCCCCGTCCGCTCGGCCGTCATGGAGATGTCGGCGAACGCCGTCCGCCGGCCCAGCTTGGTCAGCACCGCCACGATCAGGACATCCGAGTCCGTCACCGCGCGCTGGAAGGACGTCGACTGCTGAACGGTCGTCATCGGTACGAAGGCGCCCCGCGCCGCCGAGACGGCGATCACGGTGGCGGTGTCGGCGGCGGCCATCAGGGCCTGCCCGCACAGCGCGCCGCCCTCCCGGGCCAGCCCCGCCGACCAGGGCAGCCGCAGGGTGGCGCGGTCCTCGCCCACGCCCTCGACGGACAGGCCCAGTTGCAGCACCCAGGGGGCGAAGTTGGCGGACAGGATCTTGTCGGCCTCAGCGGCGGTCATCGTCATACCGCGATTGTTCCCGGCGTGCGGCGGGCGCGCGCGCGGCGTGGCCGATTCGGCCCGCGGACGGGCGCACGGCGAAGCGGAATTGAACGTCCCGCGTGACCCGTGCGTACCAGTGGCCATCCAGGCGCCCCCACAGCCGCCACGAGACGGCGGCCCGGACCCCGTCCTCCAGGAGGTCGAGAACCCTTGAGTCACAAGCGAATTCCGAAGCGCAAGGCCGCAATCGCGGTGGGCGGCGTGGCGGCGCTCGGAGCGGCCGCCCTGCTGCTGCCCCACGCCAACGCGTCCCAGGACGGCGCCGAGGACACGGCCGCGGCGCCCCGGACCCTGAAGGCGGGCGACGCCTCGGACCTCGCCTCGCAGCTCGCCGGCCTGCTCGGCGACGCCTTCGCCGGCTCCTACTACGACGAGGGCGACCAGCAGCTCGTCGTCAACGTGGTCGGCGACAACAACCAACTGGTCGTCCAGGCCAAGCGGGCAGGCGCCGCGGTCCGCCAGGTCGAGAACAGCACGGCCGAACTGAGGTCCGCCGCGCAGACCCTGAAGACCGAGGCCACCATCCCGGGCACCTCGTGGGCCGTCGACCCGCGGACCAACAAGATCCGGGTCACCGCCGACAGCACGGTCACCGGCGAGAAGTGGGACACGCTGGAGTCGACCGTGCAGGGCCTCGGCTCCGGCATGGCGACCATCCAGAAGTCGGCCGGCACCTTCAGGACCTTCGCCTCCGGCGGTGACGCGATATTCGGCGGCGGGTCCCGCTGCTCGCTCGGCTTCAACGTCACCGCGGGCGACGGCGCCCCGGCCTTCCTGACCGCCGGGCACTGCGGCGTCGCCGTCGCCGAGTGGTCCGACGCCCAGAACGGCGCCCCGATCGCCACCGTCGACCAGGCCGTCTTCCCGGGCGAGGGCGACTTCGCGCTCGTGAAGTACGACGACCCGGCGACCGAGGCGCCGAGCGACGTCGCCGTCGGCGGCGGGCAGACCGTCCCGATCCTCCAGGCGGCCGAGGCGACCGTCGGCCAGCAGGTGTTCCGGATGGGCAGCACCACCGGCCTCGCCGACGGCACGGTCACCGGGCTCGACGCCACCGTCAACTACCCGGAGGGCACGGTCACCGGCCTCATCCAGACCGACGTCTGCGCCGAACCCGGCGACAGCGGCGGCTCGATGTTCACCCAGGACGGCCTTGCCCTCGGCCTCACCTCGGGCGGCAGCGGCGACTGCACCTCCGGCGGCGAGACCTTCTTCCAGCCGGTCACGACGGCACTGGAGGCCGTCGGCGCGACGCTGGGCGACGGCGCCGGTGACGCCGGGGCGGGCGCGGGCGACGAGGCGGGTGCCGGCGACGACGCGGGCGCCGGTGCCGGTGAAGACGCCGGAGCCGGCGAGGAGGCCGGCGCGGGTGCCGGGGCCGGTGCCGGTGAAGAGGGTGGTGCCGGCGAGGACGTCGGCGGTGAGGACGTAGGAGGTGAGGACGTCGGTGCGGGCGGCGGCCACGGGGAGCCGGAGGACGTCTCCGGGCTGACCGGGACCCGGTGACCCAGAGCTGACGGCGGTCCGGTCCTCCGGCGGAGGGCCGGACCGCTCCCGTTCCCGCGGCGCGTCCGCGACCCTCAGACCCGCGCGTCCCCCCGCGCCCGCAGCAGCATCAGCGCCACGTCGTCGACCCGCTCCTCCGTACCCCCCTGACCCATCATCACGTCGGCCAGCTCGTCCAGCGGCAGTTCCCCGGCCTCGCACAGCCGCCGTCCCAGCTCGGCGAGCGCCTCCTCGATGTCGACGCCGGGCGACTCGACCAGCCCGTCCGTGTAGAGGACGAGCACCGAACCCGGCGGCAGCTCCACCTCGGTCGCCGGGTACACGGCCGAGCCGTCGATGCCGAGCAGCGGCCCGCCCGCGAGGTCGAGGACCCGCACCTTGCCGTCCGGTCGCCTCAGCAGGGGCGGCGGATGCCCGGCCCGCGCCATCACGGCCCGCCCGCGCACCGGGTCGATCCGCAGGTACAGACAGCTGGCGAACAGTTCGGCGCCGAGGTCGATGAGCAGCCCGTTGGTGCTGCGCATGACCTCCGCGGGTGCCTGACCCACCGTCGTGTACGCGCGTACGGCGGTGCGGATCTGCCCCATCAGCCCGGCCGCCGTCACGTTGTGCCCCTGCACGTCCCCGATCACCGCGGCCGCCTGCCCCGCCAGCGGCATCACGTCGTAGAAGTCGCCGCCGATGTCCATGCCGCGGGTGCCCGGCAGATAGCGCGCGGCCGTGTCGATGCCCGGCAGCGGCGGCAGCGAGGGCGGCAGGAGCGCGGCCTGCAACCCGTGCGCCAGCTGGTGCTTGGCGTCGTAGAGCAGGGCGCGCTCCAGGGCGAGGGCGATCAGCCCGCCGAGGCTGGTCAGTACGGCGCGCTCGTCCGCGGGGAAGGCGTGCGGCTCGGCGTAGGCCAGCACACAGGTGCCCACCGGGCGCCCGGACGCGATCAGCGGCAGGTACGCCCAGGCCGCGAACCCGTCCGGGGTCTCGTGCCGGATCGGGTAGAGCCGCTCCAGCTCAACCCGGGACTCGAAGAACGCCGGCACCCCGCTGTTGAGCGCGTGCGCGCCCGGGGTCGGCGAACTCAGCGGTGCCCCGTCGAAGCGCTCCACGACATGCGGATCCAGATAGCCGTGGTGCCCCAGCACATGCAGCCGGCCCGCCCGGGAGCCGAGCAGCACCAGTGCCCGGCCGCCCAGCGACGGCACGACCTCCCGCGCGACCAGCCGCACCACGTCCTGCACGGTCACGGCCTCGGTCAGCGCGCCGGCCAGGCTCAGCACCTGCGAGATGGTGACCAGACGGCCCGGTCCCTCGCCGGGCGGCGGCGCGACCCGGCCCATCTCCGACACCGCCCGTGCCCTGCTGACCCGGACGCTCAGTCCCGTCGTGCTCGGATAGAGCCGGAACGACAGCCACTCGCCGGGCGGGCGCACCGCCACGAACGACGTGGTGTGCTGGCTCAGCAGCGCGGCCCGGTACCGGTCCTCGTACACGGGGTCGTTCAGCCACGGCACCGCCGCCCACAGCTGGGTCCCGAGCAGGCGGCTCGACGGCACGCCGATCAGCTCGGCCGCCGCCGCGTTCGCGTAGGTGATCCGGCCGTGCAGATCCAGCGAGCACATTCCGTACGGCAGCCGGGCGACCATGCGGGCCGCCTCCAGCGAGCCCAGCGTGCCGGCCGTGCTCCCGATGGCCGGGGCGGCGAGGAGATCGGCCTCCGGCAGCACCGGACGGCTCTCCTCGGCGGCCCGCTCCAGCCGCACGGCGAGCCGTTCGGTCGCCGCGGTCAGATGCTCGCGCTCCCGGTCGCTCAGCTCGTGCGGATGGGAGCCGGGCCAGGTCACGAACACCGCGCCGTAGGCCCGCGTCGCGGTCGCCACCGGCAGCGCGGCGAGCGCGAAGGGGTAGGGCAGCACCACGGAGACACGCGGGAACCGGCGGGCCATCTCCTCCTCGCCGCCCACCCAGACCACCCGCCGTTCGCGCAGCGCCTCGGCGACCGGAATGGGGGCGTCCACCCCGACCCGCTCCCAGGGCGCCGCGAACGCCCGGGGCAGCCCGGCCGTCACCGCCATCTCCAGCGCCGTCTCGTCGGTGCCCAGCAGGTACACCGCCCCGGAGTGGGCGTTGACGCCGTCCATCATCGTGGCCAGGGCAAGCGACAGGAGGGGGCCACCGGCGGGGGCGTTGCGCGCCGCGGGCGCCTGTTCGTCGGGCACGCCGACCACCTCCTCGCAGCGCCGCGGGACGGGTCCCAGGGATCAATCTGCCTCGGGACGGCCCGCCCCGCACGGCGGCGACCGCGCCGGGCGACGGCGACGACGTGGGAAGCCCCGCGTACCCCGACCTCCCCGGGCCATGCCACCGGAGTCGAAGCGTGCGGTGGGGCACGTGCGCGGCGCGCGCGCCCCCGCGCATCCCCTTGGCCGGAACTGCGTGCCCCGACGGCGCGACGGCGGCCAAGAATGGGGCACGCGCTCTAGGGCCTGTTGCGTCGCGCGGCAGACGCCATGTTCGCAACAGGCCCGCAGGCCTGGAACGGCGACCGCAAGCGGGAAGGGACATCGGTGATCCGAGTACTTCTGGTGCACGACGCGTGTCTGGTGCGATCCATCCTCGCGGACTGGCTCCGCCGCGAACCCGATCTGGGGGTCCACGACACCCCCTGGTCGGGCATCGCGGGCCGGCTCCGGTCCGTGCAGCCGGACGTCTGCGCCGCGGACCTGGACCGCGTGGAGCGCGACGGCATACCGCCGGTGGGGGAGCTGACCGCGGGCGGGCCCGGCCGGACGACGCCGGGGCTGCTGGTGCTCGCCAACGGCAACCGGCCCGGCCTGCTCAGACGGGCGATCGACGCGGGCGCGCTCGGCTACGTCGACAAGGCGGGCTCTCCGGAGCGGCTGGTCCGGGCGATCCGGCGGGTCGCCGCGGGGGAACGTTTCGTCGACGACTCGCTGGGATTCGGCTTCCTCAAGGCCGCGCAGATGCCGCTGACCAGACGGGAGCTCAGCGTCTTAGCCCTGGCCGCCGAGGGCGCCTCCGTCCCGGAGATCGCGGGGAGCCTGCACCTCTCCCACGGCACGGTGCGCAACTACATGGCGGCCATCACCCGCAAGACCGGGGCCCGCAACCGGGTCGACGCGATCCGCATCTCGCGCGGCGAGGGCTGGCTGTGACCGGGGCGGACGGTCCCCGGCCAGCGCCCGGTACGCCGGTGAGCGCCGCACCAGCTCCTCATGGGTGCCGTACTCCGTGCGCGGGCCGTCCATGAGCAGCACGCGCCCGGCGCGGCGCGCCGAACCGATGCGGTGGGCGACGACGACCAGGGTGCCGCCCGGCCGCGCGGCGAACGCCCGCTCCGCCCGCTCCTCCGTCCCGGCGTCCAGGTGGCACGTCGCCTCGTCCAGCAGGGCCAGCGGCGCGGGGGACAGGTAGGCCCGGGTGAGCGCGATCAGCTGCCGCTCACCCGCCGACAGCGCGCCGGGGTCGACCGGCGCCTCGGGCCCGCCGAGCGCGTCGAGCAGCGGCGCGAGCCCGACCGCCTCGGCCGCGGCGAGCAGTTCACGCTCGGGCAGCGGGTCGGGGCGCAGATGGCCCAGGTTCTCCGCGAGCGTGCCGCTGTGGACGTAGGCCTCCTGCGGGATCAGGACGCGGTGGGCCGCCGCGGCCGGCCCCGGGACGGGGTGACCGTGGACGTGGACGGTGCCGTGCCGGGGGGTGAGCAGGCCGGCGACGAGGGCGGTGAGCGTCGACTTGCCGATGCCGCTCGGGCCGACGACGGCCAGGTGGGAGCCCGGCGCGAGGACGAGGTCGAGGTCCTCGATCACGGGGGCGGCGGCGGGCCCGTAGGCGAAGGTGAGGCAGGAGACGGTGAGGGCGGCGGCCGGGGCGCGCTGCGGGGGAGGGCCGGCCGGCCGGACGCGGGGCGGGACCGGCTCGCCCGGGTCGCTCGCGGGCGGCTGTGCGGGGGCGAGGCGGCGCAGCACGACGGCCAGGCGCGAGCCGCTGGTGCCCAGGCCGTGGATCAGGTTGCGCAGGGCGGGCAGGAGCGACTGGGTGACGTAGGCGAGGGCGCCGACGAGGGCGCCGGGCGTCACCCCGCGCGACAGGAGCAGCGGCGCGGCGGCGAGCAGCAGCAGGACCGGCAGCTGACCGCCGACCGCGAGGGACGCGACGCGCAGCACGGACCAGCGGGCCAGCGAACGCGCGGCCGCCAGCTCGGCCTCGACGCGCTCCCCGACCTCGGCGGCCGTCCGCTCCTCCGCGCCGGCCGCGGTGATGTCCCGCAGCCCCGCGCACACGACGCCCAGGTGCCCGGCGAGGGCCTCGTCGGCGGTGAGGAAGGACTCCTGCCTGCGGGCCAGCGGCCGGAGCGAGGCGAGGAACAGCCCGAGTCCGGCGACCAGGGGCGGGACGACGACCAGCAGCAGCGCCGGGGCCAGCGAGAACAGTCCGACGAGGGCGCCGAGGGCGGTGAAGACGAACGAGCGGGAGACCAGCACCAGACCGGCGAAGGTGTCCCGGGCGATCTCCACCTGCTGGGTCAGCCGGGACAGCGCCTCGCCCTCCGCCTCCCGCACCCCGCGCTCCACCACCCGCGTGACCAGCCCGTCCCGCAGCGGCTCGACGAGATCGGCGACCGCCCGGTACACCCGTGCCGTCCCGATCGCCCCGGCCAGGACCCCGAGGGCGGCCACCCCGAGCCACGCCAGCCCGGTGTCCGTGCGTCCCGCGAGGAACCCGGCGTCCAGTGCCCGGGCCGGCGCGTACCCGACGAGGAAGGTCTGCGCGCTCTCCAGTGCCGACCAGCCCCCGAGCCGGGCCAGGACCCGGGGGCGGGCCCCGAGGAAGCCGAGACCCCGCCGCAGGACCCCGTACCGGTGGGCTGCGTGCCGGTCGTGGACCTCGTGGCCGCTCACTCCCGGCCACCGTCCCCGAAGACCGCCCGGTACTCCGGGTCCGCCCACAGCCGTGCGTGGCTGCCGACCGCCCGCACCCGGCCGCCGTCCAGCCATGCCACCGCGTCCGCGCGGGCCGCCGTGGTGGGCCGGTGGGCGACGAGGAGGCGGGTCGTACGCGGCCGGGCCAGCAGGGCCCGTGTGATGTGGTGTTCCGTCACCGTGTCCAGGCTGGACAGGGCGTCGTCGAGGATGAGCAGACGGCCGCCCTGTGCGAACGCGCGGGCCAGGCCCAGCCGTTGCGCCTCGCCGCCGGAGAAGGGGGCGTCGGCGCAGCGGGTGGCGTAGCCGTGCGGGAGGCGGCGGACGAAATCGTCGGCGCGGGCGGTGCGGGCGGCCTCGCGGACGCGGCCGGGAGCGGGGCAGGGCAGGCCGAGAGCGAGGGTGTCCTCGACGGTGGCGCCCAGGAGAGCGGGGCGTTCGAAGGCGTAGGACACGGCGCGGCGCAGCTCCGGCCGGCCGAGGGCGCGCAGCGGGACGCCGTCGAGGAGGACCTCGCCGGCGTCCGGGTCGGCCAGGCGCCCGGCGAGCGCGGCGAGCAGGGACTTGCCGGTGCCGGAGCGGCCGACCACGGCGAGGGTGGTGCCGCCCGGCACGTCCAGGTCGACGCCGTCGAGGACCGTGCGGGCGCCCAGGCGTGCGGTCACCGCGCGCAGTCGGAGGTGTCCGGGGCCGGGCGGCAGCGTCCGGCCGCCGTGCCCGGGGGCGGGCTGCACCAGGACCTCCGTCAGCCGGGCGGCGGCCGCGCGGGCGCGGGCCAGGCCGGAGAGGTGGCTCACGAGCACGCCGACGCCGGTCGCCAGAACCGCGTAGCGGGCGGCGGCGAGCAACTCGCCCACGGAGAGCCGGTGCCGGGCGAGCAGCACGCCGGCGACGGCGACCACGCCCAGCTGGAGCAGCGGTCCCACGGCGACGGCCTGCCCGGCGGCCCGCCCCTGCACCCGCCACATGCGGTGGCCCGCGCGCGCCAGTTCGGGCAGCGGCCCGAGGACACGCGCCGTCTCCCGGTCCGCCGTACCGGCCGCGCGGATGGTGCGGTGCCCGGCGACCGCCTCGGCCAGCGCCGCCGCGATCCGTCCCTGCGCCCGCTGGTAGTCGGCGGCGCACTCGGCGGTGTCGCGGGCGAGGGCGCGCAGCAGGAGCGCCAGCACGGGCGCCCCGGTGAGGAACACCACCGCGAGCCACGGGTCGATCAGCACGAGCGCGACCACGCCCCCGACGGGCCCCGCGCACGCGGCCACCAGCAGGGCGCGGGCCCCCGGCGCGGTCCCGGCCTGCGCGGCGTTGCCGACGACCCGGGCGACCAGGTCACCGGAGCCGAACCGGCCGCCGGCGCGCGGCCCCAGCGCCAGCAGACGGCCGCTGGTCCGGCGGCGCAGCCAGGCCGTGCTCCGTGCGTCGACGGTCCCTGCGAGCACCGCCTCGGCCGCGTCCAGTACGGCGATCAGCGCTACCAGTGCGGCGCAGCACAGCACCCAGCCGGTCGCGGCCCGGCCCGACAGCAGCGTGTCCAGGGCCCGGCCCAGCGCGGCGGGCAGCAGCAGCCCGGCCCCGGTGGCGAACGTTCCCGCCAGGCAGAGCGCGAGGCACCGCCCCGCGCTGTGCCGCCCGGCCCGGCGCAGCAGTCCCCGGGTCCCGGTGTCCGTCGGCGTCGTGGGTCCTGTCATGGAGTGAGCGCCTCCTGTACGGACCCCGGGCGGCCCCTCCCTGGTGGGGAGTGGCCGCCCGGAGCTGTGCGGTGCCGTCGGTCAGAGGCAGAGCGTGATGCTCGCGGCGCTCACACAGGAGAGCAGGCTGAGGGTGCTCTGGCCGCCGGTGTACTCCTCGGTGTCCATCGCCTGCAGGTCGAGCAGTGCCATCTTCGTGTCCTTTCATCCATGGGGACGGGGTGGTGTCACGACTCCGCGGGATCGCGGAACCGCGTCTGTGAGGGCCGCCGCGGGGGCGGCGGCAGGAACGGCAGATGTGCGGTGGACGGGTCGCCGAGGGCCGCGCCGAGCGCGAGCAGACAGCCCGCCGTCCCGGTGGCCAGGTCCATGGACAGCCGCATCATCTGGTGCCCGGGGAAGGCCAGTTGGCCCTGGTAGGCCATGGCGTACCAGCCGAGTCCGGCGACCTGGGCCGCCAGCTCCTCCCGCCCCGCTCCCGGGGCGGTGGTGCGGGCGAGGTGCAGGATCATCCCGGCGCGGCCCTGGAACAGTCCGGGCTGCGCGTAGAAGCGCGAGGTGGCGGCCGTCAGGATCCCGGCGCGGGCCCGCCCGAACTCGCCGTCGTCGTCGGTGGCGTGGACGAGGTGGTCGTCGAGGACCATGCCCACGCCCGCGCTGCCGTCGCCGAGGTACGGCATCGTCCGCCAGCCCTCGTCGACCTCCAGCGAGCCGCCCTTCTGCACGACACAGCAGTCGAGGTCCCGGCGCAGCGCCGTGCCGGCCGCGTCCAGCAGGTCCCGCTCGCCGGTCAGTTCGTAGTGGCGCAGCAGGAACAGCGCGGGCCCGCTCGCGCCGCGCAGCAGCCCGGCCCGCCGGCGCGGGGTGTCGGGCAGCGGCTCGGCGAGCCGTCCCACGAGGATGCGGGCCGCCTCCTCGGCGGCCCGGGCAAGCCGCCGTTCACCGGTGGTGCGCGCCAGGGCGTCGAGGACGAGGCCCAGTCCGGCCAGTCCGCCGTGCAGGTCCGAGGCGAGGCGCTGCCAGCGCTCGCGCAGGACCAGGTCGATCAGGTCCAGTGCCCGCGTCCGGTGGCCGAGCAGGTCCAGCACCAGGGCGACGCCCGCCAGGCCGTCGTACAGGCCGAGCGGTGTGCCCACCGGCGGCGGTTCGGTGCGCGCCAGGAGCCAGTGTTCGCCCTCCTCGTACCGTTCGGCGCCGGTCCGTTCGAGCGCGTAGAGCACACCGGCGGCGCCGTGCGCGATGCCGAGGCCGCCGCCGTCGGAGAACTGGGTGATGTCGCCGGGGAAGAGCCGGTCGGTGCGCTCGGGGCTCGCCGAGGCGAGGATCGCCTTCACCATCGAGTCGCGGCTGTGCGGCCAGTCCGCGGGACGGACGAGCGGGGTGGCCGCCGACGGCCGGGCGGCGCCCCGGGTGATCTCCGCCACCGCCTCGTCCAGGAAGGCCCGGGGCACGTCCGGGAACTGCTCGGCGACGACGTCCGCCAGGTGGGCGGCCTTGCCCCGGTCGACCACGAACAGGGTGGTGACCGGCAGGAACAGGGCGAGTCGCAGGCAGGCCAGCGCGTAGCGGTCGACGTCCGTGCCGCGGCGGTCCGGCGGGGCGAAGAAGCCGGGGTGGGCGACGATCTGACGGCCGTTCTCGGCGACCGGCGCGGCGGCCTCGAAGTCGATCAGCCGGACACTCTCCTCGTCCGGCGCCACCATGATGTTGAAGACGTGCAGGTCGTTGAAGACGATGCCGCGCTCGTGGACCGCCTCGACGGCCCGCTCGACCGCCCGGTGGATGCGCAGTGCCCACGCCGTGTACGCGGCGACGGCCGCAGGGTCCGGGTCGGTGCCGAGCAGCGGGTGCCGCTCGGCGAAGAAGGAGTTCAGCGGCCTTCCCTCGATGTGCTCCATCACGAGGAACCGGTGGTCGCCCAAGGCGAACCAGTCACGCACCTCGGGCACCACCCCGGTGCCCGCGACCTGCTCCAGGGCGTCCTTCTCGCGCTCCAGACGGGCGATGGCGTCGGCCCCGTCGGCGGCCAGCCCCGCGTGCGGCCGGCCCTCCTTGAGCACCACCCGGCTCCCGTCACGGGTGTCGGTGCCGACGTACACGCCGCCGCCGTTGGAGAAGTGCAGCGCCTTCTCGATCCGGTACGGCAGGTCGCCGACGGTCGTGGTGTTGCGGGCCGCGAGCTGCGGTTCGAGGAAGGAAGGCAGCGTCACCCAGCCGGGCACCTGGAAGGACGGGGCCCGCCGGTCCGGCACCAGCGTGCCCTCGCCGTCGCGCACCGCCGGCACCAGCGAGCCGCGCTCGTCGACGACGTAGGTGCGCGCGAAGGCGCCGTAGCGCACGTACAGCGGACCGTCGTCCCAGCGCAGGTCGGTCAGGATGTAGGGCCCCTCGAAGCCCTTCAGCAGCTCGCCCAGCTCCCGCAGCACCAGGTGCAGTTGCTCCTCGTCCGCAGGGTAGACGGTGACGAACTTGCCGCTGCCGTCGCGCGGGGCGTACTTGGCGTTGCGCAGGTGCAGCAGGTGGGCGGCCGGCACGAACTTGAACGGGATGCGCCGGGGCACGCAGTACTCCCACACGATCGCCGCGATCCGGTCCGCGTCCTTCCGGGTGGCGGAGGCATGCACCTTCCAGCCCTGGGTGGGTCCGGGCGCCGGCGCGCCGTCCGGGCCGAGCGGCGTCAGCGCCAACCAGTCGCCGATCCGCGCCGCCGTCCAGCCGTCCGGGGCCGGGCGGCGGGCCGTCTCGTACAGCGGCTCGCCGCCCCCGCCGAGCCGGTCGGGCGTGTCGTAGAAGTGACTGTCCGCCAGCGCGTACACCTCGTACCGCTTGTCCATGCCCTCCCCCTCCGTGACCGGCAACGAGCCTCGCAGCCGGGACAGGGCCCCGGACAGTCACGCCTGTCACGAGACGGCCGTGCACTACGCATGGGTCAAAACCTGTTCGATCCCTTTCGAGCGCGGGGCCGCCGGGCGGTCCGTCCGGCGGCCGTACTGCGTTCACAGGGGCTGCGCGCGGCGTTCATTAGCGCTGTAATACGGACGTGGTCAGTGAGGGCGTTGCCGGGCGCAGGGCGCGAGTGCTGCGCGCCGAGGACGCCCTCTCGGCGCTCCTGGCCGACCCCGACTCCCCGGCGCGCAGGCACCGCCTCCTCGAACAGGCGCTGGTCTTCGCGCGGGCCACCTTCGCCGCCTTCTACACGCCGAGCGACGACGGCGAGGTGCTGTGCATGGCCGAGTCGGCCGGGGTGCCCAGGACCCTGTACGGCCTGCGCGACGGCTATCCGCTCGCCGGCGGCTCCCCGCTGTCCGACGCCCACCGCGCCGGGCGCCCCGTGTGGCTCGGCCCCGGCGAACTCGCCGACCGCGCGGAGTCCCGCCGCACGGCGGCGCGGGACTTCTCCCTGGCCGCGCTGCCCGCCCACCGCTCGGGCGGCGGGGGGTGCCTGCTCGCCGTGAGCGAGTACCGGGACGGCTTCGACACCGAGGACCGCAAGTGCCTGGAGCTGATCGCCGACGCGCTCGCCACGCCCGCCCCGGCGCCGCGCGCCGAGAGCGGTGAGCTGCCGCCGGGCGGGTTCAGCCTCGCCATGGACACCGGCCGGGTGCAGGTCGGCGACGACCTCCTGGAGCTGTTCGGCATCGGCCGGGACGAGTTCGACGGCAAGGTCGAGACGCTGCTCGGCCGGACGGTGCCGGAGGACCTGCCGTCGCTGATGTCGGTGGTCGAGGCCGACCACATGACCATCGGCGACCGCGAACTGGAGTTCCGGGTGCTCCGGCCCGGCGGGCCACCCAAGTGGCTCCGGCTGCGCGGCCGTCTGCTGCCCGGCGGGGACGGCGTCCCGTCCCGGCTTTCGGGCACGGTCGAGGACACCTCCACGCTGCGGTCCGACGTCACGGACGTCACCCGCGTCCAGCGCCTGGCCGCCGTGCTCGCCACGGCAGGCACCGTCCGCGACGTCAGCCAGGCCGTGGTCGCCGCCCTGCGCCGGCCGTTGCAGGCCGACCGGATCGCCCTGGCCGAACTGGAGCACGACCGGCTCGTCGTCACCGTCCTCGACCCGCCCGAACCGGAGGCCTGGCCCGAGCTGTGGCGCCTGGAATGGCGGGCCGAATGGCCCGACGCGCCGGTGCGCGCCATGCCCACCCTGGCCGCGGCGCTGAGCGAGGGCCGCGCCCAGATCTGGCCCGCGGGCACCGCCCTGGAACCCGCGCTCGCCGAGGTGGGCCCCGGCGGCCTCGCCGTGCTCCCGCTGCCCGCGGGGGGCCGGATGGCCGGCGCCTGTCTGATCGGCTGGGACCGCCCGCACGACTTCGGAGCCGACGAACGCGCCCTGCTCACCGCCTCGGCCGGGCTGGCGGGCCAGGCCCTGATGCGCGCCCGCGCCTTCGACGCCGAGCACGAACTCGTCGGCATGCTCCAGCGCCAACTGCTTCCGCGCCGCCTGCCCGAACTGCCCGGCGCGGTCGCCGTCGCCCGCTATCTGCCCGCCACCGCCGGCCTGGAGGTCGGCGGCGACTGGTACGACGTGATCCCGCTGCCCGACAACCACGTCGCCCTCGTCATCGGCGACGTGCAGGGCCACAGCGCGGGCGCCGCCACCCTCATGGGCCAGATGCGCACCGCGCTGCGCGCCTACGCCGTCGAGGGCCACCCCCCGGACGTCGTCGTCTCGCACGCCAACCGGCTCCTCGTCGGCATGGAGACCGACCTCTTCGCCACCTGCGCCTACGTCGACGTCGATGTGGAAGAGGGCTCCGCCTGGTGTGTGCGGGCCGGGCATCTGCCGCCGGTGCTGCGCCGGCCCGACGGCAGCACCGAGATCGCGGAGGCGGAAGGCGGCCCGCCGCTCGGCGTCGTGGCCCAGGCCGACTTCCCGATGAGCCCGCTGCGGCTCCAGCCCGGCACGCTCATCGCCCTGACCACCGACGGTCTGGTCGAGAGCGCCGAATCCGACCTCGACGAGGGCATGGCGGAATTCGCGGAGCGGCTCGCCGCCTCCGACCCGGCCCACCTGGGCACGGTCGCCGACGGACTGCTGGGCGACGCCCACCGCGGTGACGACGTGGCGCTGCTGCTGATGCGCTACGACGGCATGGACGTCCTCCCGCGGCGCGAGACCTGGACGGTGTGGCGGGTGCCGGAGGCGGTCCGGCACGCCCGGCGCTTCACCCGGCGCACCCTGCGCGCCTGGGGCGTGACCGCTCAGACGGACGCCGTACTGCTGGTCGTCTCCGAACTCGTCACCAACGCCCTGGTGCACACCGACGGCCCGGTCCGCCTCGACCTGACCCTCGTCGACAGCCGGTTGCGCCTCGCCGTCGCCGACACCTCGCCGCGCACCCCCGTCAAGCCCACCAGCATCGGCTGGGAGGCGACCGGCGGCCGTGGCCTGCTCCTCGTCGAGGCCATGTCCGCGTCGTGGGGCACGGTGCCGGCCAGCGGCGGCAAACAGGTGTGGAGCGAGATCGCCCTGGACCGCTGACCCCGCGTGCCGTCGCCGCCGCCCCGGGTACTCGGTGCCGGAACGACGACGACACAGGACAGCAGCCCGAAGGAGGCACGTCATGACCCAGTACGTCCGCGACATCATGACCGCAGACCCGGTGACCGTCGAACCGCAGACGTCCGTCGCGGCGGTGGCCCGGATCATGCGCGACCAGGACCTCGGCGCCGTGCTGGTCACGGACGGCGACCACCTGCGCGGCCTGGTCACCGACCGTGACCTGGTGGTGCGCTCGATCGCCGACGGCGGTGACGCCGACCGGATCACCGTGGCCGCCGCGTGCAGCGACGACCTGGTGACCGTACGGGCGGACGAGGAACTCGACCACGCCGTGGAGCTCATGCGCGAACACGCCGTGCGCCGCATCCCGGTCGTCGACGAGGACCACGCCGTGGGCATCGTCTCGCTGGGCGACCTGGCCATGGAGCGCGACCCGGAGTCCGCGCTCGGCGACATCAGCGTGGCCAGGCCCAATCCGTAGCGCGCGCCGCACACCGTCGGCCCGGGCCGGGGCGACCGCGGCGGCACCGGGAGTCATTCACCCGCGTCGGCCGGGTACTCGGTGCGCATGAACTTCACCGCACTCGAAGTAGCCGCAGCTGGTTCCGTCGCCGGGTTCGTCGCGGTCCTCGTCGGTGGCGTCATCGTCACCGGGGCACTGATCTGGGCCGTTCTCCTCGGCATCAAGGTCCGCAAGCGCGAGCCCCGGCGGCCCCGGCCCGACGAGCAGCCCCGCCTGCCGGAGTCCGGCGCGGTGCGGGAGACCCGGGAACAGCGTGCGCCCCGCGAGATGGACGGGGACCAGCGCCTCTCGCCGCACGACCTGCGCCCCTCCGGCGGCATGCCCAGCGCGGACCAGCGCCGCCCGCGCTGGAACAGTGGCTCCGGCGGCTCCTTCGGCAGCGGCGGCCCCGGCAGCGCCTGAGCCGTACGACGTTTACCGGCGGCGACGGCGGGGACCCGATCGGTTCCGTACACTCGTACGAGGGGACGCAGAAGGAAGAGGTTTGCGTCGTGACCACGTCCACCAGTGACAAACCCGTCGTCCGCCGCCTGGAAACCGGCTGGTCGAAGGCCCGTCGACTGCGCGCCAAGAGCGAGCTGCGCACCTGGCTCCCCGCCGTGGAGAGCCCGGACGGACCACGGACCTCGCACACGGCACCGGAGTGGAACATAGTGCGGGGTGAGGACTGAGGGCACAGACGGACCCAGGCACCCCTGCCGGACCGCCACCGCGGACCGCGCCGCGCGCCCGTGGTACCGGCACGCCCTACGCTGGAGCGGTGCGCCTGCTCCTGACGTCGGACACCCATCTCCCGAAGCGCGCCAAGGCCCTGCCGGAGCCGCTCCTCGCCGAGATCGACACCGCCGACGTGGTCTTCCACGCCGGTGACTGGGTAGACACGGCCACCCTGGACCTGCTGACGGCCCGCAGCCGCCGGCTGATCGGCGTCCACGGCAACAACGACGGCCCCGACCTGCGGGCCCGGTTGCCCGAGGTGGCCCACGCGGAACTCGGCGGCCTGCGCTTCGCCGCCGTCCACGAGACGGGCCCTGCCCAGGGCCGCGAGGCCCGCTGCGCCGCCCGCTTCCCCGGCGTGGACGTCCTGGTCTTCGGCCACAGCCACATCCCCTGGGACACCACGACGGCCACCGGTCTGCGCCTGCTCAACCCCGGCTCCCCGACGGACCGCCGCCGCCAGCCGCACTGCACCTACATGACGGCCTCCGTCACCGGCGGCCGGCTGACGGACGTGACCCTGCACCGGCTGCCGCCCCGCTGACCGTGCCGGGCCGCCGGCGCCCTACGACTGCGGATGGATCGCCCCCCGGGTCGCCGTGAGCGGCGTCCCGCTGCCGCCCCAGCGCAGCGACACCATCTCGGCGGCGACCGACACGGCCACCTCCTCCGGCGTCCGCGCACCGAGGTCGAGACCGATCGGGGAGCGCAGCCGCGACATCTCGTCGTCGGTGAGCCCGGCCTCCGTCAGGCGCTTGGTGCGCTCGTCGTGGGTACGGCGGCTGCCCATCGCGCCGATGTACGCGGCGGGCCGGCGCAGCGCCACCTCCAGCAGCGGCACGTCGAACTTGGGGTCGTGCGTGAGCACGCAGATCACCGTGCGCTCGTCGGTGTCGGTGGCGCGCAGATAGCGGTGCGGCCAGTCGACGACGACCTCCACGCCGGGCGGGAAACGTTTCGGCGTGGTGAAGACCGGGCGGGCGTCGCACACGGTGACCCGGTATCCGAGGAAGTCACCCAGGCGGGCGACGGCCGCCGCGTAGTCGATCGCGCCGAACACGAGCATGCGCGGGGGCGGCGCGAAGGAGTGCAGGAACACCGAGACGTCGTCCTCGCGCCGCTCCCCGCGCGGCCCGTAGTGCCGCAGACCGGTGGCCCCGAGAGCCAGCTCACCCCGCGCGTCGGCGGTGACCGCCGCGTCCAGCCCCCGCGTGCCGAGCGTGCCGGCCACCCGGTCGGGCCACACGGCCAGCGTCGCCCCGAGCGGCGCCGGGCCGTCCGTCACCGTCGCCAGGGTCACGGGGCGGCCCTCCAGGACCGTCTCCGCGACCGCCCCGAAGGTGGGGTCCCGCTCCGGCGTGACCGGACGGACCAGCAGGGTGATCTCCCCGCCGCAGGTCAGCCCCACCGCGAAGGCGTCGTCGTCGCTGTACCCGAACGTCTCCAGCCGGGCCTCGCCGCTCTCCACCACCTCCTGGGCGAGCTCGAACACCGCCCCCTCGACACAGCCCCCCGACACACTGCCGACCACCTCGTCGTCCGGTCCCACCGCCATCGCGGCACCCGGATCACGCGGCGCGCTGCGGCTCACCCCCACGACCGTGGCCAGGCCGAACGGGGCTGACGTCGCGTACCACTGGCGCAGCGCCGGAAGAATCTCACGCATATCGCGACCCTCGCATGGTTGAGCGTTAATCCATTGTCGCGCCACCGCTCTTCTGCTGCACTGCACCCGACCAGTCGTCACGAGCAAGGAGTCACCCCGATGCGATCTCCCTTCATGTCCTCCGCCGTCGCACAGACCCACTCCACAAAGGACATGACGCCTCGTGCACCTGCTCAACCTGGGGATCCTCGCGCACATCGACGCGGGTAAGACCAGCCTGACCGAACGGCTGCTGCACTCCGCCGGGGTGATCGACGAGATCGGCAGCGTCGACGCCGGCAGCACCCGGACCGACACCCTGGCGCTGGAGCGTCAGCGCGGCATCACCATCAAGTCGGCCGTCGTCTCGTTCCCCCTCGACGACGTGACCGTCAACCTCATCGACACACCTGGCCACCCGGACTTCATCGCCGAGGTGGAGCGGGTGCTCGGAGTCCTGGACGGCGCCGTCCTGGTCGTCTCGGCCGTCGAGGGCGTCCAGGCGCAGACCCGCGTCCTGATGCGCACCCTGCGCCGCCTGCGCATTCCCACGCTGCTCTTCGTCAACAAGATCGACCGCGGCGGAGCCCGTTACGCCGAGGTGCTGCGCTCCGTCTCCGAACGCCTCGCCGTGCCCGTCGTCCCCATGGGCACGGCGACCGGCCTCGGCACCGGGGCCGCCGACTTCGCCCCCGGCCTCGGCGCGGCGGCGCTCGATGTCCTCACCGGCCACGACGACGACCTGCTCGCCGCCTACGTCCGCGGCGACGTCCCGGACGCACTGCTGCGCGCGTCCCTCGCGGCCCGGACCCGCGAGGCACTCGTCCACCCCGCCTACGGCGGCTCGGCCATCACCGGTGCCGGCGTCGACGCCCTGATCGGCGGCATCAAGGACCTGCTGCCGGCCGCCGCCGGCGATCCCGGCGGCCCGCTCTGCGGGACCGTGTTCAAGGTCGAGCGGGGACCGGCGGGCGAGCGGATCGCCTACGCGCGGCTGTTCTCCGGCACGCTGCGCGTCCGGGACCGGGTGCCGTGCGGCCCGGGGCGGACGGAGGGCCGGATCACCGCGATCAGCGTGTTCGACCAGGGCACCGACGCCCGGCAGTACGCCGTCACGGCGGGCCGCATCGCCCGGCTGTGGGGGCCGGCCGACGTCAGGATCGGCGACTCTCTCGGCGTACCGCGCAGGCCCAACGGGCACGTCTTCGCCCCGCCGACCCTGGAGACCGTCGTGGTGCCCGGCCCGGGGACGGACCGGGGAGCCCTGCATCTGGCGCTCAGCCAGCTCGCCGAACAGGACCCCCTGATCGCGCTCCGCCACGACGAGGTGCGCCGGGAGACCTCCGTGTCCCTGTACGGCGAGGTGCAGAAGGAGGTCGTCCAGGCCACGCTCGCGAGCGACTACGGACTGGACGTCAGCTTCCGGGAGACCACGCCGCTGTGCGTCGAGCGGCCGGCCGGGACCGGTTCGGCGGTGGAGTTCAACAGGAAGGGCGCCAACCCCTTCCTGGCCACGGTGGGCCTGCGCGTGGACCCGGCGCCGGCCGGCGCCGGCGTCGCCTTCCGGCTGGAGGTGGAGCTCGGCTCCATGCCGTACGCCTTCTTCAAGGCCGTCGAGGACACCGTCCGTGAGACCCTCGGCCAGGGCCTGCACGGCTGGCAGATCCCCGACTGCACGGTCACCATGACGCACTCCGGCTACTCACCCCGCCAGAGTCACGCCCACCAGGGCTTCGACAAGAGCATGTACAGCACCGGCCACGACTTCCGGGGGCTGACCCCGCTGGTGCTGATCGAGGCGCTGCGGGGCGCGGGCACCCGGGTGCACGAGCCGATGCACCGCTTCCGGATCGAGGCCCCGGCCGACACGCTCGGCGCCCTGCTGCCGATGCTGGCCGCGCTGCGCGCGGTACCGCGGACGACCGTGACGCAGGGCGCGGCGTGCGTCATGGAGGGCACGGTGCCCGCGGCCCAGGTGCACGCCCTGGAACAGCGGCTGCCGGGGCTCACCCGGGGCGAGGGCGAACTGGACAGCGCCTTCGACCACTACGCGCCCGTCCCGTCGGGCACCGAGGTGCCCGAGCGTGCGCGCACCGACCACAATCCGCTGAACCGGAAGGAGTACCTGCTGAACGTGACCCGCCGGACCGGCACCTGAGGAGTCGTCAGGAACGGCAGGAAACGCGAACGGGGAAGCCCCCCCGGGGGAAGCCCTCCACCGGTCCCCCGGGGGGTGCCCTTCACCAGGGGGCGGCGTGCACGAAAGGATGGGCCGACGGCGCGGAACGGGAGGGACGTTGGCGGGCAGGCTCAGGGCTCCGACGGGGCGTTACGGGGGCAGGTCGGCACAGGAACGGCAGGCCGAGCGGCGCCGGCGGTTCCTCGACGCGGCGCTCCGGCTCTTCGGCGAAAGCCCCGGCTACCGGGCCACGACCGTCGCGGCGCTCAGTGAGGCGGCGGGACTGTCCACCCGGCAGTTCTACGAGGAGTTCCACACCCTGGAGGACGCGCTCGCCGCGCTCCACCTCCAGGTCAACGCCCTGGCCGAGGAGGCGGTGCTGGCGGCGGCGGCCGGCACCCGGGAGTCACCTGTGGGCGAGCGGGCCGACGCGATCTTCCGCGCCTACGCCGGCAACGTCACCGCCGACCCCCGCCGCGTCCGCATCACCTTCGTGGAGATCGTCGGCGTCAGTCCCCGCATGGAGGAGCAGCGGCTCACCCGGCGTGCCCGCTGGGTCGACCTGATCTGCGCCGAGGCGCACGCGGCCGCCGAGCGCGGCGAGGCGGCCCGCCGTGACTACCGCCTCGCCGCGACGGCGTTCATCGGCAGCGTCAACGGCCTGGTCCACGACTGGAGCACCGGCCGGGTACCGGCCACCCTCGACGAGGTGGTGGACGAACTGGTCCGCCAGCTGCTCGGCATCCTGCGTCCCGTGGGATGGCGGCCCGGAGCGGACTGAGGACCGGACCCGGCGACTGCGCCTGACGGGTGAGCGGACTGGGCCGACCGTGTCCGCCCGGGGGCGGTTCGCGTTGCCCAGAGCATGATCTCAACACGTCGTTTCGTCGCAGCCGTTGGACTCGCGGCCGGTGTCGCCGGACTCGCCGCCCCCTCGGTGAGCGCGGCCGAGGCCGACGCCCCGGGCGTCGGCGCACTCAGCCCGGTCACCCTCCTCGACTCCCTCGCCGTCAGCGACATCCCCGCCGAGTACAAGGAGGAGGTCCCGCGGCCCTCCGCACAGCTGACCCAGATGAAGCGGCTCAACGACCTCAACCAGCTCCGCCAGCTCACCGACATGGCCGCCCCCGTCACCGGGCTGCTCCCCGACGTGGGCTGACCCACGCCGCCGCGGTCCGTCAGCCGGCCGTGGCGAGGAACTGCGTGGCCGCCAGCTCCGCGTACAGCGGGTCGGCGGTCACGAGTTCGCGGTGGGTGCCCACCGCACGGACCGTGCCCGAGTCCATGACCACGATCCGGTCGGCCATCGTCACCGTGGACAGCCGGTGCGCGACGACCAGCACCGTCGTGGTGCGGGCCACGTCGGCGACGGTGTCGCGCAGCGCCGCCTCGTTGACGGCGTCCAGTTGCGAGGTCGCCTCGTCGAGCAGCAGGAGTCTCGGACGGCGCAGCAGCGCGCGGGCGATCGCCACCCGCTGACGCTCCCCGCCCGACAGCTTGGTGCCGCGATGCCCGACGAGCGTCTCCACGCCGGCCGGCAGCCGCTCGACCAGCCCGTCCAGCCGGGTCGTCTTCAGCACCCGCGTCAGGGCGTCGTCGTCCGCCTCGGGATTGCCCAGCAGCAGGTTGTCGCGCAGCGACCCCGACAGCACCGGCGCGTCCTGCTCGACGTAACCGATCGCCGAGCGCAGCCGCGGCAGTTCCCACTCCGTGAGGTCCCGGCCGTCCAGCGTGATCACGCCCGACTCCGGGTCGTAGAAGCGCTCGATGAGGGAGAAGACCGTCGTCTTGCCCGCGCCGGACGGGCCGACGAACGCCGTCATGCCCTGCGCCGGGACCTCGAAGGTCACGCCGTGGTGGACGTAGGGCAGGTCCTCGGCGTAGCGGAAGCGGACGTCGGTGAAGGCGAGCGCGGCCGGGGGCGCGCCGGCCGACGGCAACGAGGCGGCGGGCGCCTGGGGTTCGGCGGGCAGCCGCAGTGCCTCCTGGATCCGGGCCAGGGCGGCGGCGCCCGTCTGGTACTGCGTGATCGCGCCGACCACCTGCTGGATCGGCGACATGAGGTAGAAGACGTACAGCAGGAAGGCGACCAGCGTGCCGATGTCCACGGCGCCGGTCGCGACCCGCGCGCCGCCGACCGCGAGGACCGTGATGAAGGCGATCTGCATCGCCAGCCCGGCGGTGTTGCCCGCAGCGGCCGACCACTTGGCGGCCCGCACACTCTGCCGCCACGACTCCTCGGCCGCCGCGTGCAGCGTCCGCTCCTCGCGGTGCTCGGCGCCGGACGCCTTCACCGTGCGCAGCGCGCCCAGCACCCGCTCCAGCGACGCTCCCATGACACCGACGGCGTCCTGGGCCCGGCGGCTGGCCTTGTTGATACGGGGCACGATGAAGCCGAGGACCAGGCCCGTGCCGAGGACCACGGCGAGCGTGACGCCGAGCAGCACCGGGTCGACGAAGCCCATCATCGCGACGGTGGCCACGAGCGTGAGTCCGCCCGTGCCGAGGCCGACCAGCGAGTCGGTCGTGACCTCGCGCAGCAGCGTGGTGTCCGAGGTGATGCGGGCCATCAGGTCACCCGGCTCGCTGCGGTCCACCGCGGATATCCGCAGCCGCAGCAGGTACGACGACAGGGTCCGCCGGGCGCCGAGCACCACCGACTCCGCCGTGCGCTGGAGCACGTACCCCCCGAGCGCGCCCACCGCGGCGTTCGCCACGACCAGGGCCGACATGGCCAGCAACGCCCCGGCGATGGCCCGGTCGTGGGAGAGGTCGTCGATCAACCCGCGCGCCACCAGCGGCAGCGCCAGCCCGGTGGCGCCGGTGACCAGCGACAGTAGCGCGCCCGCGAACAGGGTCCACCGGTGGGGCCGCACATAGCCCAGGAGCATGCGCCACGCGGGCGGGGCGCTCTCCGACTCTGCGATGCTCACGCTGCTCCTTCACGGTCCGAGGGGATGCTCAGAGATTACGTGGGGGCACCGACAACCGGGGCGCGGGCCGGACATCACGGCAGCACCGGGGCGCCGGACGGGCGGCGCGGCCGCGACCGGGCGCGCGGCGCGCAGCCGGAACCGTCCCCTTACCGATCAGTCACGCGTAGGGTCGGATGCCGGGACGGACGCGCGGAGACGGAAGGGGCCAGCACATGGCGCAGGAAGTACGCGGCGTGATCGCACCGGGGCGGGACGAGCCGGTGCGGGTCGAGACGATCGTCGTACCGGACCCGGGGCCGGGAGAGGCCGTGGTGAAGGTGCAGGCCTGCGGGGTCTGCCACACCGACCTGCACTACAAGCAGGGCGGCATCACCGACGAGTTCCCCTTCCTGCTCGGCCACGAGGCCGCCGGGGTGGTCGAGACGGTCGGGGAGGGCGTCACCGAGGTGGCGCCCGGTGACTTCGTGATCCTCAACTGGCGTGCGGTGTGCGGCCGTTGCCGGGCCTGCCTGCGTGGCCGGCCCTGGTACTGCTTCGACACCCACAACGCCGAGCAGAAGATGACCCTCGCCGCGACCGGCCAGGAGCTCGTCCCGGCCCTCGGCATCGGCGCGTTCGCCGAGAAGACGCTGGTCGCGGCCGGCCAGTGCACCAAGGTCGACCCGGCCGTCTCCCCGGCGGTGGCCGGACTGCTCGGCTGCGGCGTGATGGCCGGCCTCGGCGCCGCCATCAACACGGGTGGCGTCGGCCGCGGCGACACCGTCGCCGTCATCGGCTGCGGCGGCGTCGGCGACGCGGCCGTCGCCGGGTCGCGGCTGGCCGGAGCGGCCCGGATCATCGCCGTCGACATCGACGACCGCAAGCTGGAGACCGCCCGCCGGATGGGCGCCACCCACACCGTCAACTCCTCCGGCACCGATCCGGTCGAGGCGATCCGCGAGCTGACCGGCGGGTTCGGCGCGGACGTCGTCATCGAGGCGGTCGGCCGCCCGGAGACGTACAAGCAGGCCTTCTACGCCCGGGACCTGGCCGGCACCGTCGTCCTGGTCGGCGTGCCCACCCCGGAGATGAAGCTCGAACTGCCCTTCCTCGACGTGTTCGGCCGTGGCGGCGCGCTCAAGTCGTCCTGGTACGGCGACTGCCTGCCGTCCCGCGACTTCCCCATGCTGATCGACCTCCACCTGCAGGGGCGTCTGGACCTGGACGCCTTCGTCACCGAGACGATCCAGCTCGACGAGGTGGAGAAGGCGTTCGAGCGGATGCACCACGGTGACGTGCTGCGCTCGGTGGTGGTGCTGTGATGGCCGCCCGCATCGAACGCCTCGTCACCTCCGGGCAGTTCACCCTCGACGGCGGCTCCTGGGACGTCGACAACAACGTGTGGCTCGTCGGTGACGAACACGAGGTCGTCGTCATCGACGCCGCCCACGACGCCGACGCGATCGCGGCGGCGGTCGGGGACCGGCGCCTGAAGGCCATCGTGTGCACACACGCCCACAACGACCACGTCAACGCGGCACCCGCGCTCGCCGACCGCACCGGAGCCGTCATCTGGCTGCACCACGACGACCTGCCGCTGTGGAAGCAGACCCACCCCGGCCGCGAACCGGACGCCGGGCTGCGGGACGGGCAGGTCATCGAGGCGGCCGGAGCCGACCTGCGAGTGCTGCACACCCCGGGGCACGCCCCCGGCGCGGTCTGCCTGTACGACCCCGGCCTCGGCGTCGTCTTCACGGGCGACACCCTCTTCCAGGGCGGCCCCGGCGCGACCGGCCGCTCGTACTCCCACTTCCCGACGATCATCACCTCCGTCCGTGACCGGCTCCTGACCCTCCCCGCGGAGACCAAGGTCCTCACCGGCCACGGCGACTCCACGACCATCGGGGCCGAGGCCCCGCACCTGGAGGAGTGGATCGCGCGGGGCCACTGAGACCCGCTCCCGCGGGCAACGGAGTGACCGTCGGGAAAAGGTGACAGAAGATGTCCGGCTTTCGCGGGAGGCTCGACACCCGGAACAGCCACACGGGAGGTCGGACATGTCACAGCCGTTGCGGGGCAAGGTCGCGCTGGTCGCCGGAGCGACACGGGGAGCGGGCCGCGGGATCGCGGTGGAACTCGGCGCGGCCGGCGCCACCGTCTACGTCACCGGACGCAGCACCCGCGCCCGCCGCTCCGAGTACGACCGCCCCGAGACCCTGGAGGACACCGCCGACCTGGTCACCGAGGCCGGCGGCCACGGCATCGCCGTACCCACCGACCACCTCGAACCCGCGCAGGTCCGCGAGCTCGTCGACCGCATCGACGGCGAGCAGGGCCGTCTCGACGTCCTCGTCAACGACATCTGGGGCGGCGAGAAGCTCTTCGAGTGGGACAAGGCCGTCTGGGAGCACGACCTCGCGGGCGGCCTGAGGTTGCTCCGGCTCGCCGTCGAGACGCACGTCATCACCAGCCACCACGCCCTGCCCCTGCTGCTGCGCGGCCCCGGCGGCCTGGTCGTGGAGATGACCGACGGCACGGCCGAGTACAACCGCGACACCTACCGGGTCAATTTCTTCTACGACCTGGCCAAGTCGGCCGTCCTGCGCATGGCCTTCTCCCTGGGCCACGAACTGGGACCGCGCGGCGCCACGGCGGTCGCGCTGACCCCGGGCTGGCTGCGCTCGGAGATGATGCTCGACGTCTACGGCGTCCGCGAGGACAACTGGCGGGACGCCCTCGACAAGACCCCGCACTTCGCCATCTCGGAGACCCCGCGCTACGTGGGCCGCGCCGTCGCGGCCCTCGCCGCCGACCCGGAGGTGTCGCGCTTCAACGGACGGTCCCTGTCGAGCGGCGGCCTCGCGCAGGAGTACGGCTTCACCGACCTCGACGGCAGCCGGCCCGACGCCTGGCGCTATCTCGTCGAGGTCCAGGACCCGGGCAGGCCGGCGGACACGACCGGGTACCGGTGACGCCGGCCGGACCGGGAAACCGGGCCGTGCACGGTGCCTGCCCCGTCGATCACCACGGCAGTACCGTCTGCGCATGACCGACACCAAGCGCTTCGACGGGTACGGAGTTCTGCTCACCGGCGCTGCCCGCGGCATCGGCGCCGCGACCGCCCGGCGACTGGCCGCCGAGGGCGCGGCCGTCCTCGTGACCGACATCGACGGGACGGCCGCGGAGCGGACCGCGGGGGAGTTGCGCGAGGAAGGACTCCGGGCGCAGGCGCACGTGTGCGACGTGGCGGACCGGGGGTCGGTCGAGGACGCCGTCGCGCGGGCCGTCGCCGCGTTCGGCACCCTCGACGTGCTCGTCAGCAACGCCTACAGCTGCCATCCCGACGCGCCGCTCTTCGAGGAGGAGACGGACGAGGGGTGGGCACGCGACCTGGACGTGACCCTCACCGGGGCGTACCGCTGCTGCCGCGCCGCACTGCCGCACCTGGCCGCCTCGGGGCGGGGCGCCGTCGTCTGCGTCGGCTCGGTCAACGGGCTCCAGGACTTCGGCAACCACGCCTACAGCGCGGCCAAGGCCGGTCTCGGCTCGCTGACCCGCACCCTCGCCGGGCATGCCGCCGGGCGGGGTGTGCGCGTCAACCTCGTGGCCCCCGGCACCGTCCGCACCACGGCGTGGCAGGGCCGCGACGGCGAACTCGACGCGCTGCGCCGCCACTACCCCCTCGGCCGGGTCGGCGAGCCGGAGGACATCGCGGCAGCCGTGGCCTTCCTCGCCTCCCGGGACGCGTCCTGGATCACCGGTACGACGCTGGTCGTCGACGGGGGGATCACCGCCGTGAACACCGGCTTCACCTCCGTCACGGGGCGCGCCGACCGAAACGCCGACCGCAGCCCGTGAGAACCGCGGCCAGGCTCCGCCCCGCGTCGAATGTCACCGTTTTGTCGCGGCCGGCCCGCGCCTACAACCGAATCGGCCCTCCACCGGTCTAGCAGGCAGAGACCGCGCGGCAGACGCGCATTCGACGCGAGAGACAAGGCCAGCCCATGGGGGAGATTCGCAGACGGGCGACCGTCGTCCTGGGGACCACCGCTCTGGTGGCGCCGCTCACACTCGCGCTGGGCGCAGCCCCGGCGCAGGCGGCGAGCTGCACCACGCAGACCGGGCCGTACCAGAAGCAGGTGGAGAAGTTCCTCGGCCGCCCGGTGGACGGCAGGCAGTCCTCCGCCGACTGCAAGGCGATCCAGGCGTTCCAGACCAAGCACGGCATCACGCCGAACATCGGCTACGCGGGGCCCGTCACCTGGGGCGTGATGAACCTCATGAACAAGCAGAAGGCCGTCGGGAAGAACCCCAACAAGTCCGGCGCCTGCCCGGTCAACAAGGGCCGTATCGCCTGTGTGAACCTCACCCTCCAGCTCAGCTGGATCCAGGACGGCAGGAAGCTCGTCTACGGTCCCGTCCCGGTCCGCACCGGCAAGAACGGCTACGAGACCCGCACCGGCCTGAAGAAGATCTACTGGCGCAACATCGACCACGTGTCGACGATCTACCACGTGCCGATGCCCTACTCCCAGTTCTTCGACGGCGGCCAGGCCTTCCACTCGGTGGGCCTGAGCATGTGGAACCCGCCCGGCTCGCACGGCTGCGTCAACATGACAAAGACCACGGCCCAGAAGTACTGGTCGCTGCTGAAGAACGGCGACGACGTCTACGTGTACGGGCGCAAGCCGGGCACCTGACGGGGCGCCCGGCTCGCTCGGGGCGTCAGACCTGCGGCGCGTCGCCGAAGTCCGGGATCTCCAGCCGTACGCCACCCTGCCGCGCGGACTCGTGCGCGACGATGCCCGGCAGGGTGTAGCGGGCCGCCACCCAGGCGTTGACGGACGGCAGCGAGCGCGTGTCGACCGCCGTCACGAAGTCGTCCACCAGGAAGTGGTGGCTGCCCTCGTGCCCGTTGTGCAGGTGGTCGAACGAGCGCGGCAGCCGGGACCGGTCGTGCACCGGCGCCGAACCCGAGGTGAAGGCCGCCCGCAGATCCGGCGCGATGTGCTGGAGCGACGGGTCGTCCGGCGACAGCGTCTGCTTGGGTTCCAGCAGTTCGGAGATGTCCGTGACGCCCGACTTGTCCTGCCAGAACGCCACCGTCGCGAGCTGCTCCATGCTCGCCTCCGTGCCGAAGAAGCGGAAGCGGGACTCCCGGATGTGGGACGGGTAGCCGACCCGCCGGAACTCGTTGGTACGGAACGAACCGCCGCCCGCGACCTCGAAGAGCGCCGTCGCGTTCGAGACGTCGTTGCCGAACTGGCTCACCGCCCGGTCGAAGACGCCGTCGCCCCGCTCGTCCACCACCCCGAGCGCGGACACGCTCACCGCGTGCGTCTGCCAGGCGCCCAGCACACCGCCCACCGAGTGCGTCGGGTACAGCAGCGGCGGATAGCTCGCCGTCGCCTTCCAGTTCTCCCCGCCGCTGTACTGGTACGCCTCGTAGAACCCCAGGTCCATGTCGTGGACGTAGTCGCCCTCGGCGTAGAAGATCCGGCCGAAGGCGCCCTTGGCGATCTGGTCGCGGGCGTGCACGGTCGCCGGGTTGTACTGGCTGGTCTCGCCCATCATGTACGTCAGCCCGGTCGCCTTGACCGCGTCGATGATCGCCGCGATCTCCTCGGTGGCGATCGCCATCGGGACCGCGGAGTAGACGTGCTTGCCGGCGTTCAGCCCCTGGAGCACCAGCGGGCCGTGCGTCCAGCGCTGGGTGAAGATCGCGACCGCGTCGATCCCCGGGGACTCCAGCATGGCCTCGTAGGTCGGGAAGGTGCCGCTCAGGCCCTCCGCGGCGGCCAGCCGCTCGGCCCGTTCGGGCAGCAGGTCGGTGACATGGACGTCGCTGACGCCCGGATGGGCGAGGAACAGCTTCGCGAACTGCCCGGAGAACTGCCCGGCGCCGACGATGCCGAGGGAGAACGTCATGGGATGGCTGCCTTTCACTGGCCGAGGAGGAAGTTGATCTGGCGGTTGGTCTGGTCCAGGCCGCTCACCGGAGCGCCGCCCGCGTAGATGTCCTGCATGGCGGGGCGCATCAGCGCGAACACGTCCGCCGCGTAGTCGGTGACGGGGAAGGAGAAGGTCGTGAAGTCGCCCTGGCCGGAGACCGGTTCGGTGAACGCCGAGACGTCGACGCCCTTCTTCCGGTACGCCGCGACGGCCGCCGCGGTGCCGTCCGGGGTCGCCGGGAAGACGATCCCGTAGCCGCCGACGGTGCGCTGGCAGGCGTCGGAGGCCAGATGACGGACCCACTTCTTGGCGCCCGCCTTGTTGCGGGCGTTCTTGGTGATCGAGTCGGCGAGGCCGTTCATCATGGTGGCCCGCTTGCCCGTCGGGCCCCGCGGGGTCACGGCGGTGCCGACGTCCAGGCCCTTCGCGCCGTGGTACGTGGAGATCATCCAGGCGCCGTCGAAGGCGGCCGCGGCCGTCCCCGCGGCGACCTGCGCGTTGGGCGGGTTGGCGTTGTTGCTGTAGTCCGTGAACGGCGCGAGATAGCCCTTCTCCGCCAGCCCGAAGTACCAGTCGATCACCGACTGGAAGGTCTCGCTGTCGTACCGGTACGCGCTGCCCCAGCGCTTCTTGTCCGTGTAGCTCCACCCGGCAGACGCGGTGAACGGGCTCCACTGCGTCTGCCCGTCGCCGTCGCCCGCGCCCCCCGTGGCGAGCCCGTAGACCTTCACGTTGTCCTTGTCGAAGCCCGGTTCGTCGCCCCGCCGGCCGTTCTCGTCGACGGTGAGACGGGCCACGGCCTTCTCGAAGGTTCCCCCGTCCTGCGGGTTCCAGGACAGGTCGCCCAACTGCGCCGCGGTGAGGCCGGCTTGCGCGGCGAGCTTCTTGTCGTAGAAGAGGGCGACCGTGTCCCAGTCCTTCGGGGCGCCGTAGCGGTGCCCGTCCTGCCCCGTCCAGTTGGCGGCGAGCCCCGGCTGGTAGTCCGACTCCTCGACGCCCAGGTCGTCGAGGGGTTCGAGCACCTCCAGGTCGGCGAACTGGCCGAACTTCTGGATGTGGTCGGTGAACACGTCGGGCTCGGTGCCCGCGATGAAGCTCGCGGTGAGCTTGGTCCAGTAGTCGTCCCAGCCCATCTGGGTGATCCTGACGTCCAGGCCGGGGTTCCGCCGCTCGAAGTCCTTGGCGCAGGCCTCGTAGGCGGGCAGCTGATTGGCGTCCCAGAGCCAGTACGTCACCGTGTTCCGCGCGGACCCCGAGGAGCCGCCCGGGGCGCACCCGGCCACCAGGGACAGCGCCACGGCGCCGGCCAGCGACGTGAGGACCGTACGAAAGCGCATGGCGGTAAAGCGCATGGAAGTTCCCTCACTTGATCCCGGTGAAGCCGACGGAGCCGACGATGCGGCGGGCGAAGAGCCCGAACAGCACCAGCATCGGAAGCGCCGCGATGAGCGTCGCGGCCATCAGCCCCGACCAGTCGGTGCCGGTCTGCGGTGTCTGGGCGCGGAAGACGGCCAGCGCGACGGACAGCACGCGCGAACTGTCGCTGTAGGACACCATCAGCGGCCAGAAGTAGTCGTTCCAGGAGGTGATGTACGTCAGCACGGCGAGCGTCAGGACCGGTGCCGAGGCCATCGGCAGCAGGACCCGGAAGAAGACGCGGACCTTTCCCGCGCCGTCGAGGAGGGCGGCTTCCTCCACCTCGCGGGGGATGTTCATGAAGAACTGGCGCAGGAAGAACACCGCGAACGGGGTCATGAACATCGTCGGCAGCGCGATCCCCAGCAGGGTGTCCACCAGGCCGAGTTCCTTGATGAGCACGAAGTTCGGCAGCAGGGTGAAGATCGTCGGCACCATCAGCCCGGCCAGGAACAGCCCGAACACCGCGTCCCTGCCCCGCCAGTTCAGTCGCGAGAAGGCGTAGGCGGCCATCGCCGAGAAGAAGATCTGGCACCCGGTGATCAGCGTGGAGACCAGCACCGAGTTGAGCAGATAGCGCCAGAACGCGAGCCCGCCGCCGGACCCGCCCTGCGCGATCGCCTCCTCGGTCGACTGCAGGCCGAGCGCCCTTTCGAAACCGCCGGTGGTGAGGCCGACCGGCAGCGGGTCGGCGGGCTGCGCGGCCAGCCCGGTGTTGCTGGACAGGGCGGTGCGCAGGATCCAGTAGAACGGCAGGACCGTGACGAGCACGATCGCGGCCATCACCGTCCAGGCCAGCACCCGCCCGAGCGAAGGCCTGCGCCTCGCACGCCGTACGGTCGTCGTCGCGACGGCAGTCATGTCGTCTCTCCCTTCCGTCAGCCGATCCGTCAGCCGAGGTCGGTCCGGCCGGCCCGGGTGAGCCGGTACTGCAGGACGGTGATGGCGGTCAGGACGATCAGCAGGGCCACGGACATCGCGGAGGCGTAGCCGAACTGGAAGCGGCCGAAGGCGGATCCGTAGATGTAGTACTGCAGGACGTTGGTGGCGTTCGCCGGGCCGCCCGAGGTCGTCACGGCGACCGTGTCGAACACCTGGAAGGAGCCGATCACCGTCATGATCAGCACGACGGCCAGGACCGGGCGCAGCAGCGGCAGCGTGATCCGCCGGAACATCCGCCACTCGCCGGCGCCGTCCACCTTCGCGGCCTCGTACAGCGCGGCCGGGATGGCCTGGAGGCCGGCGAACAGCAGCAGCGCGGTGTAGCCCACGTGCCGCCACACGTTGATCAGCGCGATCGTCGGGATCGCCCAGGTCTCGTCGGCGAGGAACGGGATGCGGTCGGCGCCGAGCGCGGTGACGATCTCGCCCCCGATGCCCAGCTGGGTGTCGAGGATCCAGAGCCAGACGATGCCGGCGACGACGTTCGACATGAGGTAGGGCGTGAGCACGATGCCGCGCAGCGTCGCCGATCGGGTCAGGCGTTGCAGCAGCACGGCGATCGCCAGCGCGGAGACGGTCTGCACCCCGATGTTGATCACCACGTACACGACGGTGGTCCGCATCGAGTCCCAGAAGATGGGGTCGTTGACCATGCGGGCGTAGTTGTCCAGGCCCACCCACTGGGCCGGCGTGAGCAGATTGAACCGCGTGAAGCTCAGATACACGCCCCGCAGCGTGGGCCACAGCAGGAAGACCAGGAATCCCAGCAGGGCGGGTGCGAGGAACACGGCCGCGAGACGCCCGTCCCCCCGGGGCGTCGGCGGACCGGTGGAGGCGATGGACATGGGCGGGCTCCTCGGCTGGGGCGGCTCCTCTGGGGCCACTTACTTTTGAGCCGGAAGAATCTCCGCGTCAAGAGGTGTGCAGAGATCTTCTGAAGGCGCCGTCTCGCGCTGTAGAGTGAGCTCATTACTTCAGGAGCAAAATAAAAAAGACGTGGAGGTCCGACCTACATGACCGCAGGTTCCGCCAGCTGGCTGCCGCTGAGTCCGGGGGAGCGCTCGGTGGCGATCGAGGTGCTCGTGGGCGGCCCGCTCTCCCGCGCGGAGCTCGCCCGGCGGCTGGACCTCTCGGCCGGCAGCCTCACCCGGCTGACCAAGCCGCTGATCGAGTCGGGTCTGCTGATCGAGTCCCCCGACGGGTGCGCGCCGGGCGAGAGCAGACAGGGCAGGCCCTCGCAGCCGCTGGACGTGGTGGCCGGTTCCAGGTCCTTCGTCGGCTTCAAGGTCACCGAGGATATGGTCTACGGCGTCGTCACCACGCTCAGGAGCGAGATCGTCGCCCGGCACGACCGCCCCCTGACCACGCACGACCCCGATGAGGTGGCGGACCTCCTCGCGGACATGCTGGGCGAGCTGGCCCGCAGCCACCCGGAGCTCGCCGGGATCGGCATCGGGGTGGGCGGCTTCGTGCAGGACCGGGCCGTGGTGGGCGAGTCGCCCTTCCTCGACTGGCGTGACATTCCGCTCGCCGCGCTCGTCGAGGAGCGCACCGGGCTGCCGGTGGTCGTCGAGAACGACGTCGCGGCGCTCGTCGAGGCGGAGACCTGGTTCGGTGCCGGACGCGGCCTCGACCGGTTCGTGGTGCTCACCATCGGCGCCGGTATCGGCTACGGGCTGGTGCTGGGTGGCCGGCGGGTGCCGTCCGAGGGGGAGGACCGGGCCTTCGGCCGGCGCTGGATCCTCGACCCCCACGGGCCGCTCACGCCCGACGGGGAGCGCGGCAGCGCGGTCTCGCTGCTGACCATTCCGAGCATCCGCTACCAGATCAGGGCCGCCACCGGACGCGACCACACCTACGAGGAGATCCTGGACCTCGCCGCCGCAGGGGAGGCCCTGTGCGCCCGCGTCGTCGCCGAGGCGGCCCGGGGCCTCGGCATCCTCCTCGCCCACATCGCCAACTTCGCGATGCCGCAGAAGATCCTCCTCGCCGGTGAGGGGGTCGGGCTGATGGATGTGGCGAGGATTACGGTGGAGGAGACGATCCGCGCCCGCCGCCATCCGCTGGCCACCGCGGTCGACCTGGAGACGAGGCGGTCCGACTTCCACGACTGGGCCCGCGGCGCCGCCGTCCTGGCCATCCAGGTCCTGGTGCTGGGGGCGGCGGACGACTGAACTGCCCCGCCGGTTGGGGGACATGGACGTGATCAGGGACACTGACCGATATGTCCGATTAGCTTGCGATTACTCACATCGCCTTCACCTGGGGCGCCGTATGCTTCACACCATGTCCACCAGTGTTGAAGCCGCCACCGAGCGATCGGCCGCGGAGGTCAACGAGGAGATCCGGGCGCTGTGGCGCCGGTCGGGCGGGACACTGAGCACCGAGCAGCGCGAGGTGTACCAGCGCCTCGTCCTGGAGTGGGCCGCCGCGGCGCCGCAGCCGGCGCAGGCCGCCTGACCCACCGGTGACGGGCCGTGTGGCCCCTTCCGTCCCCGGATTTCTCCGTCAGCCCCACGTGGCCGAGTAATGGCGCTGGTAGGCCTTGCGGTCCTGTTCCGTACGGATCCACCGCGTGGCCACCAGCGCGACCAGACTGCCCCCCACGACCAGCAGGCCGGGCCCGATGTTCCTCGGGTCCGACAGCCGTGCGAGCAACTCCCTGCCCGCCTCCGCCGAGATCGGCGTGGCCGTCCCCGGCGCCGCCGCGCTCTGCGGACCCGACGGCGCGGGCGCCGGAGCGGCGCCCTGCCCGTTCTGCGGGCCCGAGGCGATCAGCTGGACGCCGAGCGCGGACAGCGCCCGCGGCAGCGGCTGGAAATACGTCGTGCCGCCCGACCGGCAGTCGCCGCTGCCGCCCGAGGTCACGCCGAGCGCGATCCCCTCGGAGAACATCGGCCCGCCGCTGTCCCCGGGCTCGGCGCACACGTTCGTCTCGATGAGGCCGGAGACCGTGCCCTCGGGATAGTTCACCGTGGCGTCGAGCGCGGTCACCTCGCCGGCACGCAACCCGCTGCTGCTGCCGCTGCGGAACACCCGCTGCCCCACGGACGGCTCGCCCACACCCGTGATCCGCACCCCCTGCCCGTCGCCGATGGCCACGACGCCCGCGCCGTCGCCCGCCCGGCCCCCGTCGTACTGCACGAGGGAGTAGTCGTCGCCGGGGAAGCTGCCGGCGACGGTCCGGCCCACCGGCCGGTCGCCCCGGCCGTCCGCGAACCAGACGGATCCGTTGGGGCCGCAGTGCCCCGCCGTGAGGATGAAGTCGCGCGTCCCGTCGGTGACGTTGAACCCCGCCGAACAGCGCCCGGCGGTGGACAGGATCGGCAGGGCGCCGTTGATCCGGGTGGTGAAGGTGCCCTCCGTGCGCTCCATGCGGACGAAGTCACCGATGCCCTTGGCGCGCTCGGTCATGCCGGACCAGTCGCCGGCGGAGACGGTGCTGTCGCCTCGTACCACCACCTCGTTCGCGCGGTAGTCCACCACCCACGCCGTGCCCGTCACCCGCGGTGCCGCGCGCAGTACCTCCGTGGCGGCCGCGAGTTCCCGCATGCTGTGCCGCACCAGCTTCGCCGTGGCGCCCGCCCCGCGGACCTCGGCCGCCGCCCCGTCGTCGGTGACCGCGACGACCGGCCGGCCCGCGTCGTCCCTCCAACTGCCCGCCGTACGGGCGGCTCCGAGCCGCTCGACGAGGCCCGCGCCGGTGTCCTCGACCAGGCCCGCGCCGGCGCCCTCGGCGAGTACCCGGGGCGCGGCGGCGGGAGGTTCGCTCGCGACCGCCTGCGTGACCATCGCCGCCCCGAGGACGATCCCGCCGACTGACGCCAGCCGTGTCGCCCGCCGGACGATCCGTCGTCGTGCGTGCCTCATGCATGGCTCCCGAACCCCGAACACGCGGCGCGATGGCACCGCGGGGCGCCCAGGTCGTCGAGCGCCCGCTCTCCATACGTGCCGGGGTCCGGCAGCGTTCACCCCCGGGGGTGGCCGGCTCAGCTCTTGCGTGCCACTCCGCCGAACATCGCGACCTCCTCCGGCTCGGCGCCGTCACCGGCCTCCGGACGCCAGCGCGAGCACGAGACGACGCCGGGCTCCAGCAGTTCCAGGCCGTCGAAGAAGCCCTCCACGGCCTCGGGGGTGCGCTGGGTCAGCTTCGGGGTGCCGTGCTCGTTCCAGAACTTCACCGCCTCGTCCACGTCCGGCATCGAGGGCGAGGTGATGGTGTGCGACAGCACCAGGTGGCTGCCCGGGGGCAGCGCGTCCATCAGCCGCCGGACCACGCCGTACGGGTCCTCGTCGTCGCGCAGGAAGATGACGACGCCGAGGAGTATCAGCGCCACGGGCTGCGTGAGGTCCAGCGTCTTCGCCGCGTGGCCGAGGATCGCGTCGACGTTGCGCAGGTCCTCGTCGAGGTAGTCGGTGCGGCCCTCGGGGGTGCTGGTGAGCAGCGCGCGGGCGTGCGCGAGGACGAGCGGATCGTTGTCGACGTACACGATCCGGGCGTCGGGGGCGATCCGCTGGGCGACCTCGTGGGTGTTGTCGGCGGTGGGCAGGCCGGTGCCGACGTCCAGGAACTGACGGATGCCCAGGTCGGAGACCAGGTGCCGCACGGCGCGGCCCAGGAACAGGCGGTCCGCGCGGGCGTACTCGCCGATGCCCGGGTGCAGTTGGCGGATCTGGTCGCCGGCCGCCCGGTCGACCTCGTAGTTGTCCTTGCCGCCGAGCCAGTAGTTCCAGATGCGGGCCGTGTGCGGCTGGGAGGTGTTGATGCGCTCGCGCAGCGACTGGGCAATACCGTCCGCGGCGGGTGGGTTCTCGGTCACGGAATCAGCTCCTGGGATGCCTGGTGCAGGGCGGGAAGCCGCCCCGTGCGGTGTCAAGACGCAATCTAGACCGATGAATTGATCTTTGCGGGGCCTTGTGCGATTTCGGTGCCACGCGTGCCCGCGCGCCTCTCCCGCGGCCGCATATCGTGGGCCCATGACCAGGAACCCGCACGGATCGTCCGGTGAACCGAACCCGCTGCGCGCACTGGACCTCGACCGGCTGCGGCGCCGGACGAGCATGAAGTGGCGCGCCCACCCGGAGGACGTGCTGCCGTTGTGGGTGGCGGAGATGGACGTGCCGCTCGCCCCGTCCGTCGTCCGCGCCCTCACGGACGCGGTCGCGCTCGGCGACACCGGCTATCCGGCGGGGACGGGCTACGCCGAGGCGCTGGCGGGTTTCGCGGGGAAGCGGTGGGGCTGGTCCGGGTTCGACGTGCGGCGCACCGCGGTCGTGCCCGACGTGATGCTCGGTGTGGTCGAGATGCTCCGACTGGTGACCGGGCCCGGGGACGCGGTGGTGGTCAACCCGCCCGTGTATCCGCCGTTCTTCCAGTTCGTCGGGCACATGGACCGCCGGGTGGTCGAGGCGCCGCTGGGCCCGGACCTGCGGCTCGACTTCGACGTCCTCGAGGAGGCCTTCCGGCAGTCCGTGGCGGGCGGGCGCCGGGCGGCGTACCTGCTGTGCAGCCCGCACAATCCGACCGGGACCGTGCACACCGCCGAGGAGCTGTCCACCGTCGCCCGCCTCGCGGGGGAGTACGGCGTGCGCGTCGTCGCCGACGAGATCCACGCGCCCCTGGTCGTCGGCGACACGGACTTCGTGCCGTACCTGGACGTGCCCGGCGGCGGCGGCGGTCTGTCGCTGATGTCCGCCTCCAAGGCCTGGAACCTCGCGGGTCTCAAGGCGGCGCTCGCGATCGCGGGCCCCGAGTCGGCGGCCGACCTCGCCCTGCTGCCCGAGGAGGTCGGGCACGGCCCCAGCCATCTCGGCGTACTCGCCCACACCGCCGCCCTGCGCGACGGCACCGCCTGGCTGGACGCCCTGCTCGCGGGCCTCGACGAGAACCGGCGCCTGCTGGCCGAGTTGCTGGCCGAGCACCTGCCGGACGTGAGGTGGCGGCCAGGCGACGCCACCTATCTCGCCTGGCTCGACTGCCGGGCGCTCGGGCTGGGCGACGACCCCGCGGACGTGTTCCTGCGGCGGGGCCGGGTGGCCCTCAACTCCGGCCTGCCGTTCGGGACGGGGGGAGCCGGGTACGTGCGGCTGAACCTGGCCACCTCGCCGGAGATCGTCACGGAGGCCGTCACGCGGATGACCGCCGCGCTGAAGTGAACGAGGAGACGGGCCCGCGCTGGAGGGAGGGCCGCGCGCCTAGACTTCCGGCCATGGACGCCACGCGGCTCGGAGCCGGCAAGTATCTGCTGATCACCAGCTACCGCAAGGACGGCACCCCGGTCCCCACACCCGTCTGGGTCGTCGCCGACGGTGACGCGCTCGGGGTGTGGACGGTCGCCGACTCCTGGAAGGTCAAGCGGATCAGGCGCCGCGCCGACGTCCTGGTGGGCCCCTGCGACCTGCGCGGCAACCCGACCGGTGAGCAGGTCCCGGGCACCGCGGCGATCACCGACGCGCAGACCACGGCCCGCTACCGCCGGCTCATCGCCCGCAAGTACGGCGTGGTCGGCCGGCTCACGCTCTTCGGCAGCCGGCTGCGCCGCGGCCCGCAGGGCACGGTCGGCATCAGGGTGACGGTGAACGGCTAGGGCCTGTCCGACTGGCCTGGGCGACCGGCCGGGGGCGTTGCCCGTCAGGTCCAGGCGCGGTACGGCTCGTCGAGCAGCTGGAACACCGGCTCGCCCCGCACCGGGTCCTTGGCGGTGGACAGCCGCACGCGGTCGCCGCTGTGGATGCCGACGGGCGGGCCCATCACCCGGCCCCGCACGACGAACCCCTCGGCCATCTCGATGAGGGACACGTTGCGCGCGCCGGGCGTGTTGCGGTGCACGACCGTCGTGTGGCGGACCGTGCCCGTGCCCTCGCTGCGCTCCGTGCGCAGGTCGCTGCCCTGGCAGACCGGGCACAGCAGCCGGTGGTACATCGCCGTGCCGCACCAGGCGCACCGCTGGAAGGACAGGCCCTCCTGGTCCTGGGGGCGGCGGTCGAGGAGGCCCGCGGCGGAGCCGGGCGCCTGCTGAGCGACGGTTCCTGAGTGGTGGTACACGCTGTCAACTCCCTGCGCTCGGCCGGAAATCCACGTGCGCGACACCGCGCGCACGCCTGTGCCCGGCTTGCCGTGCCACCGTGCACGGCCTCAGAGTATGGCACTGAGTGCCACTCGTAAAGGCACTCCGTACCCTGCAATTCAGGGAGAGTGGGAGGCCGGGCCTCAGTCCCGTCCGAGGGTCGTCTCGATCTCCTGCACCACCCGCCACAACGGGGTGCCGCGCCGCGAGACGACGACCACCACGTCCTCGGGCCGCTCCGGCGTCGGGGGAGTGGGCACCGCCCCGAAGGCGTCCCGCACCATGCCGAGGGCGTGGTCCACCGCGGCGGCCGCGTCACCCTCGCCGTCCGAACGCAGCCAGGACCGCAGCCCGTTGTTGTGCGCCGCCACCACGGCGGCCGCGATCACGTCCGCCCGCAGCGAGCGGTCGGGAAGGCCCGCGAAACGGCCGCGCAGATGGTCCGCGAGGGCGCGCTCGTAGCGCCAGACCACGGACAGCTCGTACGCGCGCAGTCCGGGTACCTGCCGGGTGAGCCGGTAGCGCTGCACGGAGAAGGCCGGGTTCTCGGCGTACATCCGCAGCACCAGCCGGGCGGCGTCGCAGACCCGGCCCACCGGCTCGTCGTCCTCGCCGCCGGTCGAGAGGAAGGCCGTCATGTCGGCCAGGCACCGTTCGTGGTCGGGGAAGACCACGTCCTCCTTGGAGGGGAAGTACCGGAAGAACGACCGCCGCCCCACACCCGCGAGGGCCACGATGTCGTCCACGGTGGTCTGTTCGTAGCCCCGCTCCAGGAACAACTGGAAGGCCGCCGCGACCAGGGCCTCACGCATGGGCGGTTTCGCGCTCATGGGACGGAACGTAGCACCTGGGCGGGGCCCGATGGCACTCGGTGCTGCGGTGAGGGGAACCGGGTGCCGTGCGCGCGAGGCGCTACGCGTCCTCGTCCGGCGCCCCGCGGTCACCGGACTCGGCCAGCCGGGCCACGGCCGCGGACACCTGGCGCTGTATCGCGTCGGGCAGCGGCTCCCCGCGTACGGCCGTCACCAGGTCCTGGGCGAGCAGATGGAGCTTGGTGTTGGTGTTCTGCGAGACCATCACCAGCACGTGCCACGCGTCCTGCGGGCTCAGCCCGAAGGTGGCCATCAGGACCCCGCGGGCCAGGTCGATGGTCGGCCGGGTCTGCATGGCCCGGCGCAGCTGCACGACCTCCACCCCGAGTTCGTGGTCGTCCTCGTCGTCCGCCTCGGTGAACAGGGGCAGCGTGCCCGTGAGGGTGAGCAGCCGCTCGGCCGCCGGGCCGAGTGCCTGGATCGTGACCGTCTTGCCCTCGGCGAGGGCCTGTTCGCGGAGGGCGAGCAGGACGTTCAGGGCGGAGCAGTCGCAGAAGGTGACGCCCCGCAGGTCGAGGTCGACGCCCCCGGTCGCGGACTTCAGCGCGTCACGCAGGGCGGTGCGCAGCGTGTCGGCCGCGTGCAGGTCCAGTTCCCCGCTCACCGTCACGGCCGAGCGGTCGTCGTCCTGATGCGCGGTCACCGACGACGGCCGCGGCCGGGAGGCCGCGGGGGCAGCGGACTGCGTCGGGTACGCAGACTCCGGCATGGCCGACACTCCTTCGAAAATCCCGCCTGCCGTCTTCATCAGGGTCGTCCTCACACCGCGATACGTCAAGAGATACATGAAATCTAGTTCGCGTTTTTGAATGCGGGAAACCTGGGTCCTATGATGGCCCCATGAGTGAAGTCCCTGAGCCGCATACCGGATGGACCTTCCTCACCAACCACGCCCGGGTGCTGGCCGCCATCGCCGATGATCACACCGCCCGCGTACGCGACATCGCGGCACACTGCAGGCTCACCGAACGAGCCGTGCAGAAGATCATCGCCGACCTGGAGCAGGCCGGTTACCTGTCCCACCGGCGTGAGGGGCGGGGCAACACGTATCGCATCGAGCCGAGCAAGGTACTGCGACACCCGGCGGAGGCGGGGTTGACCGTGGCCGCGCTGCTCGCCCTGCTCGCGCAGGACGAGGTGATCCGCGGGCGGGAGCCCGCGGACAGCGCGACGGCGACCCGCGAGGGGTGACCCACGAGGGGTGACCCGCGCGTGACAGGGGCCGACCCGCTAGACGTCCGACGGGCGGGCGGGTGCGGACCCGAGGCCGGCGGCTACGCGCCGTCCGTCGGCACGCGGATGTCCACCACGCAGACGTCGTCGCGCCGTTCGTCCTCCAGTACGGCCGCGAGCAGCGGGCCGAGTGAGCCGGGCTCGTCGGTGTGGTGCGAGACGAGGGCCCGCGCGAGCCGCTCGATGCCGAGGTCGATCGCCTCCGACGTGCGCTCCACCAGACCGTCCGTGTACAGCAACAGCCGGTCACCGGGCTCCAGTCGGGTCTCGGCCCGCTCGAAGACCGGGGTGGTGCTCGCGCCCAGCAGCATCCCGGCCGGCCTGTCGAGCCGCCGTACCTCCCCGTCGCGCAGCAGCAGCGGCGGGGGATGGCCGGCCTGGGCCCAGACCAGCCGGCGCTCGTCCGGGTGGTAGTGGGCCAGCACCATCGTCGCCGTGCCGTGCGGGTCGCGGGAGTGCAGCAGCAGTGTGTTGAGCCGGCTGAGGGCGCCGGTGAGGGAGAAGCCGGTGATGACCATGCCCTTGGCCGTGAACCGGAGCTGGGCCATCGTGGCGACCGCGTCCATGCCGTGGCCGGCGACGTCGCCCACCACGAACAGGGCGGTGCCGTCGGGCAGTTCGATGGCGCTGTACCAGTCGCCGCCGACGTGGATGCCCGACTGGGCGGGCAGATAGGTCACCTCGACGCGCAGACCGGCCAGTTGCAACGGCTTGTCCGGCAGGGGCAGCAGCGCGTGCTGGAGCCGGGCGGCCAGCGCCCGCTCGGCCTGGAGCGCTCCGTGCTGGGTGAGGTTCACCTGTTCGCTCTGCACCAGGGCGAGTTCGGCGTTGCGCTGGGCCGTGAGGTCCTGGAGGAAGCCGTGCACCTCGACGGGCGTGCCGTGCAGGTCGGCCAGCGCCTCGGCGACGATCCGCAGATGGCGTACGCCGCGCGCCGTCCGGATCCGGAACGGCACGTCGACCGGCCGTCCCTCGTGCACGAGTGCCCTGATGGCGCGGATCAGGACCGGCACCTCCTCCGGCAGCGCGAGGCCGGGCAGGTCGGGAAGGCCCACCGGTCCGTGCGCGGGGTCGCGGTCGAGGACGGTGAAGACCTGGTCGGCCCAGGTGACCTCGCCGGAGGTCAGGTTCCAGCTGGCCCAGCCGAGGTTGCCCAGCCGCTGCACGTCCGCCAGCCGCTGCTCCTGGCGGTCCGACGGATCGTGACGGACCCAGCTGAGGACGAGGCCCTCGCCGAGGCGCGCCACCCGCACCGAGTACGTGGACAGTTCGGCGACGCCGGCCACCACGTCCTGCTGCGCGAACGGCTCTCCCTCGTACGGCTTTCCGGCACCCAGCACGTCCTGGCACCGCTGCCACAGGGACTCGTCCGCGATCGGCGGCCAGCACTCCAGGATGCGCAGCCCGATCAGTTCGGGTCCGGTGCGTCCCACCACGTCGACGGCTTCCGCGGTGACCGCGTCGATGCGGTAGTCCTCGACGTCGCCCGAGGCGCCGCGCAGCGGGGTGAGCAGCATCGCCGCGCCGGGCAGGGTGTCGAGCACGGTCCGGACGGTCGCGGCGAAGCCGTCGGCGGCGGGTTCCGGGAGGGCGTCGAAGGCCCGCAGCCGGCCCGCGCACAGCCGGACGACGGCCCGCAGATGGTCGCGGGTGCGAGGCGTGAACGCGCCGGGCCGGGTGCGCAGGACGCCGACGGAGATCTCGGCGGTGTCGACCGGCAGCCAGGCGCGCGACCGCCAGCGGTCGGGGGGGTCGCCGACGAGCAGGAACCGCTTCCGGTCGGTCGGGTAGTCCTCCAGCCAGCGCGGCTCGCCGGTGCGCAGCGCCTCCAGCGCGGCGACGCCGGTCAGGGGCGGCACATGGCGCCACTGCGCGGCCAGGGTGGCGTCGATGCCCGCGTGGCCGACCAGTTCCAGGCCGTCGGCGGGCAGCCGGGCGAAGATCATGACCGCGTCGGCGTCGACGGTGTCGGCGAGGTGCTCCAGCAGGCACCCGGCGAGTTCCTGAGGATCGCGAACCCCGACGAGCGCCGCGCCCAGCCGCCCCAGTGGCGTCGAGGCGTCCTCGGCGGGGTCGCGGGCGGGACCAGGGAAGGGGGCGCCGCCGGGCGCGGGGCCCGCGATGCCGGGGCCGGGGGGATGGGGACCCGTGGGGCCGGAGGCCTCCGGACCGCCCGGATCGCCCAAGGCGTTCTGGGCGTTCGGGCCTGCGGGTGCGGGTGCGGGTGCGGGTGCGGGTGCCGGTACCGGTGCGGGGGTGTCGGGACCGTCGTGTGAGGGGGTGCCGGGCGTGGAGGTGTCCGGTGCGGAGGTGTCCGGACCGTCGGGCGTGGACGGGTCCGGGTCATCACTGACAGGGGTGTCCGACCCATCACTGACAGGGGTGTCCGACCCGTCGGTGACAGGGGTGTCCGACCCGTCGGTGACAGGGGTGTCCGATCCGTCGGTGACAGGGATGTCCGGACCGTCGGTGACAGGGATGTCCGGACCGTCGGTGTCAGGGGTGTCCGGCATATCGGGTGCGGTGTCCTGGTCCTCGGCGGCGGAGCCGTCCGGCTCCTCTTCCTCGGGGGCGGACGGGTCCAGGCTCTCGGGAGCGGACGCGTCCACGCGCTTGTGTGCGGGCGGGCCCGGCTCCTCGGGCGAGGGGGTGTCCGGTCCGTCCGGGACCGAGGTGACCTGCGTCCGGGGGACGGGGGCGTGCCGGCCTTCGGGGGCGCGGGGCTCCGGGCCGCCGGGGCCGGGAGTGGGGGGACCCTCCGGGGTGCGTGGCCGTGGCCCGGCGCCTTCCTGGGGCGGGACGGTCCGGGGGGACGAGGCGCCGCAGAGGGTGAGCCGGCATTCCTCGATCAGGGTGCGGCCGCCGGCCCGCGCGCGTGCGAGGAGCTCCTCCTGTGCCGCGTCCGCCGAGCATCCGGTGAGCGCCATGACCGCGCCCTTGGCCCGCTCCAGGACGGCGGAGGCCGTCACCAGATCCCGTGGCCGGTCCAGCTCGGAGCGGCGTCCGGGAACCGCGCCGGCCGAGGTGACCGTGTCGGACCCGGTGCCGTTCTCCGCAGGGGGTGCGGGGTCGCTCGTCACGCGTCGAGCATCGCACAGGGACCCCCCCAAGGGCGCAAGGTCGTCCGGAGGGAATCCACTCGAAAGGGCCAGCCGTGGCCATGGCCGTACAGGCCTGTTCTCCAGGCGGAGCAGCGCCGTGTGCGCCGCCGGGCGGCTCCCGCCCCAAAGGGCCCTTCAGCGTGCCGAGTTGAACTCCACCAACGCGTCGGTCACCGCCCGCACGCTGCGCGCGATGTGCTGGAGTTGCAGCACCTCGGCGGCGTACAGCTTGATCGTGTGCTCGATGACCGACTCCGGCATCCCCAGCCGCGGCAGATCGGCGCGGGCGGTCTGCAGGGCGGTCCGCGCCACCCGGATCTCCTGCTGGACCTGGATCTGCGCATGACGGGCGAGCAGCACGGGGTGGCGGATCAGCGCCGGATAGCCGGCGTACCGGGCCGGTACCAGCTCGCGCAGCCACTTGGCCGCCGAGCGCTCCCAGTCGTAGCTGCCGGGGGTCTTGACCTGGCAGGGCCAGTCCGGGCTGGTGCGCATGGACGTCAGGGGCATGATCATCGCTTCCGTTGTGCTGCGGTTGCGGAGGTGGTCCGCGTGGCGGCCCGCGGGATGGTCCGCGGTGGTGGGGCGGTCCCGGCCTAGGGGTAGCCGGGGACCGCCCCTACCGAACACCCAGGGGCGCCGATGCGGGTAGGGGACATCGGCTTCGGGTGTTCGTGCGGGTGCCCGGGAGAAGCGGCCTGCTCAGGAGCGGATGGCCGACCCTCCCCGGGCGGGGTGGGATCCGCGAGCAGTATTTATATATGCCGTTCGCTTTGCAAGACGTATGAAAACATTCATGCGCGCTTTGAAAGGAAAGGTCCCTATGTCATGCCGTTCGCTCGGCGCTTCGGGTAGGGGCGGGGATCAGTCCCGCAGGAAGAACTGGTGCTGGTCGGAGATCTGCTCGTAGGCCTCCAGCCGGGCCTGGGTGCGCTCGGGATCGGCGTCGGTCATGGCCTGGAGCAGCGCCGCCGCCATCACACCGGGAGCGGCGTAGGAGTCGAAGACCAGCCGGGAGCCCATGCCGGTGGCGAAGGTGACGTCGGCCTCCTCGGCGAGCGGCCCGAACGCCAGGTCGTTGATCAACGCGACGCGCAGCCCGGCGCCCCGCGCGAGGCGTACGGCGGCGAGCGTCTCCTGGGCGTGCCGCGGCAGCGAGAAGGCCAGCACCCAGGTGCCCCCGGCCTCGCGCGCCTGCAGCAGCGCGTCGTAGGCGACGCTGCCGCCCCGCGTCACCAGCCGCACGTCCGGGTGGATACGGCGGGCCGCGTACGCGAAGTACTCGGCGAGGGAGGCCGAGATGCGCAGGCCCAGCACGGTCAGCGGCGCCGACTGCGACAGCCGTCTGCCGATCTCGACGACCTGGGCCGGATCGGCGAGGTCACGGCGGAGGTTCTCCAGATTCTCGATCTCCGCGTCGACCGCCGCCTGGAGTTCGTTGCCCCGGTCCTCCTCGGCGGTCGCGGGGCCACCGGCCAGCGTGCCGAGGGCGATGGCCTGGAGCTTCTCCCGCAGCGCGGGGTAGCCGCTGAAGCCGACGGCCGCCGCGAACCGGGTCACGGAGGGCTGACTGACCCCGACCCGGTCGGCGAGCTCGGTGATCGGCAGGAACGCCGCCTCGGTGATGTGCTCGATCAGGTACTGGGCGATGCGCCGCTGCCCCGGGGACAGCCGGGGCCGGTCGAAGAGCGCCCTGAGCTGGTGGGCCGGGGCGGCCTCCGCCTCCGGCGCGCCCTTGCCCGAGGTGATCGCGGACGCCTGTGCGCGTGCCTGTTGCGGCGATGGCACCGGTGCGCCTCCTTTGCTTCCCAGGAAGCTTCAACATAGCTCACGCACCGTGTCGATCAGGGGCGCGGTCCGGTCACCGGGGGCACCCGGAAAGGTGCCCGTCGCCGCCCCCGGGCACGCGCCTCCGCCCGGCCCGCGGGAGCCCACCGCCCGTCCGCCGGATGACGGAGGCGGCAGCCGGCGCGGCGTTCACCGGGGCGGCCGCGCGGAAAGGCTGACGGACGTGCATCTCCCATACCAGCGCCGCCCGTTGCACGACCTGCCGGACACCCCCGAGGCCTACGACGCCGTCCTCGCCGCCGTCACCGAGGAGTCCCTCGCCCGCCTGACTGCCGAGGGCAGCTTCGAACACCCCACCGCCGTGCTCGACGTCGGCGACACCTCCCTCGGCGTCACCTCCCTGCTGGCGCTCGCCTGGCAGCGGGGCGGCGACCCCCGACTGCCGGAGGCGGTGCGCCGCAGCCTCGCCTTCCACCTGCGCGAGCGCGTCTTTCGCGAGGACAACCCCGGCTACCCCAACCTCGTCGTGCGCGACTCCGGACTGCCGCACGCCCGCTTCGTCCTGCGTGCGGGGGCGCACCCGCACGGCGACTGGCCGAGCACCGTATGGGCGCTGCTCCAGAGCGTCGACGTGCTGGACGCGGCGGACGGCCTCCTCGACGGCCAACTGCGCCGGGAACTCAGCGCTTTGGCGCTCGGCTACTGGCGCTGGCTGACCGAGGCCACCTTCTTCGACCCGCAGCGGGCGGGCAACCAGGCCATCGGCTGCGTCGTCGGCGGCCTGATGCTGGCCCGCCACCTCCCGCCCCGGCAGGGCACGGCGGTCCGGCTGCGCGCGATGAGCCTGTACGACCACGGGATCCGCGCCCGCCGGGTCCGCTCCCGGGGCGAGCTGCTGCCGCCCGAGCACGGTGGGGCCTACGACAACAACTACGGCCCGGTCTCCCTGTCCTTCCTCGCCCAGGCCCACCGGGTCAGCGGTGAGGAAGTCTTCGCCGAGGACGGCGACGCGCTCGCCCGTCACCTCGACGCCCGTCTCACCGGCGGCGGCTTCGACATCGGCGGGCCCCGCTACAGCGAACAGCACTGCGGCTTCGAGGCGGTCCTGGGCCTGCGCCACTTCGGCCGCCGCATCGGCGCCGACCTGGGCCGCTACCGGGGCGACACCCGCTGGGCCCGGCACGCGGCGGGGCCCGACGGCGGCCTCGACGGGCACTTCGCGTTCATGCTGGTCTGGCAGATCCAGGACACCCCGGGCTGGCACCGCGCCCCCTCGACCGCCCCGGCACGCCATCAACTGCGCGCGGGCGGCGTCTCCGTGGCGTTCGACGACCGGATGACCCCGTCGCTCGTCGAGGCGGCGGGCACCTACTACCTCCCCGCCGCCGTCGACCGCCAGCACGGCTTCGGGCCGGTGACGGACGGGTTGCTGCTGTGCCGTCCGTTCGGCGAGGTCCGCGTCCGTGACCTGCGCGGCGGCGGACTGGCCGGCAAGCTCGTCACCCAGCCGGTCGTGGACCGCGAGCGCGTCCTGCGCCATGTGCGGTCCCTGTACGTCACCGACGGCACGCGGCTGTGGGTGACGGTCGTCGTGCAGCGGCTCGCCGGCACACCTCATCTGCTGGCCGGGATGCCGTACGCGGCGGACGACGGCGAGCGGGTGCGCAGGACCGCGCGGCCCGCGGGCGTGACCTCGGCGGGCCACCTGCGGCTGACGCACCCGTCGGCGCCGGGGCCCGAGCACTTCGACGCCCGGGCGGAGATCACCCAGGAGCAGGCGGCGTTCGCCCTCTCGCCGGACCCGCGCGTCTTCGGCGACCCCGACGAGAGCTGGCGGCACCTGGTCTCCTCGACGGCCCTGGAGGCGGGCCCGGCCCCGGGTGCGCCGGCGGACCTGCACGTCTTCGCCGTGCGCTACGGGGGTTCCGCCGAGCCCTACGCGCCCGCCTTCGACGCCGGCCCGCGCGGTCTGACGGTCCGCACCGAGGCGTTCACCGCCCTGATCGGCGACGCGGCGGGCGACGCCCACGGCTCACCGGAGCTGACGCTGGAACCCGCCTAGGCGGTATCCGGCGCTTCCTGGTCCGCGCTCACCACGAGGTCGGCGCGGTCCCGTGTCGTCGCCACCAGCTCGGCGTTGCGCCGGTCCGTGCCCATGACCCACGCCACCGCCTCGGCGTGGCCCTTGCCGAACTCCTCGTGCCGGGCGACGAGACGGCGGATCCGCTCCGGCTCGGGCACCTCGCAGAACCACACCTCGTCCAGCTGCGGCCGGACGCGTGCCCAGGCGTCCGAGTCGAGCAGCAGATAGTTTCCCTCGGTCACGATCAGACGGGCCCGCGGCGGGACGGGGATCGCCCCCGCGAGCGGCTGCTCCAGCACCCGCTCGAAGCCCGGCGCGTAGACCACGTCGTCCTCGTCCTCGCGCAGGCGCCGCAACAGGGCGGCGTATCCGGCCGCGTCGAAGGTGTCCGGCGCGCCCTTGCGTTCCCTGCGACCGAGCCGGTCGAGCTCGGCGTCGGCGAGGTGGAAGCCGTCCATCGGGACGTGGGCGACCCACGGCTGACCGAAGCCGTTGAGCTCCCGCACGAGGCGCTCGGCGAGCGTGGTCTTGCCCGCGCCGGGGCTGCCGGCGATGCCGAGGACGGCCCGGCGGCCGTCCGCCGTGAGGTCACGGGCGCGGGCAAGGAGGTCGTGAAAGGTCACCGGCACACCGCAGAGTGTGCCATCCGACTTCGACCTGTACCGCAAGCAGGTCGTCAAGCAGGCCTACCTGCTTGACGACGGGCACATCGCCCGCAACTTCGCCTACTACGAGCCGCTGACGGTGCGGGACTCCTCGCTCTCCGCCTGCGTCCAGGCCGTCGTCGCCGCCCAGGCCGGCCACCTCCTGCTCGCCTGCGACTACACCGTCGAGGCGGCCCTGATGGACCTGGCCGACCTGGAGCAGAGCACCCGCGACGGACTGCACATCGCCTCACCGGCCGGTACGTGGACGGCGACACGCTCCGTTTCGCGCCCCGGCTGCCCGAACGGTTCAGCATGCTGGCGTTCACGGTCCAGCTCCCGGACCGCCGGCTGCGCGTGGAGATCGCCCCCGACAAGGCCACGTACACCCTGCTGTCCGGCGCGGCCCACGGCGAGTCCCTGAAGGTCGGCCCCGACACGCCCGCCGTGCGCACGGTCCCCCGACGCCCTCGCGCCCGGCACCGAAGCAGCCCCCGCACCGCGTCCCGAACGCCCGCTGAGCCGGTCCCGGCGGCGGGGCCGGCTCAGCCGGTGAGCGGCCGCGGTGTCACGGTCCGCTCCGCCGCCCCGCCCCGGCCGTCCGGTTCGACCCGGTACAGCCGGGCGCCGGGTGTGCGGGTCACCGCCTCCGTCCGCTCCCCGTCCGCGAACAGCGCCCCCACACCGTCGTCCAGAGCCCACCCGGCGGCCAGCGCGCCGCTCGCGACGGCCGCGCGGTACGAGGGGCGGCGGCCCGGTTCGCTGTCGTAGTGCGGGCAGACGGAGCCGGGGAGCAGGCCCAGGCCGTCCGGCAGGGCGGTCGGCGGGCCGAAGGAGTCGGTGTGCGAGCCCTCGGCCCAGCAGTTGGCCCCGGCGCTGATCCCGCACAGCAGGGTGCCGCCGTCGCAGGCCTCGGTGAGCAGCCGGTCGACGCCGTGCGCGCGCCAGACGGCCAGCAGGTTCACGGTGTTGCCGCCGCCGACGTACACCACGTCCTGCGCGAGCAGGAACTCCCGCAGCCGCGCGTCGTCCATCTCCCGCCGGAACAAAGGGAGTACGGACGGCTCGCACCGCCGGGTCCGGAAGGCGTCCAGGAAGCGCTCGACGTAGGCGGACGCGTCGCCGCTCGCGGTGGGGACGAAGCACACCTTCGGCGCGGACGCGCGGGCGTGGCCGAGCACCCAGTCGTCGAGCAGCCCGTCCTCGTCGGTGGAGAAGCCCCCGCCGAGCAGGGCCAGACGACGTGGGGGAGCGGCGGTCACGGGGATGCCTCCTGGGCGCGGGACGGGAGCGCGGGCCCAGTGTGTCAGCCCGACAGCCGCAGCTGGGCCCGCCACTTGGTGATCTCCTTCACCGGATCCCCGGTGTACGACCAGGGAGTTCGCGTGTACCGGCGGCCGAGCAGGCGGAGCAGGCCGGCGGCGACGTCCGGGGTGCCCGCGTGACAGGCGGCGTGCGCCAGGTAGTTGAGATCGCGCAGCTCGACCGCGGTGACCGGGACGTCCGGGCGTCCCCGGATCCAGCGCTGCCAGGTACGGCGTACGTCGCTGACGGCGCCGTCGTGGTCCCAGTGCTGCCCGAGAGTCATCGAGGAGTGGCGGCCGCGGGCGGCGTCCAGGGCGTAGCGGAACTCCTCGACACGGGCGTACTGCACCAGCACCGGCAGCGCGCAGCCCGGTGGAGCCACTCCGGCGGCGTCGCGGGCGAAGTCGTACATCAGACCGTGGGTGCCGTGCCAGCGCGCGGAGTAGTAGTGCAGGACCTGGAGGTGGCCCTCGATGCTGTACGGGTCGCGGCGGTGCAACTCGTCCCACCAGCGGGCCAGTTCGCGTCGTCGCACCCCTTGCGGATGGAGCCGGGCCACGGAGATCAGCGAGATCCACGGCGTCGGGTCGGCCGGTCCGGCCTCCGTGGCGCGCAGGCACGCCAGCACCGTGCCGTCGACGCGCTCCTGGTCGATCGCCACGCCCCGGCCCGCCGCGATGGCCATGTCGAAGGTCCGGGCCGTCTCGGTCGCGGCCCTCAGCACCAGCGCGTCCGCGCTGTACGGTTCGGCGGCCAGCCAGGACTCCACCGCCGAACTGCTCGCGCAGGCCTGCGCGAGCAGTCGCACCCGGTGCCCCCGCAGGGGCCAGTCGGAGCCGGTGGACCGCAGCAGTTCACGCAGGCCCTGCCAGCGGCCGATGACGATGTCGTGACGGGCCGCGGTGAGGTCCGCGTCCCCGCCGTCGGGGTCGAAGTCGGGGGTGAAGCGGTCGCGCGCCATCGGGGTCTCTTTCAGAAGTCGGTGGAGAGACCCTCGTGGCTGCGGGCGGCCGCGGCCGGGCGGCCGCCCGGCGGGTAGTCCGGCGCGATCGCGCGGGTCGCGTCCAGCCGGTCCGGGCGGTAGTAGTCGCTGCCCCGGCGCCAGTACCACAGCATCGGCACCAGTCCCACGGCGAGGCCGCCGACACCGATCGCGACCGCCGCCGCGCTCAACTCGCCCAGGGACTCGACGAAGACCCAGAACATGAAGAGCGAGCCGAGCAGCGGCCACAGCCCGCCGAGCACGAAGTGCGCCGGCGAACGCAGCAGCGTCCCGCGGTAGGCGACGACCGCGGCGAGACCGGCCAGACCGTAGTAGACCGCGATCTGCAGACCGATCGCGGAGATGGCCTCGGACAGGATGTCGCCCACCGAGCCCAGCGCGTTCGCGGCGACGAACATCGCGAGCGCCACCACCCCGACCACGGCGATCGCCACCCACGGCGTGTTCCACCGGCGGTGCACCCGGCCCAGCGCGGACGGCATCGTGCGGTCCCGGCCCATCGCGAACAGCGACCGCGTCACCTGGATCAGCGTCGTCTCCAGGGTGGCGATGGTCGACAGCATCACCGCCACGACGATCAGCCTGCCGCCCCACCCGGGCCAGATCTCGTCGCCGAGCACGGCGAGCACGTCGGCGCCGTTCTCCTCGATCTGCCGGGTGGAGAGCACGACGTTGACCGCGATGGTGAACACCATGAACAGCAGGAAGACGATCCCGATGCCGATGAGGCCCGCAAGTCCCGTGGTGCGGCGGCTGTTGCGGGTCTCCTCGCTGAGATTGCAGGCGACGTCCCAGCCCCAGTAGTAGAACGCGGCGACCAGCGCTCCCGACGCGAAGCCCGACAGGCCGTCGAAGTGGCTGAAACCGAGCCAGGACCAGTCGAACGCGCGGGCGTTGTCCGAGTGCAGCAGGGCCAGCACCGCGAACACGGCCAGGACGAAGAGCTCCACGCCCGACATCAGCAGCTGCGCGCGCACGGTGAGCCGGGCGCCGCCCAGCACCACCAGCAGCATCACGAGGAACCAGCCCGCGCCGACCGCGGACGCCAGCGCCGTGTCGTCCGCGAGCTCCTCGTCGAAGAGGGCCAGCGTCATCGCCCCCGCGGGCAGCGATCCGGCCACCATGAAGATGGTCGCCGACACCACCAGTGCCCAGCCGCTGAGGAACCCGAGGAACGGATGCAGCGTGCGGCCCACCCAGGAGTAACTGGCGCCCGCGTTCACGTCGATGCGGCTGAGCCGGCTGAAGGCCAGCGCGATGCCCAGCATCGGGATGGCGCAGTACAGCAGAGCCGCCGGGCCGGCCAGCCCCACCGCCCCGAACAGGACGGCCGTGGTGGCGGCCAGCGAGTACGCCGGGGCGCTGCCCGCGACCGCCATCACCACGGTGTCGAACGTACCGAGGGCGCCCGCCTGGAGCCCCCTGCCCGTGCTCTTGCTCATGCCTGCGCTGCTTTCGCCTTGCACGCCGCCAGGCCGGAACGTCCCGGCGACGATGTGGTGTGGGGGGTGAACCCGCCTTCGGCCGAAGAGGGATGACCTCGGGTCGGGGCGGCGAGGAACGAGAGGGTGAGCGGTGAGGTCGCCCCGTTGTCAGACGGTCACACCGTGTGTGCGAGTGATGATAGCCCCGCGCGTCGGCCGTGCACGACGGGCCTGTGCGGAAATCCGCGGACGCCCGCCGCGCCAACTCCGCTGCCGGTCAGGGACCTTCCGACGCGGGAAGCGGAACCGGTGTGCGGCCGTGGGAGTCCGCCCCGGGGAAGCGTGATCGGGGCGCGCGCTGCGGGAAACGCGGACGGGGACCGCCGACGGGAGCGACGCGTCGGCGCGGCACGAGTAGGAGGCAGCCATGGGCAGTGCGGGGACGGGTTCCGGACCGGACACGGGAGAGGCGCCCTCGGCGAGCGGACCCTCGACCAGCGCCTCGCCCAGGAGCGGCCGGACGTCGACGAGCCCGCCGGTGACGGTATCGGCGACCTGGCCGACGGCGCGGGCGAGCCGGTCGACCCGGAGGTGGGCACCGAGCGACGAAGGAGGCGGTGGACGAGGACCGGATCTGACCGCGCGGCGACCGCGCCGCTTCAGTCGGCGATCCGGTCGATCTGCCGGAGCTTGTTCGTGGCGTCGAGGGCGGCCACCTTGTAGGACTCCGCCAGCGTCGGGTAGTTGAACACCGCGTCCACCAGGTAGTCCACGGTGCCGCCGCACCCCATCACGGACTGCCCGATGTGGATCAGCTCGGTCGCGCCCGTGCCGAAGCAGTGCACGCCGAGCAGCGTGCGGTCCTCCGGGGAGACCAGCAACTTCAGCACGCCGTGCGAGTCCCCGATGATCTGCCCCCGGGCCAGCTCGCGGTAGCGGGAGACGCCGACCTCGAACGGCACCCGGTCCTCGGTGAGCTGGTCCTCGGTACGTCCCACGAAGCTGATCTCCGGGATGGTGTAGATGCCGATCGGCTGGAGGTTGTGCATCCGGCCCACCGGCTCCCCGAAGGCGCGGTACGCGGCCGCCCGGCCCTGTTCCATCGAGGTGGCCGCGAGCGCCGGGTAGCCGATGACGTCGCCCACGGCGTAGATGTGCGCCACCTCGGTGCGGTAGTGCTCGTCGACCTTGATCCGGCCCCGCGCGTCGGCGGTGAGCCCCGCCTTGTCCAGGTCGAGGCCGTCCGTGAGGCCTTGTCGGCCCGCCGAGTACATCACCGCGTCCGCGGGTATCTTCTTGCCGCTCTCCAGCACCGTCAGGGCGCCCCGGGGATGCCGCTCCACCGCGGCGACGGTCTCACCGAACCGGAAGGTCACCGCCAGGTCCCGCAGGTGGTACTTGAGGGACTCGACGACCTCGACGTCGCACATGTCGAGCATGGCCGCCCGCCTCTCGACCACGGTCACCTTGCTGCCGAGGGCGGCGAACATGCTCGCGTACTCCATGCCGATCACCCCCGCCCCGACGATGACCATGGACTGCGGGACGCGTTCGAGGGCGAGGACGTTGTCCGAGTCCATGATCGTGCGGCCGTCGAACTCCACGCTGTCCGGCCGGGCGGGCCGGGTGCCGGTGGCGATCACGATGTGCTCGGCGGTCAGCTGCCGCTCCTGACCGGTGACCTCCCGCAGGGCCACGGTGTGCGGGTCGGTGAAACGGCCGGTGCCGGCGAACAGGGCGACGTGGTTGCGGGACAGCTGGTTGCGGATGACGTCGACCTCCCGGCCGACCACGTGCTGGGTGCGCGCGATCAGGTCGGCGACGGTGATGTCCTCCTTCAGGCGGTAGCTCTGCCCGTACAGGTCGCGCTGGGTCAGGCCGGTGAGGTAGAGCACCGCCTCACGCAGTGTCTTGGAGGGAATGGTGCCGGTGTGGATGGAGACCCCGCCGACCATGTCGGGGCGGTCGACGACGGCGACCCGGCGGCCCAGCTTGGCCGCGGCGATGGCGGCCTTCTGGCCGCCGGGTCCGGATCCGAGGACGAGCATGTCGAAGTCGGGCACCCTCGGAAGTGTGGCAGCCCTCGGGGCCCCTCCGTAAGGGCGGGGCCGCAGCGGAATGGGCCGTTGCTAGGGCAGGAGCTTGTCGAGCGCCGCGTCGCCCTCCTGGGCCAGCTTGCGCCGTGCCCACTCCAGGTTCTTCGGGGTGAGGTCCTTGCCCGAGGCAAGCACCACGTCCTCCGGCGACACGTCGGTGCCGGTACGGGGGTGGAGGAGGGCGTCCGGGGTGACGCTGTCCGCGGACGTCCGGGACGCGTCGGGCTGTGGCGTCGACATGATCTCTGCTCCTCCGGTCCGGGGCTCTTCCGCGGACCCGGTGAGGTCATCGGGTCCACTTACACCATTCATCGCCGGAGCACACCCTGCATCCGGAAGGGGGCGCCGCCCCGGCGTCCGGCGGCGGCGGGGTCAGCGCGGCCGGGCCGCGCGGGGGGCGAGGACGAGGATGGTGACGTCGTCGTGGATGCTCCGGGTGTGCCGCAGCAGGTCGTCCCACACCCGGTCGGGCAGTCCGGGGCGGCCGTCCTCGTACAGCAGCGCCAGCCGCTCGGTCAGCGGGTAGAACACGCCGTCCGGGTCGCGGGCCTCGAAGAGCCCGTCCGAGGCGAGGACCAGCCGGTCGCCGGGCTCCAACGGGACCGTCCCCCCGCGCTGCGCGAGGGCGCCGCCGAGGCCGAGGCCCAGCGGTGTGCACGCCTCGACCGCGACGTCCCGTGCCGTGCCCGCGCGCAGCAGCACCGGCGGCGGATGCCCACAGGCGACCACCCGCACGGAGCCGGCGTCGCGGGCGAACTCCAGCAGCATGGCGGTCGCGAACAGGTCGGCGTGCCGCTTCTCCGCCACGTCCAGCGTCAGCCGGCGGTCCAGCCGGCGGGCCACCGACTCCAGGTCGGGCTGGTCGAGCGCGGCCTCCCGGAAGGCGCCCAGCAGCGTCGCCACCGTGCCGATCGCCGCCAGACCGTGGCCCTGGACGTCGCCGAGCACGGCCCGCACGCCGTACGGCCCGTCCCGCACGTCGTAGAAGTCCCCGCCCACCAGCGTCCCGCGCTGCGCGGCCCGGTACAGGCCCGCGCACCGCACCGGCCCGACCACCTCGGGCAGCGGCGGCAGCAGCGCGCGCTGGGCGGCCTCGGCGATGGTGCGCTCCAGATCGAGCTGGGCGTCCCGGTGGCTGCGCACGAAGGAGACGAACACGCTCAGCAGGGCGACGAATCCGATCGTCCACAGGTCGGTGTCCCCGGGCCGGTCCAGCTGGAGCGCCGGGATGTTCAGCAGCACGATCGCGCTCCCGCCCAGCAGCGCCGTCCCGAGCGGCCCGTACGACAGGACGGCCAGCGGCGGGATCGCGCCGAGCAGGAACCCGATGTCGAGCGGATCGTGGCTGAGGGCCGTCGCCGTGGTCACACCGACGATCAACGCGACCGGCAGCACCCGCACCCAGCGCGGCGGCGGCGCGCCCCGCAGCCATGTCCGCCGGTCCGGGCGCCGCAGCGGTGACATCACGCGCGCCGTGTCCACACCACCACGCTGCTACGCGGGGCCGGGCGCCGCACGTCGGGCCGGGGTGTCGGCGGCCGCTGCCATGCTGGGCGACGCGGGGGAGCGGAACCGGACGGACGGCGGAGGCGGCGTGGGGTTCGAGGGCGAGAGCTGGTACGTGAGCAGCGCCGAGGGGCGGGTCGGGGAGATCGCCGTCGACGACTCCGACTTCCCCTGGCTCGCGGGGCGGTTCGTCGCGGGGCCGGCCTTCACCGCCGTGCGGGACCTGTTCGCGCGCGAACTCGCCCTGGCGCAGCGGGACGGCGAGAGGCACTGGCAGGAGTGGGAGACGGTGTACGACGAGATCCGGCGACGGGTCTCGCTGTCCTCACCCGACGGGCCGGTGGCCGACTTCCTGCTGCACATCGAGGGGGACCGGGCCTGGTTCCGCTGGATCGACGGCTGAAACCCGCGCGGGAGTCGTCCGGATTCTGGTTTGACAACGGCATCTCCGCGCATTCGGAAGGGGAACACAATTCCTACGGATGGGTGGAGGACACGTGGGCATCATCGCCTGGATCCTGATCGGGCTTCTGGCCGGCGCAATCGCCAAGCTGCTGCTGCCGGGCAAGGACCCGGGCGGGATCATCATCACGATGCTGATCGGTGTCGCCGGCGGCCTGCTCGGCGGCTGGCTGGGGAAGGTCATCTTCGGTGTCGACTCGATCGACGGGTTCTTCGACCTGTCGACCTGGATCGCCGCGATCGTCGGCTCGCTCATCCTGCTCGTGCTCTACCGGGCCGTCACCGGCGGGCGGCGTTCGCACGCGTAGCGGCCTGACCGCGACAGGAGCGGGCCACGGCCCGAGGAGCCCCGGCGAGCGGGGGGGGGGGGCCCGGCCGGGCGGGGCGGGGCCCCCCCCCCCGGGGGGGGGCCCCCCGGGGGGGGCCGGCCCGGGGAGCGGCCCCGGGCGGGGGGCCCTCCCGGGCCCGCGCCCCGCGGAGCGG
>NZ_JBIVHU010000001.1:902342-1388300 GCF_044749345.1 Streptomyces sp. NPDC089424
CCGGGGGGGGGGGGGTTCGCCGGGGTGGGGGCGGGCCCGCGACTGGCGGGGGCCCGGGCCCGCGGCGCCCGGGCGGGGGGGGGGCCCGCACGGCCGGGCGGTCCGGGCCCCCCCGCTCCGTCGTGTGCCGCCCCGTTCGGTCGCCGTCCCGTTCAGTCGCCGCTGCGGTCGAGCACGTCCTGCACCGACGCCAGGATCTCGGTGACGCGCAGCCCGAACGCCGCGTCGCACGCGTGCGGGCGGCCGGTGCGGGCCGCGGTGAGCAGCGCGTCGGCCGCCCGGGAGAACGCGGGCAGCGCGCCCTCGGAGCTCTCCGGGAGCGAGGTCACCCCGCTCGCGCCCCGCAGTTCGACGGCGGTGCCCGCCGCCGCGGGCGGTGCCGTCAGGCTGAGCGTCAGGGTGCTGGTCGCCCCCGTGACGTGGTCGAGGACGGCGTGCACGGTGTCCTGCGGGCCGTGCGCGGCGGCCGGCACACCGGTCACGTCGCCGAGGACCGGCAGCAGCACCGACAGGGCGTGCGGGCCCACGTCCCACAGGGCGCCCTTCTCGCGCCGCCACGGTGACGCGGCGAACGGGCTGTCGTCGCTGCTGAACACCGCGCCCAGCCACTGGGCACGGCCCACGAACCAGCCGTCGCTCGCGGCCTGCTCGGCGATCCAGGCCTCGGGCCCGGTCTGGAAGCGGGTCGTGAAGAAGACCACCGAGGCGACACCCGACCGGCGCGCGGCCTCGGCCACGGCCCGCCCCTCGGCGACCGTCGGGGCGAGCGGCTTGTCGAGCAGCAGGTGGCGCTCCGCCCGCGCGGCCCGCACGGCGAGGTCCGCCTGCACCGCCGGGGGCAGCGCGACGGCCACCGCGTCCACGTCGCCGAGCAGGGTGTCCACGTCGTCGTAGGCGCGCGTGCCATGACGTTCCGCGAGTTCCTTGGCGGCGGCCGGGCGGCGCCCCCACACGCCGACGAAGTCCAGCTCGTCGTGTTCGCTCAGGACGGGGGCGTGCACCATTTGCGCCCAGGGGCCGGTGCCGAGCAGTCCGATACGCATGCGTTGCCTCTCCCACGGTCCAGAACCTCGCGAGGACCGGCACGAATACTGCCGGCCTGGCTGAGAGTGTCACACGAACGGCGGAATCGGATACCGCGCGCTGACGCGGGCGGCGGGCGCGGGGGCGTGGGGGATCGCGGGAGGGCTCGGCGGGGCACCGGAGGGTGTGCGGGGATGCGCCGGCGCGGGGGTCGGTGAGGGGGGTTCCGCCGGTGCCGGGGTGGTGGCGCAACGGTGGGTGGCGTGCGAGCCGTTGTGAGGTTGCCCTGACGCCGGCGCTGCCGGCGGGGGCCCGCGCGGCGCCCTCCCGCGGCCCGTGCGCCCTCCCGCGGCCCTTGCGCCGTCAGTGATTCGCGACCCGTGCGCCGTGCGCCGTGCGCGGCCCGTGCGCCGTGCGCCGTCCCGTGGCCCGTGCGCCGTCCCGTGGCCCGTGCGCCGCGCGCCGTTCCGTGGCCCGTCCGCCGTCCGTGGTTCGCGCCCCGTGCGCCGTGCGTGGTTCGTGGCCCGTGAGCTGTCCGTGGTTCGCGCCCCGCGCCCCGTGCGCCGTGCGTGGTTCGCGCCCCGTGCGCCGTCCGTGGCTCGTGGTCCCTGCGCCGTCCCCCTCGCCCCGAGTGACGCCACCGCGCACCACGAACGCCACCCCGACCACGATCCCCGCGCAGCCCGCCAAGACTGGTGACTTCGCCGGTCCCCGCGGGCTCGCTCCCCCTCGACAGTGGCACGGCCAGTCAGTCGGCGGCGCCCCGCCGGGTGGCCCCGGGAGCAGCGCACGACGCTCCCCGTGCCCCCCGGCGGGCGGCTCGCCACGATCGAGAGGACGACTCGTCGTGCAGCAGCACCCGCGCACCACCCCCGCCACCCTCACCACCACCGTCCCCGCCCCGTCAGGGACGGGCGCCGGCCGCCGTGCGCGCCGGTTCGCCGGAGCCGCCGCCGCGATCGCCGCGGTCCTCGGGCTCAGCACCCTCACGAGCCCCGGCGCCCACGCGGCGGACAACCCCTACGAGCGTGGCCCGGCCCCGACCACCGCCAGTATCGAGGCGTCCCGCGGCCCCTACGCCGTCTCCGACACCACCGTCTCCTCCCTCGCCGTCACCGGCTTCGGCGGCGGCACGATCTACTACCCGACCACCACCGCGGACGGCACCTTCGGCGCCGTCGCCGTCTCGCCGGGCTACACCGGCACCCAGTCCTCCATCTCGTGGCTCGGCCCCCGCCTGGCCTCCCAGGGCTTCGTGGTGTTCACCATCGACACCCTCACCACGCTCGACCAGCCGGACTCCCGGGGCCGCCAGTTGCTCGCCGCACTGGACTACCTCACCCAGCGCAGCTCGGTCCGCAGCCGCGTCGACAGCACCCGGCTCGGCGTGATGGGCCACTCCATGGGCGGCGGCGGCAGCCTGGAGGCCGCCAAGTCCCGTCCCGCCCTCCAGGCGGCCATCCCGCTGACGCCCTGGAACCTCGACAAGAGCTGGCCCGAACTCACCACACCCACGCTGATCGTGGGCGCGGACGGCGACTCGATCGCCCCCGTCTCCTCCCACGCCGAGCCCTTCTACAGCAGCCTGCGCAGCTCACTGGACCGCGCCTACCTGGAGCTGAACAGCGCCACCCACTTCACGCCGAACACGTCGAACACCACGATCGCGAAGTACAGCGTGTCCTGGCTGAAGCGGTTCATCGACAACGACACCCGCTACGAGCAGTTCCTGTGCCCGCTGCCCCGGCCGAGCCTGACCATCGAGGAGTACCGGGGCAACTGCCCGCACACCTCCTGACCCACCGGCCCGGCACGCTGTGCCCGCGCCCAGGCGGACGGATGCCGTCCTGGGCGCGGGCACACGCCGTGGCCCCGCTCCACCGGGCGAACAGGCAGGTCATGGGCCGCGCACGCCGCCGGCCGCGCCCGGACGTCCGGCTTCCGGGCCTCGCTACTCGCCCGTAGCGTCACGGGAATGACCGGACAGACGACCGCGACGGCACCCCCACAGCTGTACGGCCGCCGCCTCCCACCGCGCGCGGTGCAGGAGTTGCTGGGCCGGCTCGGCTCGGGCGGCGCCGCACTCGCCGTGACCGGGGAGCCCGGCCTCGGCCGCACCACGCTCCTGCACCACGCGGCCCGCGCCTTCGGAGCCGGCACCACTCTCCACCTCGGCACCACTCTCCACCTGGGCACCGGGCCGACCGCACCCGGCCACCCGTACGACGACCTGCGCGCCCTGCTGCGCGGCGCGGGCACCTCGGACGAGGGGGTCACGGCGGACGCGGCTGTCGCAACGGCGGCCGACGACCTGCTGGAGGCCCTGCGCGTGGCGGCCGACGACGCGCCCCTCCTCGTCTGCGTCGACGACGTGCACCTCTGGGACCCCGCCTCGCGCGCCGCGCTGGGGCACGCGGCCCACCGCCTGGACAGGGCGGGCCGCGTCGGCCTGTTGCTGACCGCCCGCGGCCCACTCGCGCGCGAGTTCTCCGGCCTGCCCGTCCTCGGTCTGCACCCGCTCGGCACGGCGGAGGCCGACGCCCTCCTCGACGAGGCCGCGGGCGGGACGGTCCCGCCCGCGCTCCGGGCCGACCTCCTGGAGGAGGCGGGCGGCAACCCCGCCCTGCTGCTGACGCTGCTGCGCCGTCTCTCGCCCGCCGAACTCTCCGGCGAACGCGTGCCCGCCCGGCCGCTGGCCGACGTCGCCGCGCTGACCGGCGTGGCGGGGGAGTGCCCGGGTGGGACGGCGTGGCCGGACGTCGACGACCTGCTGCTGACGGTCGCCGCCGCGCTGCGCGCACCGGACGCCGAGGACGTCGACGCCGGCCTGGTCCGCCGCGCCCTGAACGGCCGCGCCCTCGGCCGTGATCCGTTCCCCGGGGCCCTGGCGCTGACCGACGGACGGTTGCGCTTCCACTCCGGCCTGGTCCGCCGGGCCGTGCACGCCGCCGCCGCTCCCGGCCGCCGCCGCGCCGCGCACCGCGCCCTCGCCGGCGCCCACGAGGCCGCCGGGCACCGCCTGCTCGCGCTGCTGCACCGGGCCTGGGCCGCAGGCGAACCCGAACCCCTCCTCGCCGGGGAACTGTCGGCCGCCGCCGCGGCCTCCCCGGCTCCGCCCCGGCTGCGGGCCGTCGCCCACGCCCGCGCCGCCGAGCTGACCGGTCGGGGCACCCTCAGGGCGGACCGCCGTACGGACGCGGCCGAACAGGCCCTGCTCGCCGGGGACTTGCGGCACGCGCTGCGGCTGCTCCCCGGGCCACCGGGCGAGACGGTCCCGCCGTACTTACGCGGGCGTGCCGAGTTCGTCCGGGGGATCGCGGAGCGGTACGACGGACCGGTCGCCGACGCCCACGCCTCCCTGCTCTCCGCCGCCCGGCTGCTGGCCCCGAGCGCGCCCGCCCGGTCGGCCGCCGCCGCACTCGCGGCCGTCGACGCGGCATGGTCGGCAGGCCGCTTGACGGAGTGTCACGAAGCGCTGGGCCACGAGACCACGCACACCGAGGACACCGACACCGACGCCGACGCCGTGACCACGGACACCGACACCACGGACACCGACACCACGGACACCCGGCGGGACCCGCACGGCCTGTCGCGGGACTACCGCCTCGGTATGCGTGCCGTACTCGAAGGCCGCTTCGACGCGGCGGAGCCGCACCTGCGCCGGGTGGTCCGCCACGCCCTCACCGACGATCGGCCCGACACCCTGCTCAGGTCCGTGGCCGCCGCCCTGCTGCTGGGTGATCCGGCGTCCGCCGTACGGGCCGGCACCCGGGCCCTCGCGGCGGCGCGGAACGGCGGATCCGGCGCGCTCGAACCCCGCGCCCTGGAGTACCTCGCCTACGCCGAGCTCCGCGCCGGATGGCACGCCCAGGCCAAGACGCACGCGGAGGAGGGCCTGCGCGCGGCCGAGCGGGCCGGGCAGCGCAACACGGCCGCCCACCACCACGCCGTACTCGCCCTGGCCGCGTCGATCGAGGGGGAGCCGGACGTGGTGGCCGGGCATGTGTCGGCCGCGCTCGCGACCGCCCGCCGGCACGGCCTGGCCCAGGCCGCCACCCTCGCGCACTGGGCCGCGGCCCGTGCCGACCTGGGGCGCGGACGCCCGCTGGACGCCGCCGACCGGCTCGGGCCGCTGGTGCGCCCCGGTCCCCGGCGCGGTCACTTCGCGGTATGGATGCTCGCGGTGCCCTGCTACGTGGAGGCCACCGTGCTCGCCGGACGCCCGCAGGACGCGCGGCCGCTCGTGACGGACCTGGAGGTCTGGGCCGGTCTCGACGCCGACCCGCACGCCCCGGCCCAACTGCTGCGCTGCCGGGCCCTGCTGGCCGGACCGGAGCGCGCCGACGCGCTCTACCTGCGCGCGCTGGAGCTGCACGACGCCACGGCCGGCGACTTCGAACGGGCCAGGACCGAGCTGGCGTACGGGAAATGGCTGCGCCGCAGACGCCGGCTGCGCGAGGCGCGCGACCGGCTCGGGGCCGCGCTCATGGGCTTCGAGCGGTGCGGCGCCGGGGTCTGGGCGCGGCAGGCGCGCGGCGAGCTGCGGGCGAACGGGGCCGCGCCCGGCGGGCGGGGACCCGGTCAGGGGGACGGGGCGCTGGCCCGGCTGACGCCGCAGCAGTGGCGGATCGCGCGGCGCGTGGCCGACGGCGCCACCAACCGGGAGGTGGCCCGCAGTCTGTCGGTGAGCACCCGCACCGTCGACTACCACCTGCGCAATGTCTACGCCGCGCTCGGCGTGCGCTCCCGGGTGGAGTTGGCCCGCATCGTCGAACAGGCCGAGAAGTCCGGTGCACGCCTCTAGGGACCGACCGGGCGGTATGTCATTCTTCGGGGCAGCACGAGTCAGCCGCCGGACCGGCGCGCGGACCGCCCGGCCGAAGGGGAACCGGCGGGCGGTTCCGGGCGTGTGCGCCGTCGGCCCACACCCTGGGGGGAATCGCGATGCAGCAAGCCCTTCGGCCACGAACGGCGTTCCGCACCGCACCGGGAGCCGTGCCGCAGCCGCGGACGCGGCCCGGCCGGTCGCTGATCGACGCCGACGCCCTGCGTGTCCTGCACCGCGCGGCCCGCGTCCTGCTGGCCGACCTGCCCGAGCTGACCGACCGGCTCGTCGCCCTCCTGCAGGACCAGGAACCGGCCTACCGGACCGCGATGGAGAACGACCCCGGCACGACCTGGCAGGAGGCCCAGCGCTCGCTGCGGCACAGCGTGACCTCGCTGCTCGATCCGCGCGGCACCCGCGACGCGGCCCGCCGCTGCACCTGGCGGATCGGTGCCACGCGCGCCGAACAGGGGCTGCCGCTCGACGCGTTGCTGCACGCGTTCCGCCTCGGCGGCTCCCTGGTCTGGCAGAGCCTGGTCGAGGAGACCTCGCGCACGGCGCCCGAGGACGTACGGCTGCTCGTGCACGTGGCGTCCGACATGTGGAACTTCGTCGACGAGCACTGCACCCTCGTGGCCGACGCCTACCGGCAGACCGAACGGCAACTGTCCTGGCGGCGCGAGAACCGGGTGCGGCTGCTGACCGCGGCGCTGCTCGACGGCGCCGCCCGCATCGCCGACCTGCCCGAGGCCGCGAGCGCGCTGGAACTCCCCGAGCAGGGCCGGTACGTCGTCGTCGCCGTCACCGGCGGGACCGCCGAGGAATGCGCCGGTGCCCGGTCCGCGGTGGCCTCCGGGGGTGTGCGGGTGCACTGGCACACGGGCGTCGAGGTGGACTACGGCATAGTCGCGCTGGCGGAAGGGGAATTTCCGGAACCCGCCCCGCAGTACGCCGGTGTGCGCATCGGCGTCGGCGGCGCCGTCGAGGGACTGGCCGCGGTCGGCAGCGCCCGCCGCCAGGCCGACACCGCGCTGCGGATCTGTCCCGAGGAGGGCGGCACGGTCCGGCTGGCCGCGCACCTGCCGGCGGCCCTCGTCATCTCCGGCCCCGAACTCGGCGCCGCCCTCGCCGACCAGGTCCTCGGCCCGCTGTCGCGCCTGGAGCCGGCCGACCGCGAGGTGTTGCTGGACACCCTGACCGCCTGGCTGGACTGCGACGGATCGGCCCAGCGGGCCGGGCGCCGGCTGTACTGCCACCGCAACACCGTCCTGAACCGCATCCGCCGCTTCGAGCAACTGACGGGCCGCTCCCTGTCCCGCCCCTCCGACCTGGTCGAGATCAGCCTGGCCCTGACCGCCCACCGCCTCCTGCACCCCTGAACGACCCCTGGGACCGGACCGACCACCTTCCCCCTTCGCCTCGACCACCGTCCCTTTGGGCCCGAGCCCGCCCTTCTTGGGCCCGAGCACGCCCCTTGGGCCCGAGCACGCCCCTTGGGCCCGAGCACGCCCCTTGGGCCCGAGCCCGCCCCTCGTGGGCCCGAGCCCGCCCCTCGTGGGCCCGAGCCCGCCCCCGTGAGCCCGAGCGCGCCCCCTGCCACCGGGGGCGCCGCCCCCTGGCGGTGGGCGCCGCCCCTGGGCATCCGCACAATGCCGTCACCCCGGGCTTGGGACCGCGCCACGACCGCGCGTGAAGGCCTGTACCGGGGTTCGCCGCGCGTGCTGTCGTGAGCACCCCTTCCCCCCGAAGCCCGTGCCGGACGGCACGGATCCGAGGAGTCGTGATGCCCGAAGCACCACCGGACGAGCGCGCCGCCCTGCGCGTCGAGGAACTCGACGTCCAGTACGGCCGCGCCCTGTCCGCCCTCCGCCAGGTCTCCCTGACGGTCCCGCCCGGCGCGGTCGTCGCCCTGCTCGGCGCCAACGGCGCGGGCAAGTCGACGCTGCTGCGCGCGGTGTCGGGAACCCTGCGCCTGCACCGCGGCGCGGTCACCGCGGGCCGTATCCGCTACGGCGACTCCGCGCTCGACGGCCAGGACCCGGTCGCGGCGGTCCGCGCCGGCGTCGTCCAAGTACCCGAGGGAAGGCGGGTGTTCGCCGGGCTCACCGTCGACGAGAACCTGCGCGCGGGCGGCCTCGGCCTCGGCCGGCGCAGCCCGGCGCTGGTCCGGGAGGCCCGCGACCGCGTGTTCGCGCTCTTCCCCCTGCTCGCCGAACGCACCGGCCAGGCCGCCGGTCTGCTGTCCGGAGGGGAACAGCAGATGCTGGCCATCGGCCGAGCCCTGATGGCCGCCCCGCGCCTGCTCCTGCTCGACGAGCCGTCCCTCGGCCTCGCCCCGCGCATGGTCGAGCGGATCGCCGAGGTGATCCGCGAGATCAACGCCCAGGGCACCGCCGTCCTGCTGGTCGAGCAGAACGCCGGCATGGCGCTGTCGCTCGCCGACCACGCCCACGTCCTGGAGGTCGGCGAGGTACGCCTGTCCGGCCCGGCCGCGGAACTCGCGCGGACGGACGCCGTGCGCCGCCTCTACCTCGGCGAGTCCGCCGACGAGCAGGGGGCCGCGTGAGCGCCCGTACCGACCCACCGCCCGCCCTCGAAGTCGAGGACGTCACCGTCCGGTTCGCCGGGCTCACCGCCCTCGACGGCCTCTCCCTCACCGTCGCCCCGGGCACGGTGCACGCCCTCATCGGCCCCAACGGGGCGGGCAAGTCCACCTGCTTCAACGTCCTGTCGGGCCTGTGCCGTCCCGCCACCGGCACCGTCCGGCTCGGCGGCACGGAACTCACCCGGCTCGCCCCGCACCGCATCGCCGCGCTCGGCGTCGCCCGCACCTTCCAGAACATCGTCACCACCGAGGGCACGGTCGCCGACAACCTGCTGCTCGGCCGGCACGCACTGTCCCGGGCCGGCTTCGCCGCCAGCGCGCTGCGCCTGCCCACCGCCGTACGTGAACAGCGCGAACACCGCGCCCGGGCGCGGGAGATCGCCGAACTCGTCGGACTGGCCGCGCACTTCGACACCCCCGTCGCGGCCCTGTCCTACGGCGACCGCAAACGCGTCGAGTTCGCCCGCGCCCTCTGCCTGGAACCACGGGTGCTCCTGCTCGACGAGCCGGTGGCCGGCATGAACGCCGCCGAACGGGTCCGCACCGCCGAGGTCGTCCGCGACGTCCGCTCCCATCTCGGGCTCTCCGTACTGCTCGTGGAGCACGACATGGGCCTGGTCATGCGGCTCGCCGACGAGGTCACCGTCCTCGACTTCGGCCGCCGCATCGCGCACGGCAGCCCCGAGGAGGTCCAGCGCGACCCCGAGGTGCTGCGCGCCTACCTCGGCACCGGGAACCCCGAGGAGGGCGCCGCATGACCGGACTGCTCGACCACGTCCTCGGCGGACTCGCCCTCGGCTCGGTCTACGCCCTGGTCGCCCTGGGCTTCGTCATCATCTTCAAGGCCTCGGGCGTGCTCAACTTCGCCCACGGCTCGCTGCTGCTGCTCGGCGGCTACCTCACCGCCGTGCTCCACGACGACCTCGGCTTCGCCGGGGCCCTCGCGCTCGCGGTCCTCGCGACGGCGGCCGTCGCCGGAGCCGTGGACCGGCTGCTGCTCCAGCGCATCGGCCAGGACCCACGGGCCGCGCACGTGGCGACCATCGCCACCATCGGCGTCGACATCGTCCTGCTCACCGACCTCGCGCGGCGCATCGGCGGCGACCTGCTCACCCTCGGCGACCCCTGGGGCGACTCGGTGCGCGCCTTCGGCCCGGTGACCGTCGCCGACAGCCGGCTCGCCGCGATCGTCGTCTCCGCGGTCGTCATAGGGGCGGTCTTCGCGCTCTTCAGGTACACCTCCTGGGGACTGTCGCTGCGCGCGGCGGCCGAGGACGTCGAAGCGGCCTCACTGATGGGCGTACGGCTCACCCGGGTGCGCATGATCGCCTGGTGTCTGGCCGGCGGCCTGGCCGCGCTGGCGGCGCTGTTCCTCGCCGCGTTCCCGGCGCCCGGCCTGGAGCGCACCACCGGCCAGATCGCCCTCAAGGCGTTCCCGGCCGCGGTCCTCGGCGGCATGGCCTCACCACCGGGCGCCCTGGCGGGCAGCCTGCTCATCGGCCTGACCGAGGCTCTCGTCGCCGGATACCAGTCCGATCTGCACGTGCTGGGCGAGGGGTTCGCGGACGTCGCCCCGTACGCCGTGATGGTCCTGGTGCTGCTGGTGCGCCCCACGGGCCTGTTCGGCGCGAAGGGAGCGGTCCGTGTCTGACCTCGTGAAGTGGGGCCGGCTCGCGCTGCCCGTGCTCGTGCTGTGCGCGCTGCCCTTCTACCTGGACGCGTTCTGGCTGCGCATCGGCCTGTTCGCCATGGCCGCGGCGATCGGCGCCGTCGGGCTCAACCTCCTCGCCGGCACCGCGGGCCAGCTGTCGCTCGGGCACGCGTTCTTCCTGGCGGTCGGCGCGTACGGCTACGCCTGGCTCGCCGGCGAGCCGGGACCCGGTCTGCCCACCGCGCTCGCCCTGGTGCTCGCGGTACTGCTGGCGGGCGCCGCCGGCGGCCTGTTCAGCCCCGTCGCCGGCCGGGTGCGCGGCATCTACCTCGGCGTCGCCACCCTCGCCCTCGTCTTCCTCGGTCACCACGTCCTGCTCACCGCGGACTCCGTGACCGGAGGCTTCAACGGCCGGTCCGTGCCGCCGCTCAGCCTCGGTGGGTTCACCTTCGCGGACGGCGACCCCGACGTCGTGCTGATGGGGGTGCCGTTCGGCGCCGAGGAACGGCTCTGGTACCTGGGCCTCGCGCTGTTCGCCCTCACCTGGTTCACCGCCCGCGGCATGCTCAGGGGCCGCCCGGGGCGCGCGCTGGTCGCCCTGCGCGACAGCGAGACGGCGGCCGCGGTGATGGGCGTCGACGTCGCCCGTCACCGCTCGGCGGCGTTCGTCGTCTCCTCGATGTACGCGGGCCTGGCCGGGGCGCTCCTCGCCCTCGGCTTCCGCCGTATCGTGCCCGACTACTTCGGGCTCGCCCTCTCGGTCGACTACCTCGCCATGATCGTCATCGGCGGCCTGGGCTCGGTCGCCGGAGCCACCGCGGGCGCCGTCTTCGTCACCGCCCTGCCGCTGCTGATGACCCGTTACGCCGACCACCTCCCGCTGGTCGCCGCGCCCGGCTCCGACGGGGGAGCGGTGGGCCCGACCGAGGCCGCCCGCTACCTCTACGGCGCGGCGATCGTGCTGGTCCTGCTGTACGCCCCCGACGGCCTGCGCGGCCTGGCCGCACGCCTGCGCGTCCGCCTGCGCCGCCGTCCCGCCCTCGCCCCACCCGCAACCGCCGTACGAGCCAAGGAGCACACCCCGTGAACGTCACCCACCCCACCAGGATCCTCCTCGCCTCGGCCCTGTCGGCGCTGCTGCTCGCCACGACGGGGTGCAGCTCCAAGGCGGACGGCGACGACGCCGGCAACGGCGCCGACGGCGTCAAGTCCGGGCCGGGAGTCACCGACAAGACCGTCAGACTGGGCGCCCTGACCGACCTGACCGGCCCCTACGCCACCCTCGGCAAGAGCATCGTGCAGGCGCAGCAGATGTGGGCCGACGAGACCAACGCCGACGGCGGGATCTGCGGCCGCAAGGTCGAGATCGTGGTCGAGGACCACGGCTACGACGTGCAGAAGGCGGTCACCGCGTACGCCGACATCTCCGCGGACGTCGTGGCGCTGCCCCAGGTGATCGGATCGCCGGTGGTCGCGGCCCTGATCGACGACATCGAGCGGGACCACATGCTGACCTTCCCGCAGGCCTGGGCGGCCTCCCTGCTCGGCAAGGACTCGGTCCAGGTCCTCGGCACCACGTACGACGTCGACATGATCGCCGCCGTGGACTTCCTGACCCGCACCAAGGGCCTGAAGAAGGGCGACAAGATCGGCCACGTGTACTTCGAGGGCGACTACGGCGCCAACGCGCTGGAGGGCTCCACCTGGGCGGCCGAGCGCGCCGGTCTCACGGTGACCGGACAGAAGATCAAGGCCACGGACACGGACCTCACGGCGCAGGTGTCGGCACTGCGCGCGGCGGGCGTGAAGGCCGTCCTGGTCAGCGCCGGTCCCGCGCAGACGGCCTCGCTGGCCGGTGTGGCCGCCTCCCGTGGGCTTCAGGTGCCGATCGTCAGCAGCGCGCCGGGCTTCGCGCCCCAGCTGATGAAGACCCCCGCCGCCAAGGCGCTGGAGGCCATGCTGCACGTGGTCAGCGCCGCCCCCGCCGTCAGCGCGGACCTGCCCGGCGTCAAGACGATGGTCGCCGCCTACCAGAAGAAGTACCCGGGCGCCCTGGTCGACTCCGGTGTCCTGTCCGGCTACAACGCCGCCCAGCTCATGGGCGCCGACCTGAAGAAGGCCTGCGAGGCGGGCAGCCTCGCCCGCGAGGACGTCGTCAAGGCGCACCGCTCGCAGAAGAACGCCGACACGGGCCTCGGCACCCCGCAGGACTTCTCCGACGTCAACGCCCCGGCCAGCCTGGAGACCTACGTCCTGCGTCCCGACGCCAAGGCCCTGGGCGCCCTGGTGATCGCGGAGGAGGCCCACCGGGCACCGGGCGTCGAGGAGTACGTGGCCTCCCTCGGCGGCTGACCCGGACACCGGCCCGCACCCGGCCGGCCCGCGGCACCGTCGCGGGCCGGCCGGCGCACGTCGGCCGCACCGGCAGCCGTCCATTCAGCACCGCCGGCACTGAATCCGTGCACTTTCCTCTATTGGACCTCGCGCGTGGCGGCCAGCCAGGCTGGTCGAGGTCCGGCGCCCGAGCGACGGCCCGGGCCCTCGGTACCGCGCGACAGCCGAAAGAGGTACGAACCCATGCAGACTCGCCGCATCGGTGACGTGGAGGTCAGTGCGATCGGTCTGGGCGCCATGCCCATGTCGATCGAGGGGCGGCCCGACGAGGCACGCTCCCTCGCCGCCGTGCACGCCGCCCTGGACGCGGGCGTCACGCTGATCGACACCGCCGACGCCTACCACCTGCACGCCGACGAGGTGGGCCACAACGAGACCCTGATCGCCAAGGCCCTCGCCGCCCACGACCGGGGCGCCGAGGTCCTGGTCGCCACCAAGGGCGGCCATCTGCGCCCCGGCGACGGCAGCTGGACCGTCGACGGCAGCCCGGCCCACCTCAAGGCGGCCTGCGAGGCCTCGCTGCGCCGGCTCGGCGTGGAGGCGATCGGGCTCTACCAGTTCCACCGCCCCGACCCCCGGGTGCCGTACGAGGAGTCCGTCGGCGCGATCCGTGACCTGCTGGACGAGGGCAAGATCCGGATGGCGGGCATCTCCAACGCGAACCCGGACCAGATCAAGCTCGCCCAGGACGTCCTCGACGGGCGTCTGGTCTCCGTGCAGAACCAGTTCTCCCCGGCGTTCCGCTCCAGTGAGCCCGAACTGCGCCTGTGCGACGAACTCGGCATCGCCTTCCTGCCCTGGAGCCCCCTCGGCGGCATCTCCCGGGCCGGTGAACTGGGCTCCACGCACGCCGCGTTCGCCCGGATCGCCGCAGCACACGGCGTGAGCCCGCAGCGCGTCTGCCTGGCCTGGATGCTCGCCAAGTCGCCCGTGGTGGTCCCCATCCCGGGTGCCAGCCGCCCGGAGACGGCCCGCGACTCCGCCGCCGCCCCGGACCTCGTCCTGACCGCCGGGGAACTCGCCGAGCTCGACGCCGCCTGAGCGCACGGGCGCGGACCGGTTCCGGATCCGCGCCCGCAGCGGGTCCCTGTTTCGTACTTGGGCTGGCACGGCACGTCACCACGTCCCTAGGATGTACTCCCTGTCATGCCAGCCGAGTTGGCGCTCGGCGCGAGAGCAGGGGGCTCGATGCACACCGACAAGCCGCTGTCCAAGGAGATCGACGCCGGCGTCCCGACGGCCGCCCGGATGTACGACTACTACCTCGGCGGCAAGGACAACTACGCCGCGGACCGGGCAGCCTGCGAGGAGCTCGACAAGGTCGTCCCCAGCACCCGCCGGCTCGCCGTCAACAACCGCCGTTTCCTGCAGCGCGTGGTCCGCACGCTCGCGGCCGAGCACGGCATCCGCCAGTTCCTGGACCACGGCTCCGGTCTGCCCACCCAGGACAACGTGCACCAGGTCGCCCAGCAGTACGACCCCACGGCACACGTCGTCTACGTGGACAACGACCCGATGGTGCTGGTGCACGGCCGCGCGCTGCTGGAGCAGGACGAGCGCACCTGTGTGATCCACGCCGACATGCGCGAGACGGACGCGATCTTCTCGCACCCGGACACCCAGCGCCTGATCGACTTCTCCCAGCCGGTCGCCGTGCTGTTCAACTCGGTCTTCCACTGCATCCCGGACAGCGACACCGACGGCCCGCAGGCCGTGGCCCGGCGCGTGATCGAGCGGCTCGCCCCCGGCAGCTTCGTCCTGATGTGCCAGTTGGTCAGCGAGGACCCCGAGGTGCGCCGGTTCGTCACCGAGTTCATGGACCAGGCGACGCAGGGGCACTGGGGCCGGGTGCGTGAGGAGAAGGACGTCGCCGCCCTCTTCGAGGGACTGGAGATCCTCGACCCGGGCCTGGTGGAGGTCTCCACCTGGCGTCCCGACAACGACGTGGCGCCCCGTCAGCTCAGCCACGAGTGGATCGAGTTCGGCGGCGTCGCCCGGATCCCCGGCGCCTGAATCGCCTGCCGCGCAGGCGGTCGCGCAAGCCGCGTCCGCCGTGCGGCAGGCCCCGGTCAGTGCCGCGGGTAGCGCTGCTCCATCGTCTCCTGGAGCAGCGCCGTCGACTCCCGCGGGGTGAGTGCCTCGTCGGCCAGCCGGTCCAGGGCGACGCGGTACTCCTCCGTCTCGTCCCGGTCCTCCAGGAAGTTCGCGCTGCGGATGTGCTCCAGGTAGACGACGTCCGGCAGGTCGAGGCCGTCGAAGCGGAGATAGGTGATCGGGATGGACGGCGCCGACGCCTTGGTCACGTCCAGCGGCACGATCTGCACGGTCACATGCGGCTGCTGAGCCATGTGGACCAGGTGCGCGAGCTGGTCGCGCATCACCGCCCGGCTGCCGAGCACGCGCAGCAGCACCGACTCGTCGATGATCGCCCACAGCTGGGGCGCGTCGGGCCGGGTCAGCAACTCCGTCCGCCGGGCGCGCAGTTCGACCCGGCGCCGTACCTCGTGCGGCGACGCGACCGGAAGTCCGCGCTCCACCACCGCCCGGGCGTAGTCCGGGGTCTGCAGCAGTCCCGGCACGTACTGGATCTCGAACGTACGGATCGAGGCGGCCGCTTCCTGCAGGCCCACCAGCCGGTCGAACCACTCGGGCATCAGCCGCTTGTCGTACCGCTGCCACCACCCCGGCTCCCCGGCGCGGCGCAGCAGCTCGAGAAGGACCGACGACTCGTACTCGTCCGCGCCGTACAGCGTCAGCAGGGCCAGGACATCGGGCTCGGTCGGAGGCTTGCGGCCCTTGCCGGACTCGATCCGCGACAGCTTCGCCGGGCTGAACCCCAGGGCGCGCGCGGCCTGGTCCTGGGCGAGCCCGGCGTCCTCGCGGAAGCCCGCCAACTGCACGCCGACCAGCATCTTCAACAGAGTCGGAGCGGGCTCCGCACGGTCGAGATAGGGTCGGAGACGAGAGATGCGCTGTGACTCGGCGGACATCGTGGCTCCCTGCGGACCGGCAGAAGTATCCCTCACGCTACCGCACTTCACCGATCCGCAGCAGGCGGAGCGCTCACACCAGGTGGTCGAACTCGCCGTCCTTGGCGCCGGCCAGGAAAGCCGCCAGCTCGGACGCCGTGTACACGAGCGCCGGCCCGTCGGGATCACGTGAGTTGCGCAGCGCGACACCGCCGTCCGTGAGCGCTGCCACCTCGACGCAGTTGCCCTCGGCGTTGCTGTGCCGGCTCTTGGTCCAGCGGGCGTCCAGCGCGCTCGCCCGTACTCCGTTCGGCATCACCGACATCACGGCCTCCCTCGGTTCACGGTGCTGTGTGCCTACCCGATTCTCGCGCAATTTCTCGTGCAATTGCACGCGGGGGCTGACAGCGTGGATAATAGCCGTGGCGTCAACCCGCCGGGCGACGCCGGATCATGACGCTGCTTCAGGGAAAAGAGCAGGTCGCCAGGCCTGTCTCCCCGTCCGACATGACCGCTGCGGAAAGGCCCCACGCCATGCGCACCGCTTCGACGGGACAACAGAGCCACGAGCGCACCGACCGCGAGACGCGGCCGCGCGGCGCGGCGACGCCGCTCCGGGCGCTGGGCGAAGTGCCCTGGCGGGACATTCGCGACTCCACGGGATCCGCGGCCGCGATCCCGCTGCTGCTCAACACCATCGCGTGGGGCGGTCCGGGCTCGGCGGGCCGCGCGCTGGACGAACTGCGGGATCGTATCTGCCAGTACGGCTTCGTGGTGGAACAGGCCACGGCCGCGACCGTGCCGTTCCTGTGGGAGCTCGCCCAGCTGCCCGAGGTGACCTGCCGGCCCCGGATCATCCAGCTCCTGAAGAACATCGCCGACGCCCGGCAGTGGGAGCACACGGCCACGGCCTACCCCAAGCTCCTCAACCACCAGGAGAACCACGTGGTGTGGGAGCGTGCCGCCCGGCGCGCCGTCCACGCCCGCCGGGGCGTCCTCGGACAGCTGATGGCCGAGGACGACGCGGAGGTCGCCGGTGCCTCCACCGAACTCGCCCGCGCCCTCGGCGAGTAGCCCCGGCGAGGTCTCGCCCCACTGCCGCCCTCAGGAGCTCGTCCCTGGTCGGGGCGGCCTCCGCGCGGACGGGTGGGCTGTCCCGGTAGGCAACGGTATTGCGTCAAATGGGTGTCCGGAGCCAGGAGAGGCGAATGGTCCGGCCCCCTCCGGGCATACGGTGCGCAAAAGTCGAGAGAGGGGCGCCCCGTGCTTGTTCCGGACCCGAAGGTCGTCAGGAAGCTGCTGACCAGGTACGCATCGCTGCGCATCGCCCAGGCGGAGAGTGAGACGTCGACGGCCGCACGGGAGTTGGAGGACGTCACCTACACGCTGTGCGTGATGATGGGCACGACGAGCATCCATGACGCGATCGCCGAGGCGGACGCCCTGCTCACCGAGGGGCGCTCCACCGACCCGGAGGGTGAGAACGGACTGTCGCTGGCGGTCTGACGCGCGGGCGGCGCGACGCCGTCAGAGCACTTTCGTGGTGGTGTCATCGACCCGCCGCCGCTCCTCGGCGGCGGGTCTCGCCAGCCATTCGGCGATGCTCCGGGCGATCGGCAGGCCCGTGTCGGCCTCGACGAAGCCGAACTGACCGGACTGGTTGCACTCCAGGAACCACCACGTCCCCTCCCCGTCCTCGGCGAAGTCGAACGCCCCGTAGGCAAGTTCCGCGTCCCGCAGATACGCCCGCACGCCCTCGGCGACCCGCGCCGGCACCTCGGTGCCCTCCCACGGCGTGCGGTCCGTGGCGAAACGCACGTCCACCTCGTCCGGGTCGGCGTCGGGCGCGGTCGGCCGTCGGGCACCCAGCATCCGGTCCCCGACGACGGTGAGACGGATGTCCGCCCGCTTGGCGATCCGCCGCTGCAGCAGCGTCGGGCCGAACGCGACCGCGGCGAAGTCGGTGTCCGGAGCCACCCGGCTGGTCGGCACCGCCCTCGGCGGCTCCTGCGGATGCGCGCCCGAGACGGGTTTGACGACCAGGTCGGGAAAGCGCGCGGCGAAGTCCCGCGCGGCCTGCGGGAACGACGTGATCAGCGTCGCCGGCACCGGCAGTCCGCAACGCTGCGCGAGCCGCAGCTGCCAGGGCTTGTGCCGGGCCCGGCGGGCCGCGTCCGGGTGGTTCATCCAGCGCGTGCCGGAACTGCGCAGCATGCCGTACAGCGCTTGCGAGGACTCCTCCGTCAGCCACGCGGACGGCTCGGCCACCCGCGAGGCCGGAGCACCCGGCCTGCGCACCCACACGGAGCGCAGTCCGTCCATGCTCACCAGCCGGCCCCCGGACCACAGGTGTCCGCGGAACGTGCCGTGCACGTACTCGCCCGACAGGGCGGCACCTGCGATCAGATCGGCGGGATCGAGGCGGACCACCGGAACCCCGGAGGCGTTCAGGTGGACCACCACCATGTCCGCCGTGACGTCCTCGTCGTTCGTCAGGATCAGTACGGTCATCGTCGACGGTCCGGGGTCAGTCGTCGAAGTGCGTCTTCGAGCCGGCGGTGGAGGTCGTGGTCCCCAGCTCTCTGAGCAGCGCGAGGTCGGTGGCGGCGATCCGCCCGTCGAACAGTACGTTCAACTGCAGGCCGGAGTCGTACGCGTACGGCGTGGCGACGTCCAACTCCGCCGCCGGGCGTGCGTAGTTGAGCGCAAACGGTTGCATCGTCTCTCCCTCTGGGTGCTGCGTGCTGCCCCGGTCGGGCCGTCGGTCCGAGGTGCGTGGTGGCGTCTTCCGCTCGATGTCCGGGGCTTCCATGGACTTATACGAATCGAACGGGTGGTTGGTTTCCTTACGCTCCGTGATCACGGGCGAGTCGGTCGCTCTGAACCTGAGACGGCCGGCGGAGTCGGTCGGTTGACTGGCCGAGGGGTCGGGAGCCGCGCACACGGAGCGGCGGTGGGGCGCGGTGGGGCGGTCCCGGGGGCGCGCGGGCCGGTCGGCGCCCCCCGGGTGGTGGTGCCAAGTGCGGTGATCCGTCCGGAAAGGTCAGGCGGGGTCGCCGGGCCGGGAGGCCTCGACAGGAGTGCGGTCCGCCCGCCCGGCCAGGGGGGCGCGCAGGGTGCGAAGGGCGAGCAGGAGTACGCCGATGTCGTCCAGATACACCGGATCGGGCAGCAGATCGGTCGGCAGTACGAAGTACAGGACGGCGCCCCAGAACACCCAGCGTGGCCCCGTCGGCAGCCCGGCCCGCCGCAGGCCGCGCCGGGCCCGGACCAGCCGTACCAGCAGCCCCACGGCCGTGGCGAGCACGAGCGCCGCGGCCACGGCGACGACGGCGAGCACTGCTGTCGTGGAATCCACGGGCCCTCCTAGGTCCGGTGCACCGTTACGCGCGTGCCCTTCTTGGATTCCCTGATACGGCTTCTGTATTGCCTCCGTTGGGGGCGTTTGTGCCGCTCGGCACACCCCTGCCGGGTACGGATGTGCCAGAACTGGCGTCCGGGCACACGTGGAACGGGCCGGCCCCGGCCGGCTCACGCGTCCGGCGCAGGGGCGGGCGGCCGGGCGCCGGCGGCTCAGGCGCGCGAGCCGTCCGCGCCGTTCTCCGCGCCGTCGTGACCCGGGCCGGTCCCGTCCCGCGCCGTGCCCCCCGGGCGCCGGGCCTTCGCGCCGCCCTTGAAGCGCTCCAGGGTGCGGGTCAGCTGCTGGAGCGGGGACGCGGCGGGTGCCTCCTGCCGCGCCTCACCGACGGGCGGCGCGGGCTGGTCGGCGGCCGACTCGCGGTAGACGGCGAGGGCCTCGTGGGCCCGTTCGGCGGCCTCCCGGTACAGGTCCCGTGACCGGGTCATGGCCTCCAGCGCCTCGGCGTACATCGTCACCAGGGCCCGCTCGCGCGCCAGCTCCTCCTGGAGCGTCAGCAGATGCCAGTCCTCCCGCAACGCGGTCAGCACCTCCCCGGCCCCGTCCGGCAGCGGCCGCGGCGAGGCGGCGAGACGGCGCACCGCAGCGAGCAGCTCGGCGGGCTCCGAGCCGTCCAGGAAGACACTGCGCACGGCGAAGTCGTCACCGTCGTACCCCTGCGGAGCCGGTTCGCCGGGCAGCACGACGGCCCCGCCGCGCGGCACCTGGACCCCGACCTCGCGCAGCGCCCAGTTCACGGCCCGCAGCTGGTGCGGCGCCGCCCGGTGCTCGACCACGCGGTGGCGCAGGCCCGGCGGCAGCAGCCGGGCCAGCGGCAGACGGCCGCGCGCGTCGGGGGTCATGGCCTCGTGCACGACGAAGTGGACGGCCCAACCGGCACGCGCGGCACCCCGCAGGACGCGCCGCAGCTCCTTGTCGTCCGGCGGCAGCGGGTTGACGTCCCGCAGCCGCAGCTCGGCCCCGGTCTCCCCCTCGTGGTCCCAGGGCACGCCGGGATCGTCCGGCCAGAACATCGTCGCCGGCGACGGCCAGCGCGGGTCCCAGGGGGCCTCGGCCTCCGCCGCCAGCGTCCACGCGCCCTCCCGCGCCGGGTCGAGCGCCAGCGCCAGTCTGGCCCGGACGGTCACCTCCTCCCCGGCCTCCCAGCGCGCCTCGAAGACCTGCTCCGGCGCGCCCTCGGTCTCGGGCAGCTCCAGCCAGTCGCGGATCACCCCGCTCTCCTTGAGCTGCTGCGCGTGCCGCCGGACCACGTCCTGCGCGGCGGGCCCGGCATGGCGGCCGCGGGCCAGCCACACCGTGGGGGGAGTCATCGGGCGTTCGGAGGTCGGCATGAGTCCATCTGTGAACGGGGGCGGGGTGCGGGTGCCAGTATCGTCGCCGCCGACGGCCCCGGTCACCCGGGGGGTCGCCCGGCGAGCGGGCGGTCCACCTGCGGTCACGTGCAAGGTCGGGGATGGTGGGCAGGAGGACATCGGCCGACCCTACGACGGCGAACCCAGAAGGAGTGACCCCCGGTGAAACTGGACCTCGGCGGGCGAACCGCGCTGGTGACAGGCTCCTCCCAGGGCATCGGCGCGGCGATCGCGGTGGGCCTGGCCCGCGCGGGCGCCCGCGTCGGCGTCAACGGACGTGACGCGGAGCGCCTCGAGAGGAGCGTCGGGAAGCTGCGGGCCGAGGCGCCGGACGGCGAGTTCGTGGCGGTCGCCGCCGACCTGGGCACCGAGGAGGGCGCCGCCCGTGCCGTCGACGCCCTGCCCGACGTCGACATCCTGGTCAACAACCTGGGCATCTTCGGCCCCACTCCCGCCCTGGAGATCACCGACGACGAGTGGCGCCGGTACTTCGAGGTCAACGTCCTGTCGGCGGTCCGGCTGATCCGCGCCTACCTGCCCCGGATGACGGAGCGGGGCTGGGGCCGGGTGCTGAACATCTCGAGCGACTCGGCCGTCGTCATCCCCGCCGAGATGATCCACTACGGCATGTCGAAGACGGCGCTGCTCGCCGTGAGCCGCGGGTTCGCGAAGGAGGCGGCCGGCACCGGCGTCACCGTCAACTCCGTCATGGCGGGTCCCACCCATACGGAGGGGGTCGAGGACTTCGTCCACCAGCTCGTCGGCCGCGAGCTGCCCTGGGACGAGGCCCAGCGGGCCTTCATGCGCGAGCACCGCCCGCAGTCGCTGCTGCAGCGCCTGATCGAGCCCGAGGAGATCGCGAACATGGTCGTCTACCTGAGCTCACCCCTGGCGTCCGCCACGACGGGCGGTGCCGTGCGGGTCGACGGGGGTTACGTGGACGCGATCCTGCCCTGACCCGCGGCGCCGTACGCCGCTCACCAGCCCGTCAGCAACAGGTGGTTGACCAGCAGCGCCACCGTGGCCTGCGCCGCGAGCCAGCCCCGGGGGCGGGGCAGGAAGGCACCGGCGGCGAGCAGCCAGACGGCGAACGGCAGCCAGATCCGTTCCGTCTCGGCCTTGCTCATTCCGGACAGATCGGCGGCCAGGAGGGCGACGAGCGCGCCGAGGAGCAGCACGGCGAGCCGCGGCTCCGGCCGGCGCGGCACGAGCCCTTCCTCGTGCCGCGCCGACAGCGCCCCGCCCGCGCGGACCAGCCCCGCCACCGTCGCGAGCCCCACCACCAGCACCGTGCAGGCGGGGTTCGCCCACACCCAGTACCAGTACGGCCGGACCCCGCCCGCGCCCTGGTTGTAGCGCTCCACGAGCAGGTGGTAGGCCTCCCAGTAGTCGAAGCCCGCCAGGGTGAACACCAGCGGCAGCACCGCCACCCCGGCCACCAGCGGCAGCCACACCGCCCGCCGGTTCCGCCCGAGGACCAGCACCGCCGCCCCGACGACCCCGATCAGCGTCAGCCCGTACGACAGGTAACAGGTCAGCCCGAACAGCAGCCCCGCCCCGAACGCCGCCGCGCGCGGCCGCCGTCCCGTCAGCGCCAGCGCGAACAGGGCGACGGCCCACGCGGCGACCGCCGTGAAGTACCCGTCGGCCGAGGTGCCCATCCACACCGCGCCCGGCGCCAGCGCCAGGAACGGCGCCGCGCGCCGTGCCAGCCCCTCCGAGGCCAGTACGCGCACCGTCACCAGCACCGCCACCACCGCGGTGGCCCCGACAGTGATGCACCACACCCCCGCCCAGGCGCCCCCGCCCAGACCGATCCGGTCCAGCAGGACGAAGGTGAGGGTGGCCGCCGGCGGATGACCGGCGACATGCGCGGGCCAATGGTCGGGGCCCTGGATCACGATGTACTCGGTGAAGTGCCGCAGGGCCGCCGGGATGTCCTGGAAGCGGTCGATGACCTGGAGGTACTCGTACCGCGTGGTCAGCCGCTCGGCGACGCCCCGCTGCCAGCCGTCGACCAGGGCCAGCGACCACGTCCACGCCATCGCCCCGCCGCAGGTCACGGCCAGCAGCGGGCGCCACCGCAGCCGGGCGGCGAGCGTGGGCCCGCACACCACCACCGCGACCGCCACCAGCACGGCGGCGGGGGTGCCGGGCCCCGCATGAGGCCCCCAGGAGGCGAGCAACGGAGGCCAGGCGACGAACAGCGTGCCGTCGGTGTCCTCGATGTGGCGGCCGACCAGCACCGCCGCCACGAACAGCAGCACGGCGGCCGGCGCGGCGGCCAGGTCACGGAGACGAGAGGAGCGGATCACACGCGAGACGCTAGGCCGCCACCGGCCGGGCGAGGGCGTCCGGCGCCCCGACGTCAGCGTTTCGTCATGGGTCGTGCACGCCTTTCGGCACGGGTCCCGGCCTAACGTCAGGACATGCGCGATCTACGGCTCCCCTCCTCGCCCGGCTTCTGGCGCAGCCCGCTGCGCGGCCCCGGGTTCACCGCCGTCCTCGGGATCGTCCTGCTCGTGGGCATCACCGTGCTGTTCGTGACCGGGCTGCTGTCGTACGCCGCCTACAACCCGAACCTGTCGCCGGTCAACGACATGACCCCGGACAAGGGGATCCTCGGCTTCTACCTGTTCTCCTGGCCGACCAGCCCGTATTGGCTGTACCGGCTCAACCAGGGTGTCCACGTGACCCTCGGGATCACCCTCGTCCCCGTCCTGCTGGCCAAGCTCTGGTCGGTCGTGCCGAGGCTCTTCACCCTGCCGCCCGCCCGCTCGGCGGCGCACGCGCTGGAGCGGATCTCCCTGCTCCTGCTGGTCGGGGGCGCCCTGTTCCAGTTCGCGACCGGGCTGCTCAACGTCCAGCTCGACTACATCTTCCCCGGCTCGTTCTACACGCTGCACTTCTACGGCGCCTGGGTCTTCTTCGCCGCGTTCGTCGCGCACGCCGCGCTGAAGCTGCCGACGGCCCTGCGCAATCTGCGCGCGCTGCGCGCCGGGGGACGGGAGGAGGAGAACGACCTGGTGTCCCCGCGGCCCGCCGAGCCCACCGTGTCCCGGCGAGGCGCCTTCGCACTGGTCGGAGGGGCCTCGCTGCTGCTGTTCGTGACCTCGGCGGGCCGCAGCTTCGACGGCGCGCTCCGGCAGACCGCGCTCCTCGTGCCGCACGGCGGACCGGAACCGGGCAGCGGGCCCGGCGGCTTCCAGATCAACAAGACGGCCCAGTACGCCGCGATCGACACCCGGGAGACGGCGGACGACACCTGGCGGCTGGTTGTCCGGGGCCCGGCCGGCGTCGTCCGGCTCGGCCGGCCGGAACTGCTGCGGATGCCACTGCACTCTGCCGCGCTGCCGATCGCCTGCGTGGAGGGCTGGTCCACGTCCGACCAGTGGTGGCGCGGCGTACGGCTGCGGGACCTCGCGGCCCTCGCCGGGTACGACGAGCCGGCCGACGTCCTTGTGGAGTCGCTGCAACAGCGCGGTGCCTTCCGCCGGGCCGCGCTGCGCGCCAACCAGGTGGCCGACCCGCGCTCCCTGCTCGCCCTGGACGTCAACGGCGAGCCGCTGACCCTCGACCACGGCTACCCGGCCCGGATCATCGTGCCCGCCGCGCCGGGCGTGCTGAACACCAAGTGGGTGGCACGGATGACGTTCGGAGACCTCTGATGCGCCCCACCCTCACCCGGCCCCGGCTCCTTCTCGGCAGCCCCTTGGTGATCCTGCTCCTGGCCTGCTCGTTCGCGCTCGCCGGGTACGCCGGCGTGCGGCTGCTCGCGGGTGACCGGGTCGGGGTCGTGCTCTGGTTCGTGGGCGCGGCCCTGCTGCACGACCTGGTGCTGCTGCCGCTGTACTCGGCGGCGGACCGGGGGCTCACGGGCGCGCTGGAGACGGCGATGTGGCGGGAGTGGGTGCCCTACGTCCGGGTCCCCGCCGTCCTGTCCGGGCTGCTGCTGCTCATGTGGTTCCCGCTGATCAGCGGTCAGATGGACGAGCGCTACCGGCTGGTGACGGGGCTGTCCGCGGACGGGTTCCTGGCGCGGTGGCTGCTGATCACCGCCGTGCTGTGCGGCGGCTCGGCGCTGCTGCTGGCGCTGCGGGTGCGCAGGGCCACGAAGCAGCGGCCGCCTGCCGACCACTGACCGTCCACGCAGAGACCCAGCACGCGCGCGTGCCGCATGAGCGCCGGGGTGCCGAGGCGCGCCCACGGGAACGAGGCGCCCGTCGTGCCCTGCCCGTCGGTGACATGGACCTGGACGCGTTCGTCGATGTCCGCCGGGACCGTCTCGGCGATCACGAGCCCGCCGGGGGCGAGCAGCCGGGCGAGGCGGCCGAGCAGGGCGTGCGGGTCGCCGCCGATGCCGAGGTTGCCGTCCATCAGCAGGGCGGTGCCCCACCGGCGTTCGCCGGGCAGCGGCTGGAAGACCGAGCGGTGCAGGGCGCGGCCGCCGAGGCGCGCGGTGTGCGCGACGGCGGCCTCGCTGACGTCGACGCCGAGCGCCGGGCGGCCCCGGGCGGCGAGCTCGGCGACCAGCCGGCCGGGACCGCAGCCGACGTCGAGCACGGCGCCCTCGCAGCGGGCCAGCACGGTCAGGTCGGCCTCGTCCGGGCGGGCGCACCAGCGCTCCACGTCCAGCGGCAGCAGCCAGCCGTCGCTGCGGCGCAGGAAGAGCGGGCCGCGACCGGTGCGCAGCGCGCGTACATAGGGGTCGTCGGCGGTCCAGGGGAGGAGCCGGCCGGGCCGTGTCGTCTCGTAGGGGGCACTCATCGGCCGGTGGCCGCCCGCAGCCGGGCCACTTCGGCGGCGAACCGGCCGCGCGGCGCCAGCGCGGCCACCGCCGCCACGTCGGCCGCCGTGTCGACGTCCCGCAGCCGGGGCAGGTCCCGCACCCGGAGTCCGGCCCCCACGAGCCGTTCGCGCTGGACGGCGCCGGTGCGCGGCGTCGACATGGGGACGCCGCGCAGCAACTGCGGGGCGGGCTCGGCGAGTCCCAGCGCCCAGAAGCCACCGTCCTCGGCCGGGCCGAACCAGGCGTCGCAGCCGGCGAAGTCCACGGTCAGCAGTTCCGGCGTCACCTGCGGCGTGTCCATCCCGATCAGCAGCGCGGGCCCGTCGCACCCGGCGAAGGCCGCCGCCAGCCGCTCGTCCAGTCCGCCCGCGCACTGCGGCACGACGTCGAAGCCCTCCGGCAGCCAGGGGCCCGGACGCCCGTCCAGCACCAGGACCCGGCGGTGGGCCTCAGTCGCGGCCACCGCGTGCAGCGTGTCCACCAGGGCGGCCTCGGCCAGCGTGGCCGCCTCGGCGGGCGTGAAGGGCGGGGTGAGCCGCGTCTTGACGTGCCCCGGGCGTGGCTCCTTGGCGATGACGAGCAGGGTGGTCATCGGGGGCTCCCTTGCAGCGCCGAGGGCGGCTCGGCCAGCACGCGGCGCATGTCCCGTACCGCCTGCCAGGTGCCGCGCCAGGTGCCGGTGACCTTGGAGACTCCGGTGCGGGGCAGATACGGCACGTCGTGCTCGGCGACGCGCCAGCCCGCGTCCGCGGCGCGCACCACCATCTGGAGCGGATAGCCGCTGCGCCGGTCGGTCAGGCCGAGGGCGAGCAGCGCCTCACGCCGGGCGGCGCGCAGCGGGCCGAGGTCGTGCAGCCGCAGCCCGGTGCGCCGGTGCAGCAGCACCGTCAGCGCGGCGTTGCCGACGCGCGCGTGCGCCGGCCAGGCGTCGCGCCCCTGCGGCCGGCGGCGGCCGAGGACCAGGTCGGACCGGCCGTCCCGCACCTCCGCCACGAAGGGGACGAGCAGGGAGGGGTCGAGCGAGGCGTCGCAGTCGCAGAAGCACACGATGCCCGCGGTGGCGGCGGTGAGTCCCGCGTGGCACGCGGCGCCGAAGCCGCGGCGCGGCTCGTGGACGACGGTGGCGCCGAGCGCGCGGGCGACGTCCGCCGAGCCGTCGGTGGAACCGTTGTCCACGACGAGGGCACGCCATCCGGCCGGCATGCGTTCCAGCACCCAGGGCAGCGCCTCGGCCTCGTTCAGACAGGGCAGGACGACATCGACGGGCGGGGGTGGGGGAGGGGTTGTCACGGCATTCACCCTACGAAGGGAAAGCGGGCATATCGGACTACTGCTGCTTACGAAACGCGGACGTCAGGGCAGTGCCGGGCCCGGCTCCGCGCGCAGCCCGGCCCGCGCGAACTCCCGCATCCCGTCGGCGAATGCGACCTCTGGCCGCCAGCCCAGCGCGGAGCGGAGCCGGGAGGAGTCCGCGGTGATGTGGCGGACGTCCCCGAGCCGGTACTCCCCGGTCACCACGGGCTCCGGCCCCCCGTACGCGTCGGCCAGCGCCCGCGCCATCTCCCCGACCGTGTGCGGCTCACCGCTGCCGGTGTTGTACGCCGTGAGCGCTCCGGGCGCCGAACTCGCCTCCAGCGCGGCCACGTTGGCCGAGGCCACGTCCCGCACGTGCACGAAGTCCCGTCGCTGGCGCCCGTCCTCGAAGACGCGCGGGGCCTCGCCCCGGGCCAGCGCGGAACGGAAGAAGGAGGCCACCCCGGCGTAGGGCGTGTCACGGGGCATCCGGGGCCCGTACACGTTGTGGTAGCGCAGCGACACCGCCGTGCCGTCCGTGGCCCGCGCCCACGCCGCCGCCAGATGCTCCTGGGCGAGCTTCGTCGTCGCGTACACGTTGCGCGGATCGGCCGGCGCGTCCTCGCCGACCAGACCGGGTTCCAGCGCGGCACCGCAGTCCGGGCACACCGGCTCGAAACGCCCCGCGGCCAGGTCGGCGGCCGCCCGGGGGCCGGGCCGCACCGCGCCGTGCCGGGCGCAGCGGTAACGGCCCTCCCCGTACACCACCATCGAGCCGGCCAGCACCAGCCGTCGTACGCCGGTCTCGGCCATGGCGGTGAGCAGCACGGCGGTTCCGAGGTCGTTGCGGGAGACGTACTCGGGTGCGTCGGCGAAGCCCGTGCCGAGACCCACCATCGCCGCCTGGTGCGACACGGCGTCGACGCCGGACAGGGCGCGGCGCACGGCGTCGAGGTCACGGACGTCCGAGCCGGCGTCCCCGCGCACGTCGAACACGACGGGCTCGTGCCCCGCCGCCGACAGTGCCTCGACCACATGGGACCCGATGAATCCGGCACCGCCGGTGATCAGTACGCGCATGGCCACACGCTAGGTCGGCACACCGGGCGCGCAGCCGCACCGCGCCCGGCACGTCACAGGTCCGTAAGGCGCGCCGTAGGACGGCGGGGGATTCGGGGGACGGCGAGGGGCCCGGCGGCAGTCCGCCGGGCCCCTCGCCGTCAGATGCGCGGTGCGCCTACGCGCCGCTCTCCCGCAGCATGTCCTCACGCTCGACGATCTTCACGCGCTCGCGGCCCTGGGGCTCGCCCAGCGCCTTCTCGGCGGTGTCCAGCCGGTACCAGCCGTCCCAGGTGGTGAAGCGGACCTCGCGCTCGGCCAGGAAGGCGTCGACGGCCTCGGGGGCCGGTGCGGACGGGGTGTGCAGACGGCTGTGCGCGAAGTCGTCCAGCAGGTTGGAGACCGTCTCGTTGGCGTCGCCCTTGGTGTGGCCGATGAGGCCGACGGGGCCGCGCCGGATCCAGCCGGTGACGTACACCGACTGCAGATGCGTGCCGCCCTCCTCGATCACGCGGCCGCCCTCGTCGGGGACGGTGCCCGAGTCGATGTCCCAGGGCAGCTTGGGGAGCTTGTCGGAGAGGTAGCCGACCGCCCGGTAGACGGCCGTGACGTCCCAGTCGGTGAAGCTGCCGGTGCCCTTGACGTTGCCCGTGCCGTCCAGCTCGGTGCGCTCGGTGCGCAGCCCGACGACCTTGCCGTCCTCGCCCAGGATCTCGCTGGGCGACTCGAAGAAGTGCAGGAAGAGCTTGTGCGGACGGTCGCCGACGTCCCGGATCGCCCAGTTCTCCAGCGTCTTGGCGACCATGTCGGCCTGCTTGTTGCCCCGCCGGGTCTCGATGGAGCCCTCGTCGTAGTCGATGTCCTCGGGGTCGACGATGACCTCGATGGTGGGGGAGTGGTCCAGCTCGCGCAGCTCCATCGGGCTGAACTTCGCCTGCGCGGGTCCGCGCCGGCCGAAGACGTGGATCTCCTTGGCCCGGTTGGCCTTCAGGCCGTCGTGGACGTTCGGCGGGATCTCCGTCGGCAGCAGTTCCTGCGCGGTCTTGGCGAGGACGCGCGCCACGTCGAGGGCCACGTTCCCGACACCGAGGACGGCGACCTTCTCGGCCTCCAGCGGCCAGGTGCGCGGCACGTCCGGGTGCCCGTCGTACCAGGACACGAAGTCGGCGGCGCCGTAGGAGCCGTCCAGCTCGATGCCCGGGATCGACAGCGCCCGGTCCGCGGTCGCGCCGGTGGAGAAGATCACGGCGTCGTAGAACGAGCGCAGGTCGTCCAGGCTGATGTCGGTCGGGTAGTCGACATTGCCGAAGAGCCGTATCTGCGGCTTGTCGAGCACCTGGTGCAGGGCCGTGATGATGCCCTTGATGCGGGGGTGGTCCGGAGCGACGCCGTAGCGGATGAGGCCGAACGGCGCCGGCATCCGCTCGAAGAGGTCGATGGACACGCCGGGTTCGGCGGCCACGCCGGACTTGAGCAGGGCGTCGGCGGCGTAGATCCCGGCCGGGCCGGCTCCGACGATGGCTACCCGCAGCGGGCGCGTCATGATCAGGTTCCCTTCGAGCGATGATGAGGCGACTCGACGGGAAGCCTAAGCTAAGGCATGCCTAACTTGGTACGCGGGTCCGCTCTATGAGCTCATAAGGCTACCTTATGACATCCATAAGGTGCCCCAGGGGTCCGTGGCCACCGCCACAGGCCCTCCGCGTGGCCGCCACCAGCCCCGGTGTGGCCGCCCGTGCCCGGGGCGCCCCGCACCTCTCACCGCCCGTCCTCGGCGTCGGGGGCGATCACGACCTTGCCCACGACGGTCCCGGACTCGGCGTGCCGCAGCGCGGCGGCGGCCTCCCGGAGCGGGTAGACCCGGTCGATCCTGGTCTCGATCGCGCCCGTCCTGAGCAGGTCGAAGATCTTCGTGAGGTCCTCCCGCAGCTCCGCCCGGTACCGCTCGGGGCGGCGTGCCTTGCCGGCCCACAGGTTGAAGAAGTGGGCGTGCCGGCCGTTGGGCAGGGCGTTCCGGGCCGCGAGCTTGGCGACCAGCTTCAGCACCGCGACCGTTCCGCTGCCGGCCTGGTCACGCGTCGAGGCGCTGCCGTACGAGACGAGGGTGCCGCCGGGGGCGAGGAGCCGCCAGGAGTCGTCGACGCTCCTGCCGCCCACGTGGTCGAAGACGGCGGCGAGACCACCGGGCGCCAGCTCACGGACCCGGGCGGGCACGTCACCGCGGTAGTCGACCGGGGTCGCGCCCGTCGCGGCGACCGCCTCCTGGTTGCGGGCCGAGGCGGTGCCGATGACATGGATGCCGCGGCTGCGGGCCAGCTGGACCAGCACGCTGCCGACACCCCCGTTGGCGCCGTGCACGAGGACGGTGTCGCCGCTGCGGACCTCGGCCGTGCGGAAGAGCATCCGCCAGGCCGTCGCGCCGTTGGTGACCAGCGTCTCCGCCTCGGCCGCGGTGACCCCCTCGGGGACCGGCACCAGATCCGCCGCGTCCACGAGGACGTGGTCGGCCCAGCCTCCGGTCTTGGTGAGGGCGGCGACGCGCTGCCCCACGGCCACCGGAGCGGACCCGGGGCCGAGTTCCTCGACGACGCCGACCAGGTCGTAGCCGGGTACGAACGGGAACTTCGGCATGTCGTAGTACTTGCCGCGCCGCATCTGCTGCTCGGCGAAGGTCACGCCGCTGGCCTCGACCCGCACCAGGGCCTGGCCGGGACCCGGCTCCGGCAGCTCCCGGACCCGCAGTTCGAGGCTCTCGGGTTCGCCGACGGCGGGCAGGACGACTTCGGTGGCCTTCATGACGGTGTCTCCTTCTTCGCGGTGGTGGGTGGCGCGTGGCTCGGGTCTTGACAGGAGTCGTGGGAGTGGTTGACCACTCACTCTCCGGGCCTCGGAGAGGGCGGCTGTCGGTCCAGGGAGGAACCGGACGGCCGCCCGGGTCGGTGCGGTCGGTCAGTAGTGCGTGATGCCCTCGGACAGTGTGCGGGTCCAGGGCGCGTCCAGGGCGGTCGCGTCGATCGCGACGATCAGATGGCACAGCATGCCGGTCGCGAAGAACTGCTGGATCTGCGGCGCGCTCGCGCCGGAGGCGCCGCGGACGTACTCGACGGCGCGGGCGTATCCCGCCCTGACCGCGTCCCTGACGGCCGGCTCGGAGACGGCCGCCGCCTGGGCGTGCAACTGCACCAGGAGCAGGTCGTTGTCGCTGATCAGGCGGGCGTAGGCGTCGCCCATCGCCTCCAGGACCACCTCCGGCGCGCTGCCGGTCGCCTCGGCCGCCCCGCGCTCGAAGGCGGCGCGGACCTGGACGAAGCAGTACTCGACCACGGCGGTGAACAGCGCCTCCTTGTTCGGGAAGAGCCGGTACACGTACGCCTGCGAGATCCCGGCCGCCTTCGCCACCTCCGTGGTGGTGGTGCCGAAGTAGCCGCGTGCCGCGAACGCCCCGATGGCCGTGCGCAGCACGGTCTCCCTGCGTTCCTCGGCGGTGGAGAGCCGACGCTGTTCCGTCTTCATGTGAGTACTCAATCACTCACACTTCGGGTCCGTCAAGGGTTCCGGCCGGCCCCGGGGTCAGCAGGCCTCGCCGCGGCCCGCCTTCACCCGGGCCGACAGCCCGTGCCGCAGGCACTCGGTAAGGTCGACCGCGATGCCCCCGTCGGGGTCCAGGCGCGGGTTGAAGATCGTCACGTCCAGGCCGACGGCCCGTTCGTCGGCCAGGGCCGTGCTCAGCACGTCCTCCAGCTCCAGCCACGTGAGCCCACCGGGCTGCCGGTAGTCGACGGCCGGCATGATCGCGTCGTCCAGGACGTCGACGTCGAGGTGCACCCAGTAGCCGCCGGGCGCGCGAGAGAGCCGCTCGACCGCCTGGCGCGCGGCCGTCTCGGCGCCGACGGCTCGCACCCCGTCGAGGTCGAGGGCGTACAGCTCGGACGGAAGGGGCTGCATGCCGAACTCGGCGGACTCCAGGGCGTCGCGGTAACCGAGGACCACCACGTCCTCGTCGCGCACCAGCGGCCCGCGGCCCCCGATGTCGGTGAGGATCCGGGGTCCTCGGCCCGTGACCAGGGCGAGGTCCATCGAGGCCGCCTCGCCCGCCGGTTCGGCCGACGGCTGGTAGAAGTCGGTGTGCCCGTCGAGGAACAGCAGACCGTGCCGGCCGCGCCGCTTCAGGGCGAGCAGATTGCCGAGCAGGATGCTGCAGTCGCCGCCGAGCACGACGGGAAAGCGGCCCGAGTCGAGCACCGCGCCGAGCGCGTCGGCGAGCCGCACGGAGTACTGCGCGATACCGGTGCTGTTGAGGACGCCCGTCTCCGGGTCCCGCCGCTCGTCGTACGGCGGCGGTTCCACCCGGCCCGCCCGCACCGCGCCGGGGACGTCAAGCAGCCCGGCGGCGAACAGGGCCGCCGGGAGCTCCTCGACGCCGCACGGCCGCAGCCCCAGGACCGAGGGCGCCTCGATGATCGCCAGTTCCCGCACGTCACGATCCCTTCGCCGGTGGGCGGTGCCACGGCCCCCAGTCCCTCCGTCCCTCCGGCCCATCGTCGCGCAGAAACGCGGCCGCCGCCCTGTCAGCGGCCCGGGTCCCGCTCCCGCCGGCAGTACAGGAACAGGTGCGGCTCCGGGATCGCCTCCGGATGGGCGGGGGTGAAGACCGAGCGCTCCTGCCCGAGCACCGACAGCCCCGCGTCGCCCGCCAGCGCGGCGAACTCCTCGGCGCCGAAGCTCGTCACCCGCACGGGCTGCCCCATGAAGACGGCCTCGACGTCCTCCACGTCCAGCGGCACGGTGGCGAGCACCAGGTGTCCGCCGGGCCGCACCGCCCGCACCAGCCGTCCGAGCAGGGCGGACTGCTCCGCGCGGGACAGCTGGAGCAGGGAGAAGTAGACGCACACCGCGTCGAACGAGGCGTCCGGCAGGGAGATCTCCCGGATGTCGGCGCACCGGAAGGAGGCGTCGGGCACCTGCCGGGCCGCGAGCTCCACCATCACGGGCGAGACATCGACGCCGAGGACGTCGTGACCCGCGTCGGCGAGTACCTGCGCCGTGGGCCGCCCGGTGCCGCTGCCGACGTCCAGCACCCGGCTGCCGGGCTCCAGCCGCCCGAGCAGCCACTCCAGCGAAGCCCGGTGCGCGGCGGAGCCGGCGAACGCCTGCTCGTACGCCGCGCCGATCGCGTCGAACACGGTGGCGGCGCGCGGCCGGTGATCCCCCTCGGTCACGATGCTTCCCTTCGTCACGGCTGGTGCCGGGCATCGTTCCACTCACGGGCCGGGGTCACAACGGGAGCGGCGGCCGACCGGGACGGCGACGGTTTGCGGCCGCGGGGGGCCGCACGGCAGGGTGCGGGCGTGACCACCTTGCTGATCGTGCATCACACGCCCTCGCCCAACTGCCAGGCCCTGCTGGAAGCGGTGATCTCCGGGGCTACGACGCCGGAGATCGAGAACGTCCGGGTGGAGCGCCGGGCGGCGCTGTCCGCCACCGCCTCCGACGTCCTGGCCGCCGACGGCTATCTGCTGGGCACCCCGGCCAACCTCGGCTACATGTCCGGTGCCCTCAAGCACTTCTTCGACCAGGTCTACTACCCGTGCCTGGACGAGACGCGCGGCCGGCCCTTCGGCTACTACGTGCACGGCGGCAGCGACGTCACGGGCGCCGTGCGCGCCGTCGAGTCGGTCACCACCGGCCTCGGCTGGCGGCGCGCCGCCGAGGCGGTCACCGTGACCGGCGAGCCGGGCCGGGCCGACGTCGAGCGCTGCTGGGAACTGGGGGCGACGGTCGCCGCCGGGCTCATGGCGCCGTAGCCGGGGCCGCCCGCAACGGCTCAGCCCCGGCCGACGCCGCCGTCATTCCGCCGTCCGGCCGGCCCCGGCCGTCGGACGAGGTGCCGGATACCGCTCGGCCAACTGGACCATCAGCAGCAGGAGCAGGGCCGCGAGGGAGGCCAGCGAGGCGCTCACCGCCGTGAGTCCGGCGCTCCAGGGCGGGGCCACCGTGAGGTCCAGGGCGCTCGACAGGCCCGACGAATGGACCCGGCTCTCCAGGAGCCCGGCCCCCGCGAGCCCCGCGGGCATGAGCATCCCGGCCAGCAGGGCCGGGACACCGGTCCGCGCCGCCACCAGGACGGCGACGAGCAGGCACGCCCCGGACATGCCGAGCGCGAGCGCGTAGACGCCGAGCGGAGCGTCGTCGCGGCGCAGCGGGAAGTACGCCGCGGCGCACACGACGAGGGCCGCGGCGGCCAGCCAACTCGGCCAGAACACCTGTCGTTCGGGCTGCGCCGTGCGGCGCGCGCGCCGCATCCGCGGTTTCCGCCCGGCGCGGGGCCGCGCCGCCTCCCGCGGCTCCGGCGCGGCAGGCGTCCGCACGGCCTCCGGTTCCGGCGCGGCGGGCGGGTCCGGGGGCGGCTCCGGGACGACCCCGGAGTGCGGACGCAGGGCGGCCGCGGCGGCCAGCGCCTCGCGCTGCCGCTCCTGGCCCAACCTGCCGATCAGCTCGACCAGTTCCTCCACGGGCCGCCCGATGGCGGCCGCGCGGACCGCCTCCTGTCCGCAGTGCGGCGGCAGCGAGGTCTGGTGCAGCAGGGCCATCAGGCGGGACACGTCGTCGACGGAGCGCCTCGCGACCGCGACGCGGATGGTCTCGTCCGCGCTGTCCGCGTGGCGCGGCGGGTGGGTCAACTGGGCGATGAGACGTGCCACGTCCTCGACGGGCCGGTCCAGCGCGACCGCCCGCAGCACCGCGGTGACCGTCTGGGCGTACTCGGGTGACTGCTCCATCAGCGTGACCAGCCGGACGATCTCCTCCAGCGGCCGGTCGCTCACGGCGGCGTGCACGAGGTCACCGACCGGGTTCAGCGGCGGTGGGGCCGGCGAGTGGTCCGGCGCCCCGGCGTCCGATGCCGACGGGGACCGCAGAACCGTCTCGTCCAGCGGGCCCGCGGCTTCCAGGAGCGCGGTCAGGTCGCGGCCCGGTGCCGCGCCGACGACGTACCTCGTCTCTGCGGTGGGGGCGGGGCGGAGCGGCGGCTCGCCGGGCGGACCACCGTGGCCCGGCACCGGGGTGGCCGGACGACCGTGCGCCGGCTGCTCCGCGACGGGGGCGCTGTGGACCGGTGACGGCGCCACGGGTGCGCTGTGCACCGGCGGTTCGGCGACCGGAGGGCAATACGGCGGCGGCTCCAGGACCGGGGCACTGCGCACCGGCGGCTCCGCGGCCGGAGGGCGGTACGGCGGCGGCTCCAGGACCGGGGCGCCGCGCACCGGCGGCTCCGCGGCGGCACCGAGGTGACTCGGGGGCTCCAGGACCGGGACGCCGTGGACCGGTGACGTACCCACGGGGGCGCCGGGCGCCGACGCCTGAACACCGGGGACGCGGTACAGGGTCGCGCCCGTGGCCTGGACGTCGTACACGGGCGGCTGAGCGGCCGGTGTGCCGTACGCGGGGGCCTGCGCGGCGGGGGAGCCGTACGCGGGGGCCTGCGCGGTGGGGGCGGTCGGCGGCTGCGCGGCGGGGAGGCCGTACGCCGCCGTCTCGGCGACCGGGGCGACGGCCGCGGGCGGCTCGCCGGCGGAGGGGTCGCCGAAGAGTATGTGGGAGGGGTCCGGCTGAGGGGATGAGCGCGTGGTCATGCTGGGCTCCAAGGGAGTCGTGCGGCCGCTCCTGCGCTACCGAAGCGCGACACGCGATGTCCCTGACCATTACTAGGGGCCGGGTCGGCGCCTCGCCACCCGGGTGCGGCGAGCGTGTGACGACCAGGCGCCCCGGGTGTGGCCGAGGCCACGTCGGCGATGAGCGCCGGGCCATGTCGTCCCCCGGGCCTCCCGGGCTACGGTTTCGCCCAGGCCCTTCCCCTCGTACCCGGCGCCCTTCCCTCCTGCGGGGTGCCCTCCTCCTCGTACCTGACGAGGGCGTCCTCCAGCGCCCAGGATTCGGACGGCTCGGCAGTGCTCGCAGATCTCTCCCCGCTCATCGCGGCGACCGCCCAGTGGTTCACGCGCGCCTATCCGGCGTCCGGGGGCGCGCTGGCCGTCGCCCTGTGCGAGGTGCAGGCGCGCCAGGCCGTGACGGTCGCCGCGTGGCTGCGGTATCCGACGCGGACGGACGCCGCGCTGGTGGCGATGGCGGGGCCGGGAGGCTCCGGCCGGCTCGACCGGATCACCGGGGCGGACGTCCGCGGTGAGGAGGACCTCGACTCCTACGCCTGGCGGACCTGGGTGGACGAGGTGGTGGCGAGCTGGGCCGCCTGTCTGCTCGGCGACCCCGCACTGGCCCGTCGCGCGGTGACCGCGCTGGCCGACGGCGGCCCTGCGACCGGTGAGACGGCGGAGTTCCGCCGCCTGGTCGCGCCCGACGCGCACGACCGGCGGGCGGCGGCGCTGCTGCGCCACCCCGACCTCCTGGCCCCGGTCGCCGAGCTGCACCAGGAGCCGCTGCTGGACCGGTTGGGGCCGGGACGGGCAATGATCGCCTGAGGCCGCCGCGCACCGGAGCGGACGCCGGCCCGCTCCCGGCGACGCGAACCGACGCGAGCCGCGCGCGTCGCCGGGCCGAGGATAGAAGGCGTCAACCCACGCGAGCCGCGCTCATGCCTTCTTCCCACGGCCCGAGAGTGCGTCGCGCACCCGGTCCACCAGTCCCGCGCCCGGCGCCAGCAGCTTGTTCAGCGGCGGCGTGTCCGGGGCGGAGGGGTGCGGACGGGTCGGCGCCACCTTCTTCGCCTGGCGCACCTTGTCCCCCAGCTCGTCGAGGGCCTGCGAGGTACAGGCGGCGCGCAGCGCGGGGAAGAGGGTCCCCTCCTCCTCGGCCAGATGGGCACGGACCTCGGTCATCAACAGGCCGATGAGGCGGTCGAACTCGGGTTCGCCGGCGTCGCATCCCTCCAGATCCTTCATGAGCTGCTCGGCCTTGGCGTGGTCCTCGATCTCCTCGTCGGCCAGGGCGTCGCCGTTCGGCACGTACCTGCGCACCGCCGGGTAGAGATAGGCCTCCTCGGCCACCGAGTGCCGGACCAGCTCCATCGTGACCTGGTCGGCGTACAGCTTGCGGTCCTTGTCGCCGGGCGCGAGCGCCTCGATACGGCCGAACAGCTCCTCCACCTCACGGTGATCGGTCACCAACTCGTCGATGACGTTTCCACCATGTCCCATGATCCTTGCCTCCCGGGTGCGCACGGCGGCTCCGGATGAGCTCCACCACCGCGTACGAGTGCCCCTCCCCGGCAGGCCGACACGGTGCCGCCGTGCCTCACACGCGCCAGCCGTACCGCCGCTCGGGCCGCCCGGCCGCGCCGTACCGCAGGGACACGTCCGCGCTGCCCGTGGTGTGGAAGTGCTCCAGGTAGCGGCGGGCGCTCACGCGGGAGATCCCGGTCAGGGCGGCGCACTCGGTGGCGGAGAGCGTGCCGTCGGCGGCGCGCAGGGCACGCTCGACCAGTTCGGCGGTCTCCACGCTCATGCCCTTGGGCAGCCCGCCGGCCACGGGCGCGGGCGCCGCCTTGGCCAGGACCCGGTCCACGTCCGCCTGGCCCCGTACGACGGTGCTCAGCAGCCGCCCGCGCTGGGCGGCGTACCGCTCAAGACGGGTGCGCAGGTCCTCGAACTCGAACGGCTTGAGCAGGTAGTCGACCACGCCGTGGCGTACGGCCCCGCGCACGGTGTCCGCCTCCCGGGCGGCGCTGATCACCATGACGTCGCAGTCGTGCCCGGCGGTGCGCAGCCGCGGGATGACGTCCAGGCCGAAGACGTCCGGCAGGTACAGGTCGAGCAGGACCAGGTCGGGGCGCAGCTCGTCGACGGCGTCGACGGCCTCCCGGCCGCTGCCGGCGACGCCGACCACGCGGAACGGGCCGACCCGCTCGACGAAGGCGCGGTGCACCCTGGCCACCATGAAGTCGTCGTCGACCACGAGGACGTCGATCGCGTCCGGCGCATTGGGCGTCGCCCCGCCACCCGTCATCGGTCCGCTCCTTCCGTCTCCGCGCCGGTGAGGTGACTGACGGTCATGCGCGCCGTGAACAGGGCGCCGTCGGGGGTGTTGCTCACCGAGATCTCCCCGCCGTGACGTTCGCAGACCAGCCTGGTCAACGCCAGGCCGATGCCGCGCCCGCCGTCGCGGGCGGCCTTGGTGGTGAAGCCGTGCGCGAACACCTCCCGGGCCAGGTCGGGTGCCACACCGGGCCCCGAGTCCCGGACGGCGATCTCGACACTGGCCGCGTCCTGCCGCAACTCGACCTCGACGAAGGCCTCGTGGCTCCCACCGGGCCGGTCACGACCCGCGTCACCGCCCGCCGCCGCGGCATCCACCGCGTTGTCCACCAGGTTGCCCACCACCGTGGCGACGTCGGCCGCGTCCTCCGGCGCCAGCCGCTCCAGCGCCGTGTCGTCGGAGATGCGCAGCCGCACCTTGCGTTCGGCGGCCTGGGAGGACTTGGCCATCAGCAGGGCCGCCACCGTGCTGTCGCGGACCCGGCGGCTCAGCGTGACGTCGAGCGACTGGCGGCGCCTGCTGAGGGCGCGGACGTAGCGCACCACCTCCTCCTGTTCGCCGATCTCGATCAGCCCCGAGATGGTGTGCAGCTGGTTGGCGAACTCGTGGGCCTGGGCGCGCAGCAGCTCCGATGAACTGCGGAAGGACCCGATCTCCCGTTCCAGCCGGGCGAGTTCCGTACGGTCGCGCAGCGTGGTGACCGAGCCGAGCGGCCGTCCGTCCTTGCGGACCGCCATCCGGTTCATGACCAGCACCCGGCCGTGCCGGACGACGACCTGGTCGCGCCCGTCGCCCGCGCCGTCCCGGCCCCCGCTCAGCACGTCCCGCAGCCGCCCCTCGACGCCGAGGTCCGCCAGACTCCGCCCCACGCAGTCCCCGGGCAGGTCCAGCAGCCGCCGGCCCACCTCGTTCACCAGCGTGACCCGGGCCTGCGGATCCAGGGCCACCACGCCCTCGGCGATCCCGTACAGCATCGCCTCCCGGTGCTCGGCGAGCCCGGCGATCTCCCGTGGTTCCAGCCCGAGGGTCTGCCGTTTGACCCGCCGGGCCAGCAGCAGCGACCCGGCCAGCCCCAGCGCGCTCGCGATGCCCAGATAGGCGAGCAGGTACGAGGAGGCGCCGCTGAGCCGCTGCCAGACGGTGGGGGAGGCCTCGCCGACCATCACCGTGCCCAGGTGCCGTCCGAGGTTCTCCGGCGCCGCCCCGAGCACCGGCACCTGGGCCACCCGCTCCCGTCCGCCGCCCAGCGTCAGCTCCCCCGACCAGCCGCGCCCGCGGGCGGCACCGGTGCCGAGCGGCAGCGGCGCACCGATCGCCGTCGGGTCCGTGGAACTGACGATCCGCCCCCGCGCGTCCGCGACCGTCACGGAGGTCACCCCGGACTGCGACTGCGTGGAGTTCACCAGCGGCGCCAGCGCCTCGCGCGGCAGCGGCACCACGAGCTGGCCGCGCACCAGGGGATTGGCCGCCAGCTGTTCGGCCAGCGCGCCGACCCGCCGGCCCTCCACCCGGTCGAAGGTCGCCTCCGACTGCGCCAGCGAGACCCCGGCGACCGCCACCAGCACCACCACCACGATGGCGAGCTGGAGCACCAGCATCTCGCCGGCGAGGGTCTGACGACGGAAGGCGGCGACCACGGCGTACACGATCCTTCGGCGGGGAGGCTTCCTGGGCGGGGTCGCCCCATCATGGCCCTCACCTGCGCGAAGGGAAAGGGATCGGGCACGGCCCGGGCGGCGGCCGCAGCGCGGGGCGCCGCTGACACAAAGACCAGAATCTCCGTTGGTTCCGCAAGCGGGACAGCCGGGCGAAGCGGGTGCAGCATGTGGCCCACCCCACCCTCCCCACAGGGCGTCCCCCGACCGCAACGACCGACCGACAGGTGGTGGCACTCGTGCGCCTGCGCACCCCCCTCGCCCTGCTCGGGGCCGCCGTGCTCGTCCTCATCGGACCCCCGCTGCTGACCACCGGCAGCGGCACCGGGACCGGCACACAGATCCCCGGGCTGCGCTTCATGGTCCCCAACACCCCCGGCGGCGGCTACGACATCACCGCGCGCACGGCCGCCAAGAACGCCGAGGACGCCGGACTCACCCCCGGCATCGAGGTGTTCAACCTGCCCGGCGCCGGCGGCACCGTCGGCCTCACCCGCCTCGTCGGCGAGCACGGCAACGGCAGGCTCGCGATGTCGATGGGACTCGGCGTCGTCGGCGCCGTCCGCTCCAACGACGCGCCCGCGACCCTCGCCGACACCACCCCGATCGCCCGCCTCACCGAGGAGCAGGACGTCGTCGTGGTCGCCAAGGACTCGCCGTACCGGACGATCGACGAGCTCGTCGACGCCTGGAAGGCCGACCCCGGCAAGCTTCCCGTGGGCGGCGGCTCCTCACCGGGCGGCCCCGACCATCTCGCGCCGATGCTGATGGCGCGCGCCGCGGGGATCTCCCCGAAACAGGTCAACTACGTCCCGTTCGACGGCGGCGGCGAACTCCTCGCCTCCATCCTCGGCAACAAGGTCGCCTTCGGCGTCTCCGGCGTCGGCGAGTACCTCGACCAGATCAAGGCCGGTGAGCTGCGCCTCCTCGCGGTCACCGGACCCGAGCGGGTCGACGGCCTGGACGCGCCCACCCTCCAGGAGGCGGGTTACGACGTGAACTTCACCAACTGGCGCGGCATCGTGGCCCCTCCCGGCCTCTCCGACGCCGAGCGCGGCAAACTCGTCCGCCTCGTCGAGGAACTCCACGACTCTCCCGAGTGGCAGGAGTCCATGAGGCAGAACGGCTGGGACGACGCCTTCCTGTCCGGCGAGGAGTTCGGCGACTTCCTGGACGCACAGGACCAGCGGGTGGTCTCGGTACTGAAGGAGCTGGGACTGTGACGACCCCGACCGCCGACCTCCCCCCGACGCCCACCACGGAGCGCCGCCGCTCCTGGCTGCGCGACCACTCCGAACTCGGCGTGTGCGTCCTGCTGCTGGCCCTCGGCCTGCTGGTGCTCACCGACGCGCTCACCATGGACGTCGACATCGCCCAGCGCGGACCCGTCGGCCCCCGGACGGTGCCCCTCGCCGTCGGCGCCGGGCTGCTGGTCATCGCCGCCCTGCTCGCCGTCGACGTGCTGCGCGGCGGCCGCGGCCAGGCGGAGACCGGCGAGGACATCGACCTGTCCGAACCCGCCGACTGGCGCACGGTCCTGCTGCTGGCCGGTGTCTTCCTCGGCGCCGCCGTCCTCATCGAGCCGCTCGGTTTCCCCGTCGCGGGCGCCCTGCTGTTCTGGGGCGCCGCCTTCGCCCTCGGCAGCCGACGCCCGGACCGCGACCCGCTCGTCGCCGCCGTGCTGTCCCTCGTCACCTACGTCGTGTTCAACAACCTGCTCGGAGTGCCGCTGCCCGGCGGTCCCCTGATGGGAGTGCTGTGAGATGAACGCCCTCGACTCCCTGCTGGACGGCTTCGGCACCGCGCTTACCCCGCTCAACCTGCTGTGGGCCGCCCTCGGTGTGCTCCTCGGCACCGCGATCGGCGTCCTGCCCGGCATCGGCCCCGCCATGGCGGTCGCGCTGCTGCTGCCGGTGACCTACGGACTCGATCCCGTCGGCGCGTTCATCATGTTCGCGGGCATCTACTACGGGGCCATGTTCGGCGGTTCGACCACCTCGATCCTGCTCAACACCCCCGGTGAGAGTGCCGCCGTGGTCGCCGCGATGGAAGGCAACCCGATGGCCAAGTCGGGGCGCGGCGCCCAGGCGCTGGCCGCGGCGGCCGTCGGCCACTTCGCCGGCGGGATGGTCGGCACGATCCTGCTGGTCGTGCTCGCCCCGACGGTGGCCCGGCTCGCCGTCGACATCGGCGCTCCCGACTACTTCGCCATCACGGTGCTCGCCTTCATCGCGGTGACCTCCGTCCTCGGCTCGTCCCGGATCCGGGGTCTCGCGTCCTTGTTCATCGGGCTGACGCTCGGACTGGTGGGCCTCGACCAGATGACCGGCCAGCAGAGACTCACCTTCGGCTCGCTCCAGCTCGCCGACGGCATCGACGTGGTGATCGTCGCCGTCGGCCTGTTCGCGATCGGGGAGGCCCTGTGGGTCGCCGCCCACCTGCGGCGCCGGCCGGGGGAGCCGATCCCGGTGGGCCGCCCGTGGCTCGGCCGCGCCGACGTGCGGCGCACCTGGAAGTCCTGGCTGCGCGGCCCGTTCATCGGCTTCCCCTTCGGCGCGATCCCGGCGGGCGGCGCCGAGATCCCCACCTTCCTCTCCTACGTCACCGAGAAACGCCTGTCCAAGCACAAGGACGAGTGGGGCAAGGGCGCCATCGAGGGCGTGGCCGGCCCCGAGTCCGCGGCGTCGGCGTCGGCGGCGGGCACCCTGGTGTCGATGCTGACGCTGGGACTGCCGACCACCGCGGTCGCGGCCGTGATGCTGGCCGCCTTCCAGCAGTACGGCATCCAGCCGGGCCCGCTGCTCTTCGAGCGCGAACCCGAGCTGGTGTGGGGCCTGATCGCCTCGCTGTTCGTCGGCATGGTGCTGCTGCTCGCCCTGAACCTGCCGCTCGCGCCGCTGTGGGCCAAACTGCTGCGCATCCCACGGCCGTACCTGTACGCGGGAATCCTCTTCTTCGCCTCGGTCGGCGCCTACGCCGTCGGCGGCGAGGCCGTCGACCTGGTGATCCTGCTGATCATCGGACTGATCGGGTTCGGCATGCGCCGCTACGGACTCCCCGTGCTGCCCGCCGTCATCGGCGTCATCCTCGGCCCCAACGCCGAGCAGCAACTGCGCCGCGCCCTGCAGATCAGCGACGGCAGCGTCGCCGGGCTGGTCGACACGCCGTTCGCGGTGACGGTGTACGCCGTGGTCGTCGTGCTGCTGACGTGGCCGCTGCTGAAACGGCTCGTACGCCGGGACCGCTCCGCCGCGTCGTAGGCACGGCACCGGAGGACTCAGGAAGCGCGGTCCTCCGGCAGGTCCACCTTCTGGCGATCCTGCTCGTCCCAGGCGCGGGTGTCACGCGGCTGCGTGTACGGCTCCGCCTCGGGCGGGTGGCCCCCGGCGATGGCACGCTGGCGCGCGGTCTCGGCGTCGAACTCCAGGCCGAGCAGGATCGCCAGATTGGTCACCCAGAGCCAGATCAGGAAGATGATGACGCCGGCCATCGTGCCGTAGGTCTTGTTGTACGAGCCGAAGTTGGCGACGTAGAAGGCGAAGCCCGCGGACGCGGCCATCCAGACCAGCAGTGCCAGGAAACTGCCCGGAGTGAGCCAGCGCCAGCCCTTGACCTTGGCGTTGGGGCAGGCCCAGTACAGGACCGCGATCATCAGCGTGACCAGCACGACCAGGACCGGCCACTTGGCGATCGACCACACCGTGAGGAAGGTGTCGCCTAGGCCCATGACGTCCCCGACCCGGCGGGCCAGACCACCGGTGAAGACCACGATCACCGCGCTGATCAGGGCCATCACCATGAGCAGCACGGTCACTCCGACACGGACCGGCAGGACCTTCCAGATCGGCCTGCCCTCGGGCACGTCGTACACGACGTTCGAGGTGCGGATGAACGCCGCCACATAGCCCGACGCCGACCAGACGGCCAGCACCAGGCCGACGACGGCGAGCAACGAGCCGACGCCGGAGTTGTCCTGAAGCTGCCGCACGGCCTGGGTGATGATGTCCCGGCCGGGACCGGGCGCGACCTGCTGGAGGCTCTCCAGCAGCCGGTCGGTGACCGACCGGCCGGCGATGCCCAGCAGCGACACCAGTACCAGCAGCGCCGGGAACAGCGACAGCACCGTGTAGTACGTGAGGGCCGCCGCCCGGTCGGTGAGCTCGTCCTCCTGGAACTCGCGCACGCTGCCCTTCAGCACGGCCACCCACGACCGCCTCGGGAGCTTCGCGGGCGAGTCCGGCGCCGCCCTTTCCACCTCGGGCCGGGGACCGGCCTCCTCCGGCGCCGGATTCTCTCCGTCGCGCTGATCCTTGTGACCTGGGAGATGCAGCTTCGCCATGGAGCCCGAGTAACCCGTAACCGCCGTCCTAAGGGTGCCCGGTCGCGGCGCCGGTGCCGAAAGCAGCGGTGTCGTGGCTCTGGTCCGAACCACGACACCTGACGAAACCGAATCCGCGGCCCCGGCTTCGCCCTGCCCTCCAGGTACCCCCACTCGGCCTCGGCTGAATCGCCTCAGCCGGCATTCCCGCGACCGGACCCCGGAACAGGGGCGCGAGCCGGGCTCAGCTCTCCGGGACGGCCCTCGTGCGGATCGACTGCGCGACGTCGCGGAGCTTGACGTTGTGCGTCTGGGAGATCCGCTTCAGCACGTCGAAGGCCGCGTCCTCACTCATGTGGTGGCGCTCGCGCAGGATGCCCATGGCCTCACCGATGGCGTGCCGGGTGTCCATGGCGTGCTCGAGCTGGTCGACCGTGCGGGCGCTGGCCAGCGCGACGGCGGCGTGCGAGGCGAGCAGCCAGCCGGCCGTCTCCATCTCGGACGTGAAGGCGCCGGGCCGCCGGGAGTAGAAGTTCAGGGCGCCGAAGTCGTCGTCCTCGGTGTAGAGCAGGAAGCCCATCATGCTGCCCACGCCCAGGTCACGGGCGGCCGGCGCGAAGCGCGGCCAGTCGGGCTGCGACTTGCTCATGTCCGTGATCCGGAAGAGCCGCTCGCCGTTGACGCGCCGGGCGGCGTCGAAGCACGGTCCCTCACCCAGCTCGCCCTGCAGACGGTCGGACTCCTCGACCATGTCCCCGTAAGCGGCCAGGGTCACCGCGCGGCCCTTGCGCAGCGCCAGGACACCGGCCGCGTCACAGTCCTCGACCAGCCCCACGCCCCGCTCGGCGATCGCGTCGAGCGTCTCCTGGGTGGAGCCCTGCGCCAGCAGATGCCGGGCAAGCTCGGCCATCTCCGCGGCGAACTCACGCCAGTCCATCCGTGTCCACCGTCCCGCTCGTCATGCCTTCGTGTCCGAAGGAGCCCGAAGGCCGACCACCGGGACCCGACCGCCGGGCCCGGCCACTGTCTGTTCCGGCCGGTCACGGACCGGTACGGCGCCGCCCGGGCACCGCCGGACGGCCCTATCCGCAGCCTACCGCCCGAAGCCGCCCGACGTCCGGCCGAGCGATCTTGGTCCCGGCCCCGGGGCGCGCCTCAGGGGCCGCCCACCCGCCCGTACGCCTGCTCCGGGGCGGCCCGCCGCCCGGCCCCGCCACCTGCGACGAGGCCCGGCAGCGCCGCCCAGTCCAGGCGCAGGATCGCGAGGTCGTCCGTGTGCCGCTCGGCGTTGAGGCCACGGACCCGGGCGATCAGCTGGTCGAGATGTTTGCCGGGGTCCGGCTCCTTGGTCTCGTCGAGGATCCGCAGCAGCCCCTCGACACCGAGCCGGTCCCTGTCGTCGCCCCCGTACCCCTCGATCAGGCCGTCGGTGTACGCGATCAGCGCGCCGTCCGGCGGGAGCCGCAGCGTCGTCGACGGCCACTGCCCGAGGCCGGGCACGATGCCGAGGGCGATGCCGTGCGGCGCCGACACGATCTCGGCGCCGCCGGGCCCGACGAGCAGCGGCTCGTGGTGCCCCACCAGGTGCAGGGTGACCGTGGCGGCCGCCGGGTCGAGGGTGATGAGGGTGCAGGTGGTGAAGAGGTCGCTGCCCGTGCGTTCCGCCGAGTGGATCTGCTCCAGCAGATGCAGCAGCTGGTGGTCGCGGTGACCGCCCAGCGTCAGCGCCCGCCAGGCGATCCGCAGGCAGACCCCGAGGGCGGCGGCGTCCGGGCCGTGCCCGCTGACGTCACCGATGATCGCGTGGACCTTCCCGTCGCCGGTCTGCACGACGTCCAGGAAGTCACCGCCGAGCAGTGCCTGTTCCCGGCCGGGGAAGTAGCGGCTGGTGGCGGTGACCGAGGCGGTGGACAGGATCGGCGTGGGCAGCAGACCGCGCTCCAGACGCGCGTTCTCCTGGGCCCGCAACCGCCCCACCTGGAGATCCGCGCTGGCCCGCTCGGCCTGCTTGCGCTGGACGGCGTACCGCACCGCTCGTTGCAGCAGGTCCGGGTCGACCTTGCCCTTGACCAGGTAGTCCTGGGCGCCCGCGGCCAGCGCGTCGACGCCCGCGTGCGGCTCGGCAAGGCCGGTGAGCACGATGACCGCGGCGTGCGTGTCCGTGCGCTGGATCGCCTCCACCGTGTCGTGGCCGAGCGCGTCGGGCAGGTGCAGGTCCAGCAGCACGCAGTCGAAGTGCCGCGCCATGAGCTCGCCGCGTGCCTCGGCGAGCGTCCGGCACCGCACCAGGGTGTGCGGGAGCTCCGTGTCGTACAGCAGTTCCTCGACCAGCAGGGCATCGCCGTCGTCGTCCTCGACCAGCACGATGCGGTACGGCGCTTCCTGCCCGACGGCTGACTCTGTCACGGGTGTGCCTCTCGCGCGCCGTCCGCCGTGGCGGAATGCTCAACGGGAAGGGTGAACACGACACGGGTGCCGGCCGTGTGCTCGGGGTCGATCCGGATGGTGCCGCCGTGGAACTCCACGACCTTCTTGCACATGGCCAGCCCGATCCCGGTGCCCGGATAGGCCTCCCTGGTGTGCAGCCGCTGGAAGATGACGAAGACCTTCTCCTGGAACCCCGGCTCGATACCGATGCCGTTGTCCGTCACGGCGAACTCGAACAGGCCGTCCTCGACGGCGCGGACGCCGATCCGGATCTCCGGTGTCCGGTCGGGCCGGCGGAACTTGATCGAGTTCGACAGCAGGTTCTGCCAGAGCATGCCCAGTTGCGTCGCGTCACCCATGACCGCGGGCAGCGGGTCGTGGGTGATCTTCGCGCCGCTCTCCTCGATCGCGACGCTGAGGTTGTCCAGCGTGCGGCCGACGACGGTCTCCAGGCCGACCTCGGCGTGGTCGTTGAGCACCCGTCCGACCCGGGAGAACGCGAGCAGGTCGTTGATCAGGACCTGCATCCGGTTGGCCCCGTCGACCGCGAACGCGATGTACTGGTCGGCCCGCTCGTCGAGCTGTCCGCCGTAACGCCGTTGCAGGAGCTGGGTGAAGCTGGAGACCTTGCGCAGCGGCTCCTGGAGGTCGTGGGAGGCGACGTAGGCGAACTGCTCCAGCTCGGTGTTGGAGCGTTGCAGGTCGGCGGCCTGCTCGTCGAGCATGCGGCGGGAGGTCTCGCTGAATTCGAGTTCCTTCAGCAGGCGTCCGCGCATCGACTCCACGTCGGAGCCCAGCTGCCGCAGATCGGCGGGGCCGGTGACGGCGATGGGCTGCTCGAACCGGCCGCCCGCCACCTCGCGCGCGGTCTGCCCGAGCCGGGCCAGCGGGGCCGTGATGCCGCGCCGCAGGGCCTCGAAGGCGAGTCCGGCGACCAGCAGGATGACCAGCGCGATCCCCGTGAACGTCCAGTTGCGCAAGGTCATTGCGTGTCGCAGGTCGCTGGACGCGGCGGCACGGCGCTCGGCCAGGTGCGTCTGCTGCGTGCTCAGCGCACGGCGCAGGGCGTCGAACGTGGTCTTGCCCTCCTGCGTGCGTGCCGCGGCGAGTGCCGTGGCGCGGTCAGGCGTCGCGTTCGCGATGGGCAGCGCGATGCGGTTCTGCCACCGCCGCGACAGGTCCCGTACCTTCGCCAGCTCCGCTCCGGAGGGCGCGTCGGAGGCCAGGAGCACATCCAGCTGCCGCAGCGCCTCCCGCTCGTCGGTGACACCGCGTGCGTAGGGCTCGAGGAAGTCGCGCCGGCCGGACAGTCCGTACCCGCGCACGCCGGTCTCCTGGTTGACCAGCGCGGTCTCCAGCCGTACCGCGTTGGTCAGCGCGGGTCCGCGCCGGTCCACGATCTCGTCGGTCAGCTGGGACGTGCGGGCCATCGCCCCCACGCCGAGGGAGCCGAGCACGGCCAGCACCGCCAGGGTGACGGCCACACCCACCCGCAGCCAGCGGCGGGTGGTCCAGCCCGCGGTGGCCTCGCGGGCGCCGGGCGGCTGCTCGTTCATCACGGACTGCTGAACTCCTTCACGTCTGACAGGGCCGCGTCGAGGGCCCTGGTCGAACGCACCTTACCCGCGTTCGACAACAGCTGTTGTCGTGCCTGGTGACGGCACCTTAGGGTAGGACCATGTCTGCCTCCCACTTCTCTGTGCCCAGAGCTGGAGGGGAGATGACCGCTCTCGTCGCCGAGGCGGTCGATGAACTCGCCCTTCGCTGTGCCCAGTACGTCGCCCCGTTTCCGGAGGGAACGGGCGAATCAGACATAGCGGTCAGAGATCACGCCCTCGCCCAGTTGCACGTGCTCGTTCAGGTCGAACGGATCGCACAGCAGTTGGCGGACCAGGCCGCCCGCGCCGCGGCGGCCGCCGGAGCGGGCTACCCGGAGATCGGCCGGGCCTCCGGCATGAGCCGGCAAGGAGCCCGCCGCCGTTGGCCGGGCCTGATCACCAGCGGCACCCCACGTCATGCCCCTTCCGCTTCCCGGAGTTCATAGCCATGTCCGTCCCCGCCCCCACCCGCCCCTACGACGTGCTGCTGGTCGAGGACGACATCGCCGACGCGATGCTCATCCAGGACGCGCTCGCCGAACGCGGCGCCCGTAACCTCACCCAGGTCGCCGACGGCATCGAGGCTCTGGAGTATCTGCGCGACCCGGCGAACCAGCGCCCCGACCTGATCGTCCTCGACCTCAACATGCCCCGCATGAACGGCCGGGAGTTCCTGGCCGTCGTGAAGGAGGACCCGGAGCTGCGCACCATCCCCGTGGTGGTGCTCACCACGTCCGCGGCCCCCGACGACGTCTCCGGCGCCTACCGCCACCACGCGAACGCCTACGTCACCAAGCCGGTCAACCTGGCGGAGTTCGAGGAGGCGGTCCGCAGCATCGACACGTTCTACCTGGACGTGGCGATGAAGCCGCCGCGGGCCTGACGTCCCGGGCCGGAGGGGGTCGCGAAGGTCCCTTTCGGCCCGGAAAGATCTCCCTGCACGGCTCTGGGAACCTTTGCCGCGCCTCGTTACCCTCCGCCCATGATTTCCACGGTGGTGTGGGGTACGGGCAACGTCGGCCGCGCGGCCATCCGCGCCGTCGACGCGCATCCGTCGCTGGATCTGGTGGCCGTGCTGGTCGCCGATCCGGCCAAGGTGGGCCGGGACGCGGGCGAACTGGGCGACCTGGGCCGCCGGTTGGGCGTGGCGGCCACCGACGACGTCTCCGCGGTGCTCGCGGCCGGCCCACGCGCCGTCGTGTACGCCGCCTCCGGCGACATCCGGCCCGACGAGGCCCTGCGGGACCTCGGACGGGCCGTGCGGACCGGGGCGGTCGTCGTCACACCGTCCGTCTACGGCCTGTACGACCAACGCGGCGCCCCGCCCGAGATCCGGGAGCCGCTGGTGGAGGCCGTCGCGGCGGGCGGCGGATCCCTGTTCGTCTCCGGAGTGGACCCGGGCTGGGCGAACGACGTCCTGCCCCTGCTGGTCACCGGGCTCGGCTCGCGCGTCGACGCGGTCCGCTGCCAGGAGATCTTCGACTACTCCACGTACGACCAGGAGGACTCGGTACGGCACCTGGTCGGCATGGGGCACCCGATGGACTACCAGGCGCCGATGCTCTTCGAGGGCGTCCCCACGATGGTGTGGGGCGGGCAGGTGCGGATGATGGCCCGGGGTCTGGGCGTCGAACTCGACGAGATCCGCGAGACGCTCCAGCGGCGCCCCCTGGAGGCCACCGTGACCACGGCCACCATGGGCGAGTTCGCCGCCGGCACCCAGGGCGCCGTGCGCTTCGAGGTGCAGGGCCTCGTCGGCGGACGGCCCCGCATCGTCGTCGAGCACGTCACCCGCATCCACGCCTCCTGCGCCCCGGACTGGCCGCAGCCCCCGGACGGCGGCGCCGGAGCGCACCGGGTGGTCGTCGAGGGCCGCCCCCGCATCGAGGTCACCGTCGAGGCGAGCGACGAGGGCGGCAACCGGTCGGCGGGCGGCAACGCCACCGCGGCCGGCCGGCTGGTCAACGCCATCGACTGGCTCACCGAGGCCAAGCCCGGCCTCTACGACGCGCTCGACGTCCCGCTGCGCCCCGCGGCCGGCCGACTGGGAAGGACCTGAGCGATGACCCTGCGCATCGACATCCCCGAGGGAGAGGACCCGATCCCCTACGTGTGGGGTGACATGGTTCCCGAGATCGGCATGGCGGCGTCGAACTTCTCGCTGGCCGTGTACGCCCACACCCGCCTGGGGCTCAGGGAGTTCGAGGCGGCGCGGCTGCGCGTCGCGCAGATCAACGGCTGCGTCTTCTGCCTGGACTGGCGTACCGAGCGGGAGGGGCGGACGGTGGAGGAGGGCTTCGCGGAGGCGGTCAGCGCCTGGCGGACCACCGACGCCTTCGACGCGCGGACCCGCCTGGCCGCCGAGTACGCCGAGCGCTACAGCGTGGACCACCACGGCCTGGACGAGGACTTCTGGAGCCGGATGACGGCCCACTACAGCCAGGCGGAGATCGTGGAGCTCAGCATGAGCATCGGATCGTGGCTGGCGTTCGGCCGGCTCAACCATGTGCTGGGGCTGGACGGCGTCTGCGTCCTGCCCCAGCGTTGAGACGGGTGCGACAAAACGGGTGAGGCCGGTCAGAGATCGGTGGCGATGATCTCCTCGACGTTCCGTTCGGCGAGCGCGGTGATGGTGACGAACGGGTTGACGCTGGCGTTGCCCGGGATCAGCGACCCGTCGACCACGTAGAGGCCCGCATGGCCGTGCAGGCGGCCGTGGTTGTCGGTCGCCTTGTCCAGCACCACACCTCCCAGGGGATGGTAGGTGAGGTGGTCGCCCCAGATCTTGTGGAACCCGAAGAGGTCGGTGCGGTAGATCGTTCCCTCCTTCGCGTTGATCCGGTCGAAGATCGACTTCGCCATGGTGATCGACGGCTGCTTCCACGCCGTCTGCCAGTTGAGTTCCACCTTTCCGCTGGCCGCGTTCCAGGTGAACTCGGCGCGATGCGGGTTCTTGGTGATCGACAGATAGAAGGAGGCGTACGTCTCGATCCCGGTGGGCAGCGGCGCGACCTCCGCGAAGGCGCCGCCCGCGGCCCAGTTGTCGATTCCCGCGGTGGGGATCGACGACTGCAGGGCGCCCGTGGGGTCCCACAGGTGGTTGGCCCGCCCGCACATGACGTTGCCGTTCTCTCCCCAGCCCTTGCCGATCTCGCCGTTCAGGCCGGGCAGCGCGCCCTGGGCCTTGAGCCGGACCAGGAGCTTGCTGGTGCCGACGCTGCCCGCGGCGAAGAACACCCGGGCCGCGGTGACCGTTTTCGTCGCCGTGACGGCGCCGCCGGTGCCGAGCTGCTCGATGGTGACGGTGTAGCCCCCGGAGGAGGCGGGGGTGACGGACGTGACGTGGTGCAGCGGGGAGATGGTGACCTTTCCGGTGGCGCGGGCCCGGGCCAGATAGGTCTGCTGGAGGCTCTTCTTGCCGTGGTTGTTGCCGTAGAGGATCTCGCCCGCCAGCGCCGACTTCGGGACCGTGCCGGCGGCCTCCTGCTTCATGTACTCCCAGTCGTAGACGTCCGGGACGAAGACGAACGGGAAACCGGACCGCTGCGCGTGTCTGCGGCCCACCCGGGCGTACTGGTAGCACGCCGCCGTCTCGAACCAGGCCGGGTCGATCGTGCCGACGCCGAGTTCGGCGTTGGCGCGCGGATAGTAGACGTCGTACATCTCGTCGGGGTCGACGGACGGCAGGACGCCGCCGAAGTTCTCGCGCCTCGGGGTGACGGCCATGCCGCCGTTCACCAGTGATCCGCCGCCGACTCCACGGCCCTGGTAGACCGTGATCCCGCCCATTTCCTCGGCGTCGAGAATTCCGGTGTAGCGGGGGACGTTCTTGTCGAGCGGGAAACCCAGGAAGTTGCTGAGGGGTTGTTTGGTTCTGGTGCGCAGCCAGAACGAACGGTGGTCGGGACTCGTCGTGTTGGCGAAGACCTTTCCGTCGGGGCCCGGGGTGTCCCAGGCCATTCCCATGTCGACCATGTGCACGTCGACACCGGCCTGTGCGAGCCGGAGAGCGGCGACCGAGCCGCCGTATCCGGTGCCGATCACCAGGACCGGAACACGCGCACCCGGTTCGATCACGGCGGCCTCGCGCTGCGGAGCCGCGTGGGCGGGCGCGTGATGGCCGCCAAGCATCACGGCACCGGAAATGAAACCTGTTCCAGCAATGAATCGACGACGGGAGATTCCGCTTAGTGGGGGTCTGTTCTGGAGGTCAGCGCTCATACGGCACTCCTCGATTTCGAGTGAATCGAAACGGGTTCTACTGCCGATGGCATACGAAGTCACGACATACCTCTGGGTAACTTTTCGCGCGCCCCTCCCTACTCCTCTTCTTTCCTCGCGTCTTGACGGAAGGCTGGTCCGTACCTATGGTCACGGCCAGTGCGCGCGTTCAGTCACTCACCTGTCGTTCACATACGAGAACGGACCCCCCCCATGACAGACGCCACCGTTCGTCCCCGCCGCAGGGCCCGCCGTCCGCTCCTCGCCGTGACCACCGCCGCGGCCGCCGCGCTGGTGGCCACCCTGGTCGCCGGGCCCGGCGCACCCAGCGCCGACGCCGCCCCGGCCACCTTCGTCCACCCCGGCGTGACCGTCTCCAAGGGCCAGCTGGACTTCGCCCGCGGCAAGGTCAACGCCGGTGCCCAGCCCTGGAAGACCGCCTTCGACCGGATGATGGCGAGCAAGTACGCCGACCTGAACCGCACGCCCAAGCCCCGCGCGGTCGTCGAGTGCGGTTCCTACTCCAACCCCAACTACGGCTGCACCGACGAGCGCGAGGACGCGATCGCCGCGTACACCCACGCACTCGCCTGGTACATCACGCGCGACGACCGGCACGCCCGCAAGGCCATCGAGCTGATGGACGCCTGGTCGGCGGTGATCCGCGACCACACCAACAGCAACGCCCCGTTGCAGACCGGCTGGGCGGGCTCCTCCTGGCCCAAGGCCGCCGAGATCATCAAGTACACGTACACCGGCGGCTGGGCGGGCTCGGGCCGTTTCGCCACCATGCTCCGCGACGTCTACCTCCCCGAGATCATCAACGGCTCGAACTCCAACGGCAACTGGGAGCTGTCGATGATGGAGGCCGCGATCGGCATCTCCGTCTTCCTGGAGGACAAGGCCTCGTACGACAAGGCCATGGGGAAGTTCCGTACCCGTACCGCCGCCTACGTCTACCTGGAGTCCGACGGCGCCCTGCCGAAGACGGTGCCGAGCCAGAACCTCAACACCCGCGACAAGATCGTCAACTACTGGCAGGGCCAGGGCACCTTCGTCAACGGCCTCACCCAGGAGACCTGCCGCGACCTCACCCACACCGGCTACGGCATATCGGCCATCTCCCACGTCGCGGAGACCAGCCGCATCCAGGGTCAGGACCTGTACGGCACGGACGTCGGCGAACGGCTGCGGCACGCGCTCGGCTTCCAGGCCAAGTACGAGTTGGGCGAGGCCGTGCCCAGCTGGCTGTGCGGCGGCTCGCTGCACCTCGGGCTCGGGCCGATCACCGAGGTCGGCTACAACGCCATGCACAACCGGCTCGGTCACGCCATGACCAACACCCAGGCCCTGACCGAGCGCAACCGCCCGTCCGGCACCAACAACCTCTTCGTCGCCTGGGAGACCCTCACGCACGGCGACAACCCCAGCTGACCCACGGGGGAGTCGGAGGGGCCGGACGGGCCGGGGGGCCCGTCCGGCCCCTCCGGTGCGTCAGGCGACGCGGTGCACGCGCTGGGTCGTCAGCTCGTAGCGGGCGCCCACGACGGCGAGCCGGCCGGACGCCACCTTGTCGGCCAGGTCGGGCTCGGCGGCGAGGCGGGAGCGGACGAGCCGTATCTGGGCGTCTATTGTCGCGTCGATGCGGGCGTCGCCCTCCACGGTGTGGTCGATCGCCGGGGCGATCTGGTCGGCCAGGTACTGGACATGGGCCGGCAGCGGCTCGCCGGACTCCTCCGTCTCCACGGCGGCTCGCACCGCGCCGCACGACTGGTGGCCGAGGACCACCACCAGCGGTATGGCCAGTTCGAGCACGCCGTAGGCGACGCTGCCGAGCACGGCCTCGTCGAGCACCTCACCGGCGCTGCGCACCGTGAGCAGATCGCCGAGCCCCTGGTCGAAGACCAGCTCCGGTGGCACCCGGGAGTCGACGCAGCCCAGCACCACGGCGAACGGATGCTGACCGGACGTCAGCTCCCGTCGCAGGGACGGCGACTCGTCCGGATGCCGCTGGTGGTTCGCGCGCCAGCGACGGTTGCCCGCCTCCAGCTCGCGCAGGGCCTCGGCGGGGGTGGCGGGACGGCGGTGCGGCGCCGTGGTGCCGGCGGCCGCGGGGGAGGCGTCGAAGGCGAGGCCGGCACCGAGCGCCGCGGCACCGGTCACGGCGGTGCGCAGCAGGGTGCGGCGCCGGGGCGCCGGGGACGGGGCCGGCACACGGCCGGCGCCTGCCTGAGGGGTGTCATCAAGATTCACGACCTCGAACGTATGCCCGGTGTCATGGGCAGAGGTTCACGCTACGAATTCATGGTCTGGCGTGGTGAATTCATGGCCAGAACTTGATCGGCGCTTGGGGTACCCGAGGGGCGCGCTTGGCTCCACGGCCTTGCCGCCCTCGTCCCTCTTTCGTGTCGTAGCCGTCCCGCCCGCGTGCGTACCGCCCGCCAACGGCCCTGCCGCACCCGAGAATTGTGCGGGTCGGGCGCCGGCCGGACGGTGCCGCGACGCCCGCGCGATCACAGGAGACAGGGATGGACTACTACGACCTCGGCACCCACACCCGTACGGTGACGACGACGTCTCCAAAAGCCCAGCTGTGGTTCGACCGCGGCCTCGTCTGGACGTACGCCTTCCACCACGAGGAGGCGGTCTCCTGCTTCGAGACCGCCGCGGCCGCCGACCCCGACTGCGCGATGGCCCACTGGGGCATCGCCTACGCCCTCGGCCCCAACTACAACAAGCCCTGGGAGGCCTTCGACGCACAAGAACTCGTGCGCACCGTCGACCGCACCCACGCCGCCGTGGAACGCGCCCACGAGAAGTCGGCCCGCGCCACGCCCGTCGAACGCGCCCTCGTCGAGGCCCTGCGCGCCCGCTACCCGCAGCCGGACGCCGTCGAGGACTGCTCGGTGTGGAACGAGCCCTACGCCGACCGCATGCGCGCCGTCCACGCCCTCGCCCCCGGCGACCTCGACCTCGCCACCCTGTACGCCGACGCCCTGATGAACCTCACACCCTGGCAGCTGTGGGACATCCGCACCGGAGAGCCGGCCCGGGGCGCCCGCACCCTCGAGGCCAAGGCCGTCCTGGATCGCGCGCTCGCGACCGACGAGGGCCTCCGGCACCCCGGAGTGCTGCACATGTACATCCACCTGATGGAGATGTCCGCCACCCCCGAGGCCGCCCTCGACGTCGCCGACCGGCTGCGGGGCCTGGTGCCCGACGCCGGGCACCTCCAGCACATGCCCTCGCACCTGGACGTGCTGTGCGGCGACTACCGGCGCGTCGTCTCCGGCAACAGCGAGGCGATCGCCGCGGACCGGAAGTTCCTCGCCCGGTCCGGCCCGATGAACTTCTACACCCTGTACCGCTCGCACAACTACCACTTCAAGATCTACGGCGCGATGTTCCTCGGCCAGTACCGGACCGCCATGGAGACCGCCGCCGAGCTGGAGAGCACCGTCACGGAGGAACTGCTGCGGGTGCCGAGCCCGCCCATGGCCGACTGGCTGGAGGGCTTCCTCGCCATGCGGGTCCACGTGCTGATCCGCTTCGGCCGCTGGGCGGACATCCTGGAACTGCCGTTCCCCGAGGACGCGCGGCTGTACTGCGTGACCACCGCGATGCTCCACTACGCCCGCGGCGTCGCCCTGTCCGCGACCGGCCGCGTCGAGGAGGCCGAGGCGGAACGGCGCCTGTTCCGCGAGGCCCGCGGCCGGGTCCCGCTCTCCCGCACGCTGTTCAACAACACCTGCGCCGACATCCTCGCGATCGCCGCGCAGATGCTGGACGGCGAACTGGCGTACCGCAAGGGCGACCACGCCGAGGCCTTCGCCGCGCTGGAGCGGTCGATCGCGCTCGACGACGGCCTGCCCTACGACGAGCCCTGGGGCTGGATGCAGCCCACCCGGCACGCCTACGGCGCCCTGCTCCTGGAACAGGGCCGGGTGGCCGAGGCCGAGGCGGTCTACCGGGCCGACCTGGGGCTCGACGGGACGCTGCCGCGGCCCCAGCAGCACCCGGGCAACGTGTGGTCCCTGCACGGCTTCCACGAGTGCCTGACGCGCCTCGGCAGACCGGCCGAGGCGGCGATCGTCGCCCAGCAGCTCAAGATCGCCACCGCCCTCGCCGACGTACCGATCGCGTCGTCCTGCTTCTGCCGCACGGACCCCACGACCGCCCCACGCGACTGCTGCGGCCCGTAACGACGAGCAGCCGGAACACCGCCCGGTCCATCGGGCGCACCGAGCTGCGGCCGCGCCGCTTCCGGGAGCGCCCGCGCGAGATCGAGACGTCCACCGGGGAGGGCGGTCACGGCGGAGGGGACGCGAGGTTGCTGCACGCCCGGTTCGGTCCGGGCGGGTTCGATCCCCTCGAGCGCGCGGCCGACGCGACGGCGGGCGCCCGCTTGCCGGTCACGGGGCCGGCGGCGAACGAATCGCCGGCCACGGATCGGGCGGTGCCGACGGGGGACGTGCTGGAGGTGTGACATCCCGCACCTCGTAGTCCCTGTTCAGCTGAGCGCCACCGGGCGGCCAGCGTGGGTGAGCAGCGTACGGCCTGACCACACGCAGCTCACCACACCTGGAGCAGCCATGAGCGCTGGAGAAGAGCACAACCCCGTACACAGACGCGCGTTGCTGCGCGCCGCGGTGGCGGTGCCCGCGGCCGGTGCGGCCGGCGTGGCCCTCGCGGGCCCGGCCGCCGCGCAGGCGCAGTCCGTTCAGGGGGAGCGCGGCGGGCGGTTCGACACGGAGAGCCCGCGCTTCGCGCTGGCCGTGCTGCCGGACACGCAGTACCTCTTCGACGCCGACAGCGCCGACCCGACGCCGCTGCGGGAAACCTTCCGGTACCTCGCCGCCGAGCGCGCCTCGGCCAACATCGCCTTCATGACGCACCTCGGCGACGTCACCGAGCACGGCACCGAGGACGAGATCGAACTCGCCGCCGACACCTTCCGCACCCTGCACGGCAAGGTGCCCTACAGCGTGCTGGCCGGCAACCACGACATCCGCTCCTCGACGGACGACCAGCGAGGCGACTCCGCCTACCTCGCCGCGTTCGGCCCGGCGCGCTACGCGTCCATGCCCACCTACCGGGGCGCCTCGCCCGACGGCTACAACACGTACCACGTGCTGCGCGCCGGAGGCCGCGAGTGGCTCGTCCTCGCCCTGGACTGGCGGGTGTCGGACAGGGGACTGCGCTGGGCGCAGGACGTGCTGGACAAGCACCCGGCCCTGCCCGCCGTCCTCACCACGCACGACATCGCCTGGGCCGACGATGAGGGCCGCGCGACGCTGTCGGGCAACGGCGACCGCCTGTGGAACGGCCTGATCAAGGGCAACGACCAGATCTTCCTGGCGCTCGGCGGCCACTACTGGCCCCCCGGGCGCACGGTCCTGACCAACGACTTCGACAACGATGTCCACGTGCACATCACCAACTACCAGGACCGCTACTACGGCGGCGCCGGGATGATCCGCACCTACGGGTTCGACCTCGCCCGGGGCGTCGTCGACGTGGAGACGTTCTCGCCCTGGTTCCTGGCCCGGGATCCGAAGAAGAGGTCGCCGCTGGAGGCCGAGACGATCGAACTCACCGGTGACGTCGACCGGTTCAGCCTGACCATCGACTTCGACAAGCGCTTCGAGGGCTTCGCCCCGGTCACCCCGCCGGCCCCGCGCCCGCCGTCCGCCGTGATGCCGCGCGGCACCCTCGCCTACTGGCGCTTCGACGCCGACGGCACCCGGGCACCGGGAGCCCCCGGCACGCCCGTCGCCGACGGCGTCGTCGTGCGGGACCTGTCCGGCAACGGCAACGACCTGACGGTCAGCCGGCTCCACACCAGCGGGCCCGACGCGCTCACCTGGTCCGAGGACCACCACCCCGGCCAGCCCGCCCGCGCCAGCCTCCGGTTCGACGGGGGCAAGAGCCCCGACCGCGGCGCCATCCTGAGCACCGCCGCACAGGCCCCCCTGAACGGCGAGAAGTTCCTGCGCGGCTACACCATTGAGACCTTCGTCCGGCTGCCCGAGCCCTTCGAGGGCGACCACAGCTGGATGGGCATCCTCAGCTGGCAGGGCCGCAGCGGCGACGCGGGCAAGACCACCGGCTGGTCCCCGCTGGAGCCCACGTGCAGCCTCAACGTGTCGCCGGAGCGCTTCCTCCAGTTCGTGGTCTACCCCCACGTCCAGGACGCCGACCCGACGTCGTGGAGCCACGCGGTGCCCGTCGGCCGCTGGATGCACGTCGCCGTGGTCAACGACGGCCGCCGCACGGTGGTGTACGTGGACGGCTCGAAGATCGCCCGCAACCCGTCCCAGCGGTCCACCGGCATCGCCACCCTCGGAAAGCCGTTCATCCTCGGCGCCACCTCCTTCGACGAGCGCTTCGGGCAGGGCTTCTACGGCTGGATGGGCGACACCCGGATCGTCGGCCGGGCGCTGTCCCCCGAGGAGTTCCTCGCCCCTGTCGACTAGTCGACAGTGCTCCTTTCCGGTTCGCCGTCGGACCGGCGCCCCGGCCGGGCGGGTGACCTGACCCCGAGCACATCGAGCACGGCCCGGGTCGCCGGGCCGGGGTTGAAGCGGCTCCAGGCCAGATACTCCACCCGGCGGGGTCCGTCGGTCACCGGGACCAGGGCCAGTTCCGGATCGGCGGCGACCAGGGGGCGCATGAACGCCGACGGCATCAGCGCGACGCCCAGCCCCCGCGCGACAAGACGGGTCATCAGCTCCACGACGGCCGCCTCGTACGCGACGTCCCGGGCCAGGCCGGCGGCGGCGAACGCCTCGTCGGACTGGGCCCGGGCCGGCGTTCCCGCCATGAAGTCCACGAAGGTCTCCCCGGCGATCTGAGCCAGCGTGACCCGGGACGCGCCCGCGAACCGGTGCCCGGCCGGCACCACCAGCACATGCCGGTCGCGGTCGAGGACGACGGTCTCCACCCCCGAGGGCCGCCGGCTCTCGGGCAGCCCGAGGAAGGCGATGTCCAGCTCGCCCGCGCGGATGTCCGCCACCAGGTCGTCGCTGCGTCCGGACCGCAGGACCACGCGGACCTGCGGATGCCGGGCGCGGTAGCGCTGGAGCAGTTCCGGTACGTCGACGGCGGCCGTGGTCACGATCACTCCGACGGCGAGCCGGCCCCGGATCACGCCGGTCGCCGCGGCGGCGTCGGCGGCCGCCCGGTCGGCGGCGGCCAGGCACTCGCGGGCACCGGCGACGAACGCCTCCCCGGCGCCGGTGAGTTCGACGCGACGGCTGGAGCGGGCGAAGAGCCGCACCCCGAGTTCGCGTTCCAGACCGGCGATCCGGTGGCTCAGCGAGGACTGCACGACCGAGCAGCGCTCGGCGGCACGGGTGAAGTTGCGGGTCTCGGCGAGGGCGACGGCGTAGCGCATCTGCTGCAGGTCCACCCGGCCATCGTTCTCGTTCATGGCTGCTATGACAAGCATGCTTTGGATTCATGACGCCAGGTGCGGAGACTACCCGCATGGAGACCTTGGAGACCCTCACCGAGCGGGCGTCCGGCCCGCCGCGCGGCGCGTCCGCCCGGCGGGTGGCGACCGTCGCGCTGACCGCGCTCGCCCCCGCGTGCTGGGGCACCACGTACGCCGTCACCACGGAACTGCTCCCGCCCGGGCATCCGCTGTTCGCCGCTCTGATGCGCGCGCTGCCCGCGGGGCTCGTCGGCCTCGCCCTGACCCGGGTGCTCCCGCGCGGCGACTGGTGGTGGAAGACCGCCGTCCTCGGGGTCCTCAACATCGGCGCGTTCTTCCCGCTGCTGTTCCTGACGGCCGAACGACTCCCCGGCGGTGTCGCCGCCACCCTCGGCGCCACCCAGCCGCTGCTGGTCGCGGGACTGGCCGTCGCGGTGCTCGCCGAGCGGCCGACCGTGTGGCGATGGGCCTGGGGGGCGCTCGGCGTGCTCGGCGTCGGCCTGGTCGTGCTCGGACCGCAGGCGCGGCTGGACGCCGTCGGCGTGCTCGCCGGACTGGGCGGCACCGCCGCGATGGCCGGCGGCGTGGTCCTCACCAAGCGCTGGGGACGCCCGGCGGGGGTCGGCCCCCTGACGCTGGCCGGGTGGCAACTGACCGCCGGCGGGGTGATGTTGCTGCCGCTCGCCCTCGCGATCGAGGGAGTGCCGCAGTGGATCGACGCCGGGGCGGCCGCGGGCTACCTCTGGCTCGGGAGCATGGGCGGACTGATCGCGTACACCCTGTGGTTCCGCGGGATAGGGCGGCTGCCGGTCGGCGCGTCCGCGCCGTTGGTCCTGCTGTCCCCGCTGGTCGCGACCCTCGTCGGCCTCGCTCTGGGCGAGTCCCTGAGCCTGCCGCAGTCCACCGGTTTCGTCCTCGCCCTCGCCGCGTTGCTCGCGGCGCAGTTCAACCCCCCGACCGCGCACGGCCGTCCGGCGCGCGGCGGGGCCGTGCAGGACCCGATGCGTCAGGAGCGACTTCGATGACGACGCGCAGGACGATCGCCGTCCTCGGGGCCACCGGAACGGTGGGCAGCCGGGTGATCCGCGAGGTGGCGGCGCGCGGCCACCGGGTGCTGGCCCTGTCCCGGAGGCCTTCGGGTGAGGGACCCGACGTCACACCCCTCGCCGTCGACGCGAACGACCCGCATGCCCTTCGGGAGGCGCTGGCGGGCGCCGCGGCCCACGGCACGGTCCCGGACGCGGTCGTGGTGGCCCTGCGGACCTTCCCGGCCGACGAGGCGTTCCTCGTCGGCGCGACCCGGACCGTGCTGGACGCCGCCGCCCGCCGCGGGTCACGTGTCCTCCTGGTCGGTGGCGCCGGCGCCCTGCGCAGCCCCGTCGACCGGGAAGCGCTGGTCGCCGACGACCCCACGTACGTGCCCGCCGAGTACCGTGCCGTCGCCCTCGCCGGTGTCGCCCAGCTACGGGCCTGCCAGGCACACGAGGACGCGGACTGGACGTATCTGAGCCCGCCGGCCCTGCTCGAACCGGGTGAGCGCACCGGGCGCTACCGGCGTGGCACCGACACGCTGCTCACCGCGGCCGACGGCCGGTCGTGGATCAGCGCGGAGGACCTGGCCGTCGCGGTGGCCGACGCGCTCGAAGGCCCCGGAACCGAGCGGCACATCACCGTCGTCCACGACGACGGCCCGGCCGGGGCCCGCGACGGTGACCCTCTCAGTGGAGCTTCTTGACGGCCTTCACGGTCGTCGCCTTGAAGTCGGCGACCTGGGCGTGCTGGAAGTCGCCCATCTGCGCCCACTTGACGACCGTCACGGTCCTGCCGTCCCGGCCGACAGAGAACAGGGCGATGTCGGAGGGGCCCCACGAGAGCGCGGTGTCGATGCCGTAGACGTGGGCGCCCTCCTCGACGTCCAGCCGGCCGTAGTACCTCTTGGCCGCCGTCACGTCGGGGTCCTGCTCCATCAGCTTCCGGGCGCAGTCGGCCAGATTCGTGCGCAGCAGCGCGGCGAACCGCTTGGCCCGCTGCTCGTTGCGCTCGACCACGGTGACCTGGAGGGCGTTGGTGTCGAACTCCGTCCAGTACGTGCGGTGCGAGGCGGTCGAGGGCAACGCGTCGCCGACGCACATCGGCAGCGGTTCCGGCTGCCCCGCGGTGACGGGCCCGGCGTACCAGGCCGAGGCCGGGTGCGGCGGCAGCTCGCGCGGGGCCAGGAAGCGGGGTGAGCCGGGGGCGGCCGGGCCGGCGGAGGCCGGGACGGCGGTGAGGGCGACGGCGGCGCCGGTCGCGAGGGCGGCGATGCCGAGTCGGGTGCGGAGTCGGGCGCGGACGGTCATGTTTCCCCCAATGTGTCGTGCGCTTCCCGTCGTTACGACTCCTACGACTCGCCTCGGCGGCGGTTCGTTGCCCCCGTTTCATGTCACAACTTCATCCCATTGGTCACCAAGGCGTAACAGATCATGATCACCCCCTTTGTGGCGACTCCCGTTCCGTACGGCGCAGTGCAGTGCAGTGCAGGGGCATGGCAGTGCAGCGCAGGGGCATGGCAGTGCAGGGGAGTGCACTGCCATGCCGTTCAGCCGCGCCGCCGGGCGCTCACGCCGTGTGCAGCGTCAGCCCGTAGCGGTTCAGGATCTCGTTGACCGGCTGGAACCACGTCTCCCCGCCGCCGGAGCAGTTGCCCCAGCCGCCCGAGGTGACGCCCTGCGCCTGGTCGCCGCTGATGAACGAGCCGCCGGAGTCGCCGGGTTCGGCGCAGACGCTCGTCTTGGTCATCTGGTGCACGGCGCCCTGGCTGTAGTTGACCGTCTCGTTCCTGGCCAGCACGGTGCCGCAGTGCCAGCGCGTGGTGGAGCCGGAGCGGCAGACCGAGGTGCCGACGGGAGCCTCGGCCGAGCCGCGCACGAGCCGGTCCGGGACCGTGCCCCAGCCGAGGACCACCGGAACGGTCCACCAGCCGCTGCCGACGCTGACCCAGGCGTAGTCGTCGCCCGGGAACGACGAGCCCTGGAACGTGCCGATGTGCGTGCCGTCCCAGCCCCGGACCGCGGCGCCGCCCCCGCCGCAGTGCCCGGCGGTGACGAACCCGCCGTGCACCGAGAAGCCGATGGAGCAGCGGACGTTGCCGGTGTAGTACGGGTCGCCGCCGACCGTCCCGGCCGCGAACGTGCCGGGCCGGGCGGGCACCGTCTCCACGGTGACCGGACCGGCGGCCCGGGCGCGGGAGACGAACCGGCGGACATCGTTGTCGGTCCGCCGGTCCTCGACGACGTCGACGACCACGGTGTTGGTCACCGGGTCGGCGTGCCAACTGCTCACGCCCCGGGGGGCGTCGGCCCGGTCGAGGCGCGCCACGGCCGCGTCGAGCTCACGGGCGCTGTGCTCCACCGTGCGCACGGCCGCGCCGGTCGCGCGGACGGCCCGTACGGTGGCGGCCGGGGCGTCGGCGGTGACGGCCACGGTCAGCCGGTCGCTGCCGGCGTCGAACCAGGAGCCGCCGTACGCCGCCCCGGCGGCGCGGCGTGCCGCGGGCGCGACGTCCCGGGCCTCGGTTTCGGCCGCCAGTCGCGCCTCGGCCTCGGCCCTGGTCAGACCGAAGTCCCGCTGCATGGCCTCGACGAGTCCGGCGGAGGCCTGTGGTGCGCCGGCCGTGGGGGAGGAGCCGCTCGCCGCGGCCGGGAGGGTGCCTGCGGCGGTCCAGGTGCCCAGCATGAGCAGGGCGGCCAGACCGGCACGCATGAGTCGCTTGCGTCTCAAGGGAGTTGCCCTTCGTCGTTCCAGCAAGGTGGGGGTGGAACAACCGCAAGTGAGAGCGCTCTCAAAGGGTCGGGGTAGAGCTTAGCCAGGCATGCCAGTCAGGTCCATGCCAATGCAGGCCCTCTTCATGAGGGCCTGCTGAGGCATGGACCTTCAGCTCAAGGGCGAGTACGGACCGAGAGGGTCCGACTCAACTCCACAGGGGGTACGTGACGACCTTCGTGAACCCCTCCGGCCTGCCCTCCTGATAGGTCAGGCTGATCTTGCCGTACTGCTGCAGGTCCGGGTTCTTCTTCCACGGCTTGGGGTCCTCCAGCCGCACCGTCACCGGGTACGCCCGGAACCGGCCCGCCGCGCAGTAGGGCTTGCAGTCGTTGACCCAGTTGACCCCCCGGGCCGTCGCCGCCTCACCGTCCCAGCGCACCCACTTCAGGGATTCGAGGCGGCTGTTGCCGTCCCCGCAGGCCAGCAGGAAGTCGTCGGGCCGCACCGTGGTGCGCCAGAAGCAGTCGACCAGCACCGGCTCCGTCACCTGCCGCTCCGTGCTCGCGCTCGACGGCGCGCCGGAGGCGGTGGTCAGGGTCGCCGCGAGCGCCGCCGTCATGCAGAGCGTGACGGCCGCCCTCGTGCTGTGCCTCTTCATGTCCGCTCCCCGCCGTTGTGCTGCGTCCGTGCGCGTCGATCGAGTCGGCTGCTTTAGACGCTACGACCGTGTGGAGGATCGCACCACTCGAACGGACCAGGCAGGACCGGGCGGCGCGGACCCGCCCGCGCGCGGTTTTCGCAGGTCAGAGCCCTGTGAACCGTCGCGCGCCCTCCGCGTCGTCCCCGGCGCACACGCGCCCCCGGACCCCTCTGCCCCGCGGTGCGCGCGCATGAGACCTTGGATGCGCACGGACGGCGACGCCGGACGGCGGCGGGTGGAGGGGACCTGTGGAAGCGACATCGGTTCGGTGGCGGCATCACCGTCAGACCTGGGCCGCCAGGGGCGCCCTGGTGGCGGCGGCGGTGGCGCTCCTGCTGCCGCTCGCCCAGGGCGGCGTGGTCGGCGTGGTCCTGCTCGTCGTGGGGCTCGCGGGCCTCGGCCTCACCTGCGCCGCGTTGTGGTGGACCCTGTCCCGGCGCGGCCCCGCGCGCGTCGGTGCCGCCGTCCTGGCCCTCGCCACCCCCGTCGGCGTGGTCGTGCTCTTCGCGGGGGCGAACCTGCTGTGGGTGGTGACGGTCTCCGCCGTGCTGTGGTGGGTGGCCGTGTCCTGGGGCCGGTACGCCCTGCGCAGCACGGGCCTGCGGCAGGGGCGGCTCAGGGAGTACCGCACCCCGCCCCCGCGCCGCCCGTTCCTGCTGCTCAACCCGCGCTCGGGCGGCGGCAAGGTCGAGAAGTTCTCGCTGCGCGAGAAGGCCGAGAGCCTCGGTGCCCAGGTGGTGCTGCTGGACCCCGAGAACCATCAGGACGTCGCCGCTCTCGCGCGCGAGGCTGTGGCCGACGGCGCCGACCTGCTGGGCGTCGCGGGCGGCGACGGGACGCAGGCGCTGGTGGCGGCGGTGGCGGCCGAGCACGGACTGCCGTTCCTCGTGATCTCGGCCGGCACCCGCAACCACTTCGCGATGGACCTCGGCCTGGACCGCGACGACCCCGCCGCGTGTCTCGACGCGCTCACGGACGGTGTCGAGGTCCGCGTCGACCTGTGCTTCGCGGGCGACCGGCCGTTCGTCAACAACGCCTCCTTCGGCGTGTACGGCGCGGTCGTGCAGAGCCCCGGCTACCGGGACGACAAGGTCGGCACGGCGCTGGACCTGCTGCCCGACCTGCTCACCCGGCAGCGCGGCCCGCGCCTGACCGCCCGCGCCGACGGGAGGGTCTTCACCGACCCGCAGGCCGTGCTGGTGAGCAACAACCCGTACCGCATCGACGACCCCCTGGGCTTCGGCCGGCGGCAGCGACTGAACTCCGGCAGGCTCGGCGTGCTGTCCGTGAAGGTCGACAGCGCCCTGGAGGCGGCGGAGCTGCTGCTCGACCCGCAGGGGTTCGGGGCGCTCACGGCCCAGCAGGTGATCATCGAGGCCGACGCACCGCGCCTGGACGTCGGCCTCGACGGTGAGGCCACGACCCTCGCCACCCCCGTGCGGTGCCGCATCGAACGCCGTGCCCTGCGCGTGCGCGTCCCCCGCGAGCGGCCCGGGGTTCCCGACCTGCCGCCCCGCCTGGACTGGCGCCGGCTGCGCAAACTGGCCGCCGCGGTGGGACGTACGGCGGCCCCCGCACGCTCCGGCCGCCCGGCCCGCCCCCGGGCCGACGAGCCCGCTCAGCAGGACGCGCCGGCGGCCTGAGCCCATCCGTCCGGGACGATGGCATCCGTCACATCCGCTTCACGCGGCGCGATACGCCTGGTAGACGTGGCGGAGCCAGGACGTACCCCCGTGAAAGCACCGCCCCCATGGATGACAGTTCCAGCCGCGACCACGTGCCCTTCAGCATCGACCTCACGCGGGAGGAAGCCCGTCGGCGGGCCGAGGTGCTGGCGGCCCTCGGGCCCGACTGGGACCCCGTGGAGGCCCTCCGGTCGGAGGAGGCCGCGCACGCCCTGCTCTACTCGGGCCTCGACGAGGAGCAGGAGCGGACCTACGCCATGCTGGTGGCGGCCGGTGTGCTGCCGCGACGGGACGCCGGCGATGCGACTTCCCATTGATCCGCAGGCCGACCGGGCCCGCCGGGCCTGGGTGCCCTGCCCCCGCTGCGACGACGCCCGCGACTGCGTGACCTGCGCCGCCCGGCGCAACTGCGCCACGCACTGGCGCTACCTCATCGCCAACGAGGGCGCCCGGGTCCACCTCCAGTGCCCGGGCTGCACGCACACCTGGACCCTCGACACCCGCCCGGGCCGCCAGGGCCTGACTCCCTGACGCGGTCCGTCGTCACAGGACGACGGGCAGCGACGCCTTGCTGTGGAACACGAAGGTGGGCAGCAGGGCCAGTTCCGCGCTCGGGGTGGCCAGTGCCAGCCGAGGGAAGCGGCCGAAGAGCGCGGACAGCGCCGTGACGGCTTGCAGCCGGCCCAGTGGTTCCGCGATGCAGCGGTGCACGCCGTGGCCGAACGCCACGTGCGTCCCGTCGCCGCGCCCGGCGTCGAAGTCGGCCGCCGCCGGGCCGTTGACCCGCGGATCGCGCCCGCCGGCGCCGAAGCCCATGATGATGGCCTCCCCCTGCTTGATCACGACGCCCTCACCGAGGTCGATGTCCGCCACCGCGTAGCGCAGCGGCATGTGCTGCACGGGCGCGTCCGCGCGCAGCGTCTCCTCGACCACCGCGGCCCAGGACGTGTGTCCGCCGGTGACCGACGAGAGCTGCTCGGGGCGGGTCAGAAGCGCGTGGACGGCGTTGGTGATCAGGCAGGTCGACGAGGGCACACCGCCCGCGACGGTGACGGCCAGGGCCAGCACCCGCTCCTCGTCCGTGAGGTCGGACGAGAGGAGGGTGCTGATCAGGCTGAGGTCGGGGGACCCCGGTCGCAGGAGGCTCCCGAGGAACGTGAGCGTCCGGTGCGCCACGGCGGCCGGGTCGGCGTCGGGCGAGGGCTCGGTGAAGGCGCGGACGACGGCCCGCGTCTCCTCCCGCATGCCCGGCGGCACCCCGAACAGATCGCATATCGTCCCGGCGGCGACGACGTGCGCGTAGTCGGCGCGCACGTCGACCACCTCACCGGAGCCCGGGGTGCCCAGCGTGTCGAGAAGGGCCGTGACCCGGTCACGCAGGGTGCTCTCCAGCTCCCGGACATGGGCGGGGGAGAACGCGCCCCGCATGGCGGTGCGCAGCCTCGTGTGGTCGGCCCCGTAGGCGTTGAGGACGGTCGGGGAGACGAGGAACTGGTGCAGCGGCCAGGTGGCCGGCACCGAGGAGAACGCGGGCCAGTGCCGCTGTGCGTCACGCGAGACCCGTTCGTCCTCGGTCAGGCTGCGCAGCACGTCGTACCGGGTGACCGACCAGGCCTTCACGCCGTCGAGCAGGTCGACGGGCACCGCGGGTCCGGCCGCCTGGAGGCGGGCGTTGATCTCGTGCAGCCGGTGGCCCGGTCGGTCGAAACGGACTATAGGAGGATCAACGCTCATGAAATGCCCCTTTTGTCATAAAAAGAGGTGGACAGCCTAGCAAGTTCGCCTTGGCGATCCGGAATCCTGCTCAGCAGATCCGGGGCAGCTGCTCGCCCAGCGGCAGATCCACCACCCGGGTCCCGCCCAGCCCCGTGCGGGCCACCACCATGCCCGGGTGGTCCGCGACGACCTCGCCGATGACCGCCGCCTCGGCCCCCCGCTCGTGCGCCCGCATCGCGGCGAGCACCGCGTCCGCGTGCTCACGGGGCACGAAGGCGACGAGCTTGCCCTCGTTCGCCACGTACAGGGGATCGAGGCCGAGCAGGGCGCAGGCGCTCGCCACCGGGGGCGGCACGGGCACGGCACGCTCCTGGATCACGACCCCGGTCCCCGAGGCGGCGGCGATCTCGTTGAGGGAGGCGGCCAGGCCCCCGCGGGTGGGGTCGCGCAGGACGTGCAGGTCGGGCGTGACCGCCAGCATCGCCTCGACGAGTCCGCCGAGCGGGGCGCAGTCGCTCTCGATCTCGACCTCGAACCGCAGGTTCTCGCGCTCGCTCATGATGGCCACGCCGTGCAGGCCGACGGCCCCGCTGACGACGACCACGTCCCCGGGGACGACGCGCCCCGGACGCAGGTCGACACCGGCCGGGATCAGACCGATGCCGGAGGTGTTGATGTAGACGCCGTCGCCGTGGCCGGCCTCGACCACCTTGGTGTCACCGGTCACGACCCGCACCCCGGCGGCCTCGGCGGCCGCCCCGAGCGCCTCGGCCACCCTGGCGACGGTGGCGATCTCGACGCCCTCCTCCAGGATGAGCCCGCACGAGAGGAAGGCCGGACGGGCCCCGCTCATGGCGAGGTCGTTGACCGTGCCGTTGACGGCCAGGTCGCCGATGCTCCCGCCGGGGAAGAACAACGGCCGTACGACGAAGGAGTCGGTGGAGAAGGCGAGCCGCGCACCGCCCAGTTCGACGGTCGCGGAGTCGGTGAGCGGGGCCGGCTCCGGGCCGCCCAGCGCGGGCACGACGACCTGCTCGATCAACTCGGCGGACAGGGCGCCGCCACCGCCGTGGCCCATCACCACCCGGGGCCGGTCGCGCAGGGGCGCCGGGCAGGTCCAGGAGAGCATGTCCGGCGCTGCCGTGGTCTCAGACAAGGGAGGTGCCCTCCTGGCTCGGGGCCGTCACCGGCGTCCGGCGGTCCGGCAGCTCCAGCCGCCGGTACAGGTAGTACGCCGCACAGGCGCCCTCGCTGGACACCATCGTCGCCCCCAGCGGCGTGCGCGGCGTGCACGTGGTCCCGAAGGCCTCGCACTCGTGCGGCTTGAGCAGCCCCTGCAGCACCTCGCCGCTGCGGCACTCGGCCGGCTCCCGCGTCATGATGTCGCCGACCTGGAAGCGGTGCTCGGCGTCGTGGTCCCGGTAACGGGCGGACAGCCGCCAGCCGCTGTCGGGGATGACCCCGATGCCGCGCCAGGCCCGGTCGGTGACCTCGAAGACGTCGTCCAGCATCGCCCGCGCCGCCGGGTTGCCCTCCGGCCGGACCGCGCGCCGGTAGGCGTTCTCGACCCGGTGCTCGCCGCGCTCCAGCTGCCGCACGGTCCGCCGGACGCCCTCCAGGATGTCCAGCGGTTCGAACCCGGTCACCACGATCGGCACCCGGAAGCGCTCCGCGAGCCCGGGATACTCCTCGACACCCATCACGCTGCACACATGGCCCGCCGCGAGGAAGCCCTGCACCCGGCAGTCCGGGGACTGCATGATCGCCTCGATGGCCGGCGGGACCCGGACGTGGCTGACGAGCAGGCTGAAGTTGCGGATGCCGCGCTTGCGGGCCTGGTACACCGTCATCGCGTTGGGCGGGGCCGTCGTCTCGAAGCCGATGCCGAAGAAGACGACCTCGCGGCCCGGGTTCTCCTCGGCGATCCGCAGCGCGTCGAGCGGCGAGTACACCACGCGGACGTCACCGCCCTCCCCGCGCACCTGGAACAGGTCACGCCCCGTCCCCGGAACGCGCAGCATGTCGCCGAAGGAACAGAAGATCACCTCGGGCCGGGAGGCGATCTCCAGCGCCTTGTCGATCACCTCCAGCGGCGTCACGCACACCGGGCAGCCCGGCCCGTGGATCAACTCCACCTCTTCGGGCAGAAGTTGGTCGATTCCGTGCCGGATGATGGTGTGCGTCTGGCCGCCGCACACCTCCATCAGCGCCCACGGCCGCGTCACCGTGGCTTTGATGTCGTCGAGCAGCCGCGCCGCCAGCTCCGGGTCCTGGAACTCGTCGATGTACTTCACGGCCGCACCTCCCCGGCGTCGCTGCGGGCCGCCTGTTCGGCCTGCTCCCACGGGTCGCCGAACTCCTCCTGGAGCATGCCGAGGTTCTCGAACAGCTCCAGCGTGCGGCGGGCGGACTCCTCGTCCAGCCGCTGCAGGGCGAACCCGACGTGGACGATGGCGTACTCGCCGACCTGGAGATCCGGCAGGTACTCCAGGCACACCTCCTTGACCACGCCGCCGAAGTCGACGGTGGCCATGCGGGTACCGTCCCGCTCCTCCACGCCCAGCACTCTGCCGGGTACCGCCAGGCACATACGCGTCTCCTTTGACTCCTTGTCGGGCGGCGGGCCCGCGGCCGTCATCCGTTCGCGCCCCGCTCCGCGGCGCGGGCGGCCACCACGAGCTGGCCGAGGGCGAGTCCGCCGTCGTTCGGCGGGATCCCGCGGTGCCGCAGGACGGTGAACCCGTCCGCGCGCAGGCCGCGGGCGCAGGCCGAGGACAGCAGTGTGTTCGCGAACACCCCGCCGCTCAGGGCCACGGTCTCCAGGCCCGTCTCCGTGCGGGCCGCCGCGCACACCAGCCGCACCAGCCGGGCGACGGCGAGATGGAAGCGCACCGCGATCACGGCCGCGGGGACGCCCGCCCGGACGTCCTCGGTGACGGCCGCCAGCAGGGGCCCCGCGCCGGCGGTGACCGTCGCGGCGCCCGCCGTCCGGAAGGCGTAGCGCGGGTCGTGGTCCTCCCCGACGGCGGACACGGCGGCGGCCTCCAGCTCGACGGCCGCCTGCGCCTCGTAACCGACGTGCTGGCAGACGCCCGCCAGGGACGCCACGGCGTCGAAGAGCCGCCCCATGCTGGACGTGGGCACGCAGTTCAGCCCTCGGTCCAACTGGGCGCGCAGCACGGGGAGTTCGGCGGGCGGGCAGGCGGCGACACACGGCAGGTCCGGGCCGGCCGCCAGGCCGGCCGCGTGCAGATGCGCCAGCGCCATGCGGTACGGCCGCCGCACCGCCGCGTCCGCGCCGGGCAGCGGCACATAGGCGAGGTGCCCGAACCGGCGGAAGCCGTCGTAGCCCGCGAGCAGGAACTCACCGCCCCACACGGCCCCGTCGTGCCCGTGCCCGGTGCCGTCGAAGGCGACCCCGATGACCCGGTCGGCCGCTCCGAGGCCGTGCTCGGCCATCACGGCGGCGACATGGGCGTGGTGGTGCTGCACCGGGACCACCGGGCGCCCCTCCGCGTGCCGCCGCGCCCACGCGGCCGACCGGTATCCCGGGTGGGTGTCGGTGGCGAGGAGCGCCGGCCGTACGCCCGTGATCGACTCCAGCTGCCGCTCCGCGCGGTCGAACATCCGCTGCGTGGCGAGGTCGTCCATGTCCCCGACGTGCGCGGACAGCCAGGCCCTGCGGCCCTCGCCGAGGCAGAACACGTTCTTCAGGTCCCCACCGACGGCGAGCGCGGGCGACACCGGCACGGGCAGGGGGACCGGCAGGGGCGCGTAGCCGCGCGAGCGCCGCAGCACCAGGGGCTCACCGTCGCACACCCGCACGACGGAGTCGTCGCACGGCACATGGATGGGCCGGTCGTGGGTGAGCCAGGCGTCGGCCAGGACCGCCAGCCGTTCGAGGGCCTCGGCGTCGTCGGTGACGACGGGCTCGCCGGAGAGGTTGCCGCTCGTCATCACCAGCAGCCGGGGAGCGTCCTCGCCCCCGAACAGCAGATGGTGCACCGGGGTGTACGGCAGCATGACGCCGAGGTCCGCGCTGCCCGGCGCCACACCCTCGGCGGGCACCGGGGCCCCCGGGGCGGCCCGGCCCGCGGCGCGGCGGCGCATCAGCACGATGGGCCGCACCCTGCCGGTGAGCAACTCCCGCTCGGCGGGCCCGACACGCACCAGATGCTCGACGTCCGCGACGTCCCCGGCCATCAGCGCGAACGGCTTGTGTCCGCGCGCCTTGCGGCGGCGCAGCTCGCCCACCGCCGCCGGATCGGTCGCGTCGCACGCGAGGTGGTAGCCGCCGACCCCCTTGACGGCGAGCACGGCACCCGCCGCGAGCAGGGCCCGTGCCGCCTCGATCGGATCGCCGTCGACCGTCTCGCCCCGCGCGTCGGCCAGCCGCAGACGCGGGCCGCAGGCGGGGCAGGCGACGGGCTGGGCGTGGAAGCGCCGGTCGGCCGGATCCTCGTACTCCCGGGCGCAGTCGGGGCACAGCGGGAAGTCCGCCATCGTCGTGTGCGCACGGTCGTAGGGCAGTCCCGTGACGATGGTGAAGCGCGGCCCGCAGTGGGTGCACGTGATGAAGGGGTGGCGGTGGCGCCGGTCGGCGGGGTCGGACAGTTCGGCGAGGCAGTCGGCGCAGGTGGCGGTGTCGGGAGCGACCAGCGTCCGGACGGTGCCTGACGTGTGCGAGGCGACGATACGAAAGCCCCGGTCCCCGGTGGGCGGCAGGTCGGTGGCCTCCACGGCCTCGACCTGCGCGAGCGGCGGGGCGCCGGGCGCGATGCCCGTGCAGAACCGGGCGACGGCGTCCGGCGTGCCCTCCACCTCGACGAGCACACCGTCGCCGGTGTTGGTGACATGACCGGAGAGCCGCAGCGTGGTGGCGAGTCCGTACAGGTACGGCCGGAAACCCACGCCCTGCACCACGCCCCGTACGACGACCCGGGCCCGTCGCACGGCGCGCCCGGTACGTACGTCCGGGACCGTGCCGGTCTCCGGCGCCGTGCTCACGCCTCGGCCCGTGCCATCACCGGCGCGTGCACGTGGTGCCCCTCGGCCGCGGCCAGCGCCCGGTCGACGAGGACGCCGGCGCCCTCACCGCTGCGCACGGAGGTGAGCACCACCTCGACGCCCGGGTTGACCCGCTGCACATGGGCGCGGAAGGCGGCCTCGTCGAACTCGGCAGGCCCCGCCAGGTCGGACTTGGTGACGAGGACCAGCTGCGCCAGCCCGAACGCGGTCGGGTACTTCAGCGGCTTGTCCTCGCCCTCGGTGACGGAGGCGAGCACCACCCGCAGCGACTCACCGAGGTCGTAGGAGGCGGGGCACACCAGGTTGCCGACGTTCTCCACGAACAGCAGGCGGGTGTCCTCGGGCAGCCACTCGTGCAGGTGCCCGGCCAGCATGTCGGCCTCCAGGTGGCAGAGCCCGTCGGTGAGCACCTGCTTGACCGGCACGCCGGAACGCGCGAGCCGCACGGCGTCGTTCTCGGTGGCGAGGTCCGCGGTGAGCGCGGCGGTCGCGAGGCCGCGCTCCCGGGCGAGCAGCAACTCCCGCTCCAGCAGGGCCGTCTTGCCGCTGCCCGGACTGGACAGGAGGTTGACCACCGTCGTGCCCCGGGCCGTCAGTTCGGTGCGCAGGACGCGGGCCGCCATGCTGTTCTTGGCGAGCACCGCCTGCCGTAGGTCCACTACGCGGCACATGGTCAGCTCTCCTTGAGGGGGGTGGCGGGGACGGGCTCGGCCCAGTGCACCTCGGTGATCCGCAGCTCACGGCCCGCCAGCAGGTCGGTGGCGCCGCTCCCGCAGCCCGCGCAGGTCATGTCGGGCGGCATCCCGGTGTCCCAGGCCCGCCCGCACGGCGCGCAGGACGCCCGGCCGGGCACGGCCCGGGTGGTGAGCGCGGCGCCCTCCAGCACGGTCCCGGCGCAGGCCAGTTCGAAGCAGAACGCGAGGGAGTCGGGCACCACCCCGGCCAGCTCGCCGACCTCCAGACGCACGGCGCGGACACCGGACTCGCCTCGTGACTGCGCCGCTCGCTCGACCTGGTCCACGACCGACAGGGCGACGGACATTTCGTGCATCGGTCTCCGTCCCGGGCCCGGCTGATGTCCTGGGCGCCCATTACACGGCGGGGGCCCGGCGCCCGGCCGAGCGGCGCGCCGGGGTCACACGGATGCCTGGCCCGTTCGGTGCACCCGGCCGGAGGCGGGCGGTCCGGCCGGTGTCACATACGGCGAATCCGCAGGTAGCGCTTGATGTCGGGCATGACGTGGGTGACCAACGCGGCGAACGCGGTGGCGGCGGTCGCGGCGGCCGCACCGCTGATGATGCGCTTGTTCATGATGCTCTCCGTGGGGTGGGGGGTGCCTCGGCGAAGTCCTCGGCACCTAGACGACTGCTTCATCGCCCTCCTTCATTGCGGACGGGTCGCGCAGCAACCCGACGACCAGGCGCACCGCCTCGGGCAGCGCGGCGGCGACGGCAGGGCTCAGGCCGATGCCCTCCTCGACGGTGGCGGGTTCGCACCCCACCACCAGCGTGCGCCGCGGCGGCCGGCCACCGGTGCCGGCGCACAGGGTGTCCAGCAGGGCCAGCACGGCGTCGGGCGACATCCGGTGCCCGTCGAGCGGCACGTCCTGCGGCGGGCGGCGCGAGCCCGGCTCCGCCGCGTCGATGACGTACAGCGTCCCGGGCTCGCCGCCGCGGGCGGTGGCGTCGAGCAGGACGAGGGTGTCGTACCCGTCGAGCAGCTGGTATGCCAGATGCACCCCGCGGATGCCGATGTCGGCGACCTCGGTGCCGGGCGGCAGCTCCTGGCCGGACAGCAGCCGTGCCGCCTCGACGCCGAAGCCGTCGTCGCCGAGGAAGATGTTGCCCACCCCGGCGACCAGGGCACGGGGGCTCGATCCGGATGCGGCGCTCACGCGTCCTCCCGGATCTCGGCGACGGCCACCTCGTCGGGCTGGAAGTACAGGTAACGCCCCTGCTCCCGCCGGATGTCGGCACCCGGGTCGTCCTCCAGCGTGACCGCGATGTGCACGCCGCCGTCGACGTCGTGCAGCACCGCCTCCACCAGCGCGTACCGCCCGTCGACGAACAGGTCCTGGGCGTCGGTGTGCCGCAGCCGGGGCCGCAGCAGTACCCGGCAGCCGGCCCGCACCGGCCGTCCGTCGACCAGGACGTGGTCGTGCGACGGATCGACGGAGGTGTCCCCGCCCGGGTCCCACCACGGGGTGTCGGGGCGCATCACGCCGTCCTGCGGGAAGGGATCGGCCCCGTCGGGCGTACGGAACGCCGGCACACCGTCCGGCGCGCGCGTGCCCGGCCCGGTGACCTCCCGCAGACCGCGGATCGCGCCGTGCAGCCGCTCCAGCACCTCCGGCGGCATCGTGTCGGCCAGCTCGATCACCGCGGCGGCCCGCTCGTCCGTACCCCTGGCCTCGCGCTTCTCCTCGTCGGTCAGGGCCGCGGTGCGCAGGGCGAGGATCTCGTCGATCTCCGTGGCGTCGTACAGCTGGCCGGGGCTCTCCGGGGCGATCGCGGGGTGGTCGTCCAGGATGATCGGTGAGGAGAGCACCAGGTCGGCGCGGCCCGGTTCACCGGCCAGCACCGGCCAGGTGTGCAGGTTGCGGCAGGCCGCGGCGGCCCCCTTGGCCCACTCTGGCGGGTCCGTCAGCGACAGGAACCGCCCGGCGTCCAGGCACAGCAGCGTGTGGCACGCGACCAGCGAACGGGGCAGCGCCGCGTCACGGTCGGCGTCCCGCGCGGGCAGCCAGTCGGCGGTGTTCTCCACGACCACGCTGAGCCGCTGGGTCCGGTACGGCCCGTCCAGCTCGCTCATCGACAGCCGCAGGGTGCCGCTGACCTCCTCGCGGCGCCGCACCAGCCGGCCGACGGTCGCGCCCGCGCCGTCCGTCACGGGCTCGTTCTCCTCGGACGCGGGCATGCCGAACGGCACGACGACATCGCCCTCCGCCAGCTTCGCCACCGGCACGGTGAGCCGCACCTGTTCCTCGTGCCCCTCGTCCCAGGGCACCAGCACCCGGTCCTCCAGGGCCAGTTCGGGCACCGTCTCGAAGCCGCCGCCAGGGCAGGCACGCTGCACGGTGCGGCGCCGGGCGTGCAGGAAGCGCACCTCGACGGCGAGCGTCGCGCCCGGCCTCGGCTCCATCAGCAACTCGGTGTGCTGGAACTCGTGCTCCTCGGTGGCCGCGCTCCACGCCGGGGGCACCAGCACGCCGAACTGCCAGCGCAGCCGGTTCTTCGCGGCGGACGCACGGTACGGGTAGAGCACGTACCCCTCGAACAGCACGGCGTCGGCGACCTGCCGGGCGACGGCCAGGCGCGCCTCCGTCCCGGGGTCGAAGGTCGTCGTGATCACGGTGTCCTCTCCCCGGCCGCCGTCATGAGGGCCTCGACCGTCGCCTGCCACGAGGGCAGCGCGCGCCGCGACCGGTACGCCACCAGGGCGTCCATGGTGTCCCGGGGCAGCCTGATCCAGCCGGAGCCCGGGAAGTGCTGTTCGACCATCTCCCGCCACGTCTTCACCGGCATCCGGAATCCGGCCTCCTTGTCCCAGGGGACCGGCTCGACGCGAAAGCCGCCCTCGCCGGTGAACGCGGTGCCGGAGAACAGCATCAGCAACGGCACCTCGCCGTCCTGGAGGGCGTCGAAGTAGCGGGTGGACGCGATGTCCATGTCATAGGTGCAGGGCACGGCGACATCGGTCTCGACCTCGCCGGTGAACCCGGGCACCATCACCTGCACCTGCGCGAACTGCACCGGGTTGAGGCTGCTGCCCCACCGCGAGCGTTCACCGAACAAGTCGGTCAGCGCCGCCGCCTCACGGTCGTCGTAGCCGCGCCGGGCCGGCTCGATCCGGATCTGGCAGCGCAGCGCCAGCGCGTGCACCCGGGTCGGCGGTGACGCCGTGACACGCAGCCGGAACACCAGGGTGGGGCCCATGGCGTAGGGGTCGGCGCGCACCCCGGTGCACGTGAACGCGAACTCGGTCACGACCGGCTCCCTCGTGGCTCGCGGGCCTGCTCGTCGACGTACGCGAAGAAGGCCTCCAGGTCGGCCCGGGCCTCGGCGCCGCCGTCGAAGCCCTGCCAGCGCAGCCGCATCCGGCCGACCAGTTCGTAGCAGATGTCGACCGGCACCAGGAAGCAGTCGACCCGGCCCTCGTGGCGGCGCAGCAGCAGCGCCTCGGTATCGGGTGCCAGCAGCCCGGCGAGTTCGGTGGCGGCCAGCACGGACTGCCAGTGCTCCGGGTCCAGTTCGCTCTCGGTCGCCCCGGCCGGGCTCGGGTACAGCGCGACCAGCCGGTCGAGCGCCGAGTTGCGGAAGAAGAACGCGACCCCGACCGGGATGCCGAGCCGTTCCCAGGCCTGTTCGTCGATCCGGTGGCCGGGGTCGCGCAGCCAGCGGCCGGGCACCGTGCGGAACCGGCCCCGCGTGTCCCCTGAGCGGTCGAGCAGCAGGGCGCAGGGGTCGCAGGCGCACGCCAAGGCGCGCTTCTCGACGTCGACGAGGTGCCGGTGCCGCGGGTCCGTGAGCGGCGCGGCGCACAGCTCGCAGCGCTCCTCACGAGGCCCGCGCGGGGTGGTGAAGCGGCGCAGGCCCCGGGGGCCGGCGCCGTGCCGCAGGGGCCCCGGGCCGGTCGGCGCGCTCACCGCGCGCCGGCCGACGAGCGGCCGCCCGTCCCGGCGCCGGGCGGCGCGGAGCCGATCTGGAGCAACGTGGGCTCCCGCGCCGGGGCTTCCATCTCCACGGAGGTCACCTCCGGCGCGAAGCACGCCAGCGCGCTCCGGGCGGCCTCCTCGACGCCCCCGGCGCCCCCGCAGCCACAGCCGCCCGAGCCGGCGGGGCGCAGCCGCAGCACGCCGGTGGCCGGGTCGAAGCCGGCGTTCTCGACCGGCTGGGGGAGCCCGTCGAGCGCACGGGCGATGCGGGCGCGCGCGTCCTCGGGGTGCAGGCCGTGCAGCACCAGCAGGCTCGCCACCAGGTCGTCGCCGAGCAGGGCTTTGAGGGCGCCGGACGCGCCGGCGTCGCGCTCCACCAGGTCCAGCACGCGCGCCAGACCGGCGCCGTAGAACTCCATGAGGACCCGCACGAGTTCCTCGGCCGCCTCGCACGCCGAGGGGTCGCCGGAGGCGGCCAGCCGGTCGAGGGCCTCCTCGACGAGCCGGCCGGCCGTCTCCGCGTCCACCGTGCCGTGCGTCCCGCTCATCCGGCCAGACCGCTCAGGCCGGTGGGGACGTGCATCGCCTTGGTGGTGCGGCCGTCACCGACGTACATGTGCACACCGCACGGCAGACACGGGTCGAAGCTGCGCACGGCGCGCATGATGTCGATGCCCTTGAAGTTCTCCGGCGGGTTCTCCTCGAAGATCGGTGTGTTCTGCACCGCGTCCTCGTAGGGGCCGGGCGTGCCGTAGGTGTCGCGCGTCGAGGCGTTCCACGGGGTGGGCGGGTAGGGGTGGTAGTTGGCGATCTTGCCGTCCCGGATGACCATGTGGTGCGAGAGCACCCCGCGCACCGCCTCGGTGAAGCCGACACCGATCGCCTCGTCCGGCACGTCGAACTTCTCCCACGTCTGGGTGCGCCCGGCGCGCACCTCGGCGAGGCCCATCTCCGCGCTGTGCAGCGCCACCGCGGCGGCGTACGCCTGGAAGTAGGTGCGGGCCCGGTTGCGTTCGAGGGCGTTGCTCCACTGCGGGATCTTCCACTCGAAGGTGGTCTCCGGCTTGGTGAGCGTGCGCGGCAGGTTGATGACCACGCTGTGCCCGGTCGCCTTCACGTACCCGATGTCCACCAGGCCCGACAGGGCCGTCGACCACAGCCGGGCGAGCGGGCCGCCGCCGGTGTCCAGCGGCAGGTGGTCCTTGCCGTCGAACCAGCGCGGCGACATCACCCAGCTGTACTTGTCGTCGAAGTCCCGCTTCTGGGGGGCCGGGATGGTGTGCTGGTTCCACGGGTGGCGGGGGTCGACCGGGTTGCCGAGCGGGTCGTGCGTGACGAACTGCTCCTGGCCCACCCAGTCCTCGTAGTACGAGCTGCCCAGCAGGATGCGGATGCCGAGGTTGATCTCGGTGAGGTCGTTGGTGACCAGCTTGCCGTCCACCACGACGCCGGGGGTGACGAGCATCCGCCGGCCCCAGTCCGTCATGTTGGCGTAGGTGAAGTCGCAGTACTCGGGGTCGTTGAACGCCCCCCAGCAGCCGAGCAGCACCCGGCGGCGGCCGACCTCCTCGTAGCCGGGCAGCGCCTCGTAGAAGAAGTCGAACAGGTCGTCGTGGAGCGGCACGACGCGCTTCATGAACTCCACGTAGCGCATGAGGCGGGACATGTAGTCCGTGAACAGCTGCACGGAGCCGATGGTGCCGACGCCGCCCGGGTAGAGCGTGGAGGGGTGCACGTGGCGCCCCTCCATCAGGCAGAACATCTCCCGGGTGTAGCGGCTGACCGAGAGCGCCTCGCGGTAGAACTCGCCCTCCAGCGGGTTCAGGGCGCGCATGATGTCGGCGATGGTGCGGTAGCCGTGGTCGGCGGCGTGGGGTGCCTCGGTGCGCTCGGCGAGTTCCATGACGCCCGGGTTGGTCTCGCGGACCATCTTCTCGCAGTAGTCGACCCCGACCAGGTTCTCCTGGAAGATGTTGTGGTCGAACATGAACTCCGCGGACTCACCGCAGTTGATGATCCACTCACCGAGGTGCGGCGGCTTGACGCCGTAGGCCATGTTCTGCGCGTACACCGAGCACGTGGCGTGGTTGTCGCCGCAGATGCCGCAGATCCGGCTGGTGATGAAGTGCGCGTCGCGCGGGTCCTTGCCCCGCATGAAGACGCTGTAGCCGCGGAAGACCGACGAGGTGCTGTAGCACTCGGCGACCCGCTTCTGCTTGAAGTCGATCTTCGCGTGGATGCCGAGGCTGCCCACGATCCGGGTGATCGGGTCCCACGCCATCTCCACCAGTCCGGTGCCGTCACCGGATGTCGTCGAGGTCGCCATTGTGTCTGTGATGCCCTTCGGTCGGTCGGTTCTGCGAGGGGGGAGGGGGGAGCGGCCGGGGGAGCGGGGTCACCAGGGGGGCCGGTAGCCGGTGGTGATCTCCCGGCCCGTGTGCCGCCACCTGGGTTCCTTGTCCACCGTCTTCGCCGTGATGGACCGCAGCCTGCGGATCACCGCGCCGTAGGCACCGCTGGCGGTGCTGGAGAGCCTGCCGCCGGGCGGCTCGTCCATGAACGGCATGAACTTGTCGGGGAAGCCGGGCATCGTGCAGGCGATGCAGATGCCGCCCACGTTCGGACAGCCGCCGATGCCGTTCATCCAGCCCCGCTTGGGCACGTTGCACTTGACGACCGGACCCCAGCAGCCCAGCTTGACCAGGCACTTGGGCGAGTCGTACTCCATCGCGAACTGGCCCTGCTCGTAGTAGCCGGCCCGGTCGCAGCCCTCGTGTACGGTCGCCCCGAACAGCCACGTCGGCCGGAGCTTGTCGTCCAGCGGGATCATCGGCGCCGAACCCGCCGCCTGGTACAGCAGATACGTCAGCGTCTCGGCGAAGTTGTCCGGCTGGATGGGGCAGCCGGGCACGCACACGATCGGGATGCCCGCCTTCGACTTCCAGTCCCAGCCGAGGTAGTCGGGCACCCCCATCGCGCCGGTCGGGTTGCCGGCCATGGCGTGGATGCCGCCGTACGTGGCGCAGGTGCCGATCGCGACGACGGCCAGGGCCTTCGGGGCGAGCCGGTCGATCCACTCACTGGTGGTGATGGGCTGGCCGGTCTCCGGGTTGTCGCCGAAGCCGCACCAGTAGCCCTCCTGCTTGATCGCCTCGTTGGGGATGGACCCCTCGACGACGAGGACGAACGGGTCGATCTCCCCGCGCTCGCCCTTGAAGAACCACTCGATGAACGTGTCCGCGCCACCGACAGGACCGCACTCGAAGTCGATCAGCGGCCAGTGCACCGCGATCTTGGGCAGCCCGGGAAGCGCCCCCAGGGCGATCTCCTCGATGCTCGGCTGCATCGCGGCCGTCAGGGCGACCGAGTCGCCGTCGCAACTCAGCCCGGCGTTGATCCAGAGGATGTGGATCGGTTCCTCGTCCGTGCCGGGCGAGCCGGCCGCGCCCGGCTCCTGAGCCGTGGTCGGCGATGCTGCGTTCATCAACTGCCTCCCGGGGAGGAAAAGCCTCAGAGCCGATGAATCGGCCCATGTTCCAGCCAAGCGTCGGACAGCGCGACGACCCCCGCATCCGCACCGGCCGGCCCGGCCGGAGCCCGCTCCTTGCGGGCGAAGGCCCGGCGCAGCGCGTGGTAGGGCGCGTCGGGGTCCGAGAAGATCCTGTGCATCAGGCGCAGTTCCCGCTCCCGGACCGCCGCCAGCGGGGTGACCGCCTCACGGCGCTGGCTCTCGGCCTTCTTCGCGGCGATGCGTGACTGCGCGGCGGCCGAGGTGGCCAGCCGATGGGCCAGGCGGGTGACGTCGTCCGTGAACCGCTCCGGCGGGCACGTGACGACCCGGTCGATCAGCCCGATGTCCCGGGCGCGGGCGGAGGTGAGGGGCAGCGCCTCCTGGGTGAGCCGCTCCGCCATGGCCGCGCCGACCCGGCGCGGCAGGCTGTACGTCCAGTACTCGGAGCCGTACAGGCCCATGCGCCGGTAGTGCGGATTGAGCACCGAGCCGGAGCGGCACCACACCTCGTCGGCGGCCAGCGCCAGCATCACGCCCCCGGCGGCGGCGTTGCCGCCGACGGCGCTCACCACGAGCCGGTCGGTGGTGGTGAGGACCGCCTCGACGAGGTCGTCCATGGCGTTGATGTTGGCCCAGGACTCCGCGGCCGGATCGGCGGCGGCCTCGATGACACCGAGGTGGATCCCGTTCGAGAAGAAGTCGCGCCCGCCACCGAGCACCAGCACGGCCGTCGGCCGCTCGGTTGCGGCGCGGTACGCGGCCAGCAGCCGTCGGCACCGGTCGGTGGACATCGCCCCGCCGGGGAACGCGAACGACAGGACACCCACCGGCCCGTCCTCCCGGTAGCGGATGTCGGACCAGGACGCGTCGTCCGCGGCCTCCGGTGCCGGCAGCCGGGGCAGCCGCGCGCCCAGGGCGGTCACGGCGGGCAGCTTGCAGGCGCGCGGGGCGCCGGCGGCCGTACGCTCCCGCAGCTCGGGGATCCAGACCGCGCCGTCCGTCGTGGCCCGGCAGATCGCGCCCGCCCGGGTCGCGAGCAGCTCCCCGGGCCGCCCGCGCAGCCGGGGCTCGGGATGCCCGCCGTGCAGGAACCACTCACCGCCGAGCAGTTCGTCGAGCACGCCGGGCTGCGAGTCGGCGGCGCGCAGGGTGCGCAGCACGGTGCCGGTGGCGTCGTCGGCCCAGGAGATACGGCGTTCCTCCTGGCGCATCACGGGCCTGGTCCGGGCGCCGGGCGCCTTCGGCAGGGTCGACTGGTCCCGGGGCACGTACCGGCCGGAGGCGAACCGCTCCACGGCCAGCAGCACCGCCTGGACCGCCGCGTCGGACACCTCGTTGCGGTAGAGGTCGCTCTTGCCGACGCCGGGGAGGGTGCAGGCGGCCGCCGCCCAGACCGGCCCGGCGTCCATCTCCGCGTCGGCCTGGAGCACGGTCACGCCCCACTCGGTGGCACCGTCGTGGAGGGCCCGGTCCAGCGAGGAGGGGCCCCGGTCGCCGACGGGGCCGGGATGGACGATCAGACAGACCCGGGCCGACCACACCTCGCGCGGTACGACGGCCTTGAGCATGGGCGCCACGACCAGGTCGGGTGTGTGCCGCCCGACGGCCGTCCGCACGTCGTCGCCGTGCGGCGTCACCTCGACGGCGACCTCGTGCCCGCGCTCGCGCAGCTCGGCGTGCACACGCTGGGTGAGGCTGTTGTAGGCGCTGCCGATGAGCAGGATGCGCATGCCGGTGATGGTCGTACAGACAGCTCCGCGGAGGTCGGCGCGAATCCCGGCGGTCACTCGTAGGAGGCGGGCTTCCCGCCATCTGCCGCTTATGTGCGGGTATGCCCCATGTGTCGGCAAGTGGGAGAATCACTAGGGACCGGGCACCCGTCGGGCGCCCCCCTCCGACAGCGGACAGGCAGGTCGGCGCATGGCCAAGGAAAACAAGTCGTCGAAGCCGTCGCCCGGCCGCGGGCCGAGCCGGCACGAGGGGACCGAGCAGCACGGCTGGTCCCCCGACGTCGACGCGACGCGACAGCAGGACAATCCCAGTGCCCGGCGCTCCTTCCACACCGAGGAGAACGCGCCGAAGCGCGGGGCGGGCCGCAGCAGGTCCAAGGAGGAGCGCGGCTCCGTGCCCGGTGACGTCGTCTCCGGTGAGGGGCGCAGCGGCGAGGACTACGCCGAGAAGTCGGAGAAGGGTATGCGCGACACCGGCCGCAGGGGCCGCTCGGGCCGGCCGAGCGGGACCAAGGACGACGACGCCTTCACCGGCGTCGACCCCGACGACTCCGCATCCGGACACCGGCCGGGCTGACGGCCGCCGGCCTCCCGTGCTCGCTTGCGGTGACCGGGGAACCGTAGGAGAGTGGCGGTGACCGGGCAGAACGCGTCGCGGCGAGCGGGGGATCGGATGGGGACACAGCGGTTCGCCGGGTCTGCCGAGGACGCGGACCTGAGGCGCGGCGACTCGCTCGCCCGGGAGATCTTCTCCGACGTCGCCAACAAATGGGCGCTGCTGATCATCGAGGCTCTCGGTGCGGGCACGCTGCGCTTCAGCGAGCTGCGCGCCGAGGTCGAGGGCATCAGCCACAAGATGCTCACCCAGAACCTGCGCATGCTGGAGCGCAACGGCCTGCTCGACCGGAAGGTGCACCCCACCGTGCCCCCGCGCGTCGAGTACACCCTCACCGAGGCGGGCCAGGGCCTGCGGGCCACCGTCGACGGCATGTGCGACTGGACCCACCGCTACCTCGGCCACATCGAGGCCGCCCGCAGCCGCTTCGAGGTCTGACGGCCGCCGAGGTCACCGCCCCGTCGTCGTGATGCGCCGCACGGCTTCCCGGGTCAGGGCGCGGTCGTGGGGCTCGCGGGCCAGCGCGCGGTGGAGGACCAGGCCCTCGATGAGGGCGTCGAGCTGGCGGGCGGTGTCCGGGTCGAAGTGCCTCTCGAGGTGGTGGCGGCTGCGCCGCATCCACTCGTGGGTGAGTTCCCGGTAGGCGGGCCGGCGGGCGGCGAGCGTGTACAGCTCCTGCGCGAGGACGAGGTCCCGCCCGCTGCCCTCCGACAGGGTGTGCACGAGGTCCGTCACCGCCTCCCGGGCCTCCTCGCGGTCGGCCGCCGCGGCGAGATGGGCGTCGAAGACGGCGACGATATGACCGGCGAACTGACCGAACGCCTCCCGCAGCACCTCCTCGATCCCGCTGAAGTGGTACGTCATCGACCCCAGCGGGACACCCGCGCGCACCGCGATCTTCCGGTGCGAGACACCGGCGACCCCCTCCTCGGCGACGAGGTCGAGGGTCGCGGCGACGATACGGGCGCGGCGCTGCGGGTCGGTGTGTCCGGTAGCCATGGGGGAGACCTTCAGAGGGTGCGGACCTGACGGGCGGGGTTCCCGACGGCGACGACGTCGGCGGGCACGTCCTTGGTGACCACCGCGCCCGCGCCGATCACGGAGTTGTCTCCGATCGTCACGCCGGGCAGGACGATCGCGCCACCGCCGAGCCACACGTTGTCCCCGACGGTGATCGGACGGGCGGCCTCCAGCTTGTCGCGCCGCGGCCCCGGCTCCAGCGGATGGGTGGGGGTGAGCAACTGGACGTTGGGCCCGATCTGGCAGTCCTCGCCGATGGTGATCGCGGCGACGTCCAGCGCGGTCAGGTTGAAGTTGACGAAGGTGCGCGCGCCGATCGTGATGTTGCTGCCGTAGTCGACGTGGAGCGGCGGCCGTACGTGCACCCCCTCGCCCACGGAGCCGAGCAGTTCGGCCAGGAGCGGCAGCGCCGCGTCGGCGTCCTCGGTGTAGGCGGCCTGGAAGCGGGCGGCCAGGCGCACGGCGCGCTGCTGGCGGCGGGCGATCTCCGGGTCGTCGGCGATGTAGAGGTCACCGGCCCGCATGCGCTCCAGCTGGGTCCGGGGGTCCTGTGCGAAGTGATCCGTCGGCATGCGTACGATCGTACACTCGGGCGTATGTCCGACCGGCCGAGTGCGCCACTGAGCCTCGTGAGGCGGATGGGGTGGATACAGTCCCCGTGTGGGCAGCCAGACCGACGAACCGGCGGAGCAGCACCCCGAGGACCCCGAGGCCCTGGGCATCGTCCCGGCGCAGGCGCCCCGCGCGGCCGCGGGCGGGCGGCGCCTCGCCCTCGACGTGCACGGACACCTGCGCGCCATGATCCTCAGCGGTGAGCTGACGCCGGGCTCGCCGCTGCTCCAGGCGGAGATGGCGCGTCGGCTGGGGGTCAGCCGCACGCCGATGCGCGAGGCGTTCCGGCTGCTCCAGGAGGAGGGGCTCATCGACGCCCGTCCGGACCAGCGGGCCCGGGTGCGCGCGGTCGATCCGGCGGACCTCGACGCGGTGTACGGCGCCCGCATCATGCTGGAGTCCCTCGCCGCCGGCGTCACGGCGCGCACGCTCGGCGAGCCGGACCTCGGGCGGATGTCCGGCGCCCTGGAGCGCATGCGACGGCACGTCGGCGACGACCGGCCCGAGGAGTGGTTCGCCGCGCACCGGGAGTTCCACGGTGTCGCCGCGCAGGCGGTGGGGCCGCAGTTGCAGCGGATGATCGCCTCGCTCACCGAGCACGGCGAGCGCCACGTCCGGCTGGCCCGGCTCGGCGGACCGGGTGTGCGGGGCAGGGCCGACGAGGATCACCAGGCGCTCCTGTCCGCGCTGCGCGCGAGGAACGAGGCGGAGGCGACCCGGGTGGTCGCGCGCCACCTGGCCCGCACCGCGCTGAGCGTCCTCGCGTTCGTGGCGCCGGAGCACGAACCGACCGCCGTCCGCGCGGCGTTCCGGATGGTCTGCGGCGAACAGGGCTGATCCGCGGCCGGCCGGGACACCGCTCACCTCGGTCGTCCTCGTGCCCGGCGCACCCCACGGACGCCCGCCGTCGCGCCCCGCGATGTCCAGGGCCGGGAAATTCTGCTCCGGTAGGGCGCGTGCCGGTGGGCCCCGGCGCGATAGAAAGAGGCATGGCGGAGCGTGAGGAGCCCGTGAAGGGCATGGACGACGTGGACGCGGTCACCCGCGCGGTGCTGACCGCGTCGCGGCTGCTGGTGGCGGTCTCCGCCCGGTCACTGGCGCAGGTCGAGGAACGGGTGACACTCCCGCAGTTCCGCATGCTGATGGTGCTGTCCACCCGCGGCGCCACCAAGCTGGTGGCGCTCGCCGACCAGTTGCAGGTCTCCCCCTCGACGGCGATGCGGATGGTCGACCGGCTGATCGCGGCGGGGCTGGCCGACCGGCAGACCAACCCGGCCAACCGCCGTGAGACCCTCCTCCAGCTCACGGAGGAAGGCCGGCGCACCGTCGCCGTGGTCACCGCCCGGCGCCGGGCCGAGATCGCGACGATCGTCCAGCGACTGGACCCGGACCAGCGCGCGGGGCTCGTCGACGCGCTCACCGCCTTCAACGAGGCGGGCGGAGAGCCCCTCGCGGCGGCCCAGGGCGACCCGGGCCCGCACCCGCTCGGCTGGGAGGACACCCCGGCCGAGCGCTACGGCGCCTGAGCTCGCCGCACGGCCGCGGGCGCCCCCTCCTTGTTCAGCCCACCTCTGCCGCGGGCGTCGGGTTCGGCGTCGGCGACGTGGTGTTCACATCGAGGTCGGGCCGCGGCTTGAGGGCCAGGATGGGGGAGCCCGGCTGGGGCGGCGGCGGGGTCAGCTGCTCCTTGGGCAGCTTCGGCGGCGCGGTCTGCTGGAACTGCACCTGCTCGTAGTTGACCATGCCGGTCCTCTCCAGCACCGTGATGTGGTCGAGGACGGTGTCGTTGGCCTGGTCGGCCAGCGCACGGACCAGCGTGTTCTTGGTGTTGGCGCGGATCTTGGCGATCGCCGGGAAGATCTGGCCGTGGGTCACGCGCATGATGTTGACGGCCGTGATGTCGAACTGGTTGCCCGTCTCCGAGTCGACCGTCGCCACGAACTGCTGCTGCTGCGGCGTCGCCTGGTTGGGCAGGGTGATGCCCAGTTCGGGGGCGATCCTGCGACAGGTGGCGTCCAGTCTGGCGTGCCCGACGATGAGATGCTCGCCGGCCTCCTTCATCTCCGGCGTCGTGCCCCGCACCATGGCCATCTCCCCGAGCGGGTACTCCCAGAGGCCCGCCGAGCGGACCTTGACGACGAAGTCACGGTCGGCCTCCGTCAGGGGGCCGTAGGGCGTGTTCGCGATGATGCGGTCCGGAGAGCCGGCGGTGTTCTCGATCCCGAGCATGGCCGGGTACGCGAGGGCGGCGAGGGTCAGACCCATCGCGCCGAACACGAAGATGCTTCCCAACTTGCTGGGTGAGACGGGCATGGGGACTCCTGACGCGAGTGGCTGGTACGTCAGGAGGTACGGACCGGCGGGCCCGATTCATCATTGCACTGGTCAAATTTTGCACTCTGCGGTGTGTTCTGCGTCACATGGGCGGGGGAGGGGTCCGTCTCGGGTCCCGTGCGTCCCGACGGGCCGTCCGTCAGGCCCGGCCGACGCTGTCCTGGTCGTCGAGCGGCTCGTGCGGTTCCCGGCCGCTGGTCCCGGCCTTCCCGTTCGCCGGCACCGGGCGGCGGAGCCGCCGGGAGAGCCGCGAGGCGGCCGGCTCGGTGTACCGGGCGGTGAGGGGGCCGAGCAGGACCAGGATCAGGACGTACGCGGTGGCCAGTGGACCGAGGGACGGCTCGATCCCGTCGGTGACGGCGAGCCCGGCGATGACGATGGAGAACTCGCCGCGGGCCACCAGCGTGCCGCCGGCCCGCCAGCGGGCCCTCGGGCCGACGCCCGCCCGTCCGGCCGCCCAGTAGCCGGTGGCGATCTTCGTCAGCGCGGTGACGACGGCCAGGCCGAGGGCGGGCAGCAGCACCGGCGGGATGCTCGCGGGATCGGTGTTGAGGCCGAAGAAGACGAAGAAGACGGCGGCGAACAGATCGCGCAGCGGTGCGAGCAGGCTGTACGCGCCCTCGGCCACCTCGCCCGAGAGCGCGATGCCGACCAGGAAGGCGCCCACCGCCGCGGACACCTGCACCTGCTGGGCGAGGCCGGCGATCAGCAGGGTCAGTCCCAGGACGACCAGCAGCAGTTTCTCCGGGTCGTCGCTGGAGACGAAACGGGAGATGTGCCGGCCGTAGCGCACCGCGAGGACGAGGACGAGGGACGCGGCGCCGAGCGCGATGGCCAGGGTGACCCCACCGGCCGCGAGGCCGATGCCCGCCACCAGGGCGGTCAGGATCGGCAGGTAGACGGCCATGGAGAGGTCTTCGAGGACCAGGATGCTGAGGACGACGGGCGTCTCGCGGTTGCCGATCCGGCCCAGGTCGCCGAGGATCTTGGCGATCACACCCGAGGACGAGATCCAGGTGACGCCCGCCAGGACGACGGCCGCGACCGGGCCCCAGCCGAGCAGCAGCGCCAGCGCGGCGCCCGGCAGCGCGTTGAGGACGCAGTCGACCACGCCGGCCGGGTAGTGCGCCTTGAGGTTGGTGACGAGGTCGCTGGCCGTGTACTCCAGGCCGAGCATGAGCAGCAGCAGGATGACGCCGATCTCGGCGCCCACGGCGATGAACTCCTCGCTCGCGCCCAGCGGAAGCAGCCCGCCCCTGCCGAACGCCAGCCCGGCCAGCAGATACAGCGGTATGGGGGAGAAGCGGAGCCGGCCCGCGAACCGGCCCAGCAACCCCAGGGCGAGGATGATCGCCCCGAACTCGATCAGGAACACGGTCGAGGAGTGCACGGCGGCTCACTCCTGCCCGAGTGTCCCGGCGGCCGCCTCCACGCCCTCGCGGGTGCCGATCACGATCAGCGTGTCTCCGCCGGCCAGCCGGAACTGCGGCGTGGGGGAGGGGATCGCCTCGGCCCGGCGCAGCACGGCCACGATCGAGGCGCCGGTGGTGGTGCGCAGCCGGGTCTCGCCGAGCAGCCGTCCGTTCCAGTGCGAGCTCCCCGGCAGTTCGAGCCGCTCGGCGACCAGGCCGAGGCCGGCCGGGGAGAGCAGGTTCGGCGCGTGGTGCTCGGGCAGCAGCGCGTCGACGAGGGCGGCGGCCTCCTCGGCGGTGAGCCGTACGGACAGGGCGCAGTCGTCCGGGTCGTCCCTGCGGTACGTGCTGAGGGTGCGTTCCCCGTCGCGGTGCGCGACCACCGACAGGCGGCGCCGCTCGCGCGTGGTCAGGTCGTATCGGACGCCGATTCCCGGCAGCGGCGTACTGCTCAGGCGTGAGGCGCCCATGGCGACCCCCTCTCTCGCGGGGCGTCGACGACGGCGACCGTGGGACGCGCCATGGCACCCCGGACCGGGCCTGTGGAAACCATCCTAGGCGCGCGGTCGCGACCGGGTCGGTCGCGCGACCGCCGCTCCGCCGCGACTGGTCCGCGGCTTCCGGCGCGGTTGGTCTATACCAAACGGGGTCGCCCCAGTACCCTCACCTGTAGCCAGTCGCACACCCCACCCCCCACAGGTCGCGTGCCGGCGCGGACGGCACCCCACGACGCGTACCAGCCGTGCGTGACCTGCCGGTGCACCGCCTCCAGGAGGATCTCGGTGAGAGTTCGCACCAGAAGCACAGCGATCATCGGCACCATCTGTCTCGTCGCCTCCCTCGCCCTGACGGCGGCATCGGCCGACGAGCCGGCCGCCCCACGGCAGGCGGCGACGGTCACCCTCAAGAACGTGGCCACGGCCCAGAATCCGATCGCCGGCGCCGCCGGACCGGGCGGCAGGCTCTGGGTCGCCGAACGCGCAGGCCGGGTCAGGGTCCTGGGCGACAAGGGGCTCGGCAAGCCCGTCCTCGACATCTCCGCCGAGACCACCGTCGACGGCGAACGCGGGCTGCTGGGCATCGCGTTCGACAAGCGCTTCGCCCACTTCTACATCTCGTTCACGAACCTCGAAGGCACCAGCACCGTGGACGAGTTCGCCGTACGGAACGGCAGGATCCAGCCGCACACGCGGCGTACGGTGCTCACCCAGACGCAGCCCTATTCCAACCACAACGGCGGCGACATCAAGATCGGCCCCGACGGATACCTCTACATCGCGCTCGGCGACGGGGGCTCCGGCGGCGACCCGCACGGCAACGGGCAGAACCTCGGCACCCTGCTCGGCAAGCTCCTGCGGATCGACCCGAGGGGCGGCAAGCCGTACGCGATCCCGCCGGACAACCCGTTCGTGAACGACCCGAACGCGCGGGACGAGATCTGGGCGTACGGGCTGCGCAACCCGTGGCGATTCTCCTTCGACTCGGGCACCGGCGACCTCTTCATCGGTGACGTCGGCCAGAACGACTGGGAGGAGATCGACCGCGCCCCGGCCGGCAGCAAGGGCGGCGAGAACTACGGCTGGGGCCAGATGGAGGGCACCCATCCCTTCCGTGGCGGCACCGAGCCCGCGAACCACGTGCCGCCGATCCACGAGTACGACCGCGCCAACTTCGGCTGCTCGGTGACCGGCGGCTTCGTCTACCGGGGCAAGGCGATCCCGGCCCTCAAGGGGCAGTACGTGTACAGCGACTACTGCGACGGGACCGTCCGCTCCCTGCAGTTGAAGGACGGCAAGGTGACGGCCGTGCACGACCTCGGAGCCAACGGCGGCGAGGTCATCTCCCTGGCGCAGGGCGGCAACGGCGAACTGTACGTGCTCGCCATCGGAGGCAGCGTCTTCCGTATCGACCCGGCGTAAGCACGGCCCGATGGGGCCGCCGGGCGGCGCGTGGCACCCGGGGCGGGCCGGAGCACCTACGGGTCTTCGGCCCGCCCCGCCGGGAACGGTTCGTGACCGGTCCTAGGCGTGGTCGTGCGGTTCACCGGCGTGGGCGAGGGCGCTCGGGGTGCGGCGGCCGACGATCGCCGGGGCCTCCTGGACGAGGCTGTCGTCGGTGAGCGCCGCCACCATGAACAGCGCGAAGTCCACCCGGCGCGTGAGGTTGCCGGCCAGCACGGGGTCGCCCACGTGCCGGCTCCACACCGGCAGGCCCTGGCTCTCGCCCTCCTCCAGGCTGCTGCCGCGCACCACGGTCCACCGCGTGCCGCTCGCGAACACCCGTCGGCACGCCTCCACCTGGTCGTCGATCTCGACGGCGCGGACGAGCCTGCCGAGCACGGCGGCGATCCGGACGCCCAGGGTGAACAGCCGCGAGTACCTGTCCTTGCCGTCGCGCGTGATGTGCCAGCCGCAGGAGAAGACCAGCCGCGCACCGGGACGCGCGTGGTCGAGCACCGCCTGGGCCGTGCCCGACGAGTACTGCCGCACGCCCCAGGGCACCAGCACCGTCAGCACTCCGTCGCACCCGGCGACCGCCCGCCGGATCACCTCGGGATCGTTCGTGTGGCCCGGGACGACGGTCATCCGCCCTTCGAACGCGGCCAGTTTGGGCACGCTGGCCTCCCTGCACACGCCGACCACCTCGTAGCCGCGGTCCAGGGCGTGCCCGACCATGTAGCGGCCGAGCTTGCCCGAGGCCCCGACGATGCAGACCTTCGTCACGCGGTCCGCCCGCTCCACCTGATCCGTCCCCATGGTGAGCCCCCTCCACCGATCGCCGACCTTACTTAGTAAGGTACGCTAGCCGTATGCTGTAAGGCAGTCAACGGGCGGGCAACAGGCGGACAGGGAGGGGCAGATGGGCGAGGGCGACAAGGGCCGGCGCGGGGTGTCGGCGCGCACCCCGCTCAGTCGTGAGCGCGTGATCCGTGCGGCCGTCGCGGTGGCGGACGAGAAGGGCTCGGCCTCGCTCACCATGCGGGCGGTCGCCGGGGCGCTGGGCGTCGAGGCGATGTCGCTCTACCACCACGTGGCGGGCAGGGAGGAGATCCTCGACGGGATGGTGGACGCCGTGTTCGGCGAGATCGATCTGCCGCCGCGCGACACGGACTGGAAGAGCGCCATGCGCCACCGCGCGCTCTCCGCCCGTGCCGCCCTGCGGCGCCACCCGTGGGCCGTCGGCCTGATGGACTCCCGCTCCCGGCCCGGCCCGGCGACCCTGCGCCACCACGACGCCGTCATCGGCGCGTTGCGCGCCGCGGGATTCTCCGTCGCCATGACCGCGCACGCCGTCTCGCTGATCGACAGCTATCTCTACGGCTTCGTGCTCCAGGAACTGAGCCTGCCGTTCACGGGCGCCGCGGAACTGGACCAGGTCGCGGGCGCGATCCTGCGCGAGATGCCCGCCGACACCTACCCGCACCTGGCCGAACTGGCCACCGAGCACGTCCTGGAACCGGGCTACGACCACGCCGACGAGTTCGGCTTCGGCCTCACCCTCGTCCTCGACGCCCTGCACCCCGACGAGACCGCGCGGACCTAGGGCCTGTCTGACAATTCCCGTCTGCCGGACGGCGCCATGCGCGCACTCTCGCCGCACCGGGCCCTGACCCGAGTACGTCCAGTACGCGGGTCAGGGCCCGGCGCACCGAGAGCACGCACCTGACGCCGTCCGGCCGCCCTCCGGGCGACGACGCGAATTGTCAGACAGGCCCTAGCGGCGTCCTTCGGGCCTCGGCGTCACCCGAGCCGCAGGACGTCGAGGGCGGTCAGCGCCGTGTGCAGTTCGGTGCGCTCCTCGCCCGACGCGAGGTCGCAGTCGAGGACCCGCTCGATGGTGCGCAGCCGCTGGTAGACCGTCTCGCGGGACAGGTTGCCGCGGCGGGCGGTGGTGGTCTTGCTGCCCGCCGCCTCCAGGTAGTGGCGCAGCGTCGTCAGGAGATCGGTGCCGTGCCGGGTGTCGTGGTCGACGAGCGGGCCGAGGCGCCGTTCGGCGAAGTCCTGGACCCTCGTGTCCGCGCGGAGCGCGAACAGCAGATGGCGCAGCCCGATGTCGGACTGTTCGTGGAACGACCTGCCGTCCGGGAGCGGCCGGCCGGGCAGCGCGGCCTCGGCCACGCGGGCCGCCGCGCGCAGGGAGCGGGCGGCGTCGGCGAGCCGGGTGACCTCCGGGCCCGCGCTCACCACCGCTTCGGGGTGCGCGGCCAGCACCACGCGGCTCAGCCGCTCGGCGGTGGACCGCCATCGCTGCGACGGTCGCGGGGCCAGCAGGACGCCGACCCGGCCGGGGGCCGTCGCGCCGACGAGGGCCGGCACGCCCAGCGTCGTGACCTCCCGGGACAGCCTGCTCTCCAGCCCGGCCTCGTCGCAGCCCGTCCCCCCGTCCGCCAGGACCGCCACGTAGACCGCTCCCTCGGTGGGCAGTCCCAGTGCGGCGAAGCGGGCGCGGGCGTCCTCGGGGGAGTGGTGGCGCTGCTCGGCGAGGTCGCGCAGCGCGCCGCGGTGGGCGGTGCGCTCCCAGGGTGTGGCGTGGATCAGTCGGGCGATGGTGAGGGCCATCGCCGTGCGCTCCAGGACGGTGACGTCCGCGGGCGAGAAGGCGCTCGCCGCGCCCGCGCCCGCTGTGCCCGACGGGGGCGGCAGCATGGCGACGCGCCCCCACCGTTCGCCCTGGTACGCCACCGGCGCCACCAGCCAGCCCTCGGGCCCGCCCGTCCGGGGGTGATCGGCCGGGGGAGTCGACCGGGACCGCCGCTCCCAGCCGGTGAGCGCCTCCTCCACGGTGCTGCCGGAGGGCTCGCAGATCAGGGCCTGGTGCACCAGGTTCTCCAGGACGACCGTGCGGCCGCTCATCTCCGCCGCCGCCCGTACGACGTCCCCGGGTCCCGCGCCCCGCAGGGTCAGCGCGGTGAACGCCTCGTGGATGCGCTGGGTCCGGCGGATCGCGTCCGCCTGATTGCCGAGGAGGAGGGCGTGCACGACCTGCGTGACCTCAAGGAAGTTGACGTCCCTGGCCAGGGTGACGAGCGGCAGGTCCCGTGCACGGCAGGCCGCCACGAGGGCCTCGGGCGGCCGGTGGTAGCGCCGTACGAGTTCGATCACCAGGGCAGCGGCACCGACGTCGGCGAGTTCGTCGACGTAGCGGCGGATGCCCGCCGTGTCCTCGGGCAGCGGCATGCCGGTGGTCAGGACGAGTTCGCCGCCCTTGAGGAAGGAGGCGGGGTCGGTGAGTTCGGTGATGTGCACCCAGCGCACCGGACTGTCCAGGCGCACGGCGCCGGTGACCACCTGGGGCAGGCCGGCCGCGAGCACGGGAAGCGCCAGGACGCCGGCGACCGTGAGGACGCGGCCGCTCCCTGACGTGCCGTCACCCGGTCGTCCGTCGTCCGCCATGGGCCCGTCCGGCGGTTCACTGGGTGCGGCACTCCGGCTCATCCTGCCTCCCTGCCCGTGCGGACACTCTGACAACCGGCACTGACCTGTGGCAAGAGCTGCCCCCGTGCGCGGCGCCGCGCCCAGGAGCCGGGATCCGCCCCGCGCGGTGGACACAACGTCCGGACTCCGGGTCCGCACCGGACAGATCAGGCATTGTCCGCGCCCGCGACCGGCCGCGACGCTCGAAGGGTCGGAGCAGTCCGCAACGCATCGGCCGGGAGACGACCATGACCGCACTGTCGCCGCACCTTCGCCAGGCCACGCCCGTCACGGCGGTCCGGGGCGAGGGCGTTCACCTCTACGGCGAGGACGGCCGCCGCTATCTCGACTTCACCGCCGGCATCGGCGTCACCAGCACCGGGCACTGCCACCCCCGGGTCGTGGCGGCGGCGCGTGAGCAGGTGGGCACGCTCGTCCACGGCCAGTACACGACCGTCATGCACCGTCCGCTGCGCAACCTGGTCGGCAAACTGGGCGAGGTGCTGCCCGACGGCCTGGACAGCCTGTTCTTCACCAACTCCGGCAGCGAGGCCGTCGAGGCGGCGCTGCGGCTGGCCCGCCAGGCCACCGGCCGGCCCAACATCCTGGTCTGCCACGGCGGTTTCCACGGCCGTACGGTCGCCGCCGCCGCGATGACGACGTCCGGCGTCCGCTTCCGCTCCGGCTTCTCCCCCCTGATGAGCGGTGTCGTCGTCACCCCGTTCCCGACGGCCTACCGCTACGGCTGGGACGAGGGGACGGCGACCGACTTCGCCCTGAAGGAACTCGACTACACCCTCCAGACGATCTCGTCCCCGGCCGACACGGCCGCCGTCATCGTCGAACCCGTGCTCGGCGAGGGCGGATACGTGCCCGCGACCCGCGCCTTCCTCGAAGGCCTGCGGGAGCGGGCGGACCGGCACGGCTTCCTGCTGATCCTCGACGAGGTGCAGACCGGCGTGGGCCGCACCGGACGCTTCTGGGGCCACGACCACTTCGGCGTCGCACCCGACATCCTCGTCACCGCCAAGGGCCTGGCGAGCGGCTTCCCGCTGTCCGGCATCGCCGCCCCCGAGGAACTGATGCGCAAGGCGTGGCCCGGCTCGCAGGGCGGCACCTACGGCGCCAACGCCGTGGCCTGCGCGGCGGCCTGCGCCACCCTCGACGTCGTACGCGACGAGAAGCTCGTCGAGAACGCCGAGGCGATGGGTCTGCGGCTGCGCCAGGGCCTGGAGGCGGTGGCGGGGCGGACACCGGGCATCGGCGACGTACGGGGGCTCGGGCTGATGCTGGGCACCGAGTTCGTCACCGAGGACGGCGGCCCCGACCCCGGGACCGCCGCCCGCGTGCAGCGCGCCGCGGTCGACGAAGGGCTGCTCCTGCTGCTGTGCGGCGCCTGGAACCAGGTCGTGCGGATGATCCCGGCCCTCGTCGTCGACGGGACGGAGATCGACGAGGGCCTTCGGGCATGGGCGGCGGCGGTGGAGGCCGGAACGTCCGAAGCGGCGCGGCGATGACCACGGCGGCCGGGAGGCGGACGGCCGCCCGCCTCGCCGGGAGCGCGCCCGGCCTGCGCGTGGATACCGGCCCGGGCGCCACCGGCCCGTACGCCTACGACGCCTCCAACTACCGTGTCCCACCGGTGGCCGTGGCCTTCCCGCGCTCCGCCGACGACGTCCGCGCGGTACTCGCGGCCTGCCGGAGCGAGGGCGTCCCGGTCACCGCGCGGGGCGGCGGCACCAGCATGGCGGGCAACGCCGTGGGGCCGGGTATGGTCCTGGACCTCTCCCGGCACATGAACCGGATCCTGCACGTCGACCCGGTGGCACGCACCGCGCGCATCGAGGCCGGAGCGGTGCTCGACGACCTGCGGGACGCGGCCGGCGAGCACGGACTCACCTTCGGCCCGGACCCGTCCTCGCACAGCCGCTGCACGCTGGGCGGCATGATCGGCAACGACGCGTGCGGCAACCGGTCGGTACGGCACGGCCGGACCAGCGACCATGTCGAGTCCCTGGAGATCGTCACCGCCGGGGGGCTGCGCGCCGTGGCCGACCACACCGGGCTGCACGCGACGGACCCCTCGGACGCCGACCGGGTGGCCCGGCTGGCGGCCGACGTCCGGCGCCTGGTCGAGGACGACCTCGCCGCGATCCGCACCGAACTCGGCCGCATCCCCCGCCAGGTCTCCGGCTACCCGTTGCACCGGCTGCTGCCGGAGAACGGCTTCGACATGGCCCGCGCCCTCGTCGGCACGGAGGGCACCTGCGCCGTCGTCACGGCGGCGACCGTCCGGCTCGTCGCGACCCCTGCGGCGACCGCGCTGCTCACCCTCGGCTACGACGACGTCGTCGACGCCGCCGAGGACGTCCCCGAGATCCTGCGCCACACGCCCACCGCGGTGGAGGGCATGGACGAGGCGATCGTCGCCACCATGCGCGCCCGCCGGGGTCCCGGTTCCGTCACCGGGCTCCCCGAGGGCCGTGCCTGGCTGTACGTCGAACTCGACGGCGACGACGAGGCGGCGGTCACCGCGCGGGCGGCCGGACTCCTCGACGCGCTCAAGGCCCGCGGCCGCATGACCGGCGGTCGCGTCGTCGCGAGTCCGGCCGAGCGGCGCGCGCTGTGGCGGGTCCGCGAGGACGGCGCCGGACTGGCCGCCCGACTGGTCGACGGCGGGGAGTCGTGGCCCGGCTGGGAGGACGCCGCGGTCGCTCCCGGCGATCTGGCGGCCTATCTGCGGGACTTCCGCGCCCTGCTCGCGGCGCACGCGCTGACCGGTGTGCTGTACGGCCACTTCGGTGCCGGCTGCGTCCATGTGCGCGTCGACTTCGACCTGGTCACGGACGCCGGCCGCACCGCCACCCGCCGCTTCCTGCGCGCCGCGGCCGAGCTGGTGGTCGCCCACGGCGGCACGCTGTCCGGCGAGCACGGCGACGGACGGGCGCGCGGCGAGCTGCTGGAGGTCATGTACGGTCCCCGGCTGCGCGGTGCGTTCGCCGCCTTCAAGGCGGCCTTCGACCCGGAGGGGCTGCTCAACCCGGGAGTCGTGGTGGCTCCCGCGCGGCTCGACGCCGACCTGGCGCTGCATCAGATCACGCCCGTGGGAACCGAGTTCACCTACCCCCACGACGCGGACGGCTTCGCGGGCGCGGTCCGTCGCTGCGTCGGCGTCGGCCGCTGCCGCGCCGGGACGGGCGGCGTGATGTGCCCCAGCTACCGGGCCACCGGTGAGGAGCGGCACTCCACCCGGGGCCGGGCCCGCCTGCTCCAGGAGATGCTGCGCGGGCGGACGGTCCCGGACGGCTGGCGCTCCGCCGAGGTCAGGGACGCCCTCGACCTGTGTCTGTCGTGCAAGGCGTGCGCCGCCGACTGCCCGGTGGGCGTCGACATGGCGACGTACAAGGCGGAGTTCCTGCACCGCCACTACCGGCACCGGCTCCGGCCCCGCTCGCACTACACCCTGGGCTGGCTGCCCCTGACCTCCGCCCTGGCCGGGCACGCCGCCCGCCCGCTCAACGCGCTGCTGCGCGGTCCGCTGGCCGGGCAGCTCGCCCGCCTCGGGGGCTTGACGACCCGCCGTGCGATCCCCGCCCTCGCCTCCCGGCGCGCCCTGCGCGAGGCCCTGCGCGGGGCGGACAGCGACGAACCCGCGAGGGCCGTCCTCCTCGTCGACAGCTTCACCCGCGCCTTCCGCCCCGAGGTGGCGGGAGCGGCGCGCCGCGTGCTGCACGACGCGGGCGTCCCCTGCACGCCCCGTACGGGCCTGTGCTGCGGGCTGACCTGGGTCGGTACCGGTCAACTGGCCATCGCCCGGCGGGTCATGGCGCGCACCGTCGCCCGCCTGGACACCGGCGACGAGTCGCCCGTCGTCGTGGCCGAGCCCAGCTGTGCCGCCACCCTGAGGAGCGACGTCCCCGAACTCCTCGGCACCGACGCCGCGCGGCGCGTCGCGGTCCGCGTCCACACCCTCACCGCGGCCCTGACCGACCTGGCGGCCCCCGACTGGGCCCCGCCGCCCCTGCCGGACAGGGTGGTCCTGCAGACGCACTGCCACGAGTACGCGACCTTCCCCGGACGCCGCCCCGCGGACCTGCTGCGGCGGCTCGGCGCCGGGCAGGTCGACGAGGCAGAGGGCTGCTGCGGCCTCGCGGGCGACTTCGGCTTCGAGGAACGGCACTACGACACCTCGATGGCCGTCGCCGGCCTGGCGCTCACGCCCCGCCTGCGCGAACTCCCCGCCGACGGGCCCGCCGTGGTCGTCGCCGACGGCTTCAGCTGCGCCACCCAGATCGGCCACCTCGCCGCTGACCGCGAGATCCACGCCGTCCATCTCGCCCAACTGCTCGACCCCGCCGCCGACCGATCAGGAGAGCCCTCATGACCTGGGACGTACGCAAGCAGCTGTTCATCGGCGGCACCTGGGTGGACGCCGCCGACGGCGCCACCATGCCCGTCGAGGACCCCGCCACCGGCGAGACCGTCGCCCATGTCGCCGACGCGGGGCCCAAGGACGCACGCCTGGCCGAGGACGCGGCGGTACGGGCCCAGCCGGAGTGGGCGCGCACGGCACCCCGGCGCCGCAGCGAGATCCTGCGCCGCGCCTACGAGATCATCCTCGGCCGCACCGACGAGCTCGCCCGGCTGATGACCTCCGAGATGGGCAAGCCGCTGGCGGAGGCCAGGGGCGAGGTGGCGTACGCGGCGGAGTTCTTCCGCTGGTTCTCGGAGGAGGCCGTCCGCATCGACGGCGGCCACGGGATCCTGCCCGACGGCCGCAACCGCATGCTGCTCTCCCGCCGTCCCGTCGGCCCCTGCCTGCTGATCACCCCGTGGAACTTCCCCCTGGCCATGGGCACCCGCAAGATCGGTCCCGCGCTCGCGGCCGGCTGCACGGCGGTGCTCAAACCGGCGCCGCAGACCCCGCTCTCCAGCCTCGCCGTCGCCGCGATCCTGAAGGAGGCCGGGCTGCCCGACGGCGTGCTGAACGTCGTGACCACCTCCCGGGCCGGTGAGGTGTGCGAGCCCCTCCTGCGCGGCGGCCGGGTGCGCAAGCTGTCCTTCACCGGCTCCACCCAGGTCGGGCGGCTGCTGCTCGCCCAGTGCGCCGACACCGTCGTCCGCGCCTCGTTGGAGCTGGGCGGGAACGCGCCGTTCGTCGTCTTCGAGGACGCGGACCTCGACGCGGCCGTGGAGGGCGCGACGGTCGCCAAGATGCGCAACATGGGGGAGGCCTGCACGGCCGCCAACCGCTTCTTCGTCCACCGGTCGGTGGCCGAGGAGTTCGGGCAGCGGCTCGCCGCACGGATGGGGGCGCTCGTCGTGGGCCCCGGCACCCAGGAGGGCGTGGACGTGGGCCCGCTCATCGACGCCGCAGGCCGCGCCAAGGTCGAGCGGCTGGTCGCCGACGCGGTGGAGCGCGGCGCCCGGGTGCTCGTCGGCGGCCGTACGCCGCAGGGGCCGGGCTGCTTCTACCCGCCGACCGTGCTCATGGACGTCGCCCCGGACAGCCGTCTGATGGCCACGGAGATCTTCGGCCCGGTCGCCGCGATCCTCACCTTCGACGACGAGGAGGAGGTCGTCCGGCGCGCCAACGACACGCCCTGGGGACTGGTCGGTTACGTCTACACGGCGGGCCTCGACCGTGCGCTGCGCGTCAGCGAGAGCCTGGACGTCGGCATGGTGGGGCTCAACACCGGCCTCGTCTCCAACCCGGCGGCGCCCTTCGGCGGGGTCAAGCAGTCCGGGCTGGGCCGCGAGGGCGGCCGGGTCGGGATCGACGAGTTCCTCGAGTACCAGTACCTCGCGATGCCCGTGACGCCGTGAGGCCGGTCCGGGCGGCGCCCGTCAGCGCTGCGGGGCTCACCGGCCGGAGGACGGAGGGCGGGACTCCTGGCCGGCGGGGGTGACGACCTCGCCCTGGACGACCCGGGGCGCGGCCTGGTCGCCCGCCTGGTCCGGCCGCTCTCCCGCCGCCCTTGCCTCCGCCTTCAGGATGCGCGCCGACGTGCCCGCCGAGCGGGTCAGTTCGGGAAGCTTCTTGGCAGCGAGGACGGCTATGACGACGATGAGTACGACGGCGAGTTCACTCAGTCCGAACATACCTGGAATCTACAGCACTGTAGAAGGCCGGTGGGCGGGGAAGAGGCCGGGTGTCCGTACGATGGACCGCCCGTGAAGTGCGCGGCAGCGGAAGGGAGACAGGGCGTGACGGATCACCGGGGCCCCCGGCGACGGGGGCAGGGCGAGCTGGAGGTGCAGGTCCTGGCCGCCCTGCGGGAGGCGGACGGGCCCGCGACCGCCGGCTGGGTGCGGCAGCGGCTCGGCGGTGACCTCGCCTACACCACGGTGATCACGATCCTGACCCGGCTGCTGGCCAAGGGTGCGGTGACCCGTGAGCGGATCGGGCGGTCCTTCGCCTGGACGCCGGCCTCGGACGAGGCGGGCCTCGCGGCCCGGAAGATGCGCAAGGTGCTGGACGCCGAGCAGGACCGCGAGGCGGTGCTCGCGAGCTTCGTGACCGCCCTCGCGCCGGAGGACGAGCGGCTGCTGCGGGACCTGCTGGAGCGGGCCAAGGACGAAGGGGAAGACTGAGGCCGCATGGGGGTCTTCGTCTTCCTGCCGCTGGTGCTGCCGCTCACCGCGTGGCCGATCGCGCGGCTCGCCGAGCACCACCTCCACCCGCGTCTCGCGACCCGGCTGCTGACGGTGATGGCCGGCGTCATGGCCGCGTGCAGCACGCTGTGCCTGGGACTGCTGATGGTGGTCGGCACCGCCCAACTCCCCGGCAACCCGCTGCCGGACGGCTGGTCCGACCCCGAGGTCCGCGCGGCCGTCCCCTACGACGAGGTGGCAGGCAAGGCGGCGATCCCCGCCCTGCTGGCCGTCGCCGTGGCGTGCGCCGGCACGCTGGGACGGCACCGGTGCAGGCGCCGCCGCGCGCACCGCGCCCTGGCCGGCCTGCCCGTCACACAGGTCGCGGTCCTGCCCGACGACCTGCCCTACGCCCACGCCCTGCCCGGCGGCGCCCGCGACCGGATCGTGGTCAGCACGGCACTGCTGCGGGCGCTGCGCCCCGCCGAGCGGCGCGCCCTGTTCGCCCACGAGCGGGCCCACCTGGCCGCACGTCATCACCGGTTCCTGCTCGTCGCCGGGCTTGCGGCGCGCGCCAACCCGTTCCTGCGTCCGCTGCGCACGACGGTGTCGTACACGACGGAGCGGTGGGCGGACGAGGAGGCGGCCCAGGCGATCGGTGACCGCCGGACCGTGGCGCGCGCGATCGGCAGGGCGGCCCTGGTCCCGCCTGGTACGCCGCTGCCCGGTGTCGCGGGGTTCGCCGCGTCCGGACCCGTGCCGCGCCGGGTCGCGGCGCTGCTGGGGCCCGCGCCCGCGACGCGCACCTGGCCCTCCGCGTTCACCGCCGTGGGGGTGGCCGCGTGGACGGCCGCCGCCGGGACGGCGGCCTCCGCGATGTCGTCCGCGAACTCCGCCGTGACGCTTGCCTTCATCCTGCACGCCGCGACGCCCTTGTGAACGCCGCCGCGGCAGTCCGGGGGCGACCCGGACGCGGTCACGCCTCCTCGTCGTCACCCTCGAAGAAGTCGCCCGCCTCGTCGACGACTTCGGCGGCGACCATGCCGCCGACCACGCCCACCGCGAGCCCGGCCGCGCCGGCCGCCACGGCACTGCCCGTGCCGGGGCCGGGGTGGTGGTGTCCTTCGTGCCCGTGCGGGGCGTGCGAGCCGTGTGCCGCACGGCGTCCGAGCAACTGCCCGATCCACCCCTCCACTGCGGCGTTCCAGTCCCGTGCGTCCTGGTGCCCGACGGTGAAGCGGGTCAGGGCGTCGTGGCCCTGGGAGAAGAGGCCGCCGCGCCTGTCGGCCTCCAGGACCACCTCCACGCCCGCGGTCGAGGCCAGGAAGGTCAGCTCGATCTCGTTCACCCGGTCGGCGAGGCGCGGGGCGGGGGCGAGCTCGATCTCCTGGTAGAACGGCAGCCGCTGCCCGGTGCCGCCGATCCGGCCGTACTCCAGGTCTGCCGAGCGGAAACCGAACCCGAGCTGCCCGAAGGCCTCCAGGATCGCCTCCTGCGCCGGGAGCGGACCGACGGTCAGCTGGTCCAGGTCGCCCTTGTCCTTGGCGCCGGCCACCGCCGTCCCGGTCCGTACCCCGAGGACGACACCGAGCGGCTGTCCGTACAGCTCGGTCACCGGCGTCTCCCACGGCAGCGTGACCGTGAACGGCACGTTGCGCCGCTCGCCCGCCGCCAGCCGGAAGTCCCCTGCGACGGTGAACCGGTCGAAGACGACGACGCCCTCGCTCTCGCCGTCCTCGTGCTCGGCCTCCACCCGGGCCACCAGTTCCAGGGTGATGTGGTCGATGTCGAAGTCGGCGTCACCGCCCTGGAGGCGGACCGTCCCCGAGAGGCCGCCGCCCGGCCGGGCCGGACCGGGGTCGAGGACCGTGTCCACCGTGGGCCCGCCCACGCCGAGCGAACCGAGCAGCCGTTTGAACACCATCGCGGCGTCCACTCCTTCACGTGCGTCCGTGACGGAACAACCGGGAGGGCCCGGCCGTTCTCTACAAGCGAGTAGAAGCATAGGGTGGCCCGTAGCGCCGCAGGCGGTGTCGAGGCCCACGGCGCGGGAAAGTCCGAAAGACGCCGCACCCTCGCCGCGTCGACGACTTGACCAGCATGCTTTGCTCGTCCTTTACCATGGGGCGAGGGTGTCGGCAGTCGACGCCCGCCCGGACCGACAGACCGAAAAGGAGCCAGGGACCCGCAATGGGTGAGCCTCCCAGTACCAGCCGTGCCACGCCCCACCCACACCACGACTGTGAGGGAACGGGGGTGGCACGGTGACCGAGGTCCTGCTGCTCCTGCTGGCCCTCCTCCTCACACTGGCCTGCGCGGTGTTCGTCGCCGCCGAGTTCTCCCTGACCACCGTCGAGCGCGGTGAGCTGGAGCGGGCCGCCGCCGCCGGTGAGCGCGGCGCCGAGGGCGCGCTGAAGGCCGTACGCCGCCTGACGGTCCAGCTGTCCGGAGCCCAGCTCGGCATCACGGTCACCTCCCTGGTGATCGGCATGCTCGCCGAGCCGTCGCTCGCGACGCTGCTGCGCGGGCCGCTGGAGGCGATCGGCCTCGGCGGCGCCGCGTCGCCCGTCGCGACGGTGCTGGGCGTGGTCGTGTCCACCGTGGTGCTGATGGTGATCGGTGAGCTGGTGCCCAAGAACTGGGCGATCTCCCGCCCGCTCGCCGTCGCCAAGGTGGTGGCCGGTCCGCAGCGCGGCTTCACGGCCGCCTTCGGCCCGTTCATCCGCCACCTGAACAACACGGCGAACCGTTTCGTCCGACGGGTCGGCCTGGAGCCCGCCGAGGAGCTGGCCTCCGCCCGCAGCCCCGAGGAGCTGGTCGCGCTCGCCCAGCACTCGGCCGCCGAGGGCGCCCTGGAGGCCGACTCCGCCGAACTCTTCGTCCGGACCCTGCACCTCGGCGAGCTGACCGCGCAGAACGTCATGACGCCGCGTGTCGACGTCAAGGCCCTGGAAGCACGGGCCACGGCCGCGGACGCCGCGAACCTCACCCACGCCACCGGGCTCTCCCGCTTCCCGGTCTACCGCGCCGGGCTGGACGACGTCATCGGTACGGTCCACATCCGCGACGTGCTCGCGCTGCCGCGGCACCGGCGGGCGCTCACCCCGGTCACCGACCTGGCCACCGCGCCCCTGCTGGTGCCCGACAGCCTCACCGCCGACCGGCTCCTGGAGCGGCTGCGCGCGACGCGCACCATGGCCGTGGTGATCGACGAGTACGGCGGCACGGCGGGCGTGGCGACGATGGAGGACATCGTCGAGGAGGTCGTCGGCGAGGTCCGCGACGAGCACGACCCCGTCGAGGTGCCCGACCTGCTGCCCACCCAGCGGACCGCGGACGGCCGCGCCGCGTGGGAGGCGGACGGCTCCGTGCGTCTCGACCAGCTGGCCGGGATAGGACTGACGGCCCCCGAGGGACCGTACGAGACCGTGGCGGGCCTGGTCGCCACCCGCCTCGCGCGCATCCCCGCCAAGGGTGATGTCGTGGACCTCGACGACGGCTGGCACCTGGACGTCCTCGACGTCGACCACCACCGGGCCGACCGTGTGCGCATCCTCGGGCCCGCGCGGTCCGGGGCGCGGCCGGCGGCGGCGCAGGAACCGACGGGGGAGGCGTCCCGATGACCGTGCTGCAACTCGCCATCGGCGCTCTCACCCTGCTGACCAACGCGTTCTTCGTCGGCGCGGAGTTCGCGCTGATCTCCGTGCGGCGCAGCCAGATCGAGCCCCACGCGAAGGCCGGGAACACCCGGGCCCGGATGACGATGTGGGCCCTGGAGCACCTCTCGGCCATGATGGCCACCGCCCAGCTCGGCATCACCGTGTCCTCGCTGGTGCTGGGCGCGGTCGCCGAACCCGCCATCGCGCATCTGATGGAGCCCGCCTTCGAGGCGGCCCACGTCCCGCACGGCCTGGTGCATCCGATCGCGTTCGTGATCGCGCTCGGCGTGGCGACCTATCTGCACATGCTGATCGGCGAGATGGTCCCGAAGAACATCGCCCTGGCCGCGCCGGTGCCCACCGCCCTGCTGCTCGGCCCGCCGCTCGTCGCCCTCACCCGCGCCCTGCGCCCGGTGGTGTTCGGCATCAACGCCTTCGCCAACGCCCTGCTGAAACTGCTGCGGGTCGAACCGAAGGACGAGGTCGAGGCGGTCTTCACCGACGACCAGCTGGCCCGTATGGTCGTCGACTCCAGCGAGGCCGGACTGCTCTCCCCGGCCGACGGCGAGCGGCTGCGCGACGCCCTGGAGCTGGGCACCCGCCCGGTGGGCGAGATCCTCGTCCCGGTGCCCCGGATGCGCACGGTCGGCCACACGGTCACGCCGGACGGGCTGGAGCGGGTCGCGGCGCAGGCGGGCTTCTCCCGCTTCCCCGTCACCGGGCCGAACGGCAGCGTGCTCGGCTATCTGCACATCAAGGACACCCTCGGTGTCACCGACCGCGACCGCCCGTTCCCGCGCGAGGCGCTGCACCCGGTCACCCGGGTGCGCATCGACACGCCGCTGGACGACACCCTCACCGCCCTGCGCGCCGACGGCAGCCACCTGGCCGCCGTGACCGGCGAGAAGGGCGCGGTCCTCGGATTCGTGACGATGGAGGACGTGCTCTCCGAACTGGTCGGCCCGGCGCCCGCCAGGGCCTGACGCGACCGGGCGGCCGTCCACGACGGCCGCCCGGCACGGCGATGGCTGCCCCTACGGGCTCAGCAACCGCCGCAGTTGTAGTAGGTGACGTCCCAGTGGTTGCCCTCGTCGGCGTAGACGTTGCCGGAGCCGGACCGCCACTGGAGGGCGCCGTCACCCCGCGGGCCGATGTAGGTGAAGGTGTTCTTGATGTAGTTGCCGACGCATGTGTACTTGCTGTAGTCGAGCTTGTAGCCGTTCCAGTGCGAGTACGTCCCCGAGGCGTGCCCGGTCTCCGTACCGCCGGTGATGTTCAGCGCGCAGCCGCTCGCCTGCTTGAGCGTCTGCGCGCCCTGGGCGCTGGCGAGGTTGAGCTGCGAAAAGGACGTACAGGTCGGGTTGTTGCGGTCGGAGCAGCCTCCGGAGGACGACCAGGTGATGCCGGACTGGCGGAACATCGAGGTCGCGGTGGCGTGACTGATCTTGGTCGCGGCATGCGCCGGACCCGCGGTGCCGACGACCGCGACGCCGGGGGCGGCGACGAGTGCCAGCGCGGTCAGCACGGATCGGACCTTGAGAGCCTTCATGGGCTGGACGGCCTGCATGGGGGAACCTTCCTGCGCGGGGCCATGATTCCGGGGTGGGGGGTGGCTGTGCAGGTGGAGCAGACCGCATCGTGCCCGAGGTCTACGCGCGTGCACCAGAGGGCAAAGCGGAACGAACCGGAGGGCTCTGGCAGCGCTTCGGTCACTCGGGCCAGTCGGAGTTCTTGATGACGTCCACGAAGTCGCCGCGGACGAAACCGGGGGAGAAGTGTGCGAGAACGTCCGCCTTGACGTTGCCGAAGGTCGTCTCCGGGCGGTCCTCGATGCCCTCGGTGAAGGCCGCGAGGATCCGGTTCTTGAAGTCCGGTCGGGGATGGGCCGCGACGATCGCCGCGCGCTGCTCCTCGGAGACGGTGTGGTAGCCGATGCCGAGGACGTCCAGTTCCACCCCACGGGTGACGAGGGCGACCTCGGGCGCCATGTGCAGCGGGATCTCCGGGGTGGTGTGCAGCGCGACGGCCGTCCAGACCCGGTCGGCCGGCTCGCCGGTGACGCCGTGGGCGTGCAGGAAGCGCCGGGCCTCGTCGGCGCCGTCGATCTCGAAACGCTGGTCGGTGCGGCGGTAGCGCCGGGTCAGGCCCAGGTCGTGGAACATCGCCCCCACGTACAGCAGCTCCGGGTCGAACGGCAGCCGCTGCCGCAGGCCGCGCAGCGCCCCGAACAGGAACACCCGCCGGGAGTGGTCGAACAGCAGCGGCGGAGCGACGTCCCGCACCAGCTCCGTCGCCTCCCGCGCCAGCGTGCTGTCCGGGATCTCCACGCCCGCGATCGATTCGCTCATGGTTGTCGGCCTCTCTCCGGTCGTTCTTCGCCCTTCGGCGACCTCCTTCAGCGTCACCCGGTGACCTACCCTGGTGCCATGTCCTTGCTGCCATTCGACCCACAGATCCAGACATGACGCGAGTCGCCTTCCTCGTGTTCGAGGGGGTCACCCTGCTCGACGTCAGCGGTCCGCTGGAGGTGCTCCACCAGGCGCGACGGCTGGGCTGTGCCTACACACCGCTTCTCGTCTCCCCGCGCGGCGGCGACGTCCCGACCGCCTCGGGCCTGGCGCTGGCGGGGACCTCGGCGGCGGCCGACGCAGGGCCCGTCGACACGCTCGTGGTCGCCGGAGCCGACCGGCTCGCGGACGAACCGGCGGGGCAGGAACTGCTGGCGGCGGCGGCGACCCTGGCCGAGCGGGCGTCGCGGGTCGCCTCGGTCTGCAGCGGCGCCTTCGTCCTCGCCGAACTGGGCCTGCTCGACGGGCGCCGGGCGACCACGCACTGGCGGCACGCCCGGACACTGGCCCGCCGCTACCCCCGGGTGCGGGTCGAGCCGGACGCCCTCCATGTCCGCGACGGCCGGTACGTCACCTCCGCCGGCATCAGCGCGGGCATCGATCTGGCCCTCGCGCTGGTCGAGGAGGACCACGGGGCGGACGCGGCCCGGCAGGCCGCGCGGGAACTGGTCGTCTTCATGCAGCGTCCCGGCGGCCAGTCGCAGTTCTCCACGGCACTGTCGACCCCGCCGGCCCGCAGCGGTCCGCTGCGCACACTGACCGCGTCCGTGCTCGCCGACCCGGCCGCGGACCACAGCCTGCCCGCGATGGCGGCCGCCGCCGCCGTCAGCACCCGTCATCTGACCCGGCTCTTCCGGACCGAACTGAACACCACCCCCGCCCGCTGGGTCGAGCGGGTCCGGCTCGACCGCGCGCAGCAACTCCTCCTCGACGGGCACGGCGTCACGGTCGCGGCGCACCGCAGCGGCCTCGGCAGCGACGAGACCCTGCGCCGCGCCTTCGCCCGCCACCTCGGCACGACGCCGACCGACTACCGCAGACGCTTCGCCACGACCCGACCTCAGGACTGACCCGCGCCGCCGGGCCTTCAGCGACGGAGGCGGGCGTTCACGCGGGCGGCCCGGCGCAGCAGGTGGTCGCGTTCGGCGAGGTTCGGTGCCTGGTGGGCCGCCTCGGCGTACAGGCGCGCCGCCGCTGTCAGGTCACCGTCGCGCTCGTGCAGGTACGCCGCCACCGCCGCGTACCGGGGCAGCGCGTCGTCCACCTCCGCGAGCGCAGCGAGCCCGGCGCGCGGTCCGTCGGCCTCGCCCACGGCGACCGCCCGGTTGAGCCGGACGACGGGACTGTCGGTCAGGCGTGCGAGCTCGTCGTACCACTCGACGATCTGCACCCAGTCGGTCTCCTCGGCCGTCTGCGCGTCGGCGTGCAGTGCCGCGACGGCGGCCTGGGCCTGGAACTCGCCCAGCCGGTCGCGTGCGAGGGCCGCCTGGAGGATCTCGACGCCCTCGGCGACGGACGCGGTGTCCCATCTGCCGCGGTCCTGCTCGGCGAGCGGCACCAGGCTGCCGTCGGACGCGGTCCGGGTGGCGCGCCGGGCGTGGTGGAGCAGCATCAGGGCGAGCAGCCCGGCCACTTCGGGGTGGTCGATCGCGGCCGCGAGCTGCCGGGTGAGCCGGATGGCCTCGGCGGCGAGGTCCACGTCCCCGGAGTAGCCCTCGTTGAAGACCAGGTAGAGGACGCGCAGCACGGTGGCGACGTCACCGGGCCGGTCGAACCGCACGCCGGAGACGGTGCGTTTGGCGCGGCTGATGCGCTGCGCCATGGTCGCCTCGGGCACCAGGTAGGCCTGGGCGATCTGGCGGGTGGTGAGCCCGCCGACGGCGCGCAGGGTGAGCGCGACCGCCGACGACGGCGTCAGGGACGGATGCGCGCACAGGAAGTAGAGCTGGAGCGTGTCGTCCACGCCGGCGGCGGGCCCCGGCTCCGGCTCCTCGTCGACGAGGTCCTCCCGGCGGCGCCGGGCGGCGTCCGCCCGGGTCGCGTCGAGGAACTTGCGCCATGCCGCGGTGACCAGCCAGCCCTTCGCGTCGCGTGGCGGATCGGACGGCCAGACGCGGACCGCCTCGACCAGCGCGTCCTGCACGGCGTCCTCGGCCGCCGCGAAGTCGGCTCCGCGGCGGACGAGGATCGCGAGCACGCTCGGGGTGAGGCTCCTGAGCAGGGCCTCGTTCATCGACGACGTCACAGGTGCGGGCACTCCGTGACGGTGGGCGGCGCGGCCAGGAACGGGCGCAGCTCCAGCCACTCGTGGATCGGCCTGCCCCCGGCCCCGGGGGCGGCCGACAGCTCCCCGGCCAGCTCGACGGCGCGCTCGTAGGTGTCGACGTCGATCACCATCCAGCCGGCGATCAGGTCCTTCGTCTCGGCGAACGGCCCGTCGGTCACCGGTGGACGCCCCTCACCGTCGTACCGGACGAACGTCCCCTCGGGGGCGAGCGCCTGGCCGTCGACGAACTCGCCGGACTTCTCGAGCCGGGTCGCGAAGTCCCGCATGTACTGCACGTGCGCCGTGATCTCCTCGGGCGTCCACTGCTCCATGGGCACGTCGTTGACCGCGGCCGGAGCGCCCCGGTAGTGCTTGAGCAGCAGATACTTGGCCATGGTGGTTCCCCTCGCCGGCGATGCGGCCCATTCTGGCCGCGTTCACCCCGGGGACGGAGCCGGTCGCGGGTTCTCGACATCGCCGCTGAGAATTCTTTCCGGATCACGCGACTTTCTCCGGATCAGGAGAAGTACGACTCCAGCGTGCCGCGGCGCCGCACGTCGAGCGTCGCGCAGTGGAACGAGCCGCCGAACGGCGCGTAGTGCAGCAGGTCGCACGGAATCGGCTCGAAGCCCCACCGCTCCAGCGCCCGCAGCATGGCGGTGTGATGCCGCTCCGCGATCACCCGCTTCTCGTCGACCATGAGCACGTTCATGCTCAGCCACGCGCCGCACATCGACGTGATCCTCAGCAGGCGCTCGTCGATCGGCTGCGGCTCGGGGGCGATCAGGATGTCCCAGGAGCGCAGCACGTCGGGCAGCCGGTCCACGTCGATGTACTCGGGGTTGACCAGCGCCTTGCCGGGCGCGAGCAGCACGAACGTGGTGTCGATGTGCATGGGCGTGCGGCAGCGGCTCTCGATCTCGTGGATGCGGTAGCGGGGCCCGAGATGGCGGCGCAGCCAGTCGATGCCCATCCCGTTGGTGACGTTGCTCCGGGTGACGAACAGATCCCGTCCCGCCCGAACGAAGTCCGCCGCGTCGAAGACCGGCTCGAACTCGGTGAGGATGTAGCGCATCGGCTCACCGGGCTCCGGGATGCGGAAGCCGGGCTCGAACAGTTCGTCGGTCAGCTGAGGCTTGGGTGCCGCCGTCCAGCGCGCGCCCCGCCGGAAGTAGTCCTTGAGGATCGCGCGGTAGGAGTGGGTCTCGAAGTACCGGCAGGGCCATGCCATGGGCGTCTCGATGATCTCGTCGCCGATCACCAGCATGCTGTCGCGCGGACAGGTGTTGCAGAAGCCGCGCGAGGACCAGTCGGGAGTGCCGTAACGCCGCCGGTGGTCGACGGCGTCCGGACGTCTGACGGTGACGTCGAGCGACTCCAGGAGGGCGATGAACTGATCGAGCTCCTGCTGGGCCCGCTCGATGAGTACGTCGGGATAGCGGAAACCGGCGGCGAGCCGCTGGAAACGCGCCGCCCAGGGCGGAATGTTGCAGGTCACGACCGGGTGTCCGGAAGGGATCGTCGCGCCGTCCAGGCGCCCGACGACGATCTCCTCCAGCGGATCCCACTCGTTGTGCGAATTGACCGGCCCGGCAAGGGGCTCCTCCGCAGCGATGTCGGTCCTCTGTGCCACCGCCATGCTCAACCGCTTTCGGTCGCGGAATGGTAGTAACTCAATATATCCAATCCGTCACCGAAGGTGAACAGCAGGGCCTCTCAGTCGATCACCGCGGTGGCCTCGACCTCGACCAGATGCTCGGGTACGTCCAGTGCCGCGACGCCGATCAGTGTGCCCGGCGGGACCGGCGTGGTCCCGAGCCGCGCGGCCGCCCGGGCGACGCCCTCCAGGAACAGGGGCATCTTGTCCGTGGTCCAGTCGACGACGTACACGGTCAGCTTCGCCACGTCGTCGAAGGAGGCGCCGGCCCCGGCCAGGGCGATGCCGACGTTGAGATAGCACCGCTCGACCTGCGCGGCGAGATCGCCCTCGCCGACGGTGTTCCCGTCGGCGTCCCAGGAGACCTGCCCCGCGACGAAGACGAGCTTCGAGCCGGTCGCGACGGACACCTGCCGGTAGGCGTCGATCTTGGGCAGTCCGTCGGGGTTCATCAGGGTGATGGGCATGCTGCGGCCTCCTCGTTCTCGGAGCGTTGTGCTCTCCGGTGGTTACCCGGAAACCGTAGGAGAGCGTGCGCTGACATGGAAGAACGCACTTTCCGGTGACTGGGGAACCTTTCGGTGACCCAGGACCTGCGAGGACCGTGCGCCGGATCCGGCTGGTGGGGCGCCAGGGCGGGTACGTGAAAGAAAGGAGACGAGTCGACGCATCGATGCGCAAGGCCGGCGGGCCGGGGAAGAAGTTGATGTCGATGATTTCCGACATGGTTCTGGTGCCCACCGACAGCGCGATGCTCCCGGGCGACCTCGTCGTCCCGGCGGCCGCGCACGCGGTGGTGTTGTTCGCGCACGGCAGCGGCAGCTCCCGGCACAGCCCGCGCAACCGCATGGTCGCCGCCGAGCTGCGCGCCGCCGGGATGGGCACCCTGCTGATGGATCTGCTCAGCGAACGGGAGGAGCGGCACGACGCGTTGACGGGCGAGCACCGCTTCGACATCCCGTTCCTGGGCCGCAGGCTGGTCGCCGCCATCGACTGGCTGGAAACACAGCACGACGCCCGGGGACTCCCGGTCGTCGTCTTCGGCGCCAGCACCGGTGCCGCCGCCGCCCTGGTCGCGGCCGCCGAACGCCCGGACCGGGTGCTCACCGTGGTGTCGCGGGGCGGCCGGCCCGATCTGGCGGGCGAGGCGCTGGCCGCCGTACGGGCGCCGGTGCTGCTGATCGTCGGAGGTGAGGACCCGGAGGTGCTGCGCCTCAACCGGGAGGCGGCTGGCCGCCTCGCCGCCCCCCACGCCCTGCATGTGGTGCCCGGCGCGGGCCACCTGTTCGCGGAACCCGGGGCCTTGGAGGACGTCGCCGGCACCGCCCGGCACTGGTGCGACGAGCACCTGCGGGCGGGACGGAAGCAGCCGCTGGGCGAGTGAGGACGCGCCCGCACATTCCCGGGGCAGTGGTGTGCCGCCCGTGACGTCGAGGATCTCCGCCGTCATGACCGTGCCCGCCCCGGGCGCCGTGCCGTCAGGTCGGCAGGGTCGCGAGCCAGTCGATCAGCAGGGCGTTGACCTCCTGCGGACGTTCCTGCTGGATCCAGTGGCCGCAGCCCTGAAGGACGTGCGAGGCGACCAGGCCGGGCAGCGTCGTCGGATAGGCCTCGATCGCGTCGGCGAGCCAGGTGGTGGAGGCGTCCTGGGCGCCGCCCACGAACAGCGAGGGCTGTGTGATCGGGGCACCGTCGTACTCGGCGAGATCCTCCCAGTCACGGTCCATGCTGCGGTAGCGGGCCAGCGCCCCCGCCATGCCGGTCCGCTCGAACTCCTCGGCGTAGAAGTCCAGATCGCGCTCCGTCAGCCAGGACGGCAGCCGGCCCGCCGGGAACCGGTCGCGCAGGCGTCCGCCGCGGCCGAGGAAGTGCGGGTCCGGCGCGCCGGGCGCGGGCATGGTCTCGGCGGACAGGGCGGCGTAGATGCCCGCGAGCCAGCCGCGCACATCCGGTTCGATCTCCGCCTCCGCGCGGCCGGGCCGCTGGAAGTAGGAGACGTAGAACTCCTCCTCCGGGCCCCCGAGCCGGGTGAAGACCTCGCTGGGCCGGGGACCGCCGCGCGGGGCGTAGGGCACGCTGAGCAGTCCGACCGCGCGGAAGACCTCGGGGCGCAGCAACGCCGAGTTCGCGGCGATGGCGGACCCCCAGTCGTGCCCGACGACCACCGCGGTCCGCTCGCCCAGGGCCCGCACGACCGTGGCGTTGTCCTCCACCAGGTGGCGCATCCCGTAGGCGTCCACCGCGTCGGGCCGTGAGGAGCGCCCGTAGCCGCGGACGTCCACGGCGACCGCGCGGTAGCCGGCCGCGGCCAGGGCGGGCAACTGGTGTCGCCATGAGTACCACGACTCCGGGAAGCCGTGTACGAGCAGGACCAGCGGACCGCTGCCCTGCTCCACGAGATGGATCCGGCCGGCGGGGGAGGGCAGCAGGCGATGGGTGGGACCGGTGGCGTGCGTGTCGGACATGGATCCTCCCGGGGGAGCCGATGGGACGGCCGGTGCCGCTGCTGCGCGCTCCGGCCGCAGGGGCCGCACAGTGATCCTTCTGGAGCGGTCCCGCCGGGCGCGAGCCCGGTTGCCGTTTCGGCAAGAACGTGCACGTCGTGACTTCGAGGAAAGGTGGCTCCATGGCAGTGCAGCACCCTGCTGACCGTGGCGGTGGCAAGCGTGGACGGTTCGAACGATTCGCCGAGGCGGCCTCGTTGTTCACCAGTTCGCCGTCCTTCTTCGTCCTGTGCCTGACAGTCGTCGCAGGGGTGGTCGTCACCCATCTGTCGAGCGTCGCGCTGGAGTGGAAGGTCTTCGCCGGCGAGTGCATGACGGCGGTGACCCTGCTGCTGCTCGCCCTGCTGAAGAACTCCGAGCAACGCGCGGAGCGAGCGATCCAGCGCAAGCTGGACGCCATCGCCACCGCCCTCATCGAGTCCCACCTCGGTGACAACGAGAAGGCGTTCGAGGACCTGAGGTCGGCGATCCGGATGGAGGAGGAGACGTGAGTCGCCGGCTGTGACGCGAACCGCCGCCCCGGCGTGGAGACGGCCGGGGCGGCGGGTACGGGCGCACGGCGCCGATCAGGTGCGGTAGGCGTAGTACGCGGCGTTCGGGTACGACGCGATGATGCTCGCCACCGACCGGCGGTAGGTGTTGGTCGAGTGGTACGTCAGGTACGGCACACCCTGGGCGCTGCGGTACGTGACGATCATCGTGTGGTCCTTGGACCCGTCCTTGTCGAAGTCGACCTGGAGCACGTCGCCGACGTCCATCTGGTAGACGTTGGCGAGGCTGGTCACGCGCTGGGAGTTCTGCGCGAACCAGGACCACTCGTTGACGCCGACGAACGAGTGCGACTGGATGTCGGCGGTGCCGAACCACCGGGTGTAGTCGTACACGTAGCCGGGCACGTGCTTCCAGCCGCCCGCCTTCAGGGACTGGCTGACGAAGTTGGTGCAGTCACCGCCCGCGCCCTGCCCGTTGAAGTTCGGGTAGGCCGGGTTGTAGTTGCTCCAGTACTTCTCCGCGTAGGCGGCCATCGCCTTGTAGTCGTAGCCGCTCGCGGTGAAGTTCTTCGGCTTGGACGGCGCGGGGCGCGTGGTGGCCGCGCGCGGGGCCGAAGGCGTCGTGTTGCCCGCCTTGGCCTTGGTGGCGGCCGCGACGCTCGGCGTGGCCGTCTGGTTGATCGCGAGACCGCCGTCCTCGGACTCACGGACACCCGTCAGCCGCCAGTCGCCGTCCCGGTCCGCCTTGAAGGTCAGCCGGTGGTGCGCCTGGAACCCGGTCGTCCGCGGCTCGTCGCCGCGCACCTTCTCGTACGTCAGCGTCGTGGTCTCGGTGACCTCGACGACGGCGTTGCGGCCCTTGACGCTGGTCCGGTTCAGGGTGACGGACGTGTTCGCCGCGCTGTACTTCTCGCCGAGCCGGGCGAGCCCGTCCTTGCGGTCGCCGAGCTCGTCGACGGCCTCGTCCTCGGTGCGGGCGGTCCCGGTGGAGACCGCGACGTCACCGGAGAAGCTGTCGACCAGCGGCTTCTTGCCCTTGGCGGGCATGTCGACCAGAGCGTTGGTGCGGTCGGTGAAGACCGCGTCGGCCAGCCGCTGGAAGGTGGCCTTGGTCCTGGCGTCCACCTCGGGCTCGGCCGGGGCGGACGCGCCCGCGGTCCAGTTGGGCAGCAGCGCGGCGCCCGCGGCGACCGAGGCCGCGGCCGCCGTGAGTATCGACGCGCGACGCCGCGTACGGCTCAATTTCCTTGACTTCACTGAAGTTCCCCTCTTCCCCCGGCGGAGGTATGCCGAGGTAGCGGCATCCTTGCATGGCGTGTGTGGCCGGTGTGAAGGGGGTTGCACCCCTGACGGGGCGGGAGTTACCGGACTGTCATCGCCGCCCGGCGCCCCGCCAGGCCCCCCGGGCGACGGCGCTCACTGCACGACCGTGGACCAGTCCGGGGACTGCGCCGGGTCCAGGCTGCGCAGCCGCTCCAGCGTGGCGGGCTTCTGGACGTCCATCCAGTCCGCGAGCTCCTTGAAGGAGACGCACTTGACGTCCTTCTTGGTGCAGACGGTCTTGATGACCTCGTCGACGGCGTCCATGTAGATGCCGCCGTTCCACTCCTCGAAGTGGTTGCCGATGAACAGCGGTGCCCGGCTGCCGAAGTAGACGCGGTTGAAGCCGGCCATGTAGGCGTCGACGGTCTCCTGCCGCCACTGCGGATACATGGCCGGATCGCCGTCGGTCTCCCCGTCGGACTGGTTGTAGAGGAAGTTGAAGTCCATGGACAGGCCCTGGTACTTGCCGCCCTCGTACGGGAGCATCTGGAGCGGGAAGTCCCAGATGCCGTTCTTCTTCGTCGGCCAGATCTGGAAGTCGCCGGCCGAGCTGGCGTCGTAGCGCCAGCCGTAGTCCTTGGCCGCCTTCAGCAGGTTCTCCTGGCCCTCCAGACAGGGGGCGCGACCGCCGGTGACGGCCTTCTTGATGTCGAAGGGCAGCGGGTCGAGGTCCGTGTAACCCGTGTTGGTCTTCCACTTCTCGACGAAGGCGAAGAACTGGTCGATCTCGCTCTTCCACTCCGCGACACTCCAGTCGCCGCCGCCCTGCGGTCCGCAGAAGTGGCCGTTGAAGTGGGTGCCGATCTCGTTGCCGTCCTCCCAGGCGCCGCCGAGCTGCTCCAGCGTGGTGCGTATGTGCTCGTCGGTGGGGAAGCTGATCGCCGCGGTCCCCTTGTCGTGCTGCGGCGGGGAGTAGAGGTCCTTCTTGCTCTTGGGCACCAGGTAGATGCCCGTGAGGAAGAAGGTCATGTGGGCGTCGTACTCCCGGGCCATCTCCCGGTAGTGCGAGAAGAGCTCGTCGTCGCCCTGGAGGGCGCCGTCCCAGGAGAACACCACGAACTGGGGCGGCTTCTCACCTGGCTTGAGCGGCACCGGCTTCAACTGGTTCTTCTGCGGGCCGGTGAAGGACGTCGAGCCGTCGCCGAGCACCTTGGTCCTGCCGTCCCACGGCTCCTCGGTGGCCCGCGAGTCCCCGTCCTGCCGGTTCTCGTCCTTGGCCGAGGCGGTCGCGGTGGTGTTGCCGGTGCGCGAGAGCACCAGGTATCCCCCGACCAGGGAGGTCACGACGAGGAACGCCGCCAGGGTGATGAAACCCGGGCGGGCGGCGGGACGGCGGGGTTCGGGGGCCTTGCGGCGGCGGCCCGACGGCTGTTTCATCTTGCGGCTCAATCTCTCGGGGACAGGGGCTGGGGCGGTGCCGGTCGCGCCGGGGGTCAGTCGAGCGGACTCATGGCACGTGACCAGATGCCGTACGGGACACTCTCGGTTGCGGTTTCCGTCCCGTCCAGGCCCTGGAGCGGCAGCGGTTCGAGGCTTTTCTTCAGATCGATGCGGTAGACGACGACCGCCGTGGCCACCTTCTTGGCGCTCCCCACGTACCAGGCGGCGGTGTCGTCCTCGGTCGTGCCCACCTTCCCGGCGACCTCCGCCTCGGCGGGAGCGGCGTCCGGGTGGGCGAGGCGGAAGGCGTCGGTGAGGGCGGACTGGACCTCGCGGGCGGTGTCGGCGCCCATCGCGCGGCGGTTCGGCGCCGCGGCGAGGGCGACCTTGTCGCCGTTGTGGGTGATCCTGCGCACCGAGTAGGGCTCGGTGTGCATGCCGTCGGCGAGGAACGTGGCATAGCCACTGGCCATGCGGATCGCGCTGGGCGTGGAGCTGCCGGTGGACAGGGTGGGCACCTGGGCGCCGATGCTGGAGGACAGCAGCCCGGAGGCCTCGGCGGTGGAGCGCACCTTCTCCAGACCGGTGTCCATGCCGAGCTGCATGAAGGGGGTGTTGACGGACTGCGCGAGCGCCTGGTGCAGGGAGATCTGCCCGTAGGACCTGTCGTCGTCGTTGCGGGCGGCGACCTTGCGGCCGCTGCGGTCCCAGTACGGGCCCTCCGGCGTCGTGACCGGCACCTCGTTGTCGCCGTCGTAGAGGGACTCCCCGGTCACCTCGGTGATCTCGCCGTCGCGGGACTTGCGCACGCCGTGCTCCAGACCGGCGGCGTAGACGAACGGCAGGAAGGCCGAACCGGCGGGCACGGTGGTGGCGTTGGACTCGTTGTACCCCTGAGTGCGGTGGTCGGGGCCGCCGTAGACGGCGAGGATCCGGCCGTCCGAGGCGATGGAGGCCGCGCCGTAGTGGGCTGTCCCGGCAAGCTTCGGGTGCTCCTCCTTCGCCTGCTTGCGGGCCTTGGTGACGGCCTCGGTCAGCTGCCTCTCGCGGTGCTTCTCGAAGGTCGTGTAGATCTGGTAGCCGCCGAGGTCGAAGTCCTTGTCGGAGATGCGCGCGGTCTTCTTGGCGTACTGCGAGGCCAGTTCGACCAGATAGTCGCTCTGCTCACCGGTGTCGTACAGCGGGTTGCTCTTCAGCGGCTCGGGGAACGTCCGGTACTTGGCGCGCTCCTGCGGCGACAGCTTGCCGATCGCCACCATGCGGTCGAGGATCCACGACCAGCGTTCCACGGCCCGGTCGTGGTTGGCCTTGCTGAGCGTCGGGTCGTACAGGCCGGCGCCCTTGAGCAGGGAGGACAGGAAGGCCGCCTCACTGGCGTCGAGCTCGCTGACGTCCTTGCCGTAGTAGGCCTGGGAGGCGCGCTGGATGCCGTAGGTGCCGCGGCCGAACCAGCTGGTGTTGAGATAGCTCTCCAGGATCTGGTCCTTGCTCATCCGGTTGTCCAGCTTGAGGGCGATCATCGCCTCCGTGAACTTGCGGGTGAGCGTCTGGTCCTGGTTGAGATAGACGTTCTTGACGTACTGCTGGGTGATGGTCGAGCCGCCCTGGGTGTCACCCCGCCCGAGGGTGCGGAACAGGGCGCGGGTGATGCCCTTGAAGGAGATGCCCGGGTCGCTGTAGAAGCTCTCGTTCTCGGCGGCCAGCACCGCCCAGCGGACGTCCTCGGGGACGTCCTTCAGCGGCATCGCCTGCCGCTGCACCCAGCCGGTACGGGCCATCGGGGTGCCGTCGGCCCAGAAGTACACGTTGTCCTGCTGGGTGGCGTACGTGTTGAGGTTGTCCGGGATGTCGGTGGCGGCGTAGGCGACGACGAGGAACAGCGTGCTCAGGCCGAGCGAGGCGAGGAGGCCGCCGACGGACTGGCGCCAGGAGGGGATCCAGCGACGCCACCCTTCACGGCCCGGCCGGGGGTACAGCGGACGCATCCGGCGGGCGTAGGGGGCGAGGCGGGTGGCGAGGGGGCCGAGCCGGGCGGCCAGGAAGCCGAGCACGACGGCGAGCCGGGGGCCGAGGGCCGCGGTGACGCGGGCGGCGGGGGAGGGGCGGGGCGCTTTGCGACGGCGACGGTTGGCCTTGGCGGAGGGGCCGGACGCGCCCGAAGCGCCGGAGGCGGCGGAGGCGGTGTCGGGATCGTCGGATATCTCGTCGTCGTCGGATATCTCGTCGGTCGTACCGGAAGTCCGCGACTTGTCCGAAGGTGCGGACATGTCGGACCCGTCGGGTATTCCGCCTTCGGGTACGCGCAGTTGCATGGTCTCGTCCGCGGCGGGCCGCGGCGGGGGCGGGACCTTCAACTGCATGGTGACGTCAGGCTCCAGAGGCTCCTCGTCGCCAGCCTGATCGCGTCCCCCCTGCCCTCCCTGGGCCACGACTGTGCCTCCCTCCGCACTTCATGTTGCTCGCGCAGGCAGACCGTACGGACGTACGAGGTGGGATGTTGTTGCCGCAGCAGCGGCCGCAAATCCTGACTCCCCCTCCCCGACCTCGCGGGGTATCGCGGCGCTCTCAAATTACCAGCGTCCTTCGCAAAGTCTCCACACGGAACCGGGCGGAACTGGTCACATCTGATGTGATGGAAACCTCAGTCCCGCGATGCAACCTTCTGGCCGTCAGCTCCATGCGGGCCGGCCGGGGAGCCCGGCCGGGCGGCGGAACTTTCCGGTGGTGAATGGTCGGGGCACTTTGTCCGCGTCGGGGAAGAAGTGACGAGATCATGGACAAAAGGACTTACGTCCCGGAACGAAGGCCGCTAACTTCCTTGTGACACGCCCGTCACAGCGTGAGCGGTGTGTCATGGCGCGACGGCGCGCGCCCCGTACTCCCACGGCAGGTCCGCTCGGCCCTGCCGCTCCCCCACCTCCGGGAGGCACCTGTGCGCACAAGCCCGTTACCCCGAAGACTCCTTCGATGGCTCGTACCGACGGTGGCCGGCGCCGTCGGTATCGTTTTGCCCGCGGTGCCCGCGGGCGCCTCCGGGGAGGGTGCGAGCCGGCCCGCGAAGGCGGCGGCACCGGAGTTCCAGCAGGTCACCCTCGCCAAGGGCGTGGCCGAGATGGGCGAGCCGATGACCCTGGCGGTCCTGCCCGACCGCTCGGTCCTGCACAGCTCCCGCGACGGAACGGTCCGCCTCACCGACGCCGTCGGCAACACGAAGGTGGCGGGCAGGCTCGACGTCTACTCCCATGACGAAGAGGGCCTGCAGGGCATAGCCGTCGACCCGGCCTTCGCCTCGAACCGGTACGTCTACCTCTACTACGCCCCGAAGTTGAGCACACCGGGCGGCGACGCCCCCGCGGAGGGCACCGCGGCCGACTTCGCCCCCTTCGACGGCGTCAACCGGCTCTCCCGGTTCGTCCTGCGGACCGACGGCACGCTGGACGTCGCCGGCGAGCGGAAGATCCTCGACGTTCCCGCCTCCCGCGGTCTGTGCTGCCACGTCGGCGGCGACATCGACTTCGACGGCGCTGGCAACCTGTACCTGTCGACCGGCGACGACACCAACCCGTTCCAGTCCGACGGATACACCCCGATCGACGAGCGCGCGCACCGCAACCCGGCCTTCGACGCCCAGCGGTCCTCCGGCAACACCAACGACCTGCGCGGCAAGGTGCTGCGCATCAAGGTCGCCGCGGACGGCTCGTACACCGTCCCGAGCGGCAACCTCTTCGCGCCCGGCACCGCGAGGACGCGCCCCGAGATCTACGCGATGGGCTTTCGCAACCCGTTCCGGATGAGCGTCGACAAGTCGACCGGCATCGTGTACCTGGGGGACTACGGACCCGACTCCGGCTCGGCCGACCCGGCACGCGGCCCGGAGGGACAGGTCGAGTTCAACCGGATCACCAAGGCGGGCAACTACGGCTGGCCGTACTGCACGGGCCGGGGCGACGCCTACGTGGACCACGACTTCGCCACCGGTACGGCGGGCTCCGCGTTCAACTGCGCGGCACCGAGGAACACCTCCCCGCGCAACACCGGCCTCACCGACCTGCCGCCCGCCCAGCCCGCCTGGATCCCGTACAACGGGGGCTCCGTACCGGAGTTCGGCGGCGGCTCCGAGTCGCCCATGGGCGGCCCCGTCTACCGCTACGACGCGTCCTCGACCTCCGAGGTGAAGTTCCCGCAGGAGTTCGACGGCGACTACTTCGCCGGCGAGTTCGGCCGACGCTGGATCAAGCGGATCGAGAGTGGCGGCGACGGCACGGTCTCGTCCGTCAACGCCTTCCCCTGGACCGGCACGCAGGTGATGGACATGGCTTTCGGACCCGACGGCGCGCTGTACGTCCTGGACTACGGCACGGGCTACTTCAACGGCGACGAGAACTCCGCCCTGTACCGGATCGAGCACGTCACCGGCGGTCGCGCACCCCTGGCCCAGGCCACGGCGGACGTGACCTCGGGCACCGCGCCGCTGAGCGTGAGCTTCTCCTCCGCGGGCACCACCGACCCGGACGGCGACGCCTTCAGCCACTCCTGGCGGTTCGGCGACGGCGGCACCTCGACGGCGGCCGATCCGACCCACACGTACAGGGCCAACGGCCAGTACACGGCGACCCTCACGGTCACCGACTCCACCGGCAGGTCCGGCACGGCCTCCGTGCCGATCACGGTGGGCAACACCGCGCCCACGGTCCGGCTGGACCTCCCCGCCGACGGCAGCATCTACGACTTCGGCGCGGCGATCCCCTTCCGGGTGACGGTCACCGATCCCGAGGACGGCACCGTCGACTGCTCCAAGGTCAAGGTCAGCTTCATCATCGGCCACGACAGCCACGGTCACCCGCAGACCTCGGCGACCGGCTGCTCCGGCACCCTGCAGACCTCTGCCGACGGTGAACACGACCCGGACGCCAATCTCTTCGGGGTGCTCGACGCGGAGTACACCGACGAGGGGGCGGGCGGACAGCCGCCGCTCACCACGCACGACCAGCACGTCATCCAGCCCTCCCACCGCCAGGCGGAGCACTACGGCGACGCCGCCGGCGTCCAGGTCGTCTCCCACGCCCCCGCGCACGGCGGCAGGACCGTCGGCCACATCGAGAACGGCGACTGGATCTCGTTCGAGCCGTACGCGCTCGGCAACGCGAGCCGGTTCACCGCCCGGGTCTCCTCCGCCGGGTCCGGCGGGACCATCGAGGTCCGGGCCGGTGCGCCGACCGGCACCCTGCTCGGCACCGCGACCGTGCCGGTGACCGGAGGCTGGGAGACCTTCCAGGACGTGACCACACCCCTCGTCGACAGGCCCGCCGGCTCGACCACGCTGTACCTGGTGTTCAAGGGCGGCGCGGGCGCCCTCTTCGACGTCGACGACTTCTCCTTCGACACCGCCGGCGCGACGCGCTCCGGAGCCGTGCGCGGTGTCAACGGCAAGTGCCTGGACGTCGACGGGGCGCAGACCGCCGACGGCACCGAGGTCCAGGTGTGGACCTGCAACGGCAGCGCCGCCCAGACCTGGACCGTCGCCGACGGTGCGCTGAGGGCGCTGGGCAAGTGCCTGGACGTGTCCGGGGGTGGCAGCGCCGACGGTACGAGGATCCAGCTGTGGACGTGCAACGGCTCGGGTGCTCAGGTGTGGGCCCCGCAGTCCGACGGCACGGTGCGCAACCCGCAGTCCGGCAAGTGCCTCGACGCGTCCGGCGGCACCTGGAACGACGGCACGCCGGTGCACCTGTGGACCTGCCACACCGGAGCCAACCAGAAGTGGACTCTCCCCTAGCCGAAAGGCGGTGACACACATGCGCAGCACACTGAGAGCGGCCACGGCGCTCCTCGCGGCGGCCCTGCTCGCCGGAACGCCGCAGGCGATCGCCGGGACCGGTTCCGCGGAGCGGGCCGAGGGCGACGGCACCACGATCGTGGCGGCGGCACCCGCGGCGGACCCCGCCTACGAGGTGCTCGTCTTCTCCAGGACGGCCGGGTTCCGGCACTCCTCCATCGACGACGGCATCGCGGCCCTGCGGGACCTGGGCGCCACGAACAACTTCACTGTGGACGCCACCGAGGACCCCGGCGCCTTCACCGGCGCCAACCTGGCCCGCTACGAGGCGGTCGTCTTCCTGTCCACCACGGGGGACGTCCTCGACGCCACCCAGCAGACCGCGTTCGAGCAGTACATCCGGGGCGGTGGCGGATACGTCGGCATCCACGCCGCCGCCGACACCGAGTACGACTGGCCCTTCTACGAGGGACTGGCCGGGGCCCTGTTCCAGTCGCACCCCGCGATCCAGTCCGCCACCGTGAAGGTCGAGGACCGGGCGCACGACGCCACGGCACACCTGGGAGCGACCTGGCAGCGCACGGACGAGTGGTACAACTACCGCTCGAACCCGCGCACCACCGCACACGTGCTGGCCTCCCTGGACGAGTCCAGCTACAGCGGCGGGTCGATGGCGGGCGACCACCCGATCAGCTGGTGCAAGGACTACCAGGGCGGACGCGCCTTCTACACGGGCGGCGGGCACACCGACGAGTCGTACGGCGAGCCCGCGTTCCGCCGCCATCTCCTCGGCGGCCTGCGCTGGGCGGCGGAGCGCACTCAGGCCGACTGCCGGCCGGAGACGGGCTACCAGACGCTGTTCAACGGCTCGACCACCAGCGGCTGGAAGCAGGCGGGCCCGGGTGGCTTCACCCTCGCCGACGGCACCCTGACCTCGCACGGCGGGCTCGGGATGCTGTGGTACTCGGCGCGCGAACTCCAGGGCGACTACTCCCTGAAGCTCGACTGGAAGGCGGCCGGCGACGACAACTCCGGTGTCTTCGTGGGCTTCCCGGCCTCCGACGACCCCTGGTCGGCGGTGAACAACGGCTACGAGATCCAGATCGACGCCACCGACACGCCCGAGCGCACCACGGGCTCGGTCTACGGGTTCAAGTCGGCGGACCTCGCCGCCAGGGACGCCGCGCTGAATCCTCCGGGTGAGTGGAACACGTACGAGATCCGCGTCACGGGGGAGCGGCTGGAGCTCTTCCTGAACGGCCGCAAGATCAACGACTTCACCAACGCGGACCCGGCGCGGAGCCTCGCCCAGGGGTATGTCGGGCTCCAGAACCACGGCGACGGTGACGACGTGGCCTTCCGCAACATCCGTGTCAAACAGGCGGGTTCCCCTCCCGGCCCGCGTGCGGGCGAGGTGAAGGGGGTGGGCGGCAAGTGCCTGGACGTCGACGGGGCGCAGACCGCCGACGGCACCGAGGTCCAGGTGTGGACCTGCAACGGCAGCGCCGCCCAGACCTGGACCGTCGCCGACGGTGCGCTGAGGGCGCTGGGCAAGTGCCTGGACGTGTCCGGGGGTGGCAGCGCCGACGGTACGAGGATCCAGCTGTGGACGTGCAACGGCTCGGGTGCCCAGGTGTGGGCCCCGCAGTCCGACGGCACGGTGCGCAACCCGCAGTCCGGCAAGTGCCTCGACGCGTCCGGCGGCACCTGGAACGACGGCACGCCGGTACACCTGTGGACCTGCCACACCGGACCCAACCAGAAGTGGACCCTGCCCTGACGGACATGCGCCCCCGCTGAGGGGAGACTCCGACTCGCTCACGGCCGCGCCCGTGAACGGCCTCGTCACCGACGGCCGCTCACCGGCGCGGCTGCGGGTCCGGAGGGACCGCCCCGCGAAGGAAGGCGCGCCGCTCAGACGTCGCGTCGCGGGCTCGCCGGCCGCGACAGGGCGGCCTTGGCGTGCCGGGTCCCCTCGTCGGCGAGGACCTCGTAGCGATTGTCCGCGAGCGCCTTCATGGTCAGTTCGGCCACGGCCTCGGCGCTGATCTTCGGGGCGTCGGTCCAGGCACTGAGGTCCGTGTCCACGAAACCGGCGTGCACCCCGACCACCAGGGTCCCCTGCGCGTCGAGGCCCTGGCGCAGGGCGTCCGTCAGCGACCACTGCGCGGCCTTGGAAGCGGCGTAGCCGGGGAACTCCGGTCGGCTCGACCACGAGGCCAGCGAGAGCATGTTCACCAGCGCTCCACCGCCGTTTCGGGCCAGGATCGGGGCGAAGGCCCGGGAAACGGCCCAGGTGCCGAAGTAGTTGACCTCCATCGCCTGGCGCGCGCCGTCGAAGGAGCCTTCCCTGAGTCCGGTGGTGGCGCCGCCGACGCCCGCGTTGTTGATCACGATGGACACGTCCGTCGCGGCCGCGGCGGCAGCGGCGACGGCCTCCTCGTCGGTGACGTCGAGGCGCAGCGGCACCACGTCCTGGTCGGTCACGCTCGCGGGGTCGCGCACGCCGGCGTAGACCTTGGCGGCGCCGTGGTCGAGCAGGGCGCGGGTGAACGCGCGGCCGATGCCGCGGTTGGCGCCCGTGACGAGGGCGACTGCTCCATCGATGTTCATCGGTGCTTCCTTCGTGACAGCCGGGGGAATCGGGAGATCCCTGCGGTCCGGCGCTTCGTGGTGCCATGCTAGCTACTGACTTTATTTATGCAAGTTAGGCTGTCCGGGGGCAGTGGTAGCTGAGTTGCAAGAGGAAACTCAGCCGGTAGACTGCCCACGACAGCGCCAGTGGCCGCGGAGCGCGCGGACCCGGCGTCGAGGAGGAGGTGCGGCGTGGCGCCCGGAAGACAGCTGTCGGGTCTCGCGGACGACGATCCGGCCTGCTCCATCGAACGGAGCCTGCAGATCCTCGGCGAGAGATGGTCGCTGCTCGTGCTGCGCGAGGTCTTCGCCGGCAGGCACAGGTTCGCCGAGATCCAGACGTCCCTCGGCGTCGCCTCCAACCTGCTCAGCGCGCGGCTCAAGCTGCTGGTCGAGGCGGGCGTCCTGGACACGCGGACCTATCAGGAGCCGGGCAGCAGGCCCCGCCAGAGCTACCACCTCACGGCGGCCGGAAGCGATCTGCTGATCGTGCTCGGGGCGCTCCAGCAGTGGGGCGACCGCCACCGGCCCCGCCCCTCGGGCCCCTCCGCGCCGCGGCGTGCGCGCTCCACGGGGCGGCCCGTCCACGTCGGGTTCCTCGACGACGAGGGCCATGAGGTGCCCGCCTCGGAGGTCACGATGCTCGCCGTCGGGCCCGCCGAGGCCTGAGCGGGCCGCGAGCCGAACTCCCGCGGTGCGGGATGGGTAGGGTCGGCCCATGCCGACGCAGGGGAGAGGAACGGCCATGAGGACGCTGGTGCTGGGACGGACCCCCGCCAGGGTGACGGCGGTGCTGGAGACACTGCGCGCCGACGGATTCGACGCGGAGGGGGTGAGCACCGACGAGGAGGCCCGGAAGCTGCTGGAGACCGGCGCGTTCGAGGTGCTGATCATCGGCGGGGGCGTGGGGCCCGCCTCCCGCGCGGAGATCAAGGAGTTCGCCGCGGGGCACCGGGTGCGCCGGGTGATCGACGGCGCGCTGACCGAACCGTTCGACGCCTACGTACGGCGCGAGTTCGAGCCGCTGATCCGGGAGGCCGCCGAAGGGTGACGGCCACGGTCCGCCCGGGCCCGGGGCCGGGCGGACCGTCACCGGTCCGGCGGTGGGTCCGGGGCCGGCGCGCCCCCGTCTTCGCGCAGCGCCGTGAACACCGACCAGATCACCGACACGAACGGCACCGCCACCACGGCCCCCACCACCCCCGCCGCGATGGCGCCCGCGACGACCGAGACGGCCACCACCAGCGGGTGGAGCCGGACGGCCCAGCTCATCACCAGAGGGTGCAGAAGATGACCCTCGATCTGGCCGATGACCACGATCAGCCCGAGGACCACCGCCGCCACCAGGGGCCCCTGGGAGGCGAGCGCGACGACCGTGGCGACCGCGAGGGCGATCGGCGAACCGATCAGGGGCACGAAGGCGGCGGCGAATTCGAGCAGCGCCAGGGGAACGGCCAGCGGTACGCCGAGCAGGGCAAGCGCCACACCGACGAGGATCGCGTTGGTCGCCGCCACCAGCACGATGCCCCGCGTGTAGCCGGTGAAGCTGCGCCAGGCCGCGCGCCCGCCGAGCATCACCGACGCCCGCGTGGACGCCGGGAGCTGTTCGGTCACCCACACCCACTGCCGGTGGCCCGACTGCAGGAAGAACACCGAGCAGAACAGGCCCAGAGCCACCGTGGTCAGCAGGGACACCAGCCGTCTCGCGTTGCTGAGCGCCGTGCTCACCAGGTCGGCACGGTGCGTGGCGATGAACTCGGCCACCTTGTCCTGGATGTTCAGCGCCGCCACGTCCAGGCGGAACGGCGGACGCTTGAGCCAGTCCTCGATCCGTCCCACGCCGTCCCGGAACTCGCGTACCAGGGTCGTGCTCTCCCCGGCCACCGCCTCGCCCACCAGCACGAGCACCCCCAGAGCCACCACCGCGCTCCCGAGGAGGGCCGACGCGACGGCGAGCGGGCGCGGCATCACCCGGTCCATCAGGTCGACGAGCGGGCGCAGCAGCGCGGTGACGACCAGACCCAGGAAGACGGCGACGCCGATCTCGTGGAACTGTCCCAGTACGGCGAAGACCGCGTACACGACGGCGCCGACGGCGAGCAGGCGCCACGCGTACGCGGCGGTCCTGCGCAGGAGCGGGTACACCGAGGGCGACGTGCCTGGCTGCATGAGCATGCGCTTCCCGCTCCCGCACCCGGGCACCACGCCCTCGCCCCACGTTCGCCCGACGGGTCCAAGGAGAGGGGTGACGAGGCGAACGGCCGCACCGTCCCGCGGCCGTCAGTCCACCGCACTCATCTCCCGCCACTCGGCCCACGGGACGTTCCACGCGCCGAACCCGTTCCCCGGCGCGACCACACCCTTGGTGTCCTTGCCCGTGATCTCGAACGGGTCGCCCGCCCGCACCCGCGCGTAGAACCAGGCCGCGTCCGCGTCGCTCATCCCTATGCAGCCCGAACTGCGGTTGGCGTCGCCGAAGTACCGGGCGTTCCACGGGGCGGCGTGGGCGTACATGCCCGACCAGGTCAGCCGCATCGACCAGTCGACCATCTTGTCGTAGGCGTCGCCGAGGCCGACCGTCTCGGAGTTCATGTTGATCGTGCCCTCCTTCGCCATGAGGACGGCGGTTCCGCGCCAGGACCGCTTGTCGCCGCCGGGCGTGCCACCGGAGACCGGGATGCGCCGCACGGCCTCGCCGTCGCGTACGAGCGTGAGCTGATGGTCGTCGAGGTCGACCTCGACGACCTGCCGGGCGCCGACGGTGAACGTGGTCGTGTAGTCGCGCACGAACCAGCCGCCGTCGGCGCCCGAGTCGGTGCCGTTCAGCTCGGCCTTCAGCGTGACCTCGGTGCCCGGCTTCCAGTACTCCTTGGGCCGCCAGTCCACCCGGTCCCTGCCCGACCAGTCGCGCATCCAGCCCCATGAGCCCTCGGTGTCGTTCGAGGTGCTGATCCTGAGCTGCCTCTCGACCTCCGCCCGGTTCCTGACGGGGTGGTCGAAGACGAGCGAGACGGGCTGGGCGACACCGACGGTGGCGCCGGCACCCGGCCGCCAGTCGACCTTGTTGACCTTGCCGGCCGGTTCCGTGGTGAAGGAGGCCCGGCTCCGGCCCGCGCTGCCGCCCGCCGTCCGGGTCGCCGCCGTGACCGCGTACGTGGTGCCGGGCGCCGCCTTGCGGTCCGACACCCATGACCTGCCGTCGCGGGCCACCTTGCCGGCGAGTTCGCGGCCCTCGCCGTCGACGACGGTCACGGAGGTGAGCCGGCCGTGCGCGACGGTGACCGTCACCGGCTCGCCCGCCGCAGCCCGTTCTCCCGTGGGGGTGACGGTGACGGTGACCGGACGGTCGTCGGCACCCCTGGTCACCTCGGAGCCGGAGGAGGCGGGGGAGGTGGGTGAGCCGCTCGACGAGCAGGCGGCGAGGGGCGCGAGCAGCGCCGCCGCGGCGGCGGCCGATACCCGGGTGCGGGTGCGGGTGTGGATGCGGTGCAACGGAACCTCCGTGACGGAACACGACGAGTCCTGGTCGGTGGACCCTCGTGACTGTAGAGGCGGAAAACACCAGGTCAGCGGCTACGGAGCGGTGTGACGGCGACTGGTGACGAACCGTCATGGTCCGGTCACATTCGCCGCTCGGGACGGTCATGGGCCGCTGTGAGCATCTTGTGCGTCCCCGGCACCGGGCCCGGGGAGAAGGAGGCTCAGACTGTGTCAGCGCTGTTGGTGCCACCCGGCCGCGAACACCGGGAACGCTACCCGGACCACGCCTTGGGACCCGTCACGGCCGAGGCCTACCGTGCCTTTCTCGCCTCCCCCGCCGGCGCGGCGCTCGGCGCCGGCTTCCTGCAGTGCCCGTCCTGGGCCGATGTCAAGGACGGCTGGCACGCACGCCTGATCGGCTGGGGACCGGACCCCGAGGCCGGGGAGCTGACCGGCGTCGCGCTGGTGCTGCTGCGACAGTTCCCCGGCACCCGCAAGTACTTCGCCTACCTCCCCGAAGGCCCCGTCGCCGACTGGCGCGACCCGGACATCGACGGCTGGCTCACCCCGCTGCTGGACCATCTGCGCCGGGAGGGGGCCTTCGCGGTACGCATCGGACCCTCGCCCGCGTACCGGCGCTGGAACGCCGACCTGCTCAAGTCGCTCACCGGTCCCGGCCGGCGCCTCGCCGACGTCCTCGCCAGCGAGGTCGACCCGCTCGGCACCGCCGTCGCCGAACGGCTGCGCGCCCGGGGCTGGCGCCGCTGCGGCGGCGACGGGACCGACGGGGACGCCCAGCCCCGTCATGTGTTCCAGGTACCGCTCGCCGGACGCACCCCCGAGGAGCTGTGGGGCGGACTCAACCAGGAATGGCGCCGCAACGTGCGCCGGGCCCGGAAGGAGGGCGTGGAGGTGGTGGTGGCGGGCGCCGCCGAGCTTCCCGAGTTCTACCGGCTGCTGCGCGTCACCGAGGAGCGCGACGGATTCCGGCTCGGCCGCTCGCTCGCCTACTACGAGCGTCAGTACGCGGCGCTCAACGCGGAGGAGCCGGGCCGGATGAAGCTGTACCTGGCCCGGCACCGGGGGGAGACGCTCGCCGCCCACACGATGATCACGGTGGGCGGCAGGGTCTGGTACCAGACCGGCGCCTCGGCCGACCACCGCCGCGAGGTCCGGCCCTCCAACGCCCTGCAGTGGCGGATGCTGCGGGACGCCCACGCCGTCGGCGCTGCCGTCTACGACATGCGCGGGGTACCCTCCACTCTCGACCCTGACGAACGTGCGTACGGACTGCTGCGGTGGAAGCTCGGCACCGGCGGACAGGTCGTCGAGACGTCGGGGGAATGGGAGAGACCCTTGGGCGGCACCGCCAACCAGACGCTGTACCGCGCCTTCCAGGCGTACCTGAACCGCCGATGAGGCGGACCGCACAGGCAGCCGCGGCAACGGGCGGCGGCGCGTCCGCAGCGGACGACGCCAAGGGAGACCCGCCCGGCGGCACGGGCGTCACCGTGCCCCACGCCCGGCGCGGCGCACAGTCCGGCGCGGGCGCAGCTTCGACCGGCGATCCCGGGCGGTCCGCGCCCGACGCCCCGGGCGACGCGCCCGAGGCGCCCTCCGCGGCGCGCAGCAGCGCCGTCATGGCCGCCGGTTCCCTCGTGTCCCGGGCCACCGGTTTCGCCCGCTCCGCCGTGGTCGCCGCCGCGCTCGGCACCATCGGGCCGACCGCCGACGGCTACGCGGTCGGCAACTCTCTGCCCACCATCGTCTACATGCTGCTCCTCGGCGGCGCCCTGAACGCCGTCTTCGTGCCGGAACTGGTCAAGGCCGCCAAGGAGCACGCCGACGGCGGCGCCGCGTACACCGACCGGCTCGTGACCGTCTGCGTCGTCGCCCTGCTGGCGATCACCGCCGCCGCGGTGGGGGCGGCGCCCGCGATCATCGACCTGTACACCGACTACACCGGCGAACAGGCGGCCATGACCACCGCGTTCGCCCGCTACTGCCTGCCCCAGATCTTCTTCCTCGGACTCTTCACCCTGCTCGGCCAGGTGCTCAACGCACGCGGCCGGTTCGGCGCCATGATGTGGGCGCCGGTCCTCAACAACCTCGTCGTCATGACCGTCTTCGGCCTGTACCTGGCGCTGGCCATGGGCGGCGGGGACACGCTCACCGCCACCGAGACCGCGGTGCTCGGCTGGGGTACGACCGCCGGCATCGCCGTGCAGGCGCTCGCGCTGGTGCCCGCCCTGCGCGCGGCCCGCTTCCGCTGGCGGCCCCGCTTCGACTGGCGCGGCAGCGGACTGACCCGTCCGCTGCGGGCGGCCGCCTGGCTCGTGCTGCTCGTCCTCGCCAACCAGGCCGCGTACTGGGTCACGACCCGGCTCGCCACGAACGCGGGCGTCGACGGCGGCCCCGGATTCAGCGCCTACAACAACGCCTACGCCCTGTGGGCCGTACCGCACGGCATCATCACGGTCTCCCTGGTGACGGCGCTGCTGCCCCGGATGAGCGCCGCGGCCGCCGACGCCGACACGGCGGCCGTACGCCGCGACGTCTCGTACGCCCTGCGCGCCTCCGCCTGCGCCGTGGTGCCCGCCGCCTGCATGCTGTTCGCGCTCGCCCAGCCGGTGATGACCATGGTCTTCGGGTACGGCAGGACCAGCGCCGCCGACACGGCCGCCATGGCCGGGATCCTGATGGCCTTCGCGCCCGGACTCGTCGCCATGTCGGGCCAGTACGTCCTGTCGCGCACCTTCTACGCGCTCTCCGACACCCGTACGCCCTTCCTTCTCAACCTCGTGATCGTCGCCGTCAACGCGGGCCTGTCCGTGGCCGCCGCCCACCTGCTGCCGGCCCGTTGGGCGGTGACGGGCATGGCGGCCGCGTACTCGCTGGCGCTGTGCGCGGGCTGGGCCGTGACGGCACGGGTGCTGAGCCGCCGGCTCGCCGTCGCCCGGCCGCTGCGGTCGTCCGCCGCCGGCACCCATGTGCGGCTGCTGCTCGCCGCCGCGCCCGCCACCGTCCTCGGCCACCTGGCGGCCGCCGGCGCCGGACCGGCGGGGGCGCCGGCCGCGACGGCCGCCGGCGCGGCAGCCGTCGCGCTCACCTTCGCCCTGCTCGCCAGGCCGCTGCGGCTGCGCGAACTCGACGCCCTGCTCTCCGGTGCCTGCCGGCGAGTCACCCGGTCCTGACCACCACCGAGGGAGACTGCAGATGCCCCGCGTGCTCCTCATCGAGGACGACCCTTCCGTACGCGAAGGCGTCGAACTCGGTCTGCGCCGCCGCGGCCACGAGGTACGGGCGGCCGCCACCGGCGAGGCCGGCCTCGCCGCCCTGACCGAGTTCCGCCCCGACCTGCTGCTGCTGGACCTGATGCTGCCCGGGATGAACGGCGTCCAGGTCTGCCGCCGGGTCCGCGAGAAGAGCCAGCTGCCGATCATCATGCTCACCGCGCGCGGCGACGACTTCGACGTGGTCATAGGCCTGGAGGCCGGTGCCGACGACTACATCGTCAAACCCGCCCGCACCGAGGTGATCGAGGCCCGCATCCGCGCCGTGCTGCGCCGCATCGAGGACGCCGGACCCGGCCGCCCGGCCATCGAGGTCTACGGCGAGCTGGCCATCGACCGGGCCGGACTGACCGTCACCAAGGCCGGCAAGCGGCTGCCGCTCGCTCCCTCCGAACTGAAACTCCTGCTCCATCTCTCCTCCGCCCCGGAGCAGGTCTTCAGCAGGCAGCAACTGCTGGAGCACGTCTGGGAGCACAGCTACCACGCCGACGCCCGCCTGGTCGACGCCTGCGTCAGACGCCTCCGCAGCAAGATCGAGGACGAGGACGGCACCCCGCGCTACGTCCAGACCCTGCGGGGCTTCGGCTACCGCTTCGGACCGCTGTGAGCAGCCCGCCGGTACGGCGGATGCGGTCCAGGGCGTTCGGGCTGCGGGCGCGGCTGGTGCTGTCCTTCCTGCTGGTGGCCGCCGTCAGCGCCGGGACCACCGCCGCGCTGACCTACCGCGAGGCCCGCAACGCCCTGCTGCAGACCGCCCAGGACACCGCGGTCTCGTCGTTCCGCGACCAGGTCCAGCAGACGGGCTGGGCACTGCCCGTGCAGGAGGAGGGCATCGAGGAGGTCCTGCGCGACCTCGCCCGCAAGGGCAAGCCGCACCCCTGGGTCGTCTTCGCCGAGTACGGCTCGATCCGCGCCTCCTCCGGCGAGAGCCCCGTCTCCACCGTCATCACGCCCGAGCTGCGCCGCGCCGCGCGGGCCAACCCGAACGGCAGCTTCGAGCGGGTCGTCAAGGACGGCGTCCCCTACCTCACCATCGCGATGCCCACCGTCTTCAAGTCGGGCCCCTACAGCGTGCTGCCCAGCGGACTCGTCCTGTACGCCGTCATGCGGATGACCGACGAGCAGGTCAACGTCGAGGCGCTGCTCACGGCCGCCCGGGACGGCGCCCTGCCCGGCCTCGCCGTCTCCCTGATACCCGGTCTGATCGCCGCGCGCAGCGTGCTGCGTCCCGTGCGCGATCTGCGCCGGGCCGCGCAGAGCATGGGCAGCGGCAGGCTCGACACCCGGATCCAGGTGCGCGGCAGCGACGAACTGGCCGATCTGGCACACACTTTCAACGAGTCGGCGGGCCAACTCGAACGCTCGGTGGAGGAATTGCGCGAGGCCGAGGCACGCGCGCGCCGCTTCGCCTCCGACGTCTCGCACGAACTGCGTACCCCGCTCGCCGGGATGCTCGCCGTCACCGAGGTCCTCGACGAGGACGCGAGCGGGCTGGACGCCGACACCGCCCGCGCGGTCCGGCTGGTCAGCACCGAGACGGGCAAGCTCGCCGTGCTCGTCGAGGACCTGATGGAGATCTCCCGCTTCGACGCCCGCGCGGCCGAGCTGAACGCCGACGAGGTCGACGTCGCCGAGGCCATCGGCAAGACCCTGCAGAGCCGGCACTGGACCGACGGCCGGGTGCGCACCGAGATGCCCGACGGCATCCGTGCCCGGCTCGACCCGCGCCGCTTCGACGTCGTCGTCGCCAACCTCGTGGGCAACGCCCTGCGGCACGGCGGCGCGCCCGTCACCGTGGGACTGCGCGTCGAGGCGCGCCCCGAGGGCCCGCCCGCCCTGATCACCGAGGTCACCGACAGCGGACCGGGCATCCGGCCGGACGTGCTCCCGCACATCTTCGACCGCTTCTACAAGGCCGACGCGGCCCGTACCCGCTCGGCGGGCAGCGGCCTGGGACTGGCGATCACCCTGGAGAACGTCAGGCTGCACGGCGGAACGATCCGCGCGGGGAACCTGCCCGGGGGCGGCGCCGTCTTCACCGTCGAGATACCGCTCCACGCGGAGGAGGCCGACGGATGAGGCGTGCGCGGACCCGCCGACGCGCGGCGGCCCTCGCCGTCCCGACGGCCGCCGTGCTGCTCGGCGGCTGCGGCATCCAGGAGACCGATGTCGTCGAGGCGGGCAGTCCCGCCACGGTCGAGGCCTTCGTGAACCGCGACGAGGACATGCTGCTCTTCTTCCGTTCGTCGGCGGGAGAACTGTTTCCCGTCGTCCGGACGGTCGGGTCCTCCATCGGGTTCGGTTCGGAGTACGACGACCCCGCCGCCGTGCCCGTGGCGCCGGAGAAGACGGTGACGGCGCTGCTCGCCGGTCCGGACGAGAGGGACCGGGCCGCGGGGCTAGGAACCGCGCTGCCCGCGGCCGAACCCGGCGGGACCGTCACGATGGAGGCCTCCCCGGACGGCGGTGTCACCGCCGCACTGCCCGTCGCCGTGGGCGGACTGGACCGCACCGCACTGCGGCAGCTGATCTGCACGATCGCCTACGCCCGGGCCGCCGACGGCCAGGTCACCGTGCGCCTGCGGGGCAGCGACACCGTCTCCAAGTCCGGCACCTGCGACCTCATGCGCTAGGTCCCGGGCCTCCGCCCGGACGGAGAACACTATGAACGCAAAACCCAAGGTTGTGTCGCCGCACGTGGTCGCTCCATAGCATCACGGCTCGCGCTGTGAAGCAGGCGCCGAGCAACGAGGAGCGGCAAGTGGACCACCCGAGAACGGCCTTTCGCATCTTCCGGCAGTCACGTGGCCCGGGGCGCCCCCGCTTGAGGCTGGCCGTGGCGCTGACCACGGCGGCGTTGGCGGGCAGCCTCGTGAGCGTGACCGGCGCGCAGGCGCAGGCGGCCCGGCCGGCGGCCGTCGCCTGCCCCACCGCACTGGCGGACAAGGCCACTTGCTACACCGGGCAGGACGCGAACGGGGCCTACTACGCGATCGCCGTGCCCAAGCAGTGGAACCGTTCGCTGGTCGTCCACGCCCACGGCGGACCCGACCTGGGCGACGGCTCCGACCCGGAGCGCAGCCTCGGTGACCTGGAGCGCTGGCAGGTCATGGTGGACCAGGGCTACGCCTGGGCCGGTTCGTCGTACCGCCGGGGCGGCTACGGCACGCGGATGGGCGCGGTCGACACCGAGAACCTGCGCCGCCTCTTCGTCGAGGAGTTCGGCCGGCCGAAGCGTACCTATGTGCACGGCCAGTCCTGGGGCGGCAACGTGGCCGCCAAGGTGGTCGAGACGTACGGCGGCCGGAGCGGGCCCTACGACGGCGCGCTGCTCACCAACGGCGTCCTCGGCGGCGGCTCGCGCGGCTACGACTACCGGGTGGACCTGCGCGTGGTCTACCAGTACTACTGCGCCAACCTCCCCCGCCCGAGCGAGCCGCAGTACCCGCTGTGGCAGGGGCTGCGCCCCGACTCCACGCTGACGACCACCGGACTGCGCGCCCGGCTCCAGGAGTGCACCGGCTACGAGTCGCCGCCGCAGGAACGAACCGCCCTCCAGCAGCGCAACCTCGACGACATCCTGGCCGTCACCCGGATCCCGGAACGCACGCTGGAGTCGCACCTGCGCTTCTCGGTCTTCACCTTCCGGGACATCGTGCACAAGCGCCTCGGTGACCGCAATCCGTTCTCCAACACGGGGGTGCGCTACAGCGGTTCGCACGACGACAAGGCGCTCAACGCCGGTGTCGAGCGGTTCTCCGCGGACCCCCGCGCGGTCCGTGACCTGTCCTACGACAGCGATCTGACGGGCCGGGTGGAGATTCCCGTCCTCACCCTGCACGCCATCGACGACCCGACGGCCTTCATCGAGCACGAGGCCGCCTACCGCGACACGCTGGCCGGCGCCCACCGCGAGGGGCACCTCGTGCAGACGTTCACGAACGAGCACGAGCACAGCGAGCTGAGCGACGCCGAGTACGCCAACTCCCTCTCGGCGCTGGACACCTGGGTGCGCACCGGCCGCAAGCCCACGGCGAGGTCGGTCGCGGCCTCCTGCGCCGCCTTCGACCGCCTGTACGGGACGGGCTGCTTCTACGACCCGGAGTTCCGGCCGGCCTCCTACGCCTCGCGTGTCAGGCCGCGGCCGGGCGGCTGGAGCTGGCCCGCCATGACCGCCTCCCAGGAGAAGGCGTGGAGCCGCGTCGAGGGCGTGGGCATCGCTCCCTGACGGGGCCCTGGACCCCGGCTGCCGCGTGTGCCGACGCCGATCCGGCACACGCGGCAGTCCGGTCAGAAGGTCAGCTTCCAGCTGTCGATGTAGCCGGTGTCCTGCGAGGCGACGTCCTGCACCCGCAACCGCCAGGTGCCGTTCGCCGGCTCGCTGGACGTGTTGACGGTGTACGTGGTGACGACGTTGTCCGCCGAGTCCGAACTGCTGGAGTTCTTCAGCCGGTAGGCGGTGCCGTCCGGCGCCAGCAGGTCGACGACGAGGTCGCCGCGCCAGGTGTGCTTGATGTCGACGCCGACCCGGAGCGCGGACGGCGCGTTCCCCGTCCGGCCGGCGACGGCGACGGACGACGTCACCGCGGCGCCGTTGTCCGGGACGGCGACGTCCGCGGTGTTCTCGTACGACTCGCCGGGCGGTACCGGCTCCGACGTTCCGAGTGTCCAGACCGCGTGGGCGAGGGCGTCGCTGTTGCGGTCGAGCGCGGTGTCGTTGATGTTCGTGGTCGAGTCGCAGGAGGAGTGGTAGCACCGGTCGAACGCCTGGCCGGAGGTGCCACCCCACTTGGTGGCCTGCGCCGCCGTCTTGGTACGGCTGGCGCCGGTGAACAGGCCACCGACGGGTATGCCGACGTTCTTGAAGGACGCGTGGTCGGAGCGGCCGTCGCCCTCCGTCTCGATCTCGGTCGGCACGCCGATGCCCGTGTACCAGTCCTTGAAGACCTTCTCGATCGCCGGGTCGTCGTCGTAGACGAAGTAGCCCGGGTTCGGGGAGCCGACCATGTCGAGGTTGATGTAGCCGGAGATCTTGGCGCGGTCGGCGGTCGGCAGGTTGTTCACGTAGTACCTGCTGCCGACCAGCCCCAGTTCCTCGGCGCCCCACCAGGCGAACCGCAGGTGCTTGGTGGGCTGGAGCTGGGCACGGGAGACCGCGAGGGCCGTCTCCAGCACGGCCGCGGAACCGGAGCCGTTGTCGTTGATCCCGGCGCCCGAGGAGACCGAGTCGAGGTGTGCGCCCGCCATCAGGACCTGGTTGGGGTCGCCGCCCGGCCAGTCGGCGATCAGGTTGTACCCGGTGCTGCCGGACTGGGTGAACTGCTGGACGGTGGTGGTGAATCCGGCGGAATCGAGCTTGGCCTTCACGTAGTCGAGGGAAGCCCGGTAGCCGGGGCGGCCGTGGGCCCGGTTGCCGCCGTTGGCGGTGGCGATCGACTGGAACTGCGTCAGGTGCGCCTTGAGGTTGGCGAGCGGGATGTCGGGTGCTGCCAGGGTCCCGGCGCCGGAGGTGCCCGTCACGGCGCGGTCGGGCGTGGCCGAGGAGGCGGCCGGGGACGCGGCGATCAGCCCGGCCACGGCCACCAGGGCCACGGCGGCCAGACGTCCGGAGGAGGTCGTGGGCAGGCTGGATCTCGGATGTGTCATGTGGGGAGCCGCACTTTCTCGTCGATTGGGGGGTCGAGCGATGCCTGGATCGGGTGGTGCCAGAGCTGTGCGGGTGCTGTGTGCGCCTGATGCTCAGTCAGATGTCGATGTCCTGTCAAGAGCTGTATCCGGTCATGGTCGTCCGCTCAGCGGACGTCCGGCACGGGTGGGAGCGGCGGGCGGGCCTCCGGGCCGGTCGAAACGGTTGTCGCCACGGACCCCCCGGGCGACGATGTCCCCAGCGAACCGCCCCGAGGGAGGTTGCGTTGACCGATCCCTGGGTGGCCCTGGAGCCGGGGGCCGACCCTGCCGAGCGCGTACGGGTGCTGCACCGGGCCCACGAGATCTTCACCCGGGCCGGGACGGTGCCCCGGCCGGTGCGCCGCGTGGTCGCCGACTCGTGGCGCAGGTCGGCGCGGGCCGGTGTGCGCCCGGACGGCACCGCCGACATCGAACTGACCGACACCGACCTCGGCGTCCATCGCGCCGAGCATCCGCTGGCCCATGTGATGCCGCTGTTCAGGGAGTTGATGGGCACGTTCGCCTCCGACGGCCGGCACCTGCTCGCCGTGTGCGACGCGCACGGCAGGCTGCTCTGGGTCGAGGGCCACGCGTCCACGCTGCGGCAGGCGGGGCGGATGAACTTCGTCCCCGGCGCCCGCTGGGCGGAGAGCGCGGTCGGAACGAACGCGCCCGGCACGGCCGTCGCCGTGAACCGCCCGGTACAGGTCTTCGCCGCCGAGCACTTCGCCCGGCGCGTGCAGCCCTGGACCTGCGCCGCCGCACCCGTCCACGATCCCCGCACGGGCCGCGTACTGGGCGCCGTGGACATCACCGGCGGCGACGGCCTCGCGCATCCGCACAGTCTGGGATTCGTCCAGGCCGTGGCGCGCGCGGCGGAGTCCCAGCTCGCGCTGCTGACCCCCCGCCTGCCCGACGCCCGCGCACTCGAACTCGCCGCGCTCGGCCGCGACCGGGCGCTCCTGACGGCGCAGGGCCGCAGGATCCGGCTCAGCCGCCGGCACAGCGAGATCCTCGTCCTGCTCTCCCGCCACCCCGACGGCCTGACCGGCGACGAGCTGCTGTGCGCCCTGTACGAGGACGAGTCCGTGACGCCGGTGACGCTGCGCGCTGAACTGGCCCGGCTGCGCCAGGTGCTCGGACCCGGACTGCTCGCCTCCCGCCCGTACCGGCTCACGGCCCCCGTCGCCTCGGACGTGGCCTTCGTGGAACGGCGGCTGGCGGCGGGCGCGCTCACCACGGCCCTGACCGCCTACGGGGGACCACTGCTCCCGGCCTCCCAGGCACCGGAGGTCGTCCGGATCAGGCGCCGCCTCGCCGACGGTCTGCGCGCGGCACTGATGGCCTGCCGGGACCCCGACCTGCTGGCCGACTGGGCGCACGCGTCGTGGGGCGAGGACGACCTGGACGTGTGGCGTTCGCTGGCAACGGCCCGGCCGACGGCGGCGATCCGGGCCCGTCTGACCGCACTGGAGTCGGAACTGGCGGCGCCGCCCGGCTGGGCAGGTGCCTGACGGCGGTCCGAAGGACCCGGCCGACGGCGCGCGGACGCAACGTGGATGCAACGTCCGCCTTCCTACCCTCCGTCGCAGAGCTGCCCAACGGCGGGCAGCGCTGCTGAAGGAGGTCAGTTCCGCATGACCCGTTACGCGGCGCCCGGAAGCGAGGGCGCGATCGTCTCCTACCAGCCCCGCTACGACCACTTCATCGGTGGCGAGTACGTGCCCCCGGTCAAGGGGCAGTACTTCGAGAACCCCAGCCCGGTCAACGGCCAGCCGTTCACCGAGGTGGCCCGCGGCACCGCGGAGGACGTCGAGGCGGCGCTCGACGCGGCGCACGCGGCCGCACCCGCCTGGGGGCGCAGGTCGGCGACCGAACGCTCCGACATCCTGCTGAAGATCGCCGATCGCATGGAGGCGCACCTGGAGCCCCTGGCGGTCGCGGAGAGCTGGGAGAACGGCAAGCCGGTACGGGAGACCCTCGCGGCCGACATCCCGCTGGCGATCGACCACTTCCGCTACTTCGCCGGCGCGGTGCGCGCCCAGGAGGGTTCCCTCAGCGAGGTCGACGACGACACGGTCGCCTACCACTTCCACGAGCCGCTGGGCGTCGTCGCCCAGATCATCCCGTGGAACTTCCCGATCCTGATGGCGACCTGGAAGCTCGCCCCCGCCCTGGCGGCCGGCAACGCCGTCGTCCTCAAGCCGGCCGAACAGACGCCGGTCTCCATCCACTACTGGCTGAGCCTGGTCGCCGACCTGCTCCCGCCGGGCGTACTGAACATCGTCAACGGCTTCGGCCCCGAGGCCGGCAAGCCGCTCGCCTCCAGCCCGCGGGTGGCGAAGGTCGCCTTCACCGGCGAGACGTCCACGGGACGCCTGATCCTTCAGTACGCGGCGGAGAACCTGAAGCCGGTCACGCTGGAGCTCGGGGGCAAGTCGCCGAACATCTTCTTCGACGACGTGTGGGACAAGGACGACGCGCTGCGCGACAAGGCCCTCGAAGGGTTCACCATGTTCGCGCTGAATCAGGGCGAGGTGTGCACCTGCCCCTCACGCGGACTGATCCAGCGCGGCAACTACCCCGACTTCCTGGCCGCCGCCGTCGCCCGCACCGAGCTGATCAAGCCCGGGCACCCGCTCGACACCGACACGATGATCGGCGCCCAGGCCTCCAGCGAGCAGCTGGACAAGATCCTGTCCTACATCGACATCGGCAGGCAGGAGGGCGCCAAGATCCTCACGGGCGGCGAACGCGCCGACTACGACGGCGACCTGAAGGGCGGCTACTACGTACGGCCCACCATCTTCGAGGGCGACAACCGCATGCGGGTCTTCCAGGAGGAGATCTTCGGCCCTGTCGTCTCGGTGGCGTCCTTCGACGACTTCGACGACGCCATCAAGATCGCCAACGACACGTCGTACGGCCTCGGCGCGGGCGTGTGGACCCGCGACATCAACATGGCCTACCGCGCCGGCCGCGCCATCCAGGCGGGCCGCGTCTGGACGAACTGCTACCACGCCTACCCCGCGCACGCGGCCTTCGGCGGCTACAAGCAGTCGGGGATCGGCCGGGAGACCCACAAGATGATGCTCGACCACTACCAGCAGACGAAGAACCTTCTGGTGTCCTACTCACCCCAGAAGCTGGGCTTCTTCTAGCCCACCGCCGCCTCCGGCGCGGGCACCCGGCTTCGGTCGGGTGCCCGTGGTCACGGGCGGTCCGTCATGTGCCGTACACTTGTTCTTGAACTGGTCGCCCCAACTGGGTGCAACCGGTCGTGCGTTGGTGGTCCAAGGAAAGACGCCCCGCTTCCTGCGGGGAGATGCAGGTGCAAGGCCTGCCCGGCGCTCAGCGGAACGAGCCCACCCCGGATCCGGGGTGGGCTCGTGTGCTGTCCGGCCCATGTCGACGGTGTTCACCGCCGCTCGGCCGGAGACGAGGGCGGGGCTCAGGTCGCGGTGAACGTGACGGGCAGGCGTACCGGGCCGCGCAGACCGCCGGGGCGCCAGGGCACTTCGCAGGGCGGCACCGCCAACGCCAGGTCCGGGAGACGGCGCAGGGCCGTGCCGATGGCGATCTGGCCCTCCAGACGGGCGAGCGGGGCGCCCAGGCAGTAGTGGATGCCGTGTCCGAACGCCAGATGGCCGATGTCCTGCCGGGCCACGTCGAGACGGTCCGGATCGGCGTAGCGCTCCGGATCGCGGTCGGCGATGGCGGACGCGACCAGCACGGTCGCGCCGCGCGGGACGGGCACACCCGCGATCTCGGTGTCCTCGCGCGCGAACCGCGCGATGCCCGGGCTGACCGGCCCGTCGTAGCGCAGGAACTCCTCGATCGCGCCGGGCAGCAGGCCGGGGTCGTCGCGCAGCAGCTCCAGCTGGTCGGGGTGGGCGAGGAGCGCCGCGACACCGCCGCCGATCAGGTTGACCGTCGTGATGTAGCCGGCCACCAGCAGCAGGAACGTCATCGAGATCAGCTCGTCCTCGCTCAGCCGCTGCTGCTCGTCCCGGGCGCTGGTCAGGGCGCTGAGGAGGTCGTCCCCGGGCCGCGCGCGCTTGGCGTCCAGCAGTTCCGTGAGGTACGCGCGCATCTTCTGCCACGCCTCGTTGACGACCACCGGGTCCGGCATCTGCTCCCCGCGCAGCAGCATGTCGTCGGTCCACCGCTGGAAGTCGTACTGGTCGTCCACCGGCACGCCGAGCAGCTCGCTGATCACGGTGACCGGCAGGGGCAGCGCGTACTCCGCGACGAATTCGGCCCGGCCCGCCGGAGCCATCTCGTCGAGCAGCCGGTCCGCGATCTCCTGGATCCGGGGCCGCAGCTCGGCGACCCGGCGTGCGGTGAACGCCTTCGAGACCAGCCGGCGCAGCCGGGTGTGGTCGGGTGGATCGGAGCGCAGCATGTTACTCATCATCGACGCGCGCTCGAACTCGGGCAGCTGGTCCATGAGGCGGCGGTCCGACGCGTCGCGGACGTCGCTGCTCAGCCGCGGGTCGGACAGGGCCGCGAGCCCGTCCTCGTAGCGGGTGACCAGCCAGGCCTCCACGCCCCCCGCGATGATCGCGCGGCGGACAGGTCCGTCCTCGCGCAGCTGTCGGTAGAGCGGGAAGGGATCGGCCACGAAGGCCGGGTCGGAGTAGGGGAGAAGGACCGGCTGCTGGCTCTGGCTCATCGTGCCTCCCGGGCACGCGGCCACCTCGCGCGGTGAACACAGCAACCACGCGTGGCGACTCTGCGTGACGGTTTTGCTGCTACTTGTGGGTATGTATACCAGTGTGACGCATCAGTGGCGCGGACGAAGGGACGAAGCGCGATGGACACGAGCAACGGCCTGCGGGCGGGGGAGCGGACCACGTGCTGCGTGGTGGGCGGCGGACCCGCCGGAATGGTCCTCGCCCTGCTGCTCGCCCGCGCCGGGGTGGAGGTGACGGTCCTGGAGAAGCACGGCGACTTCCTGCGCGACTTCCGCGGCGACACGGTCCATCCGACCACTCTCGCACTCCTGGAGGAGCTCGGCCTCGGCGAACGGTTCGCCCGCCTGCCCCAGCGGCGGGTCACGACGGTCCAGCTGCCGCTCGGACCCGACGGGAGGCTGGTCACCGTCGGGAACATCGGCGCGCTGCGGCGCAGGTACAACTACATCGCGATGGTGCCCCAGTGGGACCTGCTCGACCTCCTCGCCGACGAGGCCGCGCGTGAGCCGGCCTTCACCCTGCGCATGCACACCGAGGCGACCTCCTTCCTCAAGGAACGCGGCCGTGTCACCGGCGTCTCCTACCGCACCTCCGACGGCCGCACCGGCGAACTGCGCGCGACCCTCACGGTGGCCTGCGACGGCCGGGGCTCACTGGCCCGCGCGCTGCCCGAACTGGACCTGCGCACCTTCCGCTGCCCGATGGACGCCTGGTGGTTCCGGCTGCCCCGGCGCGAGGACGATCCGCGCGGACTCGTGGGCGGCGCCGGCGACCGGTTCCTCGTCGCCATGATCGACCGAGGGGAGTACTGGCAGTGCGCCGCGCTGATCCCCAAGGGCGGCGACGCACGGCTGCGCGCCGCGGGCATCGACCGCTTCCGCGACTCCTACGGGGCCGCCGTCCCCTGGATCGCCGACCGCATGCACACCCTCACCTCGTGGGACGAGGTGAAACTGCTCGACGTACGGCTCGAACGGCTCGGGCGCTGGCACCGGCCGGGGCTGCTGTGCATCGGGGACGCGGCCCACGCCATGTCGCCGGTCTTCGGCATCGGCATCAACCTCGCCGTCCAGGACGCGGTGGCCGCCGCCCGCCACCTCGTCGGCCCGCTGAGCGGCGAGCCGTCCGCCCTGCCGGCCGCCGTGCGCCGGGTCCAGCGCCGCCGCCGGCTGACCACCGCCGTCACCCAGCGCCTGCAGCGCCTCGCCCACGCCAACGTCATCGAGCCGGTCCTGCAGGGCCGCCCGCCCTTCGGCGATCCGCGGCGCGCCGCACACATGGCGGAACTGATCACCACATCACGCCGGCTGAACCGCGTACCCGCCTACTTCCTCGCCTACGGCGCCCTGCGTGAACGGCCGCCGGCGGCGTCCGTGCGCCGACGTGAGGCCGGCTGAGCGGGCCCACCACGCCGGCCGTGCGGGCCACCCGGCCCGGGCATACCGTGGGAGGACGGACAGGAGCGCGCACCGGGAGAGGTGACGCCGATGCCGCAAGAGCACGATGCCCGCCCGGCCGGCACGGCGGAGCGGGCCATCGCCGACGAGCTTCGCTCCTCGATCCAGGGTGAGGTGATCGACCGCGGGCATCCCGCCTACGACGAGGCACGCACCGTCTGGAACGGCCTGATCGACCGCCACCCCGCCGTCGTCGCCCGCTGCCGCGGCACGGCGGACGTGGTCCAGGCGGTGCGGGTCGCGCGGGAGCACCGCCCCGTCGTCAGCATCCGCGGCGGCGGCCACCAGGTGGCGGGCAGCGCCCTGTGCGACGACGGGCTGGTGATCGACCTGTCGCGGATGAAGGGCGTGCACGTCGACCCCGTGGCCCGGACGGCGCGCGCCCAGGCGGGCGTGACATGGGGCGAACTCGACCGTGAGACACAGGTGCACACCCTGGCCACGCCCGGCGGGGAGATCTCGGCGACCGGGATCGCGGGTCTCACCCTCGGTGGCGGCTTCGGGTTCGTGATGCGCACCTTCGGACTGAGCTGCGACAGCGTCCGCTCACTGGAGATCGTCACCGCCGACGGCGTCGTGCGCACCGCGAGCCGCGAGCAGGAACCCGACCTGTACTGGGCGGCGCGCGGCGGTGGCCGGGGGATCGGCGTCGTGACGTCCTTCGAGTTCGGCCTGCACTCCCTCGGCCCCGAAGTCGCGACGGTGGTGATGCTCCATCCGTACGAGCACGCCGAGGCGGTGGTGCGGGCCTGGCGGGACGCGACGTACTGCGCGCCCGGGACGGTCACGCCGGAGCTGCTGCTGTGGAGCGTGCCCGCCGCTCCCGGGATCCCGACGGAACTGCACCGGGCGAAATGCGTCATCGTCGGCGCCGTCTACGGGGGCCCGCCCGGCGACGGTGCCGCCGCCGCGCTCGCGCCCCAGCGCGAACTGGGTCCGGTGCTCATGGACCTGAGCGCCACCGTGCCCTACGTCGCGTTGCAGTGCGCGAACACGTGGCGCTTCCCGGACGGCGAGCGGTACTTCATGAAGTCGCTCTTCATGGACGAGCTGACCGACGAGGCCGTCCGGACGCTGCTGGACTGGGACTCCCGGCGGCCGACACCGGAGAGCCTCGTCGTCGTGCGCACCCTCGGCGGCGCGGTGGCGGACGTGCCCGCCGACGACAGCGCGTTCGCGCACCGGTCGGCCCGCTTCAACGTGAGCATCGACGCGGGCTGGCAGGACCCGGCGATGGACGAGACGGCGATCGCGTGGGCGCGCGCGGCGTGGGACGCGATGAAGCCGTACTCCAGCGGCGGGACGTACCTCAATTTCGCGGGGCTCGGCGAGGACGCGAGCGAGCTGCCCGGCGCCGTCTTCGGTTCGCACGAGGGGCGGCTCCGGGGCATCCGCGCCGCGTACGACCCGGAGGGGCTGTTCGCGCCGGCGGCGCGGATGCCGTGAGCCTCAGCCGATACGGGTTCCCGCCCCGCCGACCCGGACCCGCGCGTCACCCGCGCGCAGCGTCACGGTGAGCTCGCCGGGGCGGCCCAGGTCCTCGCCCTGGTGCAGGGTCAGGACGGCGTCCTCGGCGACCAGGCCCAGGTCGCGGGCGTACGCGCCGAAGGCGGCGGCCGCGGCGCCGGTCGCCGGATCCTCGACGACGCCGCCGACGGGGAACGGGTCACGGACGTGGAAGACGGTGGCCGACTCCCGCCACACCAGTTGGAGCGTGGTCAGGTCCAGGCGGTGCATCAGGGCTTCGAGGCGCGCGAAGTCGTAGGAGAGCGCGGCGAGACGGGCGCGCGTCCCGGCGGCGAGCACGAGGTGGCGGGCGCCCGCGAAGGCGATCCGGGGCGGAAAGGCGGGATCGAGGTCTTCGGCCGGCCAGCCGAGCGCCGCGAGGGCCTCCGCGAGGTCGGCGTCGGCGATCTCCTCGATGTGCGGCTCGACGCTGGTGAGCGTGGCCCTGACCGTCCCGCCCTCCTCGGTCACCTCGACCGGTACGACGCCCGCGGGGGTCGCGAAGAGGAGTTCCCCCGGGCCTGTCCGCTCGGCGAGCGCGACGGCGGTCGCGATCGTGGCGTGCCCGCAGAACGGCACCTCGGCCTTGGGACTGAAGTAACGGATGCTGTACGCCCGACCCTCCCGGCCGCCGAGGCCCGGCGGGGGCGCGGTCAGGAACGCCGACTCGGAGTACCCGAGGTCGGCGGCGACGGCCAGCATGTCGCCGTCGTCGAGGCCGGCGGCGTCCAGGACGACGCCGGCGGGGTTCCCGCCCTCGGGCGAACGGGAGAAGGCGGTGTAGCGCAGCACCTCGGGCCGCGGCGGGTTCGTCGTCACGCTCGTCACAACGCGAGGCGGCGCGCCGCTGTTCCCGCGGCACGCCGGCCCCCGAAGCAGGGGCCCCCTCCCGCCCGGAGGGGGCGGGAGGGGGCCGGGGAGACACGCGGCGGGACCGGGTGTCAGGGCTGCGGGGTCAGGCGGAAACTCTGCGCCGCGGAGTTGTCGCAGGGCCGCTGCACCAACTGCACGCCGCTCGCCGAACTGCCCGGTGAACTCAGGCATTTCCCGCTGTGGCGCGCGACGAAGTGATAGCTGCCCGACGCCTCACGCACCGGCCGCCACTGCTGGTTCGCGCCGCCGCTGTACGACCACAGCTGGAGCGGAGCGTTGTCGGCGGTGGAGACGTCGGTGACGTCCACGACCTGCTGCGGATTGCCGCGGATCGCGATCCTGCTGTAGCCGCTGTCGGTGGAGCGGAACTGGAACTGCTGGGCCAGGGTGCCGTTGCAGGTGTACTGCTGGACGGCCGTGCCGTTGGCGGTGGCGGCCGCCCTGGCGTCGACACAGGTGCCGTTCGCGTCGCCCGCGACCGAGTACCACGTCGTCTCGGAGATCGGGTCGGTCGGCGGGTCGGGGTCCTCGCCCGCGCCGCCGAGCCACTTGAGCCCGTCGATGAGGAAGCGGTTCTGGGTGGCGCTGGCGAACGTCGAGGAGAGCCGTGTGTTGGTCTCGTAGTTCATGGCGTTGTGCCCGAAGTTCGCGTACAGCATCCGGTACTGGGTGTTGCTCCACAGGATCGGGTAGTAGCCGCTGTACCACGACTGGTTGGGGTCGGTGCCCAGCGGGAAGCTGGACGGGTCGACCGAGGCGAGGATCTTGATGTCGGACCTGCCCCGCAGGTCGTTGGACCAGCTGTACCACTCGCTGACCGCCGAGGTGAACGTCGTCGGCAGCGCGGCCGTCGAGGGGTGCGTACGGTCCTCGGTGCGCAGCACCGCCGTGGTGGGACCCCAGGTGTTCGACCTGAAGTTCCCGCTGCCCAGGAAGGTGTTGTAGTACCAGGGCCAGGCCGCGGCGTTGGTGGTGAAGGCCGAGACGTGGAAGCCCAGCCAGCCGCCGCCGGCCCGCATGTACCGTTCGAAACCGGCCCGTTGCGCCGCGGTCTGCGGCGCGTCGTCCAGGAACAGGACGACCTGGTAGGCGTCCACCCCGCCGTTGGCGAGGAGGTTCCAGTCGGTGGTGGCGGTGTAGGTGAAGTTGTTCTGGGCCGCGGCCTGCGGGAACCACGCGTTGGCCTCTTTGACGAAGTCGATGTGCGCGGCGTCCCAGGTGCCGTTGTAGAAGGCGATCACCTTGAAGGCGGGCGCCTGGGGCGCGGCGGAGGCCGGGTTCCCGACGTGGGCCGGGGCGGTCAGCCCCAGCAGCACGGCCAGCAGTGTCAGCAGCCTGGCTGCGAGCCGCCTCACGGGTAGCTCACCAGGTTCGCGACGTTGGTGGACGAGTTGGACGGCCCGCCCCGGTCGTTGATGACGTGCCGGATGGTGCCGGTGCCACCCAGTGACACGGTCACCATGTTCTGGAAGCGGACGTTGGGGTTGTTGGGCACCTCGAAGGCCCGCTCCGCCGTCACGCTCGGGTTGACGTTGAAGAAGCAGTAGCTGCCGAGCCCGTACGCCTGGTGGCTGGTGACGGAGTCGGCGACCTTGTAGGCGGCGTAGCCCTGCGTGGAGCCGTTCATCCAGGCGGCCTGGTTGGGCGGGTCGTAGGGCATCTCGTTCTGGTAGAAGTACGTCCGTCCGCCGTTGCCGTTCCAGATCGTCTGGTGCTTCTGGTAGTGCTCGACGAACAGGCCGTACATCGTCACGTTGTCGCCGTTGACGATCAGTCCGGTGTCACCGGTGTTGGTGTTCCAGCCGATGCCGGTGCCGTGGTCGCCGCGCCAGATCCACATGTGGTCGCCGATGACGTTGTCGCTGTTGACGACGAGGCTGGTGGTCGCCTTGCCCACGGCGGCGCCGCCGACGCGGAAGTACACGTCGTGCAGGGAGGTGGGGTTGGCCGCGTGACCGGCCGAGGACCCGGACGGCCCGATCTCCACCAGGGTCTGGGAGTTGGTCGTGCCGGCGTCGAACAGGACACCCGCGATCTTGACACCGTCGACGTCGGCGACGGTCATCGCCGTGATGCCGTTGTCCGGGATGAAGGTGGCGAGCCCCAGGCCGAGGACCACGGTATCGGGCCGGGTCACCCGCAGCGTCTGGTTCAGGTGGTAGACCCCGGGCGTGACCAGCAGGTTCTTGCCCTCGGCGAGGGCGGCGTTGATCTGCGCGGCGGTGGCGCCGGGCTTGACGACGTAGAACTGGTCCATGCCGAGCGAGGTGCCGGCGGCGTTGCCGTTCGCCCATGTGGTGGCCGAGGAGTTCGTGCGCAGCGCGGGGACGAACACCCGGTAGGCGCCCGCGCCGTCGACGTACAGGAAGGGCTTCTCCCGCACCGTCGGGGTCTGGCTTACCGTGGTGTAGGGCGGGTTCGGGAACGTGTTGCCCGGAACGCCCTGGCTGCCGACGAAGACCATGTTCCAGTTGGAGCCGGTCCAGCTGCCGAGCTGGGAGTTGCGGGTCAGCCACTGCTGCTGGGTGCCGGAGCGGACCTGGCCGTCGATCTTGGTGTCGGCCATGAAGCCGCCGCTGGACCAGCCGCCGTCGCTGAGCTCCAGGTTGCCGCGCACGTGCATGCGCCGGTACGCGGAGGCCTGCGACACCGCCCAGCGGTCCGTGCCGCCGGTCGGGTTCACGGACAGGTTCTCGGCGCCGCGCCAGAAGTTGTGCGTGGCGTTCTGGGGCGGGAACCAGTCCGCCTCCACGTGCACGGCACCGTTGATCGTCACCGAGTCGGGGGACTGGCCCAGACCCAGGACCTGGGTGTAGAAGCCGACGTTGACGTCGTTGCTGTAGGTGCCCGGCTTGAACAGGACCGCGTAGCGCTGCGAGCCGAACTGGTTGGTCTCCTGCTGCCGGAAGATGGAGTCCAGCCGGCTCTGGATCGTCGACGACGGCATCGACGGGTCGAACACGGCCACGTTGGGGCCGAGGTCGACGTCGCCGGGCGCGGTGCTCACCGGCGTGACCTGGAAGCGCTGTGCCGCCGAGCCGTTGCAGGCGTACTGCACCAACTGCACGCCGTCGGCCGTCGAGGCGGACGGGACGTCCAGGCACTTGCCGCTGTTCCGGTTGACGAAGCGGTAGGCGCCGCCCCCCTCGTCGACGGCCTGCCACTGCTGGTTGTTGCCGCCGCCGTACGTCCACAGGTGGACGGCCGCGTTGTCGGCGGTGGACACGTTGCTCACGTCCACCACCTGCTGGGCGTCGTTACGGTTGCCGATGCGCACGTAGCCGTCGCTGGTCGGGGTGAAGCTCCACTGCTGCGCGGTGGTGCTGTTGCAGGCGTACTGCTGTACGGCCGTGCCGTTGACCGTTCCGGCAGCCCGGGCGTCCAGGCACTTGCCGCTGCCGGTGTTCACCACGGTCGCCCAGCTCGACGGCAGGGCGGCCACCGCCGCGGAGTCCGACGGCGCGTCGGCCTTCGTGGCGGCGGCCTGGGCAGGCTGGATGGCGGTGAGGACGGAGGCGGCGGTGGCCGCGACCGCGAGAACGGCCGTCCAGGGGCGACGGGCGCGGCTCATGGGAGAGCCGCCGGAGCGGCCACGGACGGGTGGTCGCGAGGAGCGAGGCATCGTGTCTACTTCCTGTGCCGCCGGGGCGGCTCGGGTGGGGGATGGGTCAGGAGAGCGGGGTGGGGCGTGCGGCGGCCGCCGCGCGGGCCGGCCGTCGCACGGCCGGCCCGCCCGCGGGCCGCTGTCGCTCGGTCAGCCGTTGTACTGGGCGAAGACGCGGGTGAAGTCCCACGGCTGCTGGGCGACGCCCGAGCAGGTGTCGGCGCCGCCACCGGTGCAGGGCCGGTCGCGGTTGACCGACCAGAAGGTCAGCCGGGCCAGGTGCCGCTGCTGGGCGTAGGCGAGGATCGTGCGGAAGTCGTTCACGGTCACCGTCTCGCTGTTGTCGGTGATGCCGTTCATCGAGGAGATGCCGGTGTGCCGGTAGGCCTGGTCGTCGCTGTACCCGTAGGCGTTCTTGACCGCCGTCTTGAGGCCCTCGGCGGCGCGGACGGTGAGCTGGCCCATGTTCTGGCCGGCGCCGCCGAAGTTGAACGGCATGATCGTCCAGCTGTCGACGGTCAGGCCGGACGCCGCCGCCTTGCTGATCAGGCTGCTGTCGGGCCCGTTCTGCCCGGTGCCGAAGGTGACGTACACCTTGATGCCCGGGTTGTTGGCCTTGATCGTCTTGAGGGCGTCGACCGTGCGCTGCTGCACGACCGGGCTGTCGTACGCCGCGGCCTCGATGTCGATGTCGATCGCCTTGAGGCCGTAGGCGTTGATGACCTTCTGGTAGGCCGCGGCCAGCTCGCCCGCGCTGGCGCAGGAGCTCTCCAGCTTGTTGCCGCTCCAGCCGCCGAAGGACGGGATGACGTCGCCACCGGCGCTCCGGACGGTGTTGACGGTCTGCTGGTCGACCCCGCCGGTGAGGGGCCGGTTGCCGTCCCACTGCGGGTTGCAGTAGCCGTTGCTGAGGACGAAGGCGAGGGTGAACCACTTCACGCCGGTCGCGTTCATCACGGTCGTGGGGTTCGGCGGGCTGCCCCAGCCGTTGTAGAGGTAGGGGGCCACGGCCATCGCGCCGGGTCCGGGCGGGGGGTTGCCGCCGCCGGTCGGCGCGGTCCACTTCTGGTTGGCGGCGCCGGTACAGGTCCAGATCTGCAGCCGGGTGCCGTTGGCGGAGCTGCTGCCGGTCGCGTCCAGACACTTGTCGGCCTGCGGATTGACGATGTCGCGGGCGGCGGTGACCGTCCACTGCTGGGCCGCGCTGCCGTTGCAGTCCCACAGCTGGATCCGGGTGCCGTTGACGGTGCCGGCCGAGGCCACGTCCAGGCACTTGCCGAGGGCGCGGATCGTGCCGTCGTCGCCGACGGTCCACTGCTGGGCGGTGGTGCCGTTGCAGTCGTAGAGCTGTACGGCGGTGCCGTTGGTCGTCGCGGCGCCCGCGACGTCCACGCACTTGCCGCCGAGTCCGGTGATCTGTCCGGTGGCCGCGGCGGCTGCGGCACCCGCCGGGGAGGAGTTCAGACTCGCCAGGAGGGCGGCTACGACCGCCGTACCGAGCCCGGCGCGCCCCGCGTGGCCGCGGAGGAGTGTCGTGGTCATGCGTCACTGTCCTGTTCTGCCGTCGTCCCGGCCGGACGGGGTCCCGCGGCGCCCACCTCACGGCCGATCCGGTCACGGGCCGGCGAGACGGCCGGCAGGCGCCATCAGGATGGCGTGTCTATGACAGGCGGGCGGTGATGTGGGGGCTGGGGGATCGCGTGGACGGCCGCGACGGTGGGGGAGGGGGGAGTCAGACGGACTGCTTACTTCACACCGTGATTTAAGAAGTGACCGAAAACTTCTGTCAAGGGCTTGGTACAGTCCAATTCGTGAACAGGGCCCACGAGTTGGGCGCGGGGCCCGCGCGGCGGCGCGGGCCCTCCCGGTCTACGGCGTCACGGTGATGTTGGTCAGCCCCCTGCCGCCCGTGACGGTGTTGCTGCTGTACACCGTCGTGCGGCAACTGGAGCTGTTGTTGGTGACGTTGACGGCCAGCCGGGTGGAGCCGCTCGCTCCCGTGAGCGTGGAGCGGTTGTCGCGGAACACCGTGCCGCAGCCCCAGCCGGCCTGCTGGGTATGGGTCTGGTAGCCGTCGTTGGTGGTGTTCCTGCCGGTGTTGTTCTCGACGAGGACGTTGTTGCCCTTCACGTCCACCCACGAGTCGTCGTAGTTCGCGCCGGTGAGACCGCTGCCGTCGAAGGTGTTGCCCACGATGCGCGCGCCGGTGGTGCCCTCCTTGATGTCGATGTTCTCGCCGCCGACGTCGGGTCCGATCGTGTTGCCGAGGATCTGTATGTTGTCGCTCCGGTCGGACAGGGTGTTCGCCGAGCCGACGTAGACGCCCTCGCCCATTCCCCGGCCGTCGTTGCCGGTGTCGTGGATCCTGGAGTTCCTGATCACGCCGTCGGTGCTGGAGTTGCGGAAGTGGACCCCCTCCATGTCGAGGTCGTGCACGGTGACCCCGTCCACGACGACCCCTCGGGCTGAGTCGATCATGATGCCCTTCTGGCCGCCTCGCACGGTCAGCCCGCTGACGGTCCAGTAGGAGGCGCCGTTCAGGTGCAGGCCGTATCCGCCGCTCGCGGTCAGGACGGCGCGGGACGAGCCGGTGAGGGTGATGCGCGAGCCCGAACTCGCTGCCCTGGTCGCCTTGAAGTTGCCGGTGTAGGTGCCGTCGGCAAGCCGGATGGTGTCACCCGGAGCGGCGGCGGTGAGGGCCGACTTGAGCTGGGCCGCGGTGGAGACGTCGATGGTCGCCGCGGGGACGGCGCCACGGGCCTCGGCCGGCGTCACCGCCAGGCCGCCGCCGGTGGCGACGGCCGCGGTGATCAGCACGGTCAACAGCGCGCGCGGGGAGTGCATCTGCATGGCGGTGCCTTTCCGGTGGGGGAGTGAGACGCAAAGGCGGTGCTGGTGGGGGCGCAGGTCCTCGGGCCGGCCCGGTGACCGGGCGGGCGGGACGGTGGGTCAGCCGGCTATCGAGTCGAGCTGTTCGGCGGCCGGCCGCAGAAGCCAGAGGTCCCCTCGGGGTGGCGGCTCCAGCAGCGGAACGGCCTGGGCGGCCGCCCGGTCACCCGCGTCCGCTGCCGCGCGGACGACGTCGCTCGCCGCGTAACGGTGGAACTCCAGCTCCGGATGGGGCCAGTCGGCCGCGCCGGTCGCGGCCGGGAGCAGGTGGCGCACGGCCCCGGCCAGACTCTGGCCGTCCGGGCCACGGTGGGCCCACAGGTCCACGCCGACATGGCGGCCGATCGCGGCGAGGCGGGTGTGTGCGACGAGGGTGAAGGTGGAGTAGTGCCAGCTTCTGGTGCGGGCCAGTTCCTGCGGCTGGCTGCCGTCGCCCGCGATCTGGGTGTCGATCCGCTTGCCGGCGGCCTCCCGTACCGTCCTGCGGGCCAGTTCCTCGTCGCCGGTCGCGTAGGCGAGGGCGGCCACCAGCATGTCGTGGAAGGTGCCGTGGTTGTTGGTGGCCGCGGCCTCCTGCCTGCCGAAGGGGCTGGTGGTCAGCCAGGTCAGGAAGTCGGTGTTCCACCGCCGCATGCCGGCCCGGTCGCGCCCGGTCCAGCCGGGTGCGCCGGTGTCGAGGATCGCGAGGGCGTCGACGACGCTCGTGTACGACTGCGAGAAGTCGATGATGCCGATCGCCCTGCCGTCGTACTTGCAGGGGATGAACTGGGCGTGCTCCAGGTGGGGGTTCATGCGCGTGGCCGGGTCCAGGAACCAGGTGCGCAGGATCTGCGTGGCCTTCTCGGCGTACTGACGGCGTCCGGTGTAGTACCAGGCGAGCGACAACTCGTAGGTCGCGTCGAAGACCTTCTCCACGTCCTGGCGGTCGGTGCCCGAGTCGACCTCGGGGTTGCGTTCCCCGTCGCGCTGGACGTAGGGGCAGCCCCAGGGGTTCTCGGCGGACGGCGGTTGTGTGGGCCACCAGTAGGGGGCCTGGCTGAGGTAGTCGTGCACGTCGCCGCTCGGCGCGGGGCGGGGTTTGTCCACGACCGTCCAGGGCCCCTGGTCCAGCCATCCGTCGGCGCGGTGCGTCAACTGAGCCACCGTGCGACGGAGTTCGGGACTGCCGCGCTGCAGCTCGACCTTGGCCTGCCGGAGCCGGGCGCCGTCGAGGACCGCGGTTCCGGGCGTCTTCGGCGCCGCTTGTGCGTGCGCCGCCGGGACGACCGCGGCGACGAGCGCGGCGATCACGAGCAGGACGACAGTTGTCGGAGATCTTCTACGCACACCCTCTCCATTCAACTATGTGAACAGAATTCACGTGGAAGGTCGGGTGAGCGTAGGGTCGACGGGGCGCGGAGGCAAGAGGTCGTGCGCATATGGACCCTGGTCGCCCGCGCGAGCAGCCCTCGACTAGGGCGTCCGTGTATGTGAACACGCCTGCCGCCCCGCGGCCGAGTGCCGCGGGGGCGGGGCGGTGGCGACGAGGGTGTCTCCTACCCCTGCGGGATCACGACGCGACGCGCGCCGATGCGGACGCGTTCCCCGGGGGTCGTGTCACTCGCCCTGTTCGGGGAGTTCGCCGGCCTCGGTGGTGGGATCGGCCGACTCGGGCGTGGTGTAGAAGACGGACGAGCCCTGCTTGGTGCGCTGGGCCTGGTTCTTGGCCACGAGCCCTTCGAGCGTCGTGCGCACCACGGTGGTCTTGACGGTGCGTTCGGGGTGCTCCCCGGCCAGCGCGGTGGTGATCTCGGCGGCGGAGCGGGGTTCGCCCTGCGCCCCGAGATGCGCCCGCACGAGCTCGACGAGGGTGGGTGAGGCCGGCGACGCCGCCGCGGGCTCGGCGGCGCTCTTCCTCTCCGCTCGCTTGCGCGTGGAGGCGACGGGCTTCTTCGCCTTCGGCTGCTTGGCCGTGGCCGAAGTGGCCTTCGTCTTCCTGGTCTTGCGGGGGGCCGGCACCGTTGCGGCGGGCTCGGCCGTGGAGGGCGCGGGCGGCGCGGGCACCGTGGGTGCCGGGACGCCGAGTGCCTGCTGGATGTTGACCAGGACCGTGTGGTCGTGGCGCAGCGCGGTCAACTGCCCCTGGAGCGCCTCGATCTCACCGTGGAGACGGTCCTGCTCCTTGACGTTGCGATCGAGGTCGCCGGCCACCTGCGCGCTGTACTGCGAGGTCAACTCGGTGGTTTCGGCAGTGGTTTCGGACAAGGTCCTCACACCTTTCCTGGGTGTCATGGCCGTCGGGCGACAGGCCCGCGGCGTATGCGAAATCAAACGTGTGTGCTTTTCTGCCTGGTGCCGTTAGGGCGATGGCAGTTACTCCCGCACATGGTCGTGCAGCAGTGATAGTACGGAAGATGTGTGTTCCCCACCTGAGAGACGAGCGCGGCACACGTCTCGCACGCACATCTCGTGAAACTAGACTTCACCGTCATGGGCACCACCTCCTGGATCACACGCGCCGAAACCGCCGACGACATCCCCGCCGTGCGGGACATCAATCTCGCCGCCTTTCCCACCTCCGAGGAGGCGGATCTCGTCGACGCCCTGCGGGCCGACCCGGCCGCGTGGATCGACGGTCTCTCCCTGGTCGCCGCGGACGAGGACGGCCGGCCGGTGGGTCATGCCCTGCTGACCCGCTGTCACATCGACAGCACACCGGCGTTGTGCCTGGCCCCCTGCGCCGTACGTCCCGAGTGGCAGCGGGCGGGCGCCGGCAGTGCGGCCGTGCGTGCGGCCCTGGCGGCGGCAAGGTCACTGGGGGAGCGTCATGTGGTCGTCCTCGGACATCCGGCCTACTACCCCCGGTTCGGATTCACCCGTGCGTCCGCCCACGGCATCGGCCTGACCATCGACGTGCCGGACGAGGCGCTGATGGCGCTCGGCCTCGACGCCGACCATCCGCTCCCGAGCGGTACGGTCCACTACGCCGCGCCGTTCGGTATCTGACACGCGCCCCACCCGACACATGAATCACACAGTCATATGGGCGTATTAGTAGATCAATTGATTGACTCCCACCTTCTTTTGATCGAATACGAATCTCCGCCCATTTCCGGCAGTTGATACTTTAAGCTTCCCACTGTCACGCCAGGGAGCGCGCTGGGGGCGCGCGTCACAGGGGGAGCTGGTTGTTGTGCGCCGTCGATCGTTCTTTGCGGCATTGTTGGGCTGCCTCGTGTTCCTTCTCGCGTCGATGTCGGCCACGGCGCCGGCGCACGCCGCCGAACCGGCCGTGCCGTACGCCGAACTGACGCCGGAAACAGGGGAATTGGTGCCCGGTGGTGAGCCGCTCGGTGTCGACGCGCTGTTCCACAACACGCTGGACACCGATGTCACGGAAAGCTTCATCGTCGCCGTGGGCGTCCGGCTCGCACCGCCCGCCACGCCACTGACGGCCGATCAGATCACCGTCGAGTGGTTCGACGCGACGGCGTCCGTGTGGCGGGCGGTGGAACTGACGCCGGGCGTCACGGCGCTCTCCGGTTACCTCAGCACGGACGACGGACTGCCGTCCGTGGGGACGCTCCCGGCGGGCCGGACCATGCGGATCGGCCTGCGCGTCTCGCTCGCCGGCGAGGTGCCGACCTCGACCACGCTCCAGCTCGTCACCCAGGGCCTCATCCAGCCCATCCCCCAGGTCGACCCGGTGCTCCTCATGGACGGCAAGGCGTCCTACTCGGTCGTGCCGGAATCGACGCCTACCGCGTCGCCCACCGCCTCGGCCACCAGCTCGGGCAGCGCGTCACCGACCGCTTCGACGACGCCCGGTGAGAGCGCCTCCGCCTCGGATCCGGCCTCCGCCTCCGCCGAGCCGTCGCCGTCCTCGGCCTCGTCCCTCTCGCCCGTCGTACCGGCTCCGTCCGCGCTGTCCGGCGGCGGAGGGGACCAGCTCGCGGAGAGCGGCACGCCAGGACTGGCCGTCGTCACCGGCGCCGCCGCGCTCGTGGCCGCCGGCGCGGTGGTGCTCGTCGCGATCCGACGGCCGCGCCGCAGCTGACGCTCCGGTCCGACCCGGGGCCGAGTGTCCTCGCGCCCACGACACGTCACGTCTCCATGTCCGCACGCCTTACGGGAGGTACCCATGCAGCAGCGCACAGGCCAGGACGTCCTGCGCGACGTGGTCAGCAGCCTCGCACCGGGCGAGCTGGAGAAACTCGACCCGACCTGCCGGGCGTACGCCGCCAGGCCGTATCCGCCGCAGCCCCTGCACCGGTCGGCGGGGGACCCGCTGGGCATCGGCGTCGAGACGGCGGTGCTGCTGCCGGTGCTGGTGGCGGTGGTCTCGCAGATACTCGCCGACCTCGCCTCCGGGCACATCCGGGCGGGCGGTACCCGGATCACCCGGTGGTGGCGCCGACGGCAGAACCGCGAGGCGGCCGAGGGGCGGCGCGCGGCGCTGACCTCTCCCGTCCCGGAGCTCTCCGACGTCACCAGGCAGGAACTGACGGACTGGGCCCTGGTCCAGGGCCGTGCCGCGGGCCTGTCGGCCGCCGAGGCGGACGAGTGCGCCCGGATCGTCGTCATGGCCGTGGTGGTCAGGTCGACGACGCCGTCACCGTCACCGTCGCCGGATGGTGCGGCTTCGGGTGGTGCGGCTTCCGGCACGGCGGCGTCGGACACCTCCGGGCGCCGGGGACCCGTGGGCGAAGACCCCGGGTCCGCCCAGGCACCGGCGACCACGCCACCGTCGTGACCACCGCGCCCGACGCCGTCCGGCCTGCCGAGGACCCCCGCGACGTCGCTCGTGCGCTCGTCTCCAGTCCGTTGCCGCTGCCCACCACCACCAGCCTGCTGCTGCTCGGCCTGGTCGCCTGCGCCGGAGCCTCGTTCACCACGTGGTGGTGGCTCGTGCTGGGCCGCGGCAACTGGCCGGACGCCCACGTCGGCTGTCTGCCGACCGTGCCGACCGTCCCGGCCGCGCCCGACGCGGTGCTGGACCGGTTCACCGGCTGTGTGTACGACGTCCGGCTGGCCCAGTCGGCGCTGGTGCTGTGCGGACCGCTCGCGCTCCTGTCCCTCGCCCTGCTGTGGCGGGCCGTCGGACGCCGGCTGAGCCTGTGGTGGTGGCGCGCCGCGCGCGACACCTCGGAACTGCGCACGCTCCTGGACGGCGTCGTTCCCGACGGAGCCGTCCGGCCGGCCCTGTGGGTGCGTGGTCGGCGCGTCGGGGTCCGGGCCCGCGCCTCGGGCACCCGCCGCGACCCGTGGATCGTGGCCGACTCGAACGTCTTCAACCTCCGCGACGACTACACGGCGGCGATGTTCCGGCACGAACTGGCCCACCTGCGCCTGCGCGACGTGGGCCGGGTACGGCTGGCCACCGCGGCGTGGTGGATCCTGCTCATCGGCTGCACCGTGCCGGTGGGCGTCGCCCTGGTGCTGGAGCCCCGAGTGCTCGGCACCGGCCTGCTGGTGCGGATGGCGCTCGTCCTGGTGATCGTCGGGCTCAGCCTCGGCGCGGTGCTGCGGGCCCGGGAGCACGACGCCGATCTCTGCGCGGACGCGGATCCACGCGCACCGCGCGGCGCCGCCGCCGACCACATCGGCTCCGGCACTCCGCCGACCCGTCGCGAACGCCTGCTGGCACGGATGGGACTGGCCAGTCACCCCGCCCCCGCGAGCCGTCTGGACGCCCTCGCGGATCCGGCGCGGACCTGGGGGCTCTCCCCCTTCGTGTGCCTGGCCACGGGCCTCGCCGCGGGCCTGGTGCTCACCGACCTCGCCCTGCTGGTCGGCGCGCTCAGCCCGACGCGGACCCAGCTCGCGTACACGGTGGCGGCGGCGCTGACCGGCTGGGCCGTGGCCGGTGTGGTGACCGTGGCGTGGTGGCGGGCCGCCGCGGTCGGGAACCGTGATGCCACCGGATGGCGTCCGGCGGCGGCCGGAGCCGCGCTCGGGTTCGGCGTGCTCGCCGGCAGCCAGCTGTCCGGGCGGGCGGCCGGCGAATGGGTGCGGGACACCTGGACCGCCGAGGGGCTGGCGACGGCACTCTCCCTGACCGACGTCCCCCTCGCGCAGGCGGCGGCGTTGGCGGTGGCGCTGGTGGCCGGCGGGGCCCTGTTCGCCGTATGGACGACATCCCTCGCCAGGTCCGCGGGGGCCGCGGTGTCCGGGCCGCGCTCCGCACCCGCCTGTGCGGCGGCCGTGGTCCTCAGCGGGCTCCTGACGGCCGTGCCGCTCGGCAGCTGGTTCCTGTTCGCCCGGCTGACCGCGGCCCGCCAGGAACAGGACATCCGGTGGAGCGTGATCGACACGCCCTGGTGGGTGGCGGGAGTGGCGCTGACCGTCGTGGGCGCCCTGGTCCCCCTGGCCGCGGCGCGCGTCCGCGCGCGGGCCGCGGTCCCGGGCGCACCGGCCGCACGCCGGTCGTGGCCCCCGGCGGTGCTCCTGGTCGCCGCGGCCGTGGTGGCCGCGGGAGCCGTATGGGCCACGATCGGCGGAGAGTTCGCCCTGAGCGGGGCGCCCGCGGCCGCCGCGACCCGCGAACCCTCCACCGCTTCCGTGGAGGCCCCCACCGCCCCCTCGGGCGCCCCGGGCGCCGGCGTCGACGAGACGGTGCCCCTCGACCGACTCCCGGCGCTCCCGCCCTCGCAGGAGCGCAGTCCCGGGATGCGGGCCGATCCGGCGCTCGTCTGCCGGGCGCTGACCCTCGGCGGGACCGCCGTCTGGAACGACCCGACGGCGCGCCGCGAGACGGCCGAACTGCTGGCCGGCGTCGACGACATCGTGCTGCGGTCCGCCTCGGCGGTGCTGCGGCGCGACCCGTACGGCCCCGTCGACCGCGACGCGCTGACCGCCTCCCTGCTCCGCTGCGACCTCTACTTCCGCTACCACCGCTGAGCCATGCCCCGGCGCACCGAACAGGCCCACAGGAGGCACGTGTGAACAGGACTCCCGCCGCGGCCGGCGGCCCCGCCACCCGTCTTCGGCTCGCCGTGGCGCCGGTCGTGGCGGCGCTGCTGGCCGCCGCCCTCACCGCGTGCGGCACCGAGCGCGGCGACCATGCGGACACCGTCGTGCCGACGGAGTCCTCGTTCGCCGTTCCGTCGAGGACGGCCGTCTCTCCCACGGGTTCGGACTCCGCGTCCCCCGAGGCGTCGTCCGGCTCGCCGTCGCGCTCCCGGACCCCGGGGGCCTCCGGCACGGGGGAGGGCGAGGGGCGCACCGCAGGCTCAGGGGGTGGGGGTGGGGGCTCGGGCGGGTCCGGTGCGTCGGGCGGTACCGGTGGGGGGAGCGGTTCAGGTGGCGGGTCCGGCGGCGGTTCAGGCGGCGGATCCGGAGGTCCTGGTGGATCCGGCGGGTCCGGTGGGTCCGGGGGCACCGGCGGCACCGGGGGGTCGGCCGGCGATCCCACCTCTCCCGCCCCCGCGGGCCCACCCGCCTCCGGCACCCTCGCCGCGGCGCTCCTGACGACGGCTCAACTGCCCTCCGGATACGTCAAGACCGTGCTGCAGAACGATCCCCCCACCCGCTCCGACCGCCCCGAGTGCGTCAGCACGCTCAACGCCCTGGAGTCCTACCGCAGCACCCGTCCGGGCGCCGTGGAGGCGCGGGTGACCTTCGCCCAGAGCCAGAGTGGACCGTTCCTTCAGGAGGTGCTGCGCTGGCTGCCGGGTTCGGGGGCACGGCAGGAGCTCCAGCAGGCGGCGAACGTGCTGTCCGGCTGCGGTGGGTTCGGCATCGGCTGGAACGACGGGATGACCGGTACCGAGAGGGTGGTGGCGCACGGCTCGGCGGGGATGGGCGATGCCTCGTGGCACGCCACGGTCACCGTCACCGCGGAGACGTTCACCGTGCAGGAGACCCTGGTGCTGGTGGTCGTGGGGAAGACGCTGGTCGTCCTCAGCGAGGCGGGAAGTCCCGGGGCGCCGTCCCGTTCCCGGACCCTCAGCCTCGCGCGGGCCGCGGCGGCACGCGTGCCCTGACGCGGCTCGCTCGCACGCCCCGGGCACGGTGGCAGCCGCGTCAGACGTGCGTGAGGAGGCGTTCCAGCGGCCGCGGAACGTGCGCGAGGTCCAGGTGCGCGACCAGCGCCCGCGCGTAGAGCGCCTTGCGACCGCTGTGCGTGCCCATGAAGCGCCGCAGCTGGTGCTCCACGGGCCGGTCCCGCTGGGCGGGCTGGCCCTGGAAGGTGCGGAAGGGACGCGTCTCGCCCTGTTCCTCGATCACCCGCTGCACGCACGCGGCCCCCAGCGCGCGGATCAGCTCGTCCTCCAGGTCGGCGACGCACACCTGGAAGCCGAGTGCCTCCAGCTCGTCCTGGGTGAGGGCGGAACCGAGCCCGACCCGCTCCAGGTGGCGCCTGAAGTGCCGTTCCTCGCCGATGTCGCAGAGGCCCGCCAGGGGGAGGCCGAGCCCCGCGGGTCCGCACACGTCGAGGAAACGGCCGATGTTCGTCGCGCCTCCGAGCGGCACCACCGTGACGCCCTCCGCGCCGAGGTCGCGGCCATGGCGCGTGGCCAGCGCCTCGAGTGCGGCCTGGTCACTGCTGCCCTCGACGAGCACGATCGTGCGGACCTGGTCGGCGGCCAGCTCCCGCGCCGCCCCGGCGGCCGCGTCCGCCTCCGCGCCGCCGGCCGCCCACGCGACCAGTGCGCGGCTGAAGCGCCTCAACTCGTCCACGTGACCTCGCATTCCCCGCGCCATCCTGGCACGCCCGAGATCCCGTTCGCACGTGTGTTTTTCGGCGTCCACGCGCGCGTCGGTGGCCAGGAGGGAGGGTCGGCGCCCCGCATGCGCGGGTGCCGCGCGGACCGCATGCTGGTGCCATGACCGTCGCACCGCCCGTGGTGATCTACCCGCCCGCCGAGGACGGGGGCCGACGGGTGCGCGTCGAGCGCCACTTCGTGGGCATGGCGTACGGCCTGCTGGACATCGTCGAGTTCCTGCGGCTGGCGGGTCTGGACGACGTCGACGACGACTGGGTACGGGGGTCCGGTCAGGTCGAGTGGCGCGGCGGCGGCCCCGACGCGTGGGAGGGCTGAGAGCCGCCGATGTCCCTGGCCGCCGCACCCGGCGCCGGTGGTGTCGCCGGGACCGGCTCACGCCCAGAGGTCGGCCCGGGCACCGATCGTGCCCGGGCCGGGGTGGCTCACGCCGCGAGGGCGTGGCCCGGGTGCAGGACCACCTTGGTGTAGCCCTCGATGCGCTTGTCGAACTTCTCGTACGCCTGCGGGGCGTCCTCCAGCGGCAACTCGTGCGAGACCACGAAGCTGGGCTTGGCGCGCCCGGCGATGATCAGGTCACGCAGCTGGCGGTTGTACCGCTTGACGTTGCACTGGCCGGTGCCGACCTTCTGGCCCTTCTCGAACATCCTGCCGATCGAGACCAGGAGCTGGCCGTGCTTGGCGTGCTCGTCGGGTCCGCCCGGGTCGGACGGCACGTACAGACCCGGTACACCGAGCCTGCCGGTCGCCCTGACGGTCTCCACCAGTTCGTTGAGGACGATCGCCGGTTCCTCGTGGCTGGTGTCGTGGGACTGGGCCTGGTAGCCGACGGCGTCCACGCCCTTGTCGGTTCCTTCTCCGTTCGTCTGTGCCTTGATCTGCTCGGCCGGGTCGCCCTGGGTGAAGTCGATCGGGATGGCCCCGATCTCCTCGGCCTTGGCGAGTCGCTCCGGTACCCGGTCGACGGAGAACACCTTCGCGGCACCGCGCAGCAGCGCCGAGTAGGCGGCCATGAGGCCCACCGGTCCGGCGCCGTAGACGGCCACCGTCTCACCGGGGGTGACCTGGGCGAGTTCGCAGCCGTGGTAGCCGGTCGGGAAGATGTCGGCGAGCAGGATGAAGTCCGTCTCGAACTGCTCGCCCGCCGGCAGCTTCAGGCAGTTGAAGTCGGCGAACGGCACCCGGAGCCGTTCCGCCTGGCCCCCCTTGTAGGGGCCCATGGCCACGTAGCCGTAGGCACCGCCGGCGAAGCCCGGATTGACCGTCAGGCAGAAGCCCGTTTCGCCGGCCAGGCAGTTCTTGCAGAATCCGCACGCGACGTTGAAGGGCATCACGACACGGTCGCCCACGGCCAGCGAGGTCACGCCGTCCCCGACCTCCTCGATGACGCCCAGGTTCTCGTGCCCGAAGACGATGCCCGGCTCGGCCGCGGTGCGACCCTCGTACATGTGCAGGTCGGAGCCGCAGATCGCGGACGACGTGACACGTACGAGCACATCGTTCGGGTGCTGGATCCGCGGATCGTCGACGTCCTTCACCGTGACGCTGAAGGGCCTCTCGTAGACAACGGCTTTCACCTGTGTCACCTCCTGTGGAGCGAAGGCGGAGTCGAACGGGCCGCTGCCGGGGACACACACGAAGGCGCGGCTTTCGGTATGCGCCGTGATCGAGGGCTCGCCTCACCGCCGGTACTTCCAGGGAACGCCCGTGGGTGAGGGGTTGCAACCCGCGCCCGGCGGTGCCCCTACGCTCGCGAGGCGTGCCTCACGACTCCGCGGCGCTCTTGCGGCGGCGCGGTGTGTCGATCGGCACCGCCGTCTCGACGGGGTCCGCCGCACGCGCCTGGACCAGGAGCAGGTCGTCGGGGGTCAGCTCCCTGCCGTCCGCGGCGACGACGGTCAGCGTGCGGGGCGGTCGTCCCGTCCGGGCGTCGACGACCTGGGTCATCGGCTCGTCGTCCTCGAAGAGGTACTTCTGCCCCCACTGCCGCAGCGCCGAGAGAACGGTGTGGAAGTCCCGTCCCTTCTCGGTGAGGACGTACTCGTGGGAGTTGCCGAGCGCGGACTCGCGGATCTCGAAGATGCCCACGGCCACGAGCTTCTGAAGCCGGGCGGAGAGGATGTTGGAGGCGACACCGATCCGCCTGTTGAAGTCCGTGAACCGTGTGACACCGTGCATGGCGTCCCGGAGGATCTGAAGCGTCCAGCTGTCGCCGACCTCGGAGAGGGAGCGGTCGATGGGACACGCTGAATCGACCAGCTCTCGACGCTTCACCGGTACCTCCGAACCCCAGGTTACTTGCAATTCTAAAGCATGGGGCACTGTCAGTACTTGTTGCGGCCGGCTCGTACGCCGCCGTCGACGTCCCAGGTGGCGCCGGTGATCCAGTCGGCCTGGGTGGAGAGCAGGAAGGCGACGGCGGGGGCGACGTCGTCGGGGGTTCCGGTGCGGCCCAGGGGGTGGAAGGAGTCGAAGGCGTCGAGGGCGGAGTCGATCTCGTCCTCGGGGATGAAGGCCTCGTAGATGGGGGTGCGGACGACGGCGGGTGCCACGGTGTTGACGCGGATGCCGTGCGGGGCGAGTTCCATGGCGAGGTGCTGGGTGAGGGAGTGCAGTCCGGCCTTGGCGACGGAGTAGGCGGAGGAGGGGGTGGCGGCCATCGCCTGGTGCGCGAGCATGCCTCCGATGTTGACGACGGCTCCGCGGCGGCCGCGGGCGATCATGTTGCCGGTGACGGTCTGCGTGACGAAGAAGATGGCGCGGGTGAGGGCCTGGTAACGGTCGTAGTCCTCGGGGGTGTGTTCCAGGAAGGTCTTCGGCTCGAAGACGCCCGCGGCGTTCACCAGGAGGGTGGCGTCGGGGTGCTGCTCGGTGAGGGTGGCGCGCAGGCGGTCCACGGCGGCGCTGTCGAAGAGGTCGGCCGCGAGGCCGGTGACGTCGCCGAGTCCGTCCAGTTCCGCCACTGCCTTCGCGGCGCTGTCCTGCGACCTGCCGATGACGACGGCGCTCCCGCCGTCCTGGAGGACGCGCCGGGCGACGGCCAGCCCGATCCCGCTGGTGCCGCCGACGACGATGACCTTCTGGCCGGTGAAGTCAAAGGTGTTGCTGGGCATGGGTGTGCTCCTCGACAGGTGGGACGGGGATGCCGGAACGCCTTCGACGGTAGGACGATCTGTCACGTGTCGGTAGAGGATCTTGAGTGATGCAGGCATAACGGACGGCTATGGCGGAAGGGGCGTCGACGCGTCCGGTGAACTCCGCTCCGCCGAAGGTGCCGGACGGAGCCTAGGCTGCCGCTCCGGACTCCGGTCGGTCCTGCGGTGGGCCGGACGTGCCGGAGACGGCGGGCGGGGCGAGGGTCTGTTCGGCCCAGACGACCTTGCCGGTCGCGGCCGGGCGGTGGCCCCATCTGCGGGACAGCTGCGACACGAGGAGGAGGCCTCGGCCGTTCTCGTCGTCGGCGTGTGCGCGGCGCCGACGCGGCGCGCAGCCGTAGGCGTCGGACACCTCGCACGTGAGGACCTGATGCCTGATCAGGCGCAGCCGGATCGGGCCGGCGCCGTGGCGGACGGCGTTGGTGACCAGCTCACTGACGATCAGTTTCGTGGCGTCCTCGACGTCCCGCAGGCCCCATTCGGCCAGTTGCCCGGCCGCGAGACGCCGCGCGCGACGGGCGGCGGTGTCGTCGCCGGGCAGGGTCCAGGCGGCCACCTGGCTCGGGGCGAGCAGGCGGGTGCGCACGAGGAGCAGGGTGACGTCGTCGGACGCCGCCTGGCCGGAGAAGGGCCCCATCGCACGGCCGCAGAGCTCCTCGAGGGGCAGGCCCGGCCGCGCGAGAGCCGCGCCCAGCCGGCGCATCCCGTCCTCGATGTCCTGGCCGCGGCACTCGATCAGGCCGTCGGTGTACAGGGCGAGCAGACTTCCCTCGGGCAGTTCGAGCTCAAGGGCCTCGATGGGGGCGCCCAGTCCGACGCCGAGCGGGGCCCCGGTGGGAAGGGCGGGGTAGGTGACCCGGCCCCCGGGTTCGACGACGGCGGGCGGCGGGTGCCCCGCGGAGGCCATGGCGCACCGGCCGGTGACGGGGTCGTAGACGGCGTACAGGCAGGTGGCCCCGACCACCGTCGAGAGCTGGTCCGGGGCCTCGGCGTCCTCCTCCACCAGCCGCTGGACCGTGTCGTCGAGATGGGTGAGCAGTTCCTCGGGCGGCAGGTCCATGTCGGCGAGCGTGCGGACCGCGGTGCGGAGCCTGCCCATGGTCGCGGCGGCGTTGATGCCGTGCCCGACCACGTCGCCGACGACGAGGGCGACGCGGGCGCCGGACAGCGGGATCACGTCGAACCAGTCGCCCCCGACCCCGTGGTCGATGTCGGCGGGCAGATAGCGCGAGGCGGTCTCCACCGCCGGACCGCCCTTGAGGCGGTGCGGGAGCAGATTGCGTTGCAGCGCCAGCGCCGCGGTGTGCTCGCGGGCGTACCGGCGCGCGTTGTCCAGCGACACCGCGGCGCGGCTGACGAGTTCCTCGGCCAGGACCAGATCGGCCTCCTGGAAGGGGACCGGGTCCTTGGTGCGGATGAACACGGCCAGGCCGAGCGGGGCCCGCCGGGTGCGGATGGGCACGACCATCAGGGAGTGCATGCCGTGTTCCAGGATCTTCTGCGTCCGCAGGTGGTCACCGTTCGTCCAGGTGCCCGGAGCGGTGTCGAGGATCGGTTCCAGGTATGACCTGCCGGTGTCCAGCACGGAGGTGAGCGGGGAACCAGGCGGCAGGGTGACCGGCTCACCGCGCGTCCACGCCGATTCCGGGACGCCCTGGTGGATCGAGGCCAGTCCGGCGCGCCGCAGCACGGGGAAGCGTTCGCCCGAGGGGCCGAAACGGGCCGCCGGCCCCTCACCGAAGGGCACCCACTGCTCCAGGTCCACCGCGACGAAGTCGGCGAGCAGCGGCACGGCGAGGTCCGCCAGCTCCTGACTGGTCTGCATGACGTCCAGGGTCCTGCCGAGCCGGGTGCCGGCCTGGCTGAGCACGGCCAGGCGTTCGCGCGCCTGCTGGCGCTCGGTGACGTCGACGCTGGTGACGCAGACGCCCCACGGCTGGCCGTCGGCGCCCTGGAGACACGAGAACGACACCGCGAAGGGGTGCTCGGGGCCGAGTGCCGTGGGAAGCCACGTCCGGTACTCGTGGACTTTGGTGGAGCCGTTTCTCAGCACCTGCCGCATCACCTCCTCCAGCGCCTCCGCCTTGGCGCCGGGCAGGACGTGGCTGAGGCGGTGCCCGAGGCGGCAGTCGGCGGGGATGCCGTCGTGGCTCTGCATCGCGTCGTTCACGCCGACGCAGAGCAGGGCCGTGTCCCGCACGCTGGCACCGATCGGCGCGCGGGTGAGGAGGGTCCCGGTGACAGGTCCGTCCATCGCCCGGGACAGCGTGCCGATGTCGGTGACGGACGCGAGCCACTGCGTCGTCCCGTCGCCGGCCCGAAGCCTGGAGAGCCGCAGTCCGACGTCGAGATGGCGGCCGTCGCGATGGAGCACCGTGGAGGTGCCCGGCCAGCCGTTGCGCTCGCGGCATCGCTCGACGAAGGCCGAGGTCGTCGACTTCTCCCTGAAGGACGGCAGCACCAGTGCGGCGGAGCGGCCCACCGCGTCGTGCGCGGGGATGCCGACGAGCCGCTCGGCGGCCTGCGTCCACGCCACCACCGTCCCCGGTTCGTCGAACAGCGCGAAGGCCGACTCGGAGACCTCGGAGGAGTTCATCCGGTCGCCGAACGTCAGGTGTGTGAAGTCGTTGATGTTCATCGCGCTGTTCCTCGCCTGGCGGGGAGCCTGCTGGCGGGCAAGCCGGACAGAATTGCCCCATCCGTGTCCATGACCGGACAGCCGCGAGATTTGTGACGAGTCGTGGCGCCCTACGGCGCCCGCGTCCTCGCCGGTACGCACCACCACGCGAGGGCCGCGGCCGTCAGGTAGGCCACGGCCCCGACGGCCATGCTCGTCCGCAGTCCGGCACCGTAGGTGGCGCCGGTGGCGAGCAGGCTGCCTCCCAGCGCGACCCCCGCCGCGCTGCCGATCTGGCGGCTGGTGTTGAAGAAGGCGGAGGCGGCGCCCGCGTAGGCTGCGGGTGCCGCGCCCATCACGGTGGCCGTCGAGCCGGTGAGGGCGAACGAGGTCCCGAAGCCCGCGGCCATCATGGGGGCCACCAGCAGCCAGTAGGCGGGGTCCGCGCCCGCCGCCGCCCACCCGGCCAGTCCCAGTCCGGCCAGGACCATGCCGGAGACCACCAGCGGACGGTCGCCGGTGCGCCGGGACAGGCGTCCCGACAGGACGGAGGCGAACATGGTCATCGCCACCGCGGGGAACAGGGCGACCCCGGTGGCGAGGGCGCTCAGACCGCGCCGGTGCTGGAACCACAGGCTGGCGGTGAACAGCATGCCGTAGAAGCCGAAGTTGAACAGCAGGCCGATCGCGGCCGCGCCGCTCAGGGCGCGTGAGCGCATCATGCCCGGCGTGAGGGCGGGGGAGCGGGCCAGCCGCTCGCGCACCACGAACGCCCCGGCGGACCCCAGGGCCAGGCCCAGTCCGGCGAGCACCAGGGGATCCGACCAGCCACGGCGGCCCGCCTCGTTCAGGGCGCCGGTCAGCAGGGCGACGGTCGCCACGGCCAGGCACTGCGCGGGCAGGTCCAGCGCCCGGTCCGCCCGCCGGGGCGAGGGCGTCACATGGCGCAGGGTCAGCACCAGGCAGACCACGCCGACGGGGAGATTGATCAGGAAGACCCAGCGCCAGCCGACGGTGGACACCAGCAGCCCACCCAGCAGCGGGCCCGCGGAGGCCGCGATGCCCGCCATCGAACCCCACAGCCCGAAGGCCCACGACCGGGTGGCCGGCGCCGGGTAGGCCTGCTGGAGCAGCGCCAGGGAACCGGGCACGATCAGCGCCGCGCCCAGCCCCTCCACCAGCCGGGCCGCCACCAGGAAGGGCGCGGTGGGCGCGGACGCGCAGGCGGCGGAGGAGAGCGTGAACACCACCACGCCCCAGCAGAAGACCCGGCGGTTGCCCAGCCGGTCGCCCAGCGCGCCACCGGTCATCAGGAAGCCGGCGAGGACCAGGGTGTATCCGTCCGTGATCCACTGGATGCCGGTGAGCGAGGCGGACAGGTCCCGGCCCACCACCGGGACGGCGACGTTGATGATCGTGACGTCCAGGATCACCATGAAGTACCCGGCGCACACCGCAATCAGGGGCGCCGAGGACCGCCGCCGGCCGGGCTCCGGGGCCGGCTCCGAGGGGGACGCGGGCTTCACGGTCTGCTCAGGACCGGCGTCAGGCCTGGACGATCGCCGCTTCCGCCGCCGCCTTGATCCGGGCGCCGAAGGCCGGCGCGTCCTTGCGGGCCGCCGCGAGGGCCAGGCCCACCAGGAGCTTGCCGACGAGGCCGTGGGCCTCCAGGACGTTGTGGATACGGACCCGGGTCCTACCGCCGTCCAGCGCCTCCAGGTCGTAGCCGCCCTCGCGGGCCGTCACGCTGTTCTTCGACACCTCGGCCCAGCGGATCCGCGCCGGAGGTTCGAACGTGGTGATGCGGAACTCCCTGGCGGACTTCATCCCGGCGTCCTTGACCGTGCTCCGGAAGACCGTGCCCACCCCCGTGGGAGTGTCGGGAACGCGCTCGATCCTGAGCACCCGGGGGCTGAACTGCGGATCGTTGCGTCCGTCGGCGAGGTAGTCGAACACCGCCTGGACCGGCCGATCGATCTCGACCGTCGCCTCGAATTGTCCTGACACGCGTCACCTCTGATGGGTCGGGCCGCGGTGCTCCCCCGCCCGTGTCACCGCACGTGAGAGCCATGCCACCGGTCGTGGCGGCACCGTGACACTACCGGCACCTCAACGGGTGCCGCGAGGCGAACGGCGCGTTCCCGCGCGGTCGCCGCCGCCCTGCTCGTCCAGGTGCCGCACCTGATCCACGGCGCGCGGCAGGGCCTCGCGGATCCCCGGGGGCAGTTCGTCGGAGGTCGGCCACCGCACCAGGCTGCCCGCCACCTCCGGCAGCTGGGCGCCGGTGTCCCGTGCGATGTGCTCCAGGACCGCCCGGGCCTGGTCGGGGCGCAGGCCGCCGACCGCCATGACCACGCCGACCGCCTGGTCGACAAGAGCGCGCGAGTCCAAGGTGCGACGGAGCTGCCGCACCTCCTGCTGGAGGACGGTGAGTCGCTCCGTGTGCCCGTCGTTTGCGATCATGTCCTGAAGCCTTCGCGCCGTCCGTCCCGGACGACAGCCGTCAGGCGAAGACTTCGGCCCACGGCGGTACGGAAAACGAAAACGGGCTGCTCAGTGGCACATGCCGGGGCGGTTCGCGGGGCAACCGAGGTCCATGGAGACGCTGACGTTCGACAGCGACGACCTGTCGGTGACCGAGGATTTCCTCAGTCGTGCCTACGCCAGGATGCGTATCGGCAGCAGTACGCCCGACTCCAGCCGCGCCCGGATCCGGCGCGCCGGCATGGACTCGGTGAGCGTGGACGAACTCGCCCTGGACTTCGAGATGAGCTACTCGGTGACGCCGCTCGGCAGGATCTGCCTGTGCGTCGTCCACGAGGGAACCGTGCGCGACCACGCCTTCCAAGGGGTCGAGGATTCCTTCGGCCCGGGCGACGTGGTGCTGCTCGCGCCCCCGGACCTGCCGTACGCCGGCCGGATCTGCCACGCGCGCTACACCATCACCCTGCTCGACCCCGCCCTGCTGGACCAGGTGGCCGGCTCCCTCGCGGACCCCGCCGACCGGCCGGTCCGGCTGACCGGTCACCGCCCGCACTCGGACGCCGCCGCCCGGCAACTGCGCCGGACGATCGGATACCTGCGCGACGAGGTGCTCGCCGATCCCGCCGCCGCGGACCAGCCACTCGTGGCGTCCACGGCCGCGCAGCATCTCGCGGCGAGCGTGCTGTCCGCGTTCCCCAACACCGCGCTCGGCCAGGAGGCCGACCCCGATCGGGGCGACGCCCACCCCCGCGCGCTGCGCCGCGCCCTCACCTACATCGACGACCACGCCGACCAGCCGGTCACGGTGGCCCAGATCGCCGCCGCGGCCCATGTCACGGTACGAGCCCTGCAGTACGCCTTCCGGCGCCATCTGGACACCACCCCGCTGGCTCACCTGCGCCGGGTGCGGCTGGCGCAGGCCCATCGCGATCTGGTGTCCGCCGATCCGGCCGGAGAGGCCACGGTCACCGCGATCGCCGCGCGCTGGGGCTTCCACCACCCGGGCCGCTTCGCCTCGCTCTACCGCGACACCTACCGGCGCGCGCCGCACCGGACACTCGCCGGGGAGTGAACCCGGCGGGACGTGCGGTGCGACGCGCCTCGCCGGACGGGCACTACGGCCTGTCGTCCGTCGGGAGCGGCACGGGATACGGCTCCGCGAAGTCGGCCGAACGGCTGACCTTCTCCCACTCCTGCGCCTCGGAGAGCTGGCGGCGGGAGTGGTCGAGCGCCATCGTGGCCGCGTTGGCGCCCAGCAGCAGATGCGTGGGGACCTGGCCCTGCCGGACGGTCCGTACGATGATCTCGGCGGCGCGCCGAGGGTCCCCGGCCGCTCCGTCCGTGCTCTGCCGCACCCGCCGGTTCATCGCCCCGACGGTCTCGTCGTAGGCGTCGGGGATCGGGTGGACCGTCATGGAGGAACCGGCCCAGTCGGTGGCGAAGCCGCTCGGCTCGACGACCATGACGCGCACGCCGAACGGCGCGGTCTCCGTGGCGAGGACCCGGCTGAAGCCGTCGACCGCGAACTTGGCCGCCTGGTAGGAGGCGATGCCGGGTGATCCGCCGACGCGCCCGCCGATGGACGAGATCTGCACGACGGTGCCGGCGCCCTGCCGGCGCAGGGTGGGAAGCGCTGCCTTGGTGACGTGGTAGACGCCCCAGAAGTTCGTCTCGAACTGGGCGCGGAAGTCGTCGTCGTCCGATGTCTCGATGGGTGACACGTTCGCGTATCCGGCGTTGTTGACCAGCACGTCGATGCGTCCGAAGCGGGCCAGCGCCGCGTCGACGGCCTCGCGTGCGGCCTGAGGGCTGGTGACGTCCAGCGCCAGGGGGTGGATGTGGTCGCCGTACTCCTTGAACGCCTCGGCGAGGGCTTCGGGGCGCCGGGCGGTGGCGACGACGCGGTCGCCGGCCTCCAGAGCGGCGGTGACGAGGGCGCGGCCGAGGCCGCGGGACGAACCGGTGATGAACCAGACCTGTTGACTCATGCTCTTAGTGCAACACTGTTCTCGTAATAACGCAACACCGTTGCCGTAAGTGTTCCTATGATGTCTCGCATGACTACGCCTGCCTTCCAGCGCGCGCGCAGTGCCCAGGCCAAGCAGGCGCGGGAGGACGCGATCCTGGACGCGGCCCGTTCACTGGGCGAGCTGCGCGGAATCCGGGACGTGACCCTCACCGACATCGCCGCCGCCGTCGGGATGCACAAGTCGGCCCTGCTGCGGTACTTCGAGACGAGGGAGCAGATCTTCCTCCGGCTCACCGCGGAGGGGTGGCGGCAGTGGTCCGCGGACCTGCGCGGCCGCCTCCAGGGGCGGGCGCACGCCACGGCCGCGGAGGTCGCCGGGGAGGTCGCGGCCACGCTGACCGCCCGCCCCCTGTACTGCGACCTGCTCGCCCAGGCACCCATGAACCTGGAACGCAACGTGTCGCTGGAGTCGGTCCGCGCCTTCAAACTCGTCACGCACGGCGAGATAAGGCTGATCGACGGCGAGCTGCGGCGCCTGCTCGGACTGACCGAGCTGCAGACCATCGACCTGGTCGCCACGGCGACCAGCATGGCCGGGGCCCTGTTCCAGATGGCCACCCCCGGCCCCCATCTGCGCGAGCTCTACGAGAGCGACCCTTGGCTCGGACACGCCGTCCTCGATGTGGAAGCCCGCCTGCGCCGCGTCCTGACCGCCTTCCTCAACGGGCTCGACGTGCCCGCCTGACCCGGACGTCCGGGGCGCCGCGGCTACGAGGGGGCGAGCAGGGCGTCCACGATCCCGGGGGTCTGGGCGACCAGACCGGAGATCGACGACGTGATGAAGAGGTTGACGGCGGCGAGGTCGCCCAGCGCGAGCAGATCGCTGCGGGCATGGCCTGCGACGGTGAGCCTGCCGGTGCCGCGTTCCGTCATCAGACCGTCCTGGGCCGAGAGTTCGGCGCACCGCGCGTCGGCCAGCTCGCGCAGCAGCGCCGCGGCGGCGTCGGGGGTGGCGTGCGGGGGCGCATTGACGGCGTTCACGACGGCGTCCACGGCGAACGGCGCGCCTTGGGCGTGCACCGTGAATCCGGCTCGCGGGCCGCGGGTGATGCGCTCGAGTCCGCCGACGAAGCTCAGCCGGCCGCTGTCGTGGAGGTCAGCAGCAGACCGGCGTTGACCGGCGGCATCGGGGCACAGATGCTCGACACCGTGCGGAAGTGTTTCCCCTTGACGAGCCGTACGTCGTCCTCGGACAGCAGGCCCATGATCAACGGCCCGAGCGAGCGGACGAGGAACACCAGCAGCCGCCGGGCCCGTTGCGGGGCGTCGACGTCCTTGAGCTGACGTCCCAGGCGCTCCGCGGGTGCCTCGGTGGTGGCCGTCATGAGCTCCGCGCGAAGGGCCGGCAGGTCCTCGCGCGACAGCGCGAGTTCCGCGGCGAGAAGCGGCACCAGGTCGCTCAGCGTGAGCGGCCCCTTCTCGTCGGCGAGGGCGAGCAACCGGTCCTGCGTGACCTGCACCGGTTCGAAGCGGAGCTGCCGTTGCTGGACCGCGGGGAGCACGCCGTGCCGGGACAGGAGACCGATGTGACCGCGGTGCCCCCGCTCCGCCAGCGCCGCGACCACGTCCACCGCCGTCAGGCCGCTCCCGATGACCGCGACGTCCCCGTCCGGATCCAGGTCGCGCAGCGTGTCCGCCAGGATGTACGGGTCGTCGACGAAGCCGGGCGCTCCGGACAGTCCGTAGAGGTCCCGTGGCGTGCCGGTCCCCACGCAGAGGACCGCGCGGTCGACGATGTGCTCCGCGCCCGACGCGTCGCGCAGCACGAGCCGGTCGCCCGGCGTCGCGCCCGCCACCCGTTCCCGCACGGTGTCGACCCTCCAGCCGCGCCCCCGCAGCACCGAAAGGGCGCTCTGCGCCGTCTCCACCAGGTAGTCGCCGAAGACGGCGCGCGGTGGCATCGGAACCCCGAGCAGTTCGTCCTGGTAGCGGTCCAGGGGGTGGCGGCCGGAGTTCAGCCAGCGCAGGAAGTGCGCGTCGTCGCCGTGACGCGCCGACATGGCGAGAGGAGGAAGGTTCACCAGCACCGCGTCGGCGTCCGGCCGGTACGGACGGCCTCGCCACAAGTGCGGCGAGGGCTCGAACACGAGAAGTCCGCCGGGCGGTACCGCCTCGTTCCTCGCGAGGGTGTCCAGCAGGCACACGGCTGAGGCTCCTGCCCCGATGACGGCTATGTCCACGATCACCTCACGACCGGCACTCGACCGCGAAACCTACCCGAACAAGACTTACACACTGATTTCCGGAATCGCGAATGTCCGGAGCAGCTGGTGCCCCCGGCGAGCGCGAGCAGGCGCCGGGTGACGCCCCCGTCGCATACGGTGAGCGGGCACCGCAGGGCGACTTGTCGCGGAAGGGGACCATGCGTTCACTGACCTTCGTCATCGGCACCGGGCGCAGCGGCTCGACCGCGCTGTCGCGCATCCTCAACGCCCACCCCGACGTGCTCAGCCTCAACGAGTACATGGCGTCCGTGGGGGATGCCTCGTTCCCCGAAGGGAAGGTGACGGGCGAGGAGTTCTGGCAGACGCTGGCCCGGCCCGCCCCGCACTTCGAGCGGATGATCCGCAGCGGCCTCCCCCTGCCCGAGTTCCTCCACACCGGCCCTCCCGGCGGACCCGCCGCGGACAGTGATGGTGTCCCCGCGCTCATGCTGATGGTGCTGCCCCACCTCACCGACGACCCGGACGGACTGCTCGGCCAGTTGGCCGCGGCGGTCGCCGCCGGGCCCGCCCGCACGCCCGCCGAGCACCATCGCGCGCTGTTCGGGCTGCTCTGCACGCGCTTCGGGCGAACGGCCGTGGTGGAGCGCTCCGGTTACTCCACGGGCTGGGCGCCCATGCTCCGCGAGGCGTTCCCCGAGGCGCGCTTCGTGCATCTGTTCAGGGACGGGCCGGACTGCGCGCTGTCCATGAGCCGTCACCCCGGATACCGGGTCATCTCCTTGCTGCGCGAGATCAAGGCACGCGCCGGCGCCGGCAGTCTCGCCGACCTCACCGACGCGCAGGTGCGGGCGCTGCCGGCGGACCTCTCCCCGCTCCTCGGTGACCGCTTCGATCCCGCTCTCGTCCGCGACCGGGACATCCCCTTGCGGACGTTCGGCGCCCTGTGGTCCCAACTCGTCACGGAGGGTGCCGAGTTCCTGGACCGACTGCCGTCCGACCGGGGCACCACGCTCACTTACGAGCACCTCCTGGACGATCCCGCGGCGGAACTGACCCGGCTGGCCGCCTTCATCGGCGTGGCCCCCCACCCGCGGTGGCTGCGCGACGCGGCCGCCCTGCTGGACCACGGCCGGCGCGGCGCCGCCCGAAGACTTGCGCCCGCCGCCTTCGAGGAACTGAAGCAGAGCTGCGCCCCGGGCACCCGCGTCCTGGCGGGGTGAGACCGGGGCGGCGGCGACTCCCACCACCCGGGGGGCAGCTCACCGAAGGCCACTGCCCCCGGCCCGGCACCGAGCCGGGGTGTCAGCGTGCGGAGGCCTCCTCCGCCGTCCACTCGGCGGCCGGCAGGGCCAGCAGCCGGCTGATCCGGGCGCCGTCCGGCAGCGGGCCGTGGTCGCCGGTCACCCGGAGCGCGGAGGCCGCCGTGACATGGCCCAGGCGCAACGCCCGCTCCATGCCCAGACCGCGCAGCAGGCCGGTGAGGAACCCGGCGGCGAACGCGTCACCGGCCCCGACGACCTCCACCACGTCCGTGCGCAGGGCGGGCACCGTCCAGGTGCCCTCGGCGGTGAAGGCGGTGGCCTCCCGCCCGCCGTCCTTGACCACGAGCACGCGGGGACGCGGCAGCAGCCGTCGTACGTCCGCCGCCCGGAGACCGGCGTCCCACAGGTGCTGTGCCTCGTCGAGTCCGACGAAGACGATGTCGGCGCGGTCGGCCAGGTCGCGCAGCGCGGTGGCGGCCGTTCCCGGCGGCCACAGGGCCGGGCGGTGGTTGACGTCGAAGCTGACGCAGTGGGCCCGCTCCTGCGGCGCGGTCGCGAGCGCCCGCTCCACCAGGGCCGCGCAGGTCGGGGAGAGCGCCGGGGTGATGCCCGTGAGGTGGAGGAGGGACGCGGAGCGCACGCGTTCGTCGTCGAGGACGGCGGGGCCCAGGGCCGAGGCCGCGGAACCGCCGCGGTAGTAGTGCACCCGGGTCCGGTCACCTGCGGGGTCCTTCACCAGCAGCCCCGTGGGACGCGCCGGGTCCCGGCGCACGCCGCCGACGTCGACGCCCGCCGCGCCGACCGCGGCCAGGACCCGCCGCCCCAGCGCGTCGTCGCCCAGCGCGGAGAGCCAGGACACGGGGACGCCCAGGTCGGCGAGGTACATCGCGACGTTCGACTCCGCGCCGGCCACCGACACCCGCAGGTCCGCGGCGGTCTCCAGGGACTCGGTGGGGGGCGGGGCCAGGGCCGCCATCGTCTCCCCGACGCAGACGACCGGTCCGTCGGCGGGCCGCCAGGCGCCCGTCACGACGCCTCCCGGGGGGAGGGCAGCGAGCCGCGATGACGGTAGGCGTCCGCCGGCCGGCCCGGCACGTCCACCCGCACCGCGAACACGGCGCCGTCGTACGGGCCGGGCGCGGCCAGCCCCACGTGCGCGGTCGTGACGTGGAGGACGTCCTCGCGCAGACACACGCCGGCGGGCTGGCGTGCGGGCAGCGCGAGCGTGGTGTCGAGACGGCCGTCCGCGCGGTACCGGCGGACGGTTCCCGTGCCCCAGACGGCGATCCACACGGCGCCCTCGACGTCCACCGCCATGCCGTCGGGACTGCCGTCGTCGACGGTCACGAACGTCTCGGGCGTCCCGAGGTCCCCGGTGACCGGGTCCACGGGGTACCGCCGGACGACGCCGCGCGCGCTGTCCGCCAGGTACATGGTGGTGCCGTCGGCCGTGAACGCCGGTCCGTTCGGCACGGTGATGCCGTCGAGCACGCGGGTCACCGTGCCGTCGTGGTCGACCCGGTGGAGCGAGCCGCGGCCCGGAGCGGCGGCGTAGTCCATGCTGCCCGCCCAGAAGCGCCCGGACGGGTCGGCGGCCCCGTCGTTCATGCGCAGGGGCGGCGCGGCGCCCGCCTCGGGCCGGGCCAGCCAGCGGGTGGTTCCCGAGGCGTCGAGCAGGCAGATTCCGGTGCCCGCGGCGGCGATCCAGACACCGGCGGTGTCCGCCACGGGCGCCACCGCGCCGAGCGGCACGGGCAGCCGGGTCACCTCCTGCAAGTGCTCGCCCCCTCCGCCGGAGGCGGTGAGCAGACGGCCCGCGAGGATGTCGACGAGGACGAGCCCGCGGTCCGTCCAGCGGATGCCCTCCCCGAGCTCCAGCCGATCGGGCCCCAGGACGTCGGCTCCGGTGACGGCACGGACTGCGGCACGGGCACCGCCCTCGGCTTCGGGCACGGCGCTGTCATCTGCTCGGGTCATCGCATGGCTCTCGGTGTCGGTCGTCGCGTGGGCTTCGGGGCCGCCGCCGGCTCCGGAGACGGAGGGATCGCCTGCCCCGTTCACGGCGTCGCCTTGTGCACGACGGCCCGGAAGGCGCGGGCGCGCTGCCGCAGCGCGGTGAGGCTGCCGCCCTCGGCGGCGTCGCCGACCAGGGGCGAGCCGACCCCGACGGCGGTCGCGCCGGCGGCCAGATAGGCCTCGGCGGCCGCCTCGTCGACGCCTCCCACCGGCACGAACAGCTCGTGCGGGAACGGGGCGCGCAGGGCTTTCAGGTACGCGGGGCCGCCTGCCTGGGCGGCCGGGAAGATCTTCAGCGCCGTGGCGCCCCGCGTGCGTGCGGCCAGGATCTCCGTCGGGGTCATCACCCCCGCCAGGACCGGCATGCCGAGCGCGTACGCGGCGCCGACTCCTTCGCCGACCGCCGGCGTGACGGCCCAGCGTGCGCCGGCCCGGTGCGCGGCACGGGCGTCGTCGCCGCTGAGGACGGTGCCGGCACCGAGGGGGAGGTCGCCGCCGAGTTCCGCGCCGGCCCGCTCGATGACGGACAGGGCGTCCGTGCCGCTCAAGGAGACCTCGATCAGCTCGACACCCTCCTCCGCCAGGGTCAGCACGGTACGCAGCGCCGCCTCGGGGTCGGAGCCGCGCACGATCGCGACCAGGCGGTGGGCGGCCAGGGCCGCTCGAAGATCCATGGAGGGGCTCCTTCTGGTTTCTCGCAAGGGGGGCACGGATGTCCCATGGGCCGGTTCAGGCGCAGTGGCAGTGCGTGTTCAGCGTCAGCCGCCAGCGCACCTCACCGGAGTCGGGGACACGGGCGGCGTCACCGGGGCCGGCCTCGGCGAGGTCGAAGACCCGGCCGAGCATGGGCTCGACGCCGGTGCTGCGGTAGGGGCTCGGGGAGGGGAAGCCGCCCAGGTTGCGCCACAGCGCGACGGAGGTCGGCTGACCGTCGGCTTCCAAGGCCAGGGACAGCCGGTCCGGGCCGTCGTGGACGCAGGCCCGCGTGGCGTCCACGACGGCGCCGACGGCGGTGCCGTCGTCCGGGCCGAGCGTGTCCATGCGCAGCCCGCACGGGGCGGGCCAGTCGCCCTCGACCCACGCGGCACCCCGCGGCCACGGCCGGTCCAGCAGGACGGCCGCCTCGGGGAACAGCCGGGTCCGTGCCGCGTGGGGCAGGCGCAGGCTCGCCTGCTCGGAGAGGTCCAGCAGGGCGTGCGCCGCCCACACGAAGCGGAATCCGGCGTCCGCCGTCAGCACGTAGTCGGCCTCGGCGCCGTCGGTGGTGGCGCGCAGGGTGCGGGCGAGCGTGAACCGGTCGGCGTGGACGACGTCGCGTCCGGCCTCGCGCGTCCAGGCCCGGGACCAGACGTCGCCGTGGTCGGGGGTGCCGCGGACGGTGGGGACGCACTCCTCCAGCCCGCCCGCGTCCACGAAGGGGTCCCCCGGGGAAACACCCTCCCGCCGCGCCGCCGGGCACCGCCACAGCCACTCCCGCCCGCCCGAGCGCAGGGACGTCCAACGGCCGCCGTGCGCGAGGTCGGTGACGATCTCCAGCGGCACGCTCACCACTCCGCGAAGGAGCCGTCGGGGTGCCGCCACACCGGGTTGCGCCAGGCGTGACCGGTGCGGTCGGCGGCGCGTACCGCGTCCTCGTCGACGGTGATGCCGAGCCCCGGGGTGTCGTGGCGCAGGGCATGGCCGTCGACGAAGCGGAACGGCTCCGTGTCGACCAGGTAGGACAGCAGGTCGGCGTCCTTGTTGTAGTGGATGCCCCGGCTCTGTTCCTGGATCAGGAAGTTGGGGGTGACGAAGGCGACCTGGAGGCTGGCCGCCAGGGCTATCGGGCCGAGTGGGCAGTGCGGGGCGAGCTGGGCGCCGTAGGTCTCGGCGAGCGAGGCGATGCGCAGCACCTCGGAGATCCCGCCGGCGTGCGACAGGTCGGGCTGCGCGACGGCGACACCGGCGGCGAGCACGGGCAGGAACTCGGCGCGCCCGTAGAGCCGTTCGCCGGTGGCGAGCGGGATGGAGCTCGCGGCGACCAGGCCGGGCAGCAGATGGTTCTGCTCGGGGAGAACCGGCTCCTCCGCGAACAGGGGGTGCAGGGGCGCGAGTTCGGTCAGCACGCGACGGGCTCCGGCCGCGCTGAAACGGCCGTGGAAGTCGACGGCGACGTCACGGTCCGGGCCGAGCGCCTCGCGGGCGGCGGCCACCCGGGCCACGACCGCGGCGGTCTCCGCGGCGCTCGTGACCGGTGACGTGGCTCCGGCCGCGTTCATCTTGACCGCGGTGAAGCCCGCCTCGGCCTGGGCCGCCGCCTGCTCGCCGATCTGGGCGGGTTCGTCGCCACCGATCCACGTGTAGACGCGCACCCGGTCGCGCACCGGCCCACCCAGCAGGGCGTGCACCGGGGCACCGTAGGTCTTCCCGGCGATGTCCCACAGGGCCTGGTCCAGTCCGGCGACGGCGCTCGACAGGACGGGGCCGCCCCGGTAGAAGCCGCCCTTGGTGAGCACCTGCCAGTGGTCCTGGACGCGCAACGGGTCCTGCCCGACGAGGTATTCGGCCAGCACGTCGACGGCGGCCCGGACCACCTCGGCGCGGCCCTCCACGACGGGTTCGCCCCAGCCGACCACGCCCTCGTCGGTCTCGACGCGGCAGAACAGCCAGCGCGGCGGCACGAGGAAGGTCTCGATACGGGTGATCTTCACTGAGGGCGGGAACCTTCCGTCTCGTCGTGCGTCTCTTCGTCGGTGGTGCCGACCCGGTCCAGATCGCGGCCCGCCTGGTCGAGCAGCGCGCGCATCGCGGCCTCGGCGGCCCGCGGGTCACGGTCGCGGACCGCGTCCAGCACGGCGCGGTGCGCCGGGACCGGGTCCTCGCCGTGCGGCGAGCTGTGCACGATGCGGTCGCGGTGGGCGAGGCCCGACTCGATGACCATCTCCATGCGTTCGAGCAGCTCGTTGTGGGTGGCGGCGAGCAGGGCGCGGTGGAAGGCGAGGTCGGCGTCGACGGCGTGGGCGGCGTCGGCGTCGTCCTGCTCCATCGCCGCCAGCGCGCCGTCCAGAGCGGCCAGATCGTCATCGGTGCGGCGCTCCGCGGCCAGCCGGACCGCGGCCGGTTCGATGATGGCGCGCACCTCGGCGAGGTTGCGCAGCAGCAACGCGTCGGCGTCGGTCGTACGGCCGCCCTCGAACTGCCAGCGCAGCACGTCGGCGTCGAGCAGGTTCCACTCGGCGCGGGCGCGCACGAAGGTACCGCGCCGCTGGCGGGCGTCGACCATCCCCTTGGCGGCCAGCACCTTCAGCGACTCGCGCAGGGCCGTCAGGCTCACGTCCAACTCGCTCTGAAGCGCCACCAGATCCAGCGTGCTCCCCTCGGGGATCTCACCGCCGAGGATGCGGCGGGCGAGCACTTCCACGGTCTGGCCGTGCACGCCGCGGCGGGCGTAGGGCGTCATCGTCTACAGCCTTTCTGCTGAGAGGGGCGCGTGAGCGGGGCTCGCGAGCGGGCACCGGATCATGCGGAGGCCTTCACGACGCTCCAGCCGCCGTCCACCACCAGCGAGGTCCCGGTGATGTACGAGGCCTCGTCGGCGCCGAGGAAGGCGATGGCCGCGGCCACCTCCTCGGGGGTGCCGAAGCGGCGGGCGGCCGTCTCGGCCACGCTGCGCTCCCGGTCCTCGGGCGTCACCCTGTCCCACGCCGCCGTCAGGATCGGGCCCGGCACCACGGCGTTGACCCGCACCTGCGGCCCGTACTCGACGGCCAGTTGGCCGCACAGGGACAGCAGGGCGCCCTTGGTGGCCGCGTAGGCGGGATGACCGGGGATGCCCCGGTGGGCGTGGACCGACGAGGTCAGCACCACGGCACCCCCGCGCTCGCGCAGGTCGGGCAGCATCGCCCGGACACCGAGGAAGCTCCCCGTGAGGTTGACGGACAGTTGCCGCTGCCAGGAGGCGAGGGACAGGGCGTGCGCCGGCGTCACCTCGACGGTGTAGGCGTTGCTGACGAGGAGGTCGACGGGACCGAAGGCGTGCGCGGCGGCCGCTATCCGTGTCCAGTCGTCCTCCGCGGAGACGTCGGCCGCCACGAACCGGGCCCGGCCGCCCTCCTTGGCGATCCGCTCGGCGACGGCCTCGCCCCGCTCCTCGGCGATGTCGGCGAGCACGACCGCCGCGCCCTCCTCGGCGAGGCGTTCGGCGGTGGCGGCCCCGATCCCGGAGGAGGCCCCGGTGATCACGGCGGTACGGCCGGTGAAGCGGGCACCGGGCCGTGGTGCGGGCTGCTCCGTCATGGGGCTGAACTCCTTCGCGTGCGCGGGACGGCTGGTCGGGCCGTCCTGAGAACATATGTCGTACGGGCTCACAGCCGGGTCAGCACCACGAGCTCGGCGTCGTGATCGGCGCTCCACGCGAACGGCAGCCCGTAATGCAGCAGATGAGCCCCGCTGTACGTCCGGTCCGAGGCTGCGTCCCGGTAGCGGGCCCGCGGTTCGAGTGCGCGCAGCCGGAGCCGGGAGGGCCGGCCGGGCACCAGGGGCGCGCCGTCCAGCCGCCCGGTGCTGAGCGCGGCGACGACCGTGCGCCCCGTCCCGGGATCGTCGTACTGCACCCCGCAGGTCGGGTCCGCGGGGCCGCCCAGGAGGTGCACGTCACCGCGGTGGACGACGTCGCGTACGTCCTTGTACCGGGCGATCCAGTGGGCGGCCTCGGCGCGCTGCTGCGGCGTCCAGGCGCGCAGGTCGGCGCCGATGCCGAGCACTCCGCACATGGCGTTGACGAAGCGGAAGGCGAGGCTGCGCGGACGCGGGTCGAACACGCCGGGCGCGTCGGTGACCCAGGAGCTCATGACATGCGGAGCGTGGGCGTGCAGGAAGCCGTGCTGGATGGCCAGCCGGTCCAGCGGGGCGGTGTTGTCGCTCGGCCACACGACGTCGGTGCGCGCGATCGTCGCGTGCTCGACGCGGCCACCGCCGCCGGCGCAGCCCTCGACGGTGACGTCGGGGTGGGCGGCGCGCAGATGGTCCAGTACACGGAGATATCCCGCGACGTGCTGGGCGTCCAGGTCCAGATGGTCGGCGGGGCCACCGCCGGGACGCCCGCGTTCGGTGGGCGGCCGGTTCATGTCCCACTTGAGGTAGCTGACGGGATGCTCGGTGAGCAGCCGGTCGAGCGTCGCGATCACGAAGTCCTGGACGTCCGCGCGCCCGAGGTCGAGCAGGAGCTGGTTGCGGACCAGACGGGCCGGGCGGCCGTCGATCCGGTACACCCACTCGGGATGTGCGGCGTACAGCTCGCTGGCCGGGCTGATCGCCTCGGGTTCGACCCACAGCCCGAAGTCCAGTCCCAGCGCCCGGACGTCCTCGACGAACCGTCCGAAGCCCTGCGGGAAGGCGGCCGGGTCCGGGTACCAGTCGCCGAGGCCGCCGGTGTCGTCGGCGCGGCCGGTGAACCAGCCGTCGTCCACGACGAACAGCTCGGCGCCGATGTCGGCGGCGACCTCGGCCAGCTCCAGCTGGCCCGCCGCGTCGACGTCGAACCCGGTCGCCTCCCAGGAGTTGTAGAGGACCTTGCGGGGACGGTCGAGGCGTTCACCGGTGAGGTGACGTTCGTAGCGGTGCCAGACACGGGCCAGTCCGTCGAGTCCGCCGGAGCTGAAGGCGCAGGCCAGCCGGGGGGTGGCAAGGGTCTCGCCGGGCGCCAGGAACACGGCGCCCTCGTGCGGGACCCGCCCGGCACGGAGCCGGACGGCGCCGCCCGGCTCGGCCTGCGCGCTCATGTGCCAGTTGCCCGGCCATTCGAGGGCGATGCCGTAGGCCGCCTGCGACGTCCCGTCCTGCACCGCGAGCCAGGGCGCGTAGGCGTGCCCGGGGGCAGCCTGGACGCTGCCCATGGTGAAGGTGCCCCTGGGCAGGTCGAGTTGGGTGCGCTGGAACTCCTGGGACCACTGGCCGGTGAGATACGTCAGCCGTGCCGTGCCGCTGACGGGGATGTTCACCCCCGCCGAGTCGATGCGCTCCAGGCGCAGTTCCTCGTCACCGGTGCAGGTCAGCTCGGTCCAGCGCAGGACGACGTCCGTTTCGGGCACGGTCTCGTAGCACAGCACCGTGCGCAGCCCGAGGACGTCGTCGGTGAAGGCGAGACGCAGCGTCCCCTCGCCCTCCTGCGCCGACGCGAACTCCCACCACACGCCGCGTTCGCCGCCCGGTCGTGACGCCACCAGGTCGGCGCCGGTGAACGGGCGCAGGCCGTGCGGGACGTACTCGGCGGGGGCGGCGTCCGCGGGTGTGATGAAGTGCGTGCGGTGCGACCAGTCGAGGGCCGAGGGTCCGTCCTCGACGCCGAGCGGGCCCCAGGCGTCGAGTTCGGCCCACGGGCCGTCGGGGGAGAGGCGGACCGTGTAGCTGGTGTGCCGGGTGCGCAGGGTCCAGCGTCGAGGGGATGTCACTTCACCGCTCCGAGATTGAGGCCGGCCACGAAGTGCCGCTGGAACTTCAGGAACACGGCCACGGTGGGCGCGGCCGCGATGACCGAACCGGCGGCGATCACGTTCCACATCGAGACGTACTGTCCCTGGAGTCCGATCAGCGCCGCCGTGATCGGCATCTTGGTGTCGCTGCGCAGCACGGTGATGGCCCACAGCAGGTCGTTGAAGATCCAGGTGAACGACAGGGCGCTCAGCGCGGCGAGCGCGGGGCGCGCCAGGGGCAGGATGATGCGCCAGAAGATCTGCCAGGGCCCGGCGCCGTCGACGACCGCCGCCTGCTGGATCTCGGGCGGTATGGCACGCATGAAGCCGTACAGGACGAAGACGTAGAAGCCGACGCCGAAACCGATCTGCACCCCGATGAGGGCGGGCAGGGTGTCGTAGACGCCCATGATCTCGCTGAGCTTGGATACCGGGATGAGCAGGATCTGCGGGGGGAGCAGGTTGCCGCCGAGCATCAGCAGCAACAGGGTGCGCCGGAAGGGCATCTCGTAGCGGCTGAGACCGAACGCGGCCATCGCCGCCAGGGCCAGCGTCACGAGCACGCACGGAACGGTCACGACCAGGCTGTTGATCAGGGCCTGCTGCTGTCCGCCGTCGGCCCAGGCCTGGCCGTAGTTCGCCAGGGTGAAGGAGCGCGGCCAACTGCCCAGGCCGTGCGCGGCGATGTCGTCGAAGGAGCGCAGGCTGGTGACCAGGACGAGCGCGATGGGCAGCAGCCACAGCACCGCCAGTGACCCGGCGCCCAGGTGGAATGCCGCGGTCGAGGCTCGTTTGCGGCGCAGCGCCGCGGAGTTGAGGGCCATCAGTCGGCCTCCCGGAACGCACGGACGAGGTAGGAGCAGATGACGCCGAAGGCCAGCACGAAGATGACGACGGCCAGGGCGGAGCCGTAGCCCAGGCGCAGGGACTGGAAGGCGGTCGAGTACATGTACGTGCTCAGCAACTCGGACGAGTGGTAGGGGCCGCCGCGGGTCAGTGCCCACACGACGTCGAAGGAACGCAGTGAGTCGATGATGATGACGGACAGGACGACGGCGTTGACACCGCGCAGCTGCGGCAGGGTGACGTGGCGGAAGCGCTGCCACGCCGAGGCGCCGTCGACCTTGGCAGCCTCGTAGAGTGCCGGGTCGATGCCCTTGAGGCCCGCCAGGTACAGGACCATGACGTAGCCGATCTGCCGCCACAGCGCGGGGACGATCACCGCGTACAGCGCCGTGTCCTGGTCGGCGAGCCAGGCGTGGCGCAGGTTGCCGAGTCCGACGGATTCCAGGAGCTGGTTGAGGACGCCGTCGGGCTGGTAGATCGCCTGCCACACCAGGGCGGTGGCGACCAGGGAGAACACGACGGGCAGGAACAGGGCGGCGCGGTAGAAGCCGACCCCGCGCCGCTCCTGCTGGAGCAGCATCGCGGTGGCCAGGCCGAGCAGCGCGGACAGGCCGCCGAACAGCACCAGCCACAGCACCGTGTTGCCGGCCGCGCCGAGGAAGATCTCGTCGCCGGCCATCTCGCGGAAGTTGTCCAGTCCGACGAACTGCGGGGTCGAGACGCCGTCCCAGCGGGTGAGGGAGAGGTAGAAGCCCTGGAGGGCCGGCCAGAACACCCACAGCGCCTCCGCCAGCAGCGGGACGAGGACGAACACGAGCACCAGGGCGGGGGTACGGCTGGGGCCCCGGCCCCGTCCGGCACGGTGCGGCTGCCGGGACGGGGCCTTGCGTTCCGGGGCGGTCAGGACGGCCACGTCAGCCCCGCCAGATCTTCTCGGCGTCGCGCTGCCAGTCGGTCAGGATGCCGCCGACGGACTTGGGCTGTGCCAGGAACTTGGTCAGCGCGGTGTCGGCGCTCGGCTGGAGGGCGTCGCTGGAGTCCCGGTTGAAGAACTGGGTGATCTCGCTGGCCTCCGCCACGTGGGCGCGGCCCTTCTTCACCAGGTCGGTGCCGGCGTCCTTCGCGTCCGGGTGGCACGGCAGGGCGGTGCCGGAGGACCCCTTGATGTATATCTCCTGGGCCTCGGCCGTGGCGAGGTAGCGCAGCAGGTCGACGACCTGGTCGCCGCGGCCGGTGCGGGCGCTGGCGAAGTAGCCGTCGGTCGGGGCCTCCTCGGCCAGCGGGACCTTCGGGTCGATGACCGGGAACCGGAAGAAGTCGATGTCGTCGAGGGCTTCCTTGGGCGCGGCGTCGGCGAAGAAGGTGCCGATCAGCATCATGCCGGTACGGCCGTTGAGCAGCGAGGTCGTGGCGTCCTGGAAGGCGACGGCGGTGCCGTTCGGATCGAAGTACGGGTGCACCTCGGTCCAGCGGTCGAAGACCTTGCGGACCTCGGGGTCGTCGAAGCGGTGCTCACCGGCGAGCAGCTTGCGGTGGTAGTCGGCCCCGTTGATCCGGATGTTCAGGTAGTCGAACCAGGCCGAGGCGACCCAGGGCGTGTTGCCGCCCGCGCCGAGCCCGATGGGGTCGATGCCCTTGCTCTTGAGCTTGTCGCACAGGTCGAGGAAGTCGTCCCAGGTCTGCGGCTCGCTCACGCCCCACTTGGCGAAGTGGGACTTCCGGTAGAACATGCCCCACCAGTAGTACGTGGTGGGCACGAAGACCTTCTTGCCGGAGCTCGCCGTGCACAGGCTGTTCAGGGCCTTGGAGTACTTCTTGAGGTCCGGCGACTCCCAGACCTCGCCGAGGTCCAGCAGGAGGTCCTTCTTGGCGTACGCTTCCGCGACCGAGCCGGGGTACCAGGTGTACACGTCCGGCGGGTTGGCGGAGGTGAGGTACGTCGGCAGCTGGGTGCGGAAGGTCTCCGCGGCGACGGTGTTGAGGGTGGCGCTCCCGGACCCCTTCTTGCCGTACGCGGCGACGAGGTCCTCCATCGCGGCCTTGGCCTGCGGCGCCGAGAGGTTGGACTGCAGGGTCACCGCGCCGCCGGAGGAGCTCTTGCCGGAGGGGGTGGAGGTGACACAGCCGCTGAGCAGCGCCGTCGTCCCGGCGGCGCCGAGCCCGGCGAGGAACCGGCGCCGGCTGGTCTGGTGGTTGGTCATGGAGAACTCCTTGCGGATCCGCGCGGGTTGGGCCGCAGCCGTCAGGGGTGGGAGGGCCCCCCTCGCGCGGATCCAGGTTCGCGTGGCACTCCCGCCACGTCAAGAATAATTACTAATTTATTTGAACTGGGTTGAAGGTGCGGGCACATGACGCGGGCCGCGCTGGGGAGGGGCCGTCGGCGTCACGGCGAAGACTGTGGCGTGCGGTCGCCACCCTGTCAACATTAATTCCTAATTTAATAGAAAGTGGGGGCAGGGCGGTTCCGGAGGGTTGACAGGAGACCTCACGCGCCGGAGCCTTTGGCCGTCATACGTTCCCGTCCGAGGCGGCGGCAGCGAAACGGCCGCGCAGTGGCGTACCACTGCGCGGCCGCGCCGCCCGTCCAGGGATGCGGTGACCCGCCCGGGACTCAGCCGCCGGACCGCGCACCGCAGGTCCCGGGCCGGGACACGACGTCCCGGTCCGCCGAGGAGGCCACCAGCACCAACGGTGTGGCGGGGGCCTTGCGGACGACCGTCATGGACACGGCGGCCACCAGGGCCAGCACGACGACCCCGGCACCGTAGATCGTCGTCGTCGTGTCCAGGCCGAGCGACGGCACGGCGAGCCCCGCGAGGACGGCGGGGACGCTGAGGGCCAGATAGCTGACGACGTAGACGGAGGCGATCAGCTTCGCCCGGTCGCCGGGGCCCGCCAGCGCCGCGAGTGAGCGGAAGGCGCTCAGGAAGGTGCTGCCGAAACCGGCGCCGGCGAGGGCCGTCGCGAGGAAGAACAACGGCGCCGAGGACGCGGCGAGGGCGAGCAGGGTCAGGCCGGTGCCGGCCGCGAGGGCCACGGAGCCGACGGCGATCACCCGGTGCGGCGTCCTGGTGTGGACCAGCAGGGAGGCCGCCGCTCCCGCGCCGAAGAGCGTCGTCACCACCAGACCGCCGATCAGCCGGTTCCCGATGTGCAGGCCCTCCGCGGCCAGCGAGGGGCCGAGCGCGAGATAGAGGCCGCCCAGCGCCCAGGTGGCGATCAGGGCGGGCGCCGCGGCCAGGAACGTCGTCCGGGCCGCTGCGGGCACGGACACCCGCGGCCGCAGCGAGGCCCAGGCTCCCCGGCGCGGTGTGACCGGCTCGGGCAGCAGCAGCATCGCCGCGGCGAGCAGCACGAAGAGCACGGTGAACAGCGCGAAGACCAGGGTGGTCGGAGCCGGGGCGTACTGCACCAGCAGCCCGGTGCCCAGCGCTCCGGCGGCCAGGCCGGAGGCGGGAGCGACGCTGTTCAGCAGCGGGCCGAGCGAAGAGCCGGGCGAGGGCTGGAGATCCAGCAGCCCGGCACTGAGGGCACCGGTCGCCGCGCCGGTCGCGAGGCCTTGCAGGGTCCGGGCGACCAGCAGCGGACCGACTCCGTCGGCGGTGAGGAACACGACCATGGAGGCGGCCTCCACGACCAGCGCGGCGGCCAGTACGGGCCGCCTGCCGACATGGTCGGAGAGCTCGCCGACGGTGAGCAGCGCCACCAGCAGGGCCACGACGTAGATCGCGAAGATCGCGGTCAGCACCGTCGGTGAGAAGCCCCATCGGGCCTGGTAGACCACGTAGAGCGGAGAAGGGGCGGCGGACGCGGCCAGCACTGCCAGCAGGGTGACGGCCAGCAGCCAGAAGCCGGCCGTGCGCGGTATCCGCCTCGCCGGGAGCTTGGGGTGCACGAGGTCTCTCCTCGGGGAGGTCGTGGGGAGCGTAAGGGTCAAATGTCTGTTGTTGCTTACGCGCCAACACGCGCGACCGCCGATGTAATCCCCTTCTTGGAGTAGACCCTGTGCACTACGGTGGCCAGGTGACCGGAACCCGAGGATCGGAGGCCGCGCGGGAGGTCCCCGCCACGGCCGCGGCGATCGTGGACCTGCTGAATTCACGGCCGCACAGCACCGCCCACCTCTTTCCGGAGGCGCTGGAGGATCCCGCTACGGCGAGCGGCGTTCTGAGTCCGTTCGCCGGGCCCGACGCCGGTCCGCCGTCACCGGAACGCCTCGCCGGGATCCGCGCGCTGCGCGAGATCCTCCTGCGCCTGGTCACGGCGCGGGACGCCGCCGAAGCGGCGGACGGCTGGGCGGACCTCTCCGACCATGCCGCCTCGGTCGCGTTGCGGCACGAGTTCTCGGCGCCCGGAAGGGTGCGGACGCGCCAGGTCGCCGGTGACCCCGTGCTCGGCGCGATCACCCTGGCGGTGGCGGAACTCGTGGACGCCGGCACCTGGTCCCGGCTGCGCGTTTGCGCCAACGAACGCTGCGGGCACGCCTTCTACGACACGACCCGCAGCCGCACCCAGCGGTGGCACTCCTACGAGGTCTGCGGCAACCGGAAGAACGTTGCGGCCTACCGGGCGCGCAAGAAGGCCGACGGGGCGAAGGCCGACGGGCCGCGCTGAAAGCGGTGCGGACGGACGCGTGCCGTGCCTGAGCCCCACGCCGTCACGCCGCCGACGGATCCCGCGCAAAAGACCGACAACGCGCCGCGCCCCCGTGCGGACCGCGCACCGGAATGTCCTCCCCGCCGTCAGTCCTGGGCCGGTGCGGACCTTGCGGGGCTCCATGCACTGATCAGAGTGATCCGCGGCCCCCTCTGACACTCCTTTGTCGAGCAATTACGAAAACGGCGCGATATCTTGCGTTCACTTGTCGGGGGTGGTTGAGTGTGGCCCGCCCCACAACGCATCAGCCGTCCGGTGGTGGGGCGACCTCCACGTTCATGCCCGAAGGGGTCCACCATGAGAAGTGCCCGGTTCCGCCGTACCCGCCGCGCCGGCGCGGTCGCCCTCGTCTCCGCCCTCACGCTGACCGCGCTCGCCGCCTGCGGCACGAGCAGCAGCGACGACAACGACGGCACGTCCGAGGGGAGCGGCGCGTCCGATCCGTCCGCCCCGCTGGACCCGAAGACGAAGGTCACCATCACCATCGACTGCATGCCTCCGGCGGCGAAGGCGGCGGAACTCAAGGAGTGGAAGGAGGACGTCGCCGAGTTCAACAAGACCTACCCGAACGTCACCATCGAGGGCCGCTCCACCCCCGGCCAGTGTCTCGAGCCGCCGCGCTTCACGGCCATGCTCAAGGCCAAGTCGCAGCCGGACGTGTTCTACACCTACTTCACCGACCTGGCGCAGGTGCTCGACAACGACGGCGCCGCCGACATCACCGCGTACGTCAACGACAAGTCCGTGCCGGCGCTGAAGGACATCGACCCCAACGTCCTCGGCTCGCTCAAGCACGAGAACAAGCTCTACGGCCTGCCCACCAGCAACTACACGATGGGTCTGCTGATCAACCGCAAGCTCTTCGAGCAGGCCGGCCTCGACCCCGACAGCCCGCCGCGCACCTGGGAGGAGGTGCGTGCCGCGGCCAAGAAGATCGCCGGCCTCGGCAACGGCACGGCCGGCTTCGGCGAGTACAGCGCGGGCAACACCGGCGGATGGCACTTCACCGCGCAGATGTACAGCCTCGGCGGTGACATCGTGGACGCGAGCGGCAAGAAGGCCGCCTTCAACAACGAACTGGGCAAGCAGGTCGCCGAGAACCTCCACGCCATGCGGTGGGAGGACGACAGCATGGGCAAGACCCAGCTGCTGAAGTGGGGCGACCTCCAGAAGCAGATCGCGACCGACAAGCTCGGCATGTTCCTCGCCGCCCCCGACGACATCGCGTACATGGTCCAGCAACTCGGCGCGAAGTACGAGAACTTCGGCATGGGCCCGATACCCGGCGGCAAGAACACCCTGGCCGGCGGCAACAACTACATGATCAAGCAGGGCATCTCGGCCGACAAGATCAAGGCCGCCGTCGCCTGGCTCAACTTCAAGAACCTCACCGTCGGCAAGGGCCAGTTCGACTGGGCGCGCGCCAAGGCGGACGGTCTGCCCGTCGGTGTCCCGCAGCCCAACTTCTGGCTGAACGAGTCCAAGGCCAAGGACGACGCCGCGCGCGCCGAGCACGCCACCATGCCGGTCGCCAACTTCAAGACGTTCATGGACAACCCCGTCGCCGGCAAGGCCGAGCCGCCCAAGGCGCAGGAGATCTACAAGGTCCTCGACAACGTGATGTCCGGCATCCTCACCAACAAGGACGCCGACGTCGACAAGCTCCTTTCCACCGCCGAGGCGCAGGTCAACCAGGTCCTGGCCAACCAGTGACCTGACCGGGCGGGCCGGCCCACCGGGCCGCCCGCCCGGCGGCAGCCCTCCGGCAGCAGACAGGCACGTTCAGTACCGAGGAGCGACGATGTCGGCCCCCAGCCTGACCCCGAGCAAGGCGGGACCTCCCCGCCACTCCACGCCGCGCGCGACGGGCCCCGTACCGCCCGGTGGCCGGTTCGCCAAGAGCCTGCGGCGCAATCTCACAGCACACGGCTTCCTCGTCGGAGCCGTCGTCTGCTTCGCGGTGTTCTCCTGGTATCCCATGGTCAGGGAGTTCCTCCTGGCCTTCCAGAAGACCGAGAGCGGGCAGACGACCTGGGTCGGACTGGAGAACCTCACCACCGTCTTCAACGACCCGGCCTTCTGGCAGGCCTGGCGCAACACGCTCCTGTTCACCGTGCTCGCACTGGTCCTCGGCTTCGCGGTCCCGTTCGTCGTGGCGGTCGTCATCAACGAGTTCCAGCACGGACAGGGATACCTCCGGCTGCTGGTCTACCTGCCGGTGATGCTCCCGCCGGTCGCCTCCGTCCTGCTCTTCAAGTACCTCTACGACCCCGGATACGGGCTCCTGAACGAGCTGCTGAGCTTCCTGCACCTGCCCCAGCAGCAGTGGCTCCAGGACCCGGACCTGTCCATGCTCTCCGTCGTCATCGCCTCGACCTGGATGAACATGGGCGGCGCCGCGCTCATCTACCTCGCCGCCCTGCAGGGCATTCCCGGCGAGCTGTACGAGGCGGCCGAGCTCGACGGCGCGGGACTGTTCCGCAAGATCTGGCACGTCACCATCCCGCAGACGCGTCTGATCCTCTCCCTGATGCTGCTGATGCAGGTCATCGCGACGATGCAGGTCTTCGTCGAGCCGTTCCTGCTCACCGGCGGCGCCGGCCCGGAGGGGTCCACGACCACCGTCGTCTACCTCATCTACCAGTACGCCTTCAACTTCAACAACTACGGCGCCGCGGCCGCGCTCGGTCTGCTCCTGCTCGTGCTGCTCGCCGGGTTCTCGGCGGCGTACGTGAAGCTCAGCCGCGCCGAGGACGAGTAGGCCAGGAGAGAGACAGAGAGAGACATCATGTCCACGCGTACGCTCATCTCGCCGGCCCAGCGCGCCAAGCCCCGTGCCAAGGCCGTCTACTGGACCGTCTTCACCGTGGTCGTCGGCGGCTTCACCCTGGTCTTCCTCGGACCGCTGTACTGGCTCGTCTCCAGCGGTTTCAAGGACGCCCAGGAAGTCATCCGGACACCCCCGACGCTGGTGCCGGGGAGCTTCACCCCGGAGAACTACAGCCGCGCCTGGGAGGTCATGGACCTGTCCTCCCTGCTCTTCAACACCCTCTACTACGCGTTCGGCGCGCTCGCCTTCCAACTGGTCCTCGACGTGGCGGCCGCGTACTCGCTGTCCAAACTGCGCCCGGTGCTGGGCAAGGCGATCCTCGGGATGATGCTCGCCACCCTGATGATCCCGGCGACCGTGCTCGTCGTCCCGCAGTACCTGACCGTCCTGGACGTGCCGATCGTCGAACGGAACCTGCTGAACACGCCGTGGGCGATCTGGCTGCCGTCCGTCACCAACGCCTTCAACATCTTCCTGCTGAAGAGGTTCTTCGACTCCATCCCGAAGGAGCTCCTCGACGCCGCGGCGATGGACGGGGCGTCCCCGATGCGCACCCTGTGGTCGATCGTGCTGCCGATCTCCCGGCCCATCCTCGGCGTGGTGTCGATCTTCGCGGTCGTCGGCGTCTGGAAGGACTTCCTCTGGCCGATGCTCACCCTGCCCGACCCCGCGAAGCAGACGCTCAACGTCGGCATCTACTCGCTGTCCAACGGCGTCCCGGTGAACGTGCTCATCGCCGCGCTGACCATCGCCTCCCTGCCCACCCTGCTGATCTTCCTGGTCTTCCAGCGCAACATCATGAGCGGTCTGACCGCCGGCGGCCTCAAGGGCTGACGCCCGCACGCCCGGCCCACCGTTCCTCCCCAGCCTTCGCCGCCGGCCTGTCCGACGCCCCGCTGTCCGGGTCGGCGGCGAAGATCCACCCTGCCCGAAAGGACATGCCCCGTGGCAGCCCCTCACTCGCCCCGCACCGACGCCTGGTGGCGTGACGCCGTCATCTACCAGGTGTACCCCCGCAGCTTCGCCGACGGCGACGGCGACGGTACCGGGGACCTCGCGGGCGTCCGGGCGAGACTGCCGTATCTCGCCGAACTCGGCATCGACGCCGTCTGGTTCACGCCCTGGTACGCCTCCCCGATGGTCGACGGCGGTTACGACGTCGCCGACTACCGCGCCATCGACCCGGCCTTCGGCACCCTCGACGAGGCCGAGAAGCTCATCGCCGAGGCCGCCGCCCTCGGTATCCGGGTCATCATCGACATCGTCCCCAACCACGTGTCCGACCAGCACACCTGGTTCCAGGAGGCGCTCGCGGCCGGACCCGGCAGTGCCGAGCGGGAGCGCTTCCACTTCCGTCCCGGACGCGGACGGAGCGGCGAACTCCCGCCCAACGACTGGCCCTCCCAGTTCTCCGGCACCACCTGGACCCGGGTCCCCGACGGCGACTGGTACCTGCACCTGTTCACCCCCGAGCAGCCCGACCTCAACTGGGCCCACCCGGACGTGCGCAGGGAACACGAGGAGGTGCTCCGCTTCTGGTTCGAGCGCGGTGTCGCGGGAGTACGGATCGACTCCGCCGCCCTGCTCGTGAAGGACCCCGCGCTCGCCGACTTCGTGGAGGGCGTCGACCCCCACCCCTACATCGACCAGGACGACCTGCACGTCGTCTACCGGTCCTGGCGGGCGATCGCCGACGAGTACGGCGCCGTCTTCGTCGGCGAGGTCTGGCTGCCCGACGCGGAACGCTTCGCCCGCTATCTGCGCCCCGACGAACTCCACACCGCCTTCAACTTCAACTTCCTCACCTGCCCCTGGGAGGCGGAGCGGCTGCGCGCCACCATCGACGCGACCCTCGCCGAGCACGCCCCCGTCGGTGCCCCGGCGACCTGGGTCCTGTGCAACCACGACGTCACCCGCACCGTCACCCGCTACGGGCGCGAGGACACCGGCTTCGACTTCGCCAAGAAGCGGTTCGGCACCCCCACCGACCTCACCCTCGGCACCCGGCGCGCCCGCGCCGCCGCCCTGCTCACCCTCGCCCTGCCGGGGTCCGTCTACCTCTACCAGGGCGAGGAACTGGGCCTGCCCGAGGCCGACATACCGCCGGCCCGTATCCAGGACCCCATGCACTTCCGCTCCGGCGGCCTCGACCCGGGCCGCGACGGCTGCCGTGTACCGCTGCCCTGGGAGGCCGAGGCACCGTCGTACGGCTTCGGCGCCTCGTCGCAGCCGTGGCTGCCGCAACCGGAGGACTGGGACCGCTACGCCGTCGACCGGCAGCGCACCGACCCCGGGTCCATGCTCACGCTGTACCGCGAGGCCCTGATGATGCGCGGCTCCGAACCCGGATTCGGCGACGGCCCCCTGACCTGGCAGCCCGCCGCGGACGGCGTCCTGTCCTTCGCCCGGGCCGGTGGTCTGCTCTGCGTGGTCAACCTCTCGGACCGGCCGGCCGAACTGCCGCCGCACACGCGGCTGCTGCTCGCCAGCGGCCCGCTGCACACCGACGGAACGCTGCCGCGGGACACGGCGGTGTGGCTGCGGGCCTGACCCGGTGACGGAAGCGTTCTGTCCGCGCCGCAGGGGGGCGCGGACAGAACGCTCCGCGGGGTGCCGGGGCGCTGCCGCCGTGAGCGGACCGGCGGATTCCGCAATGGAAAGAGTGCAATCCACTTGCACATCTTGCATTGGATTTGCGCTACCCTTGCGTGTATGACGCGACGACTTGCTCAGGTGGCGAAGAAAGTGGGTGTCAGCGAGGCGACGGTCAGCCGTGTCCTCAACGGCAAGCCCGGGGTCTCCGAGGCGACCCGTCAGTCCGTGCTCACGGCCCTCGACGTCCTCGGGTACGAGCGGCCGACCCAGCTGCGCGGCGAGCGCGCGCGGCTCGTCGGACTCGTGCTCCCTGAGCTGCAGAACCCGATCTTTCCCGCGTTCGCCGAGGTCATCGGTGGTGCGCTCGCTCAGCAGGGGCTGACTCCCGTGCTGTGCACACAGACCCGCGGAGGCGTCTCCGAGGCCGACTACGTGGACCTGCTGCTCCAGCAGCAGGTCTCCGGAGTGATCTTCGCCGGAGGCCTCTTCGCGCAGGCGGACGCCCCGCACGAGCACTACCACCAGCTGGCCGAGCGCAAGATCCCCGTCGTCCTCATCAACGCGTCGATAGAGGGGCTCGACTTCCCCTGTGTCGCCTGTGACGACGCCGTCGCCGTCGAACAGGCCTGGCGTCATCTCGCCTCGCTCGGCCACGAGCGGATCGGCCTGGTCCTCGGCCCCGCCGATCACGTGCCCTCGCGCCGCAAGCTGGAGGCGGCCCGGGCCGCGGCGAAGGTCGCCGGCATGCCGTGGGCCGAGGAGTTCGTGGAGCGGTCCATCTTCTCCCTGGAGGGCGGGCAGGCCGCGGCGGCGCGGCTGCTGGAGCGGGGGGTCACCGGCATCGTGTGCGCCAGCGACCCGCTCGCCCTCGGGGCCATCAGGGCCGCCCGCCGGCGTGGGCTCCTGGTCCCCTCCGAGGTGTCGGTCATCGGCTACGACGACTCCGCGTTCATGACCTGCACGGAACCGCCGCTGTCGACGGTGCGTCAGCCCATCGAGGCCATGGGGCGCGCGGCGGTCGATCTGCTCTGCGCCCAGATCCAGGGGACCCAGGCCCACCCCGGCGAGCTGCTCTTCGAGCCCGAGCTCGTCGTCCGCGGATCGACGGCTCCGCCGCCCGTCCGCTGACCCTTTCCTGAAGCGCGTCACCCGAACGGCACCGGTATCGCCGCCGCCCCGAGCGGCCCCGATACCGGTGCCGTTCGTCGTTCCGCTGCGCAGGTCGTGCCGTGTGCATGACGGAACCGTTGACAAAGCCATCACGCAGTAGAAACCTGTCACCCTGGCGATGCAAATGAGTCACAGATTTACTCAAGAAATCGTCCTACCGTCGCCGTTCCTTATTGGAGTCATGCTGGGTCCCGCGCGTGACCTCCTCGTTCCTCGTCCAGGACGTCGCGTGCGCACGGTCGCATCCGAGCCCGGGGGAGGGCGAGAGGTCATGCGCTGCGCCCGGATCGTGGAGAGGCCACCATGAGACGGACACATCCGAGCAGGCGACTGGGGGTCGGTCTGCTGACAGCGGGCCTGATCACCGTCGGGCTGCTACCCGCCCCCGCGCACGCCGCGGCGGAGACCAATCTCGCCCTCGGCAGAGCGGCGACGGCCCAGGGAGCGCACGGCGCCTACCCGGCGGCCAACGTCACCGACGGAAGCCAGCAGTCGTACTGGGAGGGCCCGACCGGCTCCTTCCCGCAGTGGGTGCAGGTCGACCTGGGCGCCCCCCTGCCCCTCGACCGCGTCGCGTTGAAGCTGCCCACCGGCTGGGAGGCGCGCTCCCAGACGCTCGCCGTCCTCGGCAGCACCGACGGAAACTCCTTCAGCACCCTCGCCGCCGGGCAGGCGCGCTCCTTCACCCCGTCCGCGGCCAACACCGCGAACATCGACCTCCCCACCGCCACCGCCCGGTACGTCCGGGTCCAGGTGTCGGCCAACTCGGGCTGGAACGCGGCCCAGTTGTCCGAGCTGGAGGTCTACGGCGAGGACGACTCCGGCCCGGTCGACCCGCCGGTCGAGGGAACGAACCTGGCACGCAACAAGCCGATCGAGGCCACCTCCGCCACCCAGAACTACGTGGCCTCGAACGCCAACGACGACAACACCGGCACCTACTGGGAGTCGGCGGGTTTCCCGGCCGGCCTGACGGTGAAGCTCGGCTCCGACGCGGACGTCGAGGCCGTGGTCGTCAAGTTGAACCCGGACCAGATCTGGGGTGCCAGGACCCAGTCCCTGGAGGTCCTCGGCCGGGCGGACGGCGCCTCCGGCTTCACCACCCTCAAGTCCCGTGCCAGCTACGCCTTCAGCCCGTCCTCCGGACAGAACTCCGTCGTCATCCCGGTGACCGGCCGCGTCGCCGACGTCCGGCTCACGTTCTTCTCCAACACCGGCGCCCCCGGCGCGCAGGTCGCCGAGTTCCAGGTCCTCGGCAAGGCCACACCCCAGCCGGACCTCGTCGTGGGCGACCTGACATGGACCCCGGCCTCGCCGAGCGAGGCCGACGACGTGACGGTCCGCGCCACCGTGCGCAACACCGGGACCGCGCCCGCCCCCGCGACGACCGTCAACGTCAGCGTCGAGGGCGCCGTCGCCGGATCCGCACCGGTCGCCGCGCTCGCCGCCGGCGCCTCCACCACCGTCGGCGTCCCCGTCGGCCGGCGCCCCATGGGCGCGTACACCGTCTCGGCCGCCGTCGACCCGACGGACACCGTCACGGAACTCGACAACAGCAACAACAGCCGCACCGCGGCCACGAAGCTGACGGTCTCCCAGAGCCCCGGCCCCGACCTGCGGGTCACCGGCATCACCACCAACCCCGCGGCGCCCGCGGCCGGCGCGCCCGTCTCCTTCACCGTCGCGGTCAACAACCGCGGCACCAGCGCCGTCCCCGCCGGCACCGTCACCCGCCTCACCGTCGGCGGCACCACTCTCCAGGGGACGACCGGAGCGATCGCCGCCGGGCAGACGGCCACCGTCACCATCGGCGGCACCTGGACGGCCACGAACGGCGCCGCGACCCTGACCGCCACGGCCGACGCCACCGCAACGGTCGCCGAGACCGACGAGAACAACAACGTCTTCGCGCGCTCCATCGTCGTCGGGCGCGGCGCCGCGGTCCCGTACACCGAGTACGAGGCCGAGGACGCCCGCTACAGCGGAACGCTGCTCACCGCCGACAAGAAGCGCACCTTCGGGCACACCAACTTCGCCACCGAGTCCTCCGGCCGCCAGTCGGTCCGCCTCAACAGCACCGGTGACTATGTGGAGTTCACCTCCACGAACGCCGCCAACTCCGTCGTCGTACGCAACTCCATCCCCGACGCCGCGGCCGGCGGCGGCCGCGAGGCGACCATCAGCCTCTACGCCGACGGCACCTTCGTGCGCAAGCTGACGCTGTCCTCCAAGCACAGCTGGCTCTACGGGTCCACCGACGACCCGGAGGGTCTGACCAACCGGCCCGGCGGCGACGCCCGGCGCCTCTTCGACGAGTCGAACGCCCTGCTGAGCCAGTCGTACCCGGCGGGCACCAAGTTCCGTCTGCAGCGGGACGCGGGCGACACCGCCGACTTCTACATCATCGACCTGATCGACCTGGAGCAGGTCGCGCCCCCGGCCGCCAAGCCGGCCGCGTGCACCTCGATCACCGAGTACGGCGCCGTCCCCAACGACGGCATCGACGACACCGACGCGATCCAGCGCGCCGTGACCGCCGACCAGAAGGGCGAGATCGCCTGCGTGTGGATCCCGGCCGGTCAGTGGCGCCAGGAGCAGAAGATCCTCACCGACGACCCGCTGAACCGCGGTACCCACAACCAGGTCGGCATCCGTGACGTGACCATCCGCGGCGCCGGCATGTGGCACTCCCAGCTGTACACCCTGACCCCGCCCCACCAGGCGGGCGGCATCAACCACCCGCACGAGGGCAACTTCGGCTTCGACATCGACGAGAACACCCAGATCTCCGACATCGCCATCTTCGGCTCCGGGACCATCCGCGGCGGTGACGGCAACGCCGAGGGCGGCGTCGGCCTCAACGGCCGGTTCGGCAAGAACACCAAGATCAGCAACGTCTGGATCGAGCACGCCAACGTCGGCGTCTGGGCAGGCCGCGACTACTCCAACATCCCCGAGCTGTGGGGTCCGGGCGACGGCCTGGAGTTCACCGGGATGCGGATCCGCAACACCTACGCCGACGGCATCAACTTCGCCAACGGCACGCGCAACTCGACGGTCCACAACTCCTCGTTCCGCAACACCGGCGACGACGCCCTGGCCGTCTGGGCGAGCAAGTACGTCAAGGACACGTCGGTGGACATCGGCCACGACAACCACTTCCGCAACAACACGATCCAGCTGCCCTGGCGGGCCAACGGAATCGCCGTCTACGGCGGCTACGGCAACACGATCGAGAACAACGTCATCGCGGACACCATGAACTACCCGGGGATCATGCTGGCGACCGACCACGACCCGCTGCCCTTCTCCGGGCAGACCCTCATAGCCAACAACGCGCTGCACCGCACGGGCGGGGCGTTCTGGGGCGAGGCCCAGGAGTTCGGCGCCATCACGCTCTTCGCGCAGGGACCGGACATCCCCGGGGTCACCATCCGCGACACCGAGATCCACGACTCGACCTACGACGGCATCCAGTTCAAGACGGGTGGCGGCGCGATGCCGAACGTGAAGATCAGCAACGTGCGCATCGACAAGTCCGTGAACGGCTGCGGTGTCCTCGCGATGGGCGGGGCCCGGGGCAGCGCGACCCTGACGGACGTGACGATCACCAACTCGGCGGAGAGCGACGTCTGCGTCGAGCCGGGCTCGCAATTCGTCATCGACCGCAACTGATCCACCGCACCGGTGCGGCGGCCCGCTCCCTGCGGGCCGCCGCGCGTCAGATCCGGACACCATCCCCGAGCCGTGACTCGCACCCGGCGTGCGAGCCCGAAATGCGAGGACTGATGAGTACCCCCACCTGGAGATCACGGTGCCTGAGCGCCCTGGTCGCGACGAGCCTGCTGGCGATCGGCGGTCCCTTGATGACCGCCCGAGCGGCGGGCGGCCCCAACATCGCGCTCGGTGACAGCGCGTCGGCGAGCAGCGCGGGCGGAGCCTACGGCGCCGCGAACATCACCGACGGCAACCAGGGTTCGTACTGGGAGAGCGCCGGCACGACCCTGCCGCAGTGGGTGCAGGCCGACCTCGGCACCGGCGAGCGCGTCGACGAGGTCGTCCTGAAGCTGCCCGCGGGCTGGGAGAGCCGTACCCAGACCCTGTCCGTGCAGGGCAGCGCCGACGGCACCAGCTTCACCACCCTGAAGAGCTCCGCCGCCTACACCTTCAGCCCCGGCTCCGGAAACGCGGTGACCGTCTCCTTCCCGGCCACCCAGACCCGCTACGTGCGCATCGCCATCAGCGCCAACACCGGCTGGCAGGCGGCGCAGCTGTCCGAACTGGAGGTGCACGCGGCCGAGGGATCCTCGGCGAACCTCGCGGCCGGCAAGACCCTGAAGGCGAGCAGCCACACCGAGGTGTACGCGGCCCCCAACGCCAACGACGGCAACCGGGCCACCTATTGGGAGAGCGCCAACAACGCCCTGCCGCAGTGGATCGAGGCCGACCTCGGCGCCTCCGTGGCCGTGAACCGCGTCGTGCTGAAACTGCCGGCCGGCTGGGGCGCCCGCAGCCAGACCCTGAAGATCCAGGGCAGCACCAACGGCACCTCCTACACCGACCTCTCGGCCTCCCAGGCGCACACCTTCAACGCGGCGAACGACAACACCGTCACGATCACCCTCGACTCCGCCACCACCCGGCACGTCCGCGTCCTGGTGACCGCCAACTCCGTCCAGCCGGCGGCCCAGCTCTCCGAACTGGAGATCTACGGCCCGGCCGGCGGCGACACCCAGGCGCCGTCCGCCCCCGCGAACCTGGCCCTCACCGAGCCCGCGAGCGGACAGATCAGGCTGACCTGGAACGCCTCCGGCGACAACGTCGGCGTCGCCGGCTACGACATCTACGCCAACGGATCCCTGCTCACCTCCGTCGCCGGCAACGTCACGACGTTCACCGACAGCCGTCCCGCGAACCAGACGGTCTCCTACCGCGTCCGCGCCAAGGACGCCGCCGGCAACCAGTCGGGCGACAGCAACACCGTCACCCGTGTCGGCGACTCCGGCGACACCCAGGCGCCGTCCGCCCCCGCGAACCTCGCGTTCACCGAGCCCGCGAGCGGACAGATCAGGCTGACCTGGAACGCCTCCAGCGACAACGTCGGTGTCACGGGCTACGACATCTACGCCAACAACGTCCTGCGGGACAGCGTCGCCGGGAACGTCACCACCTTCACCGACACCCAGCCCGCGACGAGCACCGTCACCTACCACGTCCGCGCCAAGGACGCCGCCGGCAACCAGTCGGGCAACAGCAACACCGTGACCCGCAACGGCAGCGGCGGAGGCGGCTCGAACCTCGCCGTCGGCAAGCCGATCGATGCCTCCTCCACCGTGCACACCTTCGTCGCCACGAACGCCAACGACAACAACACGGCGACCTACTGGGAAGGCGCGGGCGGCAGCTACCCCAACACCCTCACCGTCAAGCTGGGCGCCAACGCCGACGTCGACCGGCTCGTGCTCAAGCTGAACCCCGACACCGCCTGGTCCGCCCGCTCCCAGACGATCGAGGTCCTCGGCCGGGCCCAGAGCGCCACCGGCTTCACCGGCCTCGTCGCGGCCAGGAGCTACACCTTCGACCCGGCGAACGGCAACACGGTCACCGTCCCGGTCGGCGGCCGCGTGGCCGACGTCCAGCTCAGGTTCACCGCCAACTCCGGCGCCCCGGCAGGTCAGATCGCCGAGTTCCAGGTCGTCGGCGTCCCCGCGCCCAACCCGGACCTCGTGGTCACGAACCTCACCACCTCGCCCGCCGCACCGGTGGAGTCGGACGAGATCACCGTGTCGGCCACCGTACGCAACGACGGCCCGGCAGCGGCCGCGGCGAGCCGGGTCGCGCTGCGCCTCGGCGGCACCCAGGTCGCCACCGCGCAGGTCGGCGCCCTCGCGGCCGGCGCACAGACGACGGTCAGCGCGTCCGTCGGGGCCCGCGACGCCGGCTCGTACGAGCTGAGCGCGGTCGCCGACGAGGCGAACACGGTCATCGAGCAGAACGAGACCAACAACACCTACACCCGCTCCACCCCGCTCGTGGTCAGGCCCGTCGCCAGCGCGGACCTCGTCGCCGCCGCGGTGACGACCACGCCGTCCAGCCCGGCGGCCGGTGACACCGTCAACTTCAAGGTGACGGTGAGGAACCAGGGCAACGAGCCGAGCACGTCCGGCAGTCACGGCGTGACGCTCACTCTCCTCGACGGTCAGGGCCAGACGGTCAGGACCCTGACCGGCGCCCACACCGGCACCCTCGCCGCGGGCGCCTCGGCCGAGGTGAACCTCGGACCGTGGACGGCGGCAAACGGTTCGTACACGGTGCGGACGGTCCTCGCCGACGACGCCAACGAACTGCCGGTGAAGCGTGCCAACAACACCTCCACGCAGCCCTTGTTCGTCGGCCGCGGCGCGAACATGCCGTACACGAACCAGGAGGCGGAGGACGGCACGGCCGGCGGCGGCGCCACCGTCGTCGGACCCAACCGCACCGTCGGCGACATGGCCGGCGAGGCCTCCGGGCGCAAGGCGGTGAACCTCGACGCGACCGGCGAGTACGTCGAGTTCACCACCCGGGCCGCCACCAACACCCTGGTCACCCGGTTCTCGATCCCGGACGCCCCCGGGGGAGGCGGCATCGACTCCACTCTCAACGTGTACGTCGACGGCGTCTTCAAGAAGGCACTGCCGCTGACCTCGAAGTACGCCTGGCTGTACGGAGCGGAGGCCTCGCCCGGCAACTCGCCCGGATCGGGCGCGCCCCGGCACATCTACGACGAGGCGCACATGATGTTCGCCGAGACCGTCCCCGCGGGCAGCAAGATCCGGCTGCAGAAGGACGCGGCCAACACCGCCGGTCACTACGCGATCGACTTCGTCAGCCTGGAGCGGGTCTCCCCGGTCGCCAACCCGGACCCGGCCACCTTCACGGTGCCCGCCGGCTTCACGCACCAGGACGTGCAGAACGCGCTCGACCGGGTGCGCATGGACACCACCGGCAAGCTGGTCGGTGTCTACCTGCCGCCCGGCGACTACCAGACGTCGAGCAAGTTCCAGGTGTACGGCAAGGCGGTGCAGGTCGTCGGCGCCGGGCCCTGGTACACGCGCTTCCACGCGCCCTCCACCCAGGACAACACCGACGTGGGCTTCCGTGCCGAGGCGGCCGCCAAGGGCTCGCTCTTCAAGGGCTTCGCCTACTTCGGCAACTACACCTCGCGCATCGACGGACCGGGCAAGGTCTTCGACTTCGCGAACGTCTCGGACATCGTCATCGACGACATCTGGAACGAGCACATGGTCTGCCTCTACTGGGGCGCCAACACGGACCGGATCACCATCAAGAACTCCCGGATCCGCAACATGTTCGCCGACGGCATCAACATGACCAACGGGTCGACGGACAACCTCGTCAGCAACAACGACGCGCGCGCGACCGGTGACGACAGCTTCGCGCTGTTCTCCGCCATCGACGCGGGCGGCGCGGACATGAAGAACAACGTCTACGAGAACCTGAGCTCCACCCTGACCTGGAGGGCGGCGGGCGTGGCCGTCTACGGCGGCTACGACAACACCTTCCGCAACATCCACATCGCCGACACCCTCGTCTACTCCGGCATCACGATCTCCTCGCTGGACTTCGGCTACCCGATGAACGGCTTCGGGACCGGGCCGACGACCTTCGAGAACATCTCGATCGTCCGGGCGGGCGGCCACTTCTGGGGCAACCAGACCTTCGGCGGCATGTGGCTCTTCTCCGCCTCCAAGGTCTTCCAGGGCATTCGCGTCAACGACGTCGACATCGTCGATCCCACCTACAGCGGGATCATGTTCCAGACGAAGTACGACGGCGCGGGCCGGCCGGAGAACCCGGTGAAGGACACCGTCTTCAACGACATCTCCATCACCGGCGCCCGCAAGAGCGGGGACGCCTGGGACGCCAAGTCCGGCATGGGCATCTGGGTCAACGAGATGCCCGAGCCCGGACAGGGACCGGCGGTCGGTGAGGCGACGTTCAACTGCCTGCGGATGAGCAACAACGCGGAGAACATCCGCAACAGCACGACGACCTTCAAACTCCTCATCAATCCCTGCTGACCTGGGGCTTCGCGCTCTGAAGATCAGGTCCACGGCCACGACCGGCGCCCGCCGCACCCAGCGGCGGGCGCCGCTCCCGTGACAGTGGCCCGCCTCATAGTGGACCGGTTGCCTATTTTCGGGCGAACGGTCGTACACTCGCGGCATGGGACGAACGAGCGATGCCCGGGACAAGATCCTCACCGCTGCCCGGTCTCTGATCGAACTGCGCGGCTACTCGGCCCTCGGGGTGACGGAGATCTGCAAGGCGGCCGGGGTGCCGAAGGGCAGTTTCTACTACTTCTTCGAGTCCAAGGAAGCCCTGGCGCTGGCCGTGATCGACGAGCACTGGACGGCGCAGCGGCGCGACTGGGAGCGCGTGCTGGGCGGTGACCAGGAGCCCCTGCAGCGGCTCCGGCAGCTCTTCGAGGAGACCACGGCCGCCCAGAACGCCGGCAAGGCCTCGTGCGGCTCCGTGTCCGGGTGCATGTTCGGCAACCTGACGCTGGAGATGAGCAACCAGACCGAGGCGATCCGCGACCGTCTGCAGCAGATCTTCGACGCCCAGGTGGACATGATCGACGAGGTGATCCGCGCGGCGTCGGAGCGCGGGGACGTGCAGGTCACCGACACCCGCGACGCCGCTCGTTCCGTGGTCGCGCAGCTGGAGGGCCAGGTGCTCTTCGCGAAGCTGTACAACAACACCGCGCAGCTCGACGCGTTGTGGAACAACGCCCTGGCCCTCCTCGGAGCGCGTGCCGTCGAGGGGAACGCGGCCGCCGTCTGACGGCGCGGCTCACGCGAACGTGACGTCGTCGATGTCGATGGTGACGAGTTCGATGTCGCGCGAGACCGACCCGTCCTCGTTCAGCGGGTGCACCCGTCGCCGGGTGGGGACCATGATGCCGCCGAAATCCGCGTGGTCGGACGTGAAGTGCGCCGCCGGACCGGCGTTGATGACCTCCGCGGTGTAGTCGTGCCTGCGGAGCAGGCCGTCCTCACCGAAGTGGAAGAGCTGCTCGCGGCTGTGCGTGGCGATCCGGTCCGGGAAGGTGACCTTGAGCCGGCTCCACCGCTCGCCCTCCTCCGTGGTGAGGGGAGGCAGCTCCTCGGTGCGGAAGCCGGGGGAGACGAAGCTGAACGGCGACGTCAGGTAGGTCCACATCGCGTAGCCGGCGAAGTAGGCCACGTGCAGGTCGTCCCACGGGGTCGCGAGGGTGTGACCCTCGAACGCCTGCCGGGGTGCCCGTCGCTCGGCCCGCACCTCGCCCTGGTCGTCCACCACGGCCACCCGGTCGGCGGTGAAGGAGGTGCGCAGGTCGGGGGCGGTGAAGGGGTGGTGGCTCGCGTGCTGCCGGTGAAGATCCACGCGAACCGTGGTCTGCGAGAGGATGCCCTCCCGGCCCTTCAGGCCCCACAGCGCGCCACCGGAGCGGAAGCCGGCCGTGACCGACTCGTACCGCCGGAAGCGGTCGAGCCCGCCGTGCGCTTCGATGACATGGGCCGCGAGATCACTCATGACTAGGTCCTTCTGGTCGATCGGTGGGGGAACTCTTGTGAGCTCGATAATGACCGGTCGTCTTAAACGAAGCAAGCCCGACAGGTGTGGCCCAGCTGACAGACTCTGTTCTTGCTATGCTCTAAAACGACCGATCGTCTCTAACCGAGGGAGGCAGCGATGCCCAGAGCGAGCCTGCGGGAGAACCTCGTCGCCGCGGCGGTGCAGGAGTTCCACGCCCGTGGCTACGCGGCGACGGGCGTGAAGGACATCACCGACGCCGCGGGCGCGCCGAAGGGGTCGTTCTACAACCACTTCGACAGCAAGGAAGCCCTGGCCGTCGTGGCCCTGGAGCGGTACGGCACGACCCGGCGCCTCGACGATCTCCGTGACCGCTCGGTCGCGCCCCTGACCCGGCTGCGGGAACACTTCGAGTTCCTGCGCGACGAGAACGTCCGGGCGGAGTTCCACAAGGGCTGCCTGGTGGGCGACCTCGCCGTCGAGGTCGCCGATCACAGCGACGCGCTGCGCGAGACGACCAGCCGGAGCCTCCAGGCATGGACCGACGCGCTCGCCGTCGCCGTCGCCGACGCCCAGGAGGCGGGCGACGTGGCGAAGACCCTGGACGCGGCGACCCTGGCGCGCTTCGTGCTGAACGCCTGGGAGGGCGCCCTGATCTCCGCCCGGGCCGACCGCTCGGCACGGGCCTTCGAGACCTTCTTCACCGTCGTCTTCGGCGTACTGCTGCGCTGACGTCGCAGGCGTGGCCCGTTTCCGGCCCGCTCCTGCCAGGTGGCGTCCGTCAGGCGGCGGCCTCCCACGCGAAGCCGTCCGGGTCGGTGAAGGAGCCGGCCGAGCCGCCGAGGACGACGCGGTGCGAGCCGGTGCCGTCGGCCGGGACGCCGAGATCCTTGGCCAGGCCGCGACGCTTGTACAGCGCCAGCTTCAGGGGACCGGCCCCGTCGGCGGCGAACTCGGCGTACTTGCCGCCGAAGCTCCTGGCCACGGTCAGGCCCCGGTCGACGTAGAACTGCTTGCCGGCCCTCACGTCCTCGACGCCGAGCAGGAGGACGACCTCGTCGATCTCCCGGTTGGCCGGCCCCGCGTCCTTCTTCGCCGAGGTCGCGGCCTTCCAGATCGTGCCGTCCGGCGCCTGGACGACGCCGCCGTACCCCCACAGCGACTTCGCGGCGGGCTTCAGCACCGTGGCGCCGGCCTCGACCGCGGCGCCGAGGAAGCCGTCGACGGTGGCCGGCCGGGACACCGTGAGCGCCAGGGTGAAGCCACGGAAACCGGTGGAGTGCGCGTCGGACGCCCGCAGGCGGATGTGCGTGTCCACTCCGAAGGCGGCGTAGAAACGACGGGCGGCCTCGAGGTCGGCCACCTCGAGGGTGACGGAGGCGAGGGACGTGGTGGATGCGGTGATTGCCATGCCCCTCACGCTAGGGGCGGCGGCACCGCCGAGGCTTCTCGATTCCTGACCGGTCCTGCCGGGTCCTGCGCGCCGGCTCCGCGACCACCGCGCGCGCCTCACGGGACTCCTGCGAATTCGTGAGCCGATTGAACACACCGGCCCCGCCTCCCGTATGGCACCCGGGGGAACTCATGCCCGGGTCGACCAACGCGTAGGAGTACAACCGTGGGACGCAACACGCGCAGACGCCCAACCGGCGCGCGACGCGCGACATTCGCAGCCGTCGCGCTGATGCTCGGCGGCGGAGCACTGGTCGGTGTGAACGTGTACGCCTCCGCCACCGACGGCGGCGACAACGTCGGTGACACCAAGAGCGCGTGGGGCGCCGCCACGATCGACTGCCCCGACGTGGGCGAGCGGCTGACCGAGGTGCCGGAGGCGGCACGGGCGGAGGTCGACAAGGAACTCGCCCTGCTCGACCAGCAGATCGCCGAGGCCTATCAGCAACTGCAGCAGCAGCCCGTCGAGTCGGCGCAGGATGCGGTGGTGAAGCCGCTGACGGACGAGCGCGGCGCCACGATCCAGCGCATCGCGGCCGCGCTGGAGAGCGCGGGCGAGCGGCCGGAAGGGCTGGAAGCCCTGGCGGCGTGCACCCTGCTGGAGGCCGAAGGCGCGCAGGAGGGCACCGGCGAGGAACAGGCCGGTGACGGCTCCGAGGGCGAGGGTGAGGGTCAGGCCGGCGAGGGAGGTCAGGCCGAAGGCGGCGATGAGGGCGGCGACCAGGGCGGCGAAGGACAGGGCGGCATCGGCGGGCAGGGCGGCAACGGACCCGTCGCCGCGGACTACGCGGACATCGCCTCGGTCCAGCCCAACGTGGCCGCTCCGCAGCAGTCGGAGGCCGCTTCGCGCGGCACCTTCACGACCAGCTGCGGTGTCAACGCCGGTGGCCTGTTCAACTCGGACAACGTGATCGTCGCCCCCGGTGTCACCAACGGGGCGCACCACTTCCACGACTACATCGGCAACCAGTCCAACGACGCGTTCGCGAGCGACGAAGACCTCGCCGCGGCCGACACCAGCTGCGCGGACCAGGGCGACAAGTCGTCGTACTACTGGCCCGTGCTGCGGCTGCAGAACGGCACGCAGGAGCAGGACGCCCAGTCGCCCGGCGGCGGGGTGGAAGGCAACGCCGGCGAGATCGTGACGCCGAAGGAGGTCACGCTGACGTTCGAGGGCAGCCCGCTCGGTGAGGTCACCGCGATGCCGAGGCTGCTGCGCATCATCACCGGCGACGCCAAGGCGTTCGTCAACGGCCCCGGCAACGCGAACGCCTCGTGGAGCTGCACCGGCTTCGAGGACCGGCAGCTGAAGGACAAGTACCCGCTCTGCCCGTCGGGCAGCGACGTGGTGCGCACCTTCCGCTTCCAGAGCTGCTGGGACGGCTCCAACATCGACAGCGCCAACCACCGCACGCACGTGGCCTTCGCAGACGCCTCGGGCACCTGCCCCTCCGGCTTCCGCGCGATCCCGCAGCTGGTGCAGCGGATCGTCTACGACGTTGACGCGCCCAGCCTGAACGACGGCGGCAGTACGACGCCCCTGTTCGCGGTGGACTCCTTCCCGGAGCAGCTCCACAAGCCGGTCACCGACCACGGCGACTTCATCAACGTCTTCGACGAGGACCTGATGGGGGAGATGGTCGACTGCATCAACGAGGGACGCGAGTGCGGCGACGGCGCCGGCGACGGCGGCGCAGAGGAGCCGGGTGACGGCGGCGGGGAGCAGCCTGGCGACCCCGGTGACGGTGGCGGGGAGCAGCCCGGTGAGCCCGGTGACGGTGGCGGGGAGCAGCCTGGTGACCCGGGTGACGGTGGCGCGGAGCAGCCTGGTGACCCGGGTGACGGTGGCGCGGAGCAGCCTGGTGACCCGGGTGACGGTGGCGCGGAGCAGCCCGGTGACCCCGGTGACGACGGTGGTGTGGACGAGCCCGGCAAGGGTTCCGGCGGCGGTGCCGAGCCCGGCGACGTCCCCGACGACGAGAGTGCGCCGGCGGACGACGCCCCGGCGACGAACACGCAGCGTCCCGTCGAGCCCAAGGCCGCGGGCACCCCGAACGCCCCCCTGCCGGCCGCCACTTCGCGGGCGCCCGTCGCTGACGCCGGAGCGGGCGGCTCCGGCACCGGGACGTCGACCGGGCAGCAGGTCGCCGCTCCGCAGGGGAACCAGGGCGGACTCGCCGAGACGGGCGCGCGCCTGTGGCCCGCGGCGGCCGGCTCCGCGCTCCTGATCGCGGGCGGACTCCTGCTGGTACGCACCCGGCGCCGCCAGGTGTAGCGTCGGCGGACCGCAGTCGACGACGAGAGCCCGGGTTCCTCGAGGACCCGGGCTCTCGCCGTCCCGCACGGCCCCGCGTACGCCGAGGCCAGTACGCCCACCTACTCCCGCCGTCAGATGCCTCGCGCACCCGACGGGCGGCACGGTGGGTGGGTGAAACTCAGCCGCCCCGCACGCCGGGTCCTTCTCGTCACACACGTCGTCGCCTCCGCGAGCTGGCTAGGGCTCACGCTCGGGCTGCTCGCACTAGGCCTCACCGCGGCCACCTCCGGCTCGGCGGAGACGGTCGAGGCGTCCGTCCGCGCCATGAAGCTCTTCGCCGACTGGCTCCTGCTGCCCCTCGCGTTCCTCACGCTGGGCGGCGGTCTGCTGCTGTCCCTCGGCACGCAATGGGGCCTGGCCAGGCATCGCTGGGTGTACACGAAGTTCTGGTTGACCCTGGCCACGACCACCGCCACGGCCTTCGCCCTGCGCCCCGGGGTGAACGCCGCGGTCGCCTCCGTGACGGCCGGTGAAGGACTGCCGGACGCCGGTGACGTCCTCATGGGGCCCGTAGTGTCCCTGTCCGCCTATGTGTTCATGACGGTCATCTCGATCCTCAAGCCCTGGGGACCGACCCGCCGGGGCCGCAGGCTCCGCTCGGCCGGCCGCGCGCCGAGGCCCGCCGAACGGCTCACCGAGCCGGTCTGACCCCCGCCCGCCGACCCGCCGAGGCTCATCCCGTGCCCGCGGGTCGGGCCTTCTCCGGCGTGCCTGCCCGGCCGGGCGCCGAGCGGAGGGTAGAGGTGTCGGGCACGGACCCGGGCCCGTTAGGCGCAGGCCGGGGTCAGGAGCCGGAAGCAGGACCTCGAAAGCGGGAGAAGCAGGAGCTGTCGTGGCGATGGTCGGACTGTTCTGGGTCACTCCGGACGCGGTGTACGTGGGCTCGCCGCCGGCCGCCGACGGGAGCTGCGTGCGGCTGACCGCCGCCGGCGTGGAAGCCGTGGACCCCGACGGACCCCGGTCCTGGAGCTGGACGGCGTTGCGGTCCGCGGTGGTCGAGGACGTGCCCGTGACGAGCGCGACGGGCCGCGCCGCGGGCTTGCTCGGTTCGCTAGTGTCGGCCGTCGTCGGTGCCTTCCTGGGAGAGGGACCGCCCAGCATGACGCTGCGGCTGGAGACGGGGACCGGGCCGGCGGAAGTGACCGTCCACGCGGCCGCGGCGCGCGGGTACGGGGCGGGCGAGGCGGCGCTGTCGCAGGAGTTGCTCGCCCGCCTCGTGACGGGAGCCGCGGACCATGGCGCCGTCCAGGCGTGGGGCCGCGCGCACGGTGCGGATCGGACGCCCGGGCCGCGGGTGCGTGAAGCGCTGTTGCGGGAGTGGGCGGGGGAGCCGACCCCGTCACCGTGACAAGCCGCCGGCCGGTATCCCCTTGGGCGGAGGCAGGGCCATCAGGGTGGTCGCGGGCCGTGTCGGGCGTCGGGCGCGGACCCCGGTGGCCATGCTGGGCAGGAACGACGGCACCCTCACCGGCGACAAGGAGCACGGCATGCCGGCAGATTCGGTCGGACGATTCCTGGCGGCGCTGGACCCGGAGCACCGCAAGGCCGTCGGCGCCCGGCCCGACGCGGATCAGGAACGTCTCGCGGCGGCCTGGGAGCGGGAGCTCGAAGCGGACGACGAGCTCGACACCCTCGACGAACTGTCCCCGGCGGCGGCCGAGGCCGAGGCCGCCCGCCGCGTCATGGAGCGCGAGTCCGAGTAGCACGTCTCCGCGCGGACCGACCGACGCCCTGCGCCGCTCACTCCGTGCCGGGCCACCCGAAGGTCGTGACCACCGCCGCGTGGTCCGACGGCCACGCGTTCCGGGCCACGTCGGGCCAGGGCCGTGGCGTGCCGGCCACGTACGTGCGTGAGTCGAGGACGCGCAGGCCCCGGTGGAGGACGTAGTCGATCCGGTCCTGCGGTTCGGGCCGGCCGCTGCCGTCCTCGTGCAGGGCGTGGATCGGCGACCAGGTGTGGCCGGGCACGGCGAGCGGATCGGGGTGCGCCTCGCGATAGGAGTCGCGCAGGCCCGCCTCCTCGGCGGCGCGCGTCACCGGCCACGGCACGTCCCGCCGGTCGAGGTGCGAGGGGCAGTTGAAGTCGCCGACCAGCACCACGGGCACGCCGTCGTCGCCCGCCCGCTCGATCCACCGCAGCGCCTCGCGCATCTGCGCCAGCCGGACCTCCTCGTGCGCGATCAGCGCGGCCGCGCCGAGCCCGTCGAAGGCCGCCTCGTACGGCCCGTACGGCGTGTAGTGCAGGTGCGCCGTCCACACGTCCACCGCGCGGCCGGGGCCGGCCTCGATCCGCACACCCGTCGCTCCGTAGAAGCCGACGTCCGGGTCGCCGTGGCGGGCCGTGACGGGGTGGCGGCTGATGACGCCGAGGTTCTCGCCGGCGCTGTGGTGGTGCCAGCCGAGCGCATCGGCCAGTTCGCGGGCGGCGGTTCCGGCGGTCTCCTGGAGCCCGACGACGTCGGCACCGGTGTCGAGGACGGCCTTGATCTGCTTGGCGCGGTGGTCGTCGACCCGGGCGCCACCGAGCCAGAGATTCCAGCTCATCACCCGCAGTCGTGCTCCGGTCGGCGCCGTGCGCGGCTCGGCCGACGGCGTCGCCGCCGCCCGGGGTGCGACGCCGGTGGGGGCCACGACCGCCGCCGCGGCCGCCGCCCTGCCGGTTGTCCCGCCCGCCGTACCGCCCGTCGTCCTGGCCGTCGTCTTGTCCGTCCTGTCGCCCGGGAGCCCCGCCGCGCCGACGTGCCCCCGTACCACCATCGCCTCCAGCTCCTCGGTGGTCACGCCCACCAAGCTGTCGCGCACGATCCGTCCCGGTGCCGCCGCGATCGGTGCCAGCGACGGGACGGCCAGTACCGCGCAGCCGGCCGCCTCGGCCGAGGTGACACCGGTCTGGGTGTCCTCGACGGCGACGCAGGCGGCGGGTTCCGCGCCGAGGGCGTGGCAGGCCGCCAGATAGGGGTCGGGGGCCGGCTTGCTGACGGCGGTGTCGTCCGCGGTGACGGCCACCGCGAACCGCTCGGCACCGAGCGCGTCGAGGACGGTTCCGGCGACGGCTCGCGGGGAGGCGGTGACCAGTGCGGTGGGCACGCCGTCCCGCGCCAGCGCGTCCAGCAGGTCGAGCGCGCCGGGCCGGGGCACGATGCCGGTCCGCACGCGCTCGGCGAACTCCCGGTGCAGGGTGGCGGACAGGTCGGCGACGGGACGGCCGGTGGCGCCGGCCAGCCATGCGGCCGTGTGCTCCACCGTCCGTCCCAGCACCTCGGGCCGGTCGGCTTCGGTCAGCGGTCGCCCGGCGACGTGTTCCACCGCCTCCCACCACAGTCGCTCGGTGTCGACGAGCGTGCCGTCCATGTCGAACAGGACGGCCTGGAGGGGGAGGCGGGGGTGGGGGGTCACGTGTGTGTTCTCTTTCCGTTGGTGTCGATCACCGGTGGTCGGCCACCGGGGGACGTTCGACTGTGGGGGGGGGTGTCAACTGTCCTTGCGATCGGCCACCAGCACGGGGCGTTCCGGCAGCGACACGCCGACGGCGACACCGGTACCGAGCCCGGCCGCCTCGTGCGCGGGCAGGTCGGCCTTCACCTCGGTGCCGTCGGCGAGCCGCACCGTCATGCGGACGACGGCGCCGAGGAACGCGGTGGCGACGACGCGTGCGCTCGCGCTGTCGTCGGCGCTCACCCGGACGGCCTCGGGCCGCACCAGCACGTCCACGTCCGTCGCGTCGCCGGCCGGCAGCGGACCGTCGACCGGCAGCCGCTGCCCGAGCACCTCGACGTCGGCGCCCTTCAGCGTCCCCGGGATCCGGCTCATGGTGCCGACGAACTCGGCCACGAAGGCGGTCGCGGGGCGGCCGTACAACTCGGCGGGTTCGGCGCACTGTTCGAGGCGGCCGGCCCGCATCACGGCGACCCGGTCGGCGACGGACAGCGCCTCCTCCTGGTCGTGCGTGACGAACAGGGTGGTGATGCCGAGCTCCTGCTGGAGCCGGCGGATCTCCTCGCGCAGCGACAGCCGCACCTTGGCGTCGAGCGCGGAGAGCGGCTCGTCCAGGAGCAGCACCCGGGGGCGCAGCGCTAGCGCCCGGGCCAGCGCGATCCGCTGCTGCTGGCCGCCGGACAGCTGGTGCGGGAAGCGCTCGCCCTTGTCGGCGAGTCCGACCAGCTCCAGCAACTCGGCGGCACGGGCGCGGCGTTCGGCGGTGCGGACCTTGGCGATCCGCAGTCCGAAGGCGACGTTGTCGAGCGCGTTCAGGTGGGGGAAGAGGCTGTAGGACTGGAAGACCATCCCGGCGTCGCGGCGGTGGGCCGGGATCCGGGTGACGTCGCGGCCGTCGACGAGCACCGCGCCGGAGTCCGGATGCTCGAACCCGGCGAGCATGCGCAGCGCGGTGGTCTTGCCGCAGCCGGACGGGCCGAGCAGGGCCAGGAACTCACCGGGCCGGACGGTCAGATCGAGCCCGTCGAGCGCGACGGTTGGCCCGAACTGCCGCCGTAGGCCGCGGAATTCGACGGTGGCCGCCTGGGTCGCGGCGGCCTTCTCAACAGTGGTGGCGGTCATGGTTCATCCCCGGGATGCGGTACGGGTGCGTCCGCCGGCACCGGCGAGCGCGAGAAGCAGGACCCATGTCACGAGCAGACTGAGCACGGACACGGCGACGGAGAGCTGGGCCTGGGAGCCGCTGACGTTCACGATCCACACCGCGAAGGGCTGGAAGCCCAGCAGTTGCGCGACCGTGAACTCGCCGAGCACCAGGGCGAGGGTGAGGAACGAGGCGTTGAGGAGCGCGCCGCGCAGATTCGGCAGGACGGCCCGGACGAGGGCCTGCGGCCAGCCGGCACCGCAGGAGCGCGCGGCCTCGACGAGGGTGGGTACGTCGACCGCGCGCAGACCGGCGTCCAGTGCCCGGTGGACGAAGGGCAGGGCCATCACGACGTACGCCAGGACCAGCACGAACGGGAAGTCCGGGTTCTGGATCGCGACGAACGTCTGGAACAGCGGCGTACGCGACAGGTGCTCGGGCCCCCACTTCAGCACGGTCCCGATGCCCGCGACGAACGCGATCGGCGGGACCACCAGCGGCAGCGAGCAGACCACCTCGACGACCGGCCGCAGCCGCGGTGCGGCGAGCCGCAGCGCGACCATGGCGGGCACCATCAGCAGCAGGACGATCGCGATGGTGACGGCGGCCAGTCCGAGCGAGAGCAGCAGGCTGGAGACGAAGCCTTCGGTGGAGAAGATCTGCGTGTACGCGTCGAAGGTGATGCCCCGGCCGGGCACGTCCACCGTGAAGACGACGGACGCGGCCATCGGCACCAGGAAGTACAGTCCGGCGAGGCCGAGCACGCCCCACCGCCACAGGTTCAGGCGAGCCATCGGGCACTCCGGCGTTGCAGGGGCAGGTACACGGCCATGACGAGGCCCGCGACGAGGACCATGTCGAGGCTGAGGGCGAGGGCCACGTTCTCCTGGCCGACCAGCACGTTGCCGGAGATGGCGTCGGCGATCTGCAGGGTGACGAGGGGGACGGAACTGCCCACCATGGCCGCCGCGGTGGCGTACGCGGCGAAGGCACTGCCGAACAGCAGCACCAGACCGCCGAGCAGCGAGGGCAGCAGCACCGGCAGGGCCACGTACCGCCAGTACTGGAACGTGGTGGCGCCGTTGTTCTGCGCGGCCTCGCGCCACTGTGCGCGCAGCCCGTCGAGGGCCGGCGTGATGGTGAGCACCATCAGCGGGATGAGGAAGTACAGGTAGACGAGGACCAGTCCCCAGAAGCTGTACAGGTCCCAGCCCGTGCCGCCCAGTCCCAGGTGCCGGGTGAGCACACCGGCGTTGCCGAGCGTGGCCACGAAGGCGAAGGCGAGCGGGACGCCGCCGAAGTTGGCGAGCACCCCGGACGCGGTCAGCACGGCCTCGCGCAGTGCGGGGAACCGGGAGGTCACCACGGCCTGGGCGATCGGCAGTCCCAGTGCGGCCCCGAGGGCGGCGGTGACCGCCGACAGCTTGACGCTGCCGAGGAGCGCGGTGAGGTAGGCGCCCTGGAGGGAGGCCGACAGGTTCTCGGTCGTGTACGACGTCGCGCCGGTCGCCAGGTCCTTCACGGTGAAGGCGCCGTTCAGCATGGCGACGGCGGGCAGTCCGAACGCGATCGCGGTGAAGACGAGCAGCGGGAGGACGGCGAGCCATCCGGGGGCGTGGCGCCGCCGCTTGGGGGAAGCGACGGGCGCCACGTCCGCGCGCGTGAGCGTGGCGGTCATCCGGAGACGGCCTTCGCCCAGCCCTCGGCCAGCACGGTCTTGGCCTCGTTCTGCTGCTCCTCGGTCGGGAAGGCCGGCGTGCCGGAGACCTCGGGCAGCTTGGCGGCGGCGGTCTTGTCGAGGGTGCCGGCCTTCTCCATGGCGGGCATCAGCGCGGGCCGCGCGTATCCCTGGAGCCACAGGTTCTGGCCCTCGGTGCTGTAGAGGTACTCCTGCCACAGGCGGGCGGCCGCCGGATGCGGGGCGTCCTTGTTGATGGCCTGCGAGTAGTACTGGGAGAACTGGCCGTCGGTCGGGACGTTGACCTGCCAGTCGACGCCCTTGGACCGGAATTCCTCGGCGTAACCGGCGTTGAGGTAGTCCCAGTCGATGCTGATCGGCGTCTCGCCCTTCTCGACCGTGGCCGGGGTGGACTCGACGGGGGTGTAGTTGCCGTTCTTCTTCAGCTCGGCGAAGAAGTCCAGGCCGGGCTGGATGTCGTCGAAGGAACCGCCGTTGGCGAGGGCCGCCGCGTAGACGCCGCCGAAGGCCGAACCCGACTTGGTGGGGTTGCCGTTCAGTGCGACCTGGCCCTTGTACTGCGGCTCGAGGAGGTCCTTGAACGTGGTGGGGCACTCCTTGACGCGCTTGGCGTCGCAGCCGATGGAGATGTAGCCGCCGTAGTCGTTGTACCAGCGGGCCTGCGCGTCCTTCTGCGCCTCGGGGATGTCGTCGAAGGCCTCCACCTTGTACGGGGCGAGCAGGCCCTGCTGGGCGGCGCTGATCGCGAAGGAGGAGCCGAGGTCGAGGACGTCGGGCGCGCGGTCCTGGCCCTTGCGGGAGGTGACGGCGTTGATCTCGTCCTGGCTGGAGCCGTCGGGGTTCTCGACCTCGATCTTGATGCCGTACTTCTTCTGGAAGGCGTCGATGAGGGCGCCGTAGTTGGCCCAGTCGCGGGGCAGCGCGATGGCGTGCAGCGTGCCCTCCTTCTTCGCGGCTTCGACCAGCTTTTCCATGCCGCCGAAGTCGGCGGCGGAGGCGGCGGTTGCGGCGGACTTGCCGTCCGCCGAGGTGGACGCGTTGTCGGGGGCGGCGCCACAGGCGCTCAGGGCGAGCACGGCGACGACGGTGAGGGAGCCGCCGAGAACGGCTGATCGCGGCAGGGACACGGACACGGTCTCTCCAGGGGTGCGCACAAGGGTGGGTGCTGCGGGGTGAGGTGCCGCAGAACATTCCGCGGCGAGAACTTGTCTGAACAAGTCGGCCTCAGTACGCCCGCTGAGAATGACCTGAAAGTGAACGCGAACCGAACCATGCCCCCCTGTTGCCTGCACAATCCCGGCCGGCGCCGATCACGTCGAACATCGATTAGGCTGCGTAAGCTGCATAAGCTGTGCACACCAACTACCTCAGAGGGGCGGCATGACGGCGCGACACGAGGAGATCGCCGAGGCGCTGCGACGCGCGATCGACCGCGAGGAGTACGCGGTCGGCGGGCGGCTTCCCTCCGAGACGGAACTCGCCGCGCAGTACGCCGTCTCGCGCGGCACCGTCCGGCAGGCGGTCGCGAGCCTCACCGCCGAGGGGCTGATCGGCTCGCGCCAGGGCGCCCGCCGGGTGGTGCTCGCCAGCCGCCGCAGCCAGAGCTTCGCCGAACTGCGCAGCTTCGCCCAGTGGGCGCGCGCCATGGGCCGCGAGGCGACGGGCCGGGTGGTCGAGCAGCAGCTCCGGCCGGCCACGACCGAGGACGCGGTCCGGCTCCAACTCCCGGAGGGGACTGACGTGTTGCACGTGCTGCGGGTGCGCGGACTGGACGGCGAACCGGTGCTTCTGGAGCGCACGGTGTACGCCGACTGGATCGCCCCGGCGGTGCGGTCCATCGAGCCGGACTGCGCGTCGGTCACCCAGCGGCTCTTCGAGGACAGGGGCCTGGTCTTCGCCTACGGCGAGCACATCATCGACGCCGTCGCCGCCGGGGCGCAGGACGCCGAGCTCCTCGGCATCCGCCGCACCAGCCCGCTGCTGCGGGTGCGACGGGTGACGACGACACACGAGGGCCGCCCGGTGGAGTGGTCCGACGACCGCTACCGCTCGGACGCGGTGAGCTTCAGCGTGCACAACTCGATCGGGAACAACGCCCTCGCCCGCAAGAGCGTGGACTGACGTCCGGCGGACGTCACGGAACCGGCACCGCCCACGGATCACCCTGACGGCGCCTCCTTCGCATGCCTTTCGGGGATGCCGGGCAGAGGAGACGTTGTTCCGTAACCGAACCTTCAGGGGGAGTCCTCGTGTCCGCATCGGTAAGTGATCCGGTCGCCTCACCGGAGGGCGGGGACGGTACTCCGCTACGGCGTGCCATCGGGCCCAAACTGCTGCTGCTGTTCGTGATCGGCGACATCCTCGGCACCGGCATCTACGCCACCACCGGACAGGTCGCCGGCAAGGTCGGCGGGGCGCTGTGGCTGCCGTTCGTCATCGGCTTCTTCGTGGCGATCCTGACGGCGGCCTCGTACGTGGAACTCGTCGGGAAGTACCCGAAGGCGGCCGGGGCCGCGCTGTACACCCAGAAGGCCTTCAAGGTGCCGTTCCTGACCTTCATCGTCGCCTTCATGGTCATGTGCTCGGGCCTCTCCTCGGCGAGCGCGGCGGCACGTGCCTTCAGCGGTGACTACTTCGCCGAGTTCACCGACTTCTTCCCGCCCACGCTCATCGCGATCCTCTTCATCCTCGCCCTCGCGGCCCTGGCGCTTCGCGGGGTGTCCGAGTCGGTGAAGACCAACATGGTCCTCACCCTGGTCGAACTGACCGGCCTGCTCATCATCCTGGCGATCGGCGCGTGGGCTGTGCTGAGCGGCGACGGCGAACCGTCCCGGCTCGGCGAGTTCCAGGCGGAGGGCAGCGGGTACGCGCTGATCACCAGCGTGCTGGGCGCCACCGCCCTCGGCTTCTTCGCCTTCGTCGGCTTCGAGGACTCCGTCAACATGGCCGAGGAGACCAAGGATCCGGTCCGTGCCTTTCCGCGGGCCATCTTCATCGGCGTCGCCGTCACCGGGACCATCTACGTGCTGGTCGCCCTGGTCTCCTCGCTGCTCGTCGACCACCGCGTGCTGCAGGGCTCCAGCGGCCCGCTGCTGGAGGTCGTCAAGGCCGGCGGTCTGAACTTCCCGCCGAAACTCTTCGCGCTGATCGCCCTGTTCGCGGTCACCAACTCGGCCCTCATCAACATCATGATGGCCTCCCGGCTGTGCTACGGCATGGCCAACGAGCGCATCCTGCCGCGCGCCCTCGGCCGAGTCCTCCCGCAGCGCCGCACCCCGGTCGTCGGCATCGTCTTCGTGTCGCTGCTCGCCATCGGCCTGGTCTCCACCGGGGAGATCGCGGGCCTCGGCGACACCACGGCCTTCCTGCTGCTGTGCGTCTTCGCCGTCGTCAACGTCGCCGTCCTGGTCCTGCGCCGCGACCGCGTCGAGCACCAGCACTTCCGGACACCGACGGCGCTGCCGGTGCTGGGCGCGATCACCTGCCTGATCCTGGCCAGCCCCCTGTCGGACCGCCCCGCGGACGTCTACATCCGGGCGGGCGTGCTGCTGGCCCTCGGCGTCGCGCTGTGGGCGCTGAACAAGCTGGTGATGAGGTCGCGGGGCGAGGAGGAAGCCGGCTGATCAGGGAGCGGCCGACGTCACGGCACGCTCGCCGTGGCCGGCCGAGGCGGTCTCCCCCTCGTCCAGGGACATGTCCTTGGTCTCCTTGCCGAGCAGGAGCGCGGTCAGCGTGAGCACCGCCATCGCGGAGAGGTAGACACCGACCAGCCAGGGCGAGCCGTCGCCGGTCTCCCACAGGGCCACCGCGATGAACGGCGCGACGGCCGCTCCGAGGATCGAGCTGACGTTGTAGGAGATGCCGGACCCGGTGTAGCGCACGCTGGTCGGGAAGAGCTCGGGCAGCAGCGCGCCCATCGGACCGAACGTCATGCCCATCAAGGTGAAGCCGAGCACGAGCCACAGCACCACGCCGAGCGTGCCCAGGCCGATCAGCGGCACCCAGACCAGCCCGAAGACCACGATCGCGGACGTGACCCAGATCAGGGTCGTGCGCCGTCCGTACTTGTCGGCGAGCGGCCCGGAGATCAGGGTGAACGCGGCGAAGAACAGCACCCCGAAGATCATCATCAGGACGAACGTGGTGTAGCCGTAGCCGAGGCCCGGCACGGCCGCGTCCTTCGCGGTCCGTCCGAAGCTCAACGAGAACGTGGTCATCAGGTAGAAGAGCACATACGTCGCCAGCATGATGAACGTGCCGAGGATCAACTGCCTCCAGTGGCCGCGGACCACGGTGGCCAGCGGCAGCTTGCGCACCTTGCCGGTCTCGCGGGTCTTGGTGAAGACCGCGGACTCGACGAGCCGCGACCGCACCCACAGGCCGATCACGACCATCACGGCGGAGAACAGGAACGGGATCCGCCAGCCCCAGCTGACGAAGGCGTCGGAGGGCTGCGTGGGGTCGGCGCCCGCCGTCGACGGCAGCAGCGCACCGATGACCAGGAAGAGTCCGTTGCCGATGATGAAGCCGAGCGGTGCGCCCAGCTGCGGGAAGGTGCCGTACCGGGCACGCCTGCCGCGGGGCGCGTTCTCGGTGGCGACCAGCGCGGCACCGCTCCACTCGCCGCCGAGCGCGAAGCCCTGCGCGAGCCGCATCAGCACCAGCAGCGCGGTGGCGACCCAGCCGGCCTGGGCGTAGGTGGGCAGGGCGCCGATGAGGAACGTGGCGACGCCCATGGTCAGCAGGGAGATGACCAGGGTCCGCTTGCGCCCCAGCCGGTCGCCGAGGTGCCCGAAGAAGACGGCCCCGATCGGCCGGGCGACCATCGCGGCGCCGAAGACCGCGAAGGACGCCAGCAGCGCCGTGGTGGGGTCACTGCTCGGGAAGAAGAGGGACGGGAAGACCAGCACGGCGGCGGTCGCGTAGATGTAGAAGTCGTAGAACTCGATCGTCGTGCCGATGAGGCTGGCGACGAGGACGCGGGACCTCGGATTGACGGGCGTCTGAGGTGTGCCGGTGGCTGGTGCGGGCATTGCTCGGTCTTTCGTGCGAGGACACCTCCACGTTCTCAGGAGTCTTACTGTCCGGAAAATCGATGCCGCGATGTGAGACGCCGGGATCCCGCGACACCGGGAAGCTTCGACGGCGGTCGTACGATGTCCTGAACGGATCGAGTCACCCCAAGGAGCCGCCATGGCCCGCCCCCGTGCCGCCGCCCGGACGATAGGGCACCCCGACATCTCCGAGGTCGCGCTGCAGCAGGTGCTGGAGGCGCTGGGGGACCCGGTGCGCCGGATGCTGGTGTCCCAGCTGACCCGGTCGGACGGCGACATGGCCTGCGGCGCCTTCGAGGCACCCGTCTCCACCTCGACCCTGACCCACCACTTCAACGTCCTGCGCGAATCCGGCGTGATCCGGCAGTACTACGTGGGCACGGCGAAGATGAACACGCTGCGCACGGACGAGCTGGAGGAGCGCTTCCCCGGCGTGCTCTCGTCGGTCGTGGCCGCGGCCCTCGCGGAGGCGGGGACTGTCCGACCCGCCATACTTCGATGAGGCTCAAAGTTTGACGCCGGTCGAAGTAAGGGCCAGGATGGTGGCTGCGGACACCCGGCAGAAGTGGTGTCCTCCACCCGACCCTCCTCCTGGAAACGGATCCACCATGGCCAGGCGTGTGCAGTTCGACCGACTCGGCGGCCCCGAGGTCCTCACCCTCCGCGACGTGGAGACGGTCGCCCCGGGAGCGGGGGAGGTGCGGATCCGCGTCGACGCGATCGGCCTGAACCGCGCCGAGATCATGTACCGCGAGGGCAGCTACTTCGACAGGCCGCGCTTCCCCTCCGGCCTCGGCTACGAGGCCGCGGGAGTGATCGACGCGGTCGGCGCGGGCGTGGCCGGCTTCACCGAGGGCGACTCGGTCGCCGTGGTGCCCGCGTTCCTGCAGAGCGAGTACGGCACCTACGGCGATCACGTCGTCGTCCCGGCCGCGGCCGTCGTCCCCCGCCCCGCGGACGTCGACGCCGTACGGGCGGCGGCCGTGTGGATGGCCTACATCACCGCCTACGGCCCCCTCGTCGAGTCGGGCGAGGTGCGTCCCGGCGACCACGTCCTGATCACCGCCGCCTCCAGCAGCGTCGGGCTCGCCGCCCTGCAACTGGCCCGCCACGTCGGCGCGATCCCCGTCGCGACCACACGGGGCAGGGACAAGAAGCAGCGCCTGCTGGACGCCGGCGCGGCCCATGTGATCGTCACCGACGAGGAGGACCTCCCCGCCCGCGTCAAGGACATCACCGGCGGCAAGGGCGTCCGGCTGGCCTTCGACCCGATCGCGGGGCCCGGCGTCGAGACCCTCGCCCAGGGCATCGCCCCCGGCGGCACCCTCGTCGTGTACGGCGCCCTCGACCCCCGCACCACCCCGCTGCCGAACGCGCGGTCCTATCCGGCGCTGACCACCCGGACGTACACGCTCTTCGAGATCACCACCGACCCGGAGCGGCTGCGCCGCGCGGTGGCCTTCGTCGGCGCCGGCCTGGCCTCGGGTTCGTTCGTCCCGGTCGTCGACCGCACCTTCGACCTCGCCGACATCGCCGAGGCCCACCGCTACATGGAGAGCAACGGCCAGGTCGGCAAGATCGTCGTCACGGTCACCCACCCGACCGCCGGCTCCTGACCCCGGACGCCCGCGTTCCTACTCGGCGGGAACGGGGATGAGCATGCAGCTGCTCGTGGCGTGGGCGAGGAGCCGGTCGCGGGCGTCGAACAGCTCCGCCTGCGCGAGGGCGGTGCGGCGGCCCTGGCTGAGCACGGTGCCCACGGCGCGCACCTTGCCGGTGTCCACGGTGATCGGGCGCAGGAACTTCAGGGTCAGGTCGAGCGAGGTGTAGCCCATGCCCGCGGGCAGGACGGACTGCACCGCGCAGCCGGCGGCGGAGTCGAGCAGTGTCGCGTAGACGCCGCCGTGGACGCTGCCGATGGGGTTGTAGTGCTCCTCGCCCGGTTCCATCACGAAGACCGCGCGGCCCGCCTCGACCTCCTCCAGGCCGAAGCCGAGGGTCGCGGCGATGGGCGGGGCGGGCAGACGGTCGGCCAGCACGTCCTGCAGGAACTCCAGGCCGCTCGCCCGCCCGACCGCCGCCGCGGACACCTGGGGGTCCTCCCACTCGAACGTGCGTGACCTGACCATGGGGGACCCCTCCGTGACCGACTGACTATGGAATGCGAAGCTAGCCAGCCCTGCCTCTGGATGTCAATGCCGAAGCCAGCCTACGATGGGCGCATGACCTGGCTGGAGACCAGTACCGAGAACTGCACGGTGCAGCGCACCCTCGAACTCGTCGGCGAGAAGTGGTCGCTGCTGGTGCTGCGCGACGCCATGAACGGTGTGCGCCGCTTCGACGACTTCCGCCGCCACATGGGGCTGTCCGAGGCGGTGCTGGCGGACCGTCTGCGCAAGCTGGTGGACGCCCAGATCCTGGAGACCAGGCCGTACCGCGAACCCGGCAGCCGCACGCGGTACGAGTACCGGCTCACGCCCAAGGGCTGGGACCTGTGGCCCGCGATGATCGCGCTCAAGCAGTGGGGGGACCGCTACACCGCCGATCCCGAAGGGCCGCCCCTGGAAGTCCGTCACCGTGACTGCGGCGAGGCGGTGGAGGCGGTGATCGTCTGTCCGGGCGGCCATGGCGCGCTCACTCCCTGGGATGCCTGCACCCGCCCCGGAGCCTCCGCCCGCGTCCCGCGCTGAATCCGCGCTCGCGCGGCCGTGACGTGCGCGGGGACGGCGAGCCCGTCCCCGCGCGACTGTGTGTCAGTCCACCACCAAGCCGGCCACCGCACCCGCAGGTCGGGCGAGTGCCGAGCCGAAGTTGTCCTCGACCTCCGCCTTCTCCGCCGCGTTGGGATAGGGGTTCGTGCAGGACACGCCCGCGCTGGACCCCGACATGAGGCTCGTGCAGGGGCCCGGCTTGCGGTCCGGAAGGCCCAGGATGTGGCCCAGTTCGTGGGCCGATATCCGGACCGTGTCGTAGCCCTGGTTCACGGCCTGCCGTCCGATGTAGACGGTGCCGTTGCCGAGCGAGGTGGTCAGGGCCCGGGGCCAGCCGTTGTCGGCCAGGATGCGGATGTTCGCGCGTTGCCCGGACGCGGCCGGGCGCAGCTCGACACCGTCCACGCTCTCGTTCCAGATGGCCGCGCCCCGGTCGACGGCGGCCCTGAACTCGGCGGACGCGGCGGCGTCATAGGTGACGACGCGCGCCGCCGGGGCCGGCGCGGCGGCGTGCGCCTGGCCCGTGGTGGCCAGGGTGGCCGCGAAGGTGGCGGCGAGGATGGGGACGAACGTGCGTGCGTGCAAGGTCGGCCTCCTGTGGGGGAAGGTGGGCGTGTTCATGCCACGTTCTGCTGGGCACCCTGCCCGTCCCCGCCGACCGCCAATCCCTCAATCCGCACCGCCGGCCCGACCGTCGGCGTCGCCACGTCACACGAGATGGGCGAAGACCACCAGGTTCTCCGTGTAGTCCTTCACCGAGTGGTCGTAGTCCCCGGCACAGGTGATGAGCCGGACCTCGGGACGATCCGTGTCGGCGTACACCCGCTGGTCCGGGAAGTCGTCCTTGGAGAAGGTCTCCGTGTCGTCCACGACGAAGTCCGCCTTGCGCCCGTCGGCCCGGTCCACGGAGAACCGGTCGCCGGGCCGGAGTTCGTAGAGCTCGGCGAAGACGGCCGCCGAGGTGGCCGTGTCGACGTGCCCGGCGATGATCGAGGCCCCCACCTCACCGGGGGAGACGCCCTTGGCGTACCAGCCGACGAGATTGGTGTCGGCCGCGGGCGGCGGCTCCAGCTGGCCCGTGTCACCGACCGAGAGCGAGGTGAAGGGCGCGTCCACGGAGATGCTCGGGATGAGCAGCCGGACCGGGGCGGAGCGGGGCAGCGGCCGCGCGCTACCCCCGGTGTCCGAGGACGCGGCGGAGGAGCCCGGGGTACGGGAGGACTGCGGGGTGGAGTCGGGCTGCTGGTGGTCGCCGAACACGCTGACGGCGATGATGATGATTGCCACGCCCCACAGGGTCAGTCGTCCGCCACGGCCGGGGTGCTGACCGTCCGTCGCCCGCTCGGAAGGGGGCGCGGAGGGGGGACCTGCTGTCATCGGGCATCACCTCACTCGGGCACGACAGCACGGGCTTCGGGGCTCGGGAGCGGCGCGGGCCGCCGGCACGGTGTGCGCCGGCGGCGGCCGCGTCCCTGGAGGGCGGGGTACCGGTCAGGACCCCTGCTCGATGGCCTTCTTGCGGCGCAGCGCGTACATGCCGGTGGCACCCACGGCGAGAATGGCCAGCCCACCCGTGGTGACGCCGGGCGACGCGAGGCCGCCGCCGCCGGTGTGCATGCCACCACGCGGCTTGTCGTGGTCGCCACCGCCCCAGCTGTCCTTGCCGTGCCCGCCCTCCTTGTCCTTGTAGGAGTCCTCGTCCTTGTCCTTGTAGGACTCCTCGTGACCGCTGTCGCCGTGGCCGGAGCTCCAGTCGTCACCGCCCTGCACGGCGGAGAGCGCACCACCGCCGGTGTGCATTCCGCCACGCGGTCCGTCGTGGTTGCTGTCCTTGTCGTAGTCCTTGCTGTATGACTTGTCGTGATCGCCGGAGCTCTTGTCGTAGTCCTGGCCGGAGCCGCTGTCGTGCTCCTTGCTGTACGAGGAGTCGTCGCGACCGCCGTGGTCCTCGCCCGGTGCGGCGAAGGCGCCGCCGGGCGTGGCGAAGGTGAGCGCGGCGGAGGTGGCCGCCGTGGCGAGGAGAATGCGGGCAGAACGCATATCGGTGTCCTTCCGCCGTGGCCGGGCAGCGGACACGTCATCAACTGGAATGAACCCGGCCTCGACACGAACCACCGTCGGCCAGTCCCCTGCCGCGCACCATCCGGGCCGCCCAGCCGTGTCATCGCGCCACCCGTCTGTCCCAGCGACACGCCGCCGCGTCCCCCTGTCGGGTCAGTCCGATGTCACCCGGATGCCCGCGGACGTGCCCGTGGGGCGCTCGAACCCCGCCTGAGTCCCGGACGAAGATCATTCTCGACCGTGCGTGAGCGCCGGCGGAGGCGCGAAGCCCCGCGAACTCGGCGGGGTGTGCGGGCCAGTTGCCCGGAGGGAAGGCCGGCGCGGCCGGCGGACGACAAAGGCAAGGAGTCTCGTCACTCCTTGCCTCTCTCAAGCTATAGCCCACGGGGGGCCTTGCGGCAAGACCCCGGTCCTGCCGCAGAATCTGCCGCCGCACCGAGGGTTCTTGACGGGGGGACACCCATGAATGACGTGATCATCACCGGCGGCGGGCCGACCGGCCTGATGCTCGCCGCCGAGCTGCGGCTGCACGGCGTGCACGTGGTCGTGCTGGAGAAGGAGGCGGAGCCGACACCGGTCGTCCGCGCGCTCGGTCTGCACGCGCGCACCATCGAGGTGCTGGACCAGCGCGGTCTGCTCGACCGGTTTCTCCCGCTCGGCCGTCAGTACCCGGTCGGCGGCTTCTTCGCCGGCATCAGGAAGCCGTCGCCGGCCGGACTGGACACCACACACCCGTACGTCCTCGGCATCGCGCAGACGACCACGGACCGCCTGCTGGCCGAACACGCGCGGAAGCTGGGGGCCGAGATCCGCCGCCGCAGCGAACTGACCGGGCTGAGCCAGGACGCGGACGGGGTGACCGCCGAGCTGGCCGACGGCACGCGGCTGCTCGCGCGCCACCTCGTCGGCTGCGACGGCGGCCGCAGTACGGTGCGCAAGCTGCTCGGCGTCGGTTTCCCCGGTGAGCCGAGCAGGGCCGACACGCTGCTGGGGGAGATCGAGCTGACCGCGTCGCCCGAGACGGTGGCCGAGGTGGTGGCGCGGGTGCGCGCCACCGAGCTGCGGTTCGGCGCGTCGCCCCTGGGCGACGGCGTGTACCGCGTCGTCGTGCCCGCCGAGGGGGTGGCCGAGGACCGCTCGGTGCCGCCCACCCTGGAGGAGGTCGGGCGGCGCCTGCGGGCCGTCGCCGGCACCGATCTGGGGGTGGGCTCCGCGCGCTGGCTCTCCCGCTTCGGCGACGGGACCCGGCTCGCCGAGCGCTACCGGGTCGGGCGGGTGCTGCTGGCCGGCGACGCGGCGCACATCCATCCGCCGATGGGCGGGCAGGGGCTCAATCTGGGCATCCAGGACGCGTTCAACCTCGGCTGGAAACTGGCCGCCGAGGTGGCCGGCTGGGCGCCGGAGGGTCTGCTGGACAGCTACCAGGACGAACGGCGGCCGGTGGCCGCCGACGTGCTGGACAACACACGTGCGCAGATGGAGCTGCTCTCCGCCGAGCCCGGTCCGCGTGCGGTGCGCCGGCTGCTGGCGGAACTGATGGACCTGGAGCACGTCCATCGCCACCTGATCGAGAAGGTCATCGCGACCGGGGTCCGCTACGACTTCGGCGCGGGGCACGACCTGGTCGGCCGGCGGATGAGGGACCTGGGGCTGCGGCACGGGCGCCTCTACGAGCGGATGCACGGCGGCCGCGGACTGCTCCTGGACCGGACCGGCCGGCTCTCGGCGGCGGGCTGGGAGGGCCGGGTCGACCATGTCGTGGACGCCGGTGCCGAACTCGACGTGTCCGCCGTGCTGCTGCGGCCGGACGGACATGTGGCCTGGGCCGGCGAGGACCTGGAGGATCTGCGCGGGCAGCTGTGCCGGTGGTTCGGCGCAGATGGACGTGGAGGGCCCTGACGTTTAGGCTTCCCGCTGGTCCGAGGGGCGGGCCGAAGGAGGAAGGCGATGTCACAGTTGGTCTCGGCACCCGTCGGGGAGTCCGTCCTCGCTGTCCGGACGAGCGCATGACCGTCGCCGAAGAGCGGCCCGACGCCGCACCGGTGGGCATCCTGCGGCTCCGTCGTCGCCTGGAGCGGCTGATCGGCGTGGCCGCGACGGAAGGGAACGAGCTCGTCGCCCTGCGCAACGGCGACCAGATCTTCCCCGCGATGCTGGAGTCGATCCGGAGCGCCGAGCACACGATCGACATGATGACGTTCGTGTACTGGCGCGGCAGCATCGCCCGTGACTTCGCCGCCGCGCTCGCGGAACGGGCCAGGGCCGGTGTACGGGTACGGCTGCTGCTGGACGGGTTCGGCGCCAAGGAGATAGAGCAGGACCTGCTGGACGAGATGGACGCGGCCGGTGTGCTGGTCGCCTGGTTCCGCAAGCCGCTGCGGCTGTCGCCGTTCAAGCAGAACCACCGCTGCCACCGCAAGGCGCTGGTGGTGGACGAGCACACGGCGTTCACCGGTGGCGTCGGCATCGCCCAGGAGTGGTGCGGCGACGCCCGCAACCCCGGCGAATGGCGCGACACCCACGTCAAGGTGCGCGGCCCCGCCGTCGACGGCATCGCCGCCGCCTTCGCCCAGAACTGGGCCGAGTGCCACGACGAGCTCTACGACGACCGGGACCGCTTCACCGAGCACGAGCAGCCCGGCGACTCCGTCGTCCAGGTCGTGCGCGGTTCGGCGAGCTTCGGCTGGCAGGACATGCAGACCCTTATCCGGGTCATGCTCACCTCCGCCGAGTCACGCTTCCGGCTGGCCACCGCCTACTTCGCGCCGGACACCTACTTCATCGACCTGCTGTGCGCGACCGCGCGGCGCGGCGTCACGGTCGAGATCCTGCTGCCCGGCCCGCACACCGACCAGCGGGCCTGCCAGCTCGCCGGCCGGTACCACTACGAGCGGCTGCTGGCGTCGGGCGTCTCGATCTGCGAGTACCAGCCGACCATGATGCACGCCAAGATCATCACGGTGGACGGGCTGGCCTCGCTGATCGGCTCCACCAACTTCAACCGGCGTTCCATGGACCACGACGAGGAGGTCATGCTCGCCGTCCTCGACGAGGACTTCACGGCCGGGCTCGACCGGGACTTCGACGCGGATCTCGAACGCAGCGTCGCCATGGACGCGGGGCGCTGGAAGCGCCGCGCCATGGTGGAGCGGGTACGGGAGGCCGCGATCCTTCCCGTACGCCGGTTCCTGTAGCGGATCCGGCGTACGGGAGGCCGCGGCCGTGCGGTCCTCAGTTGGTGGCGAGCATGCCCCGGCGCAGGCGCTTGAGGGTGCGTGAGAGCAGCCGGGAGACGTGCATCTGGGAGCAGCCGAGGCGTTCGCCGATCTGAGCCTGGGTGAGTTCGTCGACGAAGCGCCAGTGCAGGATCTGCCGGGACCGCTCGTCCAGCTCGGCGATCAGCGGGGCCAGGGCGTGGAAGTCCTCCACCAGCTCCATGGCGGCGTCCTCGGTGCCGATGAAGTCGGCCAGCACCGACTCGCCCTCCTCGCTGCCGCCGAGCGTGGCGTCCAAGGAGGCGGAGTTGTAGCCGTTGGAGGCGATCCGGGCCTCGATGACCTCCTCCTCGGAGAGGTTCATCAGCTCGGCCAGCTCCTTGACCGTCGGCATGCGGTCCAGGCGGGAGCGCAGTTCCTCGGTGGCGCGGGCCAGTTCGACACGGGCTTCCTGCAGGCGGCGCGGCACGTGGACGGCCCAGGAGGTGTCACGGAAGAACCGCTTGATCTCCCCGACGATGTAGGGGATGGCGAACGAGGTGAACTCGACCTCACGCGTCAGCTCGAACCGGTCGATCGCCTTGATCAGCCCGATGATGCCGACCTGGACGATGTCCTCCATCTCGTCCGCGCCGCGGCTGCGGAAGCGCCCGGCGGCGTAGCGCACGAGAGAGGTGTTCATCTCGATCAGGGTGTTGCGGGCGTACTGGTACTCGGGCGTGCCCTCCTCCAGTACCGCGAGCCGCTCGAAGAACTGCTTCGACAAAGACCGCGCGTCCTTCGGCGCGACCTTCGCCGGGTCGGCCACCTCGGGCAGTACGCCGACGGCATCCTGCTCGACGCCGGTCCTCGTGCTCGATATCGCGGTCGCGGTCATTGTTCCCAGCCCCTCCCTGTGCAGATTCATCGACCCGTCCGTCGGCGGGTCGATGATACGGCGCCTACCCGGCATCACGCCGGGCATGCACCCGACTCTCGACGGAGGCGGTCAGTTTTCCGCCGCAGGGGGGCGGCCCAGGTGGGCCAGGGCCGCCGCCGTCATCGCCTTCGTCGCCGACGGCAGGGCGATGGGCAGGTGGGGGGCGAACGCGGGGGAGTGGTTCGGCGGCAGCGACGCGAGCCTTGCCGCGACGTCCGCGCCGCTCGTGGCCGCCCACTGGCGCGGGCCCACGACCCCCACCATCCAGTAGCCCAGCGGGATCCCGGCGCAGCCGTGGATCTCCTGGCCGGCGTCGCCGTACAGGCCGAAGTCCTCCGTGGCCGTCGACGGCGCCCAGGGCACGACCCGTTCGGCACCCAGCACCTCGCGGTGGGCCTCGCGCGTCACCGCCGTCACCTCCCCGTCGGGCAGCGTGGCGGGCGATCGCGAGACCACCGTGACGTCGGGGTCGCGAGGACAGCCGGACGCGGCCGACTCGGCCCGCACGACTCGCTCGACGGCCGCCACGGCCCGGTCCAGGGACGCCTGCGACAGCGCGCGTACGGTGATGCCGAGCGCCGCGCTGTCCGGCACGACGCCGCTGTGCGCGCCGGCGTGGATCCGGCCGACGGTGACGGTGGTCTGCTCGGCGGGCGCGCACTCGCGGGACACGATCCCCTGGAGCCGCAGCACCGTCGCGGCGGCCGCGAGCACCGGGTCCACCGTCAGGTGCGGGGCCCCGGCGTGGCCGCCCCGGCCGTGCAGGGTGACGTCCAGCTGGACGCTGGCGGCCAGCACGGGCTGCCCGTAGCCGTGGGCCACCATGCCGCCCAGGAGGGGGGCGGTGTGCTGGGCGAGCACGACGTCGGGACGGCCGAAGCGTGCGTACAGGCCGTCCTCCAGCATGGCGCGCGCACCGGTCAGCGTCTCCTCGGCCGGCTGGCCGACGACGACCACGGTGCCCCGCCAGTGCGGCAGCGCCCGGGCCAGGAGCGTCGCGGCGCCCAGCACGGCGGCGACGTGCAGGTCATGGCCGCAGGCATGCATGAACGGGCCCTGGGCGGCGTAGGGCAGACCGGTCCGCTCCCGGATCGGCAGGGCGTCCAGTTCGGCCCGCAGGTAGACGCGCGGCCCCTCGCCTGCTTCCAGGACGCCGACCACACCGTGGCCGCCGACGCCCCGCGTCACCGCGTACCCCTCCGCCGTCAGCGCGTCGGCCAGGCGCGCGGCGGTGCGGGACTCCTCGCCGGAGGGCTCCGGATGCCCGTGCAGGTCCATCGCGAACACGGTGAGCGGGCGCAGCACCGCGTCCAACTGCCGAAGGACCGGACCGTACTTGTCCGGGGGGACGATCGCCGCTGTGCTCACCCGGACATGATCCGGCGCCCGGCCGGCCGGTCGCTGTCACCCCGCTGTCACCCCGCGACAGCGCCCTGACAGCGGACGGCACCTGGATGCGTCAGTGGCGACGGGTCCAATGAGAGGGCCGAACACCCCGGGACCAGCCCGTGGGTGACCTCACCTCAGGAGTGACCATGGCTGACAAGTCGACCCTCGCCGCCCTCGCCGACGAGATCCTGGAGCTCGAGTCGGAGACCTTCGAGATCTCGGACTACTCGGACGCCAGCGAGGTCGTGCTCGCCGGTTCCACGAGCTGCTCCTCCACCTCGACCTGCTCCTCCACCACCAGCACCACCTCCTGCAGCGCCTGATCACAGGCCCGCAGCACGGCGTCCGGCCCCGCCGCCGGACGCCGAAACGGCCGGGTCGCCGCTCCCCACTCCTTCGGGAGGGGGAAGCGGCGACCCGGCCGTCGCCTTGTGGGCCTTACGGGAACGGGTGCGGGACCCGGTGGATCTCCCACCCTTCCAGGTCCGTGTCACGCAGCCCGCCGCGACGGGCCGCGGTGCGCAGCCGGGGCATCCCGAGCGCACGCTGACGGGACCAGCCGAAGTCGATCGGCAGCAGACCGGGAGCGAGCACACAGACCGTGCGCAGCCCCATCCGCCGCTGCTCCGGCGTGGTCTGGTCCACGACGACCACGTCATGCCCGGCCCGCACCACCTCGTCGCGGCACAGCGCCACGTCGTCCGCCAGATCCCCGGTGCGCGGCCGGCCGGAGGCCTCCCACGCGGCGTAGACGTCGGCCATCGGACGGATCTCACGGGGCCGGTGGTACGGCTCCACATGCACCGCCATGCCGGGCAGTCCGTACAACTGGGCGTGGTCCTTCAGGTGCAGCACCTTGGTGAAGTCGGCCGCCATCGCCTCCAGTTCGCCCTGCCGCTCGCGGACCTGGCCGGGCAGGTGCGGGATGTAGGTCAGCACCTCGGACAGGGCGCCCTCCAGCGCGGAGGCCGGGTCGAGCGAGGCGCCGGCGCCGAAGGAGTACAGACCGGGCCCGCCGTCCCGCCGTACCGCGAGACCGGTCACCACGGGTACGGCGAGGTCGACGCGGTTGTCGAAGGCGTGCACGTCGTAGCCCTGGAGCGCGGCGCGGTCGATCATGGCGCGGACGGTGGGGTCGGCGACCGTCGACAGGTCGATCTCGGTCAGCCGGGTCCCGCCGTACCAGGCGAGCAGGAAGGCGTCCCGCTCGATCAGTTCGAGCAGCCCGCCGAGGACCGCCTCCTCCAGACAGCTGCCGATCGCGCAGCCGTTGGAGCACTCGAAGACGAAGTTGTCCGCCGCCAGCCCCGCGCTGTAGTGCACCAGGCGGGCCGGGACCAGCAACGGCCGGTCGTCGCGCAGGGAGTGGCCCCACACCCACGGGATCGGCCGGTCGGCGTCGAACGGGTCGACGAGAGGGTCGTCGCGATAGGTCTCCGGGGCGTAGAACCCGCAGTCGGCCGGGTTCAGCGCGTCCTCGCCCAGGCTGTTGTACGAGGCGGTGAGCAGCTTCGTGCCGCGCCGCCGATGGGTGCCGGCGTAGCGCTCCAGACCCTCCAGGAACGCCAGGTCGCGACTGGCGGCGAAGCCGTTCGCCTGACCGCTCCAGGTCACGTCGGTCAGGCCCGCGTAGCCGCGCATGAACACGCTGCCCGCGACCGGCGCGGTGGTGGGTGAGGTGACGTTGAGCCAGGTCCCGGCGCCCAGCAGGCCGGTGACCGGGTTCGCGAGCGCCGCCGGTGCCAGCGGGTAGGAGGACGCCGGCCGCAGCCGATAGCCGTCCACGGCCGGCTTCGGGCGGCTCACCAGGGCGAGTTCGGCGTCCTGCCGGCTGTCCGTGCCGCCGGAGCCGCAGTGCGGGCAGAGCGGGTCGGCGTACAGCGGGAAGGTCCGTACCGTCAGGGTCGCCACGTCCAGGCAGGACACCTGCGGCAGTGCGCGGTCGGCCGGAGTCCCGCCCGGCGGCACCGGCGCCGGGGCGCCGGTCACCGCCTCGTACAGGGCGTGCACCGCGTCCGCGACGAACGCGGGCTGCTCGGGCCAGTGCGGGGCGAAGCTCCACGGGGTGCCCGTCTCCAGGGCGTCCCGCTCGGTGCGCGACCGCAGGCGCTGCCAGCGCATCGCGAGACAGGTCCCGCAGGCCCGCGACTCGGCGTCGCCGCCCCACGGCCCCACCAGCACCTCGCGGGAGGTCAGATGGACCAGGGCGGTGGGCCGTACCGAGGCGTGCGGGTCGTCCCGTACGTCGCGTGCGCCGAGCGGCACCACCTCGGGGGCCCGGCCCGGGGCGCACCGCTCGGCCAGTGCCGACCGCAGCCGCCGCCCCGCTTCCCGGAGCGGGACGCCGTCCCGGACGATGGTCGTCGTCATGTGCGGTTGCTCCAGCGGAAGGTCTTCAGGCCGACGGCCGCGAAGACGACGGTGAAGCCGACGAGCGCGCCGCAGCCGACGGCCACGTCACCGAGACCGCCGTTGCCGGTCAGGGACGCGGAGACGGCGTCGTTGAAGTAGCGCAGCGGCAGCACCCGCGAGAGCGTCTGCAGCCAGGACGGCATCATGTCCAGCGGCAGGAACGAGCCGGACAGGAACGCCATGGGCACCATCAGGAAGTTCGCGATGGCGGCCACCGCCTCGGGGGTGTCGGCGTACGAGCCGATGATCACGCCGAGGGACAGGAACGCGGTGATGCCGAACAGCAGCACGGGCAGCGCCAGCGGCCACCGGGAGTCCAGCTCCAGGCCGAACATCGGCAGCATCGCCACCGCGACGAACACCACGGCCTGGACGACGCCGATGGCGAGCGCCAGTACGTAACGGGAGGCCAGCACGGTGGGCAGGCTCGTCGGCGTCATCCGGATCAGGCGCAGCAGGTCGTCCCGGCGCCACTGCATCAGCGTGAAGGCGATGCCGAACACGGCCGCGTTGCCCACGCCCCACGACATCACGCCGGGCGCGATGTACGAGATGTAGGGCCGGCCGGTGTCCTCCACCTCCTGACCGCTGAAGATCAGCCCGAAGACCACCAGGAAGACCAGCGGGAAGGCGAAGGTGAAGAAGAGGGCCGCCGTGTCGCGGGCCTGGGCCCGGTAGCCGGCCGCCGTCAGGGCCCCGTATGCGCTCATGCCTGGTGCTCCGTGTTCTGGGTGTGCGGGGTGGTCCGGGTCTGCTGGGTGCCGTCGGATTCGGCGGCGGAGGTGAGCCGGAGGTAGACGTCCTCCAGCGTTGCAGAGCGGGTCTGCACGCCGTCCAGGCCGCCGAGGGCGTCGAGGGCCGACATCACCTTCCCGGACGTCCTGGTCTCCAGCACCAGGCTGCCGCCGCTCAGAACGGCGCGGTCCACGCCCTCGATCGCCTCCGCCTCCGCCGCCGTCATCCGCTCCGGCGGCAGCAGCACCGAGGTCGCCGAGCCCACCGCGCCGACCAGCCCGCGCGGGGAGTCGAGCGCCGCGATCCGGCCCTCCACGAGGATCGCCACCCGGTCGCACAGGGCTTCCGCCTCGTCCAGGTGGTGCGTGGTGTAGACGATCGTGCGGCCCGCCTCCTTCAGACCGCGCAGCACCTGCCACAGGTCCCGGCGCGCCTGCGGATCGAGGGCCGCGGTCGGCTCGTCCAGGAAGATCAGCTCGGGGTCGTGGACCAGGGCGGAGGCGATGGCCAGCCGTTGACGCTGACCGCCGGAGAGATCCTCCACGCGGGTGTCCCGCTGCTCCGTCAGCGCCACTGCCTCCAGCGTCCGTTCGACCGCCGCGCGGTCCGCGCGGTAGAGGGCGGCGACGGTCGCCAGGTGCTCGTGCGCCGTCAGACGTACGAAGAAGGCCGAGGACTGGGTCTGCACACCGAGGCGCGGCAGCAGGGCCACGTTGCGCGGCCAGGGGGAGGCGCCCAGCACGGCGACAGTGCCGGAGTCGGCCTGGCGCAGGCCCTCCATGATCTCCACCAGGGTGGTCTTGCCCGCGCCGTTGGGCCCGAGCAGTCCGAAGAACTCGCCCCGCGCCACACGCAGCGAGACGCCGTCCAGCGCCTGGCGGGTCCCGTAGCGCTTGCTCACCCCCTCGACGTGGATCGCGGCGTCCGCCGCGTGGTTGCCGGGGTCCGCCGGCACGGTTTCCGTCTCCGTCATGAACAGCTCCTCGAAACAGGCCCGTCAGGGGGCGAGCAGAACCAGCACGGCCGTGACCGAAGCGGCCGCGATCAGACAGACCAGAACGGACGAGCCGATCCCGTATGCCGTGTACAGAACCCGCGCCCGGCGGGGATAGCCGGCCGCGGCCTGGCCGTCGCGCAACCGAAGTCGCAGGTAACGCCCGCTCTCGGGCGCGTAGTTGGAGACACCGAGCACATGGGAGAGCATGGTGTACCCGTCCAGCGGAGGCAGGGGCAGCAGGTTGACCAGAGCCTGAACGCTGCCCAGCAGGAGCAGCCCCGACAGCACCCTGCGCGTGGGATCGCCCGTGTCCAGCACGGCCCACCACAGCGCGAAGGGCAGCAGGAACAGCAGGTTCGCGAAGGCGCCGGCCGCGCCGACCGCCAGCTGGTGCCTCCGGCTGCGCAGGAAGCGGTAGTCGTCCACCCGGCAGTACATGATCGCGGCGGGCAGCCGCCAGCGCAGGCCGATCTCGCTCACGCTGCCGCCGAAGTGCCGGGCCGCGATGCCGTGCGCCAGCTCGTGGCCCGCGGTGCTGAGCCACAGCAGGGTGAACACGCCGAGCAGCGCGACCGGTTGCTGGAACAGCCACCAGGTGTCTCGCGCCAGCGTGCCGAGCCCGGCGGCCAGGGCGGCCTCCATGGCCAGGCAGAGCGCCAGCAGCGGCAGCAGCACCGGCCGGCTCAGCAGCGGACGCAGCGCGCGGTGCAGGCGTGCGGTGGTGGCCCCCGCGTCGGCGACCAGGCGCAGGCTGCCCCGGTAGAGATTGCCGCTGAGCGCCGGTGCCGGGGGTCCGGGGGGTGCGACGACGGCCTGGGGCGCGGGTGCGCCGACGAGGAGCCGTTTGGCGCCCAGCAGCCCCAGCAGCTGGCGCCAGTTGGCCTCGCCCAGCCGGCGCCCGAAGACGGAGGCGTACGCGTCGCCGATCTCCGCCAGGCTCCGCTCCCCGTCCAGCCGGGAGATGAGGAAGTACTCCTTCGGGCCGACCTCGAAGGAGGAACCGTCGGCCGGGTCCCTGATCAGGTGCACCGTGGCCGCGCCGCGCAGCAGCGGCGCGGTGAGCAGGATCTCCGGCCGCAGGCGGGGGCGGTGGGTGAGCACCTCGGCCCGCTCGGTGCTCATGAGGCGGCCTCCGCGGCGCCCTCGGCGCCCGAGCGCAGGACCCGCCCGAGCACGTGCGAGAGGTAGGCCTCGTCGCGGATCGTCACATGCAGCCGGTTGTTGGTCATGTGCATGTACGGCGACAGCAGCAGCGGAAGGGCCACCGCGGGGTCGGTGACCTGCTCGTCACGGGTGCCGTCCCAGGAGCGGAAGACCAGTTCGCCCCCCTCGGCCAGGGCGACCGCCTTCTCCCGCAGCTCCAGGCAGTGCGCCGCCCAGCCGCGCAGGAAGGCCGGCAGCCGGTCGAGCCGGCCGGCGGCGACGGCCCGGCGTATCTCCTCGAAGCGACGGCCGAGCCGCGGCGCCATCTCGGCGTAGTTGCGGTCGTACTCCGAGGAGCCGATGAAGCCGGTGCCGGGGAAGGCGCGGTGCCAGAACTCGTAGTACCGCTCCAGATAGTCGGCGAGTTCGTCGTCGCCGGGCAGGAAGCAGCCCGCCATGACCATCATGAGCTGCGCCGACGTGCCCAGCAGCACGGTCCGCAGATGCAGGTTCATGGAGCCGAGAGCCTCGATCACGAGGTCGCTGGAGTGCGCGAAGTGCCACTCGGCGAGGGCGACGCCCGCCGGACCGCCGTACTTGCCGTACTCGGGCTCGTAGGGCTCGTAGGAGCGGGAGTTGTTCGGACGCAGCCGCATGCGGCCGTCCTCCGCCATGAAGTCGCCGCGATCGCCCTCCGGGAACTCGATCTCGAAGAGCGTGTTGTAGAACTCGTTGAGGAAGCCGGAGTCGACCTCGTACAACGCCGGCCGGCTGCGCAGGAAGGCGTCGACGGCCTCCTCGGCGCGGCGCCGGACCTCGGGCGTCGCCTCCTCGGTCGCGGGCCTCAGGCGGAGACGGACGTGCGGGCCCTCCAGCCAGTAGTTGATGAAGAAGTGGCCGGCGAGCAGCCCGTCGTCCCGCAGTCCCGCGATCAGCGGGCCCACGCAGTTCACCAGCAGGGGCTGGGGGTTGGCGGCGTAGAAGATGTGCATGGCCTGCCACGCGCCGGGGGAGGGGTTCAGCTCGGACACGGGGAGATCTCCTCGGTGCGTCGGGTGGCGGTGAAGGTCTCGACGGAGAGTTCGGCGACATGGCTGCCCCGCTCGGACACGACGTGCAGACCGTTCTCGGCGGGCAGCATCTCGCGCAGCTCCACGCGGTCGTCCGGCGACTTGACCAGCGCCTCGAACGCGGTCAGCGACAGGAAGCTGTCGAAGTCCAGGTACTGCGGCTTGGCGCCCGCGCCGCCCCGGGGGCCGCTGGAGACGGTGGCGAAGACCCGGGCGGGCAGGCCGTGTTCACGGCGCCAGCGCCGCCAGGCCAGGAACACCTCGTCCTCCGGGGTGCCGGCCGGACGGATCGGCAGCGACGCCGCGGTGGTGGACCAGCCGCGCCGGGCCAGCACGAGGTCGCCGTGCCGGACCCGCGGACGCCGGGTCACTCCCTGATGCGCCGGGCCCTGCGCCACACCGGCCCAGACGTCGAGCGGTGCCATCGACGTGGGCGACAGCAGCAGCAGCGTGCGCGGCGTCTCCGGGAGGGCGAGCGGCACCAGGTAGCCCAGGTACACGGGGATGACCTCGCATCCCAGGCGCGCGGAGCGCAGCACCAGGCGGTCCTCGGCCTCGTCGTGCTCCAGGCACAGGTCGTCCAGGTGGATGCGCTGGTCCTCGGGGACGCTGCTCGCCTCGCCGGGACACACGATCTGGTAGTCCGTGAGGCGTCCGTGCAGGTTGAGATTGCTGGTGACGGGGCCGCCGGTGAGTTCCGCGAGGACCGCTCCGGGCGGGGTGAGCCGCGCGGCCTGCTCCCGCAGCAGGTCCGAGACGGCGGGGCCGGGGCCGTCGTCCCAGACGTGCGTGAAGCGGCTGAACGGGAACGACAGTCCGCCGTAGGAGCGGTTGAGCACCAGCAGCCGCTCGCCGTCCTCCTCGGTGACCTGGAGATGGTGGCTCTGCGGGGTGAACGGGGAGTCGAGGCCCTCCAGTTCGGCGGCGACCTCGGCGAGGTGGCCGTCCTCCAGGACGATGTCGCCCTCCCCGCAGTGCCGCGCCCACAGCGCGCGCATCCGGCCGATGAACGCCTGCCGTCCCCGGTCCAGGGCCTTGATCCCGGCAAGGCCCAGCCAGTTCTCCTCCGGCACGTAGTCGCCCTTCGCGTCGAAGGGGGAGCGCTTGGCGCTGAAGGACAGGTACTGGTCGAAGAAGTCCTCGTGGAAGTCGTGCACGAGACCGAGCAGGTCGTCGCACCGGCCGCCCTTGCCGTAGCGGGCCAGGAAGAACCCCTGGAACGTCACCCGCTGCGGCAGGGTCAGGTCGAACGCGGGCAGGATCCGCTCCACGGAGCGCAGCGCCCCGCCGTCCGCCCCGGTCCAGGCGCCCAGCCCGCACGAGATGTCCTCGCCGGCGTCGGCGTCCTCGTAGAGCAGGGTCTGGGGCAGGGCGACCTCATGGGCCCCCAGCAGCCCCTGCGCGTCCCCGAGACAGACCCGCAGCCGGCGCAGCAGCCGCGCGCGCCCCGCCGTGTTCGCCTGCGGATAGGTGTCGACCAGCGAGGCCGCGGTGTCGAGCCGCGCGGCGAGTTCCGCGGCCCACGGCCGCTCCAGCTCCCGCAGGGCGTCCTGGAAGGCGCGCAACGGGTCGACGGCGTGCACGTCGGTGTCCAGGCACGGCACGCGGATCATGCCGAGCTGCAGGAGCGCCGACACGTACGACTCCCCGAGCTCGGCGTCCGCGCCGTACTCGGCGCACAGCCAGTCCACCAACTCCCCGTAGCGCATGTCGCGTTCGCTCAGGCGCGTGATCAGCCGGTCCAGCGTCCCGCTGCGCCGCAGGAAGAACAACCGGTCCTTGACCGCGTCGAAGGTGACCGCCGCGTCGTCGTCGCCCGTCGTCACCCAGCGCCGCACGTAGCGCACCCGGTGGTCGTCGCTGCCCCAGCCCGAGGCGAGCTGCACGGGGAGGTCGGCGCGCAGCGCCGGGACGGCGAGGATCTGCTCCGCGAACCGGGCCAGCACCACGACGTTCAGCCGCACCCGGCCCCGCCACTCGGCGCGAAGACGCACCGAGGGGTCGTCGCCGTCGTCGAAGGTGCCGAGGGCCACGCCCGTGAACGTGCTGAACGGGCTGGTCTTGCAGGCCGTCCGGTACAGGTACGACAGCACCGAACGCTCGATCTTGCGCAGCCGCTTGTCGGGGCGCACCCCCGCGCCGAGGCGGACGTACGGCTCCAGTCGGGCGTCCAGCGTCGGCGAGGCCAGGAGGAGCCCGTCGCGCAGCCGGTCCTCGTCGAGCAGCCCGCGCAACGCGGCACGCGTCCGGGCGAGTTCACCGTCGAGCAGCGCGGCCCCCCGGTCGCGCAGCTCGTCCAGGGCCCGCCGGCCGTCGAGCCATTCCCGGGTCAGCTCGGCCGCGGCCGGGTCCAGGGCCTCGATCAGGCCGAGCGCGGACGTGCCGCCCTTCGGCGCGCGGTTGTTGAAGACGTCCCGGCGCAGCGCGAGCAGGTGACGTCGTCGCCCGCCCTCGTCGTCGGGGAACGCCCGCTCGGCGGCCGGCACGAGCGCGTGCAGGACGTCGCTCAGTTCCCTGCCCCGCTCCAGCAGGCCCTCCTCGGCCGACAGGACGTCGTCGGCCCAGCGGACGCCGTCGGGGCAGCGCAGGTCGCGGACGGTCTCGATGGGCAGACCCGCCACCCGCAGCAGGAAGCGGCGGCCGGGCTGCCAGCTTGTCGTCGGTGTCATGGCGGCTCCCCGTCAGGCGATGTCGGAGCGGAAGTCGGCGGGGTGCGGCCGCTCGTTGCCGAGCAGCATGATGAGCAGCGGCGCCTCCCCGGTGTCCGCCAGGCCCAGCTCCTCGATGTAGGAGATGTTGTCGAAGCCGAGGGCGACACCCGCGCCGAGGCCGAGCGCGGCCGAGGCGGTGTAGAAGGTCTGCGCGATCGCGCCGACGGTGGCGTTGACCAGCCGGTAGCCCCGGTCGCCGACGGCGTCGAGGACCGCGGTCGTGCGCACGGTGGGCACGAGGACCGCGCCGGTCTGTTCGAGGTTGTAGTTGGACAGGAAGTAGTTCTTCTGAAGGAACGAGCCCGGTGCGCCGGGCGCCACCGGCCGCAGCGTGTGCGTGTCGGGTTCGTAGGCGTACGCGCCGGGCTCGACGCCCTCCACGTGGTTGACGAAGGCGTACAGCCGCGCCTGCCGCGGCGAGCCCTCGGGCTCCGCGTCGCCGCCGAGCCGGGTCGCGGCGCACGCGGCCAGTGTCGTGGCGAGCTGCGCCGTGGTCACGGGGACGGTGGCGTCGAAGCGGCCGAAGCTGCTGCGGCGCGTGCGCAGCGCCGTGCGCACGTCGACCTCGGGGAACGCGGCGGGCGGCAGCGCGACCGGCTCCGCGGCGCCGGTCGGGGCGGCCGGCGCCGAGCCGTCGAGCGCGCCCGGCGCCGGACGGTCGCTCGCGTGCTCCGCCGTCGCACGGTGGATGCGCCGCAGCGTGTCGAAGTCGAGCACGGTCCGGGACCGTTCACGATCGCGCCGGCGGACCGCCGCGCCGCCCGCCTCCGTCGGGTCCGTGGCGGGCCGGGGGCCGTCCCAGACCAGCGGGACGACGGCGAACAGTCCCTCCTCGTCCTCGCCGAGGCCCAGCAGGCCGGCCAGCCGTGCCTCGTCGAACCAGAGGGCGGGCGCGAGCCGCAGCCCACGGGCGCGCGCCCAGATCTGCCAGGTCCCCAGCAGCGCCCCCACGTCCATGCTCACGGCGTGGAACGAGAAGCTGTTGTACTTGAACGCGTTCTGCCAGTACTTGACGCCCAGCACCAGGTACTGGTCCGTCGCCTCGCCGTGCGCTCCGAGCGCGGCGCGCACCTCGCCGCTGACGTCGCCCGCCAGCAGCCGCTGCATGCAGTGGCGCAGCGGGGAGTAGTAGTGCACGCCGGGGGTGAGCGGGCCCGAGGGTCCCGAGACCCAGTAGACGCTCACCGGGTACAGGCCGCCGCCGGAGGCGGTGCCCCGGGACCAGTTGGCCTGCGTGTAGTGCGGCAGGGCCCCGAGGTCGGTGTTGGCCTGGACGGCGAGGCGCCGGCCCACCAGCCCGTAGGAGTCCTGCAGCAGGCCGGACAGCAGGGGCAGGGTGAAGGGCTCGGCCGTGTCCGGGGCGGCCTCGGGCAGGCAGCCGGCCGTCACCGTGGCGTGCGCGGGGTAGTGCGCCTCGGGGAGCGGGAACGACTCGGCACCCGGGTAGTACTTCGCCTTGCGCGGCCGGTCCGCCCAGTCGGGCACGAAGTCGGCCGGCTCCATCGGGATGCGGCCCCTGTGCATGATGGCCGTCGCGTAGTCATGGGCGTAGCCCACGGAGGTCTCCTCTTGTGTGGCGTGGGGGCGGTCGGCGGTGCGGGTGGGCGCGGTCACGGGAACGGGTGCGGGGCCGGGTTGAGGTCGGCCGCCCGCAGGTCCCGCTCGCGCAGCCCCGCCTCGCGCAGGGCGGTGCGCAGCCGGGGCATGCCCAGGGCACGCTGACGGGACCAGCCGAAGTCGATCGGCAGCAGACCGGGGACGAGCACGCTGAACGTGTGCAGCCCCAGGAGCCGCTGTTCGGGCAGTGTCTGGTCGACGACGACCACGTCGAACCCGGCCTCGACGACCGCGCCGACACAGCGCTCCAGGTCGTCCCGCAGATCCGGTGCGGCAGCCGCGCCCGAGGCGTCGGGCCAGCGCAGGTCGGCCACCGCGAGCGACGGCCCGGCGGCCGGGGCGCGCAGCAGGAAGTCGGCGTGGACACCCATCTCGGGGATGCCGTAGACCAGCGGGTGGTCGTGCAGCGCGGTGACCCGCGAGAAGTCCTCGGCCATGGCGCGCAGCCTGTCCTCGTCGCGTTCGGACCGCCCGCGCAGATTGACCGCGTCGGTGGCGATCTCGCACAGCGCGGCGTCCAGCGCCGACTCCGGGTCGAGCCCGGCGCCCGCGCCGAAGCACATCCGCCCCAGACCGCCGTCCATCCGCTCCGCGACGCCGGTGACGACGGGGATCGGGAAGGTGATGCGGGTGTCGAAGAACCGGGCCCGGTAGCCGTACATCGCCAGCCGGTCCACCATGTGCCGGGTGGCGGGGCGGGCGCTGGTGGCGGGGTCGATCTCCGGCAGGGACTGCTGCCCGTACCAGGCGAGCAGGAAGGCGTCCCGTTCGACGACCTCCATCAGGCCGAAGTAGACGGCCTCCTCGGCACAGCCGCCCGACGCACAGCCGTTGGAGCTCTCCTGGACGAACCGGTTCTCCAGGCCCGGCGCGTGATAGTACGTCAGGATCTCGGGCACGAGGCGAGGCTCGTGGTCGCGCAGGGAATACCCCCACACCCACGGGATCTCGCGGTCCGGGGAGAAGCGCACGACGTGCGGGTTCTCCTGGTGGAACGCCTCCGAGTAGAGCCCCACGCGTCTCGGGTCGACCGCCTCGGACCCGAACTCGTCGAGTGTCCCGGTGACCGACGTGCGCTTGCCGCGCGCCCGCATGCCCGCGTACCGCTCCAGCCCTTCGAGGACGCCGATGCGGGCCGAGGTGCCGAAGGAACCCGCGTGTCCGCCCCAGAACGTCTCGCGCAGGTACTCGCCGGAGCGCATCGAGAAGCAGCCGATGGTGGCCGACGTCGACGTGGAGGACACGTCGTGCACGACGGACGGGCCGAGGGCACCGCACACCGGGTTGGCGAAGGCCGCCACGTCGATGTCGTACGCCTCGATCCCGCGCAGCCGGAAGGTGCCCGGGGCGTGCTTCGGGGCGGCCTCCAGGGTGACGACGGCGCCCTCGGGCGAGTCGGCCACGGGCCGGGAGCAGGCCGGGCACTGGGGGTCGGGGACGAGCGGGTGGCGACGGACCGACAAGGTCTCCAGGTCCAGCACATGGATGTCCGGGAAGGGCTCACGCACCGGCTGCTCGCGCGCCTGCCCCACCAGTGCGGCCAGGGCCTCGGCGGCGAACGGGACGGCGTACGGCCAGGGGCCCGACTCGTGCGTGGCGCCGCCCAGTTCGAGGGCGTCGCGCAGCGCCACCGAGCGCACCGCCTGCCAGCGCCGGGTCAGGCACTGCGGGCACGGCGCCACCCCTTCGACCGTGACGGGGCCCACCACGGCCTGCCGTGCGTACAGGTGCACGGGCACGGTTCCCGGCGGGTGCGGGCTGTGGCTCCCGGCGAACGCGTCGCCGAAGCCCAGCGCGCGCACCGACACGGCGATGCCGCCGTGTCCCTGGTCGTCCAGCGCGGTGCGCAGCAGGCCCGTCATGAGCCGCACCGGACTGGGCCCGTCAGCCGCCGGCGCGGTCGCCGGCCGGTCCGTGGTGCTAACGGACACGCCCGGCCTCCGAGGTCAGCAGGACGCGGACGACGTGCACACCGGCGCGCTCCAGGTCGACGGAGCCCGTCGGCACCACGAGGGCGTCACGGCGCTGCTCGCCGAGGCGGCGCAGCACGTCCGCCCACGCGGGCGGGTCCGTCTCCTCGACGGTCGCGGCGGCCAAGACGGCCAGCGCGCGCGGATCGAAGTCGCTGAGCAGCGGATCCCCGTACGAGATGCCCCCGGCGCGGCCCTGCTGCTCCAGCTGGACCTCTCCCAGCAGGTCGCGCAGTGCCGCCGAGGCCGCGGCCGGGTACGACAGCTCCGCGGCCACCGCCCAGCGCTCCCCGGCCCGGGCCAGCACCACGGCCACGCCGGAGTGCTCCCGCTCGCCGAGGTCGAGCAGCTCCGCCTCGACGCCGAGGTTGGCGGCGGAGCGCAGCAGGAAGGTGAGTTCGGGATCGGTGTCCGCGGGAACGACGACACCCGGCACTCCGGGCGAGCGCATCGCGCGCTGGAGCGCGTCGTACGCGAGGGCCGACAGCACGCCCCGTGCGGCGGCCTCGGCGGCACTCGCCCCCGCCCTCATGCCGGCGCCCGTCGCCTCGAAGAGCCGGTCGCGGTTGTCGGCGCCGAACGGGCGGACCGCCTCGCCCGGCACCAGGAACCGCTCCTTGGTGAGCAGGGAGGTGGCGGCCACCCAGCCGCGCACCGCGGACCCCGCGTCGCCGATGCCGGTCCACGTGCCGAACCCGGTCGGGGCCAGGCGGACCGACGGCTCGGGCGCGCCGGTGCGCCGGTGCGGGACGACGTGCTCGGCGTAGGTCTCGGCGGCACGGTGCAGGGCGCGCAGCCGGGCGCCCGCGACGTGGTGGACGTCGGCGGCGCCGACCCGGCGGGTGTGCCCGTGGCCGAGGCCGAGCTCCACGACGCTGAGCTTGAGCGGCGTCTGCGTGATGTCCTCGTCGTCGTAGCGGGTGAACACCCCGGCGTGCGGTCGCAGCAGCACCGAGCGGCGGTTCAGCTCCTCCACCAGGGCGTCCGCCTCGCGGGCGGTGTCGACGGTCGGCAGCGCGAGGGCGGCGCCCCCGGCGTCCGCGCTCGCGAGGTCGATCTCGGGCAGGACCGCCTCCGGCTCCTCCGCGCACCACGGGCAACGGGGGTGGGGCAGCAGGGGCTCCGAGGTGACGTCGAGCGACTCCACGTCCTGGATGATCAGCTGCCCGGCGGTCTCGGCCGGGAGCGCGCCGGTCGCGGTCTTGAACACCTCGTAGCCCAGCAGGTTGCCGAGCATCGCGGCCAGCGGGCGGCCGGGATGGGCTCCGGGGGCCCGGGTGGCGGCCGTCGGGTCCAGGGCGAGCGAACTCCACACGTCGGCGGCCCGCGCGGCGCCCGCGCCCGCTCCCAGCCGCAGCACGGCGCACGACCAGCACCCCGTGGTCTGCGCCGACATCGACGGACCGACCACCGCGTGGTCGCCGAACGACCAGGCCGGTATGAGGGTGCGCCCCGCGGGCACCCCGGCCCGCAGCAGCGGGAACACGACGCGGGGAGCCTCGGGCCCGCCCGTGACCACCACGACGTCGTAGCCCTCGACGGACTCCCAGGCCAGGGGCGCGTCCGAGCCGCCGGACGCGTCGAGTTCGCGCAGGTCGACGGGGCAGCCGTCGGCGTCGGCGGCCGCCGCCTCGTCGGTGATCCCGTCCAGGCCGAGCCCCGGCAGGACGCCGATCGCGGCGCTGCCGTTGCGGATCAGGCTCAGGACGCACCAGCGGGCCACCAGATCGGTGCCGAGGACGGCCACCCGGGTGTCGCGGAAGCGCTGGAAGCGGCGCGCGGCGTCGTCTGCGTAGTGGTCGGCGTAGGCGATCTGCGCCGCGTAGCGACGCGCCACGTCGTCGGAGGGCTCGGGCCCGTCGAACGCCTCCGGCGAGGGTCTCGGGGGCACGGAACGGGCGAAGCCCCGCTCGTACAGGGTGCCGACGAGTTCGCCGACCATCGCACGCTGGCGCTCACCGAACCCCGCGCAGATCTCGGCGACGGTGTGCTCGCCGTCGAAGTGCGGCACGAGCAGGGTGGCGAAGCGGTACGCCGATTTGGCCGTCAGCCGGAAACCGCCGTCGGCGTTGTGGAAGAGGACGCCGTCGGGGGTCTCGGTGAACAGGACGTCGCGCCGGATGCGGGGGCGGGACGCTGCGACGGCTTCGTACCGTGCGGTAGGCATGCTGATGTCACCTCTGGATGGGGGCCGGTGGTGGATGGGTGGCCGGGTGGGCCTGATGTGTTCGGCGGATGCCGTGGTCAGCCGGGGGATGCCGTGGTGCCGAGGGGGACCGTCGACGGGGCGGTCCCGAGCTGACGCGCGTAGATTTTGAGCAGTTCGTGGATGCGGTAGGGCTTGGGCGGGCCCTCCTCGACGAAGCCGGCGTCCGCCAGCCGTTCGAGGACCTCGTCCGAGACGTCCGCCGGGTCGGAGGCGGCCGGGACAGCGGGGCGCTCCGTGGCCAGCAGCAGGAACGCCTCCCGCAGTTCGGGGCTCAGCCGGAGCAGCGCCGCTTCGAACACCCGGGGTACGGACATGAGGGGCTCGTCCGCCAGGGCGAGCCTGGCCGGCAGGTCCGCGGCCAGCCACGCGGCGCAGTCGCCGATGCCGAGGCCGGGGCGCGTCAGCAGGCGGGCCGCGGCGATCCGCAGGCTCAGCGGGAAGTGGTCGCAGATCCGGGCCAGTTCGCGGGCGGCGTCGGGCTCCTCGGCGACCCGCTCGGCGCCCAGGGTGGCGACCAGCAACTGGTGCGACTCCTCCGGGGCGAGCGTGTCGAGGCGGTGCACGACCCCGCCGTGGGTGGCGACCAGGCCCGCGAGTCCGCGGCGGCTGGTCACCACCGCGACGCCCTCGCCGGGGGAGGGGAGCAGGGGGCGTACCTGCTCCGCGCTCACCGCGTCGTCGAGGACGAGCAGGCGGCGTCCGGTGCCGTGTGCGGGCAGTTGGGCCCGGGCCTCGGCGGCGTCGAGCGGGCTGCCGTCCGGACGGGTCAGGGCGAGGGTGAAGCAGCCGCCGGGAAAGGCCTCCTGAGCGAGATGGCCTGCCTGGAGGGCGAGAGCGGTCTTGCCGATCCCGGGGGCTCCGGAGATCACCACCGGTCCGGCGCCCGGGGCGTCGGCGGTCAACGCGCGTCGCATCGCCGCGAGTTGTGCGGCTCGCCCGGTGAAGCAGGGAACGGGCGCCACCGTGGCGAGGGGGAACGACGCCGACGGCGCGGTGGGCGGCGCGGGTGCCGTCGGCACCGCGGCCGGAGTCGCGCCGGGGGGCTGCGCCAGGGGCGCGGGGGGCTGGGCCGCCGCCGCGGCGGCGGGTACGGGGAGCGGCGCGTCCGGTGACGGGACGCTCGGCCCCGTCGGCCCGCCCGGGGGGAGCGCCGCCTTCGGCACGATTCGCGCCGCGATCGCCGGGAGGGTGCGGGCCGGCTCGACGCCGATCTCCTCGCCGCGCAGGATCGCCAGCTCCAGGCGCTGCAAGGGGGTGCCCGGGTCGATGCCGAACTCCTCCTTGAGCCGGTCCTTGACGGCCCGGATCTCCGCGAGGGCCTCGGTCTGGCGGCCCGTTCGGTAGAGGGCCTCGATCAACTGCTCGGAGAAGCGTTCCCTCTCGGGGTGCCGCTTTGCCGCGTCCCAGACCTCCGACAGCACCTCGCGACATCGTCCGCGCGCCAGTTCGATGTCGCAGAGGCGCTCCAGCGCCCGCAGGCGCTCCTCGGTCAGCCGGGGTGCCTCGTCGCGATGGAGCATGTGCGAGGAGACGTTCGCGAGCACCGGGCCGTGCCAGAGGGCGAGCGCCTCCCTGAGTACGTAGGACTCGGTCTCGGCGTCGCCCACCAAGTCCGCCGAGCGGACCAGTTCGCGGAATCGGACGAGGTCGAGGGTCTCGCGGTCCATGCGCATCCGGTATCCCCCGGGGACCGCCTCGATCGCGTCGTTGGCGATCCCGTACTTCGCGAAGATCCGGCGCAGCCGCAGGACACAGCTCTGCAGGGCCGCCCGCGCGGTCGCGGGGGGTTCGGTGTCCCAGACGGCGCGTACCAGGTACTCGGTCGACACGGCCGCACCGGAGTGGATGAGCAGGGCCGCCAGCAGACTCGTCGGCTTGGACGGCTGCAAGACGGCGGCGTGCTCGCCATCGGCGATGCTGAGCAGCCCTAGCAGCTGGAACCGCATCCTGTTTGTCGCTCCGTTTGTTTGCTGACGGTACGGGAGGGCGGCTGGTCGAGCTCGCTTCCGTGGCCGACAGGAATACGAATGCAAAGGTTGGGGGGTAAACGGTCTACTTCTATTCCTTGCTGATCGGCAGCGGCCGTCAGGCCCCTTTTTGGGAGTGCCTTACATGCAGGTGCCAGCGGACACCTTAGTGATGACTTGGAGCCACGTCGATCCCCCGGGTTGGAGAAAGTTAAGGGGCGTCGGATTTACTCCGCATTCCCGTGAATGCTGCACTTGGTGCGTTTGTCCAGCGTGTCTCGGTGGTCGCGAAGTGCGCAGGTGGAAGCGGGAATTCCGGGTAGTGCCGACCCTAGGGTAAGAGCGGATCGGTTCCCTAGGATGTGCCGCCGTCGTCCGTTCGGCCCGTCCGCAGAGGCGCTTCTTCGTGGCTGAATTCGATCCTAGGAACGTGAATATGTCTCTGCTTTTATCGCTGACACGGTCGCGCGCCACCATTGCGCTGAGGGAATTTGCTGTGGGTTACTTGGGGTGGCGAAGTCCTTCGCCGAGGGGGCGAGGTTTCGCCGCCCTTGCCCGTCATGGCGAACGGCTCGGGGAGGGGTCGTTAATTCCCGCGGTCGCGCCGGCGTCGAAAAGGTGTGCCGGACGCGCTCGCCTCAGGGGGCCTCGCAGGCCCTCAGGACGGTCGCCCGGAAGGACGCCACGACCGGGCGGAGGTCGACCCGGTGCCAGACGGCCCACAGGCGCACGGACCGTTCGAACCAGGGGAGCCGGCGGACGGTGACGCCCGGCGGGCGGTTGCGGAGCATGCTCTCCTGCACCAGCGCCATGCCCAGGCCGGAGGCGACCAGACCCAGCGCGGTGAGGGCGTCGGGGGCTTCGAGCCGGATGTCGGGAGTGAAGCCGGCGGCGGCGCAGGACGCGACGAAGTCGTCCCGCCAGGCGGGATCCTGGCTGTTCTCGACCGCGACCCAGGGTTCGGCGCCCAGCGCCGGGGCCGCGATCTCCGTGCTCTCCGTCAAGGGGTGGCTGCTCGGCATCGCCAGCAGCAGGGGGTCCTCGACCAGGAGCGCGCCGCGCAGGTCCGGGTCCGACGCCGACGGGGCCTCGGAGACCAGCGCGATGTCCAGGCTCCGCTGACGCAGTCCCTCGAACTGCTCCGCCGCCGTCAGGTCGTAGAGCGCGACGTGCATCCCCGGCCGTTCCCTGTGCAACTCGCGCAGCGCGAGCGGCAGTACACCGGTGTGCATGGCATGGCTGACGTAGCCCACGCACAGTCCGCCCTCCTCGCCGCGGCCGAGGCGCCGGCCGAGGTTCTCCAGCCGGCTCGCGTGCCGCAGCAGGGCCTGGGCCTCGGAGAGGAACACGCGGCCGTCGGAGGTCAGGCGCAGGCGCTGCTGGCTGCGCTCGAACAGGACCAGGCCGAGGTTCTTCTCCAGCTGCGCGATCTGCCGGCTCAGCGGGGACTGGGAGATGTGCAGGCGTTCCGCCGCGCGTCCGACGTGCTCCTCCTCCGCGACCGCGACGAAATAGCGAAGTTGTCGCAGGTCAAGCATGTGAGACCCTCCAGGACTCAAGTATGTCCAAGTGAGTCTTGGACAGTCTGACGGCTCGATCCTAACCTCGAAAGCGCAAGAGCCGCGGAGGAGGACAAAGCAGCATGAACTCCGCGCACCGCAGAACAGCGAAGGATCTTCCTCATGGGCATCAAGTCCCTGCTGCCGGGTTCCCTGGGCTTCGGCACCGCGCCGCTCGGCAACATGTTCCGCGAGATCCCCGACGACGAGGCGAGGGCCACCGTCGAGGCCGCCTGGGACCAGGGCATCCGCTACTTCGACACCGCGCCCTTCTACGGTGCGGGCCTGTCGGAGCTCCGCCTCGGCGAGGTGCTGGCCGGCCGTCCGCGCGACGCGTACGTGCTGAGCACCAAGGTCGGCCGGGTCGTCCTGGACGAACTGGAGGACCCCGCCGCCCGCGATCTGGGCGAGAAGGGCGGTCTGTTCGCGCACGGCCGGCCCCACAGGATGGTCGACTCCTACACGGCGGACGCCACCCTGCGCTCCGTCGAGGACAGCCTCGAGCGCCTGAGGACGGACCGTCTCGACATCGTGTGGGTGCACGACGTGGCCCAGGACTTCCACGGCGACCGGTGGCTGTCCCAGTACGAGACGGCCCGCACCGGCGCCTTCCGCGCCCTGCAGCGCCTGCGCGACGAAGGCGTCATCAAGGGCTGGGGCCTGGGTGTCAACCGGGTCGAGCCGATCGAACTGACCCTGGACCTCGACGAGCCGCGGCCCGACGCGTTCCTGCTGGCCGGCCGCTACACCCTGCTCGACCACGAGCGGGCCCTGCAGCGCCTGCTGCCGGCCTCCACCGAACAGGGCGTCGACATGGTCGTGGGCGGGCCCTACAGCTCCGGCATCCTCGCCGGTGGCCGGCACTTCGAGTACCAGCAGGCGCCGGCCGGGATCATCGCCAAGGTCGAGCGGATCAAGGGGCTCGCCGCCGAGCACGGCGTGAGCGTCAAGGCCGCCGCCCTGCAGTTCGCGCTGGCCCACCCGGCCACCGCCGCGGTCGTTCCGGGCGCCACCCGCCCGAGCCGTATCGCCGAGGACGTCGCCGCCGTCGGCGAGCGTGTCCCGGCGGCCTTCTGGACGGCCCTGCGCGAGCAGCGGCTCATCGCCCCGGACGCTCCCACGCCCTGACCGTCACCCCCTGCGGCCCCACCACCACGCGAAAAGGAACAGCACCATGGCCACCACCAGCGCCTCCGTGGACGTCCCCAGCTCCGCCGACGACGTCTGGCGCCTCATCGGCGGGTTCGACGCCCTGCCCGACTGGCTGCCCTACATCCAGAAGAGCGAACTCGACGAGGGCGGTCGGGTCCGTCGTCTGAGCAACGGCGACGGCGACGTCATCGTCGAACGGCTCAAGGCCTTCGACGACGAGAAGCGGACCTACTCCTACGCCATCGAGCAGGCGCCCTTCCCGGTCACCGGCTACCTCTCCACGCTGACCGTGCACGCCGTCACGGGGGCACCACAGGCGGCACGCGTGGAATGGTCCGGGACCTTCACCCCCGTCGGTGTCGGCGACGCCGAGGCCGAGGCCCTCTTCCACGGCATCTACGCCGACGGACTGGCCGCGCTGCTGAGGGCGCTGGAGGGCTGAGGGCCCCCGCCCGGCACGGGCACCTGCCCCGGAGACGTCCGCGTCGCCGGGGCAGGGCCGTCCGCGCCCCCGCCGGGATCAGCCCGCCGGGACCTCGTCGACGAAGGACGTGCCCGCGCCCCGGTACCCGGCCACCTTGGCGGCCACCTGTGCCGGGGTGAGGACCTGGTCCTTGATGTGCAGGACGTAGTCGACCTGCTGGTCGTACGCGCGCGGCGTGGTCGAGGTCTGGCCGTTGAGGTCGATCAGCCACTGGTTGAAGTTGATCGACATGGGCCGCTCGGGGAGGTACGCGGCGTCATGGGTGCCGAAGTGCACGCCGTCGACGTAGTACGTGATGGCGTTGTTGTCGATGGTCACGACCAGGTCGTGCCAGCCCGCGAAGCTGGTGCGGCTCTCGCTGTGCTGGTTGACGGCCTGCCAGGGGTCGGGGTTGTACGTCTCCCACGAGGTCGTGTAGAGGATGTTCGCCGGCTCGCCCCAGCCCCCGTTGGGCAGGTACTCGAAGTCGTACTCGGCGTAGTCGTCGGCCATCGGGGCCTTGAGGTCGTTGATGGTGAAGAAGGTCTGCACGATGTGGTCGCCGTCGGGTCCGGACTTCGGCGCGTCGGAGAACTTGACCCGGGCCGCGTACGTGCCGTTCCTGAACTTCGTCGCCCGGGTGAGGACTTCGGTGTGCCGGGTGGTCGCGCCGGTGCCCGCGGTGGAGGTCTCCATGTTCATCACCGTGTTGCCCGACTGGTTGACGAAGGTGACCTTCGAGGGGTCCCAGACGGCCCCCGGGACGCCGGGGCCGCCGGAGTTGGAGCGCACGCTCCAGCCGTGCGCCGAGAGGGCGGGGTCGGTGTGTCCGCTGTAGGAGAAGTCGTCGAAGAGCGCCTGGCCGCCGCCGGGCGGGTCGGTCGGATCGGTCGGGTCGGTGGGGTCGGTGGGGTCGTTGCCCTCGGGGGCGGTGCCCCATACGGTCGTTCCGGCGAGCTGGGCGGTGACCTTGGTCCAGTCGGCGTACGAGGTCTGGGCCGCGCCGAAGGAGTAGTCGTCGCTCTGCCGGAGCGTCTGCCAGTTGGACTGGTGGAAGCGCAGCTGCATGTCGCCGGTGTCGGCGCCCGGTGCCAGCGTGCCGGCGGCCGAGGTGAAGCCGATCTCCAGGTAGCGGTCGGCCGTGGCGGTGGGGTGCGCGAGGGTTCCGAAGGTGCCGGTGATGCCGGCGCAGCCGCGCACGGCCCAGGAGCAGGCGAAGCGGTAGGAGGCGCTCGCCGAGTCGGCCTTGAAGTAGTAGCGGATCTTGACCTGGCTCAGCTGGACCGTCCCGGAGCCGGTGTTGCGCACCTTGAACCACGGTTCGCTCTGGTCCGCGGTGGCTCCCGAGGCGCTGGTGCGGTACTGCACGGCCACCCCGTCGGCGGCCGCGGAGGCCGTCGTGACGGGCAGGGTGGCGAGGGCGGCGCACCCCGTCAGCGCCGTCAGGGCGAGGGCCACGCGGGTGCGCAGGCCGGTGGGGCGAGAGGTGGAACCAGGGGTGGGGCGAGAGGTGGGGCGAGTACTCATCCGTGGTCCTTTCGGTGACTCCCGCGCGCCGCGGGAGGGCAGGAGGTGGTGCACGGCGGTTCGCTGTGGTGCGGTCGGTGCGGCCGGGGTCAGACGGCCGCGGATGCCGGGCGGCTCGGCGGGACGGCGTACGGCACGCCCAGCGCGGCGAGGCGGGCCTGGTGTCCGGTGAGCCGGCTCCGGAAGTCCGGCCAGTCGGAGGCCGGGTCCCACACCCGTTCGGCGAGGGCGCACAGGCGCGGGAAGCTGAGGTACTCGATGTGCGCGGGGGTCGTGACGAACTCGGTCCACAGCTGCCCCTGCGCGCCCAGAATGCGTCCGCCGAGGGCGGGTTCACCGGACGGCGGAGTGAGGTCCAGGGCGTGCACGGTCGCGAGGTCGACGATCTGGCCGGGCTGGGCGGGGGGTTCACCGGGGCCGGAGGCGCGGGCGTAGTCGAAGTAGGTGGCGCGGTGGTCCGCGTACACCACGTCGTGCCCGTCGCGGGCGGCCGCCCAGGCGTGGGCGGGGTCCCGCCAGCTCATGACCGTGCACCCGGGGGGCAGGGCGGTGTCGGTCTCCGCCCAGACGACGGGCCGCCGGCCCGCCCGGACCAGGTGCGCCGCGATCCTGGCCAGCAGCCAGCCGTGCAGTTCGCCCGGTCCTGACAGGCCCTCACGTGCCACCCGGGCGGCGGCGTCCGGGCTCGTCTCCCACTCGTCGGCCGGGCACTCGTCGCCGCCGATGTGGACGTACGGGGAGGGGAAGACGTCCAGCACCTCGTCGAGGACGGTACGGAAGAAGTCGATGACGTGGTCGCCCACGCCGAGCACGTTCGGGCAGACACCCCACTCGGTCCACACGTCGAGCCGCCGGCCGGGGTGGTTGCCCAGCTGGGGGTAGGCGGCGAGGGCGGCACGGACATGGCCCGGCAGGCCGATCTCGGGCAGGATCGTGACGCCGCGCTCTGCCGCGTACCGTACGAGTCCGGCCAGTTCGGCGCGGGTGTACGAGCCGCCGTGCGGGCGGCCGTCGAAGCGGTCGCTGCCCGCGGGGCCGACCATCGACTCGGCGCGGTGGCCGCCGACCTCGGTGAGCCGGGGGTACGCCGCCACCGGCATGCGCCAGCCCTGGTCGTCGGTGAGGTGCAGATGCAGGACATTGAGCTTGTGCAGGGCCAGCAGGTCGACGTAGCGCCGCAGATAGGACGCGGGCTGGAAGTGGCGGGCCACGTCGAGCAGGGCGCCGCGCCACGGATGGACCGGCACGTCCGTGATCTCCACCCCGGGCAGGTCCACGGGGCCGCGGCCGGCCGTCGCGGACAGGGCGTCGGCGGGCAGCAGTTGGCGTACGGTCTGGACGCCGCGCAGCAGGCCGGTGGCGCGGGCGGCGCGCAGCAGGACGCCGTGCGGGCCGACGGTCAGTCCGTACCCCTCGTCGCCGAGACCGGTGAGCGTCGCGTCCAGCACCAGGACGAACGTGCCGTCGTCGGCGTGCTCCAGGCGTTGCCCGGTGGCCGGCGCGAGGTAGCCGCGCAGCAGTCGGGCGGCCGTCTCGGCGCCGGGGGTGACGCGCAGCCGGGTGGTGTGGTCGATGCGGTAGCGGCCGGGGCGCGGGGACAGTTTGCGGGGGCGGGGTACCAGGGAGAGTTCGGGGCGTGGCAGGTCCACGGGGTGCGTCTCCGATGGTCGGCGGGGCTCGTCGGGCGGGGGCGTCATCCCTTGACCCCGCCGGAGGCGAGGCCGGAGGTGACGTGGCGTTGGAGGGCGAGGAAGACGATCAGCGCGGGCAGCGCGAAGAGGGTGGCGGCGGCCATGGTGGCTCCCCAGTCGGTGCCGAAGGTCGACTGGAACGAGGACAGCCAGACGGGCAGGGTGCGGCTGTCCTGCTGCTTGATGATCAGGAAGTTGGCGTAGGTGAACTCGTTCCACGCGGTGATGAACCCGAACAGGGAGGTGGCCATCAGACCGGGCGCCAGCAGCGGGAAGGCCACCCTGCGGAACGCGCCGAGCCGTGTGCAGCCGTCGACCTGTGCGGCCTCCTCCAGTTCCGGCGGGATGCCCGCGATGAACCCGCGGAGCACCACCACGGTGAACGGCAGCGTGATCATGAAGTAGATCAGGGTGAGGGTGGGCAGCCGGTCGAGCATGCCGGTGTCGCGGGAGATGATGTACACCGGGATGATCAGCGACTCCCACGGCGCCATCTGCGCGATGAACACCGCCAGCATGAACTGCCGACGGCCGCGCCAGCGCAGCCGGGCCACCGCGTAGGCGGCACCGAGGGCGACGAGCAGGGCGAGCAGCACGGCGCTGAGGGTGACCAGGACGCTGTTGCGCCAGAACAGCCCGAAGCCGTCGGCCTGCACGGCACGCCGGAAGTGGTCGAGTGTCCACTCCCCAGGGATCAGGCGGGGCTCGTACGACTGGATGTCGCGGGAGGGCTTGAGCGCCGTCGACATCATCCAGTACACGGGGAACAGGCAGACCAGCACGGTCAGGGCGGCGGCGGCCCGCAGCGGGAGCCGGCGCAGCGCGCGGTGCGCGGCGTTCCGGCGTGCGGACGGGTGCGTCGTGGTCACAGGTGCTCCCCCTCCTGTCGGAACAACTGGCGGAAGTAGAGGACGAGGACGCCGCCCATGAGCAGGACGGTGACCATGGAGGCGGCCGAACCGAGGTCGTAGCGCTGGTTGGCGAGGGCGGTCTGCACGGCGTAGACGGGCAGGATGGTGGTGGCGTCGCCGGGCCCGCCGCGGGTCATCACCCAGATCTGGACGAAGGCCTTGAAGGTCCAGATGACTTCGAGGGACAGCACGAGCATGAAGAGGGGGCGCAGGAGCGGGAAGGTCACCGAGCGGAAGATGCGGGTGGCGCCGGCGCCGTCGATGCGCGCCGACTCGTACAGTTCGCCGGGGACCGTGGTGAGGGCCGAGTAGAGCGTGATGGCCGCGAACGGCACCGACTGCCAGACGATGAGCACCACCACGATGGTGAACGCGGTGCCCCCGTGGGCGAACCAGGGATAGCTCTCGAAGGAGTGGAACCCCAGGCCGGTCAGCGCCTCGTTGACGATGCCGAACTCCGAGTGGAAGAGCCACTGGAAGACGGTGGTGGCGGCCACCACGGGCACCGCCCAGACCAGCACCAGGGAGCTGAGGACCGCGGTCCTGCCGATCCTGCCCAGCCGTTCGATCATGAGGGCGACCAGCGTCGAGATGATCATGATCGCGACGACGCTGACCGCCATGAACACGAAGGTGCGGCGTACGGCCTCCCAGAACCGGGGGTCGGCGAGCAGCGTGCGGTAGTTGCGCAGCCCGACGAACTCGGCGTCACCCAGGATGAGTTGGCGCAGCCGGAAGTCCTGGAAGGAGATCACGACGGCCCGGGCGAGGGGGTAGAGCAGCAGGTACAGCATGCCGAGGACGGCGGGCGCGATCAGCACGTAGGGCCAGAGGGAGCCGCGGTCGGCGTGGCGGGCCGGGGCGGGGGCGGGCGCGGTGGGGCGCCGTGCCGGGCGGCGGGTGACGGAGCGGGGTGCGGTCCGCTCACGGGCGGTCGACACGGCGTCTCCTTGTCTCGGGGGCGCTGGGACGGACGGGAACCGGGGGCTCAGGAGTCGCTGTTGAGGGTCTCGGTGATGGTCCGCGACGCCTCGGTGGCCTCGGTGCGCGGATCGCCTCCGGTCAGTACGGCCGTCATGTAGTCCTTGACGGGGTTCTTGGCCTCGACGGCCGCCCACTGCGGTGTGTTGGGCGTGGCGTGGCCGTTGGCGGCGCCGACGGCCATCGCCGCCGCGCCGGGGTCGGAGGCGACGGCACCCGCCAGTGACGTCTTGTTGGGCACGTAGCTCATGGCGAGGGCGAGCTTCTTCTGCCAGGCGTCACCGGCGAGTTCCTTGAGGAAGGTGAAGGCCTCGTCCTGGTGGGCGGCGACGGCCGGCACGACGAGGTCGGAGCCGCCGGTGAAGACGGCGCCCGGGGTGGTCGCCGTCTTGCCCGGGATCGGGAAGAAGCCCAGCTTGCCCTTCAGTTCGGGGTTGCTCTGCACGACGACGTTGGCCCCGCCTGGCGTGGCGATGATCTGGGCGACACTGCCCTTGGCCATCACCTCGGCCTGCGGTGGCTGCGCCTCGTCGGAGTCCTTGGGGCCCTTGCCGAGGGCTTGCAGCCGGCGGTAGAACTCCATCGCGCGCAGCGCCTCGGGGCTGTCCAGTCCGCCCTTCCACTCGCCGCCGGACTCGGTGGCGAGGTCGCCGCCCTCGTCCCAGATGAACCCGGCCAGGGCGTACCAGTTCTGGCCCGGCAGGTAGATGCCCTGCGTGTCGCCCTTGTCGAGCTTCTCGGTGGCGGCGATCCACTGCTCACGGGTCTTGATGGCGCCGGCGTCGATGCCGGCCTTCTCGAACAGGTCGGTGCGGTAGATGACGACGCGGTTGGCGGCGTAGTACGGGATGCCGTACTGCTTCCCCTCGTACGCGCCGGGCTCTGCGAGGCCCTTGAGCCAGGTGTCGCCGCCGAGTTCGGCGACCTTGGCGGTGAAGTCGGTGAGTCCGCCGCTCTGGGCGTACTGGGCGACCTGGGTGTTGCCCACCTCGATGACGTCGGGGGCGTCGTTGCTGGCCAGGGCGGCGGTGACCTTCTCGCCGATGCCGTCCCACTCCTGGATCTGGATCCGCACGTCGATCTCGGGGTGGTCCTTCTCGAAGCCGGTCTCGAACTCCTTCTGGAAGTCCGCCGAGACGCTGTCGCGCATCAGCCAGACGTCGAGGGGGGTCCGGCCGCCGGTGGCGTCGGTGGACCCGCTTCCGGACGAGGAACAGGCGACGAGCCCGGCGCTCAGCAGCATCGCGCCGATCAGGGCAGGGGAGCGGTGTTTCACGGTTCACCTCTGGAGAGCCTGGAGTCGGGAGGGGCACGCGACACCGACTTGACCAGTAGGCCGCCTGGGCTTTACCAGTCGGTGCGGGGATGAAAATGGCATGGACCAATGAAGGCGTCAACCCTCCCCGCAGAAACGGAACTTCGGCCGTGGCGGCGGTTTTGTGCGACGGGATCACCTGGAGCTGAGTTGTCCGGGCCGGGTTGACCAGCAGACCAGTTACGATGACCAGTGACCGTCCCGACGACGAACGAGGGTCCGTATGGAGATCGACGCCGCCGCATCCGGTGCGATGCTCAAGCGCGAGCGGGTCCGCGACGCGATCCTCGAACTCATCGAGGCGCGGCGGCCCGGCGACGCCATTCCCTCCGAGCGTGTCCTGTGCGGTGAACTCGGGGTCTCACGGCCGACGTTGCGTGCCGCGGTGGACGAACTCGTGGTGGCCGGGCTGCTGGTCAGGGAGCATGGCCGGGGCATGTTCGTGGCCGCGGAGAAGATCACGCAGGAACTGATCTCCGACCGCAACGCGTTCAGCCTTCCGCAGGCCGGCGGTGTCTGGACCAGCCGGCTGCTGGAGTTCCGCACGCTGCCCGCCGGCGCCCGGGTCGGCCGCAAGCTGCGGATCTCGCCGGCGGCGGAGATCCGGTACGTGGCGCGGCTGCGACTGGTCGACGGCTCGCCGATGGCGATCGAGCACCTGCATGTCAGGGCGGACCTGGTGCCCGACCTGACCAGTGACGAACTGGAGCAGGGGGACCTGTACGAGCATCTGCGCGACCAGCACGGCGTCCAGGTCAGCGAAGCGGTGCAGTCCATCGAGCCCACCGTGGTCACGCGCGCCGAGGCGGACCTGCTGGACGTGCCGGAACTGTCCCCGGCGCTGCTCTTCGAACGCCTCACCACGGACACCCGTGACCGGCCGGTCGAGTACGTGCACTCGCTCTACCGCGGCGACCGCTACCGCATAGTCTCCCGCCTCGCCCTGGGCCCCCGCGTCGAGACCCCCGCCCCCCGCGAGGGCCACCACCCCGGCATCCCCCCGGGCGACTTCACGGGCGGCGACCCGGTCACGTTCTCCACCCGGGGCGTGGTCCAGCACGGGTTGTGAAGGCGCTGACGCCCTCGGGGTCATCGCCCCAGGGCGCTCGGGGTCGGGTGGTGGGGGGCGGGTTGGCCTGGGTGGATCGGTCGGGGGGACCGGGGGGACGGGGAGGGGGACGGGGTCGGGGGTGTGGAGGTGATCGGAGGGCTGGGGCGGGTCGCGGGGCCCGTGCGGGGGGCGTCCCCGAGGACGCGGGGGAGTGCCAGGGCCACGGCGACGAGGACCGCGGCGAGGGCGAGGAGTGCGGCCGGCCGGAGGCCACGGCGCAGGGAGCCTCGTGGCAGTACCCGTGGGGGGTGCGGGTGACGCAGTTGACGGTAGGTGACCGAAGAGGCCTTCGCCGCCAGGGCGGCGCGCAGGCGGTCCTCCGCGGACGCGGGCGCGGAGGTCGGGTCGGATGTCGTGCCGGAACTCATGCCGGATCCTCCAGTCGCCGTGCCAGGGCCGCGAGTGCGCGGCTGGCGGTGGACTTCACTGCGCCCCGGGACAGCCCGAGGGTCTCGGCGATCTGCGCCTCCGACAGGTTCGACCAGTAGCGCAGCACCAGCACCTCCCGCTGCCGTGTCGTGAGCCGGCCCAGGGCGCGCAGCACCTCCTGGTGTTCCTCCTTCAACAGCACGTGTTCCTCCGGCGGCGGCGCGGGACGCGGCCTCGGCGGCACGTAGGCGCGCACGGTCCTGCGGCGCCGCAGCACCGAGCGCGCGCCGTTGACGACGCTGCGCCGCACGTACGCCTCCGGATCGTCCAGGCCGGTCAGTCGCGCCCCGTGGCGCCGGTAGAGCGCCGCGAACGCGTCCTGGACGACGTCCTCCGCCGTCGGGACGTCGTCCACGAGGAGCACCGCCAGCCGCACGAGTTCGAGCCTGCGGTGGTGGTAGAGCTCGTCGATCTCGAAGGCGGCGCGGGGGCCGGAGACCGGCTCGACCACGACGGCGGGGGTGTGTGCCCTGCTGCTGGAGAGGCGGCGCAGGAGCCCCCGCACGCCCAGGGCGGGGCGTACGGGGGTCCAGGGGTGTGTCGCGGACACTCAGCGCCCGGCGGGTGCGGGTGCGGGAGAGCCGTGCGGGGGCACCGGCGCCGGGACCGGACGGGGCTCACCCGGTGCGTGGACGCCGGGAGCCGCGGGCCGCGGTACGGGCCGGACGGGTGCGGGGGCCGGGGCCGGCGCGCCCTCGGCGGGCACCGGCTTCGCGGAGGCGGGCACCGAGGCCACCGGCTCCGGCTTCGCGGGCGCGGGGGCGGGCCTGGCGGGTACGGGGGCGGGCTTCGCCGGTACCGGGGAGGGCTTCGCCGGCGCGGGTGCCGGCTTCGCGGGGGCCGGAGCGGGCGCGGGGGACGGGCCGTCGGCGTACGACGCGGCCGTGCCGCCGATCGCCAGGGCCGCCGTGACGGTGGACAGGGCCACCATGAGCCGGGTCCGCCCACGCGAGGGGCGCGGGACCGCCCGGTGCTTGCTGTCTGACATCAGTGCCTCGTCTTCGTGGTCTTCGTGGTCTTCGTGTCCGTGATCGTGAAAGGGCGCGGCCGTGAGCCCGTGCTCCGGCCCCGCCCTCGCTGTGACAGACGTGCGGCCCCCGGTCGGGTTGCAGGTGCCGGGACGGAAATTCCTCACCTGTCGGGCGTACGGTGGTCAGGAGGCGGAACGAAGCGGAACAGAGTCTTCACGAGGCGAGCGGGCAGGAGATCCCGAACGTAGAGATGTGCATGCGGAGGGGATCCTGTGGAATCCGAGCGGAACGAGGCGTCGACGAAGTACGGCACCGGCTCCGACGAGACGGAGAAGGAGCTCCTCGACGGACTCCGAGTGGACGAGGAACGGCCCGAGAGGCCGATCCTGCTGAACGCGGACGGCAGTCCCGTCGAGACCTGGCGGGACAACCATCCTTACGACCACAAGGTGCGCAGAGCCGCGTACGAGCGGCAGAAGCGCATCCTGCAGATCGAACTGCTCAAGATGCAGCGCTGGGTCAAGGACACGGGTCAGCGGGTCGTCGTGATCTGCGAAGGCCGGGACGCGGCCGGCAAGGGCGGGACGATCCAGCGGTTCACCGAGCGGCTGAACCCGCGCGGCGCCCGGGTGATCGCACTGGAGAAGCCGACCGAACGAGAGGCCGGCCAGTGGTACTTCCAGCGCTACGTCACCCATCTGCCCGCCCGTGGAGAGATCGTCTTCTTCGACCGGTCCTGGTACAACCGGGCCGGCGTCGAGCGGGTGATGGGCTTCTGCACGGACGACGAGTACCGCCAATTCCTCGTCCAGGCGCCGTCGTTCGAGAAGCTGCTGACGGAGGACGGCATCATGCTGGTGAAGTTCTGGTTCTCCGTCTCCCGGGCCGAGCAGCGCACGCGGTTCGCCATCCGCCAGGTGGACCCGGTACGCCGGTGGAAGCTCTCGCCGACCGACCTCGCCTCGCTCGACCGCTGGGACGACTACACGACGGCCAAGGTGGACATGTTCCGTGCCACGGATACCCCGCACGCGCCGTGGACGGTGGTGAAGAACAACGACAAGCGGCGCGGACGCCTGGAGGCCATGCGCAGTCTGCTCGACCGCTGCGACTACCCGGCGAAGGACCACGCCGCCGTCGGCAAGCCCGATCCGCTGATCGTGGGCGCCGCCGACACCCTGCTGGAGGCCGGTGAGCGCCCCACCGACCTCAGTCCCACGCCACTGGTCGGCCACCACGACGGCCCGGGGACCCATCCCGACGACGGCCCCGAAGGACCGGATTCAACTGATCCGGCGCTCGGATGAGCCAACCGCCCGGCGCGCACGTAAACGAAAGAGGGAGGGGCTGGTCCCGCCTCGCCCGCGTCGCCCGGCGACGCGCAGCTTGATTCGAGGAGAACCTTTCGATGAGTGCCGTACCCCTGCATGACCGGCTGGCCGGATACCAGCCTCTCGTCCTCGGCGCGTTCCGCATCGTCCTTGGCCTGCTGTTCACCAGTGAGGGAGTCGCCACCCTCTTCGGTGTCCTCGGCCGGGAGGCGAGTCCGGTGGGCGACTGGCCGTTCTGGTACGCCGGGGTGATCGAGTTGGTGTGCGGTGTCCTGGTCCTGCTCGGGGTGGCGACGCGCAGCGCGGCGTTCGTCAGCTCGGGCATCATGGCGTTCGCGTACTTCACCGAGCACCAGAAGGACGGCCTCTTCCCTTTGCAGAACGGCGGGTTGTCCCCCGCCCTGTTCTGCTGGGGCTTTCTGCTGCTCGTCTTCTTCGGCCCCGGCGCGCTGTCGCTGACCGGCCGGGCCCGCCGGGAGGGCGCGACGGACGGCGCGCGGATGCCCGGACCGGCCGTCTGACGCGAGCCGCCTCCGCCGCCGTGAGCAGGTGACCTTCGGCGCGGCGAAGGGCGCGAAAGGGAGCGGACGGCGTGCTTGTGTGAGCCCTGTACGCGCCCCCCGCCGAAGGGATTGTCTTACCGCGGGGCAGGTGGCCGTTTCACGCCACGTACTGCTTCGATCCGGTCGTGCGGGGAAGGCAGGTGGTCGCTGGTGTTGTTGCGTGTGCCGACGTCTGTGTCCGAGGCGAGGGAGTGTCTGGCCGAGGGGGCCGTGCTGATCGGCGGGGCGACGCTGTTGTGGGCCACATGGCAGCGGGACGGCTTCCCCGCGCTGGCGATGTCGCTGCGTGAGGTGCCCGAGGCCAACGTGCTGGAGCCGACCGCCCTGGGGGGCGCCGTGGTGCTGCAGCGGGTGGACGACCGGGTCCCCGACGCGCTGCGGCTGGCCGCCTCCCGCGTCGGCACCGGGGCGGTCCGGCGCAGCGCGACGGTCGGCGGCAACATCGTCGGCAGCACCCTTCGCTGTCTGCTGCCCGCGGCGCTCGTCCTGGACGCGCGGGCGACCGTGCTGGAACCGGACGGCGTCCGCGAGACGGACCTGGCCGAAGCGGTGGCCAAGCGTCCCGTCCTGCTCAGCCTGCGCTGGCGTACGCCCGTCACCAGCGCGTTCTTCAAGGTGGCCGGGGACGCGGGCGCGGAGCCGCCCTTGGTGATCGCGTCGGCGGTGCACGCCGAGGACGACGGCAGCCACCGCCTGCGCGCCGCCGTCCGGGACGGCTACGACGTGCTCGAGGGCAGCGTCACGCGCACCGACGACGTCGAGGAGACGCTTCAGGCGCTGCGGGCGACGGCCCTCGGAGACCTGCCACCCGCAGCCTGGGACATCGTGCACGCCCACATCGCCGCCTCGCTGCCCTGACCGGGGCGGCGTGCGGCCGCGTGCCGGCCGTCAGCTCATGCTGCCGGTGCGGGCCTGCTGCCAGAGGTCCACGCTGCCGGAGATGAGGGCGTGGCCGTCGATCTCGGAGAGTTCCTCGTCCGTGAAGGAGAGGTTGTCCAGCGCGGCGACGTTCTGCTCCAGCTGCTCGACCCGGGAGGCACCGATGACGAGGGAGGTGACGCGCTCGTCGCGCAGGGCCCAGGCCAACGCCATCTGGGCCAGGCTCTGACCGCGCCGCGCGGCGATGTCGTTCAGGGCGCGAAGACGCCCGAGGGTGTCGTCCGTGAGCCAGCCGGTGTCGAAGGACTTGTCCTGGGTGGCCCGGGAGTCGTCGGGGATCCCGTCGAGGTAGCGCCCGGTGAGCAGGCCCTGGGCGAGGGCGGTGAAGCCGATGACGCCGAAACCCTCCTCCGCGGCGACGTCGAGCAGGCCGTCCGTCTCGATCCACCGGTTGAGCATGTTGTAGGAGGGCTGGTGGATGAGGAGCGGAGTGCCCAGCTCCCGCAGGATCGCGGCGGCCTGGCGGCTGCGCTCGGCGTCGTAGGAGGAGATGCCGACGTAGAGGGCCTTGCCCTGCCGGACCGCGGTGTCGAGCGCGGTCATGGTCTCCTCCAGCGGCGTGGTGGCGTCCAGCCGGTGGGAGTAGATGATGTCGACGTAGTCCAGACCCATCCGCGTCAGCGACTGGTCGAGCGAGGCGAGGACGTACTTGCGTGAGCCGCCGCCCTGGCCGTACGGACCGGGCCACATGTCCCAGCCCGCCTTGGTGGAGACGATCAGCTCGTCGCGGTAGGGCCGCAGATCCTCGCGCATGAGCCGGCCGAAGTTCAGCTCGGCGGCCCCGTAGGGCGGGCCGTAGTTGTTGGCCAGGTCGTGGTGGGTGATGCCGAGGTCGAACGCGCGCAGCGCGATCCGGCGCTGGGCCTCGAACGGCTTGTCGTCACCGAAGTTGTGCCAGTAGCCGAGCGAGAGGGCCGGGAGGTCCAGGCCGGAGCGGCCGGTGCGCCGGTAGTGCATGCCGCCGTCGTAGCGGCCGGCGTCTGCGACGTAAGTGGACATGAGGAGCGTCTCCAAAGTGCGCGGGCAGGGGTGAACGCCCTGATCAGCGAGTGGTTACCACCTTGCGGCACCGCGATGGCGAAGTCCAACGCGTCCCGTCCATCACACTGTGCGCTCCCATTTCTCAATGCCCGCGGGCACTCCGGCGCGATGCGTCCACGTCCGTCGGTACGCCGCCGTGCCCCAGATGGTCCGTGCCGCGTTCTCCGATCCGAAGGGGGAACCCTGTTCAGCAACGGCGTTGACGCCGGGAAACCGACTTCCCCCCAGCCGTCAAGCCCGCACCGGCCCGGAGGCTCTGCCGATGAACCACCGCACGCATCCCGATCCAGACCGCGATCCGGCCCGGCCGGAAAGCGCCCGCCTCCCGGAACCCCTCGAACCCGGCACCGTCACCGCGGACACGACCGCCCTGGACCTCTTCCGTCACATCGCCGCCGCGCTCGGGCCCGACGGGACCCGCGAGGCCACCCCGCCGACGGCGTCCGGCGAGAGGCCGCAGCGGTGAGCGCCGGCCGATGGGTGGGGCTGGCCCTCCCGCTGCTGTTCCTGCTCGCTGCGGCCGTCATGGCCGTCATGGTGGTGCGCGACGGACGGAAACAGGGCCGGCGGGACGACGAACACGGTGACTGACCGCGTCCGGGTCCGTGCGGAGCCGTCGCGGACGGTGACGCCCGCAAGGGTGCGCGCGGCGCCGTGATCGACATGCGCGCTACTCCATTCGAATGCAGACTTGATCCGACAGAGCCGCCCTGAGAAAGCCCGCCCACTCTCCCCTCGGGAGGTGCCGTGGTCTTGATCGCGTTGCTGGTCCCGGCCCTACTACTGTTACTCCTTCTTGCGATGGAGGCCTTCGAGGACCTCGTGTTCCCGCCGCCGAAGACACCGCCGACGGAGGAGGGCCTGGAGGATCTGCCGGAAGATCCGGTGTCCACGTGAACCGCCGAGCCCCCGCACCTCCCGCGTGCGGGGGCTCGCCGGCGTCGAACATGTGATCGCCTCCGAGGAGACCTCCTCCGGGGAAGAGGCGGGTGTGTGAGACTCCGCTCATGACAACCGTGGCTCAACTGCGCAAGGCCGCGCTGGCGCTGCCGGAGGTCGAGGAGGGCACCCACTTCGGCATGGTCGCCTTCTCGGTGCGGGGCAAGGGCTTCGCCTCGGTGGCGAAGGACGGCCGGGTCCAGCTCCACCTCCCGGACCACGAGGCGGAGGCCGCCGTGGCCGCGCACCCGAGCGGCGAGCGCCTGGTCCGGATGGGCACGCCGATCGGCTTCTGTGTGCCGCTGGCCGACATCGGCGGCAAGGAGCTGAACGCGCTGGTGCGGGCGGCGTGGTTCGGTCGTGCCCCGAAGCGTCTCGCGGCGTCCCTGGCAAACGCCGAGGCGTCGGCCGGCGGACCCGGCGTGGACCTGCCTGCCGGTATCGGCAGGCCGGCCACCCAGGCCCTGCTCGGCGCGGGGCTGGCGACGCTGGAGCAGGTGGGGCGGCGCACGGAGGCGGAACTGCTGGCGCTGCACGGGGTCGGCCCGAAGGCCGTAGGCATCCTGGCCCAGGCCCTGGAGGAACGCGGGCTCACCTTCCGGAACTGACGGGACGCCGGCTCCCGGAACGGGCGGCCACGCTGCCCGTACACCCACGTGAACCGCTGTGGATGACGCATGCCGACAGCACCCTTGCCGCACCCGGAAACCACCTGCTTCCATCTGGTTAGGAAAGTTTCCTATCGGTCACGCCGATGAACGGAGTTCAGATGAAACTGAGGCTCAACCTGTTACGCCCGGCCGCGGTGGCAGCCGCGATCGGCGGCGCGCTGCTCCTGACCACGGCCGTCGTCCCCGCCGCCTCCGCCGGCGCGACGGCGCATCAGACGGCCGCGCCGGTCGGCCGGTCGGCCTCCGGCGACTCCACCGCGCGCGCCGCGGCGGACACGCCGGTGTCCCTCAACGGACAACTCAGGGTCTGCGGCACCAAGCTGTGCAACAGCCGCGGGAACCCCATCCAGTTGCGCGGCATGAGCACCCACGGCACCCAGTGGTACCCGCACTGTGTGACCAGCGGCTCCCTCGACGCGCTGGCGCAGGACTGGAAGGCCGACGTCCTGCGGGTCTCGACCTATGTGCAGGAGGGCGGGTACGAGACCAATCCCACGCACTTCACCAACCTGGCCAACTCCCTGATCCAGCAGGCGACCGACCGCGGCATGTACGTGATCGTCGACTGGCACATGCTCACCCCGGGCGACCCCCACGCCAACCTGAGCAACGCGCGGAAGTTCTTCACCGACATCGCCAACCGCAACAAGGCGAAGAACAACATCCTCTACGAGATCGCCAACGAGCCCAGCGGCGTGAGCTGGTCCCGGATCAAGAGCTACGCCGAGCAGATCATCCCGACCATCCGGAACATCGACTCCGACGCACCCGTCCTGGTCGGGACACGTGCCTGGTCCTCGTTCGGTGTCTCCGAGGGCGCGAACGAGTCCGAGGTGGTGAACAACCAGGTCAGGGCGTCGAACATCATGTACACCTTCCACTTCTACGCCGACTCGCACCGCGACGAGTACCTGGCGACCCTGTCCCGTGCCGCCGACGCCCTCCCCGTCTTCGTCACGGAGTTCGGCACCCAGAACTACGCCGGTGAGGGCAACAACGACTTCACCATGTCGCAGCGTTACCTGGACCTCATGGCGAGCAAGAAGATCAGTTGGACGAACTGGAACTTCTCCGACGATCACCGCACCGGCGCCGTGTTCAAGACCGGGACGTGCGACAACCCCGGCTCCTGGGTCGGTACCGCGCCGCTGAAGCCCGCCGGCGTGTGGATCCGTGAGCGCATCAGGACTCCCGACACCTTCCCGGTCGGCTGACCCTGGTCCCGCGCGGGCGTCACCCTTCCGAGGACAGGGTGGCGCCCGTCAGGCCTCGCCCCCCGCGGCGATGCGCAGCCTGAGGGTGCGCGCCTCGGGGCGCAGCACGAACTCGGGCGACACGTCCGGGCCGCAGGCCCGTGAACCGAGCCCGTGCTGGGCCGCGTCGACGAACAGGTGGGTCGTCGTGCTGCCGGGCAGCTCGTGGGGATGCGCGGCCGCGGCGATCTGCTGCGGGGTGTGCCGGCTGAGGGTGAAGCCCGGGCGACGGCCGTGCACGTCGGGGACGGCGAAGATCCGGAGGACCTCGGAGCCTCCGCTGGTCAGCGACAGGGAGCGCACCTGGGAGCGGTGCCCGGTCTCCTGCGGACGCGCGTAGTCCACCGAGAGGTCCCCGACGGTCGAGGAGAAACGGCCCGTACGCGCCGCGCGCATGCTGTCCGGGTAGGACTCCTCAGGGCCGAGGCCGAACCACTCGGCGCCGTCCACGGGAGCCGCGCCGTCGGGCAGCGCGAAGCCGATCCCGATCCGCGGCCACACCGTCCGCCAGCCGCTCGACGGCTCGATCTCCACGCGCAGTTCCAGTTCACCGTCCTCGAGCGACCAGACGGACTCGACCGTCACCGACAGGGCGGAGTTCGCCGCGGAGACCTTGTCGACGGTACGCAGGGCGCCCGGGGCCTGTTCCACCGAGACGCGCCGGGTGACCAGCCGATCGAGGCCGTCGAGGCGCCACAGGTCGGCGTCGGACGCACCGGCCGGGCCTGCGTCGGTGTTCTCGACCCCCTCGGAGGGACTCGCGTCGTTGTCGGTCGGCGCGCGGAACAACTGCAGCCGTGGTCCGCCCACGTCGCGGCCGGCCAGGCGGACCAGCGACCCGCCGGTGAACTCCGCGATGCCCAGGGACAGCGTTCCGTCAGCCGGCCGCCAGTCGGCCCGTGGTCGCACCGCGGGAACGGCGGCACGCGTCGAGCGGTCCTGCTGGGCGGTGGCGACCAGATGCCCTTGCGGAGCCCAGTCGCTCGCCTTCGCCAGCACCGCGTCGAGCGTGAGCCAGGTCTCGGCGTCGGATGCCACCGCGACCCGGGGCAGCCGCACCACCGCCGACTCGCCCGCCGTGACGGCGGGAACGTCCAGTTCCCCGGAGTCCACGAGGATGCCGTCGTGTTCGACGCGCCAGTGGAAGCGCAGGTCGGAGGTGTCGGTGGAGTGCCGCAGATTGGTGATCGTGACCTCGTCGGTGTCGAAGCCGAAGCGGAGCGGCTGCACGACGGCCTTGAACTCGTGCAGGCTGGGCGTCGGTTCGTCGCTGCTCAGCACCATGCCGTCCATGACGAAGTTGCCGTCGTGCACCACCTCCCCGAAGTCGCCGCCGTAGGCGTAGTACGGCGTGCCGTCGGCGGTGGTGGCCAGGATGCCGTGGTCGCGCCACTCCCAGACGAACCCGCCGTGCAGCCGCGGATACGTGTGGACCAGGGCCTCGTACTGGTCAAGCCCTCCCGGGCCGTTGCCCATCGCGTGGGCGTACTCGCACAGCAGGAACGGCTTGGAGCGCTGCCGGGCACTCTGTGCGGGAGTGCAGCCGAACAGCACGGACGGCGCGCCGTCGGCGCCGATCTGCTCGGTCTCCGGGACCGAGGCGTACATGCGCGAGTAGACGTCGGTGTACTCGCCCGTGTGGTCACCCTCGTAGTGCACGGGGCGCTCGGCGTCCCGGGCGTGGACCCAGGCGGACATGGCGGCGAGGTTGGCGCCGGTGCCCGCTTCGTTGCCGAGCGACCAGATGACGATGCTGGGGTGGTTCTTGTCGCGTTCGACGGTGCGCTGGACGCGGTCGAGGTAGGCCGCGCGCCACGCCGGGTCGTCGCTCGGGTTGCCCGCCCAGCCGACCTTGTCGAAGCCGTGGGTCTCCAGATCGCACTCCAGGACGACCCAGAAGCCGAGTTCGTCGGCGAGGTCCAGCAGCCGCGGATGCGGGGGGTAGTGGCTGGTGCGGATCGCGTTGACGTTGAAGCGCTTCATCCGCGCCAGGTCCTCGCGGGCGTGGTCCTCGTCGAAGACCCGGCCGCGCTCGGGATGCGTCTCGTGGCGGTTGACCCCGTGGAACACGACGCGGCGGCCGTTCACCAGGAACCGGTCGCCGCGGATCTCGACCGTGCGGAATCCCACCCGCAGCGCGATGCTCTCCGTGGCCGACGACACGGTGGCGTCGTACAGACGCGGCCGCTCGGCGGACCAGGGCTCCACCTCGGCGACGTCCAGCGGGGCGACGTCGTCCGCCGTCGCCCAGACCTGTTCGACCCCGAGTTCGGGGATGCGCAGGGTGACGGGGAACGCCGTCGCCCCGGCCGTGACCTCCGGGACCACATGTCCCCGTCCGGCGTCGAATGCGGTCCGCAGCCAGACGTCCTCGATGCCCCCGGCCGGCCGGGCCAGCAGGGTGACGTCGCGGAAGATGCCCGGCAGCCACCACTGGTCCTGGTCCTCGACGTAACTCGCCGCCGACCACTGGTGCACCCGCACGGCGACGACGTTGTCGCCCGTGCGCAGCGCGGACGTGACGTCGAACTCGTGGGCCAGCCGGCTGCCACTGGCGCTGCCGATCTCGATGCCGTTGACCCACACCTTGAAGAGCGACTCGACGCCGTCGAACCGCAGCACGACACGTTCGGCGTCCGACCAGTTCGCGGGCACCTCGAAGTGCCTGCGGTGGTCACCGGTGGGGTTCTCGTCCGGCACGTGGGGCGGATCGATCGGGAACGGGAACTGGATGTTCGTGTAGATCGGCCGGCCGTAGGCCCCGTCGCCCTGGAGGACCCAGTGCGAGGGGACCGGGATGCCGTCCCAGTCGTGGTCGTCGAAGTCGTCGGCCGCGAAGTCCTCCGCCACCGACGCCACGGGTGAGTGACGAAAGCGCCAGGACCCGTTCAGGGAGAGCGAGGGGGCGTCGGAGTGCAGCCACGAACGGGCCGGGCGCAGCGCACCTCGCGCGGGAGTGGTGTCCGAAACGTATGCGGAAGGCTCGGATGACAAGGAGTCGCAACTTTCCTGGTGGCAAGGGGGGTTGGTCGTTCTGGCCGTGCGCAGGGGTTACCGGAGCACGACCGTGCGGATCTCCCAGGGACCGAGGACGAGGTCGAGCCCGTCCGGAGCGGACGTCCCGGACAGCGGCCTGCCGAGCAGGTCGACCGTGGTGGCCTCGGTGAACGGGCCGCTCACCCGGACCGTCGACGTGGTGTCGCTCATCGCCGCCATACGGACCTCGATACCGGCCCCGTGTTCGTCGTCGCTCACCCGGCGGACGCTGGAGACGAGGACGTCGCTGCCGTCCACCCGCACGCCACTCGCGTCAGGGGGCAACTGGCCCGCGGCGGCCGCGGTCCCGCGGGTGACGAGCACGTCGTTGCGGAACTCCTCGGCGAGGGCGACCGCGTCGGCCCCCTGCCAGCCGGTCGCCGACGGCAGGACGGCGAAGCGGTTCTCGATCCGCATCCCGAGGTCCTGCGCGCCCGGTGCGGGGATCTCGCTCGCCGCCGGCTCGTCGCGCAGCGGGTGGATGTTGACGCTGATCGACCCGATCGCGCGCAGCAGGGTGAGGGCGAGCGCGGACCCGTCGTCGACGAGTTCGTACTCGCTGGAGTGGTCGAGGAGCACGTTGACGGCTCCGGCCGACACGAACGAACTCGCGGGGAAGGTCGGGAGCGGGTACTCGCCCCAGCCGCCCTCGGCGGTGAGGCCGCGCTCGGTGACGGCGAACTGCCCGGCGGAGGCCGACGTGGTGACGGGCTCGGGCAGCGGCACGTGGAGGCGCAGCCGGTGGTCGGCGCTCCGGTTCAGGAACGACGTGGTGATCCGGACGAACGGCTCGCCCGCGCGCACCTCCACCAGCATCTCCACCGGCGTCGGCACGGTCCGCTCGCCGCGCACGTCACGGTCGGACGAGAGCGCCTCGGGCCAGTCGTAGACCCGGGTGACCGCGAGCCGGGAGCGCAGCGGGCCGCTCTCCAGGAGGTCGACGGCGACCCGCGCCGGCTCCGACACGAGTACGTCCCGCGCCGGGGGCGCGTAGTTGTAGCTGTCGCCGCGGTCACCACCGTCGACGAGGCGGCCGACGCCGCTCAGCACGGTGCCGTCGACGCCGGTCACGCTCAGGGTCCCGTCGGGGGCCACCTCGACCTCGACCAGGCCGTTCGACAGCGTGCCGGGCGTCGCCGTGGCCGGCGTGAGTCGCGAGGCCGGGGCGGCCGGCCGGTCGCTGGCCCCGACCCGGAAGCTCGTCAGTCCGGACGGGGGGACGCGCACGGGCACCAGCGCGGTGGCGCGGGCCTCCGCCAGCGTCCGTACCCGCCATTCACCCGGGTGGGCGGCGGCCGCGGCGGCGACCTCGCGACGCAGGATCAGCAGGTCGAAGGGCCCGCCCGTCGGCACCTCGGCGAGGTGGAAGACCAGTTCCCCCGCGGTGAGTTCGTAGCGGTCGATCAGCAGGCCGAACAGTTCACGGCGGTGGATGCGGCGCAGCACCCGCTCCAGTTGAGCGGCGTCCATGCGCTCGTCGCTGAGCACGGTGGGGGCCTGGGAGATCAACTGCACGGGATGTACGGAGCCGTCGGCGGCGGTCGCGACCAGGGTGGTTCCCTCCGCCGGGGCGACGACGTCGACCTCCACCAGCGCGGTACGCGCCGAGGGCAGCGTGTTGGCCACCAGGTGGCCGTCGCTCGGTACGCGGGCGGCGGGCTCCGCGAGCGCCGCGTCCCGGACGGCCCGTGCCGTCTGCGCGGCTTCGGCGAGCCGGGCCTCCACCTGGTCGCAGGTCTCGTCGGTGCCCGAGCCGACCACCGAGTCGTGCGCCGTCGACTCGATGATCTTGTGCCAGGCCAGCGTGAGGAACGGCGCGTCGTCGCGCCCGGACCACAGGGCGTTCACCCGCTCGGCGTGGTCGACAGTGCGCTCGGCGAGGGCCATGCGCTGCTTCAGCCCGAGCCGCACGGACAGCACCCCGGGGAGGATGTTGCCGCGCACATGGCTGCGCAGTTCACCGGTGACGACGGCGGTCACCTCGTCCCGCACATGCGTCCGGATGTACTCGTCGAGCGTGGCGACGGTGATGGCGCGTCCCTCGCCTGCGGCCTGCCGCAGCCAGGACGTCAGCCGCGGGTCGGGCGCGTTGTGGTCGGTGCCGGCCATGGCCAGCACCGGATCGCCGCCCCAGCGCCCGGCCGTCATCTCCGCGTACTCGCCGAGCGCGCGGCCGATCTGGTCGGGCACCAGCAGGACGTCGAGGCCGTTGTCGTAGCCGTCGAAGAGGAACTCGGTGCGCACCTCGGAGCCGTCGGGGGCGCGCCAGCGGAAGGCGTGGCCCTCGACGGAGCCGGGCACGCCCCGCCACAGCGCCGCGTGCTCGATGCCGGCCCGCGCGAGGATCTGCGGCATCTGCGCGACATGGCCGAACATGTCGGGCAGATAGCCGATGGGCATCGCGCCGCCGAGGGCCTGCGCGGCCGCCCAGCCCATCTGGAGATTGCGCACGATGGTCTCGCCGGAGCACAGGAACTCGTCGAGCAGGATCAGCCACGGGCCGATGGCCAGTCTGCCCTCGCGGACCAGGGCCACGACGCGGTCCCGGTTCTCCGGGCGCATCTCCAGGTAGTCCTCGATCGCGGCCATCTGGCCGTCGACGGTGAACCGGAAGTCCGGGTGCGTCTCGGCCGTCTCCAGCACGGTGTCGAGGGCGGCGACGAGCCGGTGCCGGAACACCTGGAACGGCTCGTACCACTCACGGTCCCAGTGGAAATGGGGCACGAATACTGCGGAGTTGGGCATGGCGGGGCGGACCTTCTGGACGAGGTGGGGGCGGCGGGTGCGGTCACTTCAGGGAACCGGCGGCGAGGCCGGTGCGCCAGAACCGCTGGAGCAGCACGAACAGGATGATCACGGGCACGATCGAGACGAGGGAGCCGGTGATGACGGACTCCTGCAGGAGTGGGGAGCGCGCGGTCTGCCCGTTCCAGGTGAACAGGCCGAGGGTGATGGGGAACAGCTCCTCCTTCTGGAGCATCACCATCGGCAGGAAGAAGTTGTTCCAGATGCCGACGAACTGGAACAGGAAGATGGTCACCAGCGCCGGTGACATCAGCTTGAAGGACACCGAGAAGAAGGTGCGGAACTCGCCGGCGCCGTCGAGGCGGGCGGACTCGATGAGTTCCTGGGGCACGGCGGCGTTGGCGAAGATCCGCGCCAGGTAGACGCCGAACGGGCTGACGATGCTGGGCAGGAACACCGCGAAGTAGGTGTTGACGAGCCCGACCTCGGAGAACAGCAGGAACAGCGGCAGCGCCAGCGCGGTGCTCGGGACCAGCACTCCGCCGAGGATCACGGAGAAGAGGAACTCCCGGCCGCGGAAGCGGAACTTGGCGAGCGCGTAGCCGCACAGCGCGGAGATCAGGGTGCCGACGGCCGCGCCCAGCACGGCGTAGACGACGGTGTTCAGGATCCAGCGGGCGAAGATGCCGCCGTTGAAGGTGAACAGGGTGTGCAGGTTGTCGAAGAGCTGGAAGTGCGAGAACGCCAGGCCGTTGGTGGAGGCGAGGTCGCCCTGGGGCTTGGTGGCGGCGACGATCAGGAAGTACAGCGGCAGCAGGAAGTAGACCGCGAGCACCAGCATCAGGGCCATGACGGCCGTACGGCTCACGCGGTTCTCCTGGAGTGGGGGTCGAACGCTCACAGTCCCGCCCTCCTGGAGGTCAGTCGCATGAACCCGAAGCTCAGCACGAAGGTGATGACGGCGATGACCACCGAGATGGCCGCGGCCTGCTGGTAGTTGTTCCCGACGGCCACCGTGTACGCCAGCATGTTCGGGGTGAACGTGCTGGAGATGTTCGAGGAGATCTGCCGCAGCACGGCCGGCTCGGCGTAGAGCTGGAGGGTGCCGATGATGGAGAACACCGTGGTCATCACGATGGAGGGGGCGATGATCGGGACCTTGATCCGCCAGGCGATGGTCCAGTTGCCGGCCCCGTCGATCCGCGCGGCCTCGTACAGCTCCTGCGGGATGGACTGCAGGGCCGAGAACATGATCAGCATGTTGTAGCCGGTCCACAGCCAGGTCGACACGTTCGCCGCCGACCACAGCACGGCCCCCGGCCCGAGGAAGTCGGGCTGGAGCCCGATGTGCTCCAACAGGTCCACGACGGGGCTGAGTTGCGGCGAGTAGAGATACGACCACATGATCGCGGCGATGACCCCGGGTACCGCGTACGGCATGAACGCGGCGGTGCGGAAGAAGCCCTTGAGCCGCAGCAGATGGGTGTCCAGCAGCAGCGCCATGACCAGCGCGGTGAACAGCATCACCGGCACCTGCACAACGCCGAACAGGCCGATCCGGCCGATGCTGGCCCAGAACTCGTGGTTCTGGAGCACCTCGCCGTACTGCTCGAAACCACCGAACGTCGTGTACGAGGTGCCGTACTGCCCGCCGGAGCGGCGCACCACCCGGAAGCTCTGCCACAGCGCGTAGCCGATGGGCACCAGGTAGAACAGCACGAACGGCAGGAAGAACGGCGTCAGGAACGCCACGATGGTGCCGGCCCGGGGCCCGCCGCCGTCCGGACGGGGACGGCGGCGGGCCCGCTGCGGTGCGGGCACCGCGGTGGTCGGACGGGAAGCGATGTCGGTCATTTAGCGGTCACTTGCCCGCTTCGGCCGGGATCGCCAGGTCCTGCATCGACTTCAGCGCGGCGGACTGGGCGGCGGCGAGGGCGCCGGTCAGCTTGCCGTCACCGGCCGCGGCCTTGGCCATCGCGTCCTGGAGCGCGAGGTTCACCGTCTTCTGGGTGGGGCCCCAGGCGAAGTCGGTGTCGATCTTCTTGGACGACTCGGCGAAGACGTCGAAGATCTTCTCGTTGTTGTAGTACGGCACGCCCTTGGCCAGCGCCGGCAGCTTCAGCCCGTCGTTGGAGGCCGGGTACAGGCCGCCCAGCTCGTTCGACATGGCGAGCGCCTCGGGGTCGGTGTTGAGCCAGGTGTTGAACTCGGCCGCCTCGTGGAGGTGCTTGCCGCCCTTCATGAACGCGACGGTCGAGCCGCCCCAGTCGCCGGAGTTGCCGCCCGCGCCCCACGTCGGCATCGGCACGACCGACCACTTGCCGGCCTGGCCGGGCAGGTTGTCGCGGATGCCGCTGTAGCCCCAGGCGGCCCCGACCTGGGTGGCCATCTGGTTGTTCTGGTACGCGGCGAACATCTGCTGGGAGCCGTTGGCGATGTCGGTGCGCACGAGCTTCTTGTCGATCAGGTCCTGCCAGTAGTCGGCGACCTGCCTGCTCTTGTCCGAGTCGACGGTGACGCGCCACTTGTCGCCGGAGTAGGCGTACATCGAGGCGTTGTTCTGCCAGAGCAGCCCGTTGAACCACTCGGCGTTGTTCGGGTCGAAGAACGTGATGGTGAGCTTCGGGTCCGCCTTGTGCAGCGCCTCCGCGGCGCTCGCGTACTCGTCCCAGGTCGTGGGGATCGGCACGTCGTACTTCTTGAATATGTCGGTGCGGACGTACAGGGCCATCGGCCCGGTGTCCTGCGGCAGCGCGAAGACGCCGGTGTCGCCGAAGCTGGCCTGCGACCACGTCCAGGGGACGAACTTCGCCTTGGCGTCGGCGGCGGTCTTGCAGGCCGAGGCGTCGACGAAGGCGTCCTGGGTGCGCAGGGTCGGCAGCTGGTCGTAGCCGACCTGCGCGAGGTCCGGCGCCTTGCCGGCCTTGAGGGCGTTGCCGATCGCCCCGTACTGGTCGTTGGAGATGTTCTTGGTCTCGACCTGGATGTCGGGGTGCTTCTTGTTCCAGAGGTCGACGACCTTGTCCATGCCGTTGACGGTGTTCCAGTACTGGAGGGTGACCTTGCCCTTGGCGGGCTCGCAGGAGGCGGCCGAGGCGTCGTCGGACGCCGGGTCCGACGACGAGCATCCGGCGAGGACGACGACGCCGGCGGCAGCGGCGGCGACGACGAGGCGAGTACGTGTGACTGTCCTGCTCATATCTTCCGTTCCAGAGAGCGCCTGGCGGCGAGTGCTAGGCGGGTCGACGTTGACACCTGAGGCGGAATGCCTTCTGGTTGGAATCAGGTTCCGTGAGCGGTAACGTGAGCGCTCACGGGAGCGGTAACGGCGGGGTGACGGGGGAGTTGTTGCGAAGTGATTGGGAGTGTGCGCTTCGGTGCGGCCAGGTGTCAAGGAATCGGCGTACAGGCGTCGACGACCACGCGGAGGTGAGTGATGGCGGCGTCGGGGACGGGCCCTCGCAGGGTGACCATCGACGATGTGGCCCGGTCCGCCGGGGTGTCCCGGCAGACGGTGTCCAGGGCTCTCAACGACAAGGACGAGATCGGGGACGCCACCAAGCAGCGCGTCCTGGACGCCGCACTGGAGCTGGGGTACCGGCCGAGCCGCTTCGCCCGGGGACTCGTCCGGCAGGACACGATCAGCGTCGGGCTGGTGATCCCCGATCTGCTCAACCCGTTCTTCACCGAGGTCGCCGCCGCCGCGCTGGACGCGGCGCGGGCGCGTGGCTGGCATGTCGTCGTGTACGACACCGGGGACCGCATCGAGGAGGAGCGGGGCACGCTGGAGGTGATCGCCTCGCAGGTGGACGCCGTCGTGGGATACCTGAGCCAGACCGAGGCCGAGATCGACAGGCTGACCCGAGGGATGCCCGTGGTGCTCATCGACCGTGAGCACGACGCCGAGCGGTTCAGCGCGATCCGGATCGACGGCCGGGACGGCGTGCACGCGGCGATCAGGTATCTGGCCGAGTCGGGCCACCGGTGCATCGGCATGCTCGACCACGCGGGCCGGTCCGAGCCGAGCATCCGCCACGAGTGGTTCGCGGGCGCCATGGCCGCCTGCGGGCTGGACGCCCGGTCGGTCAGCCGCGCGGACCAGAGCGTCGAGGGCGGGGAGAACGCGCTGCGGGACCTCCTCGCCGCGCATCCCGACGTCACCGCCGTGTTCACCTTCAACGACATCGTCGCCATAGGAGCGCTGCGCGCCGCGCGCCGGCTCGGGCGGTCGGTGCCGAAGGACCTCGCCGTGATCGGCTTCGACGGCCTGCAACTGGGCGAGCTGGTCGAACCGCCCCTGACCACCGTCGCCCTGGACACCCGGCAGCTCGGCGCGCTCGCGGTCGAACAGACGGCCCGCCTGCTGACCGGAAGCAGCCGGCTGAGCGGGGACGAGCTGGTCGTCCGAGCGGAACTGCGCCGACGGGAGTCGGCGTAGTCGGTGCCGGCCGGCCCGCCGGTGGCACCGGGAGTCCGGCTCCGCCACCCGCCAAGTGCCCCCGGCGAACGCCCTGTCGGCGCCCGGGGACGCGGACGCCGAGGTCGCAGGAGAGGTTCGGCGGGCCGTGGCGGTCGTAGGGGAGTGCGGGCGCATAGGGTGACCGCATGTCTGCCTCTTTGAGCCCTGCGAGAACCCGTGCGGCACTGCGTGCCTCGGCGCGTATATCGGCGGAGCTGCTGCTGGTCCTCGTGGGGACCGCGGTGGTGCTCTGGCTTCTCGGCCGGATGTGGCCCATCGTCTGGCCCCTTGTCATCGGTCTGCTCCTCACCACGCTGACCTGGCCCGTGGCCCGGTTCCTGCGCCGGCACGGCTGGCCGCCGGCCCTGGCCGCGTCGGCGGTGACCGTGCTCTTCCTCGCGGTCGCCGCGGGAGCCGTGGCGCTCATCGCCGTGCCGGTCGCCTCGCAGTCCGGTGAGCTGACCGACGGCGTGGTCGAGGGCATCCAGCGGGTCCGGGAGTGGGCCGCGGGCCCGCCGCTGAACATCGGCGACGACCAGATCACCACCGCCCTGGACACCACGACCGACCGTCTCCAGAACAGCGTCGGCAGCTTGGTGACGACCCTCGCCACCGGTGTGGGCACCGTGGTCAACGGGGTGGTGACGGCCGTGCTCGCCCTGTTCCTGATGTTCTTCTTCCTCAAGGACGGGCCGCGCTTCTTGCCCTGGCTCGCCCGTCAGCTCCCCGGGCGCCTCGCGACCGACGTCCCCGCGGTCGCCGAACGCGGCTGGGACACCCTCGGGGCCTTCGTCCGCTCGCAGGCGGCGGTCGGTCTGCTGGACGCCGTCCTCATCGGCATCGGGCTCTGGGTCCTGGACGTCCCGCTGGTGCTCCCGCTGGCCGTGCTCACCTTCGTGTGCGCGTTCGTGCCGATCATCGGCGCCCTCTTCGCGGGCTTCGTCGCCGTGCTCATCGCCCTGGTGTCGAACGGTCTGACGGACGCCCTGACAGTGCTGGCGATCATCGTCGTCGTCCAGCAGTTGGAGGGCAACGTCTTCCAGCCCATGATCCAGAGCAGGGGGCTCGGCCTGCACGCGGCGGTCGTCCTGCTCGCGGTGACCCTGGGCGGCAGCCTGGCGGGCATCGTGGGCAGCCTGCTCGCCGTCCCGGCCGCCGCACTGATCGCGGTGGTCTGGAACTACGTGCGCGAGCAGCTGTCCGAGCCACCGCACGATCCGGTGGGCGTCCCCGGCCCCGGCCGCGGCACCGACCCGGAACCGGCGGCCGCACCGCTCGTCGGCTGACACACCCGGGCCTCGCCGGCCCCGTCCCCCGCGGGGTGGGCGAGGCCTAGGACTGTGCCGCCCCGACCAGTGCGTCGGCCGCCAGCAGGCCGAGGTCGTTGGACGCGAGGGGGCTGTCGCCCGTCAGGAGTTTGCGGTCCTGGTGCGTCCTGCCGGTCATGTCGTCGTTGAGGACATGGAGACCCTGTTCCCTCAGCAGCCCGGCGACCAGCCACGGCAGGCGTCCGGGCAGGTAGCCGATCTCCAGGTTCGGGCCCTCGTCGAGGGAGTCGGGGAAGACGCAGACCGAGTACCCCTTGAACGGCGACTCGTCCTTGCCGAGCGTGGCCGCCAGCAGCGCGGCGGGCCCGTGGCACAACGTGATCACGAACTTGTCGTTCGCGAGGGCCCAGTCGAGTGTCCGCGCGACGCCCTCACTGGTGGGCAGGCCGACGACCGCCCCGTGGCCGCCGGGAATGAACACGGCGATGTAGTCCGCGTCGCCCTTCGTGAGGTGGTTGGTGACGACGTCGGAGAGCTTCATGGGCTGCTTCAGTTTCGGCTTGATCGCCTGGTAGGTCGCCTGGATCGCCTCGTCCTCCCGTGGCATGGCCCACAGCTCGAGTTTCGCCGGATAGCCACCCACGGTCGCGACGTCGACGGCGAATCCGGCCTCCATCAGATGGTGAAGCGGCAGCAGCATCTCGACCGGGTGGTTGCCGGTGGAGAACATCGCCCCGTTCTGTGTCAGCACGTAGCGCTCCGCGGCCGCGATCATGAGCACCTTCCACCGGCCCTCGGTGTAGGCGCCCCGGTGCCGCACTCCGGCGAAGTCGGTCTTCGGGGACGTGTACCGGCTCAACGAGTAAGGGGACGGGAAGAACGCGTTGTCCTCGGCCGGATCCGGCGTCGGGTCCCTGCTCTGATCATCTGCGACGGATGACATGTGACGACCTCTTTCATGGCCGTTCTCAAGGGGTCCGTCTCGATGCTATCCCGCACGGGTTCGCCCGGCAGTTCGGCGAGGGCGGCCCTCGCGGCACACAGCACGGAAGGGCCTCGCCCGAGGAGGCGAGGCCCTGGTGGCCGCCGGTCAGTCACGACCTCGCCGGCGGTGTGAGCCGGCTGGTCAGGAGGTGGGAGTCAAGCAAGGTGATGTCACCGGTGCGGGCGGCCTTCGCGTATGCCGTGAGCATGCGTTTGGTCAGGACGAGTGCCTCGGGGGAGCGCCGGGCGAGGGGTTTCGTCCAGGCGGCGACGACGTCGTCCAGCTGCTCGATCGGTGCCACCTTGTGGAGCAGCCCGAGCTGGTGGGCGGTGGCGGCGTCGAACACGTCGCAGGTGAGCATGAGTTCACGGATCCGCGCGGCGCCCGCCTCCCAGATCAGGCGCCCCATGGCGCCGCCCCAGGCAGGTGCGAGACCGATGCCGACCTCCGGCATGCGGAACCGCGCGGTGTCCGCACCGGCACGGAGGTCGCAGTGCGCCGCCAGGGCGAGTCCGGCACCGATGACCTTGCCGTGCAGGCGGGCGATGGTGACGGCGTGGGTGGTCTCCAGGGCCTGGCACAGACGGTGGGCCTTGTCCGCGACGCGCCGCAGCGCCCCCGCGGTCGGATCCGAGGCCAACGCCTCCTGGAATTCCCGGCGATCGGCTCCCAGGCAGAAGTCCTCGCCGGACGAGGAGAGCACCAGGACACGTATGTCCGGCCGTTCATGGAGGCTGTCGAGGACGTCGATGAGCTCGTCCAGGACGGCGGCGCTCAGCGTGTCGTCCTGGGGGAAGGGGTTGAGCCGGACGTGGAGGACGGGGCCGGTCTGCGTGACGTCGAGGGACGTGTGCGCGGACAGGGGTGCGGCGAGGGCGGGGGCGATCGAGGTGTTCATGCGAGGGCGACATCCAAGTTCAGCAGGCGCCGGAACGCGACGCGTGGGGCATGGGCGGGCCGGCGGGCCAGGGCGAGTCGGGGCAGGCGGGAGACGGTCCGGCGCAGCAGGGTCTGGGCCTCCAGCCTGGCCAGCGGCGCTCCGAGGCAGTAGTGGATGCCCGCGCTGAACGCCAGGTGGGCGGGCCCCCGGTGGGGGTCGAACAGTTCGGGGCGTGCGAAGCGGGCGGGGTCGCGCTGGGCGGCTCCCACCATGAGGTGGACCATCTCGCCCGCGCGCACCTCGACGTCCTCCAAGAGGCAGTCGGACGCGGCGATCCGGCTGATCACATGGGTCGGGGGGTCGTAGCGGAGCGCCTCCTCCACGAACGCCGGGACGAGGTCGGGCTGTTCGGTGAGCAGCTGCCATCTGCCGGGTTGTTCGACGAGGTGGAGCGTCATCGTGGACAGCAGGGTCGAGGTCGTCTCCAGGGCGGCCAGCAGGACGAACAGGGCGAGGAAGTAGACCGCCTCGTCCGCCTTGTCCTGGTCCGGTTCCATGGCGTCCCAGGTGCTGATCCACCGGGACACCGGGTCCTCGCCCGGATGGGCGCGTCGCTCGCGCACCAAGTCGAGGAAGTAGGCCCGCAGTTCGGCCATGGCGACGTCCGAGCGGGCCAACTGGCTGGCGGAGGGGAGCAGTTCCTGGGTGAACACCTGGTCGTGGGTCAGTTCGCGCAGGCGGGGCCAGTCCGCGCTCGGCAGTGCGAGCCAGTGGCCGACGGTGGCGACGGGCAGCTCCTCGCAGACCAGGGCGCCGAAGTCCGCCTCCCCGCCGTGCAGACGTTCGCGCACGCTGTCGAGGAGGCGGTCGACGATCTGGTTCACCCGGTGGCCGAGGCGGGTGACGGTGTGGCGGTCGAAGTTGCCCGCCGACCGGCGCACCCGGGTGTGCTCCGGCGGGTTGAGCGCGGGGAGGGTGCGGCTGATCTCCCGGGAGGAGGAGGCGCTCCAGCGGGTGCGTTCCCCCTGCCGTTCCCGCCAGCTCGTGTCCGGTTCGAGCCAGGCGCCGCTGCGCAGCACCTGGTCGCACGTGCCGAAGGTGGTGACGAGGAAACCGCCCCAGGGAGCGGGGCTGACTCCACCCCGCGCTCGGAGCTCTTCGTAGATCGGGAAGGGATCGGCCTGTCCTTCAGCCGTACGGAGGCGGGAGAACAGGGAGACGGTGGCCCGACGGTCGGCCGAGCTAGCCGTGGCAGTCCCCACGATGACGGCTCCTTTCTGAGGATCAGCCGCCATACGTACCCGTGAGGTGCTTGAAGCATCCAATAACACTGTGGTTTCTTATGGTTACTTACATCACTCGCCCCTCACCCATGCCCGGAAACGGCTGAACAGCCCACCCTTGTGCTGGGTCGCCTCCTGGGCCGAGCGAGGCGCGGCCGTCTGCGGTGCGGAGGCGGACGGCTGAGGCGTCCCGCCGGGCGTCGAGGCCGCGGAGGCGGCCGCCGACGGGACGACGCGCGGCGTGAACCGGATCGGCACGGCCGTCAGGGAGCGGCTCCACGGCGCCGGTACCCAGGCGAGTTCCTTGAAGGGGACGCGCACCTCGATGTCCGGGAGGCGGTTGAGCAGGGACTCGACCGCCGTGGCCGCGATCATGAACGCCGGGTCCTTGGCCGGGCAGGCGTGGGGGCCGGCACCGAAGGCCAGATGGGCCTTGGCGCTCAGCTGCTCGCGGTGCTCCGTCAGCTTCGGGTCGGTGTTGGCCGCCGCGAAGGAGATCAGCACCGGGTCGTTGGCGCGCAGCGTCCTGCCGCCGAGCTCGACGTCCTGAGTGGGGTAGTGCGCCGCGTAGTTGGCGATCGGCGCGTAGTTCCACAGCGTCTTCACGACCGCGTCCTCGATCGGGAGACCGGCCGGCCACTCCTCGCTGAGGTACAGGGCGCTGCTGGTGCCGATCGCGGCGGCCAGGGGCGCGGTTCCGCCGGACAGCAGGGTCACGAGCTGGTGCAGCACCTCCTCGTCCGTCAGCCGGGCGGAGTGCACCATCAGGCGGGTGGTGAGGTCCTCGCCCGGCTGGCGGCGCTTGAGGGCGATCAGTTCGGCGAGCGCGCCGCCCAGTACCTCGTCGGCCCCCGGGGTGCCCTGGAAGATTCCGGTGATTCCGGTGATGACACGGTCGCCGAGCTCGGGCGGACAGCCGAACAGGTCGCCGAAGACCAGCAGCGGCAGCGGCTGGGCGTAGGAGCTCATCAGCTCGGCCTCGCCGCCCGGGTCGGAGCTGAACCGGCTGATCAGGTAGTCGGCCGACTGCTGGACCAGGCGTACGAGCCGCACCTGGTCGACCGTGGCGAGACTGTCCGTGACCGCCTGCCGCAGCCGGGCGTGCGCCGCGCCGTCACTGAACAGGGCGTTGGGGCGGTAGCCCATCATGGGCAGCGCCGGGCTGTCGGCGGGGACGCGCCCCTCACCCAGCGCCTTCCAGCGGCGGGAGTCCCGCACGAACACGGCCGGGTTCTGCAGGATGTAGAGGCTCGCGTCGTAGCTCGTCACGAGCTCGACCTGGACACCCGGGGCGATGTCGACGGGGGCGCTGTGCCCCTGGGAGCGCAGTTCGGCGTAATGGCGCTCGGGGTCGGAGCCGAACTCGGGTCCGTACAGCGGGGTGTTGCCGTGCGCGGGGCAACCGGCGGGTATGCCGGTCGGGTCGGACTGCTGTTGCATGCCGTGGCTCCTAGCCAAGTATGGACATGAGGTGCTTCACGAGGGTGATGAGGGACTGCGCCGCCGAGTCCTGGCTGCGGACGTCGCAGTGGATGATGGGGGTCTCATCGGAGAGGTTGAGTGCCTCGCGTACCTCGTCGAGCGGGTAGTCGGGGGTTCCGTCGAAGCGGTTGACGCCGATGGCGTAGCCCAGGCCGAACTGCTCGACCAGGTCCAGGATGGGGAAGCTCTCGTGCAGTCGCTCGGGGTCCACCAGCACCAGTGCGCCCAGCGCGCCCCGGGACAGGCCTTCCCACATCTCCTTGAAGCGTTCCTGCCCCGGCGTACCGAAGAGGTAGAGGACGAGGGTGTCGCTGAGGGTCAGACGCCCGAAGTCCATGGCCACGGTCGTGGTCGTCTTGTCCGGGGTGTTCGACAGGTCGTCGAACCCCTCGCTGGCCTCGGTGATCTCCTCCTCGGTCTGGAGGGGTTCGATCTCGGAGATGCTTCCGATGAACGTGGTCTTCCCGACCCCGAAGTGGCCCATGACGAGGATCTTCACGGAACGGGAGACGGCTGGATCCAGATACAAGGCTTACGCTCCGAATCGTGTCTTCAGGCCGTCGAGCACGGCGGTGAGCAGTTCACGGTCGACACGTTCGGCCCGTGGCGCCGGATTCCTCACGAAGATCAGGCCGTCCTCCGCCATCTGCGCCAGCAGGATGCGCACGATGCCGAGAGGCAGCCGCGTGTAGCCGGAGACCTCGGCCACGGACAGGAAGCCGTCGGCGATCAGGTCCATGACCGTACGGGCTTCCGGCGACAGGGTGCGAGCGGCGGCCGAGGCCCCTTCCTGGGCGGTGACGAGCGTGGTGTGCTCGTACTCGTGCTCCGCGGGCAGGGCACGCCCCTTCGCGATGACGAACAGAGGGACTAAGGCCGACGTCAGTTCCAGCTCGCCGTCCGGTTGCTCAGGCATCGCCGGCCCTTCCTCCCTGCGACACCTGTCGCGCCACGAGCGCAGGTATCGCGTCGCTGAGGCGCGTGGTGAACTCCTCGATGTCACAGTCGTGTTCGGCGGCGGCCGCCAGGAACGCGCCGGACCCGGCAGCGATCAGGAAGATCCAGCCGTGCCGGAACTCGATGACCGTCTGCCGCCACTCGTCGTCCCGCAGGCCGCCCGCGAACGGCGCCGTGGCGCGGCTGTAGGCGTGGATGCCGGTCATGGCCGCGGAGATGGTGTCCGCCAGGTCCCTGCCGATCCCGCTGCTCGCTCCCCGGGGCAGACCGTCGGCCCCGAGGAGCAGGGCGTGACGGGCGCCGCGCACGGAGGCGATCACCTTGTCGAGCTCTGCCAGGACGAATCCCGAACCGCCCGCCTCCTCGCGCCGCGTGGCGCCGCCGCCCCCCGCCAGGGCCGCGTCCGGGGCGCTCACCCGCGGCGCGGAGGTCAGGTTGTTGCCGAGCCGGGCGACCAGGCGGTTCATCCGGAACGAGATCTGCTGCATGTCGACGTCGGGCTCCGCGGCGGCGGCCAGGTAGGCCCCTTGGCCGGCCCCGATCAGGAACACCCAGCCGTGCGAGAACTCGACGATCGTCTGGTTCCACTGCCGGTCCTGCGACGGTCCGGCGAAATGGGCGGTGGCCCGGCTGAGCGACTGCATTCCCGCCATCGCGGCGGAGATCGTGCGCACGTCCTTCTGGCTCAGACCGTCCGTCGCCCCGCGGGGAAGTCCGTCCGCGGACAGCACCACGGCGTGCCGCGCCCGGGGGACGTTGTCCACGATGTCCTGGACCATCCACGACATGTCGGTAGTTGTCATGCGTCTTCGGACCCTTCAGGCGTCGGGGCTTCGAGGTCACGGCCCGACAGCGTGCCGCGCTGGAATGCCCCCAACCCGCCGCCGGAAGGGCGGGAGACCCTCCTGGGCGTCTGCTCACCGCCGGAGGCGCTCCCGTCGGAGGGCACACTGGCGATGGGCGACTTACGGGCGCCACGCTTGGGCAGGCCGTGCATCGTACGCGCGGACTGCTCGCGGTTCTCACCGCGTCGGATGCTGCTCACCTGCGCCTCGGTGGCCGGCGGGGTGGTCTCCTCCATGGTCCACAACTCCTCGGGCAGCAGGACGACGGCCCGGACGCCGCCGTACCGGGAGACTCCGGTGACGTCGACCTTGAAGCCGTACTGACGAGCGATCAGACCGATGACGGGGAAGCCGAACTTCGGCTGCGTGCCCAGCTGGGACAACCGGGGGACGGCGTCGCCGGCGAGCAGCGCGGTCGCCTTCTGCCGGTCCTCGTCGCTCATGCTGACGCCGGCGTCGTCGATGACGATGCACAGGTTCTTCTGCACCCGCTGGAACGTCACCTCGATCGGAGCGTCCGCCTGCGAGAAGCTGGCAGCGTTGTCGAGCAGTTCGGCGACGGCCAGGGCGACCGGCGCGACGGCCGACGACTTCAGGGCGATGCCGCTCGGCTGCATGATCTCGACCCGGTGGAAGTTCCGGATCTGGCTCTGGGCGCTGCGCACGACGTCGTAGACGCTGGCGGGCTGGTTGCGCCGGCCGAGCGGCGCACCGCACATGACCGCGATGCCCTGGGCCTTGCGGGCCATCTGCGCGTTGGCGTGGGTGACCTCCATCAGATCGGACAGGACGGTGTGCCCGCCGTACTTGCGCTGGATCTCGTCCAGCAGCACGGTCTGCTCGACCGCGAGGCTCTGCAGGAAGCGGGCGGCACCCTTGAGGACCGCCTTGGTGCTCTCCTCCGCGGCCTGCTCGGCGTCCCGGATCACACCGTCCTGCTCGCTCCGGACCTTCGCCAGCTCGTGCTGCACGCGGGTGAGTTCGGCCTCCGTGTAGTTCAGCCGCTGTCCCAGGGAGGCTTCGGACTCCCTCTTCCTCACCCCCAGCGCTCTGTTGCGAAGTACGAGAGCCACGACCGCGGCAAGTGCTGTCACCGCTATCGCAACCAGGCACCAAAGAAGCACGTCTTGAGTCATGGAAACCTTTCTCGGCGCATGGCAAGCAGGCGTCGACGGACCTCGCGAAGGTCCGCGACCCCGTCACACAGGACCACGTTGTCGCTGGTGCGGAAGAGCACCTCAGGTCGGCACCCGAACAAAGTGGATCAAGGTCGCAGACGGCGGAATGCTATCACCGTCAACTCGGCGCGCCGTCGCCGCGCCGGGCGTCTCCACAGGATCAACAAGGCGTCCCGCAGCGGTGGTTGACGATGACGCACTCCGCCCGCGCGCATGTCGCCTCTGCGACATGACGCCAAGACGACAGCCCGGTGACCTCGACGCGACCGCCCGACGGCGCGAATCATGCGTCGTCGGCATCCGCCGCACTGCTCGATCATGCCCAGCTATGTGAGGAGCTCCTTTGCCTGGCTCACCCCTACGCGGTCAACGGGTGCTGGCGCTCGGTGCCGCGCTGGCCCTGCTCCCGTCGCTCGGCGCGGTCACGGCCTCCGCGACCGGTGCCCCCGCGGGCCCTTCCGCGCTCCCGGCGGGCGTGACGGCCCCCGACGGCGGCGGCGTTCCGCGGACCGTCACACTGATCAACGGCGACAAGGTGACCGTGACCGGCGCCGGCCGGACGGCGGTCACCTCGCTGGAGGACGCACAGGGCCGGCCGGTGGCGGCGTACACCTTCACACACGAGGGCGAGACCTTCGTGTACCCGCAGGAGGTGCTGCCGTACGTCTCGGCCGGTGTCCTCGACGAGGACCTGTTCAACGTCACACGCCTGCTCGCCGACGGTTACGACGACGCCCGCAGCGACCACGTGCCGCTGATCGTCCGCTACGCCGACGCCACGCGCGCCCGTAGCGCCGCACCGCTGCCCCGGGGCGCCGTACGCGTCCGCACGCTGACCAGCGTCCAAGGCGCCGCGGTCGCGGAGAAGCACGACGAGGCCGCGAAGTTCTGGGACGCGCTCACCGAGGACGTGAACAGCTCCGCCCTCCTGCGAAGCAGCACGCTGGGCGGGGCGGTGACGGCGAAGCGCGCCGCCGCCCCGCTGCTCGCCGGCGGCATCCAGCGCATCTGGCTGGACGGCAAGGTGAAGGCCGACCTGGCCGAATCGGTGGCGCAGATCGGCGCGCCCGAGGCATGGCGGAGCGGCAACACCGGCCAGGGCGTCGACGTGGCGGTGCTGGACACCGGCGTCGACGCCCAGCACCCGGACCTGGACGGGCAGGTCGCCGCCGCGACCAGCTTCGTCCCCGACGACGAATCCGCCGTCGACCGCCATGGCCACGGCACCCATGTGGCGTCGACCATCGCCGGTACCGGCGCGGCCTCGGCGGGCAAGGAGAAGGGTGTCGCCCCCGGTGCCCGGCTGCACGTCGGCAAGGTCCTCGACGACCAGGGCTCGGGTCAGTTCTCCTGGATCCTGGCCGGCATGGAGTGGGCGGCCCGGGACCAGCACGCGGCGGTCGTGAGCATGAGTCTGGGCGGCGACCCGAGCGACGGCACCGACCCCCTCAGCGAGGCCGTCGACACCCTCAGCGCCGAGACCGGCACCCTGTTCGCGATCGCCGCGGGCAACAGCGGCCCGCGAGGATCGGTGAGCGCGCCCGCGGTCGCCGACGCGGCCCTGGCCGTGGGCGCCGTCGACTCCGCCGACCGGCTGGCCTCCTTCTCCAGCCGTGGCCCGCGCGTCGGGGACGGCGCGCTCAAGCCGGAGATCACGGGTCCCGGTGTCGACGTGCTGGCCGCCCGGTCGCGGTACGCGCCCGGCGAGGGCGCCTACACCACCATGAGCGGTACGTCCATGGCGACTCCGCACGTGGCGGGCGCCGCCGCCCTCGTCGCCGCCGCGCATCCGGGCTGGACGGGGCAGCAGATCAAGGACGCCCTGATCAGCACCGCCAAGGCCACGCCCGCCCATTCGGCCTTCGACGCGGGCAACGGCCGGGTGGACGCCGCCGCGGCGGCCCGAACCACCGTGCGCGCCACCGGAGTGGTCGACGCCCTGCAGGAGTGGCCGCCCGCGCCGGGCGCCCGCGTCGACCGTGAGGTGACGTACACCAACGACGGCGACACCCCGGTCACCCTCGACCTCTCGGTCGAGGCCTCCGAGGCCCCCGCGGGCATGTTCACGCTGTCGGCCCGGCAGGTGACGGTGCCCGCGCACGGGACCGCCACGGTCACCGTGACCGCGCACCCGGACCGCGCCGAGGAGGGCATGCTCTACGACGCCCGTGTCGAGGCCTCCGCGGGCGGCTCCGTCCGGCTCGGCACGGCCTTCGGCTACGTCACCATGTACGAGCTGCACGACCTCACGATCAACGCGAAGGACCGCTCCGGCAAGCCCGTCACCGGCGAGTACTACGTCATGCTCCAGCAGGGCAAGCGACCCGGCATCACTCTCGGAGGAACGGTCGCCGGATCCACCACCGTGACCCTGTACGCCGGGCCCTGGTCGGTCGTCGCGGCGATTCCGGTGGAGGGTGCCCACGGCGCGCACTCGCGCGGCCTGGCCCTGGTCGCCGACCCGGAGTTCCGGCTCGACGCGGACGCGACGTTCACGTTCGACGCCTCCAGGACCCGGCAGGTCACGGCGGTCACGCCGAAGGAGTCCGTCACCACCGACATGCGGGTGGACTACCGGCGCACGCTCGACGCCTCCGGCGCCCACAGCATGTCCCTGTACCCGTGGCCCCGCTACGACAGCGTCTGGGCCCTGCCCACCGGGGAGAAGGCCGCCGAGGGCGAATTCACCGTCAGGACGCGCTGGCGCAACGAGCAGCCGCCGCTGAAGATCGCTTCCGGGCGGGAATCCGTCGACGACATCCTCGTACGGCGCGGCGCCACCCCCTTGCGCAAGGGCACGAGCCGGCTCGACGCGGTGTACGCCGGACAGGGCGCGGCAACCGACTACGAGGGCCTGCGCGTTCGCGGCAAGGCCGCCGTCGTCGTGCGCAACGACGTGGTCCCCGCGCAGGAACAGGTGGCCGCGGCCGCCGCGGCCGGAGCGGAACTGCTCGTCGTCGTCAACGACGGCGAGGGGCGGCTCGACCCCCGCACCGAGGCCACCCCGCCGCTGACCGTCGTCACCGTCGGCAAGGACCAGGGCGACCGTCTGATCCGCCTCGCCGCCGCGCGCGGCGGGACCTCGCTGAAGGTGTTCTCCCACCCCACCACCGAGTACCTCTACGACCTGGCGAACGCCTGGGACGGCGCGGTGCCCGCGAACACGGTCCACCGGCCGGGCCCCAAGGACCTGGCGCGGATCGACGTCGCGTTCAAGAACTACCGGCAGGGCGACGCCCGCGAGTACCGCTACGACGTCTGGCCCGACGACACCACCGCCCGGCTCGGCACCGAACTCCCGCTCCCGGCACGGGGAGTGCGCACCGACTGGGTCTCCACCGGCTCCGGCGTGCAGTGGGCGCAGGCCGCCACCGTCCTCGGCGAGGTCAGGATCCTGGCCCCGCCGCGCGGGTACAAGGGCGGCACCGCCACGAAGGACCAGTGGTTCGCCCCCGTCAGCAGGCCGCGGATCACCGGCGCCCTGCCCGACGCCTTCGCCTTCCGGCAGGACGACTGGCTGGCCGTCGACGTCCCCGCCTGGGGCGACGCCGGCACCCGCCGCGTGGGCTACCCGATCACGCCGGACGCGCAGGCGACGGCCTCGCTCTACCGGGGCGAGACCCTGCTCGCCGGCATGAACGGCTCCTTCGTGATCGCCGACGGGCTCGCGCCGCAACGGCAGTCGTACCGGTACGTGCTGGAGACCGCCCGCGGCAAGTGGGCCAACCCGTACAGCACCCGGACCCGGACGGAATGGGGCTTCACCTCCGCCGCCGGCGAACGGTACCAGGGCCTGGCCCTGCCGTTGATCCAGCTCGACTACGGGGTCGAGACCGACGGCGACGGAAGGGCGCGGCGCGACGCGGGCCTGACGGTCACCGCGACCCACACGACGTCGTCCGACCCGGAGCAGGAGCTGCCGCCCACGTCGGCCATCGGCGAGGTCGCGGTGGAGCTCTCCTACGACGACGGCAGGACCTGGCACAAGGCCGAGGTCACCGCGTCCGGCGGGGGCTGGCGCACCACGCTGGACGCCCCGAGGAAGGCCTCCTACGTCACCGTCCGGGCCACGGCCGCCGACGACCGGGGCAACACCGTGCACCAGACCGTCACCAGGGCCTTCGGCCTGAGGTGAGCCGGAGCTCCCGCACCACCGGCCGGTAACGGACGAAGGCGCTGCCGCCCACCGTCGAGGTGGGCGGCAGCGCCGCGTTCGGTGACCGCCGGGCGGTCACGCACCCGTCACGAGGAGCGGACCACTCCCGGAGCGATGTCCTCGGTGAACCCCTCGTCGTCGGGGGCCGTGAACTTGTCCGCCTTGGCGACGGCGGTGCCGCAGAACGCCGCCTCCAGCGTGCCGCCGAGGATGGTGTTCACCGTCCCGTTGTTGGAGGTGTTCGCCATGGACGTCATGCTGCGCTTGCCGTCCGCCGTGGTGAAGGCGTACGTGTAGTAGCCCTGGACGGTGCCCGTGTGGCCGTAGACCGTCACGCCGCAGGAGAGCTTGCGGCCACGCAGACCGAGCCCGTAGGACTGGGTGCCGTCCGCGTTGACCGGCACCGTGCTCATCATCTCCCGCAGCTGCGCCTGCGGCAGCAGCTTGCCGGAGACCAGGGCGGAGAAGAAGCGGTTGAGGTCGGCCGAGTTGGAGATGACCGCGCCCGCCGACTGCGCCCACGACACCGTCTGCTCGGTGGAGTCGACCAGCGGCAGCGTGGTGTCGTCCTGGCGCAGGTAGCCGCGGGCGTAGGAACCCGACAGGGTGGTGCTGGGGTGCACGTAGGAGGTGTTCCTCAGACCCAGCGGCCCGAAGATGCGCTGCTGGTAGTGGGTGGCCATCGGCACGCCGGTGACGTGCTCGACGAGCTGGCCCAGCACCACGAAGTTGGTGTTGGAGTAGCTGTAGGCGGCTCCCGGCTCGTTGTTCACCTTGTGGGCCGTCGACAGGTCGATCAGCTCCTGGTAGGTGAACACCTTGTTCCGCACGGACTCGAAGCCCGGAACGGTGTAGTAGAACATGTCGTTGGTGTAGTCCCACAGGCCGCTGCGGTGACTGAGCAGGTGCCGCACGGTGATGCGGTCGTCCGGCAGTGCCTTCGGGAGGTAGCTGTTCGCCGAGGCGTCGAGGTCGACACGGCCCTCCGCGACGAGCTGCATGAGCACCACCGTGGTGAAGCTCTTGCTCACGCTGCCGACCCGGAAGCGGCGGTCGGCGTCCATCGCGGTGCGGGCGGCGGTGTCCGCCTGGCCCGACGAGATGCGGTAACTGGAGTTGCCCGAGTCGATGCGGGTGAGGGCGCCGGGCGCCCCCGCCGCCATGGCCTGCTGCTGCACCTTGAGGACCGAGGTGACGGAGGGGTGGGGGAGGGTGGAGGTGGCTGCGCCGGCCGGGGAGGCGGCCAGCGCGGCCATCACGGTCGATCCGGCGAGCACGACGCTCACGTACTTGATGCGCATCCGAGACTTTCTGGTACGGGGTCAGGTCGACGCCGCCCGGTCCGGGGCGACGCTGGAGGCATCGTAATACTGTGACAAGGTGTTGATCGTGCCCGGGCTGGGTCACACCGTCTCACACTCCTGAGGCGTCCCGGTCGGTCCGGACCAGGGTCTGGTCCTGGCCCACGGAACGGCTCGCGGTCGCCGTGTTCAGATGGGACTGGGAGTCACGCTCGGCCGGCAGCGGTCCCGAGACGGTGAAGTAGCGCCGGCCGGCGACGAGCAGCTCCTCCGCGGGGAATTTCGTGATCACCTCGCACCCTTCCGCCGTCACCACCAGTTCCTCCTCGATCCGGGCCGCCCCCCAGCCGTCCTTCGACGGCCAGTACGTCTCCAGCGCGAAGACCATGCCCTCCTCGATCACCTCGGGGTGCTCCATGGAGACCAGCCGGGAGAAGACCGGCTTCTCCCAGATCGACAGCCCGACGCCATGGCCGTACTGCAGGGCGAAGGCCGCTTCCTCGTCGGGGAAGCCGAACTCCTGCGCCGTGGGCCAGACCGACACGATGTCGGCGGTCGTGGCTCCCGGGCGGACGAGGCTGATCGCCTCGTCCATGTACTCACGGCACCGTGTGTAGGCGTCCCGCTGGGCCGAGGAGGCGCTGCCGACGGCGAAGGTGCGGTAGTAGCAGGTGCGATAGCCGTTGTAGCTGTGCAGGATGTCGAAGAACGCGGGGTCCCCGGGGCGCACGATGCGGTCGGAGAAGACGTGCGGGTGCGGTGCGCACCGCTCGCCGGAGATGGCGTTGACGCCCTCGACGAACTCCGAGCCGAGGTCGTACAGGGTCTTGGCGACCACCCCCACGCACTCGTTCTCCCGCACGCCCGGCCGGAGGAACTCGTAGAGGTTCTCGTAGGCGGCGTCGACCATCGAGCAGGCATGGGTGAGCAGGTGGATCTCGTCACGCGTCTTGACGCGGCGGGCCTCCAGGAACACCTGCTGGCCGTCCACCACGGTGATGCCCGCGTTCTGGAGGGCCATCAGGACCGGGAGTTCGACGACGTCGACGCCGAGCGGCTCGTTCTGGAGCCCGTAGAGTTCGAGTTCCCGCTTCACCTTGCGGGCGACGGAGTCGGCCATCCCCACCAGCGGGTTGATGGCGCCGCGCAGCGTCGAGATGCCGGCCCGGGCGCCACTCGGATTGCGGGCGTCGGCCCCGTGGTGGGCGCCGTGCGGATCGCCGTCCGAGTGCGCCGCCGAGTAGTCCAGCCAGGGGTTGTACAGCTGGTGGTGCCTGGCGGCCGAACCGAAGTCCCAGACGATCGGCTCACCGCCCCTGACCAGCAGGGAGAACCGGATCATCTTGTCGATCGCCCAGGTGCCGATGTGGGTCGAGGTCATGTAGCGGATGTTGGAGAAGTCGAAGGCCAGGACGGCGCCGACCTCGGACTGCTCCAACGACTCGCGGAGGCGGGCCAGCCGCTCCTCGCGAAGCCGGTTCATGTCGACGCGGGTCTCCCAGTCGACCGCGTTCGGCCCGAATGTCGGAAGCGCCATCACAACTCCTTGCCAGGGGGAAATCTGCGGGTGGTGGAAAGGGGACGGCTCGCGCGCCGACTGCACGGGGCAGGAGGCGGGAGCGTCGCGGATCACTGCATGCGCGGGTGTCACCGGTCCGCGGGGCGTGCCGCGGCCTATGCGGTCTGCCGCACGAAGGTCACCTGCACGGGGCTGCCGGTCCGCGCAGCTCCCGCGCCCGCGACCGAACGGTCCTGACACACCCGGAGCCGGCGTGGGTGACCGTCCACGGAGCCGAGGTAGCAGCCGGGCGCGGGCCGGGCGAACCGCGCGGAGATCAGCAGACGCCCCCCGTCGCCGACGACCGCCGGCAGGGCGAGGGCGGATCCCAGCAGTTCACCTGCCGACGCCACGTCGCCCTCGGAGATCAGCCGGCGGATGCGGGTCGACGAGATCGCCTCGCCGGCCGATCCCCGCGTGACGAGCGGGACGACCCGGGTGCTCAGTCCGGGATAACTCTCGAAGGTGCCTGCCGTCCCGGCGCCCCGGGCGCCGAACCGGAAACCCTGGCCGACGCTGACGAACCGCGCGCCGAGCTGCTCGACGACGACCCGCTCGACGAACTCCTCGGCCGTGACCCGGGACCAGGCGTGGTCGAACGGCACGATCGCCACCTGCCGGATCCCCAGGGAGCGGAGCTTGTGCAGTTTCTGACGGCGATCGCTCAGCAGGCTCGGCGCACGGCCCGGGTCGAGCACCTGCCTCGGGTGCGGGTCGAACGTGAGGACCGTGTCGCACCCGTCGAGGACCTGACGGTGGCCCAGGTGCACGCCGTCGAACGCCCCGATCGCCACCTTCGCCACCCTCGCGACCGTCGCGATCTTCGCGGACGACGGGGCGCCGCCGACGCGCACGCCGCCACCGGCGCTCCACTTCTCGCCCGGTACTTCGAGACCGAGGACCTCCATCACTCACCTCCTTCATCCTCGGAGCAGGTTCGGTGCCGGCCAGTGTGGTCCCCGTGCCGTTAGCCGGGGAGAAAGCGCCGCGCGGCGCTCACAGCAGGATGCGCAGCGGTTCCTCCAGCACGTCCACGAACGCCCTCATCCACTCGGCCGCGGTCGCACCGTCCACGGACCGGTGGTCGACGGCGAGGGTCGTCCGCAGGACGGACGCGACGGTGACCGCACCCTCCTCGACGACCGCCTCCTGGCGCACCGCGCCGACGGCGAGAATCGCGGCCTGGGGCGGGTTGATGATCGCCGCGAAGTCCTCGGTGCCGTACATGCCGAGGTTGGTGATCGTGATGGTGCCGCCCTCCAGTTCGTCCTGCCGGAGCCGGCGTTCCTTCGCGCGGTCGATCAGGTCCCTGGTCGCGGCGGCGACACCGCTCACCGACAGCGAGTCGACGCCTCGGACCACCGGGGTGACCAGTCCGCCGTCGGTGGCGACGGCCACGGCGACGTCGACGTCCGAGAAGTGCCGGACGGAGGTGTTGTTCCACTGCACGTTCATCGCCGGGACGGTCACATGGGCGCACGCGATCGCCTTGACGAGCAGGTCGTTGATCGACACGCGCGCGCCCCGGCCGGCGTTGATCTGCCGCCGCAGGGCGAGCAACGCGTCGACGCGTGCGCCGCCGCGAAGATAGAAGTGCGGGGTGTTCTGCTTGCTCTCCGTGAGCCTGCGGGCGATGGCCCCCCGCATCCGGCTGTTGGGCACGTCCACGAACCGGGCGGCCGCCGTGGTGGCCGGCGCGCTCGGGACCGCCGCGGGGGTGCCCGGCGACGAGGCCTCCTCGTGCTGAGCGGGCCTCGCGAGAGCCGCCTCGATGTCCGCCCGGCGGATGCGGCCACGGGGGCCGGTCCCCACCACCGTGTTGAGGTCGACGCCGGACTCACGCGCGAGACGTCGAGCCAGCGGACTCGCGAAGACGCGCTCGCCGTCCCCGTCCCGTGCCGCTTCGACGGACGCGGGCGCGACGGACGCGGAGGCGACGGGCGCGGCGGCGGAGGCCTGGGTGGCAGCGCCGTCCTCCGGTGTCTCCGGTACGGGCGCCGGGGAGGTCGAGGCGGTCACCGCCGCCGCGCCGCCGCCCAGCGTCGCCACGAGGGCGTCCACCTCCGACGACGACTCGCCCGGCTTTCCCCAGGCGGCGATCGGCGCGCCCACGGCCACCGTCGCGCCCGCGTCGACCAGCAGGCGCAGGAGGGCCCCGTCGCTCTCGGCCTCGACCTCGACGACGGCCTTCTCGGTCTCGACCGTGACGATCGGGTCGCCCGCCGCGTAGGGGGTGTTCACGTCGACGTTCCAGGAGACCAGCACCGCCTCCGTGGTGTTGGCCGCCACCTCGGGCATCCGCAGGAGCTCAGCCATTGTTCTGCCCCCGCGAGAACTCGCGCAGCTTGGCGGCGACTTCCTCCGTGGAGGCGAACGCGGCGCGCTCCAGCACCTTGCTGATGCTCGGCGACGCCTCGCCGCCCGTCACCCGCTCGATCGGGGCGTCGAGCCAGTCGAAGAGCCGGCGCTGTATCTCGTCCGCGAGCCAGCCGCCGTAGGAGGTGCCGACGGCGCCCTGCTCGGCGATCAGCACCTGGTTGGTCTTGCGTACCGAACGGCCGATGGTGTCCCAGTCCAGGCTGGCCCGGTCCAGCCAGCGCAGATCGATGACCTCGGCGTCCACCCCGGTCTCCGCGACGGCGGCCAGCACGGCCGGCGTCATGGCGAGATAGCTCAGGATCGTCAGGGCCGCGCCCTCGCGGCGTACGGCGGCCTTGCCCACGGGCAGGTAGTGGTCGTAGTCGTCGGGCAGGCCGGGGCCGGTCGCGTTGTACAGGTCGACGTGTTCGAGCACCACGACCGGGTCGTCGCAGGCCAGGGCCGTGTTCATGAGGCCGACGTAGTCGAACGGCGTCGAGGGGGCGACGATGCGCCAGCCGGGTGCCGTCGCGAAGACGCCGGCCGGGTCCATCGAATGCTGTGACCCGTACCCGGTGCCCATGGCGATCTTGCTGCGCAGGACGAACGGCACCGTGCCCTCGCCGCCGAACATGTGGCGCGCCTTGCCGATCTGGTTGAACAACTGGTCCGCCGCCACCCACATGAAGTCGGCGTACATGAACTCGACGACCGGGCGGAAGCGGCCGTCCAGCGCCATTCCGCCGCCGAGGCCGGCGAACGCGTTCTCCGAGATGGGGGTCCCGAGCACCCGGTCGGGATGGGCCTCGCTCAGACCGCGAGTGGCCCCGTTGGTCCCGCCGTTGAGCTTGTGCACGTCCTCACCCATCACCACGACGCGCGGATCGGTGGCGAGCCGGCGGCCGAGGACGCCCGCGACGGCCCCGACGAACTTGACGTCGGTCAGGTCGCCGGCGAAGTCCTCGGTGTCGGTGAAGTCGATCCCGGCCAGCTCCGACAGGTCGCCGCGGACGCCCTCGTCGACGAATGCCGGGTCCGGCCACTCCGAGGGCACGATGCGCCGCTCACCCGGCTTGCCGCCCGGCCGCGGTTCGAGCAGGACGTCGCCGAGTCCGGACATCAGAGCTTTGGCGCGTTCGATCGTCTCCGCTACGGCCTTCTTGGTGAGGATCCTGCGGCGCACCAGGTGCCGCGCCACGGTGTCGATCGGGTCGCGGGCGCGCCACTCGGCCTCCTCCTCCTTGGTGCGGTACCGGAACGCCGAGCCCGGGAACGGGCCGTTCTGGTGGAAGTAGCGGTACACGTCGGCCTCGATCATCGTCGGACCGGCGCCGCCGCGCATGTGCTCCAGGGCCCGCTGCGTCACGAGGTGCACGGCCAGCGGATCCATGCCGTCGACCTTCCAGCTCCGGATGCCGAAGCCCGGACCGCGGCCGGACAGCCGGGGCTCGGCGGTTACCTCGGAGACGTGGGTGGAGACGGCGTACAAGTTGTTCTCGACGAAGAAGCACACGGGCAGCGACCAGGCCGCGGCGAGATTGAGGGTCTCCAGCGTGGATCCGATGTTGATCGCGCCGTCGCCGAAGAAGGTGAAGGTCACCGCGTCGGTGCCGGCCCTCTTGTGGGCCCAGGCGGACCCGGCGGCGAGCGGCACGCCGCCGCCGACGATCGCGTTGGTCCCGATGGCGCCCGCCTCGTGCCACTGCAGGTGCATGCTGCCGCCGCGGCCGTGGCTGAAGCCCTGGTCCAGCCCGCAGATCTCGCGGAGCGTGCGCAGGAGCACGGCCCGGACGTCCTCGGGGAACGGCTTCGTCGGGTCGATGCCCTTCGGGTGCAGATGGGCGAGCACCTTGGCGAGGAACTGGTGGTGGCCGCGGTGCGAGCCGTTCACGGTGTCGTGCGAGGTCAGGGTGTAGCACGCGCCGACCGCGCCGCCCTCCTGGCCGATGCTGGAGTGCGCGGGGCCGTGGATCAGCCCGTCGGCGGCGAGTTCGAGGACGTACTCCTCGAAGGTCCGGATCAGCACCAGTTGGCTGAACATGCCCGTCAGCAGGTCCGCGGGCGCGGCGTCCCAGTCGTCCCGGGTGGCGACGAACTCCGACCACGCGGCCTTTGCTTCGAGTGTGTGTTCCACGGGCATCGCTAGCCCCCTTCAGTCGATCGAAGTGCACCGACCCTGCCATAGGATTGGATCCAATAACAAGATGTCACTCGACTTTTGACGTCGACGGGGCCACCATGGATGCACTTTGGATCCAAAGGAGGTAGGTCATGGCTCTCCCCGGCCTCAGGCGACTCGATCACATCGGCTTCACGGTGCCGGACCTGGAGCAGGCGCACGACTGGCTCGTGGACGTCCTGGGATGCGAGTACATGTACTCGGTGGGCCCCTTCAGCTCGGCGGAGAACTGGATGTCCGAGCATCTGAACGTCGACCCGCGCACGGTGCTGCGCCAACTGCGCTTCTACCGGTGCGGCGACCAGGCCGTGTTCGAGGTCTTCGCGTACGAGGCGGAGGGGCGGCGCACGTCCGTCCCGCGCAACAGCGACGTCGGCGGCCACCATGTCGCGCTGTACGTCGAGGACCTGGACGAGGCGGTGGCGTACCTGAGGGCGCGGGGCGTGCCGGTGCTGGGGGAGCCGACCGTCAGCTCGGGACCCTCCCTGGGACAGCGGTGGGTCTACTTCCTCTCGCCATGGGGAATGCACTTCGAGCTGGTGTCCTATCCTGACGGCAAGGCCTACGACCGCGACCCGTCGGAGTTTCAGAGGTGACTGTCCTTGAGTCCTGCGCACGCCCGTGATCCGCGCGGGGCGGACAGTGTCAGGAGTCAGCACATCGCCGGCATCCTCCGCGACGAGATCCTCGCCGGCGATCTGACGCCCGGCACGTGGCTGCGCCAGGACGAACTCGCGGCCCGCCTCGGCACCAGCCGGATCCCGGTGCGCGAGGCGCTGCGGATCCTGGAGTCGGAGGGCCTCACCGAGTCGTTCCCCAACCGGGGCGCGCGGGTTCCGGTGCTGAGCGTCGACGACGTGAACACCTACTACCGGATGCGCGAGCGGCTGGAGCCGCTGACGCTGACCGAGAGCCTCGCCCACCTCACCGACGACCACGTGGCACGTCTGGAACGCATTCAGGACGAGATCGAGGGCCAGAGCGACATCAGCCGGTTCCTGGTGCTGGACCGCGACTTCCACATGACGTCCTATTCGGGCTGTCCCAGCGGCCATCTGCTGGCCATGACGGAGCGGCTGTGGAACTCGACCCAGCACTACCGGCGCGCGTTCATGGTGCTCGCCGAACCCGACCGGGCGGCGATCGTCAACGCCGAACACCGGTTGATCCTCGACGCCGTGCGCCGACGCGACCCGGAGGACTGCGAGCGGTACCTCGCGGGGCACATCCGCCGCACCAGGGTCGAACTCACCGCCCATCCCGAGCTCTTCGTCGACGGTGACGGCAACAACTCCTGAAATGGATCCAATGAACCCCTGACAGAGGCTCTTCTTCCTTCAAGGGCTCTGGTGCACGGTCGATGCGGTGCCTACGATGGATCCAATCCCCCCTCATCGATGCCACGTCACGAGGAGAGCCCTGTGCCCATCGCCACCATCAATCCCGCAACCGGCGAGCTCGTCGAGGAGTTCACGCCCCTCACGAAGGAAGAGGTCGAGGCGCGACTGACACGAGCGGAGGCCGCGGCCGCGGCGCTGCGGGCCACCGACTTCGGTACCCGGGCGCGGTGGATGCGCGCGGCAGCCGACCTGGTCGAGGCCGAGGCCTCCCACACGGCGCGCAGGCTCACTATCGAGATGGGCAAGCCCATCACGCAGGCCCGCGCGGAGGTCCTCAAGTGCGCGCAGGCGATGCGGTTCTACGCCGAGAACGCCGAGAGCATGCTCGCCGACCAGCCCCTGGCCGACCCGAGCACCGTCAAGGCCTCGCTCGCCTACACCACCTACCAGCCCCTCGGCGTGGTGCTGGCCGTGATGCCGTGGAACTACCCGATGTGGCAGGTGATCCGCTTCGCGGCGCCCGCGCTGATGGCCGGCAACGTCGGCCTGCTCAAGCACGCTTCGAACGTGCCGCAGACCGCGTTGTACCTCGACACGCTCTTCGAGCGGGTCGGCTTCCCGGCCGGGTCGTTCCAGTCGCTCCTCATCGGGGCGGCCGACGTCGAGACGGTCCTGCGGGACCGGCGCGTGGCCGCCGTTACGCTGACGGGTTCCGAGCCGGCAGGCCGGTCGGTGGCGGCCGTCGCGGGCTCCGAGGTGAAGAAGTTCGTACTGGAACTGGGCGGATCCGACCCGTTCATCGTGCTGCCGTCCGCCGACGTCGCCGCCGCCGCCCGCACCGCCGTGACCGCTCGCACGGTCAACAACGGCCAGTCCTGCATCGCGGCCAAGCGGTTCATCGTCCACACGGAGGTGTACGAGGAGTTCGTAGAGGCCTTCGTCGCGGGCACGCAGGCGCTGACCGTCGGTGATCCGCTCGACGAGGAGACCGAGGTCGGGCCGGTCGCGACGGAGTCGGGTCGGCGCGAACTCCTCGACCTGGTCGACGACGCGGTCGCCGGGGGAGCCGTTCTGCGGTGCGGCGGGTCGGTGGTCGGTACCGAGGGGTGGTTCTTCGCGCCGGCGGTCCTGGAGGAGGTCACCGCGGCGATGCGGGTGCACCGCGAGGAGGCCTTCGGGCCGCTGGCCGTGGTCTACCGCGTCGACGACGTCGAGCAGGCCCTGGCGCTCGCCAACGACACCACCTTCGGGCTCAGCTCTTCGGTGTGGACCACCGACCCCGACGAGGAGCGGCTTGTGATCAGCCGTCTCGAAGCGGGGGCCGTCTTCGTCAACGGCATGAGCATCTCCTACCCCGAACTGCCCTTCGGCGGCGTGAAGGACTCCGGCGTCGGCCGCGAACTCGCGGCGGAAGGCATCCGGGAGTTCTGCAACCTCAAGACGGTCTGGAAGAGCTGAGGACAAGGCCACGCCGATGGGGCGTCACACGGCACACCGTGTGACGCCCCATCGGCGTGCGGTCAGTCGGTGTCCCGGGGAGCGATGTTCTTGTTGAAGCGGAGCAGGTTCTCGGGGTCCCAGGCGGCCTTGACCGCACGCAGCCGCAGATGCTTCGCCTCGCTGCCGTGCACTCCACGCCGCCACCGCTCACCCAGGTCGTCGGTGAGGTTGGCGTAGCCGTTGGTGAGGGAGTGCGGCCGCATCGCCTCGGTCAGGCCGGTCGCCCAGGTGTCGTACCGCCCGTCGGACTCGGGGGCGTCCCACTTGCAGATGGCCTCCCACAGCCAGGCGGCTCCGGCGCGGGAGAAGGCCATGGCGTCCTCGTCGACGTCCTCGGAGATCGCCCCGCCCATGAGCGAGAGGTTGACCGACCAGATGTCGCCGGGATCCGCCCGCACGCGGGCCACATGCTCCAGCAGCACGTCGACGGCGTCGCCGGACAGGGACGGCAGGTATCCACCCCGGAGGTTCATGCGCATGCCGGAGGGGGCGACGGCGTCGAGCATGCTGTTCGCCCGCACCCACGTGGTCTTCGTGACCAGGTCGGCCAGCGGCCGGCCGAGCGCGGCGAGCGGCTCGACGACCTCGTGGGCGGTGGCCGCCTCGCCGGAGTGGACCACGACGAGGATCAGCACCGGCTTGCCGTGCACCTCCGCGGGCAGCACCGGCAGCGGCGGGGCAGGAGCGATCGCGACCAGCAGTCCCAGCTCGCGCGGCGCCGCGGCCAGGTGCCCCGAGAGCCCCCGCAGGACGTCGGCGGCCTGGTCGTACGGGAAGATCAGCTGCCCCGCGACGACCTCGGGGCCGACCGGATGCGCGCGGTACTCGAACGAGGTGACGACGCCGAAGTTGCCGCCCCCGCCGCGCAGCGCCCAGAACAGCTCCGGGTTCTCGCTCGCGTCGGCGCGGACCTTGCGGCCGTCGACCGTGATCATGTCGCAGGCCAGCAGGTTGTCGACGGTGGCGCCGAAACGGCGCATCAGGAAGCCGATGCCGCCGCCCAGCGTGAGCCCGGCGACACCGGTGCTGCTGACCGTCCCGGCGGGCACGGCGAGGCCGTACCGCTGGGCGGCGGCGTCCATCTCGCCGAGCTTGACGCCTGGCTCGGCCCGCACCACCCGGGTCCTCGGGTCGACGGTGAGCGCCCGCATCGCCGAGAGGTCGACGACCAGTGCCCCACCCGGCATCGCATAGCCGTCCGAGCCGTGCCCACCGCCGCGCACGGCCACGGGCACGCTCCGGGCGGAGGCGTACCGCAGTACGGCCGCGACGTCCTCCTCGTCGGCGCACTGCGCGATCAGCGCGGGGCCCTCGTCGGCGGCACGGCCTTGGTACAGCGCGCGTGCCGCGTCGTAGCGGTCGTCGCCGGGCCGCAGTACGGCGCCGCGGAACGAGGCCGGGAATCCGGGGTGCGAAAGGTGCTCTGTCGGCACACTCATGGAGGGCTCCTGTTCGAACGATGGACCAGGGGAGGGGAGTTCATGGCCGACGGCCACCGCCTTCGCCGAGGCGTGTGTCAGAGCACGCGGAGGATGTCCTCGACGCGGTCCTTGGCGTCGCCGAAGAGCATGGCCGAGTTCTCCCGGTAGAAGAGCGGGTTCTGGACGCCCGCGTAGCCGGAGGCCATGGAGCGCTTGAAGACGATGACGTGCTCGGCGTCCCAGACCTGGAGGACGGGCATGCCGGCGATGGGTGAGTCCGGGTCCTCGGTGGCGGCGGGGTTGACCGTGTCGTTGGCGCCGATGACGAGGACCACGCTGGTGCGGTCGAAGTCCTCGTTGATCTCGTCCATCTCCAGCACGATGTCGTAGGGGACCTTGGCCTCGGCGAGCAGGACGTTCATGTGGCCGGGCAGGCGTCCCGCGACCGGATGGATGCCGAAGCGCACGTCGACGTCACGGTCCCTCAGCTTGCGTGTCAGCTCGGCGACCCCGTACTGGGCCTGGGCCACGGCCATGCCGTAGCCGGGCGTGATGATCACCGAGTCGGCGGAGCCGAGGAGTTCGGCGACGCCCTCGGCGGTGATCTCGCGGTGCTCGCCGTAGTCCTTGTCGCCGGCCGGGCCCGCCTCGATGCCGAAACCACCGGCGATCACGGAGAGGAAGGACCGGTTCATCGCCCTGCACATGACGGCGGACAGGTAGGCACCCGACGAGCCGACCAGGGCACCGGTGATGATCAGCAGGTCGTTCTCCAGCAGGAACCCCGACGCCGCGGCCGCCCACCCGGAGTACGAGTTGAGCATCGACACCACGACCGGCATGTCACCGCCGCCGATCGAGGCGACCAGATGCCACCCCAGCGCCGCGGCGACGAGGGTGACGGCGATCAGCGGCCACAGGGCCGGGTCGATCACGAACCAGGTGGTCAGAACGGCGAACGCGACCAGGGCAGCGAGGTTGAGCTGGTTCCTGCCGGGCAACATCAGCGGCGACGACTTGATGCGCGCCGAGAGCTTGAGGAACGCCACGACCGAACCGGTGAAGGTGACCGCGCCGATGAAGACGCCGATGAACACCTCGGCGGAATGGATCCCGAGCAGCCGCCCGGCCCGCAGCAGTTCGGCCTCGGCGCTGACCGCGCCGTTCAGGGTGGCCTCGACGTGCAGATAGCCGTTCCATCCCACGAGTACCGCGGCAAGACCCACGAACGAGTGCAGCAGGGCGATCAGTTCGGGCATCGCGGTCATCTCGACCACCCGTGCCCGCCAGAGCCCGATCGCGCCGCCGACAGTCATGGTGCCGATCACCAGCGCCAGTCCGACGGCGGAGATGTCGCGGTGGACCGCCAGCGCGATCGTGGCGGCCATGGCCACCGTCATGCCGCCGACCCCGAAGGCCTTGCCGGCCTGGGCGGACTCGTGGCGGGACAGTCCGGCAAGGGCCAGGATGAAGAGCAGGGCCGCGACGATGTAGGCGGCCGCCGCGGCCGTCTCGACGGTCATCAGATCCGACATGACGCCCCCTCAGCTTCTCGAGAACATGGAGAGCATCCGGCGGGTCACGGCGAAGCCGCCGACGATGTTGACCGAGGCCAGCAGGATCGCGAGCGCCGACAGGGCGGTGACCACCCCGCCGTTCGGGGTGCCGGCGTGCCCGATCTGCAGCAGGGCTCCGACGACGATGATTCCGGAGATCGCGTTGGTCACGCTCATCAGCGGCGTGTGCAGGGCGTGGTGGACCTGCCCGATCACGTAGTAGCCGATCACGATCGCCAGCGCGAACACCGTCAGGTGCCCGAGCAGCGCCGACGGTGACAGGGCCGCGCCCAGGAACAGCACCGCCGCGCCGCACCCGACCCCCGTATACCGTCGCCGGGTCGACAACGGCGGCCGGGTGCGCGCGGTGTTCGGCTTCGCCCCCGAGGAGACGGGAGCGGCGGCCGGTGCCGCGGCGGCGGAGACCTGGACCGGGGGCGGGGGCCAGGTCAGCTCGCCGTCCCGTACCACGGTCATCGACCGCTGCACCACGTCGTCGAAGTCCAGCACCAGCCGGCCGTCCTTGCCGGGGGTCATCAGCTTGACCAGGTTGACCAGGTTGGTGCCGTACAACTGGGAGGCCTGCGCGGGCAGCCGGCCGGGGAGGTCGGTGTAGCCGAGGATGGTCACACCGCCCGCCGTGACCGCGGCCTGGTCCTTGACCGTGCCCTCGACGTTGCCACCGGTCGAGGCGGCCATGTCCACGATGACACTGCCCGAGCGCATCGACGCCACCATCTCCGCGGTGATCAGCGTCGGTGCCGGGCGCCCCGGGATCTGCGCGGTCGTGATCACGATGTCCATCTCCGCGATCCGCTCGCTGTACAGCCGCGCCGCACGGGCGTTGTAGTCCTGCGACATCTCCTTGGCGTAGCCCGTCGCCGACACCTGCTCCTCGCCCGTGTCGTCGGCCTCGACCGACAGGTACTCGCCCCCCAGCGACCTGACCTGGTCGGCCACCTCCGGCCGCGGGTCGGTCGCGTACACGACGGCACCGAGGCTTCCGGCCGCCCCGATCGCGGCCAGGCCCGCCACACCGGCACCGCACACCAGCACCTTGGCCGGCGGCACCTTGCCCGCGGCCGTCACCTGACCGGTGAAGAACCGGCCGAAGGTGTGCGCGGCCTCCACCACGGCCCGGTAGCCGGCGATGTTCGCCATCGAGGACAGCACGTCCAGCGACTGGGCCCGTGAGATGCGCGGCACGGCGTCCAGCGCCAGCGCGGTGATCGGCCGCTTCGCCAGTTCCTCCACCAGCGCGGGGTCCAGTGCCGGACTCATGACGCCCATGACGGTCGCACCCGGCTTCAACTCGTCGAGCCGCTCGGGCGTCAGCGCGTTCACGCCGAGCACCACGTCCGCCGCGAGCGGGTCACCGACCCGCGCGCCCGCCTCGACGTAGGCCCCGTCCGGGAAGCTCGAGCGCACACCGGCACCCGGTTCCACCACGACTTCGTACCCCAGCCTCACCAGCTGGACCACCGTGGCGGGAGTCGCCGCGACGCGCGTCTCGCCACGGTGGGTCTCGCCCACGATTCCTATCAGCATGCGCACACTCCAGGTCGACGTTCCAGAGCACTTCGGGCAGGCCCCCGCACCGCACAACCAGAAGCGCCGTCCAAGGCGACTGCGGGCACTGGACGGCGCTTGCCTGGGGGCCTTGCGATCAGGCGACGGGCTTGCTCATCCCGCCGTCCACGCGCAGCACCTGACCGGTGACGTAGGAGGCGTCGTCCGACGCCAGGAAGGCCGCCGCGGCACCGATCTCGGCGGGGTCGGCCCAGCGGTTGAGGCGGATCCCGAGCCCCTGGGCCATGCCGGCCCGGACCTCTTCGGCGGTCTTGCCCTGCTGCTTGCCCATCGCCTCGGTCTTGGTGAGCCAGCCCTCGGTCCGCGTCATGCCGGGGGAGATCGCGTTGACCCGGATGTTGTCGGCGGCCGCCTCGGTCGCCAGGTAACTCGTGAGCGCGACCACGCTCGCGTTCACGACGGCCGTCACACCCGCCTGCGGAATGAGCAGGTGGGCGGTGGCGCCGACGACGTTCACGATGCTGCCGCTGCCCGTCCGGCTCAGGTACGGCAGAGCGGCCTGCGCGACGCGGACGTACCCGATCAGCTTGGTGTCGAAGGCGGACGCGATGTTCTTCTCGTCGGCCTTGTCCAGGGGGGACGGCGTGAGCTGCGGTCCCGCGTTGTTCACGACGATGTCGAGGGCACCGTGCCACGCGTGCACCTCGGCCAGCGCGCTGCCTACGGAGTCCGCGTCGGTGACGTCCGCGACGACGGGGAGCACGTCCTGCGCACCGGCTCCGGCGGCGAGACGACCGGCGGCGGCCTTGACCGCGGCTTCGTCGCGGGCCGCGATCGCCACCTTGGCACCACGCTCCAGCAGCGCCTGTGCGATGGCGAAGCCCAGGCCTCGACTACCGCCGGTCACGAACGCCGTGCGGCCCTCCAAGTTCCAACCTGCAGCCATGTTCGGCTCCTCCAGTCAGTGGTCCGTTCCTTGCTGCGGAGAGTCGAACGGAAGCGCCGAGGACACGGCAAGCGCGGTTAACGGCAGGTTCACACGCCGGCTGCCGGACCACCTCCCACCTTCCCGGCGGCTAACGGTGTGCGACGCACACTGACCCCTGCTCAGCCTGCTCCGGGAGTGAGGGAGGGACGGGTGAGGAAGACCCTGACATGCCCTCCGGGGCAGGGGAGGCGACGATGAGCCGGCCCGAGCGGGGCACGCGGCCGGCGAGGTCCGCCGTCCCCTGGAGTGTGGCACTGCGCGGTGCCGTCCGGGGCGGGGCTCTGCTCCAGACGATCGTGGCCGCCTCGTCGGTCGGGTCGGTGCTGTTCATGGTCAATCTGTACACACAGGTCCGGCAGGGCCCGCTCACCTGGGCACTCGCCGCGCGCATCGTCCTGACCTTTTTCGTGCCCTGGCTCAACGCGACCCTGGGCCTCGCCCTGGGCCTGCGGAAGACCAACCGCGAAGCCGGGCAGGACTCGTAGAAAGGAACTCTCATGTCGCTGGTGCCGCTCCTTGAGTCCGCGCAGTTCTCGGCGGACGACCAACCCGCTCTCGCAGGGGCCGTGAAGGCCTACGGCGAAGTGCTGAACACCTGGGCCGGCATCGGGAACAGCCCCGGACTGCTCGGCACCTACCTGCCCTTCCTCAGGCAGCTCAACGGCCCGGGGGCACTGGAGATCCGTGTGAAGGATCTGGTCGCCGTGCGCGTGGCCGTGCTCAACCACTGCCGCTACACGGCGAGTCACCGCTGCACGTCCGCGCTGGCCCAGGGAATCGAGGTCGACGAACTGGCGGCCGTCGCCGACGGGGAGCTCGCGGGCTTCACCGCGCGGGAGCGCCTGGCTCTCCTGCTGGCCGAGGAGATGACGGTCGCCCTGCCGGACGTCACGGTGGCGGAGGGCCCGACAGGCGTGCCGGCGAGCCTGCGCGACGAGGCGCAACGGATGTTCAGCCCGGCGGCGCTGGTGGAGCTCGTCATGTGCATCAGCATGTGGAACGCCCTGTCGCGCTTCCACCGTGTCATGGACTTCGAACTGGACATGCCGAAGCCGCCGGCAGCGGTGGAGGCCCGGCTGTAGAGGCGTCCGGGATCCGGCGCGGGGCGGCGCGGACGCCTCGACCGGCGGCGTGGCGTCCCGATTAACGCCGCACTAACAACTCATGGCTAACCTCGAAGGAATCAGCTGAATTCCTTCCGATGCCTTGAGAGAAATTTCACCCACGAGACTCGCGGTGAATTCCGACGACGGCCTGTCGACCTGAATTCCACCGACGAAGTCGCACAGAGAAATCCCGGCACGAAAGTGCCTGGGTCAAGTGGAGAAGGTGGCATTTGATGCGAACCGGCGACCAGTACTTGGAGTCTCTCAGGGACGGGCGCGTTGTCTGGGTCGGAGGGGAGAAGATCGACGACATCACGACCCACCCGCTGACCAGGGCGGCGGCCCAGCGCATCGCGAAGTTCTACGACCTGCACCACGAGCCCGGGATGCAGGACGTCATGACCTTCGTCGACGACGAGGGCATGCGTCGTTCGATGATGTGGTTCCGGCACACGGACTTCGAGGGACTGCGGCGCAAGCGCGAGTACCTGGAGACCATGATCCGGGAGCTCGACGGCGGCTCGATCGGGCGGACCCCGTGCGCGAACAACTACGGCCTCATCACCTACGAGGAGGACCCGCAGCCCTGGAGCGACCAGTCCGTGGGCACCGACGGGCGCGACCTGACCGTGGGTATCCGCAAGTTCCTGGAGCAGGTGAAGGAGGGGGACCTCAACTGCGCCTTCGCCTTCATCGACCCGCAGATCGACCGGTCCAGGACACACGCGGCCAAGGCCGCGCTGCGCATCGTGGAGACGCGCGAGGACGGCATCGTGGTCAACGGCGTCAAGGCCGTGAGCACCGGTACGCCGTTCGCCGACTACATCCACATCGGCGTCTTCTACCGCCCGGGAATCGAGGCCGAACAGGTCCTCTACGGCGTCTGCCCGGCGAACGCCCCGGGCGTCGCGATGGTTTCGCGTGAGGCGACGGTCACCGACGACCCCGCGAACCACCCGATCTCCTCGACCGGTGACGAGCTCGAATGCACCGTCATCTTCGACAACGTGTTCATCCCGTGGGAGCACGTCTTCCACATGGGCAACACCGAGCACGCCTCCCTGTATCCGCAGCGCATCTTCGACTGGCTGCACTACGAGGCGCTCGTGCGGACGATGGTCCGGGCCGAGCTCATGGCCGGCCTCGCGATGCTGATCACCGAGCACCTCGGCACCTATCAGCTTCCGCCGGTCCAGGCGCGCCTGGCACGTCTCATCGAGTTCTACACGACGATCCGCGCACACGTGATCGCGTCCGAGGCGGAGGGATTCATCTCGCCGTCGGGCCTCTACAAGCCGAACGTCCTGCTCTTCGACTTCGGCCGGTCCTACTACCTGGAGCGGTACCACGAGATGCGGCACGAGGTCATCGACCTCGCCGGACGTGCCTCGCTGCTGTTCCCCACCGAGGAGCAGTGGAACGACCCCGAGCTCCACAAGTGGCTCGCACCGCTGCAGGCCGGCGCGACCGGCGAACCCTACGACCGCCTGCGCATCTCGCGCGTCATCCGCGACCTGTTCCTCACCGACTTCGGTGACCGGGTGAGCACCTTCGAGCAGTTCAACGGGACCCCGATGCTCGCCACCCGGATGCTCACGATGAAGCGCTCGGAGCTGTCGCCCTCCGGACCGATCACACAGCTGGCTCGCAAGGTCTGTGGCCTTCAGCCCGCCGACGCCCCCGAGGTCACGGCCTACACCGAGCAGGCCGAGTACGCCCGGCGCCTCGACGGCGCACGGGCCGAGGGCTCAGTGGTCCGCTGACCCGGCCACTGTGCGGAGGGTGGTTCGTGGCCGACGGCGGCCACGAACCACCCGTCCCCCGCGCCCCCCGGGCCGAGTCCCGACAGCCATCAGCATCAACCAGGGCGAGGGATGCCCGCGGGCACCCTCGCGTGTGGACGGAGAGGTCGACATGGCTTACTACATCTCGCGGGCGTCGGAGCGGAAGTTCTCCGACGTCGAAGGCGTCCCGGGCCTTCAGCAGGCACTCCTGGTCGGGCACGAGCACGGTGCGTCCCACCTGGAGGTGAGCCTGTACGAACTGGCTCCCGGGGCGAGCACGGGCTGGACCCGCTGCCCGTTCGAGGAGTCGTTCTTCATCACCGGCGGATCCGGCGAGGCCGCCTACGCCGGACTGCGCTACGAGCTCGGTTCCGGTGACTACGGAGTGGCGCCGGTCGGCGTCGCCCACTCGCTGTCGGCCGGCGAGGAGGGACTGACGTGGATCGGGGTGCGCGCCCCGAAGCCGCCCACGTTCGACGGCGCCCGCAGCCGCATCGCCGCCAAGGCCTCGCCCGGTGAGAACCTGGGCCGTCCGTCCGAGACGGACCCCCGGCACCGCTACGTCGGCCACTTCGACGACTCCGACATGGCCCCGTACGCGCAGCTGTCGATGCCCGGCTACCACGGCCCCAACATCAAGAACATCAGCCTTCGGATGATGGTGGACCAACTTCTGGGGGCACAGCATCACACCGTCTTCGTGTGCGAGATCGCGCCGAAGTCCGGGCCGGGCCGGGCGGCCAAGGTCCACTACCACCCGTTCGAGGAGATCTACTACTTCACTTCCGGCGGGATGCGAGGCACCCTGGACGGCAAGGACGAGGTGATCGAGACCGGTGACCTCGTGTGGGTGGGGACCGACGGCACCCATGGCTTCGTCAACGAACGTGCGGAACCAGCCCGTTGGGTCGAGGTGCAGTCGCCGATCCCGCCCACCTCCGATGCGTTCTTCTTCCCTGACGACTGGCGAAAGCTCCCGGAGGAGCACTGAGGATCGCGGAGGCGCGACGTTCGATGGGCGGCGACTCCACTCCTGGTCGGCCGGGCGACTCCACCGCGCCGGGCCGACAGCATCGCGCGATCATCCGGCGGAAGCTGGCCGTTCCGGAGCCGGCCAAGGACATCGTCGAGCGCGACCGGCTCAGCCGGCGGCTGCGGACCCTGCTCGACCGGCACACCGTGGTGAACGTGTTCGCGACGGCCGGGGCCGGCAAGACCACGGCGGTGGCACTCGCCGTCCGTGACCTCGACAGGCCCGTCGCCTGGCTGTCGCTCGACGGTACCGAGCAGGCGGCGGGCCGTCTGCTCGTCTACCTCGAAGCGGCCGTCGAGGGTGCCGTACCGAGCGCGGCCGATGTGGCCTCCGACGCCCTCAGCAGCAGTCTCCACATCGGTGAGGCGGCCGGACTGCTGGCCGAGAGCCTCCAGGGAAGCCGGCTCATCCTCGTGTGCGACAACGTGGAACGCGTCGCCCCGGACGAGACCTGCACCGCGGTGCTCTCCTCGTTCGCCCGCTATCTGCCGTCCGGCGTGAACCTCGTGCTGATCTCGCGCGTCGACGTCCGGCTCGACCCGGGTTCTACGAGCGAACGTGACCGGGTCGGTGAGCTGGTCGAGAGCGACCTCTCCTTCGACGCCCAGGAAGCGGCCGAGGCGCTGCGCAACATCGGTCGCGCCGACGTGCACCCGGCTCAGGCGGTGGCCGCGACGGGAGGCTGGGTCACCGGGGTCCTGTTCGAGGGCTGGCGTCATGGACATTCCCGCCAGCCCGATCCCGAGATGCTGCGGTCCTATGTCGCGGCGAACGTCTTCAACTCGCTCACCCAGGCGGAGAGAACGTTTCTCCTCCACACGAGTCCGCTGGCCGAGGTGTCGGCCGAGGGTGCCCGGGCGCTGGGCCAGGAGAACGCGGCGCAGCTCATGGCGGGCCTGCGCGCCCGGCACCTGCCGGTGACGTGGTCCTCGGACGGTTCGCGTATGACGCCGCACCCCGTGTTCCGCGACTTTCTCGTCGAGACCCTGGGCCGGGAGGACGTGCGGACGCGCGACGCGGTTCGCCGCAGGCATGCCGACGTCCTGATCGCCGGCGGCGCGCACGAGGAGGCGGTCGACGAGTTGCTCCGGCTCGGGGACCTGGAGGCGGCCGGGAGACTGGCCGCCGTGGCCCTCCCCGACCTGGTGGCGCGGATGGACTTCGCGCCGGCGGCACGGTGGCTGGACGCGCTCGGAGCCTCGGTGCGGACGCCGACCCCGGAGATCGGCTCCGTCATCCTGCGCGTCGCCTTCGCGCTCGAACAGTGTGATCGCGGAGTGGAGCTCGTCGACCGCCACGGATACGACTGGCTTCCGGAGCCGGGGTCACCCGACTTCGAGGAGGCGCATGTCCTGGCCTGCTGGTGCCTGTGGCACCGTGGGCGGCTGGAGGAGGCGCGCTCGCTGGCGGACCGGCTGCCACCGGGCCGCAACCAGCGCATCGCACAGACCCTGATCGCGCTGGCCACGGGCGAGGAGCCACCACCCTTCCCGGAGTACTCGACCACGCCGTCCGGGCCGCTCGACGGTCTGCTGATGCGGCTGGCCTTCCTGCGCGGCCGCCTCGAAGGGCTCGACGAACCGGGGTCGTTCGATCCCTGGCGCACGATACTCGGCGGTCCGTGGGTCGTCGCCGCGTTGCGCGTGACCGGGCGACTCGACGCCGCGATGTCGATGTTCGAGCCGCGCCGTGCCTCCTCGCAGCCGGTGTGGCTGCACGCCGTCGACGCCGTCGACCTGATGCTCGACCTCGGCCGTGGGGAGGAGGCCTGCGCGTCCATCGCGCGCGGAAGGGACCTCATCGCGGCCACCGGCTCGACCGTGTACAAGAACCTGAGCCTGGTCGGCGAGGCCAAGCTGTGGCTGCGCCTCGGGGGTGACACCAGGCGCGCCGACCGTGTGCTGGCGGAGGCGGCCGCGTGCGGCGCGTCGGAGTACCGCCTCACCCGGGACATGTGGCAGTTGTGGTCGGGCCTGTCGATGCTCCTGCAGAACCGGGACGCCGAGGGCCACGAGCACCTCGCGGCATGTCTGCGCAGCATGCGCGACGGCGACCGTCACCTCGAACTCCCCACGGCCGCCGTGTATTTGGCCGAGGCGCAGTGGCGGCTGGGCATGGAGAACGAGTCCGACGCCACCGCCGACCTCGCGATGGACTCCGCCTCGACGCACGGCACCCAGCACCTGCTGCTGACGGCGCTCTCGGACGTGCCGCAGGTCGCGGCGAGGGCCGCGGACACCAGGTCGAGCCGTATGTCGCCCTGGCACGAGATCCTCGCCGCCCTCTCCGGCCAGCATCCGATACGCGTCAACGTGAGCGCGCCCCGGCTGGTGCTGGAGGAGTTCGGCGAGCCCGTCCTCACGGTCGACGGACATGTGACCCAGCCCCGGCTGACCAAGAGCCTGGAACTCCTCAGCTACCTGCTCTGGGCACCCGATCGCAGGGCGACGCGCGAGGAACTGCTCGGGGCGCTCTTCGGGGGCCGCAACGACGCCGCCGGCCGCAGCTATCTGCGGCAGGCGCTCTACCGGCTCCGCGAGGCGCTGCCCGAAGGCCTTGGCCCGGCGCAGGACGGCGACGTCTTCCACCTGGTCGGCCCCGCCCTCGCCACGGGGTCGGCGCAGCGGGCGGTCGACCTCGTCGCCCAGGCGGCGCGACAGGACGGCGAGATTCGGCTGCGGACGCTCTCGCGCGCCCTCGACAGCGCCGAGAGGGGTCCCTACCTGGCGACGATCTCCGGTGAGTGGGTCGCCGAGCGCCGGCTGGTGCTGGGGGAGACCTTCCTGGCGGCTCGCATCGACACGGCCAAACTCGCCTATCGCATGAACCGCTACCGCGAGGCCAGGGGACTCGTCGACGCCGTCCTGCGCGAAGACCCGTACCGCGAGCAGGCATGGCAGCTCGCCATCAGGCTCGCCCACGCCAGCGGCACCGACGACGGCGTGCTGGCGCTCTACCAGCGCTACGTCGCGCGGATGCGGGACCTCGGAGTGCCACCGTCGGACGAGGTCCGCCGCCTCGTCATGCAGCTCCGCCGCTGACGCCCCGATTTCGCATCGGTAAACGGGGCGTCGGCCACACTCGGGCCATCGGCTCACAGGCAACGCTCAGCCATCTCGTTAACGGCAACGGAGGGCATCATGGGTGCATCCACCGCGCAGGACATGCGCGACACCTTTCGCGGAGCGATGGCGCGGTTCACGACCGGCGTCACGATCGTGACCACCGAAACTCCGCGGGGGCCGGCGGGAATGACCGCCAGTGCCGTCGCCTCGGTCTCGCTGGACCCGCTCATGCTGCTGGTGTGCGTGGGCAACACCCTCGCGACCAGGGACGCGATCTCCGACTCCGGGGTCTTCGCGGTGAGCGTCCTCGCCCAGGGCCAGGAGCGCCACGCCCTGCGGTTCGCGAGCCGCTGCGACGACAAGTTCGCCGGTGTCGGGCTGCGAACCGACCACGATCTGCCCGTCGTCGAGGGCGCGGTCGCCCACTTCGCCTGCCGTGTGCGGGAGGAGTTCGCCGGGGGAGACCACACCATCTTCGTCGGTGAGGTCCTCAGCTGCGGCTACGCCGTCGACACCGACCCGCTCGTCTACTTCGGGGGGAAGTTCGGCAGCCTCTGCGACCTCGGTTCCCACGCGCAGCTCGCCTTCGACTGGCAGCTCGCCGCGTCGATGTAGCGCCGCCCCGCCGCCCTCCCTAACCCCTTTGCGCATGCCGCGCACCGCATCACCAGGAGATGAACGTGGACGTATCCGTGCTGGGTCTCGGTCAGATGGGATCCGCGATCGCCGGACGACTCGTCGGCGCGGGCCACAAGGTCGGCGTCTGGAACCGGTCGAAGGGCAGGGCCGACGAGCTGCTGGAGAAGGGCGCCTTCGAACTGGACTCTCCCCGCGAGGCCTGGGACCGGTCGGACGTCTGCATCACGATGCTCGCCGACTCCCAGGCCCTGGCCGACGTCGCACTCGCACCCCACGGAGGGCTCGTGCACGCCGCGGCGGCCCGGGGGAAGACGCTCATCGACATGAGCACGGTCTCGGCGGAGGTCTCCGCCCAGGTGGCCGCCGCGGCCGCCGACGGCGGCGTCGGGTACCTGCGCGCCCCGGTGAGCGGGAACCCGGGAGTCGTGAAGGCCGGGAACCTCACGATCATCGCCTCCGGCGACGAGGACGTCTTCAGCTCCGTCGACTCCCTCCTTCGCGACATCGGCCCCCATCTCTTCCACGTAGGCGAGGGGGAGGCCGCCCGCGTCATCAAGCTGGCTCTGAACCTGATGGTCGCCGGGACGGCCGAACTGCTCGCCGAGTGCGTCGCGCTGGCGGAGGCCCATGCCGTACGACGGGACAAGCTCCTGGAGGTCGTCGGCGCGTCGGCGATCGCGTCACCGCTGGTGAAGTACAAGATCGGGCCCCTCCTTGCGGACGACTACACACCGACGTTCAGCTCGCGGCTCATGCGCAAGGACCTGGACCTCGCCCTCGACGCGGCAGCGGCCGGCGGAGTCCCGCTGCCGGTGACCGGCGTCGTGCAGCAACTGCTCCAGGCGTGCATGTCGACCGGCCTGGGCGAGCTGGACTTCATGGCCCTGCTCGTCCGGCTGCAGCGCGAGGCCGGTCGGACCGTGTCCGTCTGAGCGACCCTGCGACCGGTCGGCGACGGCCTCGGCGCCGTGCTCCGGGTCGGCGGGGCCGATGTGGCGCTCGTACGGGAGCCGAGGCCGAGGATCCGTCGACCGGGGCGGGAGGCCGAGGTCTCGTGCCAGGCCCCTCGGCCCTGCCGGGCACCACTCGTCGGCGCGCGTGCCGACCCTGTGCCGGTGGCATCGGGCCGTTGGCGTGTCGGCCGATGACATGGCTCACAGAAAAAGTGTGGCCTGCGAGGGCAACTGTCGGTGTTCGCGCCTTTTGTTGGTACGCGGTGGGACGTGTGCCGTCCGGTCCCCGCCGAGCGGTCCGCGGTCGGTGGCCGGACCGGTCGTACGATCTCGTGGGCGTCGCGCCGCGTGAGTACTCCGCCGGCGCGACCCCGCTCCACTTTCCCGCCGTCCGACCAGGGGTCTCTTCGTGAACTTTCGCTGTGTCCTCGCGACCGCCGTCGCCGCTGCCGTGACCACCCCGGTGGTCGTCCTCGCCGCCACGCCCGCCGTGGCCGACGACAGGCCGGCCGCGCAGACGCAGCGGGCGCAGCAGACCATTGAGGAACTCGAGCAGGCGGTCGCCCTCGCGCAGCAGGAGTACGACGCGGCGGTCGTCGCGGCGGACGACGCCGTCAAGTTCCTCAGGGAGGACATGCAGGCGGACACCTACCCGGCCAAGGCCGCGATGATCGAGGCCAACAGCGCCGCGGCAGCCGCCGCCCGGGTCAAGGCCGCCGCCGACCAGGCCGTCGTGGACGCCCAGGCCGTGCTGGACGCCGCGACCACCGACGAGGACAAGGCCGCGGCGCGGGCGGCGCTGGAGGAGGCCGGGAAGGCGGCCCAGGAGGCCGCGGCGGCCAAGACGGCCGCCGACACCAGGGCCGCCGAGGCGCGCACCGCCTACGAAGACGCCCGTGTCGCCCAGGCCCGGAAGATCTATCTCCTCCAGAAGGCCAGGGACGAAGCCGAGGCGAAGCTGGACGCCGCGAAGAAGGCGCTGGCGGACGCCGAGGCGGAGCAGGGCGAGGAATGTGTCGCCGAGCCGAGGCTCACGGCGGTCGTGGCGGGGCTGCCGAAGAAGGTCGTCGCAGGCACCACGGCGCACTTCACCCTGCGCGTCACCAACGGCACCGACAGGACGATGGACGAGGTGTTCCCGTACGCCGCCGTCCACGCCTTCGACGCCAAGGGCATCAAGCCGCTCGACTCCTATCTCGACCTGGAGTGGTCGACCGCCGCCAACCCCACGTGGCGTGACGCCGACGCGACGCAGGGGCTGTCGGTCGGCACCCTCAAGGCAAGGGCCTCGGTCGACGTGAAGCTGCGGCTGAAGGTCGACGCCAAGGTTCCGGCGGGCCAGGGCGCCGCGTTCGTCTCGGCCGACTACGTCAACGAGGACGAGTCCTGCGGCGGGTTCCCGGGTGTCGACGACCACGAGTTCCGGATCCTGGCCAAGGGCAGCGACCCGGGCGAGGTCGAGGACGCCGAGGGCGAGCCCGGCGACACCCACGACACCACCCCGCAGGGCGGCGCCTCCACCACCCCGGTGAGCGGGTCCGGCGGCAGCGGCGGCAACAGCTCGCTCGCCGAGACGGGTTCCGGCGACGCCCTCCCGCAGGTCGCCCTCGCCGCCGGTGCGGCGCTGGTGCTCGGCGCCGGCACGACGGTCGTCGCCCGCCGCCGCAGGGCCGGCTCCGAAGCCTGACCCCCCGGACAGCGCCGCCCCGCATGCGGCCTCCTCGCGCGCGCCGGAGAATGGGCGTGGCGGAAAGTGGGAGGTGGCGATGGGGCGGCTCGACGGCAGGACCGCGGTGGTGACCGGCGCGACCAGCGGGATCGGGCGCGCCGCGGCCGTGCGCCTCGCCGCGGAGGGTGCCCATGTGTTCGTCACCGGCCGCCGCGAGCCCGAGCTGCGGGACCTCGTGGCGGAGATCGGGGAGGCGGGCGCGACCGGGGTGGTCGGCGACGTCGCCGTGCCGGCCGACCTCGATCGGCTCTACGGCGCTGTGAGGGAGAGTGGTCGTCGTGTCGACGTGCTGTTCGCCAATGCCGGGGGCGGTGAGATCAAGCGTCTGGAGGACGTGACCGAGCGGCATGTCGACTTCACGTTCGGAGCGAACGTGAAGGGGCTGCTGTTCACCGTGCAGAAGGCGCTGCCCCTGCTGAACGACGGTGCCTCGGTGATCCTCACCGGCTCCACGGCGGGCAGCGGCGGGAACGAGGGCTTCGGTGTCTACAGCGCGTCGAAGGCCGCGGTGCGTTCCCTGTCCCGCACATGGGCCAATGAACTCAAGGCGCGGAACATCCGCGTGAACACCCTGAGCCCGGGCCCGGTCGACACCCCGGGTCTCACCGGGCTCGCCCCGGACGCCGAGCGGGCGCGGGCCCTCAAGGACGTGCTCGTGGCCGGGGTGCCGCTCGGACGGATGGGGCGGACGGAGGAGATCGCGGACGCCGTGGTCTTCCTCGCCTCGGACCAGAGCTCCTTCGTCACCGGGATCGAACTGTTCGTGGACGGCGGTCAGAGGCAGGTCTGACGACCGCACCGGGCGTCCGGCCCCCTCGGGCCCGCGGCCGGCAGGCCCCGGGCCCGAGGGCACCCCCGGCTACCGGTACCGGATGTGCAGATGGTTGTCGTGGTTCGGGTAGCTCGTCGTCAGGCCCTCCGAGATGAGCTGCGGGTCGTTGAAGAAGATCAGCTCGACATGGCCGGGGGCCTTGGCCCGGATCTCCTGGACGAGCTGCCGGGTGGCCGCGCGGTCGTACGTCGACGACTGCCAGGTGATGCGTCCGGCGGTGCACTGTCCCGAGTCCGTACGGATCGGCCACACGTCGATGTCCATCCCGACCTCGTGGCTGGCGTGGCCGGGGATGTCCCCGCCGTGCTCGAACCCCGCGTCACCGACCGGGAGCCGGCCGTTGCCGGTGCCGGCGAACGCGGCGGCCGCGGCTTCGAGCTGGCCCACGGCACCCGCGGTCGCCCAGTGGGCGCCCGCGTTGCCGTCCGGGCTCTGTGCGCACATCGTGCCCGGACCGAAGTCGATGTTCTCGTAGTGCCAGAGCAGGTTCTTCCACGTGGTCGGTCCGACCACGCCGTCCACGCCGATGCCCGCGTGGGACTGGAAGGTGCGCACCGCCGTCTGGGTGGCGGGCCCGAAGGCTCCGTCCGCCGCGAGTCCGGCCCCCCGCTTGGCGTTGAGCAGGGACTGGACCGCCTTCACGGCCGGCCCGTTGTCGCCCTGGCGCACGGTGACGGCCAGCGCGCCCCAGGTGGCGGGCCCGACGATGCCGTCCGCCGCCAGGCCCTTGGACTGCTGGAAGCCGACGACTGCGCTGCGCGTGCCGGAGCCGAAGACGCCGTCCGCGGCCACCGTCCGGCCGTGCGCGGTCAGTAGATGCTGGAGCGCGACGACATCGGTGCCCCGGCTGCCGTTGCTCGTCAGCGGGAACGCGGCCTGGGGGAAGGCCTGCGCGGGGACGCCCGCTCCGAGGAGCAGGCCTGCCACCGCGGCGAACAGCGCGATGATGCGTCCGAGTTGTCTCATGACCCCTGTGTCACCTTCCTGACTGGAGTGCGCCCCAGGTGCCGGGGCCGACGATGCCGTCGACGCTCAGCCCCCGCGAGGACTGGTAGTCGCGGACGGCCTGTGCGGTGCCCGAACCGAAGATGCCGTCGATGCCGACGGTCCGGCCTAGCGCCGCGGTCAGGGCGCGCTGCAGCCGGGAGACGGCCTCGCCCGTCGAGCCGTTCTGGACGGTCGGGGTGGATCCCCGGGACAGCAGCGCGGTCCAGGTCCTCGGCCCGACCACACCGTCGGCCGTGAGCCCCTTGGCGGCCTGGAAGCCGGCGACGGCGGAGGCGGTGTCGGGTCCGAAGATCCCGTCCGGGGTGCCCGGGTCGTGACCGGCGGCCTGGAGCAGGCACTGGGCGGCCTTGACCAGGTCCCCGGTCGAACCGCTGCGGACGGTCGGGTAGGCGGTGAAGTCGAGGTTCGCTCCCGTGCAGCCCGGCTGGGGCGGGGTGCCGCTGCCCACGTCCAGGTAGTCGCGGTCGATGTTGATCGAGTAGCCGCCGTAGGACTCGGTGACCTCGCCCGCGTACTGGTGGATGCGCTGGTGGCCGGACCAGTAGCTGGACGGCACGTAGGAGCCGGTGTTGGTGTCGGCGGCGCCGTTCCACCACGCGTAGAAGATGTGGTCGACGCGCGTGTAGGCGCCGTTGTTGTACTCGCTCGCCGCGTCCCTGATGCCGGAGGCGGCGCTGGAGTAGAAGCCCGACAGGTAGCCGCTGCTGTGCAGCCGCTCGGTCCAGCCGGACAGGTACGACAGCACGGCCGCCTTGCACGAGGCCGTCGAGGTGTACGCCTCGATGTCGCTGTAGAGGGCGCTGCCCGCCGGGATGCCGAGGCCGGCCGCGGCGGAGACGGCGCCCGCGGCGGCGGTGACGCCCTGGGACTTCGCCGTGGCCGGGTCGGAGGACATCCGCAGCGAGTAGCTGGTGCACGGCGCCTGCCGGCCGACGTCGATGGGGATCAGACGCCAGCCGTTGCCGGTCTGGTTGGTCACCCAGCTCGCGGTGAGGTTCGGCTGGGCGCAACCGCGGAAGGAGCCGCTGATGTAGACGCCGACCGCGCTGTAGGGCGAACTGGACTGCCAGGCGTTCATGGCGGCCTGCGAGGGTGCCGTGCAGGCGTCGAAGCCCTTGCCGAGGTACGAGCCCGGCTGCGGGCCGGCGGCGGCCAGGGGAGCGGCGTCGGACCGCCCGCCCGCGCGCGGCAGTTCGGTGTGCTCGGCGCCCGCGGTGAGCTCGGCCGATCCGAGGACGTCGCGCACCAGGCTCTCGGTGGCGGGGGTGTGGGCGGCGGTGACGAGTACTCCGGCGTCCTCGACGGCGACCTGGATGGTGCCGTTGCTGGAGGCGGCGGCCGGGGCGGTCGCCTTGCCCCGCGAGGTCCGCGCGGTGGCGGCCGTCGACTGGCCGGCGGAGCGGGCGGTGATGGGCTGGACGACGATGCCCGCCGTCCGGCCGACGACCCGGGCGGGGCAGTCGTTCTGCTCGGCGGGCTGGCCCACGTAGACGGCGGGCCTGTCGAAGCGGAGGCAGGCGCGGGGGTTCTCGGTCAGGTCGACCACCTGCCAGTCGGCGGGCACGTCGATGCGGTAGCCGTGGTAGGTGACGGTCTGCGAGGTGTCGGGCGAGGAGTCGGCGAGGGCGGGGCCGGGGACCGAGAACGCTCCGACACCGGCGAGCAGCGCCAGTACGGCCGTTCCGGCGCGGACCCGCCAGAGCTTGCGGGACGACATCAGGGCACTCCAACTCGGTGCGGGGGAGAGTGGGGGAGTACGGCACGGGCGGGCCCGTGCCGTGCCGGGACGAGTGGAGTGCGTCCCGGCACGGCGGCCGGCCCGGTGCCGGGTCGGGCGGTGCGTGGGGATGCGCCGGTCAGATGCCGCAACTGGGCGCGGACCAGGAGCGGCTGGTGCGTCCGTCCAGGTGGGTGTGGTCGTCGTGGCCGGGGTAGCCGGGGCCGAAGATGCCGCCGAAGCCGTGGTAGCGGCCGCGCTGCGCGAGCTGGCAGAACGACGGGTTGCCGACCACGTCGGCGGCGTCGCCGTACAGGTGCCGGCTGTTGGAGGCCCCGCCCACCGCGCTGTTGCAGGCGTGCGAACGGAAGCCGCTGGTCACGACGATCGGGACGTCACCCATCGCGCGCCGCATGGCCTCCAGCTTCCACATCGTGCGCAACGCGTTGGACTTGGCCGTCGCCGCGCTGACCGCTCCGCCGGAATAGTCGGAGTTGCACTTGTTCAGCTCGGCGTAGGTGAAGTGGATCGGCGTGCAGTCCGGGTCCTGGAGCGCGTAGATCTTGCTGAAGGTCTGGGGACCCGCGACCCCGTCCGCCCCCAGCCCGTACGCCTGCTGGAACTTGGCGACCGCGGCCTTGGTGCGGGGCCCGAAGTTGCCGTCGACGGACAGGATCTCGCCGAAGTCGACATGTCCGGCCACCCGGATCTGCAACTGGGTGACGTCGGCGCCCGTCATGCCCTCCGACAGGGTGCGGTTCCAGGTGTAGCACTCGTCGGCCTGGGCCGGGCCGGCCGTCACCAGCATGCCACCCGTGAGGGCGGCCATGGTCATGACAACCGAGAGAAGTAGTCGGACCGTACGTCTCAGCATCGTGCCTCCGTCTGAGTCCTGATGAGCCACAGGGAACTGAGCCCGAGTCTGGCGCCGGGAGCCCGGGCGTGTCCACACTGTCACCAGCTGCCACAGGACCAGACCTTCGGCACAACTCGACGACGTACAGGGGCTGTTGTGCTCTCCGGGCAAGGGTCCTCGGTCAAGGGGGCGCCGCCACCTCCGCCCCTTGGGGGGCGGGCCTCGCGCGACGCTAGCCGAGCACCGCGAAAGCGGCGGTGGCGATCAGCGCGGAGCTGAGCACGGTCATGCCGGTCAGTCGTCGCGCGAGCCGGTCGTCCCAGTGCTCCCCGTCGCCGGAGAGCCGGCGCAGGGCCGGGGTGAGTGCCCGGCCCGCGCCGAAGCCGGCTCCCGCGGCCAGCGCGGGCGCGGCGGAGCCACCGGACAGCAGCACCGCGACCGCGATCGCGTACGGCGCGCTCGCCGAGACGTAGGTACGCACACCCGTACCGAGTTCGAAGCCGAACTGCAGCGCCCCGCGCGCCAGATGACGGCGCAGCACGTCCTGCGGTATCTGCCGGGCGTTCTGCGGCAGCCGGAGCCTCAGCCTGCCCGCGTCGCGCAGCGCGGCCAGCACGGCCGCGGCCACGACCAGTCCCTGCCGCACGCCGGCCGGCAGCGGGGTGAACAGGCCGGACAGCAGCCACAGCACACCGGCCGTCAGCACCCCGCCGGTGAGCAGCCCGAGGGTGAACACGCCGAGGACGACTGCCTGGCGGTACGTCGCTCGCCAACCTGGCGAGGCCAGCGCGAACGCGCTGTTACGCGTTCAAACGGAGCCGGACAGCGAGTAGCCGGCAAGCCCGCCGGTGATCGCCCAGGTCAGCAAGGGTGCGTGCAGGACCGCGGCGACGGCCGCGATCCCCAGGACCGCGACCGGCACGGCGGGGTCGGTGAGCCACACCCGTACGGCGGGGACGCCGTGCGGCCGGGCCGCGCGAGCGCCGGTCCCGCTCATCTAGACCGTCCCGGTCAGCGTGCGCCAGGTGTTCTGGCCGACCACGCCGTCGGCGGTCAGGCCGTGCAGGGACTGGAAGGCGACGACGGCCTGCCGGGTGAGGGTGCCGAAGTTGCCGTCGACGTTCAGCGCGTACCCGTGCTTGTTGAGCTGCCGCTGGGCGCCCCGGACGGCGTCGCTCACGTCACCCTGACGCACGGTGGCGACCAGCAGGGGCCAGGTGGCCGGGCCGACGCTGCCCGTGGGGCTCAGCCCGTTCGCCGTCTGGAACTCCTCCACCCGGGCCTCGGTGTCCGGCCCGAACACGCCGTCCACGCCGGTCGGGTGGCCCCGGAAGGTGAGCAGGTGCTGGACGGTGTGGACGTCGGGTCCGGTGGCGCCGCGGCTCGTGGTGGGCCAGTTGACGGAGCCGGGACAGCCGCACTCGGTGGTCCAGCGGCAGATGGACTTCACCCAGCCGGAGCCGGTGTTGCGGTACCCGTCGTGGCAGCGCCGCTCGATGCCGCAGCCGCAGTTGCCGCAGGCCGCGCTGTACGCCCACAGCCAGCCGTCGTAGGTCCCGGCGTAGCACTGGTTGGGCCGCAGCGTCCAGGTCACGCCGTCCGACCGGTGGAAGCCGGTGTTCGTCCCCGACGTCACGCAGGCGTCGGCGTAGACGGTGCTGGGCCCGCAGCCCGGCGAGCAGTTGTGGTCCGCGGCGTAGCTCGGGCACGCCCCCGTCCAGATGTCGTAGCCGTCGGCGTACGCCTGCCGGGCGGCGGAGAACACCCCGAGCGCGGCGAAGCCCACGGCGGTGGCCGCCTGCAGGACCGTGCGCCGGCGCGGCGCGAAGGACGGCACGTCCGCGCGCCAGGCCCGGGAACGGCCGGCGCTCGCCGACCGGCGCAATGTGGGTACGTCGTCCAGGGAGGTCATGGCCGGCTCCTCGGCGTCGCGGGGTGGATGTCGTCGAGCAGTCGCAGCAGGGCGGTGGCCGAACCGAGCGGCTCCGCACGCGTGACGCGGCCCGCCGCGTCCACGGCCACCGCGTACGGGGTCGCGGGGATGTCGTACGCCGTGAACAGCTCCGGGCGGTCGCCGAGGACCGTGACGGCGCTCCCGGCGTCGCGCGGCACGGGGCCCGCGTACAGTCCGAGCACCTGGGGGGCGGCGTCGCCCTGGTGCACGGCCCAGGCGCGGGCCTCGGCGAGCACCTCGCCGCAGGTGCCGCAGTCCGCGTCGAGGAACAGCAGCAGCGAGGCGCGGTCCGTCCGCAGCAGGCCGTCGAGACCTGGGGCGGTGAGCCCGGGCGCCGCCGCGCCGGGTGCGAGCCCCGTGCGCCCGGGAAGGTGCGGCTGGGCGCGCGACAGCTGGTGCACCTGTCTGACCAGACCCGAGACGACCAGCGCGAGCAGCGCGATCGCCGCCCACGAGACGATCACCGCGCTGGTGGTGAAGTCCATCGCGTCGACACTCCTTCGGCAGTTCGGTGCACGGTGGCTTCGGCCGGCGGGTGAGCGGAGCCGGTGTCCGTCCGGGGCGCGGCGTCCGGCGCCGTCCCGTGGGGGGTGATCATGTCCAGGCCGTGTGAGGTGGCCGCCGTGGGCCGCTGTGCGACCGTACGGGGTGCGGTGGTCGTCGTCGGCCCGTGAGCCGTGGTCGTGCCCGGCCGGCGTGCCGGGGGCGTCGTCGGCCCCTGTGCGGTGGGCCTGTCGGGCCGGTGTGCGGCGGTCATGGCCGCCGGGTGCGTGGTGGTCGCGGCCCGGCCCTGTGCGGCGGGCTCGTGCATCGCGGCGGGCAGGGTCCACAGCAGGACGGTGCAGGCGAGGGCGGCGAGCAGGAGCGTGACCAGCTCCGCCGCCGACACCCGCAGCGGCCCTGCCCCCGCGAGCACCGCGCCGGCCGTCGCGAGACAGGCGAGCGCGGCGGCCCGCCGCGTCACCCAGCGGCTCAGGGGCACGTCCCGGCGTGAACAACCGCACGGGCCCCCGCGGCCGAGCGCGAGAACGTGCCGGGTGTAGCCGGCGTAGAGCCCGAAGAGCGCGGTCGACGCGGCGAGCACGGCCTGCAGCGCCCGCACCTGTCCCCCGAGCAGCGCGGCCGCGCCGGCCGCCCCGAGGACGCCCTCCGCGAGCGGCAGGGCGACGGAGGCGGCCCGCCGAAGCCGCGCCCCCAGCACCCCGTGGACCCGCAGCGCCTCGCCCAGGGCACCAGGACCGGCGGCATGGGAGCCCGCGCCCACGAGAAGGGTCAGCGTCACGATCATGGCGGTCAGCCCGCCCCAGAAGGAGGTCACCGCCGGATCACCCGGTGCGCCGCAGCGTGAGACGCCCGACGACTTCGGGCACCCGCTCGACGGAGGTCGACGCCAACGGCACGACTGTGGCCCAGAGTTCGCTGGAGGCGATCACGAAGAACGGGCTGCCGTCCGAGAGCGTGTCGCGGAACAGCTCACCGGAGGCGACCGACACGCCCTTCCAGGGCGGAAGCTGGGCCGTGTGCTCCTTCGTCCGCCGGGACAGCTCCAGCAGCCCGAGACCGGGCACTTCCTTGATCACCGTCGCGGGCCGCGCGAAGGCACTTCCCGCCGACGGATCGGGCCCGAGGCTCAGTCCGTGCTCGTTCTCGGTGATGCGCACCGACCTGAGCAGCCCGAGCACTTGGGCCGTGCCGAGGCCGTAGAGCCGGGTCACCAACGAGTGGCGCTCCCCGCGCCACACGACGAGCGACGGGCGTTCCACGAGCCCGGAGCGCGCTTCCCGCTCGACCGACTCATGGATGCGCAACGTGCCCTTCTGGAAGGTGAGTTCGGAGTCGGGTGCGCCGATGCCGAGCGAGTCGGCGACGTCGGCTCCCAACGTGGCGGGCCCCGCGGTGAACTCGACCAGCCGGCCGCCGGCCACCACCTCGACGGCGGAGGTGCAGGGCGCCTGGAGGTCGAGTTCGCCCTCCAGGCGATATGTCGCGCCGTCGAGGGCGCGGTGAGTGACGAACGGTGCGACCATGTTCATCCTCCCGGGGGTGCGGGCGCCTGAGCGACGCCGCGACCGCAGAGGAACCTAGGCAAGAGACATGAACCTGTCAATCACTTCCGTCAGGTCGTACGGGAAGGTCGACGGGGCAACAGGACAGGGAGCCGCCGTACGACAAGGAGCGTCCATGGGAACCGCCGTCCACGTCCCGCAGACCAGGGACATGATCGGGGAGGAGCTCTCGGGAGACGAGGCCTTCGCCGCCCTGCGCCACTACGGGGGTCTGCGGCTGCTGACCGACTCCTTCGCGCGCTTCCGCTACGCGGACGGCTTCACCAACGCGCGGGCCCTCGCCTTCCAGGTGGTGCTGGGGCTGGTCCCGTGCGTCGTGGCGCTCGTCGGACTCGCCACCTCGGTGCACACCGAGGCCCTGGGCCGGACCATCGAGCTCACGCTAGGCCGGATCGTGCCGGGTGCCAGCGCGGCGATCGTCGAGGACGCCTTCGAAGGGACGCGGCGCACCGCGCACGGCGACGTCTGGAGCACGCTCGCCCTGTGGCTCGGCCTGGGTTTCGCGCTGCTGAACCTCGCCTCGGCCATGGGCCAGATCGAGCGCGGCGCCAACCGTATCTACGGCATCGAACGGGACCGCCCCTTCCCGCGCAAGTACGGGCGGGGCATCGTCCTCGCGCTGGCCGCCGGTCTGCCGCTGGTCCTGGGGTTCGTCGCCCTCGTCGCCGGAGAGGCCGTGGGCGACGCGGTCGCGGACACCGCCGGCTGGGAGGGCGGCGGGCCCCAGTGGTGGGGCGTGCTCGACATCCCCGTCGGGCTCGCGCTGGCCTGGATGGCCTCGGCCGTGATCTTCCGCTGGTCGCCCCGCCGGGACCAGCCCGGTTACACCTGGCTGGCCTTCGGCTCGGCCGTGCACCTCCTGCTGTGGGTCGCCGCCACCTGGCTGCTCGCGCTGTACGTCGAGGAGAGCGGCGCCTTCGGCGCGGTGTACGGGCCGCTCACCGCCTTCATCGCGCTGCTGCTGTGGGCCAACCTGACCGCGATCGCGCTGTTCCTCGGCATCGCGTTCGCGGCCCAGCTGGAGGCGGCCCGCGCCGGCATCGTGTCCCCGGTCCGGCCGGATCCCGGACCGGGTGCGTGAAGCGCGGGGCGCGTGAGGCGAATGGCGCCCGCGGACGGCGGGCGAGGCCGCCGCGTCGTCAGCGGGCCGCCGCCCCGGTCACCGTCGCCGGGTCGACCCCGGTCAGTTCCACGATGCGGTGCGGTGGCACACCCGCGGCCAGCGCGCGGCCGATCAGGCCGTCCCGGCCGTCCGCGTAGTCGCGGTAGGTGAGCAGTTCCTCCTCGATCGCGGCGAGGGACTGCGGCGCCATCCGGTGGCGGACCAGGTTCAGTTCCTCCTCGCTCAGCCGGAGAGGCAGCCGTTCCGCACCCTCGGGCACGGCGCCCCTCTCCTCCGGCGGCAGCAGGCGAAGGTGCGGGGAGGTCACCGAGCTGTCCTGCGCGGCCAGCCACGCGCGGACCGCGGGGGTGTCCAGCGACGGGAGGTCCCCGACGGCCGCGGGCGCCACGCCGAGCGGCGTGGTCGCGTCGTCGAGCAGGAACAGGTAGGCGTCGTCGGTCATCCTCGGCTCCACTTCAACGGGGGTGGTCGACGTCCCTTTACCCCGCCGCGCCCGCCTCAGCGCCGAACTCACCCGACCGAGCGCCGCCGTCCGACCGCTGCGCGTCCCGCACCATGACGCCCAGCCGGTCGGCCAGCGTGGTGAGGGCCGCTCCGAGGGGGAGCGTGGCCCGGACGAGGGCGTGCCGGTCGCCGCGGGTCGGGTCCCGGTTGATGATCAGCACCGGCTTCCCGGCGTCCGCCGCCTGGCGGACGAACCGGAGCCCGGACATCACCGTCAACGAGGAGCCCAGGACCAGCAGCGAGGCGGCCTCACGGACCAGCCGGCGGCACTCCTCGACGCGCGGCGGCGGAACGTTCTCGCCGAAGAACACCACGTCCGGTTTGAGGATGCCGCCGCAGACGGTGCACGGGACCACCTGGAAGTCCCCGACCTGTTCGTCGTCGAGGTCGGCGTCACCGTCCGGGTTGATTCCGGCGGCCACCGGCGCGAAGCCCGCGTTGGCCTCCTCCAGCCGCCGCGCCAGTTCGTGGCGCGAGCTGAACGTGCCGCAGCCGAGACAGACGACCCGGGCCAGGCTCCCGTGCAGTTCCACGACGTCCTCGCTGCCGGCGGACTGGTGGAGCCGGTCGACGTTCTGGGTGATCACCCCCGACAGCAGGCCGTGCCGCCCGAACGCGGCCACGGCCCGGTGCCCGGCGTTGGGGCGGGCGCGGCCGAAGGTCCGCCAGCCGAGGTGGCTGCGCGCCCAGTACCGGCGCCGGGCCCGCTCGCTGCCGGTGAAGTCCTGGTAGGTCATCGGGGTGTGCCGGCTCAGGCTCCCGCCCTCGCCCCGGTAGTCGGGGATGCCCGACTCCGTGGAGATCCCCGCCCCGCTCAGCACCAGCACACCACCGGCGCGCAGCGCGTCGGCGACCGGCTCCAGGTCCGTGGTGCCCGGCGGCAGGTCACCGGTAGGGGTCCAGCTCAAGGTGGGGCGCATGCGCATGCCGCAAGGGTACGGAACGGACCGCCGGTGGGCGCTGCCCACCGCGGTCCGGCTGGGTGTGGGCGCCACTCAACCACCGTCACCGGTCGCCGCCGGCCCCGAGGGCAGCAGGAGTTCCGCCCACACGCACTTGCCCGTCGAGGTCCCACGGGAGCCGTGGCGCGAGGCCAGCGCGCCGATGATCGCCAGGCCGCGTCCCTCCTCGTCGTCCGGCCCGGCGCTGACCGTCCGCACCGCGTTGAGGCTGGTGTCGAAGACCTCGCACACCAGCACCTGGTCGCGGATCAGTCGCAGCCGCAACGGCCCGTCCGCATGACGCACGGCGTTCGCCAGCAGCTCGCCGACGATCTGCTCCGCGGCGGGCACCAGCCGTTCCAGCCCCCACGCCATCAGGGCCCGCACGGCGGCCGCGCGCACCTCCCCGACGGCGGACGCGTCGGCGTCCAGTTCCCACTCCATGACCTGGTCGGGACCGAGGGAGCGGGTCCGTGCCAGGAGCACCACGACGTCGTCCGCCTGCTCGCCGGGCGGGATGGTGCCGACCACCGCCGAGCGCAGGTCCTGCAGCGGCGCTCCCGGCCGCTGGGTCAGGGCCGCGCGCAGCCGGTCCAGCCCGAAGTCGATGTCGCGGTCCCGGGTCTCCACGAGGCCGTCGGTGTACAGGACGAGCGTGCTGCCCTCGCTCAGCTCCATCTCCAGGTCCTCGTACGTCTGCCCGCCGACACCGAGCGGTGCCCCCGCGGGGATGCCGAGAAGCGTGACGTCCCCGGAGGGGTCGACGAGCGCGGGCGGCGGGTGGCCGGCCCGTGCGGCGCAGCACCGCCGGCTGACCGGGTCGTAGACGATGTAGAGGCAGGTGGCGCCGGTGATGGTGGTGGGCATCGTCTTCGAGTCGAAGTCCTCGGCCGCCAGGCGGGCCAGCAGGTCGTCGAGGTGGGCCAGCACCTCCGCGGGGGACAGGTCCAGGGCGGCGAGGGTGATCATCGCGGCGCGGATCCGTCCCATGCCCGCCGCGGCGCTGATGCCGTGGCCGACGACGTCGCCGACCACCAGCGCGATCCGGGCGCCGGACAGCTCGATCACGTCGAACCAGTCGCCGCCGACCCCGCCACGCCGGTCGGACGGCAGATAGCGCCACACCACGTCCAACGCGTTGCCGCCGCTCGGATTGCGCGGCAGCAGGTCGCGTTGCAGGGCCAGGGCCGCCGTGTGCTCCCGGGTGTAGCGGCGGGCGTTGTCCAGGCTCAGCGCCGCCCGGCTCACCACCTCCTCGGAGACCATGCGGTCGTTCTCGTCGAACGGCACGGGGGTCTCCGTGCGCACGAGCACGGCGACGCCCAGGATCTCGCCACGGGCGTGCATGGGTATCACCAGCATGCTGTGCATACCGAGCGAGATGATCTTCTCCAGCCGTCCCGCGTCGTGGTTCAGCCACGAACCCGGCGAGACGTCGAGGACGGGCTCCAGGTAGGAACGTCCGGTGGCCAGCACCTGGAGGAACGGCGAGTGCGGGGGGACGTACACCGCTTCGCCGCGCGCCCAGAGGGATTCCGGGACGCCGGGGCGGATCGAGGCCATGCCGCCGCGGTGAAAGGCCGGGACGGCGCCGGAACCGGTCGTGCCCAGCCGCGCGAGGGGCTCGTCGCTGAGTTCGGCCGCGTCCGCGAGATCGACGGTCACGTAGTCCGCCATCGCCGGCACGAGGACGTCGGCCAGGTCCTGGGCGGTCTGCATGATGTCCAGCGTGGTGCCGATGCGGGTGCCCGCCCGGCTCAGCAGCGTCACCCGCTCCCGCGCCCGCCGTGAGGCGGTGACGTCGACGTTCGTCGAGCACACCCCGGGCTCGCCGTCCCGTGCGTTCGCCACCGGGAAGACCGACAGGGCGTAGGTGCGGCGCCAGCGATGGTCGCGCTGGTCCAGCTCGCGGTCGATCACCGGGACGCCGGTCTCCAGGACCTGCCGGAACAGCGCCCTGACCTGTGCGGTGTCCGCGTACAGCGGCGACTCCTGCAACGGCAGGCCGAGCCGCCGCGGCCAGGTGGGCCCGTAGGCGCGCGCCAGGGCCGCGTTCAGCCACACCATGCGCAGCTCGGAGTCCCAGACCGCCGTCGGGAACGGACTGTTCTCGGCGACCGACACCGCGGGCGTCGACTCCGCCGCCCCCAGTACCGAGATCAGCCAGTCCACCGCCCCGTTCGCCCCTGGAAGCGCGGACACCCGCAGACCCACCTGCACGGACCGCCCGTCACGGCGGAGCAGCACCGTCCGTCCCGCCCACTCCTGGCCGAACCAGCTCGCACTTTCGCCGGGGGAGGCCGCCAGCCGCTCGGCGGGTCGACCCAGGATCTCCTCGGCCCGATGGCCGAGGAGGTGTTCGGCGGCGTCCGTCCACCGGATGACCGTGCCATCGCGACCGACGATCGCCAGCGGCGCGCCGGCGTCGCCGTACGCCGTACCGGCACCGGACGCGGCGTCGAATTGGGGCACTTTTCTAAGCTAGGTCTGCCGTCTTGCGCCTGCAAAGCGGCACTCACGGGTGCATGTCAAGGGAGGCAGCGGTCCACGCTACGGGGCGTTGCGCAGGGGAAGACGCCGAGTAGTCGCTCGGCGTGCGGCGGCAGTTGTCGCGGCACCCCGGGCCCCGGCGGGTGACAATGGGACTTTCTGCGCCTGAAGAGGTGGTGGTGATGCCCGCTTGGCATCTTCGCGACTATCACGACGAGGATCTGGACCAGGCGATCCAGGTCTGGGACCAGAGCCGCCAGGCAGGCCAGGACGCCCGTGATCCGGTGTTCCCGGTCTCGGAGGTGATCGCCGCCGCGAAGGCGGGACAGCCCGCGGTGGTCGCCGTCGTCGGAGACGAACTGGTCGGCATGGCGATGGCACAGGCGTACGGCAGACGCGGGTGGGTCCTGCTGATCGCGCTGGCGCCCCGGTGGCGTGAGCGCGGGATCGGCAGCGCCCTCCTGGCAGAGCTGGAGCGGCGCCTGCGGGCCGTGGGCGTACGGCATGTCAGCGCCCTGCTGCCCCCGGGTGCCGCCGGGACCAAGGCACTGGAGAACTCCGGTTACCGGTACCGCGACGACCTGACCTACTACGAGAAGGTCGACCCGCCCGGGTCCGCCGACGCCGACGTCCTGGCCGCGCTGGGCGGGCGGGTACTGCCCGACGGCCTCTGGGACGCCATGGCCGGCATGAACCGGGAGAAGCAGGTGGTCGAACGCCGGGTCGTGCTGCCGCTGCAGGAGCCGGCGCTGGCCGACCGCTACGGTGTCGTCCCGCCGAAGGCGACCATTCTGTTCGGCCCGCCCGGAACCGGCAAGACGAGCTTCGCCAAGGCGGTGGCCTCCCGGCTCGGCTGGCCGTTCGTGGAGCTGTTCCCGTCGCGGCTGGCGGCCGACACGAACGAGGGGCTGGCGACGGCGCTGCGCGAGGCCTTCGCGGAACTGGCCGAACTCGACTCGGTCCTGCTCTTCATCGACGAGGTGGAGGAGATCGCCGGAGCGCGTTCGGGCAAGGCGGTCGACCCCGGGCACGGGGTGACCAACGAACTACTCAAACTCATCCCCGTCTTCCGCGAGCAGGACGCGCGGCTGCTGGTCTGCGCCACCAACTCGGTACGCTCCCTCGACGCGGCCTTCCTGCGTCCGGGCCGCTTCGACTACGTCATCCCCATCGGGCCCCCGGACCCGACCGCCCGCTCGGCGATCTGGGCCCGCTACCTCAGGGCCGCGACCGACGCCATCGACGTCGACCGACTGGTCGCGGCCACCGAGTTGTTCACCCCGGCCGACATCGAGTTCGCGGCCCGCAAGGGCGCGCAGGCGGCCTTCGAGCGCGAGGTCACCGACCGCCAGGGCCTGCCGGCGACCACCGACGACTACATGACGGCCGTCGCCGACACCCGGTCCACGCTCACACCACGGCTCATCGAGGAGTTCACGCAGGACATAGAGAAGTACAGCCGCCTCTGAGACGAGCGTCGCAGCTTCGCGTCGCGGCGGGTGTCGCAGGGGCGCGTGCCTTCCCTAGCGCGACCGGCGCAGTGTGAGGACGTACGTCGCGGTGAGGGCCACGGCGCGGTCCTCGTCGTGCGTCAGGTCCGCGAGGGCACGGGAGGCCGTGTCCCCCGGGATGTCCGCGAGGGCCTGCGTCAGTCGTCGGCGTGCGGGCGCGTGGACGGTACCCCGGTCGAGGCAGGCCACCAGTCCGGTGGCGATCGCGTCCGCCGACCCGGGATCACTGGCCAGCGCGCTCAGCGCATCGGCGGCGTCCACGTCGTTCACCTCCTCGACGATCATCTCGATCAGCGTCGGGACCGCGGCCGCCACCCCCCGTGCCCCGAGCGCGAGCGCCGCACCGCGGCGAACGACGACGTCGCCGTGGCTGAGGGCGTCGTGCAGCACCGCGGTCGTCGCCGCATGGTCGGGCATCTCGGCGAGGGTCCGGACCGCACGCTCGCGCACCGCGGCGACCGGTGAGTCCAGGCCTCGTGCCAGCAGCCCGAGCCCGCCGTCGCCCGACCGGGCGAGGGCCCAGCGAAGGGCTCCCGCCACGTGCGGGTCCGACTCGCTCAGCGCCGCCTCGGCCAGGACCTCCACCGGCACCCCCTCGACCGCCGACAGCGCGGCGCGCTGGCGCTTCCCGGCGCTCTCCGACCCGAGGCCCTGAAGGAGTGCCACGGTCTGCAGGACGTCCTCCCAGCCGGCGGGGTCCGCGGCTCCGATCCTGCCCAGCCGCGTGAGCAACTCCTCCTCGCTCGCGATGCGTTCGCGCGTCCGGCGGATCAGGTCGTCGACCAGCGCCGACGGCTTGAACCCGGGATCGTCCAGCGCCCGACCCACCTCGCGCAGCGACAGCCCCAAGGACCGCAGGCTCTCGATGTGGAAGATGCGCCGGATGTCCTCGCCGGAGTACTCCCGGTAGCCGGCCCCGGTGCGCCCTGTCGGCCGCAGCAGCCCGAGCGACTCGTAGTGCCGGAGCATGCGGGCGCTGACCCCCGACCGCCGCGCCACCTCACCGATCAGCACGTTCCTGTCATCCCTCCTCGCCGTCCGTCCCCAGGACCACGATGCGCTTCGCCTCCTCGACGGCGAACGTGAACCCGGCATCAGGGTCGCGCAACAGGCGCTCCGTCGCGACGGCGTGCCGCCGCACCCGGGGGACCGCGTCCCTCGTCGCGGCGCGCAGGGCCGGTACCACCACCTCACCGAGCCCGATCAGTGCCCGGCTCAGGCTCAGCCGCGTCTCACGCCCACCGCGCCCGAGCTGCGTCGCCAGCACGCCGGCCAGCGCGGGCTTCTCGCCCTCGGGCACCAGCGCCACCGCCGCTCGCCAGGCGCTCCGCGCCACCTCGTCGTCGGCATCGGTCAGGAGCGCCCGGGTGATCGCCGGCCATGCCCGCCGCTCCCCGACCTTGGACAACGTGTGCAACGCCTGACTGCGTGCCTGCGCGCGCTCCGAGCGGAGTTCCTCGACGAGCTTCGGGACGGTCAGTGCGGACGGATGGCGGGTCAGCGCCCAGGTGAGCATGTCGCGCACGAGGAAGTCGGGCTCGACCGCGCAGCGTGCGACGAGCGTGTCGACGTACCCGGGGTCCGGACTCGTGCCGAGCGCCAGCGCCGCCTGCAGCCGCACCGACGAGCTGCCGTGCTCCAGCGCCAGGAGCGCCCGGTTCGTGCCTGTGTCCTCTTGCTGCATGGTCATCGGGACCACCTCCTGGCCCGCAGTGAAGGCCTTGCCACCGTGTCAAGGTCAACCCGGAGCCACGACGCCCGGGGGCCCGATGGCTCCGGATCGCCGGGCGGCCGTCGGCGTCACCGGCTGCAACCTCGCCCCCCGCCCCACCCCCGGCCCGTCCGGCCCACCAGGCACCCTTGCCCCCTGACCTGCGCACCCCTAGCATGAATGCGCTTTCATCCGACCGTACGCGCATGACCTACAGGGGTTCGCCCAATGAGTTCCGCCCCCACGGTGTACGACGTGGCCGAACGCTCCGGCGTCTCCATCGCCACCGTCTCCCGCGTCTACCGCAACCCCGACTCGGTGCGGGTCCAGACCCGGGAGCGGGTCCTCGCCGCCGCGCGCGACCTCGGCTACGTCCCCAGCGGCAGCGCCCGAGGGCTCGCCAGCCGGTCCACGGGCGTCCTCGGGCTCTGCTTCCCCGACTACTCCGACCCGGACACCGACGCCGAGGACGACGACGCGGCGACGCTCTACTCCGACCAGATCATCCGCGGCATGGAGCGCGCCGCCCGCCGCCACGGGTACGCGCTGCTCATCGCCGCCTCCCTCAAGGGCGGTCCGGAGAGCCTCGTGGCCAAGGTCGCCGGGCGCGTCGACGGGTTCGCGGTGCTGTCCCGCACCGTGCCGACGGAGGAACTGGAGGTCATCTCGCGGCGGCGCCCCGTGGTCATGCTCGCCGGGCCCCGGGAAGGCGGCGACCAGCTGGACCACCTCGACCACATCGAGGTCGCGAACTTCGACGGCCAGCGCGAACTCACCCGGCACCTCATCGAGGACCACGGGCTGCGGCGCCTCGCCTACGTGGGTTCCGCCGAGGAGTCCCCGGACGTGGAGGCGCGCTTCAAGGGGTTTCTGGCGGCCTGCCGCGCCGCGGGCGTCCCGGCCCACGGCGCACCGGAGGTGCGCGTGGCGACGATGACGCAGGCCGAGGGGGCGCGAGCGGCGGATGCCCTGTGCGAACGGGACGGAGGCCCGCCGCAGGCCATCGTCTGCGCCAACGACCAGATGGCGGTCGGCGCCCTCCACGCGCTGGAACGGCGAGGCCTGACCGTGCCGGGCGACGTGGCGGTGACGGGCTTCGACGGCATTCCGCTGGGCCGGCTGGTCCGCCCGACGCTCACCACCGTGCGCCAGCCGATGCTGCGCATGGGGGAGGAGGCGGTCGAGCTGCTCGTGCGGCGGCTCGGCGGTGCCGACGAGCGGGAACCGGTGTCCCTGATGCTCCCCGTCACGGTCACACGCCGCGCGAGCTGCGGCTGCGGTACGCCCGGGGTGGCCGAGGCGATCGTGGGCTGAGGAGTTCGGGCACGTCACGGACGCCCTCAGGGGACGCCGTCGCCGGCAGGCGCCACACCCGGTGGTCGTTGCCGTGACAGCTCGGCGGCTCTTTCCCTGGACGGCCCTCTCGTTCTAGGTTGCTGACACCCCACACCCCACACCCCACACCCCACACCCCCCACCCCACGCCTCCTCTTCGCCGCCGCGCGGCGTTACCGGAGCGTTATCCACCGCCCCCTTGTCACCTCGGATCGGCTGCCGCAGAGTCATGTATGCGCATTCTGTAAGCGCATACATCAGGAACGCTCAAGGAGGAGCAGTCCATGCACCGCGCCGCCACCCCAGCCGCGATAGCCCTCACCGTGGCGTCCGCGCTCACCCTCACCGCCTGTGGCGGCTCCGGTGGCGCGGGCGTGGGTGCCGATGCGAAGCAGACGCTGACCGTCTGGGCGATGGGCACCGAGGGGGAGAAGCTCGCGGACGTGGCCGACGTCTACGAGAAGAAGCACTCGAACATCACGGTCGAGGTGACGCCGGTCGGCTGGGACGTGGCCCACCAGAAGCTCGTCGCCGCGGCGGCCGCCGGCAAGCTGCCCGACGTGGTGCAGATGGGCGGGACGTACATGGGCGAGTTCGCCGACATGGGCGTCCTGGAACCGGTCGACACCAAGGCGTTCAAGGAGGCCGACTTCTTCCCGGCGGCCTGGCAGCAGGCGTCCTACGACGGCCGGACGTACGGCGTTCCCTGGTACGTGGACACCCGCGTCCTGTTCTACCGCACGGACCTGGCCGCCAAGGCCGGGCTCGAGGACGCCCCGGCGACCATGACCGAACTGAGCACGGCGGCCGAGGCCTACCAGGACAAGGCCGGCACCGAGTGGGGGCTGTTCACCCAGCCCGGCGGACTGGACACGGTGCAGAGCTTCTACCCGTTCCTGTACTCCTCCGGCGGCGAGATCCTCACCGAGGACGGCAAGGCCGTCGTCAACAGCCCCGAGGCGGTCAAGGCCCTGGAGACGTACGGCAGTCTCTTCGCCAAGGGGCTCAGCGAGAAGTCCGTACGGCCCGGCTACGACGTCACCAAGGACTTCAACAGCGGCGCCGTCCCCATGTTCTTCGGCGGACCGTGGATCATGTCCCTGCTCGACGAGAACTACCCGGACATCAAGGGCAAGTGGGCCGTCGCCCCCGTACCGGCTGACACCGCCTCGGTGTCGATGGCCGGCGGATCGAGCCTCGCCGTGTCCGCGGACAGCGACCACAAGGCCGCCGCCAAGGAGTTCATCACGTACCTCACGGACGCCGCAGGTCAGGCCGACTGGTACCGGCGCACCCGCGACCTGCCCGCCCACAAGGCGGCGTGGGAGTCGGGAGAGCTCGCCTCCGACGCCGGCCTCAAGGTCTGGCGCGCGCAGATGGACACCGCCAAGACGCCGCCCTCCCAGCCGCGGCTGACCGAGATCACCTCCAAGGTGGACTCCGCCATCGAGTCGGTCACCCAGGGCAAGTCCTCCGCGAAGGCCGCCCTGGACAAGGCGCAGTCGGAGATCGAAGGGCTCGTGGAGTAATCGGTATGCCACTCGCGACCGGACCGGCCGCCGACCAGGCGTCCGCGGTGAAGAAGACCCGGCCCGCCGGCACGCCCCCGCGCGGTGTTCGCGGACGACGTCCAGCGGGCCGGCACAACCTGCACGGCTGGCTGTTCTCGGCCCCCTTCCTGACGCTGTTCGCCGTCTTCATGCTCTTCCCGATCGTGGCCACGCTCCTGATGAGCTTCACCGACTTCGGGGCCCGCCACGTCACCCGCCCGCTGGAGGCGGAGTTCGTCGGCCTCGACAACTACGTGGAACTCTTCGCGGACGACAAGTTCCGCACGGCGCTCTTCAACACCGCCTACTTCGTGGTCGTGGGCGTGCCCGTCACCGTCCTGCTCGGACTGCTGGTGGCGGTGCTGCTCAACAACGGCATCGACCGCGCCCGTACGTTCTTCCGCGTCGGCTTCTACGCGCCGGTCGTGACCGCCATCGTCGCCGTCGCGGTCGTCTGGCGGTTCGTCCTCGACCCCTCCGACGGCCTCGTCGCGGGCCTCGCCACCGAACTGGGCACCAACGCACCGGACTTCCTGGGCTCCGAGACATGGGCCATGCCCTCGCTCATCGCGATGGCGGTGTGGCGCAACCTCGGCACCGTGATGGTGCTCTTCATCGCCGGACTCCAGGCGATCCCGACCGACGTACGGGAGGCGGCCCGGCTCGACGGTGCGGGTGCCTGGCAGGAACTGCGGCGCATCACCGTGCCGCTGCTGCGCCCCACCATGCTCTACGCCACCGTCATCACCACCATCGGCTATCTGAACGTCTTCGAGGAGCCGTTCGTGATGACCCAGGGCGGCCCGTCCGACGCCACGCTGACCGTCTCCCTGGACATGTACCGGGAGGGCTTCAACTTCTTCCACATGGGCTACGCGAGCGCCATGGCGTACGTGCTGTTCGTGGTGATCATGGGCGTCACGGTGCTCCAGCTCCGACTGCTGAAGGACAACACCCGATGAGCGCCCCCACGGCAGCCCCTCGCAAGGTGCCCACGCCGACGGCACCGGCCCCCGCGCGACGCCGACGCCCGGGACGGGTCCGCACGCCGCTGCTGTACGCCGTCGCCTCCCTCGGACTGCTGGTCATGTCGGCCCCGTTCCTGTGGATGGCCCTGTCCGCCTTCAAGACCAAGCGGGACCTCACGGCGAGCCCGCCGGTGTGGATACCCACCGAGTGGACGCTGGGCAACTTCGGTGACCTGCTCGACCGGCTCGACATGCCACGCCACTTCATGAACTCGCTGATCGTGGCGGTCCTGGTCACCCTGTGCAACCTGCTGTTCTGCTCCATGCTCGGCTACGCGCTGGCCAAGCTCGAATTCAGCGGCAGGTCCAAGGTGTTCGGCGTCGTGCTGGCCGCGCTGATGGTGCCCGGCAACCTGCTGATCCTGCCGCTGTACGTGCTGATGACCAAGCTCGGCCTCATCGACACGTACGCGGGCCTGGTGCTGCCCTTCGCGGCGGGCGCCTTCGGGGTGTTCCTGATGCGCCAGTTCATGCAGTCGATCCCCGACGAACTGCTCGAAGCGGCCAGGATCGACGGCGCCGGCGAGTGGTACATCTTCTGGCGCATCGTGATGCCGCTGGTCAAGCCCGCCCTCGCCACGCTGACGATCTTCACCTTCCTGGGCTCGTGGAACAACTTCGTCTGGCCGCTGATCGCGACCAACGACCCCGGCAAGTACACGCTGCCGGTGGCCCTGGCCACCTTCGCCAACGACCCCAACCGCACGGTCGGCGGCGGCAACGGGATGCTCATGGCGGGCTCCCTGCTGATCGTGCTGCCGGTGCTGCTCGTGTTCGCGGTGCTCCAGCGGCACTTCACCCAGGGCATCGCGACCGCCGGACTCAAGTGACGCCGCCGGCCCCCGGCCGGCCCCGCCCCACCCTCACCCCCACCAGAGAGAAACGGACGATGACGCGTACCTCCCTGCCCTTCCCCGACCACTTCCTGTGGGGCGCCTCCACCGCCGCCCACCAGATCGAGGGGAACAACGTCAACAGCGACTGGTGGCGGAAGGAACACGACCCGGCGGCGCGCATCGCGGAACCGAGCCTGGACGCCTGCGACAGCTACCACCGCTGGGCGCAGGACATGGACCTGCTCGCCGAACTCGGCTTCACCGACTACCGGTTCAGCGTCGAGTGGGCGCGCGTCGAACCCGTGCGCGGCACCTTCTCGCGGGCCGAGATCGCCCACTACCGGCGCATGGTCGAGGGCGCGCTGGCCCGCGGCCTGCGCCCGATGGTGACCCTGCACCACTTCACCGTGCCGCAGTGGTTCGAGGACCTCGGCGGCTGGACGGCCGACGCGGCGGTGGAACTGTTCGCACGCTACGTCGAGCACTGCGCGCCGATCATCGCGGACGGCGTCCGGCACGTCTGCACCATCAACGAACCCAACATGATCGCCGTCATGGCGGGCGCCGCCAAGGCCGGCGACCAGGGCTTCCCGCCCGCCGGACTGCCCACCCCCGACGAGGACACCACCCACGCCGTCATCGCCGCGCACCACGCGGCCGTCAAGGCGGTCCGCTCCGTCGACCCCGCCATCCAGGTCGGCTGGACGATCGCCAACCAGGTCTACCAGGCCCTGCCCGGCGCCGAGGACGTCACCGCCGCCTACCGCCACCCCCGTGAGGACGTCTTCATCGAGGCCGCGCGCGGGGACGACTGGATCGGCGTCCAGTCCTACACGCGCACCAGGATCGGTGCCGACGGCCCCATCGCCGCCTCCGAGGACGCCGAGCGCACCCTCACCGAGTGGGAGTACTACCCGGCGGCCGTCGGCCACGCCCTGCGGCACACCGCCGACGTCGCCGGCCCCGGCATGCCGCTCATCGTCACCGAGAACGGCATCGCCACCGCCGACGACACCCGCCGGGCCGACTACTACGCCGGTGCCCTCCAGGAGGTCGCGGCGGCCATCGAGGACGGCCTCAACGTCCAGGGCTACCTGGCCTGGAGCGCCCTCGACAACTACGAATGGGGCTCCTACCGCCCCACCTTCGGCCTGATCGCCGTGGACCCGGTCACCTTCGAGCGCACGCCCAAGCCGTCCGCGGTCTGGCTCGGCGGCCTCGGCCGCACCCGGCAACTGCCCCGCGCCGCACGCTGACCCGCCCGGCTCCCGCCGGGCCCCTCGACCGGGAGCCGGTGGCCCCCTGACACCTACCGGCTCCCGCACCCCCATCCCCAGCACCACCACGACACGCCCCCGACAGCCGCCCTCACTTGTCTCGCGCCACGGCACGAGCTCTACCGCCAAGAGACCCCGCGTCCGCCTCACGGCACGGCACGACGTTCCACCGCCAAGAGACCCCGCGTCCGCCTCACGGCACGACACGACGTTCCACCGCCGGAAGAACCCCGCGTCCGCCCAGCCGCACCGCTCGACACCACCGACCCAGAAGCCCCCCGGCCTGCGCGCGACGCCCCCGACAGTCAGCCCCCGCCTGCCCCACCCACCGCCGCCCCACAGACCCCCGCCTGCCCACCCACCTCCCGGGAGTTGGAGCCGCATGAACCGTCGCACCTTCCTCACCACCGCCACCGCGGCCGCCGCCTCGGCGGCAGCCCTGGGCGCCCCGTACCCGGCGGCAGCCGCGACCCCGGCCGGGCACGCGCCCGCCGACGGGGCCCCGCTGCGTACCTGGTTCGAGGCGACGTACCGCTCTCTCCAGGCGATGACCACGGACTTCGGGCTGACCGCCGACAAGATCGACGTCAGCGGCACGGGCACCCCCGTCCCCTCGGCCCAGACCTCACCCACCAACATCGGCTGCGGACTGTGGTCCACCGTGGCGGCGGCCGGCCTCGGAGTGATCTCGCCGGACGTCATGCGCCGGCGCCTGTCCCACACCCTCGCCGCGGTCGAGCGGCTGGAACGCGCGCACGGCTTCTGGTTCAACTGGTACGACGCCCACGACGGTTCACTCCTGACGACCTGGCCCGAGACCGGCGACCCGGTCCGGCCCTTCCTCTCCAGCGTCGACAACGCCTGGCTGGTCACGGGCCTGTTGATCGCCGCCGACGCCGCCCCCGCGCTCCGCCCGCGTATCGCACGCCTGCTCTCCGACGCCGACTGGTCCTACTACTACACCCCCTACGACCCGGCCGACCCCGTGGCGGGCCCCGGCCAGCTGCGCGGCGGCTACTGGCCCGACAAGCCGGGCAAGGGCGAACCCACCGGCCACCACTACGGCGCCCTCAACACGGAGCCCCGCATGGCGAGTTACCTCGGCATCGCCGACGGCTCGCTCCCCACGGAGCACTACTGGCACCTCTTCCGCACCCTCCTGCCGGGCATGGGGCAGGAACAGGAGCCGCAGGGCGCGTACGTCACCCTGGACGGCGTGCGGGTCTGGCAGGGCCACTACACCCACCGGGGCCGCAAGGTCGTCCCCACCTGGGGCGGCTCCATGTTCGAGGCGCTGATGGTGCCGCTGTTCGTCCCGGAGCCCGCATGGTCCCCGCACTCCTGGGGCACCACGCACCGGCGCTACGTGCGCGGCCAGATCGACCACGGCCTGCTGGAGTCGGGGTACGGCTACTGGGGGTTCTCGCCGGCCAACGTCCCCGAGGGCGGCTACCGCGAGTACGGCGTGGACGCGCTCGGGATGCAGGAGGACGGCTACCACTCCCTCGGCGTGGTCACCCCGCACGCCTCCTTCCTCGCCCTGCCCTTCGCCCGTGACGCGGCCCTCGCCAACCTCGGCGCCCTCGACCGCGACTTCGGCGCGTACGACGACCGGTACGGCTTCCGCGACTCCGTGAACACCGCGACGGGCCGGGTGAGCGACTTCGTCCTCGCCCTGGACCAGGGCATGATCGCCGCGGCCCTTGCCCAGCACCTGCGTCCGGGGCTGCTCCAACGCCCCTTCCGCACCGGTGGCTTCCGCTCACGCGTCCGCCCCCTGCTGGCCAAGGAGCGCTTCAGCATCTGAGCGCGGTGCCCGCCCGCTTGCTCCGGACACCGCCTGACCTGTGCGTAAGTCCCCGGCCGAGGCTTCGGTCCGGGTTGCCTCGGCTGGGGACTTATGTGCGAGATATGTAATATGTCGGTAAGTATGTGTCGCCTGGCTGAGCACCGGACGGACGCGTTGCCGTGCGCCAGGAAGGGTGACGTGGCATGAGGGTCTATGGGGGCATGACGGCCGAGCAGCGCATCGTCGTGCGGCGTCAGCGCCTCATCGAGAGCGCGGTCGAGCTGTTCTCGACCCAGGGCTACGCCCGGACGTCGGTGCGGGCGCTGCTGCGGCACGCGGGACTGCAGGATCGGTACTTCGCGGAGAGTTTCGCGTCCCTGGACGACGTCATGGCGGCGATCGTCGGGGACATCTGGGAAGAGCAGCTGACGGCATGCGCCGCGTGCGTCGAGACGCGGCGACCGCCTCGCGAGCGTGCCAGGGAGATGATCGAGGCCCTCGTCGGCACCACGACGGCCGATCCACGCAAGAGCAGGGTGAAGTTCGTCGAGGCGCTGAGCGCGGGTCCCCTGACGGCCGAGGTGAGACGGCGGGGGCTGCGCCGGATGAGCGCGCTGGTGGAGGCCCTCCTGCGAGAAAGCCACGTGGATCCTCGGATCAACACGACGGCGATGTCCGTGGCGATCGTCGGCGGGGTCGGCCAGTTGCTGATGAACTGGGTGGACGGCACCCTGCGGGTGTCCGGTGACGAGCTGGTGGACCAGGGTTTCCTTCTCTTCGAGGCCGTGGCCGGGTGGGGTGCGCCCGAGTGAGGGCGGCGGCGGAACGGTCGCGCAACGAGCGTCGGAGTGCGCGGCGTTACCGGCCCGTATAAGGTTTTTGTCCCATTCTGCGAGATTCCGGAGCTATCTGGTGACGTATGTCATCAGATGGGTAGTATGAAAAAGTCGGCTGCGCGGGTCGGCGCGCCGCCGGGAGCCATACCGGCGGTCAGTTGCCTCGGGAGACGCTGGATCTCCCCAATTCCCCCAGCCGGAAGCACTGTTCACAGAGTCACCGGAACCTGCGGAATCAGCTATGTATTGCTTCGACTGCGCCCAGGAAGGGCGCGACAGCATCGGCGGCATCGGCGTCTGCACGGCATGCGGACTGATCACCTGCGGCGAGCACGCCCACATCACGGAGACCGACATCCGCCGGCCCGTCGACCTGGGCCCGCACACCAGCCCGCACGCGACGCGCCGGCTCATCTGCCTCACCTGCCGCGCCGCCGAGACCGCGCACTGACCGAGGGATCGAAGAGGTGCCAGATGTCTTCGCCGGATGAGTACGACTACCTCGTCGTGGGCGCCGGGACGGCGGGGTGTGTGCTGGCAGCGCGCCTGTCGCAGGATCCCGATGTCCGTGTGTGCCTCCTGGAGGCCGGCGGCCGCGAACAGCCCCAGGCGGTCGCCGCACCGTCCGCCTGGCCCACGTTGCAGGGCACCGAGGCCGACTGGGCGGACACGACGGTGCCGCAGCAGGCGGCCGGGGGCAGACAGGTGCCATGGCCGCGTGGACGCGGGCTCGGAGGCAGCTCGGCCATCAACGCCATGAACTTCCTGCGCGGCCACCGCTCGGTCTACGACGCCTGGGACAAGGGCGACGCGCCGGGCTGGGGATACGACGACCTGCTGCCGTACTTCATGCGCAGCGAGAACGTCACGGGCGTCGTCGGCCGGGACCCCGCCGTGCGCGGCACGGACGGCCCCCTGCGCGTCGGCCCCGCACAGCGACGGCACCCGGTCGCCGAGGCGTTCCTGAGATCCGCGCTCGCCGCCGGCCACCGGGAGGTGCAGGACCTCACCGCCGGCCTCGACGAGGGCTTCGGGTGGGGTGACCTGAGCATCGCCGAGGGGAGACGGCAGGACGCCGTGCGCGGATACCTGGAGCCCGCCGCCGATCGGCCCCGCCTGGACATCGTGACCGACGCGCTCGTGCTCCGGGTCCTCCTGGACGGACGGGGACGATGCGAAGGCGTGGAGTACGCCCGCGCGGGCGACACCGTCGTCGCCCGCGCGGCCAGGGACGTGGTGCTCTGCGCGGGAGCGGTCGGTTCCCCGCAGATCCTGCTGCTGTCCGGCGTGGGACCCGCGCAGCACCTGCGGGAGTCCGGCGTCACGGTCACGGTGGATCTGCCCGGCGTCGGCGCCAATCTGCAGGAGCACCCCGTCTCCGGCGTCGTGTACGAGTCCGCGCGTGCCGTGCCCCCGGGCGTGAACAACCACGGTGAGGTACAGGGCTTCCTGCGCAGCGCACCGCACCTGGGCGGCCCGGACCTGCAACTGCAGCTCGTCGACGTGCCCCTGCGCGCCGAAGGCCTGCCCGGACCGGAGGCCGGGGAGGGATACACCATCCTGTGCGCGCTGATGACCCCGTACAGCCGGGGGAGTGTGCGACTGGCCGGGCCGGCACCCGGGACGCCTCCGCTCATCGACCCCGGCTTCTACGACGACGACCGGGATCTGGACGTCATGGTCAGCGGGCTGCGGGCGGCGCGCGAAGTGGGGGACTCCGAGGCGCTGCGGGAGTGGCGTTCCAGAGAGGTCCTGCCGGGCCCCGCGCTGACGGGGGAGGCCGAGCTGCGCGCCTGTCTGCGCAGCAACCTCAAGACGTACAGCCACAGCGCGGGCACCTGCCGCATCGGCGGTGACGGCGACGCCGTCGTGGACACCGATCTGCGCGTGCACGGCGTGGCCGGACTGCGCGTGGCGGACGCCTCCGTCATGCCCCTGATCCCCTCCGCGAACACCAACGCGGTCGTCTACGCGATCGCGGAGCGGGCGGCCGAGCTGATCGCCGCCGGCCACCGCGACAAGGGCGGCGAGTGATCATGCCCGACCGGACGGGTCGGCCTGCCGGACATCCGGTCGGCCCGACGGGACCGTGAAGCGGTACTGCCGGAGGATCGGAGCCGCCGTGGCACTGCTCACGCCACCCCACCACGGGGAGATCGCTCAGCGGGCCGCGCTGGAGCTGGACGAGCGTGGCGTCATCCGCTGGTGCAACACGGCCATGGCGGGCCGCCTGGGTGCCTCGGCGGCCGCGGTGGAGGGTGCCGCGTTCAGCGACTTCCTGGAGTGCGAAGCCGCCTCGGACATCGACTGGCGTCTGGTCGCCTCCCTCACGGTGCCGCACCCGGCCGTGATCGGCCTGCACGCTTCGGGTGCGCGCGCCCTCTCGGCCGAGAGGCTGCTGGTGGAGGTCCGGGCCGTCGGCCGGCACGCCCTTCGGCTCACCGAAGTGGAGTTCCGCGGCGAGACGACCCGCCTCGCCGAGACCCTGAGCGCCGTCGGCCGTCTCAGCGGCACGGGACTGTGGGCCTACTCGCCGTCCCGGCAGCGGCTCGCCTACGTGAGTCCCACGCCCTCGCTGTTCGGACTGCCGCCGCTGACGGAGGTGTGCGTCGACGCGCTGCTCTCATGGGTCCACGACGAGGACGTCGGCCATGTACGCCGGCTGCTGGCCGACGACCCGCTCGCGGGAAGGACCGACCAGCCCTGGACCCAGTACCGCGTGCGCTCCCCGGGCGGTGGCTGGCGGTGCCTGGCCGGACGCGCGGGGCGGTTCCAGCGCGGTGCCGACGGTGAGCGGTTCCAGATCGGGGTGGTCCGCGAGAGCGGACCCGCGGCGGAGGGCTGGGACGAACTGGCGGGCCTACTGGAGGTCGAGCGGGAACGGGGGGCGCGCATCGCCGGGATCGCGGCGTCGCTCATCGCGGCCACCACCGAGGAGGAGTTCGCCCGGATCATCGTCGACGAGGTGGCCGAGGCGTTCGGCGGTACGCGGACCTTCCTGGCCTTCGTCAAGGACGGCAGGATGTCGATACCCGCCTACCTCGACGTGGACCCCTGGTACCGGGAGGCCATGGACGGTCTGCCCCTCACGGCGCCCTGGGCTCTGGCACACGCCGTCCTGACCGGCGAACCCCAGTTCACCGAGAGCCGGGAGGAGTACGCGCTGCGGTGGCCGGCGGGACTCGGCTTCCTCCGGAGGTTCCCCGCCGCCCGGTCGGGCGCCCTCATGCCGTTCGGGTCCGGCGGCCGGCCCACGGGAGGCTGGGGCGTCCTCTTCGACACGGATCACATGCCACCGCCCGACGTGCGCGTCCTCATGCGGACGCTCGCCTCTCTCGCCGGGCAGGCACTCGAACGCATCCGGCTCCAGCAGTCGCGACTCGACCTGGCGCGCGCCCTGCAGAACAGCATGCTTCCGCCGCCCACCCCCTCGATTGCCGGCGTGGCGACCGCGGCGCGCTACGTCCCCGCACGGCGCGGTCTCGACGTCGGCGGCGACTGGTACGACTCCTTTCCGCTGGGCGACGGCTCGGTCGCGCTGGTCATCGGTGACGTCCAGGGGCATGACGTCGACGCCGCCGCGGTCATGGGGCAGGTCCGCACGTCGATCCGGGCGTTCGCGTCACTGGAGCCGGACCCGGGCACCGTGCTGGCCCGCACCAACGACCTCCTCGTGCAGATGGGAGTGCCCACCTTCGTCAGTTGCAGCTTCCTGCGGTACAGCCCGCACGACGGCCGGATCGAAGCGGCCCGCGCGGGTCACATCCCCTTCGTGTGGGCGCGCGTCGACGGCTCCCACGGCGCGCGGGAGATCGCCGGGGGCACCGTCCTCGGTGTCCTGCCGCACGCGCAATACCCCACGGTCGAGTTCACGCTGCCGCGGGACGGCCTTCTCGTGCTGCTCACCGACGGTCTGGTGGAGGGGCCGAACCGCCCCCTCGACGACGGGCTGGCCCACGTGGGCGCCCTCGCGGCGGAGGCCCTGCGCGGCGGTCTGGGCATGGAGGAGACGGCCGACAGACTCATCACGTCCGCCCGGACCGTGGGGCACAGCGACGATGCGGCGCTTCTCGTCCTGCGGTGCCGCTGAGTCGGCCCCGCCCGTCTACTCCGCCTGCCCGGCGTCGAGTTGGTGGTCCGCCCAGACGTAGCTCTCGGGCAGCAGGTCGGAGATGGGGACCGTGCGCAGGCGGTCACCCCGGCCGACGACGACCCCGAGGCCGGGGAAGTAGTCGAGCAGGACCTGACGGCACCGACCGCACGGGGGAAGGACCCCGCGGTCGCGGTCGCCCACGGCGACGATCGTGTCCAGCTCCTGGACGCCCTGTGCGGCCGCCGCGCCGATGACGACCATCTCGGCGCAGGGGCCGCCCGTGAAGTGGTAGGCGTTCACCGCCGTGACGATCCGTCCGTCCCGTGCGCGAGCGGCGGCCGCCACGGTGTGGTTGTCTCCCCGGCAGCGGGTGCGGGCGACGTCCGCCGCGGCCCGCACGAGTTCCTGGTCGACGTGGTGGGCCTCGGTCGTCATCGTCTCCGCCTTCGTCAGGTGCAAGGCGAGGTCGACCCGCACTCCGTCACGCCCGGTGCACCAGAAGGTACCGCCACCACAGCAGCCGGCGCAGGGTGGATCCGGGCAGCAGGCGGGCGGATGCGGCGCGCGTCTCGTCGTACGTCAGCGGCGGCGGCCACACGATCGGCGCCTGCACGGACGGACCGGATCGGCCCCGGCCCGCCACCCGATGCGCCTGGAGGAGGGACAACGCCGGTAACGCCCACACGAAATCGGTCACCGTTCTGACGGGATACAGGCCGAGCACCGCCAGCACGCCCCCCGGAGCAAGGGACTTGCTCAAGGTCAGCACCGTGTCGAACGGCATGTGGTGGAGGCTGGCGACGCAGGAGACGAAGTCGTAGCGCGACTCGGGCAGGTGCTCCTCACGCACGTCGGCCCGGCGGTAGCGAGGACCGCCGCCGGCCGCCCGTGCCGCCTCGACGACACGCGCGTCACGGTCGACCGCGTCGACCACCAGCCCCTGCCGGGAGAGCAGCCGGGCGAACCGCCCCGTGCCGCACCCGACGTCCAGCGCCGTGCGCGCCCCGTCCGGCACCTGTTGCAGCAACAGCGGATGGTAGTGATCGTTGAAGTTGGGGACCATGGGGAGCGACCCTAGGGTCGGCCCCCCGCACGCACCAGGGTCAGGCGCGCAGCGGCCCGCACATCAGGTTGCCGGGGTCGGCGGGGTCGGTGCTGAGCCAGAACTGGGTCCACAGCACGGCGAACTGCTCACGTTCCAGAAAGCCGTCACCGTCGGCGTCGAGACGGTCGAAGACGTCCGCGGTGTCGATGCTCCGGCCGTGCCAGGTGTCGATCAGCTGCCGGTGCTCGCTCCGGGAGATGTGTCCGTCGCCGTTCTCGTCCACGGCGTCGAAGATGGTGTCGGCGGTGGCCATGACGGCCTCGGGCATGGACGGCAGCCGGTCCACCACGGTCATCAACTTGTCCATGTCGACCTGGGCGTTCTCCGGAGTGTCCGAGGTGGCCGCCAGGTTGTCCCACCACCCCATCATGACGCTCTCGACCCGCTCGGCAAGGTCGCCGTCCGACCGCACCGCGGGCAGTCCACGCCAGCGGGCGGCGAGGGCCCGGAAATCGCTCTCCTCCAGATAGCCGTTGCCGTCCGCGTCGAAGGCGTCGAACATCGCCTGGACTTTGATGCGTTGGAACTCGGTGGCCACAAGCGCACCTCTCTCTGTTCTCGTCGCGCCGAGAACAGCCTGTCCGCGCGGACCACGCGACGAACGGCGCCCGGAGGCACGCCGGCTCACACACCGGCGCGCTCCTTCGCCCGAACGCACCGAGCGCCGGTTTGCCGCGACGAAAAGCAGTGCCATGAGTTCCAGGAGGGGGCGGCCGGGGCCGCCTGGGTCACTTCGTGTTCCGCTCCGGCATGGGTGAGTACTGGGTGGGTCCGGGTGTGCGCCCCTCCGGGGGGTATTCGCAGTCCAGGCTGGCGACCTCGTAGTCGTCGCCCTGGTTCTGCTCCTGGTCGACCACCACCGCCGCGGTGCATGCCCGGCCGTGCTTGTCGGTGAACGTGACGATCTCGCTGTAGTCGGTCGGGGCGGCGCATCCGGAGAGCAGCAGCAGCGCCGCCGCTCCGGTCCCCGCCGCCACGCCAAGTCTGTAGTGCCGTTTCATCTCTCCCCCAGGCTTGTCGAGTCGTGCCCCTCCATGGTCGTGCCGGAACGTAGCCGCCCCGCGACGGCGAGGTCACCGTAACGTCGCAGTGGAACGGTTCGACATCCAGCGGCGTCGTCCCTCTCCGGGGCGCGGCGGCCGCTGTGCCCCGGAGAGGGGACACCGGGTGCCTACCGCAGACTTCGCCAAGTGGACACGGCGGTTCGAGGACGAGCGCGAGCGCAGACGGGAACAGGGCGACCCGGACTGGGGGCAAGGAGCGACCCTGCATCCGGCGGTGTGGGCCGGCGTCCAGCGTTTCCAGGTCGGCGAGGACGGTGACGGCGACAACCTCGTCGCCAAGGCGGACGAGGCCGGCGACCGCGACTACGCCGAGGCGGTACGGCTCTTCGTGGCCGAGGAGCAGAACCACGCGCGCCTGCTCGCCGGGCTGCTGGCGGCGGGCGGTGTGCCGACGTTGAGCGGTCACTGGAGCGACACGGTCTTCGTCGAGCTGCGACGTCTGATGGGCCTGCGCATGGAGCTGCTGGTGCTGATGATCGCGGAAGTGGTGGCACTGCGTTACTACCGAGCGCTGCGCGACGGCACCGACGACCCGCTCACCTCGGATGTCGCGGGGCGGATCCTCGCCGACGAACAACGCCATGTCCCGTTCCACTGCGAGCGCCTGCACGCCTCCGTGGCGGAGCTGCCCCGCCCCACGCGCCGACCGGTGATGTCGCTGTGGCGGCTCCTGCTGCTCGCGGTCTCCCTCGTCGTCGCCGCCGACCACGGTCCCGCGCTGCGCCGACTCGGCGTCGGACGCCTGCGGTTCGTGGCCGATGTCCTCACCTCGTCCCGCGCCGTCGTCTCCGCCGTGCTGGCCCCGCGCCCCGACGCCTGGGCGAGCGCCGGCTGAGAGCGGGCGGCGCAGCGGGCGACCCGCGCCGGACGACCGGTGACACGGGACTCGTGCGGCTCGCCGTCCGGCATTACGATCACGCCCATGCCGAGGCGGGGGACGAGCGGGGAAGCCGGGGGCGGGACCGCCGCCGCATGGAGCGCCGACGTGCTGGAGCACCGGCGCACCGTGGGCGAGTCGCCCCTCGCACCGGCATGGTGGCCGAAGGACCCGCTGGGGCGCCGGGACGACGTGCGCCTCGTCGGGGAGGTCGGATCGGTCAGCTGCGTCGACTCCACCGGGCGCACCCGCTGGACTTACCGGTGTGCCGGCCGCCCCAACGCCGCCCACCTGTCGGGCGACCGCGCGCTCGTCACCACGGACTCGCTGGAGTACACGCCCTGGGGCAACCTCGGCCCCGCGCTGCTGCTCGACCTCGCGGACGGGCGGCTCGTGGCCGAGTTGCGCGGCCGGAGCGGCGCGGCGCTCGGAGGCGGCCGCTTCGTACTCGGGCTGGAGGGCTACGACTTCTTCGACACCTGGGCGTACGACCGGGAGGGCACCCGGACCGACGCGTGGCGCTCCTTCGGCCACTACGTCGTCGGCACCGGTCTGCGCGTCGTCGAGGCCGACCGCCGGCGGCCGACCAAGGGCAGCGTCGTCCGACTGCTCCCCGGCGGCGTCGTCGAACGTGGTCCACGCCTGACGGATCCGCTGCCGCCCGAGCCGCTGGTTCTGCGCGACGGCACGATCCTGGTCCTCGACGGCACCGTGGTCCGCGCGGTGGGCCGCGGGCTCGACAGCGTCGTCCTCGCCGAACTCACGGGAGCGCCCGAGGACGTGGGCGGGCCGACACGGCGCGGGCTGCGCCGGGACGGTGACCGGGTCACCGCGGTCGTCTCCGTACCGCGGGCGGACAAGCCCAGCCTGTACACGGTGGACACCTGGACTCTTACCCTCCGCCACCGCACCTGACCGTCGCGCCGTGGCCTGTCAGTGGTCCTCGCCGGCCGCCCCGCCCTGACTTCTGAGGTAGGCGACGGGTTCCGCGCCACGATCCGGCCGGACCGGTGTCCCGAGGCCCGCTACTGCCCGGGCCGTCCGCCGTTCGACCTGGCCGCGAGCGTTCGGTGTATCTGGGAGATCACGATCGATCCCTCTCCCACTGCGGAAGCCACCCGCTTCACCGAGCCCGCCCGTACGTCGCCGACCGCGAAGACGCCCGGGACGCTGGTCTCCATCCCCAGCGGACCACTCCCCGACGAGTAGCCGGAGGTGTCCGACACCTCGCCGCCCACGCGCACGAACCCTTTGGAGTCCGTCTCCAGGCAGTCGTCGAGCCACGCCGTGTTGGGGACGGCTCCGAGCATCAGGAAGACGTTGGAGGTGAGGTTCCTGCGTGCCGTGCCGGTGGCGTCGTCGCGCCAGCGCACCGACTGCACATGCCCCGTGCCCTCCAGCGCGGTGATCTCGGACCGTGGGTGGACCGAGATCCTGGCGGACGCCTCGATCCGGGTGAGGAGGTACTGGGACATCGACTCGGCGAGCCCCGGCCCCCGCACCAGCATGTGGACGTGACGGGCGAACTGCGACAGGAAGACCGCGGCCTGGCCGGCGGAGTTCGCTCCGCCGACCACGAAGACGTCCTCGTCCGCGCAGAACGACCCCTCCAGTGCCGTCGCGGCGTAGTGGACGCCGTTCCCCTCGAACTCGGCGAGTTCCGGCAGGCTCAGGCGCCTGTAGTGGGCGCCGGTCGCCACCACGACGGTGTGCGCCATGAGCGCCTCGCCGTCGCTCAGGTGCAGCGTGAAGGGGGAGGTGGCGCAGTCCAGGTGCTCCACGGCGCGGGGGATGGCGATGCGGGCGCCGAACTTGCGCGCCTGGACCTGCGCCCGTGCCGCGAGTTCATGGCCACTGATGCCGAGGGGGAAGCCGAGATAGTTCTCGATCATCGAGGACGTGCCCGCCTGACCGCCGGGGGCCGTCGCCTCGATCACCACCGTGCTGAGGCCCTCGGACGCCGCGTACACGGCGGCGGCGAGCCCCGACGGCCCGGCTCCGACCACCGCCACGTCGACGGTCCGCAGGTCGCTGATCACCTCGACGATGCCGAGGCACCGGGCGATCTCCGGGATCGAGGGGTTCTCCAGATAGGTGCCCGAGCGGCAGACGACGACCGGCCAGCGAGCGGACGGCCTCACCCCGTAGCTGTCCAGAAGCCCGCCGGCTTCGGGCAGTTCGGTGTCGATGTGGTGCACGGGATAGTCGTTGCGTTCCAGGAACGTGCGGATGCGCACGACCTCCCGGGACGTGCGGGGACCTGCCAGGACCACGGTTCCTAGCCCCAGGCGGATGTACCGCAGGCGCCGGAGGATGAACGCCTTGAGGATGATGCGCGCGAGGTCGGGCTCGTTCGCGATCACCCGGCGCAACTGCGCAGGTCGTAGCCGTATCACCTGTGTCTTCTCGACAGCCACCGCCTCGACCAGGGATTTCTGCCGGTTGAGCAGCGACAGCTCCCCGGTGAACTGGCCGCCCCCGTAGACGGTGATGATCCGCTCCGCGTCGGAATCCCCTGGGCTGCCCTGCTGGCAGACGTTGACCGTCCCGTCCAGGACCAGGTAGAAGTCGAAATCCTGGGCGCCGCGGGGATACAGCACCCGCCCGGCCTCCAGTCGATCCGGAACGCCGTAGCGTCGCAGGCAGTCCACATGATCGTCGGCAAGGTACGGGAAGATGCTCTCGCTCTCGTCCTGGGCATCCGCGATGCCCGGGTGCTGGAGGTAGTTCATGGCGCTGCCTCACGGGTCGTTCCCGCCACCCCGCGCTTGCCTCTTCAGCGTCCTGCGTCCGCCGCGGCCGCGCATCCGGAGCAGGGTGGGCTTCCGGCACGACAGGGGTCACCTGGCGAGGACGCGGGTTTCCGATGTCGTCGTTCGTCGACCCGGAGGAGACTGGGGGCGTACCGAGTTCTGAGGCGAGGGAAAGCTGCAGACCATGGGTGCACCTCATGCCACCGGGCGCGGTGGCGACGCCCAGGAGGCCCGGGCGGAGGACCGGGCCCGCCTCCTCCTGGACCGCGCGGGGCTGGTCGTCGGGTGGAGCCCCGGCGCCGAACTGTTGCTGGGGCGGCCCGCCGCGGGGGCGCTGGGGCGCCCGGTGGTGGACCTGCTCGGTGACGTCGGGCCCGCACGAGTGGAGGTCCGCCCCGCACGCGTCCGTGACACGGAGCCGCGGTGGGAGATGACGCTCGCCCCCGCGACACCGGCGATCCCGGCGCGACCCGCGGACGGAGACCATCCGGTCGCGGAACTGGACGACGCCCTCCTGGAGACACTCTTCACCGTCTCGCCCGTTGGTCTGTACCTCCTGGACACCGACCTGCGGATCATCCGCTTCAACCCCGCCGCGGAAGGCATGGAGAACACCGAGCTCGCCGAGGCCGTGGGCAAGCGCCCCAGCGAGGCGTGGCCCAGCGCGGCGGTGGACATGATCGAACGCGTGATGGAACGGGTGCTCGCCACCCGCCGGCCGGCGGTCGGGGTGGAGAAGCGGCTGCGCCCGCCGGGCGACCCCGACCACGAGCACGTCTACTCGGCCTCCGTCTTCCCCCTCGTGAGCAAGCAGGGCGAACTGCTCGGCGTCGCCGACGCCACCGTCGACGTGACGGACCGCCAACTGGCCCGGGACCGGCTGAACGTGCTGGCCCTGGCCGGCACGCGGATCGGCGCCACGCTCGACGTGCGCGACACCGCGCACGGCCTGGCCGACGTGTCCGTACCGGGGCTGGCCGACTGCATCGCGGTCGAGGTACTGGAGCCGGTGCTCGCGGGGGAGGAGCTCGACCCCGGCCCCGTGCGACCGGACACCGTGCTGCGTCGCGCGGCGTCGAGGTTCCGCGACGAGCCGGTGCGCACGCGGGCCGACCCCGCCCCCGGAGCCCCGCTTCCGGCGATCGACGTCGCCGCCGACGTCCTCACCGATCTCGAACCCCGCATCCTCGACCCGCTCGGCGCGGTCGGACGCGAGGCCGTGACCGCACTGCCGGCCGGCCAGGACGAGGTCCGCTCGATGATGCTCGTCCCGCTGGTCACCCAGAACCGGGCCCTCGGACTCGCCCTGTTCGGCCGCGGCGGCGAGCGCCGGCCGTTCGAACCGGACGATCTGACCCTGGCCGCGGAACTCGCCCTGCGTACCGCCGCCTGCCTCGACAACACGCGCAGATACCTACGGGAACGCAACGCGCTCGCCGCCCTGCAGCACGCGCTCCGCCCGGACCGCATGCCGCCGGAGCACACGCTGGACGTCGCGCACCGGTACGTGCAGGCGGGCTCCGGCGGCGACTGGGTCGACGTCGTGCCCCTCTCGGGCGCGCGCGTGGCCCTGGTCGCCGGTCGCGCGCAGGGCAGGGGACTGAGGACGGCCGCGGCGGCGGGGCGGCTGCGCGCCGCGGTGCACACGCTGTCGGACCTCGACCTGGAACCCGACGAACTCCTCGCCCGCCTCGACGACCTCGCCCGCCGGCTCCGCACCGATGAAACCCCCGGCACGGAGCGGGGCCGGGCGGCGGAGCACCCGGTGCGGCCCGAGGGCGGGAACGAGACCGGCTCGACCTGCCTCTACCTCGTCTACGACCCCGTGTCGGGGCGCTGCTCGGTGTCCAGCGCCGGTCACCCCTGGCCGGTCGTCGTGCACGCGGACGGGACCGTCGCCGCCCTCGACCGTCCCGCCGGCGCCGCGCTGGGCCGCTCCGGCGGCCCCTTCGAGAACGTCGACCTGGACCTTCCGGAGAACTCGACGCTGGCCCTGTTCACCCAGGGTCTGTGCCAGGGGTGGCCGCAGGAGCAGGCGGGCGAGCGGGTCGCGGCCCTCCTGGACGGCTTCTGCGGACCCGTACGCCAGGCGTGCGCGATGCTGACCGACGCCCTGGTCCCGGCACGTCCGCGCGAGGACGCCGTCGTCCAGGTCGCGCGAACGCACCTGCTCGGCCCGGCACGGGTGGCGTCATGGGATCTCCCGAGCGAGACGTCCGTGGTCGCCACCGCCCGGTCGCTCGTCGCCGGACAGCTCACGACGTGGGGGATGGACGAGGCGACGTTCACCACGGAACTGATCGCCAGCGAACTCGTCACCAACGCCATTCGGTACGCCAAGCCGCCCGTGACCCTGCGCCTGATCCGTGACCACGCCCTGACGTGCGAGGTCACGGACGGCAGCAGTACCTCACCCCGGCTGCGGCACGCCCGCACCACCGACGAAGGGGGCCGGGGCCTGCTCCTGGCCGCCGGGTTCTCCGACCGGTGGGGCACGCGTTTCGCCGACGGGGGGAAGACGGTCTGGGTCGAGCAGAACCTTCCCGAGCCCGTCAGGTCCTAGGTGCCGCTGTGCCCGCTCCGCCCGTGTCAGGGGTTGGCGGGGCCGGTGGCGTTCACGTCGTCGGCGTAGACGAGCGCGGTGCGGTGGTTGTACTGGATCGTGTACATGGACTTCGCGCCGAGCACGACCGTGCCGCTCGACTTGAAGTAGTCGTCCGTGGGCGCGGCCGGTGCGGTGGCGACGTACGCCTGACCCGGGGGAATGGTGTACATGCTCAGGGGCGCCTGGGTGGACGGGGACAGGCCCGCCGGGTACTCGGCCGCGTCGGGGTAGCTGGAGCCGTAGACCCGTACGGGCTCGGTGGTCAGGCCGCTCCGGACGACGGTCACGTCACCCCGCGTGGGGACGGTGTTGCTCCCCTTGGGGTTGTGGAACCAAACCTTGCTGCCGCTGTACCAGATCGCGGTCCACGCGCCCTTCCGGCCCGCGACCACGAACTGCTGGCCGGCCTGGACCGTGCTGCCCCAGTCGTTGACGCGGTCGGTGCCGGCGGCACCGGGGTGGATGGCCTGGTCCCCGAAGAGCGGCGCGGCGCTGCTGGGCGCGGTGCGCACGTACAGGAAGTTCGACGCCTGCGTCACGTCGGTGCAGGCGGTGGTGGCGCCGGTGGGGTCGTCGGAGGGGCAGACCTCGACGGTCTGCCGGTTGTCGTCGAACCCGGGAGCGATGGTGATCACACTGCCCACGCCGCCGACCCCGTGCCTTCCGGTGACGGGGGCGCCGATCAGGGCCATGAAACGCTCCCAGTCCCACGACGGTCCCGGGTCCCAGTGCATGCCGGAGACGGTCGCCGACGTCGGGCCCGCGTAGGTGTCGTGCCCGAGGATGTGCTGCCGGTCGAGCGGTATGCCGAACCGCGCGGCCAGGTACTTCACCAGCTCCGCGTTCGCCTCGTACTGCGCCTGCGTGTACCAGGTGGCCCCGTGTGCCGCGAAGCCCTCGTTCTCGATGCCCAGGGAGTGCATGTTCGTGGAGTAGTTGCCCGCGTGGAACGCCAGGTCCTTGGTGGGCACCATCTGCGTGACCGCGCCGTCCGAGGAGCGCACGACGTAGTGCGCGGAACTGCTGCCCGGGGTCTGGAAGGTGGTGATGGCCGACTCGTACGACGACTCGGTGTCGTGGATGACGATCGAGTCGAGCCGGATGCCGTTGGCCGGGCGGTCGGAGACCTGCCCGTTGGCGGCGGCCGCCGGCACGAAGGTGCAGTCCACGGTGGCCGGGCACTCGGTGTCGGCCGTCTCGGTCCGCGCCAGGCGCAGCTCGGACACCTGCCCGGTGGCCGGGGCGACCTCGGGGTCACCGGCCAGCGCCACCCGCTGTCCGGTGGAGGTGGTGCGCGCGGCACCCTTTTTCAGCGTGGCGAAGACGCGGTCGGCGAACGCCCGCGCGCCCTGGCTCCGGTCGGCCTGGCTGTAGCGTGCGACCGCCCCGTACCAGTCGCCCGGATCCGGGGACGTACCGCCGGTGAGTTCCTTCTGGTACGACGCCAGCAGCGCCGCGCCTCCACGGATGTTGGCCGCGGCGTCGGTGCGCAACCGCTCCTGCGGCAGCCCCGTCAGCCGTGCGGCGGCCCGCAGGGTGTGCAGCGCGGGGTCGGCGGCCGCCTCGGCGGCGTCCGCGCGGCCCGCCATGCCCGCGTCGCCGCCGCTCAGCATCTCCGGTGTGACGTCCGTGAGGTGGAGAGGTCCGTAGCCGCCGCCGGTGCTGTGCTCCCCGGCCGGCGCGTCCCATGCGGACTCCTGGTAGGCCAGCGCCAGCAGCAGCGGCTCGGGCACCTCGAACTCCTGCGCCGCGTCGGCGAAGTCCCTCTGCAACGCCGAGGCGTCCGGGCCCTTGTCGCCCGACGCCTGGGCCACCAGAGGGACGGCGACGGCGCCGGCCAGCGCGAGCGCCGCCGCGGCGAGCACGACCGGCCGCCGCCGCAGGGCATGCCTGCGCCGTGCCGCTGTTTCTGTCGTCATGGAAAAACCCCGAGTTTCTTCACTTGCCGGACGCATTGCCGCGGGCGGCGGTACGAGAATTCGTGCTGGCGACACCCGCGCGGCAAGAAGATGCAATCCTGCTTCGTGAAGCACGAGTTGGCAGGTCGGAGCAGCGCTCAGCAAGCTACCCGCACGCCTTCGGACGAGGCAAGTTGAATGTACAACGATCGAGTCTCGACCGAATTGGCATTTCCGTTCGATCATGGCGCGGGAATTCAATTCTCCACGCCATCGACACCGAATCCCCACAACCCGGCGCGTCGGCGCGGGACTCGATTCGCCGTGCCTGACCGCGGCGAGAGCGGCGGACATGGGATCTGCCTGCCGAACCATGGGACATGGGCGCCAGTTCAAGGGCGCAAAGGTGGTGCTGACCCCGCTTGCGTATATGTTCGCCGAGCCCGAAACCGATCAAGGCAGGGAGGATGACCGCCCCGATGCTGAGCAGGGCGTGTGGAGAACGCGTGACCAGTCAGCACGACGCGTCTCGGCCGGATCCGCGAGCAGGCGACGATCAGCTCGGGCGGTTTCCCGACGTGATGTGCGTGGACGCGGCGTGCGGTTGGCGGTCAGGGCTGTTGTCCTGAGGAGATGTCCTCGGACCGCAGTTCGCGCTCGCCCGCGGAGGAGGTGACGGAGCCGGGCCTGCTCTTGTGGTGCGCCAGGTGGGCCAGCCGCTTGCCGGGGTCGGGAAAGACGGGCACGAGATGCCGGCCCCAGGTGCCGTTGATCAGTCCGGCGAACGACGCGTACCAGGCGATCGCGGCGGTGACGAAGCCGAAACCGCCGGCGACCTGGAAGAGTCCCTCGGACTGCGCGAAGTTCGCGGCGGTGAACAACGTGAAGGTGATGGTCGCACTCGTGAAGGCCGCCAGCAGCACACCCGTGATGCGGAGCGTGGCGATCGTCAAGTAGAAGGTGAGGACGGCCCACGGCAGATTGAACAGACCGTTCGCTATGTGGATCTGGTCGGGTGGCAGGTTCGGAGCGACGGCCATTCCATATACCGCGAAGGCGACCCAGAAGGCGCCGTACGAGCTGAATGCCGTGGCGCCGAACGTGCTGCCCTGCCGGAACTCGACCAGGCCGGCGATGAGTTGGATCACGCCACCGAAGAAGAGCGCGACCGGGAATATCGCCGGAGTCAGCGAAGGGTCGACCCCGACGTAGAAGAAGCTCAGCATGAACGTGGTGGTCCCGAATCCGGCCAGACCCAACGGGGCGGCATCCGGCATCGGTGCGGGACGGGTGGGCCCAGGCATGACAGCCTCCCGCCGTGTGTCCTGCCTGTCGGACAGATCCGAGCCACGGCGTCGCTCCGCGTGAGGCGCAAAAGACACCGCCCTCGACATCGAGCATGCGTCCGCGCGGTGCGACCGGCAACCGGGAGAGCCGGGCGAACGCCCCGGTTCCGGCGTGATCCGCCGGAACCGGGGCGAGGCGTCACGCGTGCAGCGTGACGGCCCGGCTGTTGTATGCCTCCACCCGCAGCGCCGGACGCCGCGAGTCCAGTGCCCCGGACGGCCAGGACAGCTGCACGGTCCTCGACTCACCGGGCAGCAGCCACAGGTAGTTGTCGCTGTACAGCGTCGGCAGCACCCGGCGCCCGTCCCTCCCGTCGTCCAGCAGGGACAGCCGCACCATGGCCGCCACGGCCGACCCCTGGTTGCGTACGGTCGCCGTCAGCTCATGGCGGCTCCCCGACCGGGACACCCGCGTGATCGCTCCGGACACCTTCACCTGACGTACCTCGTTCAGGGCACGCATCGCCGCCGGTTCCCGGTAGCGCCAGTAGGTGTTGCGGGACAGCTCCCTGCCCCTCGCGTCCCGCAGCGTCAGCCGCATGAGGTGCAGGTCGGGCAGGTCGTCGGTCCAGCCGGCCCGGAAGGCGCCGGTCTTGGTGGCGCGCGCCACGTCCACCCGTGCGGTGCGCCTCCTGCCGAGCTCCCGGCCGGACAGGTCGTACAGGTGCGCGCTGACGGTGGCGCCGCGCAGATCCGCCGCCGTGTGATTGACGGCGATGACCTGCCAGTCCAGCGGATCGGCCTGGACATGGAGCGGCTCGCAGGCTGAACGGGCCCCGTAGTAGGTGCCGTTGACGTCGAAGTCGTAGTCGTAGGTCTGCCAGACGGTGCTGTGCCAGGCCGGGTGGGACATCCACAGCATCAGGCCGGTCGCGTTGTCCCAGAGGTTCGCGTTCCACGCCTCGAACATGGCCCGCGTGTTCTCGTAGTTGACGAACTGGGCCTTGCGGGCGAAGTCGTCGAGGTCCTCCACCTCGCCGAGGCGGCTCTCCACGGCGGCCTGGTAGTTGCGCGGCGCCTGGTTACCGCGTTCGCTCCAGTCGTGGTAGTACCACGCGCCGCGAATGGGCCACTCCGGCTCGTCGCCCACCAGGTTGCGCATGCTGGCCGCCGTGGAGACGACCGGCATCCCGATCTCGGTGTGGAAACCGAAGTCCTTGCTGCCGTAGGTCATCGGGTCGAAGTACTTCTCGGGCTCCACCCAGCCGTAGGGACCGCCGCCGGTGACGATCCCGCCGGCCGAGTTGTTCTGGTAGAGCAGGCCCGGAACCTGGTCCTCGACGGCCTCGCGCATCCCCTTGTCGATCTCGGCCGGGGGGTTGCCCTCGTTCGCTCCGCACCAGACCGCCACGCACGGGTGGATCCGGTAGCGCAGTACGGTGTCGCGCGCGAGGGAGTTGAAGGCCGCACGGTCCGGCGGGTCCATGGCCCACGCGTTGGGGAAGTCGTTCCACACCAGGATGCCGTGCCGGTCGCAGGCCGCGAAGAACTCCTCCCGGTCACTGCTGCCGACCCAGTTGCGGATCATGGTGAAGTTCATGTCGCGGTGCATCCGCACCGCCGCGTCCATGCGCTCGGGCGGCATCCTGCGCAGCAGTTCGTCCCAGCCCCAGTTGCCGCCCCGGGCCAGCACCCGCACGCCGTTCACACTGATCTTCAGCGGGTCGGGGGTGTTGGAGACCGACTTGACGTCCGTCCACGTGTCACCGTCCTCGGACACCTGGATCACATAGGTCTTCGGGTAGGCGGCCTCCCAGACGATCGCCACCCGGTCGACGTCGTGCACGGCTCCCAGGTCCACCTGGATCCACTGGTGGTCCTCGTACTGCGAGGACCACCGGGTGCCGGGGTCGCCGTCCGTGGCGTGGGCGGCGGGGTGGTCGGACTCCTCGGTGGAAGCCGTGGCCGTCCGGTGCAGGGCGAGGTCGGTGCCGGGGTCGGAGCGGTCGACGACCGCCAGGGACCACAGCGAGTTGCCCCAACTGGTGTTGCGCAGCCCGCAACTGAGACGGACGTAGCGGGCCCGGTGCCGGTCGAAGTCCTCGACCTGGAGGCTGGCGTTGCCGTTGTTGAACGGCAGCGGCACCGCGCCGTTGTCGACCGCCGCCACATCGCTCCACTCGGAGCCGTCGGCGGACACCTGCACCACGAACGACTTCGCGTAGGCCCGCTCCCACGCGAGGTCGACCCGGTCGAAGGACTGCACGGCCCCCAGGTCGACGCTGATCCACTGGTCGTCCTCGAAGGCGGAGGCCCATCGGGTGCCCGGGTCGCCGTCGGTGACGTTGGCCGGACCGTGGCCGTCCTCGTCGGTGCTGGAGGCGTCGGCCGCGGCGTGCAGGGCGAGGTCGGTGCCGGGCCGGGAGCTGTCGAGCACCGACAGACCCCACAGGGAACTGCCCCAGGAGGTGGCGCGGGTCAGGCACCTGACACGGACGTGCCGCGCCTGCCGGCGCGCGAAGGTCACGGACTGCGTGTACGAGTTCTCGGACGCGGCGAACGGCAGCGGTACGTCGTACTCGTAGCCGAACTGCCGGATGCCGAAGCGGGTGGTGCGGCGGTCGCTCTCCTGGCCGTCGAGCGCGACGGTGAGCGTCAGGTCGTGCAGGTCGGGCTCGCCCAGGCCGTTGGGCCACCACAGCTTGGGGTTGCGCAGCCGCAGCTGCCGGAAGGCGTCGGGAGCGAAGACGACGTCGAGGCTCTGGCCGGCGGGGACGGTGACGACCCGCGACACGCGCACGTCGCCGAACACGGCGGTGACCGTCGCCCGGTGGTCGGCGGAGTCGGCGTTGCGGACGGGTACGACCACCGTCAGCTCGGCGACCGACACGTCGGGCAGGTCGGGCAGCAGGGTGTCGACCCGGGGGTCGCCGATGACGACATGCCCCGTGGACCGCAGCCGGACGTGGTTCCAGATGCCCGCCGCGCGGTCGCGGACGGCCGGCATCCAGTCCCAGCCGGACGAGGCCAGATACGTCGGGGAGTTGAGGTTCATCTGCGGGGCGCCCGCGTCCACCCAGGCCTCACCCAGCGGACCCTTGTCACCCGGGCTGCCGGGCACGGGCATCGGCGAGATCTTCACCGCGAGCGCGTTGGTGCCGTCCCGGGTGATCAGCCCGGTCACGTCGTAGGCGGCCCGGGCGAAGGGGTACGTGAGGTCACCGACACGGCGGCCGTTGAGCCACACGTCCGCCTGGTGGTTGACACCGTCGAACTCCAGCCACACGCGGCGGCCGGCTCCGGAGCGCAGCCCCCGCGGCAGCTCGAAGTCCCGCTTGTACCACCAGGAATGGCGTGACAGCGCCTCAGGGATGTGCAGGTTGTTGAGCCCCGTCACGGGATCGGGCAGTTTGCCCTGTTCCACGAGCGAGCCGAGGACCGTGCCCGGCACCGTCGCGGGCAGCCAGCCGCTCGTGTCGACGGACGGCTCGGACAGCCCGGCCCCGTCCTGACCGGCCCAGTCGTCGAGGGTGAGCCGCCAGCCCGACTCCACCGGGACCGTGCCATCGTCGGACACCGTCAGCCGGGGTGCCTTCCCGTGCTGGGTACCCCACTCGGTCCAGCCCGTCACCGAGGGGCGCCTGCCCTGGGCGACGCCGTACACCTCGAAGCCGTTGAGGCCCAGCGGCAGGGGGCTGGAGCGCTTGAGCGAGGTCATCCGGACCCGGCGTGCCGACACCGGGCGCGGAAGCTGGACGTCCACCTCGCCACCGGTGCCCGCGGTGGTGCGGTACACGCTCGTCCACGCCTCGCCATCCAGCGAGGTCTCCAGCACGAAGTGCAGCGCGTAGGCGGACTGGATCTCCTTGCCGGTGGTGCCGCTGTGCGGGTTTCCGCTGGTGGGCGGGGTGAACACCGGGTCGGAGGCGTCCGCCTCGAAGGTGAGGCGTATGCGGTCGACCTCGCACACGGCCTGGAGGTCGACCGCGATCCACTGCGGGTCGCCGTCCTCGGCCCGCCAGCCGCTGCCGCGGACGCCGCGACTGCCGAGCCGGTCCACCACGAAGGAGGCGGGGGTGGGGGCGTAGGCCGTCGAGGACGCGGACACCGGGCGGTACAGGGCGAGTTCGGCCGGTGCCGCCGGTGCGCCCGGTGCGGCGGCGCCGGTCGCCGCGGCGGGCGTGGTGGTGAACGCGGCTCCTGGGCCCAGCCAGGCCAGCAGAGCGGACCCCGTGGTGACGATGGACCGCCGCGAAGGATGACGCGGCGTACCCGACTGATCTGTCATGAACTTGAAGTCCCATCGAAAAAAGAACCGCCGGCAGCGCGACCGGACCTGCCCCCCGCGCTCCTGCCCCCAACGGCATGACAACGTTGCCAAAGGTTCTGGCGGGCGACGCCTCCGTGTCAAGGGCCTTGCTGAAGTTGCTGTTGGTGGCCAGGTGACCGGCGAGACGGATCGGCCCTGCCACGCTCCGGCGTGCCCGGCACTCGGTGGCGGGTCGGCGACGAGAACGTCGGGGCGGCGAGGAGACGGGGATCGGGGGCGGGTGGTTGCCCGGGAAATGCGGGCGGGCTTCAACGTTCCATTGGTCCCCACGGTGTCGAAGCGCTTCGGGGAGAACGACGGTTCGCATGAGAATTTTCGCGGCGTCCGTGAAAGCTCTGATCGCGTTTTCCGGGGAATCAGTTCCCGCCGTCGCGGAGATTCCCACGCGATTCCCACACGACGTCGGAGGCCGATCTTTCGCGAACTCAGGCTTTCCGTGGCCGAACCCGTCTCGGTCACGCCGGTGCCCCGTCGGGCCGGGCGGGGCACCCTCCGCTCCAGAGGTACCCCACCCGGCCGGGGCGCGCGCCGACCTCCGTCCCCACGGTGCGGCGCGAGCAGGCCAGGACGTCCCGTCGCTCCTGGGACGGCGCGGCCTGGGTCTTCAGACAGGTCCTGGCAGGTCAGGGCCCGTTCTCGGGATCCATGTGCACCGCGGAGATGTCGACGGCCAGCGACATCTCGACGTCCACGGGTGCGCCCCCGGACTGGGGCGGCGCGCTCCAGACAAGTCCCCGGTCGGACTGTCCGAGGGTGGCGGTGCCCCTGAAGCCGACCCGGTGCCTTCCGCGTGCGTCCCGTGCCGCTCCGCCGAACTCCAGGTCCAGGGTGACGGGCAGTTCGACGTCCTTTATCCGAAGGTCTCCGTCGAGGCGGACACCTTCGTCACCGGCACCGGCGATTCCTGCCGACTGGAACGTCATCAGCGGGAACGACGACGAGTGGAAGAAATCGGGACCCTTGAGGTGTCGGTCCTTCTCCCGATCGCGGGTGTCGAGGCTTTCGGTCTGGATGCTCATGTACGCCGCGTTACGGGAAAAGTGCCTGCCGTTGAGTTTGAGGATCCCTTCGAAGGAGGTGAAGCGCCCGCGGACGTCGAGGACGAGAGCATGCCGAACGGAGAACCCGATCACACTGCGCACCGGGTCGATGAGGTAGATACCGTTCGGCACGTCGAACGGGCTCACCAGGGAAACCCTGTTCCGTCGTCGGTCCTCGAGCATGTCTGCACCCTCTGAGCTGTCGAGCATCCTTCTGCGCCCTCTTCACCAGGAGAGACAGGACAGCGACCTCGGTTGTGACAGGCGGTCGGGTGGAATTCCGGGCCGACCCTCCGGCGGCGTCGGCGACCTCACGCGCCGGGGCAGGGCTCACGGGCGGAGAATCCGGGCGTGGGAGCGCAGTCGAGCGCTGTCGAACGCAGTGGACAGAGGTGACCGACCATGAGTGAGGAAAGCGTGCTGCATCCGGGCCTGATCGTCCCGCCCGGGCACGTCGAGCCGGTGCCGCGGCGCATCCGAGGGGTGATCGACGGGCGTGTCGTCCTCGACACCCGGCGCGCGCTGTACGTGTGGGAGTGGCCGCCCTACCCGCAGTACAGCGTCCCTCTCGACGCCCTGGCCGGGTGCGTGCTCACCGACGACGACCATGTCGAGGAGCGCGGCGCCGGGCCCGCGCGGCGGCACTCCCTGCACGTCGGATCCGAGGTGCGCGCGGGTGCCGCCTGGGTCTGGGGGGACGGCGCCCCGGAGTCCGTGCGGGGTACGGTGCGATTCGAGTGGGACGCGCTGGACGCCTGGTTCGAGGAGGACGAGCAGGTCTTCGTGCACCCGAGGAGCCCGTACTCCCGGGTGGACGCCCTGCGTTCCTCCAGCAGTGTCCGCGTGGAGGTGGACGGGGTCGTGCTGGCGGACGCGCCGAGCTGCGTCAAACTGTTCGAGACCGGCCTGCCGACCCGCTACTACCTCGACCCCCTGCACGTCGATCTGACGCGGCTGCGCGCGTCGGAGACGGTGACCAGCTGCCCCTACAAGGGGACGACGAGCGGCTACTGGTCGTTCGACGGCGAGCTCGCCACCCACGAGGACATCGCCTGGTCCTACGACTTCCCGACGGCACAGGTCCCTCGGATCGCGGGCCTGATCGCCTTCTACAACGAGCATGTCGACCTGCACGTGGACGGCGCGCCGCTGCCGCGCTCCACCGAGCCCCCGCCGACGGCGGCGAGCCGTCGCGGACGGTGACCGCGCGACGTCGCCGAACACCCCAGGAGCAGCCGTGCGCTCCTCGTGTCTCCTGCCGCCCCCTCGTGTCACCGGATTGTCCGATCGGGTGAATGTGCCTGTGGCGCGGCGTGTCGCGGCCGGGTCGCCCGCACGCTTCGTTCGGGAGAGGGAGCGGGGAGCAGGGGAGTGGGCAGCGGAGCAGCGGGGTTCGAGCATCCCCGGGACCGGCACGAGGGTGACAGCGGGGGGCGGATGTGGTGGGGCGGCAGCGGCCTGCTTCGTTGCGGGACAGAGCGCGCTATCTGTTCGACAGGACTCTGGCACGCAGCACGGGCACGCTGCTGGGCTGGCTGGCCGCGTGCTGCCTCGCCGTCGTCCTGCCGGTCAGCGCGCTGCTGGTGTGGACCGACCCCGCCGCACCGCGAACCCTGGCCGGACGGCTCACCGCCGTGTGGCGCACCAGCGCCGAGACCCTGCGGCTCGGCGGTGTCACGGGCGAGCCGCTGCGGATGCTGCTGGCGGGGCTGCTCGGGCTCGTCGCGCTGCTCTGCGTCTCGACTCTGATCGGCGTCATCACCACCGGACTCGGCGACCGGCTCACGGAGTTGCGTCGCGGCCGCTCCACGGTGCTGGAGGAGGATCACGCGGTCGTGCTCGGCTGGTCCGACCAGGTGTTCACGGTCGTCGCCGAAACGGTCGCGGCGGTGGCAGCGGCCGCGGCGGGCGGCAGGCGCGGGGTGGTCGCGGTGCTCGCCGAGCACGACAGCGCCGAGATGGAGACGGCCCTCACCGCCGTTCTCGGAGACGTCGGCAGGGCCCGGCTCGTCTGCCGCACCGGCTCACCGGCCGACCCCCGCGCGCTGGCCCTCGTCACACCCGCCGCGGCCCGTTCGGTGCTGGTGCTGCCGTCCGAGGACGCCGGTGACGGCGCCGACGTGGAGGTCGTCCGCGTCCTGATGGCCCTGCGCGCGCTGCTCGGCGCGCGGCCGGGCCCGCCGGTGGTCGCCGCGGTGCGCGACGACCGGTTCCTGCCGGCCGCGCGGCTGGCGGCCGGGCCACGGGGCACGGTGCTGGAGACGGACCTCACCACCGCGCGGCTCCTGGCGCAGTCGGCACGGCGCCCAGGGCTCTCCGCGGCGCTGCGGGACCTCCTCGACTTCGCCGGGGCCGAGTTCCACGTCGTGGACGTCCCCGAATTGACGGGACGCTCGTACGACGACATCGCACTGTGCTTCGAGGCGTGCTGCGTCGTCGGGTTCCTGAAGGCGGACGGCCGGCCCCTCCTCACTCCCGCGCCGGGCACGCTCTTCGAGACCGGCGACCGGCTCGTGGTCGTGGCGCCCGACGAGCCGGCGGAGCCTCCGGCCGATCGCCGGGACCTCGTCGAGGGGGCGCTGGTGACGGCACCCGTCCCCCTGCGGGCCGCCCCGGTGCGGGTGCTGCTGCTCGGCTGGAACCGCCGCGCGCCGCTGCTCCTCGGCATCCTGCGCGACACCTCGCCGCCGGGATCCGTAGTGGACGTCGTCACCGACCCCGACCAGGCACCGGGCGGCGTCCTGGAGGGAGACGGGGCGGAGGAGTCGTTGCAGGGCGCCCCCGCACGTCTTCTTCTGAACCATCACACGGGCGACCTCACCCGCCCCGAGTTCCTGCGTGCCCTCGACGTCTTCGGCTACGACAGCGTCGTCGTCCTCGGCCCCGACGAGTGCACGGGCACCGAGCGCCCCGACGACCGCACCCTCCTGACGCTTCTGATGCTGCGGGCGCGGGAGGAGGAAGCGGGCCGTGCCCTTCCGGTGGTGGCCGAGTTGCGCGACCCGCGCAGCCGGGCGCTGGCCCCGCTCGGCCCCTCCTCCGACGCGGTGGTCCGCGGCGAACTGACCGCACTGCTGATGGCGCAGCTCTCCCACAGCCCGGAGTTGGCGACGGTGTTCGACGAGATCTTCGCCGTCCGCGGCGGCGCGCTGGCCCTGCGCCCGGCGGGAGACTACGTACGGCCCGGCGCCGAGACGGCCTTCGCGACGGTCGTCGCGGCAGCCCTGGAGCGTGGGGAATGCGCCCTCGGATACCGGGTCCCCGCACCACCCGGCGCGGCGCCGCACGGCCTGCGTCTGTGCCCCGGCACGTCGCGACGGCGGGTGTGGGACGCCCAGGACGAGATCCTGGTGCTGACGCCCGGCTCCGTCACGACCCCCGCCACCGAGCCCGGCGGGCGCGGCCTGCCCGGCATGCGAGGGGAGCCCACGGGGCCCGTGCCGACCACGACGCCGGGGCAGAACGCACAGCGCCCCGCCCCACCCGAACTCCGCTCGCCCGCACCCCGGGACCAGCGGAGCGCGGGCCACGGTCTCGAGGCGGCGGGCCGCGAGGGCGAGGGGGCGGGCGACGGTCACGAAGGGGGCGAGCCGTGGTCGTGAGGAGGCGCGGGCCGCGAGTGTGAGGGCGCGGGCCACGACGGTTAAAGGGCGGGCCGCGGGGCGTGTGAGGGGGTCGGCCACGACGGTGCGGGCGCGGGCCATGGGGCGTGTGAGGGGGTTGGCCGCGACCGGCGGGCCGGGGTCCGGGGGTGGCCGTGAGGGCGGGGGCCGCGCCGGGAAAGGGCGAGCCATGGTCGCGGGGCGCTCGACTCGGTTGTGACGAGGGCGGGCCGCGATGGTGAGGAGGCCGGTCCTCGCTCGTGACGGGGCGCGGCTCGTCGGCTGCTCTCCCGTACCCGTGGAAAGCCCCGCTCGGCGGCGCGACCTTCGGACTCCGCGCACCGGAGCGATGAGTTCGGGCGGCCGGTCGGGTCTGTCCTGGCATGACGCGCATCATCGCCGACATCTCGGTCTCCCTCGACGGCTTCGTCACCGGTCCCGACCCCGGCCCCGGCAACGGTCTGGGCACCGGTGGCGAGGCCCTGCACACCTGGGCGTTCTCCGACGACCCCGAGGACCGCCGGGTCCTGCGCGAGGCCACGGCCCGCTCCGGCGCCGTGGTCCTCGGCAGGCGGCTCTTCGACCTGGTCGACGGCCCGGACGGCTGGGACGACACGACGGGCTACGGCGCCGGCGAGGTCGGCCGGCCGGCATTCGTCGTCGTGACGAGTTCGCCGCCGGAATCGGTGCGGCTCACCGACCTCGACTGGACGTTCGTCACCACCGGTCTGCCCGACGCCGTCACGGCCGCACGCGAGCGCGCCGAAGCCGCGTCGGCGGACAGCGGCAAGGACCTCGACGTGGTCCTCATGGGCGGCGGCGCCACGATCGGCTCGGCGCTGGACGCGGGCTTGGTCGACGCGCTGACACTGCACCTCGCGCCCGTCGTGCTGGGCTCGGGGACGCCCCTGTTCACCGGCCGGGCACCCCACACGCTGGTGCAGCGGGGCGTGACCGCGACATCGACCGCGACGCACGTGAGCTACGACGTCCGGTGACGCCGCGGGCGTTCAGGGCGGTGGCGGCGTCCGGTGGGCGCCGAAGGGGTGCGCCGGGATCGGGGTGAGCTGGCTGGAGAGCGCCACCCGGCCCAGCAGATCACCCGGCCGCGTGGCAGGCCTGCGACGCGGTCGTCACTCCGTCGACGACGAAGAAGACGTAGAAGTGGTGCACGAGCCTGCCGTCCACGGAGCGGTACCGGACCCCGACCATCCACGCGTCCTCGCCGATCATGGCGCTGTCCTTCACACGGGACCGGCCGCCGCCCCGTGGGTGGCCTTGAGGGACAGCGGTTCCCAGCGGTCGAGTTCGGCGAGGCGGGAGACGAGGGAGGCACGGATGTGGTCCACGGCGTCGGCACCGACGGCCAGCCGCAGCGGGGGCTCGTCCAGTGCCGCGACGGTCATGACGGCGTCGGCCACCGTACCGGGGTCGCCGAAGGCCTCGGGCGGCAGTTGCGCGAAGTCGGAGAGGAACTTCCCGACGGTGGGGGCGTAGACGTCGGCGGGGGAGACGACACGGAGGTTGCCGGCGAACTCGGTGGCGAAGGTGCCCGGCTCGACGACGGTGACCTTGACTCCGGTGGGGGCAAGCTCGTGGGCGAGCGCCTCGCTGAGCAGTTCCACGGCGCCCTTGGTGGCGGAGTAGAGACCGGAGGAGGGCCAGGCGAACTGGCCGAGGAGGGAGGACGTCTGCACCACGCGGCCGCGCGAGGCACGGAGCGCGGGAAGGGTCGCGCGCAGCACGGTCAGGTGCGCCAGGACGTTGGTGTCGAGGACGGCGCGTGCCTCGTCGGCGTCGATCTGTTCGACGGCTCCGAAGAGCCCGTATCCCGCGTTGTTGACCAGGACGTCGAGGCCGCCCGCCGTGCGCACGGCGTCGGTGAGGACCTGTTCGGCCTCCGGGGCGGTCAGGTCGAGTTCGACCGTGGTGATCCGGACGCCTTCCGGGGCGAGCCGCGCCAGCTCGGCGAGACGGTCGCGGCGGCGTCCTACGGCGATCACATCGGCACCGGCGGCGAGTGCGCGCTCGGTGATCAGACGGCCGAATCCGGAGGTCGCGCCGGTGATGAGCCAGGTGGTGGACATGAGTGCTGCTCCTGTACTGGGCCGTGCGACCGGCGCACGGCGAGGGCGTCGTGAGAGCCAGGTGGCGTCCCGTTCTCAAGCCAACCGCTCGTGGACACCGGGGTGGAGCGTGGACGTGGCCTTCCTGTTCCTGGGATTCCGAGGGCCACCCCGCGACTGTCCGCCCCCACGGATCGGCGCGATCCTGGGTCCATGGAGAGGAACGAGGGGCTCGGCGACTTCCTGCGTGCCCGGCGGGCGGCGACGGACCCGGAGCGGCTGGGTATCCGTGTCGAGGCACCGCGCCGGGTCCCGGGGCTGCGCCGGGAGGAGCTGGCGGCGCTGGCCGGGGTGAGCGTGGACTACTACACGCGGCTGGAGCAGGGCAGGCCGATCACTCCGTCCGAGTCGGTGCTGGACGCGCTGGCGGGCGCCCTGTGCCTCGACTCCGCGGAGCGCAGCTATCTGCACGCGGTCGCGCGCCGGCCGGCGTCCCCGCGTCGCCGGGCCCCGCGCACGGGGCAGAAGGTGCGGCCCGGGGTGCACGCGTTGCTGGCCCGTCTGGGAGACACGCCCGCCTTTGTGCTGGGGCGCCGTACGGACGTGCTGGCGACCAACCGGATGGCCCGCGCGCTCCTGGCCGACTTCGACGGCATGCCCGCCCGGGAGCGCAACGCGGTGCGCTGGATCATGCTCGACGAGACGGCCCGTTCCCTGTTCGGCGACAGCTGGGAGCGGGTCGCCGCCGTGTTCGTGGGGACGCTGCGGATGGACGCCGCCCGGCATCCCGACGACGTGCGCACCGCGGACCTCGTGGGCGAGCTGTCGATGCGGAGTGAGCCGTTCCGTCGTTGGTGGGCGGTGCAGAAGGTGGTGCAGGTCGGCCATGACACGAAGGTGCTGCATCATCCGATCGTGGGGGAGCTGAGCTTTCACACGGAGGCCCTGACCTTCCCCGGCGATCCGGACCAGACCCTCTTCACGTTCCTCGTCGCCCCGGGTTCGCCGTCGGAGGAGGCGCTGGCAGTGCTGTCGTCCTGGGCCGCCGAGCACGTCCGGCCCGGCGGGTCGCGAGGGGCGTTCGGTGAGCAGCACCGCGCGTAGGTCGAGGAGCCTTATAGTTGGAATTTCCAACGCACTTTACGACGCCCCGTCGCCACCGACCGACAAGGAGGTCCGCCATGGTTCGGGCCCGTCCTGAGCCCCAGCGAGCGGATTCCCGGCACATACTGGACAACCCCGTCCTGGCATCCCTCTCCGGCCCCTGGCACGCCCCCCTCGCGCGAGGGCGCGGACGTGTCCGCCGGTACCTGGAGGACGTCTCGCCCTTCATGGGCCTGCCCGAGGACCCGACGGAGCGGGACTGGGCCGACGCGGCCCAACTGCTGGGGTCCGGCACGAGTGCCCTGGTCAACGGCTCGGTGACCGTCCCGGACGACTGGAACGTCGTGGAGCGCTTCGGCATCCTGCAGATGACCGCCTCCGAGGAGGTCGAAGGCGTACGCGACCACCGCGCCGTGCGCCTCACCGCGGACGACGTGCCGCAGATGCTGGACCTGACCCGTCGTACCGCCCCCGGACCGTTCCTCCGCCGCACCATCGACATGGGCACCTATCTGGGGATACGCCGCGACGGCGCACTCATCGGCATGGCCGGCGAGCGGATGCGGGCCGAGGGGTGGGTGGAGATCAGCGCCGTGTGCACGGCACCCGAGCACCGGGGCGAGGGCCTGGGCACCAGCCTGCTGAGGACGATGGTGGCCGAGATCGCCGCGCACGGGGACCGGGCCTTCCTCCATGTGGCGTCCACCAACTCCCAGGCCGTCCAGCTCTACAAGCACCTCGGCTTCACCGCCCGGCGGGAGTTCACCGTCACCGTGCTCCGAGGGCCGGACCTCGCGGTGCAGGACAGCGCCTGACCCCTCGCGCGAGCCGCGGCCCCCGTGACCACGTCCGTCTCGGGGGCCTTGTGCCGTCGGCGCACTCTCCCCTGTCACACACGGCGTGGCAGCCCGGTCTCACTGAAGGGCGGACCCGACCTGCCCCCTGTCACGAAGCCGAACCGGGAGCACCGCACGCCGACATGACCCCCACACCCCGACAAGTCTGGTTGCCCGCGCAGTTCACGCGTCTCGACGGCCTGCCCGCGGGACTGCGATACGCCCGCTGGGACGGCAGCTCGCCCTTCCCCTCCGACCCGGCCGAAGTCGAGTTCTACGTGCCGCCCCTCGTCCAGGACATCGCCACCATCGGCAGCCCCCTGCCCCGCATGACGCGCCTCAAGGCGGTCCAGGCCCTCAGCTCCGGCACCGACGAACTACGGGCCGAACTGCAGCGGCTGCCCGGCCACGTGACCCTGTGCAACGCCCGGGGGGTCCACGCCCGCAGCACGGCCGAACTCGCTCTGGCCCTGATCCTCGCCTCGCTCCGCGGCCTGCCGGAATTCGGCCGCGCCCAGGACCTCGGGCTGTGGAAGCCCCAGGTCTTCCAGTCCCTGTACGAGCGCTCCGTGCTCCTCGTCGGATACGGGGCGGTCGGCTCCGCGCTGGAGGACCTTCTCGGCCCCTTCGACTGCACGGTGACCCGCGTCGCGCGCGTCGACCGCGACTCTCCGAGAGGCCAGGTGCACGCCGTCTCACGCCTGCCCTCGCTCGTCGCGACGGCGGACGTCGTGGTGCTGGCGACCCCGCTGACCCCCGCGACCCGCCACCTGTTCGACGCGGACCTGCTGGCGCGCATGAAGGACGGAGCGCTCCTCGTCAACCTGTCCAGGGGAGCCGTGGTCGACACCACCGCCCTGCTGAGGGAAGCGCACGACGGTCGGCTGCTGGCAGCGCTCGACGTCACGGAGCCGGACCCGCTCCCTGCGGGACATCCGCTGTGGGCCGCGCCCGGAGTGCTGATCACCCCGCACGTCGGTGCGTTCACGCCGTCGCTGTGGCGCGGCCTCGAAGAACTGATCCGACGTCAACTGACGCGGTACGCCGCAGGTGAGGAGCTGGACAACGTTGTTTCACGCTGATGTGGAGGACCCGAGGGAAGCGGCCCGGTCGCTCGTCCCGCTGCTCGCCGACGAGGCCGCGCGGACCGAGGACGAACGCAGGCTGACCGACGTGAGTGTGGCCGCCCTGCGCCGGTCCGGCATGTTCCGTCTGGGCACGCCCGCCGCCCTCGGCGGACATGGCGCGGACATCCGTACCGCGGTGGAGGTCTGTGAGGAACTGGCGCGGGGATGCGCCGCCGGCTCCTGGATCGTGGCCATCGCCTACGGCGGCAACCTCTTCGCCTCCCAGCTCCCGGACGCCGAGCGGGCCACCCTGTGGAAGGAGTACCCGGACACCTTCGTCTGCGGTACCGCCAACCCGTCCGGGAGCGCACGCCGCACGGTCGGCGGCTGGACCCTGAGCGGACGCTGGCCCTGGATCTCCGGCATCCACCACGCGGCCTGGACGCTGCTCGGCCTCACCTGGACCGACGACGAGCACGGCGGCCGGGAGCGCGGCATGGCGCTCGTCCCCACCTCCGCCCTGACCGTCGACGACGTGTGGCATGTGGCGGGGATGCGCGGCACCGGCAGCAACGTGGCGGTGGCGGAGGACGTGTTCGTGCCGGACGCACGCGTCATCTCCCTCACCGACATGGCGAACGGCACCTACCGGCGACTCCGTCCGGACGAACCGCGGATCACCTTCCACCTCTCCATCAACCTGCCGCTCGTGGCGACCGCCGTGGGCATCGCCGCGGCCACCCTGGACCGGGTGGTGCAGTCCGTGGCCGACGGCAGGCGGGCGGTCTCACCGCTGTACGGGCTGGTCGCCGAGACGCCCGCTCACCAGCTGAACGTCGCGGACGCCGCCGTCCTCGTGGACACCGCGCGCCTGCACCTGCGCCGCGCCGCCGACGAGGTGGACGCCGACGCCCGGGCCGGGCGCCGCCCTGCGCTCGCCGACCGGGCCCGCCTGCGCATGGACGCGGCCCACGCCACGCGGTGCGCCCGCGACGCCGTGAGCCTGCTGCTCGACACCGCCGGCGCGGGCAGCTTCGCGGACGGTTCGCCGCTGCAGAGGGCGTGGCGCGACATCGAGACGGCCTCGCGGCACGCCGCGCTCAGTGTCCAGACCAGCAAGGAGATCTACGGCCGGGCGCTCCTGGGCGCCGAACTGCCACCGAGTCCCGCCATCTGAGAGGACCAGGAGATGCGCACGACGACAGCCGGGGGAACGGGCACCGCCGGCCAGGAGAATTCGCCGGCCCGCGTGGCCCTGGTCACCGGAGCCGGGCGAGGGATCGGTGCCGCGATCGCCACCCGACTGCACGGGCCGGGCCTTCGGGTGGCCCTGCTCGACCGCGACGGAGACGCCGTGGCCCGGCTCGCACACGAGCTGGACCCCGCCGGGGACACCACCCTGCACCTCGCCGTCGACGTGGACGACGACGAGGCGGTTCAGGCGGCGGTGCACGAGGTCGCCGCCGCCTGGCATTCGCCCGACGTCCTCGTCAACAACGCCGCGCGCACCGTGCCCGGCTCCGTGTGGGACATCGGGCTGGACGAGTGGGACGCCGTGATGGCGACCAACCTGCGCAGCGTCTTCGCGCTGACCCGGCTGTGCGCCCGGCAGATGCGGGCTCGTGGATGGGGCCGCGTGGTCAACCTGGCCTCCCTGGCGGGTCAGCAGGGCGGCACCCTCGGCGGAGCCCACTACTCGGCGGCGAAGGCCGGCGTCCTGGTGCTCACCAAGGTGTTCGCCAGGGAACTCGCGGCGCACGGCGTGACGGTCAACGCCGTCGCGCCGGCCGCCGTCCACACACCGGTGGCGGACGAACTGGGCGTGGTGGGGGAGCCGGGGACCGCGTCCGGCATCCCGGTCGGGCGGATGGGCCGACCGTCGGAGGTCGCCGCCCTCGTGGCCTACCTGGCGAGCGAGGAGGGCGGCTACGTCACCGGCGCCACCTTCGACATCAACGGCGGGACCCACATGCGCTGATCGACGTCGGGACCCGCATGCGCTGATCGATGTGACGGGATCCGCCGTCGTCCTCGGCCGGGCTGCGGCCCTCAGGCCGGCCTGTCCCCGGCCTCCGGACCCGCGGTCCCCGCCGGGGGCGTGCGCGCCGCCTCGCGTGCGCGGACGACCCCGATCACGGTGTCCGCGGTGCGGTCCAGGTGGCTGCGGTGGTCGGGCAGCCGGGCGTTCGGGCTGATGTAACTCCTCGGTCCGACGTGGGTCGCCGGGTCGAGCCGGTGAACGGTGACCCTCCCGGCGCGCAGCGCCCGGTTCCAGCCGCTGCCGCGCCACAGGCGCCAGCGCTGCGGGAAGATCCAGGTGCCGGCCCGCTCGATCCGGTCGTTCGCGCTGGTGAGCCGGTACAGGTGCTCGGCGCGGCTGATGTCGTTGGCGCCGTTGTGGAAGCCGCCGATGGTGAGCAGCAGCAGCGGGGCACGCAACGTGGCGTGCAGTTCGTCGACGGCGCCGGTGGCGACCTGGGCCCCGCCGCTGTAGCTGAGCAGCACCACGGGGACGCCGCTGTGCGGCCGGTAGCCGGCGAGCCGGAGCTGCGTGGCGATCTGACTGCCGACCGCGCGGTTGTACAGGGGCCGGTAGCGGCGGTCCGCGGCGACGAAGACCTGCATCACGTTGTGCAGGAACAGCAGCAGACCGGCGTGGCGGCGCAGCCATGCCCAGACCGGCCGGTCGGCGAGCGGCGCGGCCAGCGGGGAGTACGGCTGCACCTGGCCGAGGACCCGCAGCTCCGGCGCCTTGGTGAGCAGGGCACGGACCAGTACGCCGCCGTCCCGGCTGTCCCGGACGCGACGTTTTCCGATGCCGTCCAGGTAGACCAGGTAGGCAGCCGGAGGGGCGTCGGGGGCCGCGCCCCGTGCGTAGGGGGTGCCGTCCGGGAGCTCGCTGGCCGGCGCGCGCCAGCCGGCGCCGTACACCAGCACCTCGTAGCGGGCGAGCAGCGCCTCGGCGATCAGGGCGACACCGATACCCGCGCAGGCCCAGAGCAGCAGGGTGTTCACGCGACCGCCTCCGGTGTTCCGGGCGCGGCGAGCCAGGCGACCAGCCGCCGGACGGCCTCCACGGCGAGTCCGAGCCCGACCCCGGCGACGGACAGGCACTCGGCGGCCGTCCACCAGTCGAGTCCGGTCGCTGCGGCGAAGGGCCCTGTCAGCGCCACCCCGACGCCCACGAGGAGGAGCAGGTGGAGGAACGGCCCGAGCAGGGGGAACGCGAGGACGGCGGCGAACAGCAGCGGCGCGACGAGGCCGGGTGTCCACAACGTGCCGCCGACCGGCGTCGACGAGGGCAGCAGGAGTTCGGCGAGGGTCCACGCGGTCAGCGGCCACAGCGCGAACACCACCGCCTCGACGGCACCACCCAGGATCAGCAGGCTGATCACATGCCTGCGCGACACACCGGGGCGGCGTACCGCCAGGGGCACCAGGCGCCCGGCGGCCTCCGAGGCTCCGGCGAGCAGCAGCAGGACGACGACCAGGGGGGACATCACTCAGCCTCGCTGTGACGGGTCGAGGGAGCCGGCGCCGGACGGCGCAGTGGGCCGGACTCCCTGAGCCGGCGCTCGAGTTCGTCGGCGGCGCGCCGGAAGCCGCCCGCGTCGCGCTGGGCGGTCCGCAAGGTGGCCGCGGCCGCCCGGAACCGGGGTTCGTCGAGCAGACGCCGGGCGAGCGCGTGTACGGAGTCCTCGGTGACGTCGTGGTTGCGCAGCGACAGGCCGGCGCCGAGTTCGCTCACGCGGCGGGCCACCAGCGGCTGGTCGGCGCCCTGAGGGACCACCAGCATCGGCACCCCGGCGTACAAGGCCTCGTTGACGCTGTTCATGCCGCCGTGCGTGACGAACAGGGACGCGTGGTCGAGCACCTGAAGCTGCGGTACGGAGCGGCGGGCGATCACGTGGGCGGGCAACGGGCCGAGCGCGGCGGGATCGGTGTGCCCGGTGGAGACGATCACGGTGCCGCCGAGCGGGGCCAGCGCCAGGGCGAAACTCCGCAGCGTCCGCGGGCCGGCGTCGAACAACGTGCCGAGGGACGCGTACAGCACCGGGTCGCGCAGACGCTCGACGGGGAAGGACGGGTCGGCCGGACGGGCGCCGATGCTGGGTCCCACGAAGCGGTAGGAGGGGTCGATGCCCTCGCTGCCGGGCTGGAACGCCCGCGAGGTGTAGACCAGGTTGAGCGCCTGACGGAGGTTCCCCAGGTCGAGCGGGGGCAGCGGCCGGGTGTCGTAGCGGCGGCGCAGCTCCCGGCGCGCCCGCAGGTAGCCCCGCACGTTGGGGGAGTGGGCCGCCGCCGAGGCCAGCAGGGCCCATGAGGCGCCGGTGGGGCTGGGCACCCCACGGCCGTACGCGAACGTCGTGAACGACGACGCGGCCGGCACCCCCAGTTCGCGCGCGGCGACGGGGCCCCACGGGCAGGCGTTGTCGTGGACGATCAGGTCGGGCCGGATGCCGCGGAGGTCGGCGAGCACGGTGGGCAGGAGGCGGACGGTGGTCCGGGCGAGCGCCTCCATCAGCGTGATCGGCATCGGCGGGTCGGGCATCGCTCGGCCGTCCTCAGGACAGAGGTGGACGGTCGCGCCGGTGGCCGCGATCTCCTTCTGGAACGCGGGCCAGGTGTGGTAGGTCACGCGGTGGCCGCGCCGGACGAGTTCGGCGACGATCGGCAGCGTCGGGTTGATGTGGCCGTGCATGCCGATGTTGAGGAAGGCGAGGGTGCTCACGGACCGCCTCCTCGGACGTAGGGGGGTGGCGGCTCGCCGGGGCCGGCCCGGTGTGTGCCCGGATCCGGCGGAGCGGCACGTCGGCCGGTGGGAGCCGTACCGGGGCGGGCCGGTGCACCGTCCGACCGCCCCGCCTCCGTCCCCGCCCCTCCAGCCAGCCCGTCCCCTTCCGCCGCCCCCGTCACGGCGTCGACCCGGTACAGCCCCGGACCGTCGATGCGCAGGCTGTCCAGGAAGTGCCCGGCGGTCCGTGCCGCGGTGCTGATCAGCCGCTGGGTATGGCCGAAGTCCCAGGGCGAGGGCCACACCTCGATACCGGTCGGCAGCAGCACGGTCGGGATGCGCTGGGCCACCTCGTGCAGATCGCGCTGGATCTGATGGTGCAACAGCAGCAGTCCGGCCCTGGCCGCGATGGCGCTCGCACGCCGCCGCGGGATGTCCGGGGGCAGGGGCGAGCTCTCCGGACCGGTCGACAGCACCACGACGCTGGCCGCGCCGGCCCGCAGCGCCGCCAGCACCGGTACGTAGGCGACCACGCCGCCGTCGACGAGGGTGCGGCCCTCGCGCTCGACGGGGGGCAGCATCCCGGGGATCGCCGCACTGGCCAGCAGCGCGGAGGGGAGGTCACCGTGGTCGAGCAACGCCGCGGCCCCGCTGGCGAGGTCCATGGCCACGGCGGTGAACGGGACCGCCAGATCCTCGATCCTGGAGGGGAGCCCGGACTCGGTGATCAGCCGACGCAGGCCCCGGTCGTTGAACAGGCTCACCCGCGACGAGGCGTAGCCGAACGGATACACGTCCCGGCGACGCAGACGCGACCACACGTTGTCGAGGTACGGGGCGGCCTCGTCGGGGTGCGCCGCCGCGATGGCGCCGTTGAGGGCACCCACCGAGGTCCCCACGATCATGTCCGGCGCGAAGCCGCGCTGCTCCAGCGCGTACCCGACGCCCACATGCGCCGCGCCGAGCACCCCTCCGGCACCCACCACGGCCGCCACCGGCCTGGGCAGGCCCCCCAGCCCGAAGGGTTCCGGCTCGGCGTCGGAAGGTCGGTCACGCGGAAGCCTCATGTCACTTCACGCACCTAGGGGGATTCGTGCACGATCCAACGGCAGGAACGCGTCATTCCGTACCCTCACAAAAGGGTATTCCTGGTCTCCCCTACGGCGCCTGCCCGAGCCGCACAGGGACCTTCCGGCCCCTATGGGACGTGCGCATAGGACAATCTCCCGGTGACGCGCCCCCCGCATGGTGACCGGCCGCCTGACGACCGGATCGTGACACCGGCCCGAGGCGCCATCGACGACGCCCCGTTGGCCGCACTGTTCCCGCACCTCCCGGCTCGTGACGTGGAAGCCCTGCGGCAAGTCGCTCGTGCGGTCGATGCGGTCCGTGCCGAAGGAGCCACGACGCCGTGGGAGTGGACACGTGACCCCGTGGTCACGCCGGAGCCGCTGCCCTGGACGTCGGTTCTCTTCGGCGTGAACTTCATCGAGCACGCGGGCGCGGGCGACCAGCTGGAATTCGTGCTGCAGGTGGTGTGGACGGAGTCGGGTGAACTGGCGGTGGAGGCTGCGGTGAACGTGGCCTGCTGGTGCGAGGACGATCATGCGACTCACGATGTCGACGAGCTCAGCCTCGTTGTCGGCGCGAGGGACAGTTTGGTCCCCGCGTTCACCGCGGGCGCTGAGCGGCTGGGCGGATGGTTGGCTGATCCTCGGGACGCGGACCACTGGCGTGAGGTGGCCGCTCTGCCGCCCCGGCGCCCCTGACGTCGGGCGTCCTCGCAGCACGCCGCAGGTCCCGCACTCGCTTGTCGCCCGACCTGCCCCGGGATAGCCTGCTGGCGGCGTCTCCGCGCGCCCGACCCCCAGACCGAGTGCTCACGCCACACGGCGCCGCGGGGGCAAAGGTGATCTTCGTGTCGTCGTGGGTGTGACGTCCTTTCGTCGTGTGTCCTCCTTCACGGGTGACGGTGACGGTCCGCGTGAGGGTTCGCGCCGGGCACCCTGAGAGGTCATCACAGTGACGGAACAGCGGGGATTCAAGAAACTGGTGCGTGAGCGGATGGCCCGCACCGGGGAGTCGTACACCACGGCCCGCCGCCATGTGCTGGCCAGGGCGGCCAGGGCCCAGGTGCCCGTGACGGGCGACGGACTGGTGTACGCCGAGTTCGGCACCGACCAGCATCACGAGGCCTCCCTGATCCGGCACGCGCTGGGCAGCGTCCACGAGGAGGCGTTGGTCGCCGGTCTGGCCGGCGGCGTGGGCTTCATGTACTTCGTCTTCGAGTACCAGGGCCTGCCACCGCTCCTCACGATCGTGGCCCAGCACCACCCCGAGCCCTGGGTCCGCTCGGCCCTGGACCGGCTGCGCGTGCCCTACGACGTCCAGCACAGCGGCAAACCCCGGTGGACCGAGCTGCGCAAGGCCCTGGACGAGGGCCGCCCGGTGTTCTGCGCCGTGGACAAGTCGCGGCTGCCCTGGCACGCGATGGAGCCCGGCTTCGGCGCCGACGCCTACACCGTCGTCGTCGTCGGCCACGACGGCGACCTTCTCCACGTCGACGACGAGGCCGCCGCCCCGCACGCCATCGGCGTCGAGGAGTTCGGCGCGGCCTGGTCCGCCTACCGGAAGGGACGCCACCAGATGATCGTCCCGTCCGGGCCGGCCACCGGTGCACCCGACGTCGACGGTGCGATCGCCGCCACCGTCGGGCATCTCACCGGGCCGGTCCTCGGCAACAAGTTCGACGTCAACTTCGGCTTCTCCGGGATGGAGAAGCTCGCCGCGCAACTGCGCGACACCAGGACGAAGACGGGCTGGGAGCGGCGCTTCGGGGAGCCGGTGCCCTTCTTCCACGGGGTGCGCAGGCTGTACGAGTGCCTGGAACTGGAGTACACGGCACCGGGCGCGACCAGGCCTCTCTACGCCGACTTCCTGGACCTTGCCGGCCGGCCCGACGCGGCGGCCCTCTTCCGTGAGTCGGCGCGCTGCTGGGAGCGGGTGGCCTCCCTCGCGCTGGAGACCGTGTCCGGCCTGGGCGCGTACACGGAGATCTGTGAGCAGCGGATGCGACTGGTCATGGCTCATGGCGACGACGCCAGGGACGAGGTCCGGGCCCTCGGCGAGCGTGCCGAAGCACTCGCGGGGGAGTACGGCGCACTCGGCGCCGAGGAGCGCAGGGAGCTGTTCGACGAACTCGCGGGCACCGTCGAGGCCGCCGCGGCATGCGAACTAGAAGCTGTCGCGCTGCTCTGACCGCCACCGTATGGCACCTGCGTGGCGCCGATTGGCATCTGGCAGTGCCATCTGGTGCCGCGTAGGTGCCTCGATGTGCCATCCGTCATGGTCCTGTGCGATCGCGGGCGTCCCATCGTGCCGCAGGCGGCAGTGGCGCCGGTGGCCGGCCGTGTTCTTCTGCAGCTAGGGGAGATGAATATCGGCGAACCGTGCGCCCGTACCCCTGTGGGCTTGCGCCTGGCGCCACCATGGTGCCATGATGGCGTCATGGACCTCACCCCGTGTGTGGACATCCTTCGCCGTGAACTCGCGGTGGCCGCCGAAGCCGGCGGCGAGGATGCCCGTGAACTGGCCGAGCGGCTGACCGCGCCCCTGGAGTCGGCGACGCGTCTGGCCATGCTGCATGTGCTGTCCGCCGCGATGGACGAGATCACGCGTGAGCTGGCCCCCGGCTCGGTCGATGTGCGGATGCGCGGACTGGACCCGGACTTCGTGGTGACGCCGCCGCCCACCGAGGGCGCCACGCCCATGGTGCCGCCCGCTGTGCCGGTGGGGGCGTACAAGGCCGCGCCCCCGGCCGGCGGTGACGAGGGCGGCACCGCACGGATCAACCTGCGGCTGCCGGTCCAGCTGAAGACGCGTGCCGAGGAGGCCGCGGCCCGCGACGGCCTCTCGGCCAACGCATGGCTCGTGCGAGCTGTCTCGGCCGCGGTCGACGGGGGGACCGGGACCAGGGCCTCCGCTCCGCAAAAGGCCCAGTCCGTCGGGCAGGGCTTCACCGGCTGGGTGCGCTGACGGGCGGCCCCGCCCCTTACACATCACCGCCACCAATCGCCCCCACCACATCACCCGCACCACTCCACCCACACCACGTCCCACCAGCGGGGACGGCTCAAGAACTCACAAGGACGGGACAGTCATGCCTTCTTTCGTCACCCCCGAACCGGTAGCCGTCACGGCACACGTGGAAGCCGGTTCCCTCCAGTTCCTCGCGGGCGACCGCCAGGACACCGTCGTCGATGTGCGGCCGCGCGATCCGAAGAAGGATCTGGACGTGCGGGCGGCCGGCCAGACCGAGGTCACGTGCGCCGGTGGGGTGCTGAACGTCAGGACGCCCAAGTCCAACCTGTTCGGCCGCACCGGCGCCGTCGACGTGACGGTCGAGCTGCCGGCGGACTCACGGGTCGACATGACCGGCGCCTGGGTGCAGGTGCTCGCCGAGGGCCGGCTCGGCGAGGTCCAGGTGAAGACCTCGTCCGGCGATGTCCGTCTCGATGTCACCGGCCCGTTGAAGCTGACCGCGTCGCACGGCTCGATCACCGTGGACCGCGTCGAGGGCGCGGCCGAGATCACCACCAGCTCCGGCAGCCTGCGTGTCGGCTTCGTCGGCGGTCCGGCCGTGCTGAAGAACTCCCACGGCACCACGACCGTCGGCGCCGTGACCGGCGAACTCCGGGTGAGCGGTGCGAACGGCGACATCGACATCGCGCGCGCCGAGGGCTCGGTCACCGCGAAAACCGCCCACGGCACCCTGCGGGTGGGCGAAGTGGCCCGTGGCACCGTCCAGTTGGAGACCTCCTACGGCTCCATCGAGGTCGGCGTCCGCGAGGGCGCGGCCGCCTGGCTCGACGTCAACTCCGGTTCGGGACAGGTGCGCAACACGCTCGCCGCCTCAGATGCGCCGCAGGGGAGCGAGGAGGCCGTCGAGGTCCGCGCACGCACCCGCCACGGCAACATCGACATCCGCCGCGCGAAGGCCTGATCCGGCCGGCCCGAACCTCTCGCAGCCGGGCCGGCCCGAGCCCCTCGCAGCCGGGCCGGCCCGAACTCCCCGAGGCCAAGGCCGTTTCCCAGGCGCACCCCCTTCACACCCACCATCCCCTCGAATCAGGAGGGCTCCATGCCTTCGACTGTCATGTCCACATCCAATACGGGTGCCGCGCACCCGTATCCGGTCGCCGTCTCCGCCTCCGGGCTGCGCAAGTCCTACGGCGACAGGACCGTCCTCGACGGCATCGACCTGCGCATCCCGGCCGGTTCCGTGTTCGCGCTGCTCGGGCCGAACGGCGCCGGCAAGACGACCGCCGTGAAGATCCTCTCGACCCTCGTCGCCGCCGACGGCGGCCAGGCACAGGTCGGCGGCCACGACCTGGCCGCCGATCCGCAGGCGGTGCGGGCGGCGATAGGCGTCACGGGCCAGTTCTCCGCCGTCGACGGTCTGATCACCGGCGAGGAGAACATGCTCCTCATGGCGGACCTGCACCACCTGCCCCGCCGCGAGGGCCGCCGGGTGGCCGCCGAGCTGCTGGAGCGGTTCGACCTCACCGAGGCCGCGGGCAAGCCCGCCGCCACTTACTCCGGCGGCATGAAGCGCCGCCTGGACATCGCCATGACCCTGGTCGGCAGCCCGCGGATCATCTTCCTCGACGAGCCGACCACCGGACTGGACCCCCGCTCCCGCCACACCATGTGGCAGATCATCCGCGAACTGGTCACCGGCGGCGTCACCGTCTTCCTCACCACCCAGTACCTCCAGGAGGCCGACGAACTCGCCGACCGCATCGCCGTCCTGCACGACGGGAGGATCGCGGCCGAGGGCACCGCCGAGGAACTCAAGCGCATCGTCCCCGGCGGACACGTCCGGCTCCGCTTCACCGACCCCGCCGCCTACCGGTCCGCCGCCGCCTCGCTGCGCGAGACCACCCGCGACGAAGAAGCACTGACCCTGCAGATCCCCAGCGACGGCAGCCAGCGTGAACTGCGCTCCCTCCTCGACCGGCTCGACGCCGCCGGCGTCGAGGCCGACGAACTGACCGTGCACACCCCCGACCTCGACGACGTCTTCTTCGCCCTCACCGGCGGCGGCAACGCGCCGAGCCGGACCGACCAGCCCAAGGAAGAAGCCCGATGAGCTCCCTCGCCCTCGCCCTGCGCGACTCCTCCACCATGCTGCGCCGCAACCTCCTGCACGCCCGGCGCTACCCCTCCCTCACCCTCAACCTGCTGCTCACACCGGTGATGCTCCTCCTGCTGTTCGTCTACATCTTCGGCGACGTGATGAGCGCCGGCATCGCGGGCGGCTCCCTCGCGGGCGGCGGCGGCGATCGTTCCGAGTACCTCGCGTATCTCGTGCCGGGCATCCTGCTGCTCACCATCGGCGGGACCACGATCGGCAGCGCGGTGTCCGTCTCCAACGACATGACCGAGGGCATCATCGCCCGCTTCCGCACCATGGCGATCCACCGCGCGTCGGTGCTCGTCGGACATGTCGTCGGCAGCGTGCTCCAGTGCGTGATGAGCGTGGTCCTCGTCGGGGCCGTCGCCGTGGCCATCGGATTCCGGTCCAGTGGGGCCACAGCCCTGGAATGGCTCCTCGCCGTCGGACTGCTGACGCTCGTCTCCCTGGCCCTCACCTGGATCGCCGTCGGCATGGGCCTGTCCAGCCCGAATGCCGAGGCCGCCAGCAACAACGCCCTGCCGTTGATGATCCTGCCGCTCCTGTCCAGTGCCTTCGTCCCGGTGGACGCCATGCCGGGCTGGTTCCAGCCGGTGGCCGAGTACCAGCCGTTCACGCCGGCCATCGAGACCCTGCGCGGCCTGCTGCTCGGCAGCGAGATCGGCAACAGCGGCTGGCTGGCCGTGGCCTGGTGCGTGGGGCTGGCCGTGCTCGGCTACGTCTGGTCCACGTCGCTGTTCGCCCGCGACCCGAAGTAGCGCCCGGCCTGCCCGGGGTGTCGGCCCAGGCCGTCCCCGTCCCAGGGCCGCGTACCCCGACAGGCACGGCGTCGGCGTACGCGGCCCTGACGGCGTGCGCGAGGCCACCCGGACCCGGGCACCTCGGCGCGTATGTGACTGAGCGTGACGTCACCCGGGGTGGGGTGCGGGACCGGCACGGCAGCCGCGCACCCCCACCAGCACCGGGCCGAAGGCCCCCGCGTCCGGCCGCAGCGCTCGCCACCTCCCTCGGCCGGTCTTACAGTGAGCTACATCGCGCCAGCGTGGCTGATTCCTTCACCCTGCCCGCACGGCATGGAGGGCGCATGACCCATATCAAGGTGCACGTGGACGGCACGACCTACGAGGACGACGTGGAGCCCCGTCTGCTCCTCGCCCACTACCTGCGCGACCGCCTCGGCCTCACCGGCACCCCGATCGGCTGCGACACCTCGAACTGCGGAACCTGCACCGTCGACCTGGACGGAGCAACCGTCAAGAGCTGCTCGGTGCTGGCCGTGCAGGCGGACGGCGGCGAGGTGACAACGATCCAGGGGCTGGCGAAGGACGGCGAGTGGACGGCGCTGCAGCGTGCCTTCCACGAGCACCACGGTCTGCAGTGCGGCTACTGCACCCCGGGGATGATCATGGCGGCGCGTGACCTGCTGCGGGAGAACCCGCTTCCCACCCCGAGCGACGTGCGGCAGGGCCTGGAAGGCAACCTGTGCCGCTGCACCGGATACCAGAACATCGTCCGCGCGGTGCTCGCCGCGGCCGGACAGGAGGCCACTTCCGGAGAACAGGCCGCTCCAGGAGCGCAGGACATCCCCGGAGCACAGGCCGTCCGTGGAGCACAGGCCACCTCGGGCCATGAGGCCACCAAGGAGGCCCCGGCATGACCGATCAGGCCGTGGAAGACGAAGAGCGCGAGATCGGCCGCTCCCGCCCGCGCAAGGAGGACGCCCGGCTGATCACCGGCCAGACCAACTGGACCGACAACATCCAGGTCGCGGGCCTGCTGCACATGGCCGTCCTGCGCAGCCCCATGGCGCACGCCCGCGTCACCCGGGTCGACGTCGCCCCCGCCCTCGAACGGCCCGGTGTCGTGGCCGTGTTCAGCGGGGCCGATCTCGCCGAGGGCCTCGGCTCGCTGCCCTGTGCCTGGCCCGTGACCGAGGACATCGTGCTGCCCGACCATCCGCCGATCGCCGTCGACGAGGTCCGCTACGCCGGGGACCCGGTCGCGGTCGTCGTCGCCCGCGACCGGTACGCGGCCGCGGACGCGCTGGAGGCCGTCGAGGTCGACTACGAACCGCTGCCCCCGGTCCTGGACCTGGAGGAGGCGCTCGCGGAGGGCGCCCCGCTGGTCCACACCGACAAGGGCACCAACCGCTGCTACACCTGGCCGCTCGCCACCGGCGAGAGCTTCGACGCGGTGCGCGAGCGCGCCGAGGTGATCCTCAAGCGCCGCTACCACCAGCAGCGCCTGATCCCCAACGCGATGGAACCCCGCGCGGTGGTCGTCACGCCGCTGGCCGCCTCCGGCGAGTACACGGTCCACTCGGCGACCCAGATCCCGCACATCCTGCGGATCATGCTCGCGACGGTCACCGGCATCCCCGAGCACAAACTGCGGGTCGTCGCCCCGGACGTCGGCGGCGGCTTCGGTTCCAAGCTCCAGGTGTACGGCGAGGAGGCCCTCGCCCTCGCGGTGGCACGCAGGCTCGGCCGACCGGTGAAGTGGACCGAGTCCCGCTCCGAGGGCTACCTCGCCACCCACCACGGCCGCGGCATGATCCAGGACGTCGAGCTCGCCGCCACCCGGGACGGCAGACTGCTCGGCCTCAAGGTGGACCTGCTCGCCGACATGGGTGCGTACCTGATGCTGGTCACCCCGGGCATCCCGATCCTCGGCGCCTTCATGTACCCGGCGATCTACAAGATGGACGCCTACGACTTCACCTGCACCGGCGTCTTCACCACCCGCACCCCGACCGACGCCTACCGCGGCGCCGGCCGGCCCGAGGCCACGTACGCCATCGAACGGATCATGGACGAGCTGGCCGTGGAACTCGGTCTGGACCCCATCGAGGTGCGGCGCCGGAACTGGATCCGGCACGAGGAGTTCCCGTACACCACGATCGCCGGACTCACCTACGACAGCGGCGACTACGAGGCGGCGACCGAGAAGGCGCTCGCCCTCTTCCGCTACGACGACCTGCGCGCCGAGCAGCGCGCGCGCAACGCGCGCGCCGACACCGTACGCCTCGGCATCGGCGTGTCGACGTTCACCGAGATGTGCGGCCTCGCGCCGAGCCGGGTGCTGCGCGACCTCCGGTACGCCGCCGGCGGCTGGGAGGCGGCGAGCATCCGCATGCTGCCGACCGGCAAGGTCGAGGTCGTCACCGGCACCAGCCCGCACGGGCAGGGCCACGAGACCTGCTGGAGCCAGATCGCGGCCGACGTGCTGGGTGTGCCCTTCGAGGACATCGAGGTGCTGCACGGCGACACCAAGACGGCGCCCCAGGGCATGGACACCTACGGCTCCCGGTCGCTGGCCGTGGGCGGCGAGGCCGTGCACCGGGCCGCGGTCAAGGTGGTCGAGAAGGCACGCAAGGTCGCCGCCCACCTGCTGGAGGCGAGCGAGCAGGACCTGGAGTTCAGTGGCGGCGTGTTCTCCGTCAGAGGCTCCCCGGAGGCGCGCAGGAGCATCCAGGAGATCGCCTTCGAGACGTTCACCTCGCACGACCTGCCGGACGGCGTCGAGCCGTCCATCAACGCCGAGACGGTCGTCGATCCCGAGAACTTCTCCTTCCCGCACGGCACCCACCTGTGCGCGGTCGAGGTCGACACGGAGACCGGCAGCACCAGCATCCGCAGTTACGTCTGCGTCGACGACGTCGGCACCGTCGTCAACCCGATGATCGTCGAGGGCCAGGTGCACGGCGGACTCGCCCAGGGCATCGCGCAGGCGCTGTTCGAGGAAGCCGTCTACGACGACGAGGGCAACCTCGTCTCCGGCACCATGGCGGACTACCTCGTCCCCTCGGCCGCGGACCTGCCGGACTTCATCACCGACCGGACCGAGACCCCGGCCGTGGACAACTCCATGGGCGTCAAGGGGGTCGGCGAGGCCGGGACGATCGCGTCGACGCCGGCCGTCGTGAACGCCGTGGTCGACGCGCTGCGGCCGCTCGGCGTGCGCGACGTCCGGATGCCCTGCTCGCCGCACCGGGTGTGGCAGGCCATCCGGGCGGCACGGGCCGGCGACGCAGGCCCGGCCGACGAGCCCGCGGGGACGGGCCCCGCCCAGTCCGGCCAGTCCGGGCAGGCGGCCCGCTCCGGCGACACCGGTCAGTACGGCACACCGGGTGCCGGCCGCGACGGCCTCCCGGGAGAGGAGGGTCCGCAGTGATTCCCCCCGCGTTCGACTACGCCCGTCCCCACAGCCTGGAAGAGGCCGTGCGCACGCTCGCCGACGCCGGCGAGGACGGCAAGGTGCTGGCCGGCGGGCAGAGCCTGCTGCCGCTGCTGCGGATGCGGCTGGCCTTCCCCGAACTCGTCGTGGACGTCGGCCGGATCCCGGAGCTGCGCGGCGTGCGCGAGGACGGCGACACGCTCGTCATCGGCGCCATGACCACGCATCACGAGGTGCTGCACGACCCTCTGGTACGCCGCCACGCCGGTCTGCTGGCGGAGGCGACGGCCACCGTGGCCGACCCGGCCGTACGGCACCGGGGCACCTTCGGGGGCTCCCTCGCGCACGCCGACCCGGCAGCGGACCTGCCCGCCGTGGCCCTGGCCCTGGACGCCGACATGGTCGTGGCGGGCCCCGGCGGGCGGCGCACGGTGGCCGCCCGGGACTTCTTCGTCGACTACCTCCAGACGGCCCTGGCACCCGACGAACTCCTCGTGGAGGTGCGGATCCCGAAGACGGACGGCTGGGCCTTCCACTACGAGAAGTTCCATCCGGTCGCTCAGTCCTGGCCCATCGTCGGTGTCGCGGTGCTGGTGCGGCGCGAGGACGGGCACCTCACGCAGGCGCGCATCGGTCTGGCCAACATGGGCTCGACCCCGCTGCGGGCCACGGCCGCCGAGCAGTCGCTGGCCGGGGCCGACGGCCCGGAAGCCGTCGCGAGGGCGGCCGAGACGGCGGCCGAGGGCACCCGGCCCTCGCAGGACCTGGCGGCCGGCCCCGAGTACCGGCAGCACCTCACGCGCGTGCTGACCCGGCGGGCGGTGCTGGCCGCCACCGGTTGGGAGTGAGCGCCGATCACCGGCATGGACGACCCGGAGCAGGTACGGGCCCGCCTGGAGGAGACCGGGTACCTCGTCGACGAAGGGCTGGCCGTCACCTGCTTCCTGGCGCTGAGGATGCACCGGCCGCTGTTCTGCGAAGGGGACGCGGGCGTCGGCAAGACCGCGCTCGCGGGCGCCCTCGCCGAGGCGCTCGACGCGCCGCTCATCCGCCTCCAGTGCCACGAGGGGATCGACGCGTCGCAGGCCCTGTACGACTGGGACTTCCCCCGCCAGCTGCTCCACCTGCGGGCCGCGGAGGCATCGGGCGTCACCGACGCCGACCGCCTGGAGAGCGAGCTGTACGACCGGCGTTTCCTCATCGCCCGGCCCCTGCTGCGCGCCCTGCAGACGCACCCCTCGGTGCTGCTGGTCGACGAGATCGACCGGGCCGACGACGAGTTCGAGGCGTTCCTGCTGGAGCTGCTGTCCGAGTACGCGGTCACCATCCCGGAGCTGGGCACCCTCAGGGCCGAGGAGCCGCCGGTCGTCGTCCTGACCTCCAACCGGACCCGGGAGGTGCACGACGCGCTGAAACGGCGGTGCCTCTACCACTGGTTCGAGCACCCCTCCTTCGAGCGCGAGCTGGCCATCGTGCGGCGCCGCCTTCCCGGAGTCTCGGCGCGGCTGGCCGAACAGGTCACGGCGCTGGTGCAGGCGCTGCGGGGAGCGGACCTCATCAAGCCTCCCGGCGTGGCCGAGACGATCGACTGGGCCCAGGCCCTGGACGCGCTCGGAGCGGACGAGGTGGACGCGGAACTGGCCGTCACCACGCTGGGTTCGGTCCTGAAGTACCGGGAGGACACGGACAGGGCCCGCACCCTCGATCTCACGGCGGCCCTGGCGGCCCGGGGAGCGTGACGCGATGGGCACGGAGGAACGCGGGGCGCCGACGTCGCCGACGACCGGAGCCGACGCCGTACTGCTCGGCTTCGTACGGGCGCTGCGGGCGGCGGGACTCGACGTCAGCACCGAACGGCTGTACGCGTTCCTGCGTGCCGTGGCCGTGCTGGGGCCCGGGACCAGGACGGACGTGTACTGGGCGGGCCGGTCGACGCTGTGCGGCGGGCACGACGACCTGGAGCGCTACGACCGTGTCTTCGCCGCCTACTTCGACGCGCACGCCGCCTCCGGTCGCCGACCGGCGCGTACGGTCCTCCCGCCCCGACCGCGCCTGGTCACCCGGTCGACGACCGGCGCGCCGCGCACCACGGGCGACGACAAGCCGTCCGGCCCGCCCACGGCGACCCTCGCCAGCTCCGCCGAGGTGCTGCGCCACCGTGACATCGCCGCACTCGACGCCGCCGAACGCGCTGAGCTGCGGCGCCTGCTCGCCGCCCTGGCGCTGCGCGGACAGACCCGGCGCTCGGCCCGGCGCAGACCCGACCGGCGCGGCGGCATCGACGCGCGCCGCACGGTACGGCAGTGGCTGCGACGCGGCGGGGAACCGGCGCTGCTGCGGCGGAACGCGCGGGTGGAGCAGCCCCGCCGGGTCGTCCTGCTCGTCGACGTGAGCGGCTCCATGGCGCCGTACGCCGACGCGCTGCTCCGCTTCGCCCACGCGGCGGTCCGCGGGGGCCGCACCGAGGTGTTCACCATCGGCACCCGGCTGACGCGGACCACGCGCGAGCTGTCGCACCGCGACCCGGACCTCGCCATGGCGGCCCTCGCCGAGGCCGTGCCGGACTGGCGCGGCGGCACCCGGCTCGGCGAGATGCTGCGCGAGTTCCTTAACCGCTGGGGGCAGCGCGGCATGGCGCGCGGAGCGGTCGTCGTCCTGCTGTCGGACGGCTGGGAGCGCGGGGATCCGGAGCTGCTCGGCACGCAGATGCGCCGCCTGCACGCCCTGGCCCATCAGGTCGTCTGGGCGAACCCGCGCAAGGCCCGCCCCGGTTACGCGCCGCTGGCCGCCGGGATGGCCGCCGCCCTGCCCAGCGTCGACGCCTTCGTGGAGGGGCACAGCCTCGCCGCACTGCACCACGTCGCGGCGGTGGTGCGCGGGGCGTCGGACGGCCCGGCGACCGCGAAAGGAGCGCAGCGTGTGTGAACGCCGCCTCCCGAAAACCGAGTCCGCCGGGCCGGCACGACCCCGGCGGCGCCCGTCCACCCCGCCGCCCTGCGAGCCGAGGAGCACGTCATGGAACTGCAGCACGAGTTCACCGTCCCCGTCCCGGTCGACGAGGCCTGGCGGGCGCTCCTCGACATCGAGCGGGTGGCGCCCTGTCTGCCCGGCGCGACGGTCGAGGCGTACGACGGGACGACCGTGACCGGCGGGGTGAAGGTCAAGGTCGGGCCGATCACCGTGACGTACCGGGGCACCGCGGTCTTCGAGGAGCAGGACGAGTCGGCGCACCGGATGGTGCTCGTCGCCAGCGGCAGGGAGACCCGTGGTCAGGGCACGGCCAGGGCCACGCTCACCGGGGTGCTGAGCGCGCGCGAGGACGGTACGGCGGTGTCGGTGCGGACCGATCTCACCGTGACCGGGCGCCCGGCGCAGTTCGGGCGAGGGGTGCTGGCGGAGGTGGGCGACCGGCTGGTGGGGCAGTTCGCGGCGTGTCTGGCGGACCGGCTGGCCGAGCCGGCCGCGGCCACGGAGGGGGAGCGGGCCCGCCCGGACGAGGCGACGCCGCTCGCCCCGCCCGAGCCGGAGCCGCTCGACCTGCTGCGCACCGCCGGGCTGCCGGTCGCCAAACGAGTGGCGGCCGGGGCGGCGGCACTCGCCGTCCTCGCACTGGTCGTCACGCGGCTCCGTTGCCACGGACGAGGCAGACGAGGCAGACGAGGCGGACGCCGCTCACGCCGGTGAGACCCGGCCGTCCTGCCCCGCCGTCCACGTGGCACCGCGGCTCAGAGGGGAACGCACTCCGAGCCGCGGGTCAGGGGGGGTGTGCCCGTTGCCGTCGGAAACGCTGTCAGGCGCCGACGGCGGCACGTCCGGCCGCGTAGATGCGGGCCTGCTCGGCGATGCGGCGGCCGAGGTGCTCGGCGGTGGCTATGTCGGCCTTGTGGACTTCCTCGGGGCCGTGATCGGTGTGGGTCTGGGCGCCCGCGCCGAGGTAGAAGCCGAGGCGGTTGAGGTCGTCCTCGGAGGCGGTGGTGCTGTTCCAGCCCGGGTGCAGGCCGAGGTTGACCCAGGTCATGCCGTGCTGGGCGGCCAGGACGCTGAAGTACTGCAGGGTGTGGAGCTTGTCGCCGCTCTTGGCGCCGGAGTTGCTGAACCCGGCGGCGAGCTTGTCCTTCCAGGAGTGCACGGCCCAGCGCTTGGAGGTGGTCTCCGCGAACTGGTGGAAGGCACCGGAGGCCGTGCCCATGTAGGTCGGCGATCCGAAGACGATGGCGTCCGAGGCGTCGAGCAGTTCCCACTGCTCTTCGGTGATGTCGTCGACCTTGATCACATGGGCGACGGCTCCGGCTTCCACGGCGCCGTCGCGCACGGCCTCGGCGAGGACGGTGGTGTGGCCGTAGCCGGAGTGGTAGGCGATCGCGACGATGGGGGTGCTCATGAACGACTTCTCCTGGCAGTGGGTTGACCGGCTCCCGTCGGGAGCCCGAGGTCGACGGGCATCAGGCCAGGTGGCCTGGAGTCGACCGGTACCCATAAGGACCGGACAGCCGACGTCCGTGTGACACCCGCGGCGCCGCGGCACCGCCCGGGCTCAGTCCGGGAAGCCGAAGAGGCGGTACTCGGACACCGTGGTGAAGCCGAAGCGCCGGTACAGCGGCTCGCCCGCGGGGCTTGCCACGAGCGCGGCGCTCCGCATTCCGCGTTCGCGTCCCACCCGCAGCGCGGCGTCCGTCAGCGCCCCGCCGATGCCGCGCCGGCGACAGTCCTCCGCCACGTGCACGAGGAAGATCCCGGCCACCTCGTGCGCCGCGATCACCACGGTGGTCCCGACGACCCGGTCGTCGAGCACGGCGGCCAGCCGGATGATGTCCGCGTTGTCCACGCGCCGGGACTCGATGCGCACCATGTCGGCCTCCAGGCCGGGCGCGATCCCCATCGACGTGCGGTACGTGCCCACGAGTTCCGCCAGCCGCTCCCCGTCCCGGACCGTCTCGACCCGCAGTCCGGCGGGTGCCTCGCCCAGGCCGTCCCCGGCCCCGCCGGCCGGGCCGTCCAGGGACCGCACCATCACCGGAAGGGCGGCGAGCCGGCGGCCGCCGCACCGGGTCAGGGCGTCGGCCGTGTCCTCCGGGCTGTCCGGACCCACCCACCACCACCAGGGCAGACCCGCCAGGTGCTGCCGTACGGCGGCCACCGCCGGTTCGACCGCGGCCGAAGGCGGCACGCGCACCACGCCGTTGAACTGCGGCGTGGCCAGCCCGCTGCGGAAGAACTCGGCACCTGTGCCGTCCGCCCGCTCCTCGTGCCCCGCCGTGAGGTCCCACCCCATGAGGTACTGGCGGAAGTTGGCGAACACGGCCGCCAGTGTGCCCGTCCCCGTCGTCGTATCCGGCATGACACGGCCTTTCGCACGTCGTGAGCTCGCCTGCCGACCCGCTCGCCGTTGCAGGCGTGGCGAGTGTACGACCGAGCCCGATTGCGTCGTCCGGCAGGCCTGACCTCGTCCGGTGGGCGGGAGCGCACCACCCGGGTGGGACCGGATCACACGGAGGTCTTCGGCCTCGTGGCGGCGATCAGGAGGGCGACGAGCGTGCTCGCGACGAAGGTGCCGATCACGACCATTCCCACGCCGATGACGAAGAGCCCGCTCGTGTCGTCCGACCAGTCGACGAAGGCGGCGACACCCAGTCCTGCCGTGGTGCCGAGCACCGCGGGCACGATGTGCCCCCGGAAGGCGGCCCAGCACACCAGGCCCAGCAGCGTCAGCCCGAGCCCCACCACCTGCCACGCCTCGTACGGGCCGGTCGTCGAGCCGTCGGGGTGCACGTCACGGTGCTGGTCCCAGCCCAGCCAGGCGGCCCAGCAGGCGGTTGTCACGCCGGCCAGGAGCAAGGTCGCGATCAGTTCGCGAACAGGTCTCTCTCGTCCACTACGCATGACTCAAGTGTTCGGGCTCCCCGGAGCGGGCGGCAGCGCGCGGATACTCAGCGGGTACTCACTTCACCCGCGTAGGTACGGCGCCCGGGACGGCCGGCTCCGCCGTCGCCCCTCCCGTCCACCGCAGCGTGAGGAAGGCCGCGATCCCGGCGGCGGTGCCGAAGGTGAGTGCGGCGGGGACGCCGCTGCCGAGACGTGAGAACAGGTGCACCGGGCCCCACACGGCGCCGGTGTCGTCGATCGCCATGTGGAGCACCTGGCTCGCCATCAGCCCCAGCACGGTGGCGCAGACCGCGCCCGCCGCCGTCGCCGGCACCGTGATCCGGGTGAGCAGGGTGGGCAGCAGCCGCAGCCCCCACCACACGACGGCCAGCGTGAGGACCTCGGGGATCCGGTACAGCAGCCAGTCGCCGAGCGTGGTGGTCGACGGGCCCGCCCAGCCGCCGAGCAGCAGCCACTGGCGCAGCAGGTCGCCCGGTTCGGACAGCAGACCCGCGCCGCCGAACGACGTCTGGATCCGGGCCGCCACCGACTCGTACGAGAGGACCACCAGTGACAGCGCGACCACGGCGGTCCCGACGCCCGCGGCGAGGCGTCCGGCGCGCGGCGGAACGGTCCGCAGGGGCAAGGGGTCGGCGCCCTTGGCGGTGACACGGGCCACGAGCACCGTGAGGACGGCGGTCGGCAGCCCCGCGAACACCGTGACCGGACCGCTCGACGCGATCACACTCGCGAGTTCGGGCAGGACGCGGTAGCTGCCGTGTCCTGCGGACGCGATCAGCCACGGCGCGGAGACCGTCACGGCGAGGGTTCCGGCCACCGGCCCCCAGGCCCACAGCGCCGACAGCGCGGCCGGCGTGCGGCGGCCCTCCGCGGGCGGTATCCGGCGGAGCAGGAGCAGCGCGCCGGCCAGGAAGAACACGAAGACGGCGACGTATCTGATCTGCATCGCGGTGCCGTACAGACGGTCGTACGGGTCGATCGCCCCCATGGCCGGGTCGCCGCCCTCCCACTCCTGCGGCTGCGGAGCGATCAAGGGGTCGTACGACCAAGGGGTGAGCCAGCGCAGGAGCTCGTTCGTGGAGTCGATGTCGAACACGCCCGTGGCGCCGCGCAGTTGCAGCGCCTGGGCGCTGGCCCCGGCCCACCACAGCAACAGCGTGAACAGCAGACTTCCCACCACCGCCGGTACGACCGCGCGCCGGTATGCCATGTGTTTCCCCCGCCCGAGCCCCGCATTTGTCCGTGTTCGATCAATCACAGGATAGGGGCAGGTGAAGGGCCTGTGGTTGACGCGTCAAGCACATTGCGTGATTATTTGCTGCGTCAAGCAATATGCTGTCCCGGGTGGCGCAGGGCGTCCCGGGAGTCGGTAGGAGGAGTCCATGACGGCGACAGCGTTCGAAGTGGGGCTGAACTCGTTCGGGGAGGTCGCCACGGACGGCACCGGCCGGCCGCTGAGCGACGCCGAGACCGTTCGCCTGCTGATCGAGGAGGCCCGGCTCGCCGAGGCGGCCGGGATCGACGTCTTCAGCATCGGCGAGCACTACCGCGCGGGCCACAACGACAGCGCCACCCCCGTCCTGCTCGCCGCGATCGCCACCGCGACACGGCGCATCCGGCTCGGCACCTCGGTGACCGTGCTGAGCACCAACGACCCCGTGCGGCTCTACCACGAGTTCTCCACGCTGGACGCCGCCTCGAACGGCCGCGCCCAGCTCGTCCTGGGGCGGGCCTCGGCCACCGAGTCGTTCCCGCTGTTCGGCCATGACCTCGCCGACTACGAGGAGCTGTTCGAGGAGAAGCTCGACCTGTTCCTGCGCCTCCAGCGCGAGGAGACGGTCACCTGGTCGGGCCGGTTCCGCCCCCCGCTCGTCGAGCAGCGGCTGCGTCCCCGTATGCCGCCCGGAGGCATCCCCACCTGGATCGGCGTGGGCGGCAGCCCGAACTCCGTGGTGCGCGCGGCCCGTCACGGCCTGCCGCTCATGCTCGCCGTCATCGGCGGCCGGCCCCAGCGCTTCGCCGGTCACGTCGAGCTCTACCACCGCACCCTCGAACAGTTCGGGCACGGCAGGCAGCCCGTGGCCCAGCACTCGCTGGGGCTGGTCGCCGACACCGACGAGGAGGCGGTCGAGACCTGGTGGCAGTACTGGCAGCCGGTCGTCGCCGCCCTCGCGCAGGAGCGCGGGTTCTACAAGCCGACCCGCGAGCGCTACCTGGCGGAGGTCGACCAGGGCGCGCTGTTCGTCGGATCACCCGAGACCGTGGCACGCAAGATCGCCACCATGGCCCGCGAGCTGCGCCTGGACCGTTTCGACCTCAAGTACGACGTCATGAACCTCCCGCGCGAGGCCCGCGCCCGCACGATCGAGCTGCTGGGCGGCGAAGTCGCCCCGCGGGTACGGCATCTGCTCACGAAGGAATCCAGCCATGTCTGATCTCGTCCTCGGTCTCGACACCTTCGGCGATGTGCCGCTGGACGACGCGGGAACGCCCGTGTCCGACGCCCGGGCCATCCGGCAGGTCCTCGACGAGGCGGTCCTCGCCGAGGAGACAGGCGTCGACGTCCTCGCGCTCGGTGAGCACCACCGCCCGGAGTACGCGATCTCCTCGCCGGAGACCGTGCTCGCCGGCATCGCCACACTGACCAGCCGCATCCGGCTGTCGTCGGGTGTGACGGTGCTGAGCTCCGACGATCCGGTCCGGGTGTTCCAGCGGTTCTCGACCCTTGACGCCCTCTCGAACGGCCGGGCCGAGATCATCCTCGGGCGGGGCTCCTTCACCGAGTCGTTCCCCCTGTTCGGATACGACCTGAGCGACTACGACGTGCTGTTCGAGGAGAAGATCGACCTCTTCGCCAAGCTGCTGGAGGAGAAGCCCGTCACCTGGAGCGGAACCAAGCGGGCGCCGCTGGAGAACGCGGACGTCTTCCCCAGGACCGAGTCCGGGCGGCTGACCACCTGGGTCGGCGTCGGCGGTTCACCGCAGTCGGTCGTCCGCACCGCGCGGTACGGCTTCCCGCTCATGCTCGCCATCATCGGCGGCAGCCCTGAGCGCTTCGCGCCCTACATCGACCTCTACCGGCGGGCCACCGAGAAGTTCGGCACCACCGCCCACCCCGTCGCCATGCACTCGCCGGGCTTCCTCGCCGACACGGACGAGGAGGCCAGGGAGCTGCACTGGCCGCACTACAAGGTGATCCGGGACCGGATCGGCGCGCTGCGCGGCTGGCCGCCGATCCGCAAGGAGGAGTACGAGGCCGAGATCGAGCACGGCTCGCTCTACATCGGTGCGCCCGAGACCGTCGCCCACAAGATGGCTCGTGCGATCAAGACCCTGGGCGTCGGCCGCTTCGACCTCATCTACACCACCGGCGCACAGCCGGTCAGCGCCCGTCTGCGCGCGGTCGAGCTGTACGGCACCAAGGTCCTCCCGATGGTCCGCGACCTCCTCGCGGGCTGACCCCCGAGCCCCCCTGGAACGGAGACGACATGGACACCACCACCGACGCCGTGCGCACCGTCGGCATCCTGGGTGCCGGAAAGGTCGGCACCGTGCTGGCCCGCCTGGCCCTGGCCGCCGGCTACCGCGTGCTCATCGCCGGATCGGGTGACCCCGCGAAGATCGAGCTCACCGTGGAGGTCCTCACCCCCGGCGCCGTCCCGGTCACCGCGGCGGCCGCGGCGGAGGCGGACGTCGTCGTCCTGGCCCTCCCGCTCGGCAAGTACCGCACGGTCCCGGCCGAGGCCCTGCGGGGCAAGCTCGTCGTCGACGCCATGAACTACTGGTGGGAGGTCGACGGGATCCGCGACGACCTCACCGACCCGCTCACCTCGTCCAGCGAGATCGTGCAGGCCCACCTGTCCGGGGCACGGGTGGTCAAGGCCTTCAACCACATGGGCTACCACGATCTCGAGGACGGTGCCCGGCCCGAGGGAACGCCGGGACGCAAGGCGATCGCGATCGCCGGTGACGACCACGGCGACCTCGCCACCGTCGCGCGCCTCGTGACCGCCCTCGGTTTCGACCCGGTGACGGCGGGTCCCCTCGCCGAAGGTGTAAGGCTCGAACCGGGCACCGAGCCCTTCGGGGCGTACGTCGGCGCCGGGGAACTGCGCGCGATGCTCGACCGCTTCCCGGAGTCGGAGCGCGGTCGCGCGGTGATCGCCGCGAGGGCCGCCGCCACGACGCCGGGTGACCAGGCGGCCTGATCTGTCACTGTTTGCCACTCTTTCGGCATCGCCGTACCGTATGAGGATGCCTACCACCCAGCGCACCCGTCGTGCGGGTGGGGCCCGGCGGGAAGCAGTGCTGGAAGCCGCCGTGGACACCCTCGCCGCGCGCGGCTACGAGAACACCCGGTTCGCCGATGTGGCCGCGGCCGGCGGCGTGGCGATCAGCACCCTCCAGAACTACTTCGGGTCCCGTGAGGACATGCTGATCGAGGCCATGCGCAGATCCACCGACGCCGAGGTCGCGGCGCTGGCCGCCGCGGCCGCGACGGAGCAGGACCCGTGGCGGCGCCTCGTCCTGCTCATCGACCGCAGCCTCGGCAGTACGGAACGCACGCAGCAGGCACTCATCGAGTTCTGGCGGGCCGGCATCCGCGACGCGGAGCTGAGGGACTACAGCGCGCAGGTCTGGGCCCGCTACCGGGAACCCTTCCTGCGCGCGGTGACCGACGGCTGCGACCGGGGCGCCTTCACACCCCACGGCACACCCGACGACGCCGTCGACCTCCTCCTGGTGGCGCTGGCGGGCGTCATGATCCCCCGGGTACTGCACCACGCCGCTCCGACCGCCGAGGACTTCCGCCGGACGTTGCTGAGCCAGACGCGACTGGCTCTCGGGATGCCGCCCGCCGGCAGCTGAGGACGACACACGGGACACGACCAGAGAAGGAAGGCGCCGCCATGGATCCGGCCGCCGAACCCCACGACCACCGCCACCCCGACCAGCAGGACACCGCACAGCGCGCGCACCCGGAAACCTCCGCGCGGCCGCCCTCCTGGACCGGGGAGGTGGACCGGCTCGCCGGCAGCGTCGACGGGCCCGTCCTGACGCCGGGCTCGGCGGCGTACGACGAGGAGGTCAGCGGGTTCAACCGGTCGGTGACCCACCGCCCGGCAGTCGTCGTGGGAGCCACCAGCGAGGCCGACGTGACGCGCGCGATGCGCTTCGCGCAGGCCCACGGGCTCGCCGTCGCCGTCCTCAGCACCGGGCACGGGCCGTCCGTCGGGGCGGCGGGGGAGACGCTGCTCATCACCACCCACCGCATGACGGGGGTCACCGTCGACGCCGGGCGGGCGACCGCCCGGGTCGAGGCGGGCGTCCGCTTCGGACGGCTCGTGGCGGCGGCGGCAGCCCACGGACTGGCGCCGCTCGCCGGTTCGTCACCGGGAGTAGGCGTCGTCGGATACACCCTCGCCGGCGGCGCCAGCCCGATCATGGGCCGCAAGTACGGCTGGGCCTGCGACCACGTGAGCGCCATGGACGTCGTGACGGCCGACGGCACCGCACATCATGTGTCCCCGGACGACGAGGCGGACCTGTTCGGGGCGCTCCTCGGCGGCAAGAGCAACTTCGGTGTCGTCACGGCCATGGAGTTCCGGCTCTTCCCCGTCACGCACCTCTACGCGGGAGCCCTGTTCTTCTCCGGCGACCACGCCCGCGAAGTCCTGGAGGCGTACGGGCGCTTCGCCGCCGCGGCACCCGACGAGACGACCTCCGGGATCGCGTTCCTCGACCTGCCGCCCCTGCCCGGGCTGCCCCCGTTCCTCCAGGGAGGACTCGTGGTGTCCGTAAGGGTCTCCCACCTGGGCCCGCCCTCCGAGGGCGAGCGGCTCGTCGCGCCCCTTCGCCGCGCCGCGCCCGTGCTGATGGACACGGTCCACGAGATGCCCGTCACCGATTTCGCCGCCCTCACCATGGACCCGAGCGAACCGGCCGCCGCCGTCGAGCACTTCGGGCTGCTGCGGGAGCTGTCGCGGAAGACGATCGACGCCGTCCTCGACACCGTCGGTCCCTCCGCGGACAGTTCCGTCAACCTGTTCGACCTGCGCGCCCTCGGTGGCGCGTTCGGGAACAGCCCGGCCACCCCCAACGCGGTCGGCGGACGGGACGCCGCCTACGCCTTCTTCGCCCTCACCATCGTCCCACCCGGACACGACGTCGCCGCATACGCCGACTCGGGACGGGAACTCGTGGAGCGGCTGCGCCCCTGGCTCGGCCCCGGCAAGCACCCCAACTTCCTCGCGCCCGCGGACTCCACCCTCCAGGCGACGCGCGAGGCCTACGACCCCGAGGTCTACGCCCGGCTGCGGGCCCTGAAGACGGTGTACGACCCGGAGAACAGGCTGCGCGTGAACCACAACATCCCGCCACTGCGGGCCGCCTGAGTCCGGCGGACCCTCCCGTGAGTGGCCCGGTTCACATGGCGTGGGAGCGGTGTCGCCGACACCATGGGTGGGCCCCGTCCGGCAGGCTGAAGGGATCAAGGATGTTCCGCAAGGTGCTGGTTGCCAACCGTGGCGAGATCGCGATTCGCGCGTTCCGCGCGGGATACGAGTTGGGCGCGCGCACCGTCGCCGTCTTCCCGCACGAGGACCGCAACTCCCTGCACCGGCTGAAGGCCGACGAGGCGTACGAGATCGGGCAGCCCGGGCATCCGGTGCGGGCCTATCTCTCCGTGGAGGAGATCGTGCGCGCGGCGCGCCGCGCCGGAGCGGACGCCGTGTACCCGGGCTACGGATTCCTGTCCGAGAACCCGGACCTTGCCCGCGCCTGCGAGGAAGCGGGCATCACCTTCGTCGGACCGGACGCGGACATCCTGGAGCTGACCGGGAACAAGGCCCGCGCCGTGGCCGCCGCGCGGGAGGCCGGCGTACCGGTGCTGAGGTCCTCGGAGCCGTCCACCGACGTGGACGCACTGGTCCGGGCCGCCGAGGACGTCGGCTTCCCGGTGTTCGTCAAGGCGGTCGCGGGCGGCGGCGGGCGCGGTATGCGCCGCGTCGAGGAGCCCGCCCAGCTGCGCGAGGCCATCGAGGCGGCGTCCCGCGAGGCGGCGTCCGCGTTCGGCGACTCCACGGTCTTCCTGGAGAAGGCCGTCGTCGAGCCCCGCCACATCGAGGTCCAGATCCTCGCCGACGGCCAGGGCGAAGTCATCCACCTCTTCGAGCGCGACTGCTCCGTGCAGCGCCGCCACCAGAAGGTGATCGAGCTGGCGCCCGCGCCCAACCTCGACCCGGAGCTGCGCGAGCGGATCTGTGCCGACGCCGTGCGCTTCGCCCGGCAGATCGGCTACCGCAACGCCGGCACCGTGGAATTCCTGCTCGACCGCGACGGCAACCACGTCTTCATCGAGATGAACCCGCGCATCCAGGTCGAGCACACGGTCACCGAGGAGGTCACCGACGTCGACCTCGTGCAGGCCCAGCTGCGCATCGCCGCCGGCGAGACCCTCGCCGACCTCGGCCTCGCCCAGGACACCGTCACCCTGCGCGGTGCCGCGCTCCAGTGCCGCATCACCACCGAGGACCCCGCCAACGGTTTCCGCCCGGACACCGGACAGATCAGCGCCTACCGCTCACCGGGCGGCTCGGGCATCCGTCTCGACGGCGGCACCACCCACGCCGGTACGGAGATCAGCGCGCACTTCGACTCCATGCTGGTCAAACTCACCTGCCGGGGCCGGGACTTCGCCACCGCGGTGGGCAGGGCCCGGCGCGCCGTCGCCGAGTTCCGCATCCGCGGCGTGTCCACCAACATCCCCTTCCTGCAGGCCGTGCTCGACGACCCCGACTTCCAGGCCGGCCGGGTCACCACGTCCTTCATCGAGCAGCGCCCGCACCTGCTCACCGCCCGGCACTCCGCCGACCGCGGCACGAAACTGCTGACCTACCTGGCCGACGTCACGGTCAACAAGCCGCACGGCGAACGGCCGGACCTCATCGACCCGTTGACGAAGCTGCCCGCGCTCCCGTCCGGGGAACCGGCGGCCGGATCCCGGCAGCGGCTCGCCGAACTCGGCCCGGAGGGCTTCGCCGGCTGGCTGCGCGCGTCCCCGACCATCGGTGTCACCGACACCACGTTCCGCGACGCCCACCAGTCGCTGCTCGCCACCCGGGTACGCACCAAGGACCTGCTCGCCGTCGCCCCCGTCGTGGCGCGGACGATGCCCCAGCTGCTGTCCCTGGAATGCTGGGGCGGCGCGACCTACGACGTCGCCCTGCGCTTCCTCGCCGAGGACCCGTGGGAGCGGCTGGCGGCCCTGCGGGAGGCGGTGCCGAACATCTGCCTTCAGATGCTGCTGCGCGGCCGCAACACCGTGGGCTACACCCCGTATCCCACCGAGGTGACCGACGCGTTCGTGCAGGAGGCGGCGGCCACCGGCATCGACATCTTCCGCATTTTCGACGCCCTCAACGACATCGACCAGATGCGGCCCGCCATCGACGCCGTACGGGAGACCGGCACGGCCGTCGCGGAGGTCGCCCTGTGCTACACCTCCGACCTGTCCGACCCGGCCGAGCGGCTCTACACCCTGGACTACTACCTGCGCCTGGCCGAGCAGATCGTGGACGCGGGCGCGCACGTGCTGGCCGTCAAGGACATGGCCGGCCTGCTGCGCGCACCGGCCGCGGCCAAGCTGGTGTCGGCGCTGCGCCGCGAGTTCGGGCTGCCGGTCCACATCCACACCCACGACACGGCGGGCGGCCAGCTGGCCACCTACCTCGCCGCCGTCCAGGCCGGAGCCGACGCGGTGGACGGGGCGGTGGCCTCCATGGCCGGTACGACCTCGCAGCCGTCGCTGTCCGCCCTCGTGGCCGCGACGGACCACTCCGAACGGCCGACGGGCCTCGACCTCCAGGCCGTCGGTGACCTGGAGCCGTACTGGGAGAGCGTCCGCAAGGTCTACGCCCCCTTCGAGGCGGGTCTGGCCTCACCGACCGGCCGTGTCTACCACCACGAGATCCCCGGCGGGCAGCTCTCCAACCTGCGCACCCAGGCCGTCGCGCTGGGCCTCGGCGACCGCTTCGAGGAGATCGAGGCGATGTACGCCGCCGCCGACCGGATGCTCGGCCGTCTGGTCAAGGTCACCCCCTCGTCGAAGGTGGTGGGCGACCTGGCGCTGCACCTGGTGGGTGCCGGCGTGTCCCCGGACCACTTCGAGGCGGAGCCCGACAGGTTCGACATCCCCGACTCCGTCGTCGGCTTCCTGCGCGGTGAGCTCGGCACTCCGCCCGGCGGCTGGCCCGAGCCGTTCCGCACCAGGGCGCTGCGGGGGCGTGCCGAGGCCAAGCCGGTGGCGGAACTGGGCGCCGAGGACCGCGAGGGGCTGGCGAAGGACCGACGGGCGACGCTCAACCGGCTGCTGTTCCCGGGACCGACCCGCGAGTTCGAGGCGCACCGCGACTCGTACGGCGACACCAGCGTGCTGGACAGCAAGGCCTTCTTCTACGGGCTGCGCCCGGGCAAGGAGTACGGCGTCGACCTGGAGCGGGGTGTGCGGCTGCTGATCGAGTTGCAGGCCGTCGGTGACGCGGACGAACGCGGGATGCGTACCGTGATGTCGTCCCTGAACGGTCAGCTGCGGCCGATCCAGGTGCGCGACAGGGCCGCCGCCTCGGACGTCCCGGTCACCGAGAAGGCGGACCGGACGAACGCCGGACACGTCGCGGCGCCGTTCGCCGGCGTGGTGACCCTCACCGTCGCCGAAGGGGACGAGGTGGAGTCCGGGGCCACGGTGGCCACGATCGAGGCGATGAAGATGGAAGCGGCGATCACGGCCCCGAAGGCCGGCCGGGTGACGCGACTGGCGATCAACCGCATCCAGCAGGTCGAGGGCGGCGACCTGCTGGTCGAACTCGCCTGAGCCGCCGGCGGACGGCTGCCCCGCCCCGCGCACGAATCCACCTGCGCGGGGCGCCGCCGGACGGCGCGCGGAGGCCCCGCGCGGACGGGTGGGCCGCACCGTGCCCGGCACCACCGGCGCACCGGCCCCTCCCGCCCGGGTCATGCGGCTGGTGGGTGGCGGGGCTGTGTGTGCTGCCTGCCCGGGTCATGCGGCTCCTGCGTGGTGGCGCTGTGCCTGCTGTCCACCCGGGATGCGCGGCGATGCGTGGCCGCGCTGTGCCCCCGCCCGCCCAGGTCACGCGCCGGTGCGAAGCCCGCGTCCCTGCTCGGCCCCCTGTGGCGTGCGTCGGCGCTCGTGGTGGAGTGCCGCGCCCGTGGCCAGTGCGCCGATGCCCTCCCATATGCCCACGCCGAGGAAGGCGCCGGGAGCGCGGCCACCGATCACGGCGAGTGTGAAGACCGTGCACGTCAGCAGGCGGAACGGGACGGTCCAGCGGAAGAACGCCTTCCAGTCGGAGAGCGCCGCCAGGACGTAGTACACGCCCATGTTGAGCGCCGCCATGGAGGACGCGGTCACGAAGACCAGCGTGTGGTCACCCTCGGCGCGGGAGCCCGCCACGGGCGAGAATCCCATGATCGTGAGCAGGGAGTCCGGGGCGACGAGCCCCACCACACCCATGACGGCGGCTAGGACACCGAACCCGGCCATGGTCCAGCCGGACGGGGAGCGGGGCAGGAGTCGCACGAAGTCCTCCAGGGACAGGGGAGTTGAGTCTTTGACGCCATCTGCATACCCCGTTCGGACCACCTACCGGAATAGCCGCGTCCACGGTGGCGTTGCGCGCGAGAGTACGAGTGGTCACACCCGGAAGGCCCTGTCATGAAGATCGGCATCATCGGCGCCGGCAACATCGGTGGCAACCTCACCCGACGCCTCACCGCCCTGGGCCACGACGTCTTCGTCGCGAACTCACGCGGTCCCGAGACCCTGAAGGAACTGGCCGAGGAGACCGGTGCCACCCCTGTCCCGGCCGACGAGGCGGCCCGCGGCGCCGAGATCGTCGTCGTCACGGTCCCGATGAAGTCCGTCCCCGCCCTCCCGCCCGGAATCCTTGCCGGGGCCGCGGAAGGCGTCGCGGTCATCGACACCGGCAACTACTACCCGCAGCAGCGCGACGGCCGGATCGCCGCGATCGAGGACGAGGGGCTGACGGAGAGCCGCTGGACCGAACGCCGGATCGGGCACCCCGTGATCAAGGCCTTCAACGGCACCTTCGCCCAGGACATCGTGGAGCGTGCCCTGCCCGCGGGCGCCCCGGACCGCATGGCGCTGCCGGTGGCCGGCGACGACGAGGCGGCCAAGCGCAAGGTGAGGGCGCTGATCGACGAGATCGGCTTCGACACGGTCGACGCCGGCGGGCTCGACGACTCCTGGCGCCAGCAGCCCGGCACCCCGGTCTACGGCCTGCGCGCCGGCGTCGCGGAGGTGACCGACGCCCTCGCGGCGGCGGCGCCGGAACGCACGCCGGAGTTCCGCGCCCAGTAGACGCCGGGGACGGGAGAGCGGATCCCGACCGTGTTCCGGTCAGGATCCGCTCGACCGCACGGTGGGTGTGCGGTGACCGCCGGCCTGAGGTCAGCGGCGGGTGAGTGCCTCGCGCAGCACGTCGTACACGTAGGTGTTGGCGTGCTTGCCGCTGAAGCGGTCGGACAGCGGCCCGGCCGCGGTCACCGGAACGTCCACACCGGTGTGGCCGGAGGTGGTCCAGTCGATGAAGAAGTTCTTCTGACTGCCGCGGATGGCGAACGGACCGTCCTCGGCCGAGATGGCGTCGCCGGACTCGTCACCGGCGTCCGACTCCTCGACGGCCAGGCCGCCGGTCTCGTGGTCGCCGGTGACGACCAGCAGGGTGTCGGGGTGGGTGGCGACGTAGGCACGGGCCACGGCCACCGCCTTCTCCAGCTCCTGCATGGACTGCAGGACGCGGGTGCCGTTGTTGGAGTGCGCGAACTCGTCGGTGGCCTCCTCCTCGACCATGAGGAAGAAGCCCTTCTTGCTCTTGTCCAGCGTGCTCAGGGCCTTGCTCGTCATGGTCGAGAGACCGACCACGGGGCTGTAGACGTCGCCCTGACCCTCGGCGCGCTGCTGGAACATCTCCTCGTTGGCGAAGAGGCCCAGAAGCTTGCCGCCCTTGGCGCGGCCGAGCTCGTCGCCGTCGGAGACGTAGGAGTAACCGGCCTTCTGGGCCTCCTTGATCAGGTTGCCCTTGGTGCCCTTGCTCGCCTCGGAGGGGTCCTCGGCGGGCTGGTCCTTGAAGGCACCGGGGCTGCCGGCGGGCAGCCACCAGTCCTCGCCGCCACCCAGGATGACGTCGGGCTTGCTGACCTCGATGTACTGACGGGCGATCTCGTCCTGCGCCGAACGGTTGGCGGTGTTCGCGAAGAACGCCGCCGGCGACGCGTCGGTCACCTGCGCGGTGGTGACCAGGCCGGTGGCCTTGCCGGCCGCCTTGGCCTGCTGGCCGAGGGTGGCCAGCGGGTTGCCGTCCACGTCGACGCTGATCGCGCCGTTGTAGGTCTTCTCACCCGTGGCCCACGCGGACGCCGCGGCGGCCGAGTCGGTGACGACGGCCTTCGGGTCGTCGGGCTCGGTGGTCAGCTGACCCGAGGCGGGCAGCTTGTCCATCGCGAGCTGGCCTTCGAGGCCGGTCAGGTGCAGGCGGGCGGCCTGGCGCATGGCGGCGCCCATGCCGTCGCCGTTGATGAAGATGACGTTCTTGGCGGTCGCCGGCTTCGAGCTGGTCGTGGCGTGCGGGGCCGAAGCCGACGCGCCGAGCGTCGGGTTGACCACCATCGTCACCACGACCGCGGCGACCGCGGTGGCCGCAGGCGCGGCGAAGCGCCGCGCTCTACGAGCGTCCAGGGACACTAGATCCTCCATTGCTGTCTTTTGGTGCTTGGCCGCGAACGTAAGGATCTTTGGTGGGAGATCGACCAAGGGAGGATGGCCGGTGCACGAAGAATCCTTCAGGGACAGGTAAAGACCAGCGCCCTACTTGTTCGGACAGGCACCACCTGCGCAGACAGGGGGTGGAGGGATCTCACTAATCGTTGCCGCAGGTCATCGCCCTGGGTGTCCCGAATTCCGTGGTCAGATCGAGGAATTGGGCGACGACAGCTGTCGCCCGGTCTCAGCGGCCCGGGAGGCGCTGCTGGATCTCCTGGAGGACCCAGCCGTTGCCGTCGGGGTCGCTGAAGGTGGCGAAGGACGCGTAGGAGGTGCGCTCCGGGTGGAGGCCGGGTCGACGGCCCTGGCCCTCGAGTCGGTGGGTGACGTCTCCGCCCTCGTGGCCGTGGAAGATGACGCCTCCGGCGTCGTGGAAGATCTCGCTCACCTCGATGCCGCGGCCGAGGAGTTCCGAACGGGCCTCCTCGATGTCACGGACGGCGAGGTAGAGGCCCTGCGCCGAGCCCGGCTCGGCGGAGGTCATGCCCTTGCCGAACATGATCGAGCATTCGGAGCCGGGCGGCGTGAGGTGCACCGCGCGCCAGTCGTCGCCGGCGGCCTTGTCGATGTCGAGGCGGAAGCCCAGCGCTTCGTAGAAGGACTTCGCGCGGTCGACGTCGGAGACGGGCAGCACGGTGACTTCGAGCTTCATGTACATGTGGGGACTCGTTCCTCTTCTTGGTGCGATGGGGCTTGGTTATGACCGTACGGGTTTTGCTCATAACCGCCAAGCCGCCACGAGGAGAGGAGCCTCACATCGGGTGGTCGGTACGGTGAAAGGGTGGCGCGCTGCCGCCCGTCAGGAAGAACCCAGGGCCTTCTTGCGCTGCCGGTACGCCCGCATCGACTCCCGCGAACCGCAGCGCGGGCCGCAGAAGACGGCGTTCTTGTTGCGCGTCCGGTCGAAGAAGCCGAAGTGGCACGGCTGGTGCCGGCAGGCCCGCACCCGGTCCCAGACGCCCGCCTGTGCCAGCTCGGTGGCGTTCGCCAGAACCGTGCCGAACAGGCCCGGGACGTCGCTCTGCGCGGGCGCCAGGGACGCTCCCGAGGCGGTGACGACCGTGACCAAGGGGTAGCGGGTGGCCACGTGCCGCAGGTACTCCTCCGCCTCCGCGAGCGCCCCCGGGGTGGTCTCCTTGTCGCCGGAGTGCGCCAGCAGCACGGTGATCAGGGCCTGGCGCAGTTCCCGGGCGCCTGCCGCGTCGGCCTCCGTGACATGGGTCGTCTCCGCGCCCATGGCCTGCTCCAGCAGCCACGCGTGCAGGTCGTCCGCGCTTCCGAAGCGCTCCGGCAACCGGTGGGGTCCTGCGGGGTGCGTGTTGACGAAGTCCAGGACCATGTCAGCCGCCGGCGGCTGCGTCAGCGGACTGGTCTCGGCGGTGCGCGGCACTGTCGCGGGCCTCCTCGGTCGTCGTCGGCATCAGCCAGGTTACTTCCCAAACGGTTACGGTGCCCGTTTCCTTCCGGCCGTCGGCCACGGACCGTCGGTCACAGGCCGCTCACCTGGGCGCCCGCCGTGACGTCGTAGACCAGGGTGACGGAGCGCGTGCCTCCCGGAGGCAGGGTGACGTTCCAGCGGACGATGCCGTCGGCGTCGATCTCGTCGGGTGCGGGGGAGCAGGCCTTGGCCCGCAGGTTCACCTCCACCGCCGACGTCTCGGAGACGGGGATGCGTTCGCGTACGACGACCACGTGGTCGCCGTGTTCGGCGGGTGCCGAGAAGCGGGAGAGGTGGAGCTGGACGGTGCGGGTGAGGACGGTCCGCTGGGTGAGTCCGGACGTGTCACGGGTCTCCTCGGCGCGCCGCAGGACCCGGTGGTCGTCACGGCTGCCGAAGGCGAGTTCGAGCGGGGCGCCGGGGGCGGTGAAGTCCAGAGTGCCGCGACCGCCGAACCCGCTGCCGCTGACGAGGTCCACCGGCCCGGCGAGCAGTGCGTGTCCGGAGCGGTTGTCGCACCGCACGATCCGGCCGACCAGCGGGGACAGCTCGGGTGCGCAGACGTACTGGCTGCTCGCGGGTGTGGTGAACGACGAGAGCGGCACGCGGTGGGCCCGTCCGTCCGACGGCACGGAGACCGGCGCGCCGCACCGCAGGACGCGGACCTCGCCGCCGTCGTCGACCCCGGGCAGGCCCTGCTCGGGGGAGGGGCCGAGGTCCGTGACCTCCTCCTCGCGCAACTCGACGTGGACGGTGCGCCGCTCGGCGGGCGAACGGTCCTGCAACGTCAGCCTGTCCTCCCCGAGGCGCGGCGGCTGGGTGGGGCCCGCGGAGCGGGCCGTCGACAGGGTCAGGCGTACGTTCGACCAGTCCTCGCCGGTGCGCTGCCAGACCACCGCGTCCGTGTCCAGCGTGAGCGCGTCACCGTCGAGCACGGCCCGGTAGGCGGGGCGCCACAGCGCACAGGGGACGAGGTGGGTCAGGCGCAGGGTGGCAGGGCCGGAGTCCTCCGCCCGGACGGTCAGTTCGACGTGCCCGACCAGCTCCGCGGGCTGCGTCTCCGCGAGCCGCAGCGCGCGCCCGGTGTCGGAGAGTTCGGCGGCGAGCTCGGTCAGCCGGGCGTCCACCGTGCGCAGCTGCTCGCCGTAGGTGTCGCGTTCGCCGTCGATCCGGTCCAGTTCGCGGTTCCAGCGGTCCTTCTCGGCCTCTCCGCGCCCGGCGCCCTCACCGATCTCCCGCAGCAGGTCGGTGGCGAGCCGGCCGAGGAGGTCGGTGCGGGCGTGCAGGCGCTCGCGTCGCTGTTCCAGGGCGTGCTGTTCGTCTTCGAGTGTGCGCACGCGCCGGCGCAGGAGGGAGTCGTCGTCGGCCGGCCCCGGCCCTCGCGGCGTCCAGGTGCGGACCACCCGCACGTCGAGCACGGTCGCCCGGTGACCGGCGGTGAGTTCGGCGTGCAGGCTGCGGTCGACGGTCAGGGCGCTGACCGGCCCGAGGCGCAGCCGCCGGGTGCCGGCCTCCAGGTCCAGCTCGACGGCGCGTTCCACATGTGCCCGGTCCTCCAGGCAGGTGACGGCGGTGACGGGAAGGGGGATCGGCTCGGGGCTCGTGGGCATCACGGGTCAGCTCCTGCGGTTGCCGCCGGTCAGGGCTTTGCCGACCGGGATGCGGATGACGTAACCGCCGTCGAGGGCGACGGTGGCGCGGGCCGGCAGTTCGATCCGCCACAGGCGGGTGCCCGGCGCGTGCGGTTCGGCCTCCGCGCCCGGTGCCGGTGCGCTCCAGTCGGCCTTCTCCTCGATCCGTACGTCCGCCTCGGAGGTGACCGGCACCCGTTCGCGGACCTCCACGGTGATGTCGACCGCGAGCCGGTTGGCCAGCTCCACACGGACGTGGTGGTCGAGCACGGTCACGTTGTTGCGCAGTCCCGAGGTCGACTCGTGCAGGTCGGTGCGGCGAGTGACCTTGACGGCCTCCTCACGGCCGAGACCCACCCGGCACACTCCGCCGGGAGCGAGGGTGGGCAGGGAGGTGCTCGCCAGGAAGTCCCCGTCGGCCGCCACCTCCAGCGGTCCGGCCAGCAGCGCCTGATCGGTGTCGTTGGTGAGCACCAGCGTCGTGTGGACGGCCTCCTCCACCGACGGCACGCACAGGTACTCGGTCCGCAGACCGACCGCCACCTCGCCGACGGTGACGGTGTGCCACGTGCCGTCCGAGGGGATGTCGGCCGGGGCGGCGGCGTCGTAGCGGTGGTCGAAGGAACCGGCCGATTCGCGGGGACGCACGGCGCGTGCGGGCAGGGGCAGCGCCGCGGCCTGCTCGGCGCGCCGGCGGCGCTCGGAGGTCACCGGGTCGACCGCCGCGTCCGGGAACAGCCGGCCCCGGCGTCCCTCCTGCGCCTCGGGCCCGCACAGCACGAGGGCGGCGTAGTCGAGGGCGGCTCCGCTCGGCCGCGCGGGCCCTGCCGGGGGAGCCGTGGGGGCGGCGGGCGCGAGCTGAGGGGCGGGCGGCGGTGGCGGCGCCGCCCGGCCGGGGGCCGCAGGGGCCATGGCGGGGGCCGCCGGGCTCACGGCGCCCGGCCGGGCGCCGGTCCGGGGGGCGGCGGGCCGGGAGGCGTTCTCCCGCCCGAACGCGGGAGGGGAGCCGCCGACCACCGGACGGCCGGCTCCGGCGGGTGCGGGAAGCGCGGGTGGGCCGCCGGGGACCGGCAGGGCGGCGGCCGGCGCGCCGTAGCCCGCCGTGAGCGGGGGCGTCGCTGGGGGCGGTGGAGGCGGAAGCGGACCCGGCGGAGCGGTGGCACCCCGCGCCGCGGCGCCCGCGGCGCTCGGGGCCGGTCCTGCCGCGTCGTACCCGGCGAAGAGGTCGCTCAGCCCGCGCGGGGGCTCGCGCCAGCCCGACGGCGCGGGGGCGGGCTGACTGCGTCCGATGCGCAGCGAGCGGAGCCGGGGCGCGTCGGCGCGGCGCCGCAGGTCCGCCGTCGCCAGCGAGACCCGCACGCCGATCCAGTCCTCGCCGGTGCGCTGGGCGACCGCCGCGCGCAGCGCCAGTCGTCCCTCGCCCTCGCCCCGACGCCGGGTGAGGCGGTAGGCCGGCACCCAGACGGCACCGGGCACCCCGTACTCCACCTCCACCTCGACGTCCGTCCCGGCGTCGCCGGTGAGGGTCAGCACGGCACCCAGACAGGTCTCCACATGCGCCGCGGGCGCATCGGTGGAGGCGCGGGAGAGTCTGTCGGTGGCGACGTCCAGCTCGTGCTCGACGGCCTTCAGCTCCTCCTCCAGCTCACGAAGGCGGCCATGCAGCGCGGCCAGCCGGTCGTCGACGAAGTCGGCGAGTCCCAGCCAGGCGTCGACAGGAGTGCGACGGTGCGGGGCGTCCTTCGCCCGGGGTGGCGGCACCGGGCGCAGCGCCGCCACCTCCTCGATCAGTCCCCGCTGCCTGGTCCACCGGGCGTGGGTGGCGTGCCGGATGTCGCGCAGCCGTTCGACTTCACGGAGCAGCTCGCCGACCGGGCGGGCACCGGGCCGTTCCGCCTCGACCTCCACCCTGGCCTCGGTGACCCGCACCCCCGTGCCGCCCACGACCCGCGCGCGCAGCGAGCCCGGGTCCATGGAACGGGGCAGGCCCGTGACCCGGACCCGGCCGTCCTCCGGGACAGTGCCCCGGGCGAGCCGGCGGCAGAGCGCGCCCTGCGCGTACACCACCACGGAATCCAGCGTGGAAGCCCACCCCGGAACGGTCCCGACCCCCATGTGTCCCCCCATGCGCCCTCCCCGGTGCCGAGGGAACTCTATGCCGGACGCACGGCCGCCGGTGGCCCCTGCGCCGCGGTGTCACTCAGCGGGAGCCGGCGCACACGGTACGAGAACCTGCGCGGCTCCCTCATACCTCGCCCCGTCGGCAACGAATAGGGGGCAGAACAGGACGGTCGGCCGCCGCCAGCCGAAGGAGTGCGTATGACGGGACAGCAGCTCAGGGCCCTGGACACCGCCGCCGTCCCCGGTACCGAGGTGACGCTCGCCCGCCTGCTCGCGGACGTCGCGCAGCTCGACGAGGTGCCCCTCGACAGCAACTTCTTCCACGACCTGGGGGCCGACTCCCTCGTCATGGCGCACTTCTGCGCGCGTGTCAGGAAGCGGCCCGACCTGCCGTCGGTGTCGATGCGCGACGTGTACCGGCATCCGACCATCGCCGCCCTCACGGCGGCCCTGGCGGACGGCACGGCCCGGGAAGCGGAGCCGAGCACGCCGACGGTCACCGCCCCCGCGCCGTCCGTGGCGGCGACGGGCCGTCCTCACTACGTGCTCTGCGGTGTCCTGCAACTGCTGAGCTATCTCGGCTACGCCGGCCTCGTGGCCGTCGTCACCACCCGGGGTTACGACTGGATCTCGGGCGGGCAGAGCCTGTGGCAGGCCTATCTGCGGTCCGTCGTGTTCGGTGCCGGGGTGCTGGTGCTCCTGTGCGCCCTGCCGGTGGTCGCGAAGTGGCTGCTCATCGGCCGGTGGAAACCGCGGCGGATCCGCGTCTGGAGTCTGCCCTACTTCCGCTTCTGGCTCGTCAGGACGCTGGTGCGGTCCAGTCCCGTCGCGCTGTTCGCCGGGTCGCCGCTGTACCCGCTCTACCTGAGGGCGCTGGGCGCCCGCGTCGGACGAGGGGTCACCATCCTCTCGCGCGCCATGCCCGTCTGCACCGATCTGCTGACGATCGGCGACGGCGCACTGATCCGCAAGGACTCGCTGATCAACGGCTACCGCGCCCACGACGGCGTGATCGAGACCGGCCCCGTCACCCTGGGCCGCGGCGCGGTCGTCAGCGAGGCGACGGTGCTGGACATCGGCACCAAGCTCGGCGACGCCGCCCAGCTCGGCCACGCGTCCGCGCTGCACACCGGGCAGGAGGTCCCGGACGGCGCGCACTGGCACGGTTCCCCCGGCCAGCCCACGGACGCGGAGTTCCAGCCGGTCCAGCCCCTGCCCTGCGGCACCGCGCGCAGAGCGGTCCACGGCGGGCTGCTGCTGGTGACCGCGGTGCTGGTGTACGTGCCCATGGTGGTGGGCTGTCTGGACGTGCTGCTCTCCCGCCTCCTGGAGGGCAACCGGTTTCTCGTCCGGTCGGAGACGTCACTGGCCCGCTGGGGCTTCTACGCCGACGTGCTGACGGTCACGGCCGTGGTCTTCGTCTGTGCCGTGCCCGCGGGCCTGCTCGTCCTCGGCACCGTGCCGCGGCTGCTCGCCCGGTTCGTCAAGCCGGACCGGACGTATCCGCTGTACGGCTTCCACCACGCCGTGCACCGGGCGAGCCTGCTGATGACCAACAGCAGGTTCTTCACCCGCCTGTTCGGTGACAGCTCCTGCATCGTGCACTACCTGCGCTGGATCGGGTACGACCTCTCCGGGGTGGAGCAGACCGGGTCCAACTTCGGTACCCGTGTCAAGCACGAGAGCCCCTTCATGAGCGCGGTCGGTACGGGCACCATGGTCGCCGACGGCCTCTCCGTCGTGAACGCCGACTACTCCAGCACGTCGTTCCGGGTGTCGCGGACGGCGATCGGCGCGCACAACTTCCTCGGGAACCGCATCACCTACCCGGCACGTGGCAGGACCGGTGACAACTGCCTGCTGGCGACCAAGGTGATGGTCCCCGTCGACGGGCCGGTCCGGCACGATGTGGGGCTGCTGGGTTCCCCCAGCTTCGAGATCCCGCGGTCGGTGCTGCGGGACAGCACGTTCGACGAGATGACGGAGGGCGACGGTCTGCGTCGCGGGCTGGCGGCCAAGAACCGGCACAACGCCGTCACCATGGCGTGCTACCTGTTCGCGGGGTGGCTGTACTTCTTCTGCGTCAGCCTGCTCTTCGCGTCCGCCGCGAGCCTGTACCCGCAGTGGGGCGTGGCGTCCATCGCCCTGGCCAACGCCCTCGTACTGCCCTTCACCGTCGTCTACTTCGTCCTGCTGGAGCGGATCGTGACGGCGCCGCACCCGCCGGGGCCGTTGTTCTGCTCGATCTACGACCTCCGCTTCTGGCGGCGTGAGCGCTACTGGAAGGTCCCCGCGGAGACGTACATCCAGGCCCTCAACGGCACGCCGTTCAAGAGCCTCCTGTGGCGGATGCTCGGAGTCCGCGTCGGCACCAGGCTGTTCGACGACGGTCTCATGGTCACCGAACGCGGCATGGTCACGATCGGCGACAACTGCACCTTCAACGCGGGGAGCATCGTCCAGTGCCACTCCCAGGAGGACGCCGCGTTCAAGTCGGACCGCAGTGAGATCGGCTCCGGCTGCACCTTCGGCGTCGGAGCGTTCGTCCACTACGGCGTGCGGGTCGGTGACGGTGCCGTGCTCGCCGCCGACTGCTTCCTGATGAAGGGCGAGGTGGTGCCCGAACGGGCCCACTGGGCGGGCAACCCCGCACGCCCCGCACCCCTCGAAGGCGGAGGTGAAGGCTGATGGCGAGAGTGACGGCACCGGCCGACGGCCGGACCCACGGCGGCGACGCGGCGTCCGGCGGGAGCCCCCGCACCAACCAGGCCGTGCGGAGCGTGGACCCCGACCCGGCCGTCGGCGACCCGCCGGCCGAGGGCGGCTTCACGGCCCTGCCGCGCTGGACCCGTGAACCGGCGCCCGGCACCGCCGAGCAGGTCACGCCCGTCCCGGCGGCGGTGACGACGGCCCTGGAGCGGCGGGTCCGGGAACTCGGCGTGCCGCTCACGGCGATGCTCCTGGCCGCCCACGTCAAGGTGCTCGCCGCACTCTCCGGCGACCCCGTCGTCCGCACCGGCTACGCGGCCCCGGGGGCGACCACGCCGCTGCCCGTCCACGTGGCCGTCGGGCCGGGCACCTGGCACCAACTTTTGGCGGAGGCACACCGCGCCGAAGCGGAGCTGCTGTCGACGGGATCCGGCCCCTCGGCCCCCACGGCAGTGCCCGCACCTCACCCCGAGGTGGTGTTCGACCCGTCAGGTCGCGCACCCGCGGAGGACGACGACACCGTACTGACCGTCACGGCAGGGGTGGAGACGGACGGCCGGCGCGCACTGCGCCTGCGGTACCGGACCGACCGGCTGGACGCGGGCTGCGCGGCGCGGATCGCCGGATACCACCTCGCCGCCCTGGAACAGATCGCCGCCGACCCGGCCGCGCCGCACCACCGCGGCAGCCTGCTGTCCGACGAGGAGATCAGGTTCCAGACCGAGGGACTGGCAGGACCGGCCCGGGAACTGCCGGACCGGCGCTGCCACGAGCTGTTCGAGGACCGCGTACGCAGCCACCCGGACGCTGTCGCCGTCGTGCACGGCGACCGCAGATGGACGTACGCGGAACTGAACGCCCGTGCCAACCGGCTGGCCCGAGCGCTGCTGGCCGAGGGGCTGCGCCCCGAGGACACGGTCGCGGTGGTGACCGAGCGCGACCTGAACTGGCCGGCCGCCGTGCTCGCCGTCCTCAAGGCGGGCGGCGCCTACCTTCCCGTCGACCCGCACTACCCGCCCGGGCGCATCACCACCATGCTGACCCGTGCCGCCTGCCGTTTCGTGCTGACCGAGCCGGGCGCCACGACCAACCTGGACCGGGCACTGGAGGGTCTTCCCCGCATCCGGACCTTGCTCGTGCCGGATGTCGCCGAACGGGCCACCGACGGATCCGACCCGGGGGTCGAGGTGGCGGCCGGCCGGCTCGCCTACCTGTTCTTCACCTCGGGCTCGACCGGTGAGCCCAAGGGAGCGATGTGCGAGCACGCGGGCCTGCTCAACCATCTGTACGCCAAGATCGACGACCTGGACATCGAAGCGGGCACGGTCGTGGCGCAGACCGCCTCGCAGTGCTTCGACATCTCGCTGTGGCAGCTGCTGAGCGGCCTGCTGACCGGGGGCCGGACCCTGCTGGTCGAGCAGGAGGCGATCCTCGACGCGGAACGGTTCCTCGACACGATCGTCGAGGGCCGGGTCAACGTGCTCCAGGTCGTGCCCTCGTACCTCGACGTCATCCTGTCCGCCCTCGAACGCAGCCCACGCGACCTGCCGGACCTGCGCTGCGTGTCGGTCACCGGAGAGGCGCTCAAGAGCGAGCTCGCCCAGCGGTGGTTCACCACGGGACCCGGGATCCGCCTGGTCAACGCGTACGGGCTGACCGAGACGTCCGACGACACCAACCACGAGGTGATGGACGGCGCGCCCGGACCCGGCGGCGTCCCGCTCGGCCGGCCCGTCAACAACGTGCGCGTCTACGTCGTCGACGACCACCTGATGCTGGTCCCGCTCGGCGCCCCCGGAGCCATCGTCTTCTCCGGCGTCTGCGTCGGCCGCGGATACGTCCGCGACCCCGAGCGCACCCGGCTCGCCTATCTGGAAGACCCCTACCGTCCGGGGCAACGGCTCTACCGGGGTGGCGACTTCGGCCGCTGGCTGCCCGACGGAAAGCTCGAGTACCGGGGCCGCGGCGACGGCCAGGTCAAGATCCGCGGGTTCCGTGTCGAGATCGGGGAGACCGAGAACACCCTGCTCAGGGTCCCCGGTGTCCGCGACGGTGCGGTGGTGGTGACCGGGCAGGGACACGGACGTCAACTCGCCGCCTTCTACACGGGCGAGCGGACCCTGACGGCCGACCACGTCCGCGAGCGGCTCGGCGACCTGCTCCCCGCGTACATGGTCCCGTCGTCCCTCCATCGGATGGAGCGCCTGCCGCTGACGGCCAACGGCAAGACCGACACGAAGGCCCTGGCGGCCCTCGCGGAGGAGCTCGGGACCGCCGCCGACGCCCACGAGGCACCCGGGACGCCCACCGAACGGCGGCTGGCCGAGAAGTTCGCGGCCGTGCTCGGCATACCGCCCGAGCGCGTCGGCCGGGGCGACAACTTCTTCGACCTGGGCGGCACCTCGCTGTCGGCCGTCCGGCTCGCGGTGTCCCTCGATCACCTGGTCGCCCTGCGTGACCTGACCCGTCATCCGGTGCTGGCCGAACTGGCCCGTCTCATCGACACCCGCACAGCGGGCCGGCCGGCCACGGACGCGGAAGCGGCACCGGCCCTGACGACGCTGACGCCCCCGGACGCGCCCGCCCGGGCCGCCCTGATCTGCTTCCCCGGCACGGACCGGCCCGGCGCGGACTTCGCGCCGCTCGCCGAAGCCCTGCACGCCCGTGGCGACGGCGGCGGGAACGGCGGCGCGGTGACGGTCCACGTCGCCGAGCGGCCGGACCCGGAGCGGGTCGCGGCACGGATCGCCGCCCTCGGCGCGCCCGGCGTCCTGCTGTGGGGCGACGGCACGGGCGCGGTGCCGGCCCTGGAGACGGCCCGAGCCCTGCGGCGGCACGGGGTGGCCCTGCGTGGCGTGTTCCTCTCCGTACCGTCCTCCTTCCGTCCTCCGCCCGGCGCGGAGCCGCTGACGGCGCCGGTGACGTTGCTGGTCGCGGCCGGCACGTCCGGTCAGGGCGGAGCAGGCGGTGGAGCGGCCCAGGAGCCGGGCGACGACTGGCGACTCGTGGCCGAGGAGGTCGACGTGCGGTACGTCTCCGGCGGCCGGCGCTTCCTGCGCACCCGCCCGGCGGAGGCGGCCGAGGCCCTGATCCGAGCGGTGCCCCTGCCCGCGGAATCCTAGATCGCCGTCCCGAGGAGTACACGATGCTGTCTTCGCTCTTCCGCAAGCACCCGGCCCCCGTCACGCCCCCTCCGACCGCCGCGAGCGCCGCGCTCCGGGCTCCCGGAGACCCGACGGTGCTCCAGGCCGAGGCCGGCCCGGACGCGGCCGCCTGGGTGGGCCTCCACCGCGAGGAACTGCGCGAGGCGCTCGTCGAGCACGGCGCTGTCACGGTCCAGGGCCTCGGTCTGCGCACCGCGGCCGACGTCGCGTCGGTGCTGCACCGGGTGGCGGACCGGCCGGTGACCGAGCGCGAGGCGTTCGCCGCCCGCGACCGGCACGCGGAGGGCGTCTACTCCTCGTCGGCGTGGCCCCCCAACCAGCTCATGTGCATGCACCACGAACTCAGCTACGCCCTGGAGTGCCCGGGCCTGATGCTCTTCGCCTGCCTGGTGGCACCGACCACCGGCGGCGCCACCACGGTGGCCGACTCCGCCGCCGTGCTCCAGGCACTGCCGGCCGAACTCGTCGAGCGGTTCGAGCGCGAGGGCTGGCTGCTCACGCGCACGTACAACGACGAGATCGGCGCCACGCTGAGCCAGTCCTTCGGCACCGAGGACCACGACACCGTCGAGGCGTACTGCCGCGCCCACGACATCGACTGGGCCTGGCAGCCGGACGGCTCGCTGCGGACCCGGCAGCACCGGAGCGCGGTGGTACGGCACCCGGTCTCCGGCCTGCGCTGCTGGTTCAACCAGATCGCGTTCCTCAACGAATGGACGATGGCACCCGAGGTGCGCGAGTTCCTCGTCGAGGAGTACGGCCCCGACGACCTGCCCTTCAACACCCGTTACGGCAACGGCGACGTGGTGCCCCAGGAGGTCGTGGAGCAGATCAACAGCGCCTACCAGGCGCACACCGTGCGCCGTGCCTGGCAGCCCGGCGACCTGATGCTCGTGGACAACATCCGCACCGCGCACAGCCGGGAGGCGTACGAGGGGCCGCGGGACGTGGTGGTGGCCATGGCGGACCCGGTACGTGTCAACCACCTCGGGAGGGCAGAGTCATGACCACGATGCGTCCCGCTCACGAGGGCGTCCCCCAGGCCGACGTACCGGCCGTGCCGCCCTTCGCCGTCATCCCCGGCAGCCAGGTCAAGCACGTCCTCGACGGGCGTGAGAAGGCCATGGTGGAGGTGATCGAGGCGACGTACCGCCTGCACGGGGCGGCGCGTACGGTCAACCCGCCGTCGTCCTTCCTGCGCTTCCCGGACCGGCCGACCTCGCGGATCATCGCCCTGCCCGCCTCCCTCGGCGGCGGGAGCAGGGTGGACGGTCTGAAGTGGATCTCCAGCTTCCCCACCAACGTCGCCGCGGGCATCCCGAGGGCTTCGGGCGTGCTCATCCTCAACGACCCCGCCACGGGCTACCCCTACGCGTGCCTGGAGACCTCGATCATCAGCGCCGTCAGGACCGCCGCGTCCGCCGCCTCGGCGGCCGACCGGCTCAGCAGGGGGCGCCCCCGCCCCACCCGTCTGGGCTTCGTCGGAGCCGGCCTGATCGCCCGGTACATCCACACCTACCTGGACGCCACCGGCTGGTCCTTCGACGCGGTCGGCGTGCACGACCTGTCCGCCGGCAGCGCGTCCGCCTTCCGGACGTACCTGGAACAGTCCGGAGCCGGACGCGTCACCGTGCACGACAGCGCGCGCGAGCTGATCCGCGACAGCGACCTGATCGTGTTCGCCACGGTCGCCGACCGCCCGCACATCGACGACCCGGACTGGTTCGGGCACAACCCGGTGGTCCTGCACGTCTCCCTGCGCGACCTCGCCCCGCAGGTGCTGCTGTCCGCCACCAACGTCGTCGACGACGTCGACCACTGCCTCAGGGCGGGCACCTCACCGCACCTCACCGAGACCCTCACCGGCAACCGTGACTTCCTCCTCGGCACGCTCGACGACGTGCTGGCCGGCCGCGTGACGGTGCCCGCCGACAGGCCCGTGGTGTTCTCTCCGTTCGGCCTCGGCGTCCTCGACCTCGCGGTCGGCAAGTTCGTCTACGAGGAGGTGGCCCGCTCCGGCGACCTGCGGATCATCGACAACTTCTTCCACGAAATGCGCCGGCACGGCTGAGGACGCCCACCACCGCCCCGTCGGTGTCCGGCAACGGACGAGGAGGCCATCGTGCCAGTCATATCCGTTCCCCAGGCCTTCAACGAGGAGGACCTGTACGTCGACCTGGAGTCGACGCTCGGACACCGACTGTTCCTCAAGTGCGAGGGGTTCAACTTCGCCGGTTCGATCAAGCTGAAGGCCGCCAACGAGATGGTGGAGTCCGCCGAGCGCAGCGGTGTCCTGACGAAGGACTCGATCCTCGTCGAGTCCTCGTCCGGCAACCTCGGCGTGGCGCTGAGCATGATCGCGGCCTGCAAGGGCTACAGCTTCGTCTGCGTGACGGACTCCCGCTGCAACCTCGCCACCCGGCAGATGATGGAAGCGCTCGGCAGCCAGGTGCACGTCATCTCCCACGAGCAGGGCAGCGGCGGCCTCCTGGGAGCGCGCCTGGCCTACCTGCGCGCCATGTGTTCCGCGGACGACCGGTACGTCTGGCTGAGCCAGTACACCAACCCCGGCAACTGGCGGGCGCACTACTTCACGACCGCCCCGGCCATCGCCCGCTTCTTCCCGGAGCTGGACGTGCTCTTCATCGGTGTCGGCACCACCGGCACCCTGATGGGGTGCGCACGCTGGTTCAGGTCCTGGCACCGGCGGGTACGCATCGTCGCCGTGGACAGCGTCGGCTCCGCCATCTTCGGCGACCCCCCGGGCCGTCGCATGATCCCGGGGCTCGGCATGAGCGTCCGGCCGCCGCTGCTGGACGAGTCGTACGTCGACGAGGTCGTGCGCGTCGAGGAGGCCGACACCATCCGGGCCTGCCGGGGCATGGCGAAGCGGGGCTTCCTCTTCGGCGGATCGACCGGCACGGTGGTCAGCGGCGCGATGTCCTGGCTGGAGCGGCACGCGACGCCCGGCCTCACCCCGGTCGCGATCGCGCCGGACCTCGGCGAGCGGTACCTCGACACGGTCTACCGGCCCACCTGGGTACGGAGTGTCTTCGGCGAGGAGGCCGACGCGACCGAACTGCCGCGCCCCGACCTCGCGGCCCGCGAGCCGAGCGGGGCCCAGGGCTGGATCCTCTGAATCCTCTGACGCACGCGCCGTCCGTACGAGCGCTGTCGGTGCGACTTCTCAGCTGAGCACCGGAATCCTGGCGAGCGGAGTCGTGGTCGGCTGCGCCGCGCCCCCGGCGGGTTCGACGGTCACGCAGACGGCGGTGGCCCCGTTCAGGGGCCCGGCGAGGACCTGGGCCTGACGCCCGCCCGCGGAGTGCAGCAGCCCGGCGGGCCGGTACTGCCACGCCCGTTCGTACCAGAGCTGGTAGACCTGTCCCTCACGCAGGGGCGGCAGGCCCGAGGCGATGAACGCGGTCCGGTCCTGGGCGCGGGAGGCGATCACGCTCGCCGTGGCGCTGTCCGGCAGCCGCGCCGTGCTCATCTTGACGTCGGTGGCGGACAGGAGGCCGACGAGCGCCTGGGTGTCGGCCTCTGCCTCGGCGACCTGCTCACGGGTGTCGTGGGCCTCCGTGTGCTGCCACCAGGCGATGCCGCCCACCCCCGCGGCCGCCGCCACGGACGCGGCCAGCGCCAGCAGCAGCCCCCGCTGGCCGAGGCGGTCCTGACGCGGCGCGACGGAGCGCTCCCGCCCTTCGGCCGAGATCCGTTCCAGGACCCGCCTGCGCAGGTCGGCGGAGGGCTCGCGGCCCTCGACGGCACCCAGCCGGGCGAGGGTCAGCGACGCCTCGTCGGCCTCGCGCCGGCACGCGGCGCAGGTGGCCAGGTGGCTCTCGAAGGCCGCTTCCTCGTCGGGAGGCAGGGCGTGCAGCGCGTACGCGCCGACGTCCGCGCAGGGGTCCTCGGGGTGTCTCATGACCGACCCTCCAGACACTCGCGCAGGCGCTGGAGCCCCTGACGCATCCGCGACTTGATCGTTCCGACCGGTGTGGAGAGGCAGTCGGCGACCTCCGTGTACGTGAGCCCTTCGTAGTAGGCCAGTACCAGGGGCAGCCGCAGGTGCGCGGCCAGGCCGGTCAGACAGCGGAAGACGACACGGTGGTCCTCGCGCACCTCTACCTCCTCGGCCACGGCGTCGAAGGGCCGCTCCTGCTCCAGGACGGCCGTGCGCAGCTCCCGGGCCTTGCCGGCGGAGACGGACCGTACGCGGTCGACCGCTCTGCGGTGGGCGACGGTGAGCACCCAGGCGCGGGCGGGGCCCCGCTCCGCTCGGAAGTGGTCGGCGGTACGCCATACCTCCACCATCACGTCCTGGGTCACCTCCTCCGCCAGTGCCTCGTTCCTCAGCACTCGCCAGACCAGCCCCATCACCGGGGCCGCCAGGGCGTCGTACACCCCGGCGAAGGCCTGTTCGTCACCGTGGGCGGCGCGCGTCAGCAGCTCGTCCACCCGGGTGTCGTCCGACGACCGGGGTCGCCGGACCGGCGCGCCGCGTTCCGCGCCCGCGTCTTTTCCACGCTTCATGGCCGCCCCTCAGCTCTGCTCGACAGTGGCTCCTCCAGGGGGGAAGCGCACCTCGTGCAGGCCCGTCCGCCTGACAAACTTCACCTTTCTGCAGGAGGCAACGGGGAGCACGCCGGTAGATCGATCGAGGTGAGGGCCGACGAAGCCCTCACAGGTTGTTCGGAGCCGCGGCGCCCGCGGATCTCGCCGATGCCGTGCGCCGGGGGCCGGTGCAGGGGATGGCGGTTCGTCGCGCCCCGGCCCTGTCCAGGCCACATCCCGGCCGGAGGGCGGGGGCGCGAGGGGCGGTCAGCGGTCGTTGCCCGGGCGGGCGGCGCTTCGTCGGGCGTTGTTGTACAGGCGCAGCAGGTGCTTGGCGACGGCGCACGGCGCCGTGTCGGCACGGCACTGCCGACAGGCCTGCATGTGGTGCTCGTAATCGGCGCGGGCCTGCTGCAGGGCATCACTCGGGAATGACATCGATGTCCTTGAATTCGAAGGGGAGTTGACGGCGAAAAGGGCGACGAGTGAACGGGCGCCGGGGAGTTGAGGCGGTACGTCCGAGGCAGAAGTTGATCATGTTACTCAGGGTAGTGGGAAGCGGTCCGTGCGATTTGCTCGCCGGTGGCTCCTTCGCAGTTCCAGGCCGGAAAACGCTTGGACGACAGGCGCGTCGCCGCGGGACACTGCCGTACTCGAAAGGTGACTGAACGTAACCGTCGTGGGCGCGGCCCGCGACGACCGAAGGAGGTGGGATGGGAACGCCTGACACGCGCAGGGTGCTGCCGGGCAAGCGCTCGGTGCTTCTCGCACTTCGTCACTACGGACGGGAGTTGACCCGCTTACGGTGGCTGACCGTACCCGCGATGGTGCTGACGGCCCTCGGCAACATCGGCATCAACTACGTCGCGCCGCTGATCGTCGCCAAGCTGGTGGGCGCCGTCGCGGGGGACACGGACCTCACCGTCGCCTCCGCACTGCCGTACGTCCTGGGATTCGCCGGTGTGCTGCTGCTCGCGGAGGCGCTGTGGCGCGTCGCGCTGCACTGTCTGAACCGCCTGGACGCCCTCGGCATCGAGCACCTGTACGTGATCGGCATGGACGAGTTGTTCGCGAAGGACGCCGCGTTCTTCCACGACAACTTCGCCGGGTCGCTCACCAAGCGGGTGCTGAGCTTCGCCTCGCGGTTCGAGCAGTTCGTCGACACGCTGACGTTCCAGATCGTGGGCAGCCTCCTGCCGCTGGCGTTCGGGGCGGTGGTGCTGTGGCGCTACGAACCGCTGCTCGTCGTCGGGCTGTTGGCGATGATCGCGCTGACCGCGGTGTGCGTGGTGCCGCTGATCCGGCGCCGCCAGGCACTCGTCGACCAGCGCGAGGAGGCGATCGCCCGGGTGTCGGGGCACGTCGCCGACAGCCTGATGAACATGGACACGGTACGGGCGTTCGCCGCCGAGGAACGCGAGGCGGCCGAGCACCGCTCGCGGGTCGCCGCCTCCAGACGGCTCACCCTGCGGTCATGGGACTACGGCAACCTGCGCATCGACACGTTCGTCGCGCCGATGTCGGTGCTGACCAACGCGCTCGGGCTGCTGCTCGCCGTCGTGCTCGCCGGGGGCACGCACGGGGTGGAGGCGATCGTGGTCGCGTTCGCCTACTACTCCAACGCGACCCGGATCATGTTCGAGTTCAACCAGATCTACCGCAGGCTGGAGAGCTCGATGACGGAGGCCGCCCAGTTCACCGAACTGCTGCTGACGCCACCGACGGTGCTCGATCCGCCCGTGCCGGAACCGCTGCTGAGGGGGGAGGCCGACGTCCGCTTCGAGAAGGTGACCTTCGCCCACGGCGGCGGCCGGCCCCTGTTCGACGGCCTCGACCTGGACGTGCCCACCGGCGCGCGGGTGGGCCTCGTGGGGCGGTCCGGCGGCGGCAAGACCACGCTCACCCGGCTGCTGCTGCGGATGACGGACATCGACGGCGGACGGATCCTGATCGGCGGTCAGGACATCAGCAGAGTGCGCCAGGCCGACCTGCGCGGTCTGATCGCCTACGTGCCGCAGGACCCGGCGATGTTCCACCGCACGCTGCGGGACAACATCGCCTTCGCCCGGCCGGACGCGGGCGACGCCGAGATCCGCCGCGCGGCCGAGGCGGCGCACGTCACGGAGTTCGCCGACGCCCTGCCGAACGGCTTCGACACCATGGTGGGGGAGCGCGGGATCAAGCTGTCGGGCGGTCAGCGCCAGCGGGTGGCGCTCGCCCGGGCGATCCTGCGTGACGCGCCGATCCTGCTGCTGGACGAGGCGACCAGCGCCCTGGACTCGGAGAGCGAGATCCTCGTCCAGGAGGCGCTGTGGCGACTCATGGAAGGGCGCACGGCACTCGTGGTGGCGCACCGGCTGAGCACGGTCGCCGGCATGGACCGGCTCGTCGTCCTCGACCAGGGGCGCGTCGTCGAGCAGGGCACGCACGACGCCCTGCTCACCAGGGGCGGCGTCTACGCCAAGCTCTGGCAGCACCAGTCGGGAGGCTTCCTCGACGACAGCCCCGCCCGGGCCGGTCTCGCCTGACCCCCGGCCCACCGCACTGGGGCCTGTCTGACAATTCCCGTCTGCCGGACGGCGCCATGCACGCACTCCCGCCGCACCGGGCCCTGACCCGAGTACGTCCAGTACGCGGGTCAGGGCCCGGCGCACCGAGAGCACGCACCTGACGTCGTCCGGCCGCCCGGGCAACGACGCGAATTGTCAGACAGGCCCTGGCCCGCACCGCGGCGTCGGCGACCTCCGTCCCGGCGTCGCGGCGCCGGTGCGACACTGAGGGAGTGAGTGACCGGCAGACGGACCGACGCCTGGAACGGGCCATCCTGGACCTGCTGGACCGGCGCGCCCCGACCTCGACGATCTGCCCCTCCGACGCGGCGCGGGCCGTGTACGACGGGGACGACGACGGCTGGCGCGCACTCATGGAACCCGCCCGCCGCGCGGCCGGCCGCCTGGTCGCGGCGGGACGGGTGGAGATCACCCGGTCCGGCCGCCCGGTCGACCCGGCCGAGGCCCACGGCCCGATCCGCATCCGCCGCGCCCACTGATCCCCGCCGTCCTCCCCCTGGCCCCGGCGCCGCCCCGGTGCGCCCAAGAGGCGTTTCGCTCGTAGATTGGGAGGAGCGGGAGACGGCGCCTCCAGGCTGGGAGACAGGCAGCGCCATGGCAGCGGACATCGATTTCACGGCCTTCTTCGACGCCACACCGAGCCCGTATCTGATCCTGGACACGGACCTGGTGATCCGTTACGTGAACGGGGCGTTCACGGAGGCCACCGGACGGGCCGGGGAAGAGCTGATCGGGAGGTACTTCTTCGACGCCCTGCCGGCCAACCCCGCCGCCCCGGACGACACGCAGTCCCTGATGGCGTCCCTGCTCCGGGTCAAGGAGAGCGGCGTCGCGGACACGCTGGTGCTGCAGCGGTACGACCTCCTGGTGCCCGATGAGCCCGGTGGGTTCGAGGAGCGGTGGTGGTCCGACATCCACACCCCCGTTCCCGGCCCCGACGGCCGGGTGGCGTGGATCGTGCAGCGGTCCGAGGACGTCACCGCCTTCATCCGGTCACGGCTGGCGCAACAGCTCGCGGAGGAGTCGACCGAACGGGAGAAGGGCCTGGCGGCCGAGCTGTACGTGCGGGCCCAGCAGCTGCACCGGCTGAACCAGGAGCTGCGCCAGGCCCACGCGCGCGAACGCCAGGTGGCCGTCGCCCTGCAGGAAGCCATGCTCCAGGCCCCCGACCTCGACCGGCACACCAACATGGCCGTCCGGTACCTGCCCGCGACGACGTCCCTCAACGTGTGCGGGGACTGGTACGACGTCGTGGACCTGCCCCCCGACCGATACGCCGCCGCGGTCGGCGACGTCGTCGGCCACGGGCTCCAGGCCGCAGCCGTCATGGGCATGCTCCGCAGCGCCCTGAGCGCCGCCATCCGGGCCATCCCGAGCCCCGCGCAGGCGCTGGAGGTCCTCGGCCTGTACGCCCGCTCCCTGGAAGGCGCGACCGCCGCGACCGCGGTCAAGGTCCTCGTCGACACCCGCAGCCAACTGATCATCTACAGCAACGCCGGCCACCTGCCCCCGGTCCTGCTCCACCCGTGCGGCAGCTGGGAGCTGCTGGACCAGGCCACCGACCCGCCGCTGGGTGCCCGCCCCTACCACGTCCCGCGCCCCCAGGCCGGCCTGTCCTACACCCCGGGCGACACCCTCGTGCTCTACACCGACGGGCTGATCGAACGCCACGACGAGGACATCGACGCCAGCCTGGCCCGCCTCACCTCGGCGCTCGCCAAGGACAGCACGCTGCCCCCCGGGGAGCTGGCCGACGCCTTGCTGGACCGCCTCCGCGTCACCAGCGGAGCCCGCGACGACATCGCCCTCGTCGTCATCCGCCTGTGAGCGGAGACACATGCGCTTGGCCGGCGCACCCCCTCGGGGGCCGCAACTCGCGGCGGAACGGGGCCCGGCGTGCCGGGCCCCGCTTAGGTGCGGCGACAGCGGCTCAGCCGGTCAGCGTGAACGCCTGGGCGGCCGACCCGGAGCAGGGCTGCTGGGACAGCCGGGCGCCGTTCGCGGTGGAGGCGTTGTCGACCGTCAGGCACTTGCCGCTGTGGCGGGCGACGAAGCGGTACTGGCCGGTCGCCCCGGTGGACTCGGGCCGCCACTGCTGATTCGTGGCTCCGACGTACTCCCACAGGTGCACCCTGGCGCCGTCGGCGGTCGCGCCCGGACCGCCGTCTACGTCCCACACCCGGTTGTTGTGGCGGTTGACGACCTGGTAGTGGCCGTCACCGGTCGGACGGAACTGCCAGCCCTGGTTGGCGCCGGCCGAGCAGGTCCACTGCTGCAGCGCGGTGCCGTTGGCGGTGCCCCAGTCCGCGGCGTCCAGACAGGCGCGGCTGCCCGCGTTCACGACCTGGTACCAGGCGGCGGGGTCGATCGGGCCGGTCGGCTCACCGCTGGTGCCGTTCCACACGAAGGTGGCGACGGCTCCGGCCGGCAGGGTGTAGGCGAGCGACCTGCCGCCGTCGGTGAGCGAGAAACGCTGGGCGCTGCCCGCGGTGTTGACCACGTAGGCGGCGCGGGAGCCGTCCGGGTTCTCGAAGGTGACGTTCTGTACGCCGCCCCCTCCCTGACTGGTGGACCCGATACGGACGGCGCCGGGCCTGACGAACTTGCTGACGTGCCCGAGCACGTAGTACTCGGCGTTGCGGGTCACGGTGCCGCCCGCGATCTCCACCACGCCGTTGCACCGGTTGGTGCAGTGGCCCTGGTGCGGGCCGCCGTTCTGGTCCAGGGCGAGGTTCCAGGTGAGGACGGTCTCACCGCCGTTGCGGAAGTTCTGCACGACGAGGTTCTCGGCGTGCCAGCGCAGGGTGTCACCGAACGTGGCGGCGGCGTTGGCGCTGTCGGTGCCCGAGCACTCGGTGAAGAAGACGCGCTTGCCCGCGTTGACGATCTGCTGCTGGGCGGAGACCTGACCCCCGTAGCAGTGGAAGGCGGCACCGATCACGCGGCTCATGCCGGCCGTGCGGGAGAAGACGTCGAGGGGATAGTTCGGGTGGTCCCAGTTGTGGTCGTAGGCAAGGATGTTCGTCGGCAGTCCGGCCGCCGTCAGCTTGGGGTCGAGGACCTTCAGGAAGTCGGCCTGCTGGGCCGGTGTCATCGACATCGACGGGTAACTGGTGGCGAACTCGGGTTCGTTCTGCACCGTGAGGTCGGTGAGGACGATCCCCTCCTGCCGGTAGGCGTTGATGGCCTTGACCAGGTAGTCGGCGTACGCCCCGTAGCTCTCCGGCCGGAGGCTGCCGCCGTTGAGCGAGTTGCCGGTCTTCATCCACGCGGGCGGGGACCAGGGCGACCCCATGAACCGGATCGACGGGTTGACGGCGGTGGCCTGCTTGAGGACGGGGATGATCTCGGCGCGGTCCCGGGCGATGGAGAACTGGCCGGGGGAGTCCTCGTAGGAGTAGTGGGCGGCGGTGGCGTCGAAGTCGGTGCTCCCGAGCGGCTGGCGCAGGTAGTTGAGCCCGATGCCGTCCCCTGTCGTGGAGAACAGCGACTGCATCAGCTGCGTGCGCTGGGCCTGCGGCAGGCCCTGGACGAGACGGGCCGACGCGCCCGTGACGGAGGCCCCCGCGCCGGTGAACCGCTGGCCGCGGTTGCCGGGGTCGACGCGGATGTCGACCGGCTGGGGGGCGCTGGTGAAGGGGACGCTGCCCTCGGCGGTCAGCTTCTTCGCTCCGTCGGGGGTGGTGACCCACACCTGCGCGACGGGGTCGGCGGCCCGAGCGGTGCCGGTGGCCGTCATGCCGAGGCCGGCCGTGACCAGTCCGAGGGTCAGGGCGAGGGCCGCGGTCCTGGTTCTCGCGGAGCGGATTCCTGGGCTGTGGAACACGGAGTGGTTCTCCTTCGGCTCGGTGAGACGCGGGAGCTCCGGCCGGCTCGAGAGGGCATGCGGGGAGGCAACTCGGGCCGACCGGGGACGGAGGGCGCTGCGTGGGCATGAAAGCACACCTACTAAGTGGTTAGTAAGTGGTCTGGGTCACATCTTTACGGTCCGCGGGAAGATCAACGTGGGCGTGACGGGAGCGGCCGTAGGCTGTCGCGTTGTGAGCGACCAACCAATGGACGGGCCCCCACGCAAAGGCAGGACGGCCCCTCGTGTTCCGCGCAGCCCCGAGGCCCGGCAGCGGCAGCAGGACATCCTGCAGATCGCCATGGACACCTTCGCCGCCCGCGGTTACAACAACGCCTCCCTTGCGGAGATCGCCGAGCGGGCCGGACTGACCCAGGCCGGCGTCCTGCACTACTTCCGTTCCAAGGCGCTGCTGCTCACCAGCGTCCTCGAACTGCGCGACCAGCGCGACATAGCGCAGTTGGGGACCCGGCGCCCCCAAGGGCTGGAGTTCCTGCGCCACCTCGTCGACACCGCGCGGCGCAACGCCGAGCGCGAGGGGATCGTCCGGCTGTACGCCGTCCTGTCGGCCGAGTCCGTGACCGACGCCCATCCCGCACAGTCCTACTTCCGCGACCGCTACAGCGGCCTGCGGGCCTTCGTCGCCGAGGCGCTGACCGAGGCCTGCGGGCTGGGGGAGGCCGACGCCCGGCGCGTGGGGGCGGCGGCGAACGCGATCATCGCCGTCATGGACGGGCTACAGGTCCAGTGGCTGCTCGACCCGGACTCCGTCGACATGGCGGCGTCGACCGACCTGGTGGTCACCTCGCTGCTGGCCGGGCTGGGGTCGGATGCCGCGGACCGGCGGCTCGCGCCGTAGCGCGGGCGGGCGGCCGAAGGGCTGCGACGGTACGCGCGGGGTGTCTCAGGCCGGCTCGTCGGCGACCTCGGACGGCTGCTCCCGCCGGGTGGGCGCCTCGTCGAACTGCTTGCGCTGCAGGGCCGTGATCTTGCGGAAGACGGTCTTGAAGTTCTCGTACTCCTGCTCGCCGATCACCTCGGCGTGCCGCCGCTCGATGGCGGCGATGATGGCGTCCGACTTGCGCATCTGATCGCGCCCGAGCGCGGTGGGCATGATCAGCTTGGCACGCCGGTCCTTGGGGTCGGGATGCCGTTCCACGTAGTCGAGGGCCTCCAGTTCGTCGATCAGGTTCCCGATGACCTGCTTGTGGGTTCCCGACAGCCGTGAGAGTTCGGTGGCCCTGCTGCCCTCCTCGTCGATGAATCCCATGACGGCGCCGTGCTGGGGGCGCAGCCGGGGGTGCCCCTGCTCGGCGAGTTTCTGGAAGAGTTCCTTCTGGACGGAGAAGAGCAGTCGCGCGCTCATGATCCCGATGTCCGGGTCCGTCACCTTGCGTTCACTGCGCCGCATGTCGCTTCTCCCCCTTCGGAACGGGCCGCTGAGCCGTGAACTCCTTCACCTACATGAATAGTCACTCATGCTGACGATACCGGCCAGTGGGCCGACCGCCCGGGTTGCCGCCGGCCCCTTCCGGGCCTACGCTTAATAGTCAAGATAAGTGACTATCAAGACGATGACCAAGGTGCTGAGGAGCAGAAGATGTCCGTGATCGAAATGACGACCTTCGTCGTCGCTCCGGACAGAACGTCGGAGATGCTGGCGGCACGGCCCGCGATGCTCGCCGCGTTCCGCACGGACCGGCGGGGGTTCATCGCGGCGCGCCTGGTCCGCGTCGCCGAGAACACCTGGCTGGACCTGGTCGAGTGGGCGGACGCCGAAGCCTTCGACGCCTCGCGCGCCAAGGGCGCCAACCTCCCCGAGATCGCGGCCTTCTTCGCCACGATCGACGAACTGGTCGGCGTGCGCAGCGGGGTGCGCTACGACGACGCGGCCGACGGTCCCCGGGCCGTGCGCACCATCGCCTACGGCACGGAGCCCTCCCAGGTCGGCGAGTTGTACCTCCCCGGGGGAGACGGACCCTTCCCCGTCGTGGTGCTGATCCACGGCGGATGGTGGACGGCGATGTTCGATCACCGGCAGACCGTCCCGCTCGCGCAGGACCTCCTCTCGCTCGGATTCGCCGTCTGGAACATCGAGTACCGCAGGGTGGGCGAACCCGGTGGCGGGTGGCCGGGCACCTTCGACGACGTCGCGGCGGCCGTGGACGCAGTCGCCGATCTCGATCCCGCGATCGACACCAGCCGTGTGCTGGTCGTCGGGCACTCGGCGGGCGGGCAGCTCGCCACCTGGGTGGCCCACCGCGCCGCTCTGCCGGAGGGCGTTCCCGGCGCGTTGCCCGGGATCACGCCGATCGGCGTCGTGTCGCTGGCGGGGGTGCTCGACCTGGTCGACGCCGACAAGGTGGGGCTCGGCAGCGTGCTGGCGGACCTCGACGCCGAGCCTCCGCACGGTTCGCCGCCGCCCTCCGCCCCCGAGCTGTGGCCGGCGGTGGCCGCCCGCGTGGGGGACGGCATCACCCGGCTGCTGCTCGGAGGGAGCTTCGCGCAGTACGAGGAGCGGTACGCGGTGGCCTCGCCCGTCCTGCTCGCCGACGGCGGCGTCCCGGTGCTCGTCGTGCACGGCACGGCCGACGAGGTCATTCCGCCCGCGTACGCCCGGACGTACGCGGACGCGGCCACGGCCAAGGGCGCGGACGTCGAGCTCGTCGAATCTCCCGGAGCCGATCATTTCGGTGTGGTCGAGCTGGACGGGCACGCATGGCGCGTCACGCGCTCCTGGCTGACCGACCGGCTTCACCGGGCCGAGTCGGGAGAGTGAGCGAAGCGGCCCACGTGAGCCACCGGAAGGGCCCCGCGGCTCCAGGGCCCTTCCGGTGGCTCAGCCCGCGGCCGCCCGCTGCTCCGACGCGGGCGGCGGCGGTGCGGCCGGCAGGAGTTGATGTCGGGCGGCGGCCACGAGGGTGCGCACGGCCACACCACCCACGAGGGCGCTGATGAGCCCCAGCAGCACATAGGTGTACGCGCCCGCTCCGGGCGGCCGCAGGCGCTCCGCCCAGTGGATCCCCACGGCGGCCGCCGCGGCCCAGCTGAAGGTGAACGCCCAGGTGCTGGGCATGAAGGGCAGCTTCACGTAGGCGGGCAGCAACCTGAACTGCGTCAGCACCATCAGCAGTCCGTAGCCGCCGAGGAACGCCGCGACGGTGTCGATGGAGTCGGTGAAGAGGGCGAAATAGGCGATGCTGGCGACGGCCGCCGGGGCGATCTCGATGGCCAGCGTCGGTTGCAGGGGTGGCGGCAGCATCGGGCGCAACAGCAGCCGCGCCATGATCACCGAGCCCAGGATGAGCCAGCAGATCGCGCCCAGGCCGAACATCATGACGCCCAGCCGGTGCTGCCCCACCGCGGCCGCCGACGCCGCGGCCAGCAGCCCGCCCGCGACCGTGGGCAGGAAATAGCCGGGGTGGAAGCGCTCGACGTCGAGCCGCCCGTAGATCCACTGACCCGTGAACCAGGCACCGAGCAGCACGGTGAGCACCAGGAAGACGTCGACCAGCACCCGGCCGGCCACCGGTGCGACGGGGAACAGGCCGTACGCGGCGATCACCATCGGCACGATCAGGCACAGGGCCGCGAAGGGCCCGCCCACCGGATCGGTGAGGTCCCGCGCCAGGGAGCGCAACCGCGCCGCGCGCGCCAGATAGGCCACGGTCACCAGCAGCCAGACCACGGCCGCCAGTACCAGCAACGCCTCTCCCACCGCGCGTGGCACGCGCTGGTACTGGGCGGCGGTCAGCCAGGCACTCGCCAGGCCGACCAGGCCGAAGGGCTTGCCGAAGAAGTTGAGCGGGATGGGCCTGGGCGGGCCGCCCGCCTGCCCGCCGGTCGGGTGCGGGGGGCCTTGGGGGTCTTCCTTGACGTCTTTCATGCTGACTCGTCCTGGCGCTCGGAGCGTTGCGGGGTGCCGCAGAGCTTGTAGGTGAGGGGCTGGTGCGTGTGGAGCCGGCGCATCAGCAGGTGGTGTACGGAGGCACCGAGCACGGCTCCGAGGACCGGAGCGAATACGTAGATCCAGAACTGGTTCGTGTCCCCGGCGAACAGGGCCGGGCCGAAGTGACGGGCCGGGTTGACCGAGCCGCCGCTCTGCGTTCCCAGACACACGATGATCAGGGCGATGGACAGACCGAGGAGGTAGGGCAGCCACCGCCCGAAGACCGGGTGGGCGAGAAAGAAGCCGATGACCAGGGTCAGCGCGACGAAACAGCCGGCCTCGGCGAGGAACACGCTCGACGCGTCCCAGTGGGGCCCGGGTCTGATGGCGGCGTAGCCGATCGACGGGGTCGAGGTGACGGGCCCCCACACCAGGCGGGCGAGCGCCACGCCGATGACCGAGCCGGCCATCTGCGCGGCGGCGTAGGGGAGGACGCTGCGGCCGGGGAACACGTCCATGAGCCACAGCGCCACCGTGACCGCGGGATTCATGTGGCCCCCGCTGCGCCGACCGGGCGGCGAGAGGATCAACGCGACGACGAGCAGCCCCGAGGCCACGGCCACGACGAGCAGTGCCGCGCGCAGGCCGCTCACGTAGAGCGGGGAGTGCGGGTCGCGCAGCCATCGCACCATCGTCACCACCGCGAACAGCAGGATCGTGGTGAGGATCAGTTCGTCGACGGCACGCGGGAGCGGGAGCCCGGGCCGGTTGCGATGGCTTGCCATGCTGCCTACCGGTCTGCCCTGAGGCCATTTGGTTCAGAAGGCTGACAGTCACAATCACTTACTAACGACGATAAATGCGCCACACGACGTCCGCAACAGCACGCGGGCGACGCGGTGTGCGTCACGTCTCATCCGCGAGTTGTTACAACGGGCCCGCCCGCGGTGTCTCCATGCCGAGCCCACAACACGAGGAGAGAAGATGAACCGAAACGTCGAGGTGGTCGTGGTCGGCGGCGGGTACGGGGGCGTGACGGCGGCCAACAGCCTGGCCCGGCGCGACGGTGTGTCGGTGACGCTGGTCAATCCGCGTCCGAGGTTCGTCCAGCGGATCCGCCTGCACCAGCTCGTGACCGGCTCCGACGACGCCGTGGAGAGCTTCGGTGAGGTGCTGGGCGGGAACGTCCGCCTGGTGGTCGACACCGCGAGCCGGATCGACACCGCCGAGCGCCAGGTCTCGCTGGCGGGCGGCGACACGCTCTCCTACGACTACCTCGTCTACGCCGTGGGCAGCGGCGCCTCCGATCCCGGTGTGCCCGGAGCGGCCCAGTTCGCCCACTCGGTCTCGGACCTCGAAGGAGCACAGCGACTGCGCTCGGCGCTGGCCGCGACGCCCGCGTCCGGCCCGGTGACCGTGGTGGGGGCGGGACCGACCGGTCTGGAGACCGCCGCCGAGCTGGCGGAGCTGGGCCGTAAGGTCACCTTGGTCTGCGGAGACGTGCTGGGTCCCTCCCTGCACGCCCGGGTCCGCCGTCCGGTCGCCCGCCGCCTCGCCCGACTGGGTGTGACCGTCCTCGAAGGTCCCGGAGCGAGGGTGGCGGAGGTGACCAGCGACGGCGTACGACTCGACGACGGCCGCGAGGTGGCCGGCGCGGTCACGATCTGGACCGCGGGATTCCGTGTCCCGGACCTCGCCGCCCGCAGCGGGCTGCGCACCGACACCGCGGGCCGCCTGGTCACCGACGCGACGCTGACCAGCGTGGACGACCCGCGCATCGTGGCCGCAGGCGACGCGGCGGTGATCACGGACCGGCACTTCCGGATGAGCTGCCAGGCCGCCGTCCAGCTGGGCCCGGGGGCCGCCGCCACCCTCCTGCGCCGGATCGCGGGGAAGACTCCCGCTCCCGTCCGGCTGTTGTTCGCCGGGCAGTGCCTGAGCCTCGGCCGGAACGAGGGCGTCACCCAGTTCTCCTACCCGAACGACAAGGTGAACGCGCTCTCCATCAGCGGGCGGCCCGGCGCGGGCGTCAAGGAGATCGCCTGCCGGTTCACCACCCGCCAACTGGTCTCCGGGGCACGCAAGGCCGGCTCCCGCACCACCGCCGGCGCCGGCCGTACGGAAGCGACCCGACCGGAGGACCACACCACGCCCACCAGCACCCGCCGGTCCGCGTAGGACCTGTCGGCCGGGCCGGCCGGCACTGCCGCCGGTCCGGCCGACCCGGACCGAGGCATGGCGGCCGGCACACGAGCGAGAGAGCGAAGCTTCCGCATGAACGATCACCTGACCGACCCCGCGACCGAGGCGTTCGTCGCCCACCGCGATCTGCTGTTCACCGTCGCCTACGAGATGCTCGGCTCGGCGGCGGACGCCGAGGACGTCCTCCAGGAGACCTGGCTGCGGTGGGTCGAGGTCGACCTGGCACAGGTGCGGGACCAGCGCGCCTACCTGGTCAGGATCACCACCCGGCAGGCACTCAACCGGCTGCGCACCCTCAAGCGGCGCAAGGAGGCCTACGTCGGTCCCTGGCTCCCCGAGCCCCTGCTCACCGCGCCGGACGTGGCCGAGGACGCCGAACTCGCCGAGAACCTCTCGCTGGCCCTCATGTTCATCCTGGAAACCCTGTCACCGACCGAGCGCGCGGTCTTCGTACTGCGCGAGGTGTTCGCCTTCGACTACGACGACATCGCGGCGGCGATCGACAAGAGCCCCGCGGCGGTGCGCCAGACCGCGCACCGTGCCCGCCGTCACGTGGACGCCCGCCGGCCCCGTACGGCGGCTTCGCCGCACGAGACCCGGGCGGCGCTGGACTCGTTCCAGCGGGCGCTCGTGACGGGGGATCTCCAGGGCCTGCTCGACGTGCTCGCCCCGGACGTCGTGTTCGTCAGCGACGGGGGTGGCCTCAGGCTGGCCGCCCTGCGGCCGGTCGTCGGCGCGGACAACGTACTCCGGTACATGGCGGGCAGCCTCGTCAAGGCGGGCGGCCCCCTGAGCGGCGAGCACGTGACGGTCAACGGCAACCCCGGCCTCCTCCTCCGTCTGGGCGGCGAGATCGACGGCGTCCTGGCCTTCCGTGTGGGGAACGCCCGGGTGACCGATCTGTACTACGTCCGCAACCCCGAAAAGCTCACCCGTGTCGAGTCCGAGACCCCTCTCACCTCCCGCTGAGCCGGCGCCTGGGACACCTACAGCGCACGCACCGCGGTGCCCGCCACGACGTGCACCTCGAACCAGACGGTCTTGCCGGTGGGCATGCGGACGCTTCCCCAGGCGTCCGCGAGCACGTCGAGGAGTTCGGTGCCGCGGCCCCCTTCCGCGTCCGCGTCGATCACGGAACGCGTGGGGCCGGTCGACTCGGTGTCCTCGACCTCGCACAGCAGCCGCGACCCGCGCAGCCGGAGGTTGAGCCTGAGCGGGCCCCGGGTGTGTGTGAGGGCGTTGGTGACGAGCTCGCTGACCAGGAGCTCGACGGTGTCGGCGTGATCGTTCAGTGCCCAGGCACCCAGCTGCGCGCTCACCAGATGACGAGCCCTGCGCACGGACGTGAGCTCCCGCCCCAGTGGCCAGGACGCCTCCCACGCGCCGGCACGGCGACGCGGCGCGTCGAAGGGCCGCAGGGGCGCGAAGATGCGCGACCACAGCGCCCACTGCCTGGCGGCCCAGGAGGGGGCGTCGCCGCGAGGGTGCCCCTCTGCCGGAGGGAAGGTGCTGAGGAGGCCGATGGCCTGAGCGGCCATGGGAATCAGTCCCTACTGTGCTGGTGGTGGTGTCCTGGCTCATTCATGTAGCGGCTGCTACACCTAAAATATACATGTAATAGGTGCTACGGTAAATACCTCACAAAGTACGTAAAACGGGCATGTGAGATTGCTGCCCCCGGCCCCTCCAGGACCCATGTCACGCCTACCCGACCCGGCGAAGCGACGCCGCCTCCTCGGCCGCGTCCGCGAGTACGTGCTGCGCAACGGACTCGCGGACCTCTCCGTGCGCCGGCTGGCCCAGGACCTCGGCACCAGCGACCGGATGCTCCTCTACTACTTCGGCAGCAAGGAACGGATGGTCGCCGAGGCGCTCGCCGTCTACGAGCGCCGGCCCCTGCTGCGCACCCGGGAGATCCTGCGCAGGGTCGGTACGCCCACGGACGCCGCGAGCCTGCGCCGGCTCCTGGAGGACATGTGGGAGCAGTTCAACGACCCCGAGGTACGCGTCACCCTTCCGCTCTACCTGGAGATCATGAGCGCCAGCATCCTCCACCCGGACCGGTACGGGCCCGTGCTGGACGACGCCGTCACCGCGTGGACGGACCTGCTGTCCTCGGTCTTCCGTGACTTCGGCATGGACCGCGGCCAGGCCTTGACCCAGGCCACACTCCTGACCGACGCGGTGTTCGGACTGCTGGTCGCCCCGCTCGTGGACGACCACTGGGATCGGGCCGACGCGGCCTTCCACGCCCTCCTGGACAGCCTGGAACCGAGCTGGCACCCCGTCATGTCCTGACCCGTTCAGGCGTCGTGGTCCCCGGTGGGGCGCGTGTCCCTAGGGGGGAACATTCGCCGCGCGGACGCGGTTTCCCGGGCAGTATAAAAGGAAGGCGAAGCCGTGCACGGTGAGTACAAGGTTCCCGGGGGCAAGCTCGTCGTCGTGGATGTCGACGTCGACGTCGAACACGGCGTGCTGCGCCACGCGCGGGTGGCGGGGGACTTCTTCCTCGAACCGGACGAGGCGCTCGACGCCGTCGACCACGCCCTGAACGGCGCTCCCGCCGACACCGACGCGGCCGGACTGGCGGCGCGGATCGACGCCGCGCTTCCCGAGGGGACCGTCATGTACGGGCTGACCTCGGAGGGCATCGCCGTCGCGGTGCGGCGCGCGCTCGCCCACGCCACCGACTGGACCGACTACGACTGGCAGTTGATCCACGAGGGACCGCAGGCTCCGGCACTGCACATGGCGCTCGACGAGGTCCTCACGGCCGAGGTCGCCGCGGGACGCCGGCCGCCGACCCTCAGGGTGTGGGAGTGGGGCGCGCCGGCGGTGATCATCGGCAGCTTCCAGTCCCTGCGCAACGAGGTCGACCCCGAGGGCGCCGACCGGCACGGGATCGACGTCGTGCGCCGCATCTCCGGCGGCGGTGCGATGTTCGTCGAGCCCGGCAACACGATCACCTACTCGCTGTCCGTCCCGGAGGCGCTGGTCCAGGGCCTGTCCTTCCAGGACAGCTACGCCTATCTCGACGACTGGGTGCTCGGCGCGCTCGGCGACATGGGCATCAACGCCTGGTACCAGCCGCTGAACGACATCGCCACCGACCAGGGCAAGATCGCCGGCGCCGCCCAGAAGCGCGTCGTGGGACCCGACGGCGGACCCGGGGCCGTGCTGCACCACGTGACCATGGCCTACGACATCGACGCGGACAAGATGCTGGACGTGCTGCGCATCGGCCGGGAGAAGCTCTCGGACAAGGGGACGAGGAGCGCGAAGAAGCGGGTCGACCCGCTGCGTCGGCAGACCGGACTGGCGCGGGAGGCCGTGATCGCCCGGATGATCGAGTCGTTCCGCCACCGGTACGGACTCACCGACGGCAAGGTCACCCACGAGGAGCTGTCCCGCGCGCAGGAGCTGGCACGGACGAAGTTCACTTCGCCGCAGTGGACCGCCCGGGTGCCCTGACGGGTGCGGTCGAGCTGACGCCGGTCGCCGGGCGCCGCCCGCCGGGGCCGGCGAGTCGTCGGTCACAGCGGACGGCGTCGGCGCACCCCGCACGAGGCCGCGCGCCGACGCGGTACGCGCGCCCGTGCGCGCGCCGCTCACGAGGCGGCGCTCGGCGTCGCGGCCGTCCGCGATCCCGAGGCGCGCACCGCGGCCCGAGGGCCACGGGCGGCTCGCGCCAACCGACTTGAGGTCCGTGCCGCTGTGCGCCGCGCGCTCGGGCGGAACCTTCGCTCCCGCTCGCGCGGCACACGCCAGGACGTCGAACGCAGGCCCCCGCACCCCCGGTCCCGCTGTCCGACCAGCCCGCACCGGGCGGACAGACCGTAGTGAACGTCACGTTCCCTTCCATACCGCCACTCGCCCAGACTGGTCACCCGTAGCGACCGGCAGCAACGGAAGAACGGGCGGAGCGAAGCGAATGCGGCTCACGCGAATACCCCGGAGCCTCGTGGCCACGGCGATCGTCTCCGGCGTGGCGGTTCCCGCCGTGGTGGGGTCCGGGGCGGCAGGCGCCGCGGCGGCGACGCCGCCGGTGAAGTGCGCCTCGGGCCAGGCCGGGCTGGCGGCGAAACTGCAGCGGGACATCACGGCCTCCCTGGAGCACCGCACCGCCGTCACGGCGGTGTCGCTGCGCGACCGGTCGACGGACACCGTGTGCACGCTCCGGGCGGAGCAGAAGTTCGACTCCGCCAGCATCGTCAAGGTCACCGTCCTCGCGACACTGCTGTGGGACGTGCAAAGGCACGACCGCCATCTCACCCCGCGCGAGGCCGGGCACGCGACCAAGATGATCACGGCGTCGGACAACGCCGCCACCAACGCACTGTGGAAGCAGCTCGGCGTGCCCAAGGTGAAGGGATTCCTGGCGGCGGCCGGAATGACCAGCACCGTGCCCGGCGGCAACCGGGCCTGGGGTCTGACCCAGATCACCGCCGCCGACACGCAGAAGCTGATGAACCTCGTCACGGAACCCAACGAGGTGCTCCGTGACAAGGCGCGTGCCTATCTCCTGAAGCTGATGAGCAAGGTCGTCCCCTCGCAGCGGTGGGGCACTCCCGCGGGCGCGCCCCGCGCCGCCGTGACCCACGTCAAGAACGGCTGGCTGTCGCGCGCGGCGCACGGCTGGCGGGTGCACAGCATGGGCGCCTTCACCGGCGGCGGGCGCGACTACTCCCTCACGGTGCTCACCCAGGACAACGGCACGATGGACGCCGGTGTGGCGACCGTGGAGGCGGTGGCCCGAGCCGTCCACAAGGACCTCGGCTCGCGGCGCTGACCTGGGAGCGCGTCTCCGGTGGGCGTGCGGGTGCGGGGCGGGTGGCGGCAGAGGCTCGCCATCCGCCCCGCACCGCCGTGTCAGACCCGGTCGGCCGCGATCAGGAGGTACTGGAAACTGCCGTTGCGGTAGGCGTTCAGGAAGGTGTCCTCGATGCCGGTGACCAGGTGGTCGGCCTCGCGGCGCAGGTCCCAGTAGGGGATCGCGGCCGCGGTGAGGTCCTGGACATGGACGGGCACGAGCCGGTTGCGGGCCATGGCGCGGAAATAGGCCGACCGGGGATGGATGTCGCAGATGTAGTGCGCGTTGATGAGGGAGACCTCGCGGGAGGCCTGGCCGTACGTGTCGTTGTAGCAGCCGGTGATCACCACGTAGCGGCCGCCCCGGCGCAGCAGGCGGGCGTGCTCGGCGAAGAGCAGGTCCAGTTCGACGTACATGGTGGACTCGTTGTTCCAGGACGCCGCGTAGGCGCCGGTGGTGAGGCCGGTGTCCAGCATGTTGCGGTGGTGGTAGCGCACCTTGGCGTCGATGCCGCGTTTGCGTGCCTGCTCGTTGGCGAAGTCGGCCTGCTTGGCGGAGATGGTGACGCCGTCGGCATGGCAGCCGTAGCGCAGGTTCGCGACGACGCTGCCGCCGCCCCGACCGCAGCCGGCGTCGAAGACCCGGTCCGTCGGGGAGAGTTCGCCGAGATGGGAGGCGAGGAGCTCGGCCTGGGCGTGTTCCAGCCGGTGCAGTTCACGGGTGATCCGCTCGCGGCGCAGCTCGGCGTCGGGTTCCTCGAGCACCGACCGGTCGGCGTCGCCGACGCCGTAGTGGTGGTGGTACAGGTCGTCGAGTTTTCCGAGTTCGAGGTTGACCGGGTTCTCCTCGGCGTTCCAGTAGTCCGCGATGCGGTTCTGATACGTGGACTGGGTGGGGACCGCCGCGGACGCGGTACCGGTGTGCATGGTGGTCAACGCTGACTCCTTCGTGCTGCGGTGCAGGTGCGTGTGCTGATCGGCCTTCGGCTGGTCGTGCCGAGGGCGTGGTTCACCAGTAGTCGGGCAGTCGGTAGCGGTGGGTGTTGGTGGCGTGCCACTCGTGGTTGCCCGCCACCCAGTCGGCCAGGCCGCGGGCGTAGCGTTCGAGGAGCGGTGAGGTGGCGGACAGCGCGGCGGCCTCGGTCTCGAACGCGTCCATGACCTCGTTGTGGATGTCGACGCTGCGCAGGTAGGCGGCCTTGAGGCCGCACCGGTCGTTCGCGGCCACCACCTGGGGCAGGTTCAGGTGGTCGGGATCGCTCGCCAGTTCCTTGGTGAACGAGTACAGGTCGTTGACGATGGTGGTGGCGTTGCAGGCCAGGACGGTGATGCGCTGTACCTCCGGGCGGGCGTAGAGGGCTTCGGGCAGTTCGTAGCCGTCCACGGCGTCGACGATGGACAGGCAGGGCCGGAAGTTGTTGAACTGCCGCATCACCAGGTACTCCCAGACCCGCGGCCTGTGACGCGTCTCCGACCAGGAGGCCTCCGCGAGGTAGCCCAGGTGCAGCCGGGCGAGGTCCTGCACGAGCCGGTCGGTCTGGCTGGGGGTCGCGACGACCGCGTAGTCCTTGACCGCCCAGTGGTAGGACCGCAGGGGGCCGTCGGCCTGGACGCCCTCGCGCCAGTCCTGCTCCGTCTCCGGGGTGGCGTGGAACGGGTCGAGGGCGGACTGGGCCATGATCAGCCTGCCGCCCAGTCCTCGTCGCGCACCGCCCCTGCCCTCGTCCTCCTCGCAGTAGCAGCTGTCGACGATGTTCTCGGCCAGCAGCAGCTTGCCGGCGACGGTGAGGCGCTCCAGGTCGGCCGCCGCGGGGTGTTGCAGGACCACGGCGCGGCCGAACTGGAACTCGCCGAAGTCTCCGCTCCATTCGGCGGGGAACAGGTCAAGTCCGCGGGCCCAGGCCTCCAGCCGGCGGTCGATCTCCGCGACCTTCTCCGGGTCGGCGGGCGTGGCGGGCCGGTAGGTCAGTCCCGGAATGGCGCCGCTGCGCCGGGCCCGGATGCTCTGTGCGAGGTTCGGCGGACCGGGCAGCGGGATTCCGGCCGCGGTGCTCGAGGGGCTGTTCATAGACGTATTGCTCCACCTGGTCAGTCGGCGGTCCGGCCGATCCGGACGTTCTCCAGGACTCCGGCCGCGTCGGGTACGAGGATGGCCAGCGAGTAGTAGGCGGTCACGAGGTAGTTGACGCGGGCGGCCCTGTCGACGCCCATGAACCGGACGTTCAGCCCGGGCTGGTGCTCCTCGGGGATGCCGGTCTGGTACAGGCCGACGACGCCCTGGTCGGCCTCGCCGGTGCGCAGCGCGAGGATGCTGGTGGTGCGGGCGCCGGAGACCGGGATCTTGCCGCAGGGGTAGATCGGGACTCCCCGCCAGGCGGGCACCTGGTGTCCGTCGACGGTGGCCGAACCGGGCATCAGGCCCCGCTTGTTGCACTGCCGGAAGAACGCGGCGATCGCCTTGGGGTGGGCGAGGAACAGACGTGTGCCGCGGCGCATGGACAGCAGTTCGTCCATGTCGTCGGGGGTGGGCGGGCCGGTGAAGGTGCTGACGCGCTGACCGTGGTCGACGTTGTGCAGCAGGCCGAACTCCCGGTTGTTCACCAGTTCCCATTCCTGGCGCTCGCGGATCTCCTCGATGGTCAGCCGCAACTGCTGCCGGGTCTGGTCCATCGGGTCGTTGTAGAGATCGGCGACCCTCGTGTGCACGCGCAGCACGGTCTGGGTGAGGGACAGTTCGTACTCGCGCGGTGCGAGGTCGTAGTCGACGAAGCCGCCGGACAGGGTGGGCTCGCCGCTGTGGCCGGCCCGCACCGGCATCTCCGCCTCGCCCTCGCGGTTCACCGGCCGCCGCTGCCGGTCCTCGTGCGCCGCCAGATGCGCGGCCAGCGACGGCACCCGGTCGGTGAGCTCCCCGACCGCGGCGAAGGGCAGTACCAGCAGCGTGCCGGCCGTCTCGGCGCGTACCGACTGCGGCCACAGCGGGTCGGAGCGGCCGATCGCCTCGTCCCCCAGGTGGTCGCCGTCGCCGACCACCCCGGTCACCTCCTCCTCGCCGTACTTCCCGGTGACGAAGCGGGTGAAGCGGCCGTGCACGACCAGGTGGACCTCCGTGACGGGTTGCCCTGCCTCGATCAGGACCTGCCCGGCACGGACCTCCCGGAGCGCGCAGCGGCCGGCGATCTCCCTCAGGACGTCGAGGTCGGGGTAGCCGCGCAGGACGGGCAGTTCGGCAAGGGTCTGCGGAACCACCCGCACGTCGTCCGCGCCGTTGTGCTCGAAGTGGACCCGCCCCCGGCCGGGCCGCAGGTGGAGACGGCGGTTGACCCGGTAGGTGCCGCCCCTGACGTCCACCCAGGGCAGCTTCCTCAGCAGCCACCGGGAGCTGATGCCCCGCATCTGCGGCGCGGACTTGGTGGTGGTGGCCAGCTGACGCGCGGCCCGCGTACCGAGGCTCGTGAGCTCCCGCTCCTCGGGCGCGGAGGCGGGTTCTTCGGTGTCGGGACCGGCGACGCTGTCCGCGACGGACACATTCCCTCCCAGATGTCGAGCGGCAGTGAGCGGAACGGCCGGTGGTGCGCGAGGGACCGTCTGCTGCAGCAAGACAATCAGCACGGGTGGGTGGGCGGTACGGCGTGAAAGGGGCGGTCTTGCCCCCACGGTGCACAAACATCCCGTATGAGGCGGAGGGCGCATTGTCGGACCGCACTCGCGCCCCGCCCTCACCACGCACGCCAGCCGCACCCGAGGTGACACGCGGCGATCCACTGGGCAGAGGTCCCACCCGCACCGCCGCCGTTGGGGCTGCGCCTGGTCGGCCGCGGGATGTCCGACACCGAGACCGGCACGGTGCTGTGCCTCGCGGAGAGCACGGTCAGGGCACACGTGGGCAACCTGCCGGCCGAACGCGCGCTCCGCGACCGGGCCCGACTCGTCGTCCTCGCCTACGAGTCGGGGTTCCTGCGCCCCGGACGCCGACGGCCCCGGTGGCGCCCGCCCCTCAGTGCAGGACGCGCAGCGCGCCCGGCAGCACCCTGGCTTCCACGGGCAGCACCGCCTCGACCTCGCCGTCCGCCCCGTAGGGGATCTCCCGGTCGGCCTCGATGCGTATCTCCCTGCCCTGGACGACGCTCACCTGGGGCCGCTCGACGTGGGTGCCGCTGTCGAGTTCCTTCATCAGGGCGAAGAACAGCCGGCGCGGCGCGTCGTGGATCATCACGACGTCCAGCAGCCCGTCGTCCAGCCGGGCCCCCGGTGCGACCAGGCGGGCGGAACCGTAGTAGCCGGAGTTGGCGGCCACCGCGGTGTAGCCGGCGTACGCGTGCTCCCGGCCGTCGACGGTGACCCGGTAGCGGGCGGGACGCCAGGTGGTGATGGCGCGCAGGGCTCCGGCGTAGTAGGAGGCGGTGCCGCGCAGCAGCCGGGCGCGATTGGCGTGGCGGTTGGCGAGCGCGTCGACCCCGGCGTAGACGCTGCCGAGGACGACGGTGCGGTCGTGGGCGGCCGAGGTGACCTCGATGGTGTCGACGGCGCGCGGTGTGCCGTCGAGCAGGATCTTGACGAGGCTCTCGGGATCGCCCGGCAGTCCCAGGGCGCGGGCGAAGTCGTTGCCGCGGCCGGCCGGGACCACGCCGAAGACGGTCCCGGTGCCGCTCAGCGCACCGCCGATGCCCCCGGTGATGCCGTCGCCGCCGACGGCGAGCACCACCCGCCCGCGCTCCCCGGCCCGTCGGGCGAGTTCGCGGGCGTGGGCGAGGCTGCGGCTGTACTCGGTCTCCAGCTCGGCGCCGGCCTCCCGCAGCAGCCGGGCCACCTTCAGCAGCGCCGCAGCGCCGGTGGCTCCGCCCGCGGTGGGGTTGACGACGGCGGTGAACTGTCGCATCGATGTGCCTCCGGGCTGGCGATCGTGCAGGGCGGGTGCCGGGCCATGGCCCTGCGAGGGACGGGCCGGCGGGGGAGGGGTTGGAGCGAGGGAGGGCTGGAGCGGGGGAGCGCTGCCGGGTCAGTCCGCGGGCAGCAGGACGCCCGGGTTCATCAGTCCGTGCGGGTCCAGCCGTTGCTTGACGGCCCGCAGCGCCGCGACACCCAGGTCGCCGGCCTCCCGCACGTACCAGGCGCGGTGGTCGGTGCCCACGCCGTGATGGTGCGTGATGGTGCCGCCGGCGTCGAGGATCGCGTCGTTCGCGGCGTGCTTGGCCCGCGTCCAGTGGGCCACCGGGTCCTCGCCCTGCGCCGAGACGACGGTGAAGTAGAGCGAGGCGCCGTTCTCGTAGACGTGCGAGATGTGGCACATGACCAGGGGAGGCGTGCCGCCCTCGGTGAGCGTGCGGGTCAGCGCCTCCTTGACGGCGGCATACAGCCCCGGCAGCCGTGACCAGTACGCGGCCGTCTCCAGCGTCTCCGCGAACGCGCCCGCTTCGAGGAGCGCGTCGCGCAGGTACGGTGCCGAGTAGCGGCCGTGCGCCCAGCGTTCGCCCGGTTCGCCGCCCGCGAAGGTGCCGCCGCAGTCGGCGAGGACCTGCGCCGCGGCCGCCCGGCGCTGCGCGGTGTCGGCCTCGGTACCCTCGAACCCGACCACGGCCAGGCATCCGGCGCCCTGCTGTTCGACGGCGGAGCCGATGGCGTCCGGCTGGGCGAGTCCGATCAGCGTCTCGGTCTCGTCGGACAGACGCAGGACCGTGGGGCGCGGCCCGTCCTGGGCGAGCCGGCGCAGCGCCGCGGCACCCGCGTCGAAGGAGGCGAACCGCCAGCCCTCGTAGCGCCGGGTGCGCGGGACGGGCCGGACGCGGACGGTGACGGAGGTGATGACGCCGAAGGCGCCCTCCGAGCCCAGCAGCATCTGGCGCAGGTCGGGCCCCGCGGCCGACCGAGGTGCCCGGCCGGTGTCCAGGGTGCCCTCGGGCGTGGCGACGGTCAGGCCCAGCACCATCTCGTCGAAGCGCCCGTAGCCGGCGGAGGCCTGCCCGCTGGAGCGGGTCGCGGCGTAACCGCCGATGGTGGCCCACTCGTAGGACTGGGGGAAGTGGCCGAGGGTGAAGCCGTGCTCGGCGAGCACCGCCTCGGCCTCGGGGGTGCGCAGGCCGGGTTCCAGGGTGGCGGTGCGCGAGACGGGGTCGAGGTCGAGCAGGCGGTTCATGCGCCGCAGGTCCAGGGCGACGAAGGGGGTGCGGCGGCCGGGAGCGAGCCCTCCGACGACCGAGGTGCCGCCGCCGAACGGGACGAGCGGCAGGCCGTGTTCCGCACAGGCGCGGAGCAGGGCGAGCACCTCGTCGTGGCTCTCCGGCAGGACGACGGCGGCCGGCGCGTCGGCGGTGTCTCCGGTGCGGATGCGCAGCAGGTCCGGGGTGGACTTGCCGCGGGTGTGCCGCAGACGGGCCTCCGTGTCGGTGCGGACCCGGTCCGCGCGGTCGCCGAGCGCGGACAGCAGCGCCTGGTGGGCGGCGCCGTCCAGGGCGGGTGCGGCGATCTCGACCTCCTCCGGCGCCGCCGGGGCCGTGGGATGCGGGGTGACACCGAGCCAGTCGCGCAGCAGCCCTGTCACGTTGTCGGGCAGCGGCGTCGCCCTGGCCGGGTCGCCCCAGCCGTTCCACAGCATGTCCATGCCTGTCGTCCTCACACGGTTTCGAGGGTGTGCCGCCGGAGCGGGTCGGGCGTTACACTGTTACACATGGCGCCTATTCGTCACAACAGATCGGTTCCGCAGAACTCCTCCGACAGCGACGTGGTGCTCGACGCCGTGCGGGACTGCGTCCTCGCGGTCGGTGTCCGGCGCACGACCATGACCGACGTCGCCCGCCGGGCCGGCGTCTCCCGGATGACGCTCTACCGGCGCTGGCCCGACGTCCGCACCCTCGTGGGCGATCTCATGACGCGGGAGTGGATCGCCGTGGCGATGGACGCCATGCCCGAGAGCCGCCCCGGGGCGGGCACGCGCGCGCCTCTCGTCGACGGCCTGGTGGCCGGCGTCGAGGCGTTCCGGGCCCATCCGCTCTACCAGAAGATCGTCGACGTCGACCCCGAACTCCTGCTGCCCTACATGCTCGACCGGCGCGGCGCCAGCCAGGAGGCCCTGCTGGAGCTGCTCACCGACGCGCTGCGCAAGGGGCACGCCGACGACTCGGTGCGAAAGGCCCCCGCCGAACGCCAGGCGCGGACCGTCCTGCTGATCCTGCAGTCCTTCGCCCTGTCGCTGCGCACCATGACCGACGAGGACGACCCCGATCTCACCACCGCGGCTTTCCTGGCCGAACTGCGCACCGTTCTGGAGAGGACCCTCACCCCATGAGCCCGACCAGCAGCCCCGCCGCCGGCAGCTCCCTGACCGCCGCGCGCCGCGGCCGTGAACTGACCGAGGCCACCGACGGCCGCGTCGTGGACGTGCTGGTCGTGGGCCTCGGCGCGACCGGCGCCGGAGTGGCCCTCGACGCCGCGGCCCGCGGCCTGGACGTCGTCGCGATCGATGCCCACGACCTGGCGTTCGGCACGTCCCGCTGGAGCTCCAAGCTCATCCACGGCGGGCTGCGCTACCTGGCCTCCGGACAGCTCGACGTGGCCCACGAGAGCGCCGTCGAACGCGGCGTGCTGATGGAGCGCACGGCCCCTCATCTGGTGCGCGCCCAGCCCTTCGTGCTGCCCCTGACCGGGCTCGTCTCCCGCGGACAGGCGGCCTTGACCTGGGCCGGACTCCGGGCGGGCGACGGTCTGCGGCTGACCGCCCGCACGGCCCGCGCCACGCTGCCCGCACCGCGCCGCCTGACCGCCGTCGAGACCCGGCACATGGCCCCCACGCTGCGCCCCGAGGGGCTGCGGGGCGGACTGCTGTCCTGGGACGGCAAGCTCACCGACGACACCCGCCTGGTGACCGCCCTGGCCCGGACCGCCGCCGCGCGCGGCGCCCGCGTGCTGACCCGGGTCCGGGCCCTGGAACTGAGCGCGTCCGGCGCCCGGATCCGCGACGAACTCACCGGTGAGGAGGGCGAGATCCGTGCCCGCGCCGTGATCAACGCCTCCGGCGTGTGGGCGGGCGACCTGGTGGACGGCATCCGCATCCGGCCCTCGCGCGGCACCCACCTCGTCCTGCGGGCGGAACGCATCGGGCCGCTCCCCGCCGGGCTGCACATCCCCGTCCCCGGTGAGACGAACCGCTTCGTCCTGGTCCTGCCGCAGGACGACGGCCGGGTCTACGTCGGCCTCACCGACGAACCCCTGGACGGCCCCGTCCCCGATGTCCCCGAGGTGCCCGAGACCGACATCGGCTTCCTGCTCGACGTGCTCGGCTCGGTGCTGGACGTCCCCGTGGGACGGGACGACGTCGTCGGCGCCTTCGCCGGCCTGCGCCCCCTGCTCGACACCTCGGCGACCGCGGCGCCCGGGACGGCCGCACGCACGGCGGACATCTCCCGCCGGCACGCGGTGCTGACCTCACCGGACGGGGTGGTCAGCGTCGTCGGCGGCAAGCTCACCACCTACCGCCGGATGGCGCAGGACGCCGTGAACGCCGCGGTCACCGCCCGTGGCCTGAGCGCGGGCCCGTCACCGACCGCCGCACTCCCGCTCGTGGGCGCGGCCGCGCCCCGCGCGCTCTCCGCGCTGCGGGCGCCGCGCCGTCTGGTCCAGCGGTACGGCACGGAGGCACCGGCCGTGCACGCCCTTGCCGCCGACGAGCCACGGCTCGGCGAGCCGGTCGTGCCGGGCCACCCCGTCACCGGCGCCGAACTCGTGTGGGCACTGCGCCACGAGGGCGCCCTGGACGAGGCCGACCTGCTCGACCGGCGCACCCGCATCGGACTGGTCCCGGCGGACCGCGCCGAGGCGCTGGAGGCGGTTCGGGGATTTGTCGGGGAGGCCCTGGCGCTGGACGGGTGAACCGGCGACCACGGGTGCGCCCCGGGTGACGCGGCGCCCGGCCGGGATGCCCTCCGGTCCGTGAGGGCGCAGTCTGGTGTCCCGGACCGGGCCGAAAGGTGGACCACGTCATGAGAAGGCGCTGATGGCGGGCTCCGGAGGGGACGGGGGCGCGCTCGCACGGCTGCTGGCGCGGCTGGCCGTGCTGGCGGCGATCGGCTGCCTGGCCGTGCTGGCGCTCACGGTGGGCAGGGGCGGCCTGGAGGTGATCGCGGCCGGGCTGCTCGGGCTGGTCCTCGGGGCGGCGGGGGTGTGGTGGTTCCTGGCGTACCGGGGCCTGGTGCGCCTGTTCGGAGCGTCCCTCGCGATCGCCGCGCCCGCCGCGGTGCTGGTGCTGTACGCGTTCGACGGATTGTGGCTGACCGCCCTGGTGCTGATCCTGTGCTGGGCGGCCGCGCTCGCCTGCGCCCGGGCGGCGTTGCGCCGGGCCGGCCCCGCGCGGGCGAGGGAGACGGTCGCCGCGTCCCGTCCCGCCCGGCCGTTCCTCGTCATGAACCCGAAGTCGGGGGGAGGGAAGGTCGGCCGCTTCGGACTCGTGGAGCGGGCGGAGCGAATGGGAGCGCGGGTCGTCCTGCTCGACCCCTCGGCCCCGTCGGACGTGACCGCGCTGGCCCGCGAGGCGGTCGCCGAAGGGGCCGACCTGCTGGGTGTCGCGGGAGGCGACGGCACCCAGGCCCAGGTCGCCGCGGTCGCCGCCGAACACGACCTGCCCTTCCTCGTGATCTGCGCCGGCACCCGCAACCACTTCGCCATGGACCTCGGCCTCGACCGGTCCGACCCGACGCGCTGCCTCGACGCGCTGACCGACGGCGAGGAACTCCGGGTCGACCTCGGCGACGTCGACGGCCGGGCGTTCGTCAACACCGTGTCCTTCGGGGTCTACGCCGACGTCGTGCAGCGCCCCGAGTACCGCGACGACAAGGCGGGCACGGCCCTGACCGTGATGCCGGAACTGCTGGTGGGGGACCGGGTGCGACGGCTCGACGCGCGCGTCGACGGCACGTCGCTCGCCTCGCAGCAGGCACTGCTGGTCAGCAACAACGCCTACACGTCACCCGACGCGCTCCACGGGAGCGGACGCCGGCCGAGGCTCGACGGTGGCGAGCTGGGCCTGGTGGCCATCCGGGTGGGGAGCGCGGCGCAGGCCGCGGATCTGGCGGTGCGGGGCTCGCAGTCCGGCGCGCTGACGGTCGGGACGGCACGACGGGTCGAGGTGACCGCCGACACGGCCGAGATCCCGGTGGCGGTGGACGGCGAGGCGCTGCGGATGGCCACACCGGTGGTGTGCACCCTGCGGCACAGGGCCCTGCGGGTCCGGGTGCCGCGCGACCGGCCGGGTGTCGCGCTCCCGGCGCCGCCGGTGGACTGGCGACGACTCGTCGACCTCGCGCTCGGCCGCGCCGGACGGACCGCCGTTCGGTGGCCCCGGACCTGGTGACGAAGCGTCCGGCCGTTTCGCCGGCGGTCGGTGCACGGGCCCCGGGACGTCGGCCCTGGTGCGGGCGGCGCCGGGCAGGGCCCCTACCGTGGGGGACGGCGGGAGCCGGTGGATCGCCACGCACGCTCCCGGCCCGGCGGCCGCTCCGCTCCGCTCGATCGCACCGTCCCGGAAGGAAGAGCCCCCCGTGCTTACGTCGTACGCAGCGCACTTCGACACACCCGCCGGCTACCTGGACTTCGCCCGGTTCGGGCCGCCGTCGCGGGACGTCGTGGCAGCCACCGCCCGGGCCATGGAGGAGTCCGCGCGGGCCGACCACGGGACCGTGGACGACCTCATGCGCGCGGACCTGGCCGCACGCGAGAGCGCGGCCCGGCTCGCGGGCACCGACGCCCGGCACACCGTGCTCCTGCCCAACGCGTCCACCGGCCTCTTCCACGCCGCGCTCGGCATGCGCGAGGGCGTCGTCCTCGCGCCCCGCACCGACTTCCCCTCCAACCAGTACCCGTGGCGCCGCGCCGCGGACCTGGGCCGGGTCACGCCCCGCTGGCTCGACCCCGCGCCCGGCGAGGGCGTCGGCCCCGACCTGGTCCGTGCAGCGCTGACCGACGACACCGTCGCCGTGTCCGTCAGCGCGGTGGACTTCCGCACCGGGTTCCGCGCGGACCTGGCCGCGCTGCGCGAGGTGATCGGGGCATCACGGCTCCTGATCGTCGACGCCATCCAGGCCTTCGGCGTGACGCAGATGCCCTGGGAGGCCGCCGACGTCCTCGTCGTGGGCGGCCAGAAGTGGCTGCGGGCGGGCTGGTCCACGGGGTTCGCCGCCCTGTCCGACCGGGCGCTCGACACCCTGGAGCCGGTGCTCACCGGCTGGACGGGGGTCGAGGAGCCCGGCCTCTTCGACGACACGGAGCACCGGCCCGCCCCCGACGCGCGGCGATGGTCCATCACGCATCTCAGCCCGGTGGCGGCGGGCGCCTTCGCCGCCGCGCTGGACCTCGTGGAACGGCACACCGTCGCGGCGATCGAGGAGGCCGTCGCAGCGCGGGTCGCGGAACTCGGTGAGGTCGTCCGGCGCTCCGGCGGCCGCGTCCTGTCCCCGGCCGATCCGGCGCGCCGGGCGGGCATCCTCTCCTTCGCGCTGCCGGACCACGACCCCCTGCTCGTCGCCAAGGCGCTGCAGGCCGAGGGGATCACGGCGACGGTGCGGACCGACTCGCTGAGGCTCTCCCCGCACGCCTCGACGCCGCCGGAGACCTCCGAGCGGGTCGCCGCCGCGCTGTCCTCACTGCCCAACTGACGGAACGCCCCGGAGGCGACCGCCGCCCGGACCGCTCCCACAACCTTCCGACCCGGCCACGAGTCCCCTCTGTGACGTATCCATGGCGAACGGGTTGCCGCACGATGTCCGGCCGGTTCCACCGGCCTCGGAGACCGTCGCGCCTCCCGTGTGCCGTCGGCGCGAGCCCTGGCCGCGCCTTGGGGAAGGGGACGCACAGATGGGCAGATGGAGAACGGCCGCGGTGATGGCGGCCGGACTGATGGCGGGCTCGCTGCTGCCCGCGGCTCCGGCCGCCGCCGTGCACGCCGCGGCACCCGGTGACTTCAACGGGGACGGGTACCGGGACGCGGTCCTGCCCGCGCCGGGTGCGAACGTCTCCGGCAAGGTGGCCGCCGGCGCCGTCGTGGTGCTGTACGGCTCGTCCTCCGGTCTCTCGGCCGGCCGACGCAAGACGATCACTCAGAACACGTACGGCGTGCCGGGCTCGGTCGAGCCGTACGACCGCTTCGGTGCCTCCACGGCGACCGCCGACCTGAACCGGGACGGGTACGCCGACCTGGTGGTGGGCTCGCCGTACGAGGACACCGCGTACGGCGTCAACTCCGGTGTCGTGATGGTGCTCTGGGGCGGCAGGGACGGCCTCGGCCGCGGCACGGTGCTGCCACCGCCGGCCGCCGCCGCCAACCAGGCGTACGGCCTCGACGTGGCCGCGGCCGGCCTGGGGGCGGGCGCCAGGACGCAGGTCCTGGTCGGCGGGGCGAAGGTGACCGTCGCCTTCACCGGCCCGTTCAGCCGTACCGGCGCCTTCGGCTCCGCGGCGCAGAACGCGGAGGAGGACGCCGTGGGGTCGGTGGCACTCGGCGACCTCGACCGCGACGGCGTTCCCGACCAGGTGGCCCTCGGCGGCCACCGGGCCGACCTGTCGGGCAGTCAGGTCAGGGTGCGCCCGACGGGAAGTCGGCCATGGCCGGAGGGGCTTCGGAACGGCAACGGGCTCATCGCCGCGACCGGTGACGTCGACGGCGACGGGTACGCCGACCTCGTCGTCGGTGACCCCCAGGAGGCGACCCATTGCTGCGACGGTGCGCTGGGCGGCCGTGTGCTGCTCTGGCGCGGGTCGGCGGACGGCATCGCCGGCGACGCGCAGCCCGAGGAGATCACGCAGCGGACCGAGGGCGTACCCGGCTCGAGCGAGCGCGGCGACACCTTCGGTGCCGGTGTCACCGTGGCCGATCTGAACCGGGACGGTCTCGCGGACATCGTGGTCGGCGCACCCAACGAAGCCGTCGGCAGCGTCAGAAGGGCGGGCACGGTCACCGTGATCCCCGGCCGGCGGACGGGCGGGCTGGGCGCGGGCGCGTACTCCTTCCACCAGGAGACCCCCGGCGTCCCGAGCATCTCCGAACACCGTGACTGCTTCGGCACCACGGTCTCGGCCGGGGACGTCGACCGGGACGGGATGCCGGAACTGCTCGTCGGTGCCGCCTGCGAGAACGACTACACCGGCGCGGTGTTCGTCATCCCCGGTGGCGCCTCACGCCCGACCGGCAAGGGCAGCTACGCCTTCACGCCGAACATGTTCGGCTTCATCCAGCGGGACAGCACGCTCCTCGGCGGCAACGGGCTGTGGTGGATCCTGGGCGGCTGAGCGACCGAGCGGCTCGTCGGATGCCCCGGCACCGTCGTGACCTGGTGTTGTGATTAACTGCCTGTCACGGTGCGTACGCCCCCGTCGTCCGGTGCAGGAGGAAGCCGATGAGCCGCCGGGACGAGCCCCTCACGCCGGAGCGCGGCCCCGTGGGTGCGGGCGGAGCCGACGCCCTGACCCGCATCCGCGCCGGCCGGCCCACGCTGCCGCCCTCGGAGCGACGGGTGGCCGACGCGGTGCTCGCGGACCCGGCCGGCAGCTCGGAACTCTCCATCGGCGCGCTAGCCGAACGAGCATCCACCTCACCCGCCACAGTGCTGCGCTTCTGCCGGACGCTCGGCTTCGGCAGCTACCCCCAGCTGCGGCTCGCCCTGGCCGCCGCGGTCGCGCACGAGCGGGCGGTCGGCGGGGAGCAGTCGGCGCTGGGCACCGACATCGATCCCTCCGACTCCCTGGAACAGATCGTCAAGAAGATCATCTACAACGAGGTGCGCGCGCTCGACGAGACCGCCCGCAGCGTGGACCCGACGGTCCTCGGCCGGGCCGTCGACGCCCTCGCCACGGCCCGGCGCATCGACATCTTCGGCGTCGGCGCGAGCGGCTTCGTCGGCCAGGACCTGCACCAGAAGCTGCACCGCGTCGGCCACATCGCGTTCGTGTGGACCGACGTCCACGCCGCCCTGACGGCGACCGCGCTGCTGGGGCCCGGCGACGTGGCGATCGGCATCTCCCACTCCGGGGAGACGGAGGACACCGTCGAGCCGCTGGCCGCGGCCGCCGCCAGGGGAGCGACCACCGTCGCCCTCACCAATTTCCCCCGGTCCGCGCTGGCGGAGGCGGCCGACCTCGTCCTCACCACCTCCGCCCGCGAGACACCGTTCCGCTCGGGCGCCACGGTCAGCCGGATCGCCCAGCTGGCCCTGGTCGACTGCTTGTTCGTCGCCGTCGCGCAGCGCTCCTACGACGCCGCGGCGGCGGCCCTCCAGGAGACCTACACCGCCGTGCAGCGACGCCGGCGGCGTCGCCCGTAGCACCTGCGCGTCGGCATGCCCGACGGCACCCCGATGTCCCGCTCCGCCCCGCGCCCAGGCCTGCCCATGCGCCGAATGTAATTTAATTACATGTCGCACATCCGGTCGTAAGTTATTGACATCGCGCGACGGTGATCCCGATACTCCCGTGACCCACCGTCGTCCCGCGCCGAACCGGCGGCGCCGAGGAGCCATGAGCCACCCCACCGCCTCCGTCCCGTCCGCCCCCGCGTCGCCGCCCTCCGACGAGCGGCTGGCCGAACTGCTCGCCTCGTGCGTCGGCGACCCGGCCCGGGTGACGACCGCGCTGCCCCGCCGGATCGCGGCGGCCCACGACGCCTCGCCCTACCTGTTCACCCCGCGCGCGGTGGTCCGCGCCGCCTCGGCCGGCGAGGTCGGCGCACTGATGGCCGGAGCCCGCGCGGCCGGCGTCCCGGTGACCCTGCGCTCCGGCGGCACCAGCCTCGCCGGCCAGGCCGGCGGCGACGGCGTCCAGATCGACGTACGCACGCACTGGCGCAACGCGGAGATCCTCGACGACGGGCACCGGGTCCGCCTCCAGCCCGGACTGACCGTCCGCCGGGCCAACGCCCGGCTCGCCCGGTACGGCCGCCGGCTGGGCCCGGACCCGGCAAGCGAGAGCGCCTGCACCATCGGCGGCCTCGTCGCCAACAACTCCAGCGGCATGAACTGCGGCACCCGGGACAACGCCTACCGCACCATCGAGTCCCTGCGGTTCGTGCTGCCCTCCGGCACCGTCGTCGACACCGCGGACGCGGACGCCGACGAGGCGCTGCGGGCGCGCGAACCCGAACTGCACGCGGGACTGCTGCGCCTGCGGGACCGGGTGCGCGGATCGGCCGCGTCGCGGGCCACGGTGGAGCGGCTCTTCGCCATGAAGAACACCATGGGGTATGGGCTGAACTCCTTCCTCGACCACTCCACCCCGGCCGACGTCCTCGCGCGGCTGATGGTGGGCAGCGAGGGCACGCTCGGGTTCGTCGCGGAGGCCGTCTTCCGCACGGTCCCGCTCCTGCCGCACACCGCCACGGGGCTGCTCGTCCTGCCGGGCCTCGCCGAGGCGACCGACTGCCTGCCGGCGCTGCTCGCCGCCGGGGCCCGCACCGTGGAACTGCTCGACGCCGCCTCCCTGCGGGTGGCGCAGCGGTCCGCCGACCCGGTGGAGGCCTTGCGCGCTCTCACCGTCGGCGGCCATGCGGCGCTGCTCGTCGAGTTCGCCGAGGACGACGCCGAGGCCCTGGAGCACACCGTCGCCGCCGCCCACCCCGCGCTGCGGCAGCTGCCCACCGTCACCACGGCGGAGCTCACCCGTGACGCGGGGGAGCGGAACCGGCTCTGGCGGCTGCGCAAGGGGCTGTACACCGCGGTCGCCGGCGCGCGCCGCCCCGGTACGACGGCCCTGCTGGAGGACGTGGCGGTGCCGATGGAGCGGCTGACCGCCACCGGCGAGGGCCTGATCGACCTGTTCGCCCGGCACGGCTACGACGACGCGGTGATCTTCGGGCACGCACGCGACGGCAACCTGCACTTCATGCTGACCCAGGACTTCGACTCCGGCGGCGAACTGGACCGCTACGCCCGCTTCACCGACGACATGGTCGACCTCGTCCTTGCGGCGGGCGGCACGCTCAAGGCCGAGCACGGCACCGGACGCGCCATGGCCCCGTTCGTCAGGCGCCAGTACGGCGACGAACTCTACGAGGTGATGCGGGAGCTCAAGCGGTTGTGCGACCCGCACCGGCTGCTCAGCCCCGGCGTCCTCCTCGACGACGACCCCGGCGCGCACCTCGGCCACCTGAAGAGCGTCCCGGAGGTCGACCCGGCCGTGGACGCCTGCGTCGAGTGCGGCTATTGCGAGCCCGTCTGCCCGACGGCCGACGCGACCACGACCCCGCGACAGCGCATCGCCCTGCTGCGCGAGATCGCCCTCGCGGGGGCCGCGGGCGACGACGACCGGCGCCGCGCCCTGGAGGACGACTACGGCTACGCGGCCGTCGGCAGTTGCGCGGCCGACAGCCTGTGCGTCACCGCCTGCCCGGTCCACATCGACACGGGCGAGGTCATGAAGCGGCTGCGCGCGGACGGGCACGGAAAGGCGGCCCAGGGCGCCGCCGACCGCGTGGCGCGGCACTGGGAAGGAGCGGTCGCGGGCGTCCGTACGGCGCTCAAGGCGGCCCATGCCGTCCCGCTGCCCGTCACCAGGGCGGCGACGAGGGCGGTGCGAGGGCTGGGTGCCGGGGAACTGGTCCCCGTATGGACCCCGGACATGCCGCGCAGCGGGCCGGACCGTCCCGCCCCACGGCGTCCCGCCGACGCGGAGGCCGTGTTCTTCGCCGCCTGCATCGGAAGCCTCTTCGCGGCCGAGGACGGCGCCGGCGGGGCCGGGGGAGCGGCGCACGCCTTCCTGCGCCTGTGCGAGCGGGCGGGGGTCCCGGTCGCCGTGCCGGACGGACTGGGCGGCCTGTGCTGCGGCACCCCCTGGCAGTCCAAGGGGTACACGCGGGGCCACCGCACCATGGCCGCCCGCACGCTGGACGCCCTGTGGACGGCCACCGACCACGGCAGGCTGCCCGTCGTCTGCGACGCCTCCTCGTGCACCCACGGCCTGGAAGGGCTGGCCGACGCGCTGCCCGAGCAGGACCGGGCCCGCTACGCGACCCTGCGGTTCGTGGACAGCGTGGCCTTCGCCGCCGAGCGGCTGCTCCCCGCCCTCCCCGCCGTGCGGCCCGTGGGATCCCTGGCCCTGCATCCCACCTGTTCGACCACCCACCTGGGCGCCGACGACGCCCTGCGGACTCTGGCGGCCGCCCTGAGCCCGGACGTCACGGTGCCCGACTCCTGGGGCTGCTGCGCGTTCGCGGGCGACCGGGGACTGCTGCACCCGGAGGTCACCGCGGTGGCCACGGCCCGCCAGGCCGCCGAGATCAACACCCGCTCGTACGACGCCTACGCCTCCTGCAACCGCACCTGTGAGCTCGGGATGAGCCGCGCCACCGGGCGGCCCTACCGGCACATCCTCGAACTCCTCGACGAGGCCACCACCCCGACCGTGGCCGGGATGTGACCCACTGATCGCCTACCGAGTCTTGACGCGCCCGCGCACTGAAAATATGTTTCGTTTCGCCGGAGCGAAATGAAAGAAAATTTCGTCGCTGTCTCTCGTGTCACACGGACCGGCCGATCCCGCTGTCCGTCGCGTATGACGGAAAAGCGCCAGAGACACCCAAGCCACCTGAAATGCCCGAACCACAGGAGCCGTGAACGTTCATGTCCACCCAAGACGCCGTAGGGAACGGCCTGCTGCGTGACCAGCTCGCCACCATGGCCACGGAGGCGTACCGCCCCGACCTGGCGGACATCGACCGCCTGAGCACGCTGGACATCGCCCGCCACATGAACGCCGAGGACGCCACCGTCAGCGCGGCGGTCGCGGCCCGGCTCCCCGAGATCGCCGCCGCCGTCGACGGCATGGCCGAGCGGATGGCGCGGGGCGGACGGCTCGTCTACGCCGGGGCGGGCACCGCCGGACGGCTCGGTGTGCTCGACGCCTCCGAGTGCCCGCCCACCTTCAACACCGACCCGTCGCAGGTGGTGGGCCTCATCGCGGGAGGTCCGGCCGCCATGGTCACCGCCGTCGAAGGCGCCGAGGACTCCGAGGAGGGGGCCCGTCAGGACCTGGACGCACTGAGGGTGTCCGCGGACGACGTGGTGGTCGGCATCTCCGCCTCGGGCCGCACCCCGTACGCCGTCGAGGCCGTCCGGCACGCGCGCACCCTCGGCGCGCTCACGGTGGGGCTGTCCTGCAACGCCGACAGCGCGCTGGCCGCGGCCGCCGACCACGGCATCGAGGTCGTGGTCGGACCGGAGACCGTGACGGGCTCGACCCGGCTGAAGGCGGGCACCGCGCAGAAGCTGGTGCTCAACATGTTCTCCACCATCACCATGATCAGGCTGGGCAAGACCTACGGGAACCTGATGGTCGACGTCCGCGCCTCCAACGAGAAGCTGCGGGCCCGCGCCCACCGGATCGTGGGCCTCGCGACCGACGCCTCCGACGAGGCCGTCGCCGCCGCGCTCGCGGCGACCGGCGGCGAGGTCAAGAACGCCATCCTCACCCTGCTCGGATCCGTGGACGCACGGACGGCCGAGCGCCTGCTCCAGGACGCGCACGGGCACCTGCGCAGCGCCCTGGAGACCGCAGCCGCCTGACGTACCAGCCGATTTACCAGCCGATACTCACAGCAAGGCCGATCTCATGGCGAACGAGAACAAGTACCGCGACACCGCGGCCGCCATCCTGCCCCTGGTGGGCGGAGCGCGGAACGTGGCGTCGGTGGCCCACTGCATGACCCGGCTGCGGCTGGGCCTGCACGACCGGACCCTGGTGCAGGAGGAACAGCTCAAGGCACTGCCGGCGGTGATGGGCGTCGTCGAGGACGACACCTACCAGATCGTGCTCGGACCGGGCACCGTCGCCCGCGTCACCCCGGAGTTCGAGACCCTGGTCGAGCAGGAGCGCGCCGAGGCTGCCGAGGCCGCCCCCGCGGCTGGTGGCGTCCCGGGCGGTGACCCCGTGACCGCCGAGGACCTCGCCGTACAGGGCGCGGCGCTGCGCGCGGAGCGCAAGGCCCAGAACGCCACCCCCTTCAAGCTCCTGCTGCGCCGCATCGCGAACATCTTCGTGCCGCTGATCCCGGCGCTGATCGGCTGCGGCATCATCGCGGGCCTGAACGGTCTGCTCGTCAACCTGGGCTGGCTGCCCGGCATCACCCCGGCGCTCGCCGCGATGGCCTCCGGGTTCATGGCGCTGATCGCCGTGTTCGTCGGCTACAACACGGCCCAGGAGTTCGGCGGCACACCGATCCTCGGCGGCGCCGTCGCCGCCATCATCGTCTACGCGGGCGTGGCCAACGTCGAGGCGTTCGGCCAGGAACTCTCCCCGGGTCAGGGCGGTGTCCTCGGCGCGCTGGGCGCGGCGTGGCTCGCCGTGCAGATCGAGAAGTGGTGCCGTCGCTGGGTGCCCGTGTCCATCGACGTCCTGGTCACCCCGACCATCACCGTGCTGGTCGCGGGTCTGGCCACCCTCTTCGGGCTGATGTTCCTCGCCGGTGAGGTCTCCACGAAGATCGGTGAGGCCGCCAACTGGCTGCTCTCCAACGGCGGCGCGGGTGCCGGACTCATCCTCGGCGGTCTGTTCCTGCCGCTGGTCATGCTGGGCCTGCACCAGGCGCTGATCCCCATCCACACCACGCTCATCGAGCAGCAGGGCTACACCGTGCTGCTGCCGATCCTCGCGATGGCCGGCGCCGGCCAGGTCGGCGCGGCGATCGCCGTCTACTTCCGGCTGCACCGCAACACCTCGATCCGTACGACCATCAAGTCGGCGCTGTGGCCGGGCTTCCTCGGCGTGGGCGAGCCGCTGATCTACGGTGTGTCCCTGCCGCTGGGCCGCCCGTTCATCACGGCCTGCACCGGTGGCGCCCTCGGTGGCGCGTTCGTGGGGCTCTTCAACCAGCTGGGCACGGACGTCGGTTCCACCGCGATCGGCCCGTCGGGCTGGGCGCTCTTCCCGCTGCTCGACGGCGACCACGGACTCGGCCGGACGGTGGCCGTGTACGCCGCGGGCCTGGTCGTCGGTTACCTGGGCGGATTCCTGGCCACGTACTACTTCGGCTTCACCCGGACGATGCTCGCCGAACTGAACGTGGCGCCCGCGCAGTCGGCGCCGGCCACCGCCGCCCCGGCCACCGCCGGAGCCGACCCCGCGGCCAGCGCGGGTGCGGAGTCGCCGGCGGCCCCCGCCGCACCGGCCGGCGTTCCGGTCCGCTGACGGGCGACGGCCCGAGACCGCACGCGGGGCGGTGACCGTTCGGAGGAACGGTCACCGCCCCGCGGTGCGTCGTGCCCTACCTCCGGTCACTTAGGTAAGGCGAACCTAACATCGGTTAGTGTTCCCGTGCGATCACTCATCCGTAGGGCACGCACAGCTGGGAGCAGTCCTTGCCGCACACGACCGACACCACCGGGGACCGGCCGGACGACGTCACCGAGGCCGGCTGGGTCGGACTCGGCTCACGCGAGGAACTGCGCGAACTCCTCGGCGAGCCCTGGCCCGTGGTCATCGACAAGGTGCACGGCGCACTGACGGAGGACGACCTGGACATCGTCTCCCGCTCGCCCTTCTGCCTCCTCGCCACCTCGGACGCGGACGGCAACTGTGACGTCTCGCCGCGCGGTGACGCCCCGGGCTTCACCCACGTCCTGGGCCCGCGCACCCTCGCCCTGCCGGACCGGCCGGGCAACCGGCGGGGCGACAGCTTCCACAACATCCTCGACAACCCGCACGCAGCCCTGCTGTACCTCATCCCCGGCGGCAAGCAGGTCCTGCGCGTCAACGGCCGGGCCCGCATCCTCACCGACGCGCCCTTCTTCGACGCGATGACGCGTGACGGGCGCCGCCCGCAGCTCGCCCTCGTCCTGGACATCGACGAGATCTACCTGCACTGCCCGCAGTCCCTGAACCGCGCCGGGCTGTGGAACCCCGGGGCGTGGGTGACGAGTTGAACCGGCCGCTCCCGGGGTGCGCCTCGGCCGGTCAGCGCCTGCGGCCCCGCGCGGCCAGGCCGCTTCCGATCCCCGCCACGTGCAGGGCGAGCAGGGTGAGCCCGATCAGCATGATGTTGGTAGTGCTGAAGACGTCGTTGGTGGAGATGTCCGCCGCGTCGATGAGGAAGGCGATGAAGAACAGGACCGCCGCGATGATGCCGAGCACGCTGTGCCTCCTTGAGGTGGGAGCCGGCCGGTAGGTGCCGTGTCACGCGTATGCCCCCGGTGGGCCGCCGCACGCAGCACCGGTGCGAGGCGGGCGCCGCCCGTGCTCCACCCGTCGCGCCGAGGGCCTTCCGTCATCCGATATGTCCGTGTTAGCGTCGAATGGTCAAAATCGTGACAATCACCGGAAGTGTCTAACCTCCCGGAGAGTGCGTCGAGAACGACAGGAGCGTGACGGTCATGCCTGATGACACCTTCCCCACATCTCTGACCCGCGACAACGCTGCGCTGGTCCTCGTCGACCATCAGGTGGGGCTCTACAGCGGGGTCCGCGACATCAGCCTGCTGGAGCTGAAGCACAACGTGGTCGGGCTCGCGAAGGCGGCGCAGGTGCTCCGCGTACCTACCGTGGTGACCACCACCGCCGCGGACAGCATGTGGGGGCCGCTCATCCCCGAGCTCGCCGAGACCGTCCCGAGCGAGCTGGAGGTCATCGACCGCAGCACGGTCAACGCCTGGCACGACAGTCGTGTCCGTGACCGCATCAAGGCCACCGGCCGCAGGAAGCTCATCTTCACCGGCATCTCGCTGGAGGTCTGCGCCACGCTCCCGGCGATCGCCGCGAGGGCCGAGGGCTACGAAACCTATGTGGCTCTCGACGCGTCCGGCACCTTCTCGGCGGCCAAGCGCGAGGCGGGCCTCATCCGGCTCCAGCAGGCCGGCGTCCTGGTCAGCGACTACGCCACGCTGATGATCGAGATACTCGCCGACAACGGGGCCCCCGAGGCCGGGGACGTCTACGCGGCGCTCGACATGCCGTTCGCCACGCTCGTCGGCCAGATCTCGGCCGCCTACGCCAAGTAGGCGGTCCCCAGCCGCACTTGTGCGGCGCGCGACACGACACCGCCGAGGCGCCCGGCCCGCCCGGCACGGGCCCGGCGCCCGTGGACCTCGACGGGAACCGCGACGGCCCGCGGACCTCGAAGGGAGCTGTGATGACCACACAGCCGGAACCGGTGTGCGAACCGGACACCGCTCTGAGCGCACGCGAGCGCTGGTACCTCGACCCCTGGCACACGGCGGTGCACTTCGCCGTCCTCAATCGCGGGGCCGGCCTGGTGCGCGGACGCTTCACCCACCTCTCCGGAACCCTGGCGCCCGGCAAGGACCAGCTCAGGGACACCGAGGTGGAGGTGACGATCGAGGCGATGAGCGTCACCACCGGGGTCGTGACCCGCGACGACCACCTCAGATCCGGCTTCCTGGACGTGGAGCACCACCCCACGATCCGCTTCCTGGGCAACCGGCTGACCCGTACGGGCCCGCTCCACGGCGAGCTCGGCGGCACGCTGGAGTTCCGTGGCAGACCGGTCGACATCGAGCTGGCCGTGCGCTGGGCCGGGTCCGCCGTGGACCCGTTCCGCGACGACGCCCGGCACCTGGCCTTCCGCGCGACCGGGCGCCTCACACTGACCGAACTCGGCCTCGCCCAGGACCTGTTGCCCGGACTGCGCATCCCCGGCCTCGGCGACGCCGTCGAGCTGACCCTGGACGTCGTGCTCCTGCCGTACGACCCGGCCCCGATGCTGCGGGACATTCCCGTCGGCTGAGGGGCTCACCGCTGACCTTGGTCGGGCGCCCCTTCGCAGACGATCTCGTCACGAGGGGTGTAGCCCGTGCGGAACGGCTCCCGGCCCACTTCCCGCCCGCCGTCCCGGAAGACCCGTTCGACGGTGACGTCGAAGCCCTCCAGGGGAGTCTGCGGCACGCACTTCTCGTCGGTGCTCACCTTCCTGGAGGGCTCCCGGACGTTGGTACGGGGTCCCTTGACCGACGTGACCTCGTCGTACTTCTTCGTGCCGAGGAAGGAGACGGTCACCGAGGTGTCGGTGGACTCGGCCTGGATGTACAGGGCCTTGCCGGAGTCGTTGGCGAACCTCAGGTCGAGGCTGCCCCAGGCGACCGTCGCCTCGCGGCCCTCGGGATAGCGCTCGATGTAGAAGGAGTGGGCGCCGTGCTCGACGGGTTCGACGCCCGCGAAGAACATCGCGTTGAAGACCGTGGTGGCCACGGCGGAGACGCCGCCGCCCGGCGCCTTGGTGTACTTGTCGTCGAGGATCATGATGCCCTCGACGAAGCCGTTGGCCTCGGTGCGCTCGCCGACGGTCCGGTTGAAGCTCCAGGTCTCGTTCGGCATGACGACTGAACCGTTGATGAGGTCCACGGCGCGGCCGATGTTCGTCGAGCGGTAGGCGGCCGGTTCGAAGTTGACGGTGAACGAGGACATCTTCTCGGTCAGCCCGAGGCGTGCCGCGTTCTCACGGGTCACCTGCGGCTCGATCCGCCGTGTCTCCACCACGCCCGTGCGGGCGGCTCCCGACTTGGTGAGCAGGGGCAGGACGGCCTTGCCCAGGGCCTTGTCGGTGACCTCCACGCCGGGGACGGCGTCCGCCGCCACCGCGACCTTCTCGCCGTCGAGCCGCAGCCGGGCGTTCTCGGGCGTGTGGGGAAGGCCGTTCAGGGCGCCGGCCACCGCGGGCGCGGCACGCAGGCCCTTGCCGTCGAGCGCCGGCGTGAGTCTGCCGGAGTCGTCCGGCCGCATCGTCAGGTGCTCGCCCAGCACCGCCGGGGGGATCGTGAACCGCTGGTCGTGCGCGGTGAGCGTGACCGGCCCGGACATCGCCGGCTGCGCGAACTCACGCACCGCCCGCCGCACCTCCCGCGCGCTCACCTTCGGCTTCGCCTCGCGCGCGGGCAGCACCGTGACGGCGTCCGCGGCGCCGCGCTCGAAGGGGACGCGCAGGGAGCGGATCGCCGCGTCCATGTCCAGCGTGTAGCCACTGCGGGGCGCGACCTGCTCGACGCGGCCGCCGTCGAAGGAGACGGCGCCGTCGCGGGGCTTCTGGTCGAGCGTCTCCGCCAGCCGGCCGAGGGCGGCTCGTGCCTTGTCCTCGTCGACCTTCACGACCGGCGCGACCTCGCCGCCCGAGCGGAACAGTCCGCCGATCACGCTGATCGGATCGGCGCCGGTGAATGCCGCCCGGTCGAGGGTTCGCGCGATGTCGTAGCCGAGCCCCGCCTGCCGCGGATCGACCGTGCCCTGGCGGTCGCCGACCTTCACGGCCAGCTTCCCCGGGCCGGTCGCCGACAGGTGCTGCTCCAGCTCGCGGGTGGCCGCCGCGCGGTCCAGGCCGCCGATGTCCACGCCGCGGACCGTCGTACCCGCCTCGATCTGGCCACCGGTGAACAGCAGCCCTGCGAGATACAGACCGCCGATGCCGACGGTCAGCGCACCGCCCGCCAGGGCGGCGGGCGGGAGTGAGGCTATCCGGGGGTGCATGGGTCTCCTGAGCGATCGACGACGAGTCCCGAAGCTGTGCCGCTGGACGCGAGAGCAGTCAGCCAGGTTACGCACAACAGGGTGTAAAAGGGTGTATCCAAGGTCACGTCGGACGATGTGAGACATCGCTCGTCCCGCCTCGCCACGGTCGCCGTCGCTCCCGAGGTGCCCCGGCCACGGACCCGGGCGCACAATGATCTCAGGGCGGGTGAGCCGTTCCCGTGGCCCCGGCCCAGGCCAGTGCGAGGGGACCGACATGGCTGACCAGGACCTTCTCGGCAGGACGGCGCTCGTCACCGGAGGGAGCCAGGGCATCGGGGCGGCCGTCGCGGCCCGCCTGGCGAGGGCGGGAGCCGACGTAGCGATCAGCTACCTCCGGTCCGCCGACGCCGCGGACTCCGTGGTCACCGCGATCAGGAGCAGCGGAGTCCGGGCCGCGTCGTTCCGGGCGGACCAGGCCGACCCCGCGCAGATCAGGGCCATGGTCCAGGAGGCGGTCGACGTCCTCGGGCCGGTGGACATCCTGGTCAACAACGCCGGCATCCTGCGCACCGGCACGCTCGCCGACGCCGACCCCTCGGGCCGTGCCGAGCAGTGGGCGGTCAACGTCGAAGGCGTGGTCGCCGCCACCCGCGAGGCCGTCGCGCGGATGCCGGACGGCGGGAGAGTCGTCCTCGTCAGTTCGATCGCTGCATCCCGGCTGTCCACGTCCGGGTTCGGTGACTACGCCGCCGGAAAGGCGGCCGTGCGGGCCTACGGGCAGGCATGGGCCCACGAACTCGCGCCGCGCGGCATCACCGTCAACACCGTGGAAGTCGGATTCACCGACACCACCATGGCGCCGCCCCTCGACTCCGACTTCGGACGCGCGGTGATCGAAAGCATTCCCCTGGGGCGCTACGGGCGCCCGGAGGAGATCGCCGACGTCATCGCCTTCCTCGTCGGCCCCCGGGCGTCGTACATGACAGGTTCCTCCGTCCGCGTCGACGGCGGATGGAGCGCCTGATCCGGCGGCGTACACCATCGACTTCGCGCGCGGCGGGCGGGTGCCGCAGAGTTCACCCCGCGCATCACTGACCGTCACATACTTCACGGTGCCGCAACATCCGCGGAGCGTCCACTGAGCGCTGACCACGACTTTCAGCACGAAACGAAAGAAGTCAGCCTGTGCCGTTCCTTCTTGACCCCGCCGACCCGCGCCCGCGTGCCGCAGCACGGCGCGGTTCCGTCGTCCTCGCCCTGGCCACAGCGCTCAGCATCGGTGCGGGGATGGTGACGACCGCTCAGGCGCTGACTCCCGAGAACCCGGCATCGGCTCCCCACGGCGCGCCGGCTTCGGGCGCCCCCTCCCACCTGATCCCCAGCACGCCCGGGCAGTCCATCGTCACCAGGGAGAACCGCACGCCGATCGCGCCCGGTCTGGGTCTGACCCGGTTCGACCGGTTCGGGAAGGACGGCTGGGTGCGCGGACAGGTGCTCGTCGCGAACCTGGCCGACGACCGGCTGAGCGTCGACCACATCTCCTCCGGCACGGTCACCGGCAAGTCCCGGGTCACCGAACAGGCCGCGCGTACCGGGGCCGTGGCCGCCGTCAACGGCGACTACTTCGACATGAACGACACCGAGGCACCCATCGGCGCGGCCGTGTCGCGCAAGGACGGTCTCGTCAACTCGCCCACCGAGGGCCGCAACCAGACCGTCGCCGTCGGGGCGGACGGCATCGGCCGACTGGCCCAGGTCTTCCTCGAAGGTCAGGTCACCGTCGGCGGCACCCGGGACCTCAAGCTGTCCGGCGTCAACGCGCCGACCCTGGCGGCCGGCGGCATCGGACTGTTCACCGACCAGTGGGGCCCCTCGCCGCGCACCAAGCCCGTGGCCGGCGCCGACCGGGTCGCCGAGGTCTGGCTGCGGGACGGCAAGGTCACCGACGTGCGCACCTCCGTCAGCGGCGCCCCGATACCCGCCGGCACCAGCGTGCTGCTCGGACGGGAGGCGGGCGCCGACGCGTTGGCCGGGCTCGTGCCCGGTGACACCGTCGAGGTCGCCTACCGCCCGCGGGCCGACTTCGGCGAGGTCGCGGTCGCCGTCGGCGGTGGACAGGTGCTGGTCGCCGACGGAGTGGTGCAGCGCTTCACGGACGGCGACACGGTCACCGCCACCTCGCGGACCGGCGTGGGATTCTCCGCCGACGGCCGCACCATGTACCTGGTCGCGATCGACGGCAAGCAGACCGACAGCCGCGGCATGGACCTCAACGAGCTCGGCGCGTTCATGAAGGGCCTGGGCGCCGTCAACGCCCTGAACATGGACGGAGGCGGCTCGACCACCATGGCCGCCCGCATGCCGGGTGAGAGCACCACCGGCCTCGTCAACAGCCCCTCCGACGGCTCGGAGCGGCAGGTCGCCAATGGACTCGGCCTGTTCGCGGCCCCCGGGTCCGGCACCGTGCGCGGCTACCGCGTGCTGCCCGCCCTGACGGCGGACGGCTCCGACCGGGTCTTCCCCGGCCTGCGCAGGACCGTGCGGGCCCTCGCCCACGACGAGACCTACGCGCCGCTGCCCACCGGACGGGTGCAGTGGCGCGGCGAGGGCGGCCGGGTGTCCGTCGACTCCCGCCGGGACGGCACGGCCGTCGTCACCGGACGGCGCTCCGGCACCGCACAGGTCGTCGCCTCCTCCGGTCACCACGCCGACGGACGGCAGGAGCTGACCGTGCTCGCGCCCGCCGTGCGGATCGCCCCGAGCAGGAGCCTGGTCGCGCTCGACGGCGCCGGGAAGGAGGCGCGTCTGACGGTGACGGGCTACGACGCCCTCGGCGACTCCGCGCCGATCGAGGCGTCCGACGTCGAGGTCAGCGGAGGTGAGGGCATCGTGTCGGTGCGGCCCGCCGACGACGCCACGTTCACCGTCCAGGGACTGGCCGACGGCGCCTCCACCACCCTGCGTCTGACCGTCGGCGACATGACCACCGACGTCGCGGTCACCGTCGGCCTGGCCGAGACGACCTTCGCGGACCTGTCCGACGCCGCCTCCTGGACGTCGGCGAACGACCGCGCCCCCGGCGGATCGGTGGCCCCGGCCCCCGGTCACGACGGCGCGCCCGGCCTCAAGTTGACGTACGACTTCACCAAGTCCACCGCCACCCGCGGCCAGTACGCCCTGCCGCCGCAGCAGATCCAGCTGCCCGGCCAGCCCCAGGCCGTCACGATGTGGATCCACGGCGACGGCAACGGCGCCTGGCCCCGGCTGCAGTACCGCACCGGATCGGGTGTGACGGCGAACCTCGACGGCCCCACGATCACCTGGACGGGCTGGCGCAAGGTGGAGTTCCCGGTCCCCGCGGGCACCAGCTATCCGCTGACCTTCCAGCGGGTGCGACTGCTGGAGACCAGCGCCGCACGCTCCTACACCGGTGAGGTCACGGTCAGCGACCTGAAGGTCAAGGTCGCCCCCGACGTGGAACTGCCCGTGCAGCCGACGGTCGCCGACCCGGTGGTGGTGACCGACGGCACCGTGGACGACCGCCCGCTGCGCGTCGCCGTCATGTCGGACGCCCAGTTCGTGGCCCGTGACCCCGACAGCCCGCTCGTCGAGGCGGCCCGGCGCACCCTCGCCGAGATCGCCGAGGCGCGGCCGGACCTGCTGGTCATCAACGGCGACCTCGTCGACGAGGGCTCCCCGGAGGACTTCGCGCTCGCCCGCAAGCTGCTCGACGAGTTCGACGCCCGCACCGGCAAGCGCATCCCCTGGCGGTACGTGCCCGGCAACCACGAGATCATGGGCCCCGGTTCCACCCGCAACTTCGAGGCCGAGTTCGGCGACACCACCTCGGCGTTCGACGTCGAGGGCACCCGCATCATCACGCTCGACTCCTCCAGCGGCACCCTGCGCGGCGGCGGCTTCACCCAGATGCAGATGCTGCACGACCAGCTCGCGGACGCGGCCGACGACAGATCCGTCAGCGGCGTCGTGGTCTTCGAGCACCACCCCACCGAGGACCCGCTGCCGAACAAGGCCAGCCAGCTGGGCGACCGCAAGGAGGCGGCACTGGTGGAGCAGTGGCTCGCCGACTTCCGTGCCGACAGCCACAAGTCCGCCGCGTTCGTCGGCTCCCACGCGGGTGTCTTCTCCGCCGCCTCCGTCGACGGCATCCCGTACCTGGTCAACGGCAACTCGGGCAAGAACCCGGCCGGCACGCCCGACAACGGTGGTTTCACCGGCTGGACGATGCTCGGCATCGACCCGAGTGAAGGACGCGTCGGCGACCTGTTCGACGTACCGTCCGACGACTCCGAAGCATGGCTGCGGGCGGAGGTGCACGCCCGTGCCGACGCGGTGGTGCTCAGCGCGCCCGACACCCTCGACGTGGGCGAGCGGGCCGAGGCGTCGGCGACGATCACCCAGGACGGCACCCGCACCGTGCCGGTGGCCTGGCCGGTCAGCGCCGACTGGACCGGAAGCCGCGTCGACGTGGTGGGCGACGAGCGCGACCACCGTGACCACGGGGGAGCGCCGGTCGTCTCCTACGACCCGGCCACCGGCACGCTCGTCGCGCGCCGTTCGGGCACCGCGGTGCTGCGGGTGACCGTCAACGGCGTCACCGCCGAGCGGCAGATCACGGTGCGCCGCCGCTGACCCTCCCCGCCGGGCAGGCGGCCCGCGTGCCGCCTGCCCGGCCCCTCGCGCCCTGCCCGCCCCGCCGATGTCCGCACCGCCGATGTCCGCCGCACGGCAGGGAATGGACCCTCAGCCGCCTTCCCGCATTCACCCGCGGGGCCCGGCTCGATCGTCGCGGCTTCCTAACGTCGCGCGCATGCCTCGTACCTCACGTATGTCTCGTTCACGCGTCGCGCTGCTGGCCTGCGCGCTGGTCGCCGTGTCCCTGCCGACCCCCGTCTTCGCGGAGGGCTCCCCTTCGTCAGCCGCGCCCCGAGCCGACGCGGGCCGGGTCGTCGTCTCCGCGGACTTCTCCGGGGACACCCTGCCCCAGGGCTTCAAGGCGGTGGAGGGCGGCTGGCAGGTGAAGGACGGCCGCCTGTACGGCAGTTCGGCGAACTCCTCGCAGCAGAGCCGCATCACCTTCGGCGAGCACCTCGACGACTTCCGGATCGAGGTCACGGCGCGCTTCGAGTCGGCCGTCGACGCCGGCCGCTGGACCGCGATGGGCCTCGACCTGCCGGCGAGCGGGGCCGTCCCGTGGTCCATCGCCACCATGCGGACCGGCACCACGGCCGCCAACGGCCTGGAGTTCGCCCAGCGCACGACCTCCAACGCCTGGAACGTCACCGACACCCACGCGGCGCCCTTCGCCGCGGGTACCGGCAAGGACGTGCGGATAGCCGCCGAGGTCCACGGCGCCCAGGCCGTCTGGTACTTCGACGGCAGGGAGGTCATGCGGACCTCCAAGGTCGCCCGCACCGCCGACGGCGTCCAGGGCCTGCTGGTGAACGGCGCCGCCGCCTCCTACGACGACCTCAAGGTCACCGAACTCCCGCCGCGGAGCTACATCCGGCCGGCCGGAGAGCCGCTGACCGTCATCGCCCACCGCGGCGCGTCCTCGGCCGCCCCCGAGAACACCCTGGTCTCCCAGGAGATCGCCCGCCGGGGCGGCGCCGACTTCATCGAGAACGACGTCCAGCCCAGCAAGGACGGCGTGCCCTACATCCTCCACGACCCCACCGTGGACCGCACCACCGACGGCACGGGTCCGATCCGCTCGCTGACCTCCGCCCAACTCGACGCCCTCGACGCCGGATCGTGGTTCGCGCCCTCCTACAAGGGCGCGCGCGTCCCGACGCTGGCCGCCCAGCTGGACGACCTGCGCACGCGGGGTGGCGACCTGCTGCTGGAGATCAAGGGCGCCCACACCAAGGCCGAGGTGGCCACCATCGTCGACACCATTCGCGCGCACGGCATGACCGGACGGGTCTTCGTGCAGAGCTTCGAGGTCGACGCCCTGCGCCACACCCATGAACTCGCCCCGGAGCTGCCGCTCGGCCTGCTGCGCAGCACCCTGGACGCGGATCCGGTGGCCCTCGCCGAGGAACTGCACCTGTCCGCCTACAACCCGTCGGACGACGCGCTCGGCAAGAGGCCGTCCGTCATCGCGGAGCTGCACAAGGCCGGCGTGGCCGTGATGGTGTGGACCGTGGACGGCGCCGACCGCTGGAAGGCGCTGGAGAGCGCGGGCGTCGACGCGATCATCACCAACCGGCCGACCGAGCTGAACGGCTGGAACCAGGCCTACCGGCAGGCCCGGTCGGCGCCCCCGGCCGAGCCGGAGGTCGCCCTCACCTCCCCGGCCGCCGACGCGGTGCTGGACCGCGCACAGTCGCCGCTGGCGACCGTGCGGAGCGACTTCGCGGACTCCGTGTCCCTCACCCTCGACGGCAGGCCCGTACCGGCCGGAGCCCCGCTGGACCTGACCGCCCTCACGGCCGGGACGCACACGCTGCGCGCCGTGGCGTCGGGTGCCGGCGGAACCGCCGAGGACACCCGGACCTTCACCCTGAAGGCCACCCCGACGGGCCTGGCGCACCTGATCTTCACCTCTGGCGCCAAGGAGTCCGCCGTCGGCTCGATGACGGCGATGCTGGGGCTGAAGCAGTACGCGGCCCTCGCGACCTGGGCGAAGGTGCAGTCCGGCAGGTCCCTGGACCAGGATCGCGCGGCACTGATCGCCGGCGACGCCCGCGCCCTCGCTCCGTAGCCCCGGATCAGGCGAAGCACGTCTCCGCCGCGCGCTCGGCGATCATCACGGTGGGGGCATGGATGTTGCCGCGGGGGAGTGCGGGCATCACCGACGCGTCCACCACGTGCAGACCCGAGACGCCGTGAACACGCAGCAAGGGGTCGACCACTGACCCCTCGTCGGCACCGGCACGACAGGTCCCGGCCGGGTGATTGGTCGAGATGATCGCCGCGCGCGCCGCGTCCAGCAGGGCCGCCTCGTCGGAGGCGGTGGGGAAGGAGGGCGGGCCGAGCAGCGCCCGCATGACGGGACTGTCGCACAGCTCCAGGGCGCGGCGCATCCCCTCCACGACCAACTCCCGGTCGGCGGCGGCCTCGAAGAAGCGGGCGTCGATGACCGGTGCCGCCGTGGGATCGCTGGAGGCCAGACGCACGGCGCCCCGGCTCCGCGGCGTCAGCAGTGTCACCAGACAGGAGAAGCCGGGCGCGCTGTTGCCCAGCAGGTCGACGAGCATCGGTGTCAGCTCGATGTCCGGGGCCGGGGCGCCTTCGCCGCAGCGCAGGAAGGCCCCGGCCTGGCCGATCGAAGCGAGCGGCCCGCGGCGCTCCCGGGCGTACAGCGTCCGGTCGGCCGCGCTGCCGTACGCCTCCGGCCAGGTGACACCTCGTACGACGGGCCAGCCGATCAGCGCGGACAGGTGGTCCTGGAAGCCGGCGCCGACTCCTTGCAGGTCCTGGAGCACGTCGATGCCGAGGCCGGCCAGGTGGTCGGCGGGGCCGATGCCCGACAGCATGAGCAGGTGCGGTGTCCGCAGCGCGCCTGCCGAGAGGACCACCGCGTTCGCGCGGACCGTCACGACCGTGCCGGCGGCGTCGGTGTACTCGACGCCGGTCGCCCGCGTCCCCCGGAACAGGACCCGGTGGACCAGGGCTCCGGTACGGACGGTGAGGTTGGCGCGGTTCATGACCGGGTGCAGGTAGCCGCGGGCGGCGCTGTGGCGTTCACCGTCACGGACGTTGCTGTAGAGCAGGCCGACGCCGTCGAGTCGTTCGCCGTTGAAGTCCCGGTTCAACGGCAGCCCGTACTCCACCCCCGCGGCGATGAACGCGAGGGACAGGGGGCTGACGTCCTTGGGCGTGGTGACCGGGATCGGCCCGCCTGTGCCGTGGAGGTCGGAGGCGCCGAACTCGTGGTCCTCCGATCGGCGGAAGCTGGGGAGGACCTCGTGCCAGCTCCAGCCCTTCATGCCGCTCTCGGCCCACCCGTCGTAGTCCAAGGGGTGCCCGCGGTACCACGCCTGGTAGTTGATGGAGCCGCCGCCTCCCAGAACGCGGCCGGCGGACAGGGGGATGCTCCGTCCGCCGAGCTGCTCCTGGGGAACGGTCTCGTAGCTCCAGTCGAGTTCCCCGCGCAGCAGTCCGTTCAGCACTCCGTGCGGCGGAGCGATGCGGGGGTCGGTGTCGGCGGGTCCGGCCTCCAGCAGCAGCACTTGGCGATCGGGGTCGGCGCTGAGCCGCGCGGCGAGCACGCTGCCCGCGGCGCCACCACCGACGATGACGAGGTCGAACAGCGGGTCGTCGCGCCGCGGTGTCGTACCGGTTCCTGGCGAATCGGCCATGGCCATGTCTCCTCCAGGAGCCATCAGCACTGTGCTCTACGCCGAACGCTGCCAGGCTAACAAAGAAGCGGAGAACTGTCCTGTTATGTCCGCGGCCCACGGCGGACGCCGCCGCACGCCTGTGACCTGGGACGATTCCGCGCACGGTGCCGGTAGCAGGCCGCTCGCGGGCGGTCGGCGGGACTACCCCGGTGGTGCTTCTCCGTCCGCGGCGGCGGCCTGCAGGGCCGCGGCGAGACGGGACACCGGTTCGGTCGGCGGCTGGGGCAGCCGGGCCAGGACCAGGCGGCGTTGCTCCTGCGGGCCGCCCCGCACGGGCAGGACGCGTACGCCGGGCGGCGCGACCCGCGCCAGGGTGGAAGGGACGGTGGTCAACCCGCAACCGGAGGCCACGAGGTGCAGTTTCGCCAGCCAGTCCCGGGCCGTGTGGACGATCTCGGGCCGCTCGTCGAGGCCCGGCCACACCCCCAGCAGACGGTCGGCGCCGGAGGCCGAACCGGCGATCCAGCGCTGTCCGCGCAGGTCGTCCACGTCGACGAAGTCGCCGCGGGCGAGCGGGTGCGCCGTCGGCACGGCCAGGCACAGGGTGCGTTCGCTGAGCGTCTGAAGGACCAGCGCGGGCGACTCGGTGTCAGGTGCGCGAAACGGTGGCGCCGATGACAGCAGCGCGAGATCGATGCTCCCCGCCCGCAGGGCGCGGGTCAGCGCCGGTGTCCCCCCTTCGCGGCTGACGACATGCAGGTTCGGGGCGCTGCGCCGTAGCTCCGCCAGCGCGTGGGGCACCACCGTCGTGCCGGCGACGGGCACCCAGCCGAGGCGTACGGTGCCGCCCTGCACGGGCATGCCCGACAGCTCGCGGGCGGTCGCGTCGATCTGGTCCAGCACCACCGTGGCGCGACGCATGACGACCCGCCCCGCCGCGGTCAGCCGTGCGCCGTCGTGCCGCCTCTCCACCAGCGTCGCGCCCGCGGCCCGCTCGACCGAGGCGATCTGCCGGGAGACCGCCGACTGCGTGTAGCCCAGGGAGGCCGCGGCCGCGGTGAACGTGCCCTGCTCGGCCACTGCGCGGAAGACCCGCAGGGAAATCAGGGAGACATCGGTGAAGTCCATGATGTCTCCGCATACTACCTATGCGGCATTCTCGTGGACTTGAAGGAACCCCGGACCGAGGCCAAGCGGACAAAAGGTATATTCTCGACGCCGTGACGGCGCGCGTGAATTCATCCGACTCCGCCCCCGGCGCCAGGACGATCGCAGCACGTCTGGACCGTCTGCCCGTCCTGCCTGTGCACCGACTCGCGGTCGCCCTGATCGGCTTCGGGCTCTTCTTCGACATCTACGAGATCTTCCTGGCCGGAACCCTCTCCGTCGTGCTGACGTCCGCGTTCGGAGTGTCCGGCCTCGCACTCGAGGCGGTGCTCGCCGGCGCGTTCGTCGGGCAGTTCTTCGGCGCGGTCCTCTTCGGCCGCCTCGGCGACCGGCTGGGGCGGCGGCGCACCTTCCTGATCAACCTGACGCTCTACTCGACGGCGTCCTTCCTCGGCGGGCTCTCGCCGAACTCCCCGACGCTCGTCGTCACCCGGTTCTTCGCCGGACTCGGCATCGGGGCCGAACTGGCGCTCGCCGACACCTACCTGTCCGACCTGCTGCCCGCCAGGATCCGCGGCAAGTATGTCGCCCTCGCCTACACCACCGGCTTCCTCGGGGTGCCCGTAGCCGGCTTCCTGGCGAGCCGGCTGGTCTCCCTCCAGCCGCTCGGTGTGGCCGGATGGCGCTGGATGTTCTTCTTCGGCGGCCTGGGAGCCCTGTCGGTGGGGCTGCTGCGGCGGTCGCTGCCCGAGTCGCCCCGCTGGCTGGAGTCGGTCGGCCGGTTCGACGAAGCGGAGCGCCTCGTCGTGCGATGGGAGCGGACGGCGACGCGTCGCGGGGCGGACCTGCCGCCGGCGCGGGAAGCCCAACTGCCCGTCCCGCCACGGCGTCCGCCCGTGCGGACGCTGTTCACCGGCGTGCTCGCACGTCGCACCGTGATGCAGTGGACGATCAACGCGCTCCAGGTGTTCGGCTACTACGGATTCGGCACCCTGGCGCCCCTGGTGCTGCAGAGCAAGGGGTACTCGGTCGTCGAGTCCCTGGGGTTCCTCGCCCTCACCTACATCGGTTACCCGGTGGGCTCGTTGCTCTCGCTGCCCGTCATCGAGCGCGTGGAACGCAAGGTGCTCATCGCCGCGAGTGCCCTCGCCATGGCCGTCTCGGGTCTGCTCTTCGGCCTCGGCTCGTCGACGGTCTCGATCGTGGCATGGGGCTTCGTCTTCACCGCGGTGAGCAACCTCTTCGCCAACGCGTTCCACACCTACCTCGGCGAGGTCTACCCGACGGCGCTGCGGTCGACCGCGGTGGGCACCGCGTACTCGATCAGCCGGCTCGTCACCGCCCTCCTGCCCTTCGTACTGATCCCGGTGCTCGACCGCTTCGGCGCCGTCACCGTCTACACGGTCGTCGCCCTGGCGCTCGGCCTGCTCGCGGTCGACGTGGTGCTCCTCGGCCCTCGCACCACCGGGCTGCCCCTGGAGGCCGTCTCCGGTGAACCTTCGGCACAGACGCCGCCGGGACACGGCGCCAGGCCGGCCCCGCAGAGCCCGGGCGGCGGATCGTGAACGCCCCCGCGCGGACCGTCAGGGTCGACGGCGTACGCCAGGTCTACCGGATCGCGGGCGAGGGCCCCGTCTGTCTCGTGCACTCCGGGGGCCCCGGAGTGCACCCGCGGTACCTGCGGATGCCGGCTCTGGAACGCGAACTGACCCTGGTGTACGTGGATCCGGTCGGCTCGGGCGACAGCGCCCGGCTTCCGGACGGCGACTACTCCATGTCCCGCTACGCGCGCTTCGCCGAAGCCGTGCTGGACGACATGGGCGTGGCGACCGGCTACTTCCTCGGCCACTCGCACGGCGGGTGCGTCGCCCTCCAGTTCGCCCTCGACCGTCCCGGCCGTCTCGACGGACTGATCCTCTACGACACGGCGCCGCTGTACGGACGGGAGTTGCGCGAGACCGCGACCCGGGAGATGGCGGCCTTCGTCGCGCGCTGGCCGGGCCGTCCGGAGGCGGCCCGGGCGGGCCGGATGTGGGACGCCGTCAATGTGGCACGGACGCTGGAGATCGGCGGCGACGTGTCGTACCGGCGGTACCTGGACGCCATCCTGCCCGCCTACTTCGCCGACCACCGCAGGACGACCGGCCGCACCGGCGCGTTCCAGCTCGCTGCCACCTACGACCCGAACCGCCTGCCGGTGTCGTGGGACGTACGGGACCGGCTGGGCACGATCGCCGTGCCGGCGCTGGTGGTCGTGGGTGCCCACGACTTCATCTGCCCACCCCGCTTCGCGTACGAGATGCACGCCGCCGTGCCGAACGCGCGGCTGTGCGAGCTCGACGCGAGCGGCCACCTCGGGCACATCGAGCAGCCGGACGAGTTCACCTCCGCGGTGACGGACTTCGTCGAGGACCAGGAGACCCAGGAGACCCACGAGAACCACGAGAAGGGAACCCGGACATGACCACCGACGTACCGATCACCTTGGCCGAGCAGACCGAAATCGCGGCCTACGCCGACTTCGTGACCGGGGCTCCGGCACCGGTGCGGGACGCGCTGGGTATCGCCTCGCTCCGCGTGGGCTCGGCCCTGGCGCTGGCGATCCGCGAGGATCCGAGCCGCTTCTTCAACCGGGCCGGCGGCTTCGGCGCCGGCGAACCGGTCACGGTGGACGCCGTGACGGAGGTGTGCGACTTCTTCCGCGCGCAGGGCCTGTCCCAGGGCGCGTTCATGATCGCGCCCGTGCTGCTCCCGCCCGACTGGGCCACGACCGTCGACAAGCTGCACCTCGGCCAGGGCGACCGCTTCGCCAAGCTGGGATGCAATGTCGAGGCCGCGCTGTCGGCAGTCGACGGCGTCGCGACGCTCCGCACCGGACTGCGCGTCGGCCCGGTCGAGCCTCGGCAGGCCGAGGAGTGGGCCACCGTCATGATGACCACCTTCGGTTTCACCGCACCAGGCATGACCGACATGGCCGCGTCCTGCGTGGGCAGGCCGGAATGGGAGCAGTTCGCCGTGTGGGACGGCGAGCGGATCATCGCGGTGGGGAGCATCTTCGTCAACGGGGAGTGCGCCGACATGTTCGGCGGGGCGACGCTCCCGGAAGGCCGCGGCCGCGGCGCCCAGTCGGCCCTGCTCACCGCCCGCGCCCGCGCGGCCCAGGCCGCGGGCTGCCGATGGCTGGTCGCCGAGACCGGCGCGGAGAGGCCCGGCGACCACAACACCTCTCTGCACAACATGCTGCGCTCCGGATTCGAGCCGCTGTACGAGCGCGCCACCTGGCTCTGGAAGGACTGATGGCTCCGGAAGGACTGAGAAGCCATGACGGTTACGCATGGCCACCATGAACCGATGTCGTTGGACTCATGGCCGGCCCCTGCCTAGCGTGGAGGTCGTCAAGGCCCTGGAGCCCGGGAGCGGAGCCCAGGAGCCCTGGAGACAAGGAGCCACGCATGCTGACCACTCCCTTCGGCTTCTCCAGCACGGCCGCCGACGTCACCGAGGGCCTCTCCCTCGCGGGCCGCCGCGCGGTGGTGACCGGAGCCTCCTCCGGCATCGGAGCGGAGACGGCCCGTGCGCTGGCCGCCATCGATGCGCAGGTCACCCTCGCGGTCCGGGACGTGGCGGCAGGTGAGCGGGTGGCGAAGGACATCACCGGCTCCACCGGCAACGAGAAGGTCGACGTCGCGTACGTGGACCTCGCCGATCCGGCGTCCATCACCGCCTTCACCACGGCGTGGCGGGAGCCGTTGCACATCCTGGTGAACAACGCCGGCGTCATGGCCAGTGCCGAGCGGTACACCGCACAGGGCTGGGAGTGGCAGTTCGCCACCAACCACCTGGGCCACTTCGCCCTCGCCACCGGACTCCACGACGCGCTCGCCGCCGACGGCGACGCGCGCGTCGTCGCCGTCAGTTCCAGTGGCCACCAGCTGTCACCCGTCGTCTGGGACGACGTGAACTTCGCCTTCCGGCGCTACGATCCGTGGCTCGCCTACGGACAGTCCAAGACCGCGAACGTCCTGTTCGCCGTGGAGGCGACGCGCCGCTGGGCCGACGACCGCATCACCGCCAACGCCGTGATGCCGGGGGCGATCCTCACGAACCTCCAGCGGCACACCGATGGCCGGGGGAGCGGAAGGGTGCCCGCGCACCTGATGAAGACGGTCGCACAAGGGGCGGCGACCTCGGTCCTCGTCGCCACCTCACCCCTGCTCGAGGGCGTCGGCGGTCGCTACTTCGCCGACTGCGACGAGAGCGAAGTCGTCGACCGCCGCCCCGACACCCCCCTCCAGGGCGTGGCCCGCTACGCCGTCGACCCGGACAACGCCCTTCGGCTCTGGGCTCTTTCGCAGGAGCTGCTCGACGGCGCGCGGCGCGCCTGAGGCGGCGGCCGCTACTCCCGGGGGCGCAGCCCGTCGATCACCAGCTCCATGATGCGATCCGCCTGCTCGGCGCCGTCCTCGCCCGGGGCGACCCGCCACAGGAAGCCCATGACCAGCAGGACGTCGGCGGCGTCCAGACCGGCGCGCAGGTCGCCGTTCTCCACGCAGGCGCCCAGAAGGCCGGCGACCGCTCCGGTGACGGGTTCGTAGGTCGCGTTGATGGAGTCCTGCACCGCCGCGTTGTGCAGGGCCTCGCCCAGGCCGTGCTTGAGTCGCACGTACCGGGCCAGGGTGTGGAACCAGACGCGGAACGCCTCCAGCGGCGGGTGCCCGGCAAGGACCTGGGGCACGGAGTCGACGAGTCGCTGGACGTCGTGCCGGTAGACCGCCAGGATCAGGGCCTCCCGGGTGGGGAAGTGCCGGTACAGGGTGCCGGGACCGATGCCCGCCCGCTTGGCGATGGTGTTGAGCGAGGTCGCCCCGTCCTCCGTGAACGCGTCATGTGCCACGCGCAGAATGTGCTCTCGGTTCTTGAGGGCATCGGCACGCATGCCTCTGTCGGTCTCGGCCAACCGTTCCTCCCGCGGTGCTGTCGACCGAAGTAGGTACCCAAATTTGCGACCGCTAACCCGCTGAGGGTGCCAGCAGTGGTGGTACCTTGCGCGCTTGACCGTGCCTCGACGAGGGCCGGAACGTTGAGCGTGTCACCAACCGTGTGAACGGCTCAGCCAGAAGGTGCGACGTCATGGCTGATGAGAGCAGGAAACTGCGAGTGGGTTTCGTGGGCCTCGGCGACATCGGCGAGCCCATGGCGCGGCGCATTCTGCTGGCCGGCTTCCCGACGACGCTCTGGGCCCGCCGCATGGCCGGTCTGGCCCCGTTCGACGGTTCGGCCTATCGCCGAGCCGTGGACCTCGCCGAGCTCGGACGGCTCAGCGAGGTCGTGGGCGTCTGCGTCTTCGGTGAGCAGGACGTCAGCGAGGTGGTGCTCGGGGAGTCCGGCATCCTGTCGGGGATGAGCCCGGGCGGCGTTCTCGTGGTGCATTCGACCGTGACGGTCGACTACGTGGTGGAGCTGGCGCGTCGCTGTGCGCCGCACGGCGTGACCGTGCTGGACGCGCCGGTCGCCGGCTTTCGTCAGCGTGCCGTCTCGGGCCAGCTGACCGTCATGGTGGGAGGTCCCGCCGAGGCGTTCCGGCGGGTGCGTCCCGTACTGGATTCGTTCGGGTCGCACGTGGAGCACCTGGGGCCGGTCGGACACGGTCTGGCGATGAAAGGGCTGAACCAGGCGCTCCTCCTCGCCAACGTCCACTCGGCGGTACTCGCTCTGGAGGCCGGACGACGGCTCGGGATGGACCCGGAGGCGACCGAACGGATGCTGCGCACGGCGACCGGAGGCAGTTTCGGGATGGAACTCCTGGTCGGGCGGATCCTCAAGGACCCCCGGTTCGCCCAGCTCGCCGCCGGCATCGCCGGCAAGGACCTCTCGGTCTTCGACGAGCTGTGCCGCTCCGCGGGTCTCTCCGGCGTCGAGCTGCACGATCTGGCGGCGCGCGGCGTGGAGTTCATGTCCGGGTTCTCGCAGGAGTCCGAGTCGTTGTGACGGCCCCCTCCTCGGGGAGAGGCCATCCGGGAGGGGGCCGTCACCCGAGGGGGAAGGGGACGCCCGTCAGTCGTTCGGACAGGTTCCACAACTCGGCTGCCAGGGTGGCGTCCTGGGCGGTGGCGCTGCGGGGGACCAGGGTCGGTCGGCCGCGCTGTCCGCCCCGGCCGCCGGGACCGACGTAGCCGGCGCCCGGCAGGTCCCGGGTGACGGCGAACAGGGTGGGCCGCGCGCCGTCGGTCTCGCTCTGCATGACGAGGCGGCCCACGGTCGCCGCGACGACCTTCATGGCCGGACCCAGATGCCGGTTCAGACCGGTGGTCGCCGCTCCGGGGTGAGCCGCGAGCGCGAGGAGGCCGGTGCCCGCCGTCGCCAGCCGCCGTTGCAGTTCCAGCGTGAAGAGCAGGTTGGCGAGTTTCGACTGGCCGTATGCGGCGGAGGGACGGTAGCGGCGGTGCTCCCAATTCGGGTCGGACAGGTCGAGCGCGGCGTTCCTGTGGGCGTTGGAGGCGATGGTGACGACGCGGTCGGTGATGCGCGGCAGCAACAGGTTGGTCAGGGCGAAGTGCCCCAGGTGGTTGGTGCCGAAGTGCGTCTCGAATCCGTCCGCGGTCCTGCCGAGGGGGACGTTGGCCACGCCGGCGTTGTTGATCAGGACGTCGACCGGGCCGCCGAAGGAATCCGCGAACTCCCGGACGGACGCGAGGTCGGCGAGGTCGAGGCGGCGCAGTTCCGTCGAGCCGGGCAACCGCTCGGCGATCGGGCGCGCCCGGGGGAGGTCGCGCACGGCCATCACGACGTGGGCCCCGGCCGCGGCGAGCGCGCGGGTCGTTTCGAGACCTACGCCGCTGTTCGCCCCGGTGATGATCACCGTGCGTCCGGTCTGCGGTGGAAGGGCGTCAGCCGCCTCAGGGGCGGTACCGAGTGAGCTGGTCATGCGCCCCAATGTATTCAGCGGCTACATTGTAGTCAATGAATACACTGCGCTAGATTGGGGCCATGACCGCAGCGCGCCCCTATCACCACGGCAACCTCCGCAGCGCCCTGTTGAAGCAGGCCGAGGTCGTCCTGCACCAACGCGGGGTCGAGGGACTCTCCTTGCGCGAACTGGCGCGAGAGGCGGGTGTGAGCAACGGCGCCCCGCGCCGCCACTTCGCGGACAAGAGCGCACTGCTGGACGCGCTCGCCGAAGAGGGCTACGAACGGCTGGGCCGCAGACTGGACGCGGCTCTCGACGCGGCCGAGGGCGACATCACGCAACGCCTCGTCGTCTTCGCCCGGACCTACGTCGAGTTCGGCGTCGAACACGGCGCTCTGCTCAGCCTGATGCACCGGCCCAAGGGCGAGGGCGACGACCGCCTGCGGTCCGCGAACGACCGGGCCTTCGCGGCGCCGGTACGGCTGCTGGCGGACGCGCGGGAACGCGGCCTCATCGAAGCGGACAGCACCGGCCGGATCGACATGACGCTGCTGGCGCTCCTCCAGGGCCTCACCGTGCTCGCCGTCATGGGGATGCACGGCGACCGCCCCCTCGACACGCTCGTGAGCGGCAGCATCGAGACCTTGATGGCCGGCCTGCGGCCACGCTGAGCGCCGAGGCCGCGCGGGTGTCTCGTTCGCCGACCGTCCCTCGGGTGCGAAAGTGGAGGACAGAGGTTCTGGCCGGGCCAGGGGACGGAGGTACGCGGTGGACTGGGAGACGTTCGCACGGGACATGGCGGAGATGGCGCGGGACTTGCTGGCGCAGGACTCGGTGGACGCCACGCTCGAAAGGATCACGGCTTCCGGGACCGAGCTGGTCGAGGGCTGTGACGCCGCCGGCGTTCTGATCCTCCAGGGCAAGCGGGTGCGGAGCCTCGCCCCCACCGAGCAGCTCGTGATCGACAGCGACCGGCTCCAGGAACGCCTGCAGGAAGGCCCGTGCTTCGACGCGGCCCGCCCTCATCTGCGGGAGCGCGTCTTCCGGATCGCGGACTTCACCGCCGAGCAGCAGCGGTGGCTCGCCTACGCCCCTCAGGCGCGAGAGCTGGGACTCGGCAGCATGATGGGCTTCCTCCTCTACACCGAGGACGAGGAACTCGGGGCGCTGAACTTGTACTCCCGTCGCCCCGGCGCCTTCACCGACATCAGCGAGACGGCGGGCTGGCTGCTCGCCTCGCACGCGGCGGTCGCCTTCGCCGGCGCCCGCTCGCACGCGCAGATGCAGCAGGCCGTCGACACCCGGCACACCATCGGTGAGGCGATGGGCATCCTCATGGGCAGCCACCGCCTCACCGAGGAACAGGCCTTCGACGTGCTGCGCCGCTACTCCCAGGAGCACAACGTCAAGCTGCGCGAGGTCGCTCGCCGGGTGTGCGAGACGGGCAGCCTTTCCTGAACCCGCGAGGCCGGGACCCGGCGCCGGTCCCGGGCCGACCGTCGCTCACGCTGCGGCGACGATCCCGGCGACCTCCCTGGCCCGCACCAGATGGGGGAAGTGCCCGCTGTCCGTCAGCACCGTCACCTCGGCGCCCGGCAGCACGGTCAGCAGCCAGTCGCGGTACGAGGCCGCCGGCTCCATCCCGCTGACATGGTGGTAGGCCACGCCGCGAGCCCTGAGCGACTCCATGTCCCGCACCCGCTGCCGGGTGAGTTCGTCCGCCGGTGTGGTCAGCAACTCGTCCCAGTAGCCGAGCAGAAGATCCTGCCGGGGCGTCGTCGCCGTCTCGACCAGCGTCCGCGCGTCCGGCGGCAGCAGATCCGTCCCCATGCCTTGGAGCAGCCGGTCCCAGACCTCGCCGAACGCGGGACCGCGCAGCGTCGGCTCCGCCTGGAGCAGGAGATCCCGGAACGGGCCGGCCAGCAGCGGCTGGTCGATGTTGACGACCGCGGTGGCCGGGTACGCGGCGGCGTACACGGTGGCCAGCACGCCGCCCAGGGAGTGACCCACCACGACCGGTGCGCCGAGCCCCGCCTGCGTCACCGCCTCGTGCAGCTGCTCGGCGACCTCGGCCGCGTGGTACGTGGGGCGAGGGGCCGAGCCGCCGTGCCCCGGCAGGTCGAGGGCGAGGACACGGCGGCCGGGGTCCACCGTCTCGAGCTCCGCGAGCAGCGGTCCCCACTGCCGACGGTCGTAGGAGAGGCCGTGCAGCAGGACCACCGCAGGGCGCGCGTCGGAGGTCCCGTGCAGGTCGGCGGCGAGACCGGCGAGGGTGGTGCGGTGCGTGTCGGGCATGGGGAATCCTGTCTCAGAGGTGTCACCAGGGGAGGCGTAACCCCCTGCCGAACATGCTGTACGTGATCCACCCCACCCCGCCCCACCGGCGCGTGCGCGTCGCGCGCGAGGGGCCGGAAAGGCCCTACCCGCCCGCCCTCCGGGGCCGCTATAGCCTGCATGTGTGAGCTTGATCGGACGCCGGGCGGAGCTGGCCGCCGTGGACCGGCTCCTCGACCGGGCCACCGCGGGGCACGGCGGACACCTCGTGGTGAGCGGCCCGCGCGGCTCCGGCAGGACGGCACTCGCCGACGCGGCCACCGACCGTGCGCGTGCCCGGGGGTTCAAGGTGCTGCGCGCCGCCGCGACCCCCGGCGCCGATCCATGGGCGGCACTCGCCGGCCCCGCCACCCGCCCTGCGAGGGCTGAGGAACTCGCGAGCGCTCTGGCCACCGGCGACGCTCCCCGCCTGCTGGTCGTCGACGACCTCGACCTGGCCGGCGAGACCGCCGTGGAGGTCTACCGCCTGCTCGCCTCGCGCGCGGACTCCGGCACGGCCGCCCTCGTCACCACGCTGAGCCCGCTCGGCGTCGCCCCGGAGGTACGGCTCGGCGGACTGACCGAACCGGAACTCGCCGACCTGACACCCGGATCGTCCACCGCCGCCGTCCACGCCCTGTGGCTCGCCTCGGGCGGCCTGCCCGGCCCCGCTCTCACCTTCGCGGCCGAACTGGCCGGCCTTCCGGGGGACACCGACCCCGTCCTGCACCTCGCTCTGACCACCCCGTCGCGCACCGGGTTCCTCGACGTCGACACCCGCCTGGTCCGTCTGCTGGAGGCCGCGGCCGAGCGGCCCCTTCCCCCCACCGCCCGCGCCCGCGTCCTCGCGCGACTCGCCCGCGAACTGCTCGGCGACGCGTCCACCGCCGCACGACGCCGCCGACTCGCCGAAGAGGCGGCCGCGTCGGCCACGGCGAGCGGCGACCCCGGAACGATCGCCGCCGTCCTCGACTCCCGCCTGCACGCCCTGTGGGACCCGGCCGCCGCCGGCGAACGCCTCACCACCGCCTCGACGATCGTGGAACAGGCCCGTCGCGCCGGTGACACCGACGCCGAGCTCCGGGGCCTGTTCTGGCGGTTCGTCGCACTGATGGAACTGGGCGAGACCGAACGCGCCGAGAGCGCGCTGACCGCGTACGCGCGCGCCGCCGAACTCGCCGGTGATGCCGAGGCGTCGGTCGTCGTACCGGCACGCCAGGCGATGCTCGCCACGGTACGTGGCCGGTTCGACGAGGCGGCGGCACTCACCGAGGAGGTCGAGGAACGAGGGCGCCGGGCCGGCCTCGCGGACACCGAACGGCTCGCGGGCAGCCTGCGCAGCGCGGTCGCCGTGCTGCGCGGCGACGCCGGCCGGCTGGTCGCGGCGTGGCAGGCCATGGCCCGGCGGCTGCCCGGACACTTCTTCGAGGCGACGGCGGCCCGGCTGCTGGTGGAAGCCGGATCGACCGTCGAGGCCGGCCTCGAACTCGAACGTCTGCTGCCCGCCGTGCTCGCCGGATCGGGACCGCGCTGGCTGGGGGCGGCCGCGGACCTGGCGGTGGTGGCCTCCCGGACCGGCGACCTGCGGGCGGCCCACGCCCTGCACGAGGCGCTGACCCCGTACGCGGGCCGGCTCGTCGTCTGGGGCGGCGCGAACACCGTCAGCGGCCCGGTCGACGACCACCTCGGCCGCCTGGCCCTGCGGCTCGGCCGCGCCGACGAGGCGGTGGCCCTGCTGGGGCGCGCGGCCGGCCTGGAACGCAGGATCGGCGCACTGCCCTGGCTCGCCCACACCTCGGCCGCGCGCGCGGACGCACTGACCGCCCGCGGCGGACAGGGAGACGCCCGGGCGGCCGACGAGGACCGTGCCACGGCGCGCTCGATCGCCGAACGCCTCGGACTCGACGGCCTCCTCGGCGCCCTGACACCCTCCGCCGACACCTGGGTCTTCGTCCGGGAGGGGGACGACTGGCGACTGGAGGCCGGATCCGAACAGGCCCGGCTGCGCCACATCCGCGGCATGACCTACCTGCACACCCTCCTCGCCGCACCCGGCCGCGACATCGCAGCGCTCGACCTGGTCGCGGGCGGCACAGGACTCCCCACACCCTCCGGCGACCCCGTGCTCGACCCGGAGGGCCGCGCCGCCTATCTACGCCACCTCCGCGTCCTCGACGAGCAGCTCGACGCCGCCGACCGGGCCGGCGACGCCGACCGCGCGCGGGCGTTGGGCGTGGAGCGCACCGCGCTGCTCGCCGAACTGCGACGGCACACCAGCCTCGGCGGGAGAGGCCGCCCCCGGAGCAACGAAGCGGAACGAGCCCGCGTGAACGCGACCCGAGCCCTGCGGACCGCCCTCACGAGGATCGAGGCAACGGCCCCCCTGACCGGCGCCCATCTGCGCGCCTCCCTCCACACCGGAGGCCGTTTCGCCTACCGGCCCGCTCCCGACGGCCCCGCCCACTGGCGCACCTGACCACGGGCGTGCCGCCAGGCGAACCCAGGTGAACCGCTAGTCCGCGTCGAGCCAGATCACGATCCCCGTCACTCCCGTGAGCACCGAGGCGACCCCGGCGCGTACCGCCGCCGCACAGCGGGCCGAGGTGAAGGAGGCCGGGTCGTACGTCGAGGACATGCCGAGGCCCTCGCCGCGGAACGAGGCGCCGGACCAGTCGACGGAGGTGACGTTCTCGGTGGGCTCGGCGAGCTCCGCGCCCACCACGAGGAACTGCTGGGAGAGGTGATGAGGGGTCACGGTGGCGAGGGCGTCGACGAGGTCGTTGCCCGCGCTGACGACGAGGTCGGGCCGCATGTCGAGGGCCTCGGCGATCCGAGGGACGGCGTCGGACTCGTGGGCGGCGGTCACCGTGCGCAGGTCGACGTCCTCGTCCTTCGCCCACCGTTGGACCGCGGCCACCAGGGTCCGGGTCGGACGGTCGTCCCCCGAGGTGACCAGGACGACCCGGTAGTCCTCGGAGGGGTGGAGGCCGGACCACGAGCCGGGGCGTGGAGTCGCGGTCGCCTCCGGGGCAGGCGGATCGGCCGGGTCGACGAAACCCGGCCCCGCGACGCCCACGGCGGAGGGGCGGGGGTGCGGCTGTGACCAGCCGTCACCGGAGGCGCAGGCGGCGAGCGGTACGGCGAGGACGGCAGCCGCGGCCAGCGCGGCGACGGACCGGGGCAAGGGGCGCAAGGTGATCGTTCTCCGGGAGGTGAGGTGGTGCGCCCTCATCCTCATCGCACGTTTCACGCGGAATCCACCCGAGCGAACGCGTCCGCACACTTGTTTGCCAAGGGTTCTTCGACGCTCCGGTTCGGGTTCAGCGAACGCGCGCACGCTGCGGTGGCAACGTGAAGGAGCACCATGTCACACCAGATACGCCGCCCCCTCTTCGTCATCGTCGCGGCACTGTTCGCCTTCCTCGCCGTCTGGCAGCAACCCGCCGCCGCTCACGGCTTCTCCTCGACCGTGTACGCCCATGTCTCCCGGTCCGACACCGGCCTTCTGCGCACCACCCTGGAACTCGAGTACGACCTCTACGTCGTGTCGGCCGCCGACCTCGAACACGACGACGACCTCTTCCGCGAAGGCACGGCGGCCTTCGAGTCCGGCGACACCCGTGCTCAGGCCGCGGCGCTGAACTCGCACGCCCGATCCGCCGTCGGCTACGCCGCCGGCCACTTCCCGGTCACCGCGGACGGCGCGTCCTGCACACCGTCGCAGAGCGGCCGTTTCACGATGGGACAGCGCGAGGGCGTGCCGTACGCCGGCCTGGACCTCGACTGGTCCTGCCCCGGCGACGGCGGAGAAGAGGTGCTGCGCAGCACCCTGTTCCCCGACTCCGAGGGCTATGTCAAGGGCGTCAAGACCATCGTCACCTACGACGTCGACGGCCGCTCGGGCAGCGCGGCGCTGGACGCCGCGCACCCGTCGTTCTCCTTGGCCCAGGCCTGGTACGAGCGCTTCTGGGAGTTCTTCCGCCTGGGTGCCGAGCACCTGCTGACGGGCGTCGACCACCTGCTGTTCCTGCTGGCCCTCATCGCCGGTTCGCGCCGCCCGCGCGAGATCGTGCTGGCGGCGACGAGCTTCACCGTGGCGCACTCGGTGACGTTCATGCTGGCGGCGCTCGGCATCGTCGAGGTGCCCTCGGCCGTCGTCGAGCCCGTCATCGCGCTGTCGATCGCCGTGGTCGCCGGCTGGCACCTGTGGCGACTGGGACGCCATCGCGGCGGAGCGGCGGAGTTGACCGCGGGACAGGAAGGCGGCCGCCTCGGCCTCGACCGCGCCGGCTGGTCCCGCCTGACGGTCGTGTTCTGCTTCGGCCTCGTGCACGGGCTGGGCTTCGCGGGCGCCCTGGGCATCGAGGCGGCGTGGTCCTGGACGCTGCTGTGGTCGCTGCTGGTGTTCAACGTCGGTATCGAGGTCGTGCAGCTGGCCGTCATCGCCGTGGTGTTCCCGCTGCTGCTGGTGCTGCGCCGGCACGCGCCGAAAGCCGGACTGCTGGCCACCGGCGTGGTGTCGGCGGGAGTTTGCGTAATGGGACTCCTCTGGTTCGTCCAACGTGTGGCTGGAGTTTGACACTTTCCACGATCTTTGCCGACTTTGGGCAGTCCTCGACCATTCGGCGGTTTCCCATTCACCGGATCATCACTTGGCGGCGTGAGCGTGCAGATCTCCACTCATGCACGTTTCAGGCGTGCACAACGGAACAGAGAACGAAACTCATGAGATCAAGCAACTCCCCTCAGGCCCGCGGGCCTGTGCGGCGCCACATGGCCACCGGGGCCACTGCGGCGTTTCTGGGGCTGACCGTCGCACTGGGCACCGGCATGGCCGTCCCGGCCGGTGCCGCCGAGTCCGCGACGCTCAGCGGCGTGATACTCGGTGTGGGTGCCAACGAGTCGCAGCGCACTGTGACCTGGTACTCCTCGGCGGACACGGCGCAGGTCATCCAGGTCGCGCCGACCGCGCAGCTGGTGAACGACGAGTTCCCCACGGGCGCGGCCACCTTCGACGCCATGGGCGCGGCGAACATCGCGACCAGCGGCGGCTACAACCGCCACGCGACGATCACCGGCCTGAAGGAGCACACCCAGTACTCCTACCGCGTGGGCGGCGAGGGCAACTGGTCCGCCACCTACTCCTTCACGACGCAGGACTTCGAAGGCGACTACGACTTCCTGTTCTACGGCGACCCGCAGATCGGCTCGTCCGGCAACATCGCGAACGACCAGGCCGGCTGGCAGGACACGGTCGACGTCTCGCTGAAGGCCAACCCGAACGCCGAACTCCTGGTGTCGGGCGGTGACCAGGTCGAGACGGCCAACACCGAGTCCCAGTGGAACGCCTTCCTCGCTCCGGAGCAGCTGCGCCAGTACCCGTGGGCCGCCACCATCGGCAACCACGACGTCGGCGGCAAGGCCTACGAGCAGCACTTCACCACCCCGAACACCGACCGTTCGGCCCCGTACTACGACAACGGGAACCCGGCGGGCACCAAGTCGGGCGGTGACTACTGGTACATCTACAAGGACGTGCTGTTCATCGACCTGAACAGCAACAGCTACAACTCCGCCAACGGCGGCGGCGACGCGGCGCACGTCAACTTCGTCACCGACGTCATCAACAAGCACGGCAACGAGGCCAAGTGGAAGGTCCTCGTCTACCACCACGCGATCTACTCGCCGGCCGCGCACGCCAAGGACGGCGACAACAAGCTGCGTCGCACCGACTTCCCGACAACGTTTTCCAAGCTCGGTGTGGACCTGGTCCTGCAGGGCCACGACCACAGCTACTCCCGCAGCTACCTCATCAAGAACGGTGAGAAGGAGAACCCGGCGGAGAAGCCGGGTGCCGCCGACGTGTACCCGGGCCCCGGTGGCGTCCTGTACGTGACGGCCAACTCCGCCTCGGGCTCGAAGTACTACGACATCTCCAAGCCGGACAGCAGCGGGACCAGCGGCGCGGGCAACGGCGCCGACCCGCTCAACCCGGACAGCTACTGGTACAACTCGGTCCAGAGCCAGGAGCACGTCCGCACCTACGTCAAGGTCCAGGTGCGCAAGGACAAGCTCGTGGTCGAGAACATCCGCAGCGGCGCGGCCGGCCCGGACCAGCCGGTCGGCTCGCACGTCGACGACGTCACCGTGCACCCCTTCCACGGGGACAAGCAGGACCTGCAGGTCGACGTCCCGAACCCGGCCCCGGGCGAGTTCGGCTGGACGATCGACGGCTACAACGGGCTGGTGGACCTCGGTACCGCCAAGGAGGAGAACGGCGACCACTTCGTCGCGGGTGGCAAGATCAACCCGATCCTCGTCTCGGACAGCCGCCGCTCGCTCGCCCCGTGGTCGATCGCGGCCAACGTGAGCGACTTCCGCGACGCCGACAAGACGTTCTCCGGCTCCTTCCTGGGCTGGAAGCCGTACGTCCTGGACGGCGGCGCCGGTGCCACGGCCGGTGAGCCGGTGGCGTCCGGCTACGACGACCACGGGCAGGGCCTGTCCGTCTCGCGTGGCCTCAGCTCCGCCGAGCAGGGCCACCCGCGGGGCGGCGCCAGGCTCGGCGCCGACCTGGATCTGAAGATCCCGGACAGCGTCGACAAGGGCGGATACCGCGCCACCCTCACGATCACTGCGCTCAGCAGCTGACCGTCACCGATTGACGGCGGGGCGGGCACCCGCCCGGGTGCGCCCCCCCCCCCCCCCCGCGCACCCCCCCCCAGCGCGCGGCCCCCCCCCCCCCCCCCCCCCGCCCCCGCCCCCCCTTGACCCCCACCCCCCCCCCCGC